>CAWEMP010000014.1:0-164237 GCA_963810205.1 uncultured Acidobacteriota bacterium
GGAGCCGAAGATCCTCGCGGACCTGGGCCTGAAGAAGTAGCCCGCACACAAGAAAGCGGCCGGCTTGGCGCCGGCCGCTGGAGGGCGCCGCCTCTGCGGCGCCGTTCCGCCCTGCGGGAGAGCTACGAAGCGACCTTCACTTCGATGGCCTTGGGCCGCGGCTTTTCGGCCTTGGGCAGGTGTACCCGAAGGATGCCGTCTTTGAAGTCGGCCGCCACTTTCGTCTCCTCCGCATCCAGCGGAACCGTGAACGTCCTCAGGAAGGCGCCGTAGGAGCGCTCGATCCGGTGGAATTTCTTCCCCTTCTCTTCCTTCTCCTGCTTGCGCTCCCCCTGAAGGGTGAGCACCCCGTTTTCCACGGTGACCTTGACGTCTTCCTTCCTCACCTCGGGGAGCTCGGCCTTGATCAGGTATTCGTTGTCGGTTTCCTGAATGTCGACCACCGGTGTCCAGTCGGTCACCGTCAGCGACTCCTTGCCGCCGTTGGGACGGATCCGGCCCCCGAACAGGCGATTCAGACGATCCGATACCTCTTCCATCTCACGGAACATCGGGAACGTCGTCGGCTCGTAGCGAATGAGGTTCATAACCTCCTCCTTGACACTTGCACGATGCACCCGGACACCCATGGGTGTCATGGGACGCTTGCATCATTTCGAGCCGGAAGGCGCCAAAAGACGCTTCTCTCGAAGAACGCGGAGAAGCCGGTCCGCGCTCTCCTCCGGGCGTGCCGTACCGGAGAGAACCAGGTCCGGCCTCTCCGGCTCCTCGTAGGCCGCCGTCGCACCGGGCAGGTGAGGCGCGCCCCCCTCGCGGGCGCGGCGATACAGGCCCTTCGGGTCGCGCGCCTCGCGCACGGCGGCTGGAGCCTCGACGAGCACCTCGATGAACGAGGGAACGCGCTCGCGGAGCCGGCGCCGATGCTCCCGCCGGGGGGCCGTGGCGTCGACGAGGACGTCGAATCCCTGCGCGCACAGGAGCGCGGCGAGATCGGCGACCCTCGCGTAGAAACGGTCCCGCCCCGACGGTGAGTAGTCCGGCCGGGGCGTGAGTATCTTCCGCAGCGCGTCCGATTCGAGCCACACGGCCGTCGTCCCCGCGGCCGCGAGCTGCCGGAGAACTTCCCGCGCCACGGTGGTCTTTCCCGAGGCCGGCGGCCCCGTCAGCCAGACCGCCCAGGTCACGGCCCGGACCGCTCGAACAGGGCGGGGATCCGTTCGGCGTCGAATCGTTCGGACTCGAGAACCGACAGGATGAAGCGGAAGAGCTGGCGCCGCACGTCCTCGGATTCCCTCGGGTACCAGACCGGGTTGGCGAGCACGAGCGCCCGAAAGGCGAAGTGCGGCGCAATGACCTCGGGCAGGCCCGCGTCCCGCGAGGCAGCCGCGTAGCGCTCCCAGAACACGCGAAAGAGCTCGGCAAAAGGGCCGGCGAAGCCGCCCGTCGTGCGCAGGGCGAAGAAGAGAAAGTTGATCGAGAGCGACGCCACGTCGTCCGCCGGATCGCCGTAGGGGCCGCGGCTGCGGTCGAGCACCCGGAAGTCCACGCCCGATGCGAACAGGATGTTCCATGGATGGAAGTCGCCGTGGATCGTCCGAAGGCGATCGGCCCGGTCCCGCAGCCGGTATCGCCACCGAAGAGCGAGCGTCTCCACTTCGCGAAGAAGATCTGCGTCGATGAACCCGAACGACGACGGATACGCGTCGGCGATGCCCGCGATGCATTCGCCGGAGCCGACGAGCTCCCGAAGCCGCCGTCGGTACCAGCTCGGATGCCGGACGGGGTCCCGATGGATCGTCGCCAGATAGTCGGCGAGCGCGCCGGCCCGCGCGCGGTCGAGCTCCTCCAGGCCTCCTCGCTCGGCGATTCGATCGAGGTCCGAGGCGTAGGGCTCCCCTTCGGCAAACTCCGTCAGGATGAAGACCTCCCCGCAGCCGCCGAGGCTGACGGCCGGACCGCTCTCCCGCAATGCACCGACGTCCACAGCACGGACGTGCCGCGGCAGCGTGCCGTAGTCCTCGTAGGCCCGCAGCAGGATCCCCGCGCGGTCGCTCGCGTCCTCGTGTCCGAAGGCGCCCGGCCGAACGGTCTCGAGCACGAGGATCCGAGGCCCCGACGCGGTCTCCCAGAACACCCGGTGCGGCACTCCGTAGCCGCCTTCCTTGATTCCGCCGGCGCGGACCGAGAGGGGCTCGATCCGTGCCGTCGCCGCCTCCGCGCCGAAGCGCTCGAGCAGGTAGGCCCGCAATCCCGGAAAGAGATTCTCTTCGCTCACGCCCCGATAGAACAGCGGAACCCAATCCGCCCCCATGATGAACTTGCATCAGGAAGCCGTCGGGAGCATTGTCTATGCTGACCGCAGAGGCAAATCTGGAAGACCTTCCGGTGGCCGACGACGAGTCCCGGCGACGGTGGATTTCGTATCTGCTCGGCGGAAGTCTGGGCGCGACCCTGCTGTCGTTCCTCTATCCCGTCCTGCGCTTCGTGGTCCCGCCCCGCGCCTCCGAGCCGTCGCTCTCGGAAGTCGACCTGGACCTCAAGCCGTCGGACATCCCGGCGAACACGGGGAAGATCGTTCCCTTCGGCGGCAAGCCGGCTCTCGTCTTTCGGACGGCCGCCGGGGAGCTGAAGGCCCTCGGGGCGACCTGCACGCACCTGGCCTGCACGGTCCAGTACCGCCCCGACCGGTCCGACATCTGGTGCGCCTGCCACGACGGCGTCTACGACGCCAACGGAACCAACGTCTCCGGGCCGCCGCCGCGTCCCCTGACGAAGATCGACGTCAATGTCCGAGGCGACAAAATCGTCCTCCGCCGGAGCTGAGACGAGTTCCCCCGCCGGCCTCTCGCTGCGGGCGTGGGTCCGGGACCGCCTCGGCTGGGACGACTTCGCTCGCCTGGCGGCGAAGAAGGAAGTCCCGGTCCACCGCTACACGATCTTCTACTACCTGGGCGGGATGGCGCTCTTCCTCTTCTCGGTGCAGGTCGCGACCGGCATCCTGCTGCTGCTGTACTACCGCCCGAGCGCCGCCGAGGCGTTCGAGAGCGTCCAATACATCATGGCGGAAGTCCCCTTCGGCTGGCTGATCCGGTCGATTCACTCCTGGGGCGCCAACCTCTTCGTGGGCGCCGTCCTCCTGCACCTTCTGTCCGTCTTCTTCCTGAAGGCCTACCGCGCGCCGAGGGAGATGACCTGGTTCTCCGGGGCGATTCTGCTCTTCCTCGCGCTCGGGTTCGGCTTCTCCGGATACCTGCTGCCCTGGAACGAGCTGTCCTACTTCGCCACGAAGGTCGGCACGGACGTGCCGGCGCAGGTCCCGGGCATCGGCCCGTTGCTCTCGCGAATCCTCCGCGGGGGCTCCGACGTCACGGGCGCCACGCTCTCGCGGTTCTACGGCATCCACGTCGCGATCCTTCCCGCCGTGACGACGCTCGTCCTCGGCCTGCACCTTCTGCTCGTGCAGAAGAAGGGCATGAGCGTTCCCCCGTCCATCGAGCGTCAGGGCCCCGGGCGATCGATGCGATTCGTCCCGGACTTCCTCCTGCGCGACATGATCGGGTGGCTGACGGCCGTCGGACTGCTCGCGGCGCTGGCCGCGTTCTTCCCGTGGGAGCTGGGACGCAAGGCCGACCCCTTCGCGGCCGCACCGGCGGGGATCCGGCCCGAGTGGTACTTCCTCTCGATGTTCCAGGGCCTCAAGTACCTGCCGGCCGAGATCGCCGGCGTCCCCGGTGAGCTCGTCGGCATCGTCTTCTTCGGCCTGCTCGCCGCGGCGCTCGTCGCGGTGCCGCTGCTCGACCGGGGCGCCTCCCGCGGACGGCCGTCCCGCGTGTGGGACGCCCTCGCCGTCCTCGTGCTGCTCGGAGCGGTGGCGTTGACGGTCCTCGCCCTGCTGCCCGCGCCGGGAAGCGCGCGCCCGTGAGATCCTTCGCGGCGGCCGCGCTCGCCGGCCTGCTCGTCGCCGCACCGGCCCCCGCCGCGCCTCAGGCTCCCGCGCCGGCCTCCACCTGCGTCGACTGCCACCTCGCGCTCGACGACCCGCATGTCAGCCCTCCGGCGGCTGCCTTCTCCGACGACGTGCACGCGCGAGCCGGCTTCACGTGCGCCGCCTGTCACGGCGGCGACCCGAAGGCCGAGGACCAGGACGCCGCCCACGACCGCCGCAAGAGCTTCCGCGGAAAGCCGGCGCCGCGGGAGATCCCGGCCCTCTGCGCCACCTGCCACGCCGACGCCGCCGCCATGAGGCAGTACAACCCGAGCCTGCGCGTCGACCAGTTCGCGGAGTACCGCACGAGCGGCCACGGCCAGGCGCTCGCGAAGGGCGACGGGACCGTGGCGACGTGCGCGAGCTGTCACGGGGCGCACGGTGTTCTCCCCGTCAAGGACGCGCGCTCCCCCGTCTACCCGACCCGCATCGCCGAGACCTGCAACCGGTGCCACGGCGACGCCGGACTCATGGCCGCGCACAAGATCCCTTCGGACGTGTACGCGAAATACCGCCAGAGCGTGCATTTCGAGATGCTGACGAAGAAGGGCGACCTTTCGGCCCCGACCTGCAACTCCTGCCACGGCAACCACGGAGCCGCTCCCCCGCAGGTCGCCTCGGTCGCCAATGTCTGCGGGACCTGCCACGGGACTTTCGCGGACCAGTTCAAGGCGAGCCCCCACCAGAAAGCCTTCGCCGAAATGGGCCTGCCGGGATGCGTCACCTGCCACGAGAACCACGCGATCGTCCACCCGACGGACGAGTTCCTCGCCGAAGGCGCCGACAGCAAATGCTCGAGCTGCCACGAAGCGGGAACGAAGGGCGCGGCGGCCGCCGCCGAGATGCACCAGGCGCTGCGTCAGCTGCGCGACGACTCGGTCGCGGCCAAGGCGCGCCTTCGGATCGAGGCCGAGGCGGGAATGGAAGTGTCGCGCGTCCAGTTCGATCTCGCGCGCGCCGACGAAGCGCTCACGAAGGCGCGCGCCGACGTCCACCTCTTCGATCCCGCGGCCGTGCGAAAGGCGGTCGCGGAGGGCCTGACGGTGACCCGGAACGCGACGGCGGCGGCGGCGCGAATCCACGACGAGCGGCAGTTCCGCCGCAAGGGCCTCTTCGCGTCCCTGGTCCTGATCCTCGCCGCGATCGTGGCGCTCGCCGCGAAGATCCGCGACCTCGACCGACGCCGGCGGCCGTGACCACGGTCGGCCTGGAGTCGAGCCCGCCTCCGGAACGGGACCCGGCGGCGCCGGCGGACCGGCTCCCCGCCTCCGGGCGCGGCCCGCGCATGCCCGCGGCCTGCAGCTACGCTCTCATCGGCCTGTTCCTGGGTCTCGGCGCGCCCGCCGGGGCGCTCGCGATCCGGATCCTCGGCGGCGTCTCCGACGTGTCCGAGGAGCTCCGGCAGCACGAGTTCTTCTATCGGTACCAGCTCGCCGGGTCCTGCGCCGTTTTCGGGTTCGCGGGCTGGATCCTGGGGCGCCGGGCGGACCGGTATCGCGCCGGCCGCGACCTCTACCGGGACCTCGCCGAGCACGATGCGCTGACCAACCTCGCCAACGCCCGGGCTTTCCTCGACCATCACCGGCGCGCGGTCGAGCACGTCGCCCGGTACCACGAGCCGATCTCCCTGCTCCTGTTCGACGTGGACGGTCTCAAGGCGATCAACGACGAGTTCGGGCATGCCTTCGGCCACGCGGCGCTCGTGCACGTCGCCAGCGTCCTGCGGGACTGCAAGCGCGAGGACGACGTGGCCGCGCGGTGGGGCGGCGACGAGTTCGCCCTCCTGATGCGGGGCGCCGACGAGGCCGCCGCCCGGCGGCAGTCCGAGGCGATCCTCGAGCGGCTCCGTGCCCGGCCCCTGCGGTCGGGAGGCGTCGAGAGGCCCGTCTCGGTCACGATCGGGATCGCGACCGCGCGCGGGGACGAGGCGCGCACGCTCTTCGAGCGGGCGGACGCGGCGCTCTACGCGGGCAAGGCCGCGGGGCGGGACCGCGCCGTCAGCGAGCCGGCGCACGCCGGCCCGACCGGCACCGCACCGGGCTGATGTGATCGCATCAGCAGACCCGCGCCTCACGGGCTAGGATCTCCCGCAGTGATCCCGAAGCCTCCCTTCGCGCGGGACCTCTCGCTGGCCGACGAGATCGCCCGGTTCGAGCGGCTCAAGCCTCAGCTGCGGGACCTCTGGAACGCCCTCACGGCCCGCGAAGAGGAGCCGTACACCTCGGTCGTGATCCCCTCGCTGACGCTCGACCAGTCGGAGCTGGCCAAGCTCGACGGCGCCGGCTTCTACGAGGAGCGGCTCCTCTTTCTCCTGATCCGCCTGCGCAACCCCCAGGCGCGGATGGTCTACGTGACCTCCCAGCCGGTCCACCCGCTCATCCTCGAGTACTACTTTCAGCTCCTCGCCGGGATCCCGGCGAGCCACGCGCGCTCCCGGTTGACGCTGCTCTGCGCCCACGACTCCTCGCCCCGGTCGCTGACGGAGAAGATCCTCGAGCGGCCGCGCCTCATCCAGCGGATCCGCTACGGGATCGCGGACCCCTCCCGCGCGTACATGACGGTCTTCAATTCCACGCCTCTCGAACGCAAGCTCGCGGTTCTTCTCGGAGTCCCGCTCAACGGCGTCGACCCCGCCCTGTCTCATCTCGGAACGAAGTCCGGAAGCCGAAAGGTGTTCCGCGAGGCCGGCGTGCCCCTTCCGGAAGGCTCCGAGGACCTCCGGTCCGAGGAGGAGCTCGTCGACGCCCTCGAGGAGCTGCGGCAGCGGCGCCCGGGCCTCCGGCGCGCCGTCGTGAAGCTCGACGACAGCTTCTCGGGAGAAGGCAACGCGGTCTTCCGCTTTCCCGATGCGCCGGGGCGAACGGCCCTCCGGGAAGGCCTCTCCCGTCTCTCCTTCGCGGTGCCGACGGAGACGCCGGAGAGCTACCGGGGGAAGTTCGCCGCCATGGGAGGGATCGTCGAGGAGCTGCTCGAGTACCCGGAGTCCGCCTCGCCGAGCGTCCAGCTCCGCATCGACCCCATGGGGGAGGTCGTGCTCATCTCGAGCCACGACCAGCTCCTCGGCGGCGTCTCCGGACAGGTCTATCAGGGGTGCCGGTTCCCGGCCGCCGAGCCGTACCGGCGCGCGATCCAGGATGCGGCGCGGTCGGTCGGCTCGGTCCTGGCGCGCCGGGGTGTGGTCAGCCGGCTCGGCGTCGACTTCTTCGTCGGACGCGCCGCGGGCGCGCTCGCCTGGGAGACCTACGCCCTGGAGATCAACCTCCGCATCGGCGGAACGACGCATCCCTTCCTGGCCCTGCAGTTCCTGACCGGCGGTCGGCTCGATGCCGAATCGGGACTCTTCTTCTGTCCGCCGGGGCCTTCCGCGGTTCTATCGCTCGACCGACAACCTCCGGTCGCCGGCCTACCGGGGGCTCTGCCCGGACGATCTGATCGACATCATGACGATCCACCGCCTGCACTACAGCCACGGCACCGAGACCGGGGCCCTCTTTCACATGATCGGGGCGCTCTCGCAGTACGGGAAGGTCGGCCTGACCGCCATCGGCGGGAGCCCGGAGGAGGCCGACGGCATCTACGCGCACGCCATCGCCGTCCTCGACCGCGAGACTCTGACCTGAGCTCGACCTCGTTTTTCGGCGTGAGCCCTGTCGATCCCGCCCGATCCCGTTCGACTAGATGTCGAAAAGGAGGCGTCCGAACATGCGCTACATGCTCCTGATCTACAGCAAGGAGTCCGAGTGGACCTCTCTCTCCGACCAGGGAAAGGGCGAGCTCTTTCAGCAGTACATGGCCTTCACCGACGAGATCCGCAAGAGCGGGCACTACGTCGCCGGAGACGGGCTGGAGGCGACGTCCACCGCGACCACCGTGCGGGTCCGGAACGGGAAGACCGTCTCGACCGACGGCCCCTTCGCGGAGACGCGGGAGCAGCTCGGCGGCTACTACCTCGTGAAGGCGCGCGACCTCGACGAGGCGACGGCGCTCGCGACCCGCAGTCCCGGGGGCCCGGATGGGCTCGGTCGAGATCCGCCCCGTCATGGAGATGCCCTAGCGAGGTCCGCCCGGCGGGAGTAACCTCGCCGGGCGTCCCATGTCGATCGAGAGCCTCTATCGCGCCGAGTCCGGCCGGATCCTCGCGACCCTGATCCGGCTGGTCGGCGATTTCGACCTCGCCGAAGAGGTGATGCACGACGCCTTCGCCGCGGCCCTCGAGCAGTGGCCCGGCGGCGGCGTGCCGCAGAATCCGCGGGCGTGGCTGGTCTCGACGGCGCGGCACAAGGCGATCGACCGGCTGCGCCGGGACGCCCGCTTTCGCGAGAAGCGCGAAGAGCTCGCGCGGTGGGCGGCGCTCGAGGAGGGCGCGGCGCCGGACTTCCCGGATGCGCCGGACGGCCGGGCCTCCGACGACCGCCTGCGCCTGATCTTCACGTGCTGCCATCCGGCCCTCTCCGTCGAAGCGCAGGTCGCCTTGACGCTGCGAACGCTCGGCGGCTTGACGACCGAGGAGATCGCCCGCGCCTTCCTCGTGCCCGTGCCCACGATGGCCCAGCGCCTCGTGCGCGCCAAGGACAAGATCCGGCGGGCGGGAATCCCGTACCGGGTTCCGTCCGACGACTCGCTGGCGGAGCGGCTCGACGCCGTGCTCACCGTGCTCTACCTCGTCTTCAACGAAGGCTACGCGCCGACCTCGGGCGGGGAGCTCCTGCGGCGCGAGCTCTGCGCGGAGGCGATCCGTCTTGCGCGGCTCGTCACCGAGCTCGTGCCCGGCTCGGCGGAGGCCCGCGCGCTCCTGGCGCTGATGCTGCTGCACGACTCGCGGCGCGACGCCCGGGTCTCGGGCGACGGCGGGCTCGTGCTCCTCGAGCACCAGGACCGCGGGCTCTGGGACCGGGAGCAGATCCGCGAAGGTCTTGCGCTGACGCGCTCGGCGCTCGCCGACGGCGGGCCCGGCTTCTACGCTCTCCAGGCCGCGATCGCCGCCGTCCACGCCGAGGCGTCTCGCCCGGAGGCGACCGACTGGCGGCAGATCGCCGGGCTCTACCGGGAGCTTCTCGCGCGCCACCCGTCCCCCGTCATCGAGCTGAACCACGCGGCGGCCGTCGCGCAGGCGCTCGGCCCCGAAGAGGGCCTGCGCCTCCTCGACGAGCTCGACCGCCGCGGCGAGCTCGCGAGCTACCACCTGCTTCCCGCGGCGCGAGGCGAGCTGCTCGCGCGACTCGGACGCCGCCGGGACGCCGCCGGCGCGTATCGGCGCGCCCTCGACCTCGTGACGAACGACCCGGAGCGTCGTTTCCTGGAGCGGCGTCTCGCGCAGGTCGAGCAGGCTTCCGGGATGTAGGTGCGGCCCTCGCGGCCGCCCGGGCTACGTTCCCGAGTCCGAGTCCGTCGAGGTCTCGGCGACTTCGTTGCGCACGGCGCGAACGAGGGCGTCGACGGAAGTCTCCTCGAGGCCCGCGGGCCCGAAATTGCGGCGCGCGAACTCGACCCACTCGCCATCGACGTGGACGTGGAGCGTCAGCATGCGTGGCTTGCCGTGCCAGCGAACGTTGACGTGCATGTCCTGCGACTCGAAGACGACGACCCGGTCGTCCGGGGCATCGCGCGGGCGCTCGTCTTTCGTGACGGCGTATCCCCTCTCCCGGAGAGCCGAGCCGATGCGGTCGAAGGCGGCATCCACGTTCAGCATGTCGGGCCTCGCTTGGATTGGCGGCTATTCTATGGTGGCCGCCGCCAGGCGAATCAGCTTTGACTGCCGCTCGCGGTGGCGGGGAAGACCGCCTGTCCGCTCTCCCGCTCCTGGGGGCCGGGGCGGGTGGCCTCGAGAGCGGCCTCCCCCCGGTCCCGCCACCAGGCTCGCGCGTCGGCGACCGTCCAGGGCGGCGCCACGGCGCAAGCCTCGAGCATCGCGTCGAGCTCCTCGGCGGAGGCCGGCCGATCCCTCCGGTCGAACGACAGGCACTTCCGAATCACGGCGTCGAGGCCCTCGGGCACGGGACCCGCGGCGGCCTCCGCCAGGGCGACGGGGGGGCCGTGCCGCTCCAGCTTGAAGACCTCGATGGCCGTGTGGCCCGGAAACGGCGCCTTCCCGGTCAGCAGGAAGTAACCGACGGCGCCCAGGGCGAAGATGTCGGCGCGCGCGTCGACGCCGGTGGGGTCGCTCATCCCCTCGGGTGCCATGTAGAGCGGCGTCCCCAGGAGCGATCCGTCCTGGGAGAGCGAGGCGTCGCCGGCCTCGACCGGGTCGCCCTCGGGCATCGCGCCGTCCATCGCGCCGACGGCCTTGACGAGCCCGAAGTCGAGGACCTTCAGAAAGTCGGGCATGCCGCCGTAGATGCAGGCCATCATGTTCGCCGGCTTGATGTCGCGGTGAATCAGGCCCGCCGCGTGCGCCTCCGAGAGCGCCCCGCACGCCTGGCGCAGCAGGTGCACGACGCGCCCGGGCGGAAGCGGGCCGCCGAAAGCCACGAGCTGCTGCAGGTTGATGCCGCGCAGCAGCTCCATCGCATAGTAGAAGACGCCGTCGGCCGTGCGTCCGTAGTCGTAGATGGCGATCGTGCTCGGATGCGTGAGGCCCGCCGTCAGCTGGACCTCGCGCTCGAAGCGCGCGAGCGCCCGCTCGCCCTCGGTTCCGGGAGCGAGCAGCTTGACCGCGGTCGGCCGCCGCAGCAGCGCGTGCCTCGCCTCCCAGACCACACCCATCGCCCCGCGGCCCAGCCGCGTGACGAGACGGTACGGCCCGACTTTCTCGCGCTGCCGCTTCAGTCGCAGGATCACGCGCAGCGAGGTCACGAGCGCGAGCCCGATCACACCGGTCAGAAAGCCCGCCAGGGCGACGGCGATCGGGCCGCGCCAGGACGGCTCGAAGTACCCCGGCATCGGAACGACCTCGAGCACCCACTTGCGATCGGCGACCATGCAGTCGGACTTCAGCTCGAAACCGTCCCGGCGCGGAAGCGTCGACCAGCGCAGCGGCCGTTCCGCCAGCGTCGGGGAGCTCGGCGCCTCGGCATCCCGCAGGATGTAGGCCAGGCTGCGGTCGTATTCCTGCGATGCGGCCGACTCCATCAGGGGCGCGACGCGGAAGATGACGACCGCGAACCCCGTGAGCGCCGCGCGGCGCTCGGCCACCGTGGCCGGCTCGCCCTCGGCGTATACGGGCGCGTAGAGGGCCACGGCCGGGGAAGCGTCCGAGCGGCCGGTGTCCTGGACCAGCAGAAGGGGCATCGAGGCCGTGATCTCTGCCCTGTCGCGCGCCTTCTCCGCGATCGAGCGGCGCTTCTCGTCGGAGGCCACATCGAACCCGAGAGCCCGCGCGCCCGGCGGCTCCATGTAGTGGACGGGCACGTAGAACGGACGGCTCCCCGCTTCCCGCGACGCGCCGTCGGGCGCGATCTCCCAGAGGCGGTAGTCCGTCAGGCCCGCCTCGCGCGCCTCCGCCTCGACGTCCCGCCGGTGCTCCTCGCGAACGAAGGGGAGCCACTCGAAGGCCTGCACCGTCCGATGACGCTTGAGCATCGGCGCGGCGAGCAGCCGGAACTGCTGGCGCGTCAAGCCTCCCGAGACCTCCATGAAGGTCGCGAGCACCCGGATGCTCTCCTGCGGCTGCGACAGCCGCTCGAGCATCGCGGCCCGCAGCAGCTGAGCCTTCTGGACGAACTCGCGCCGCTCGGTTTCCTGCGCACGCACGAACAGGTAGCCGGCCAAAAAGATCGACGCGGTCATCGGGATGCTCGCGACGAAGAGGTCCCGCCCGCGGATCGAGGCGCGCCAGAGCGAAAAGGCCGACCGGAGGCGCCGCACCGTAAACCGGCTGGTGGGCGTCCCGGATCCCCCGCTCGTCCAGGTGGTCACGGGTGGTCTCTCCGGTGGCGCGCAGCCCGCGGTGCGGCCACGAGGCTACTTCGAACGGTAGATCGCGGCGATCACGAGCCCGCCCGCGAACCAGCCTCCGGCCTGATCGATCAGCTCCGCGACCGCCCACGGCGTCGGGAAGCGGTACCAGTTCCAGAACGAGACGTCGACCGAGAGCCAGGCGAAGACGCCGAAGAGCGCGACCACGAGCACCCGCCGCCCGAAGGAGGCCGTCGTGTGCCCGATGACGAAAGCCGCCAGGGCCGCCGCGAGGACGTCGGCGAGGAGCTCGACGACGAGCTGACGCGGCAGCATCGGGGCCTCGCCGCCGGGGTGGTAGACGAGGAGGCCGGTCGGCCCGGCGACGTAGCGGTCCGTCCACGCCTTCTGTTCCTCGGCGGTCATCTTCTTGTCCATGTCCATGCCCGGGAAGAAGTAGAGCCCGGGCTCCGTGATCCCGGCGCGCATCGCCGCGAGCACGGCGTCCTCCGACGGAAGCGACTTGAGCCCCATGTGTCCGATGGGCGTGGCCATGTGGAGGATGGCGGAGAAGACGAAGACGGCGATCCCGGCGAGCAGTCCCGCGAGCACGATCCGCTTCATGCTGTCCTCCCTGGTTCTCCGAAGGGTCGAACTGGAGCGAACGATAGCGCAACGGAAAGCCCGCGCGGGGCGGGGCGGCTCCATATACTCCCGCGCATGTTCCCCGACCGCGGACGCCTCCGGGACCTTCTGGGGCGGGAAGAGGCGCGATTCGCCGCGGCGCGGCCCCGCTCCCGGCAGCTCGCGGAGCGGGCGCGCCGTCGGTGGCTGTCCGGCGTTCCGATGCCCTGGATGGTGCGGTGGGCGGGGGCCTTCCCGGTCTTCGTCGCCGAGGCCTCGGGCGCGCACTTCACCGACGTCGACGGCCACCGGTACCTCGACCTCTGCCTCGGCGACACCGGGGCGATGACCGGTCACGCGCCTCCCGCGACCATCGAAGCCGTCGTCGCGCAGGCGCGCCGCGGCATCACGTTCATGCTGCCGACCGAGGACGCCGTGTGGCTCGGCGAAGAGCTCGCCCGCCGCTTCGGCCTCCCGTTCTGGCAGGCGGCGCTGACGGCGACCGATGCCAACCGCTTCGCGATCCGACTCGCCCGGCACCTGACGAAGCGCCCGAAGATCCTGGTCTTCAACTGGTGCTATCACGGCACGGTCGACGAGACCTTCGTCACGCTCGCCGACGGCCACGCCCGGGCGCGCGCCGGCAACCTCGGGCCGCCCGTCGACCCGGCGGAGACGACGCGCGTGGTCGAGTTCAACGACGTCCCGGCGCTCGAGGCGGCGCTCGCGCACGGCGACGTCGCGTGCGTCCTCGCCGAACCGGCGCTGACCAACATCGGGATCGTCCATCCCGAGCCCGGCTTCCACGCGGCGCTGCGCGAGGCGACGCGGAAGGCCGGGACGCTCCTCATCCTGGACGAGACGCACACGATTTCGGCCGGGCCCGGCGGCATGACCCGGGAGCTCGGCCTCGAGCCCGACATGCTGACGATCGGCAAGCCCATCGCCGGCGGCGTGCCCGCCTCGGTCTACGGCGTGAGCGCCGACATCGCGCGGCGACTGGAGGACGTCGATTCGCGTCGACGAGTCGGACACGGGCGGCATCGGCGGCACGCTCGCCGGCAACGCCCTGTCGCTCGCCGCGATGCGAGCCACGCTCGAGCGCGTGCTGACGGACGAGGCCTATGCGCGCACGATCCCGCTCGCGCGCCGGTTCGTCGACGGAGTGGCGGGCGTCATCGCGGAGCACCGCCTCCCCTGGCACGTGGCGCAGCTGGGCTGCCGCGCCGAGTACTGGTTCCGGCCAGTCGCCGCCCCGAAACGGCTCGGAGGCGGCGGCCGCGATCGATCCGGACCTCGACCGGTACATGCACCTGGCGGCGCTGAACCGCGGCATCCTCATGACGCCGTTCCACAACATGGCGCTGATCTGCCCGCAGACGACGGCCGAGGACATCGACCTCCACACCCGGGTCTTCCGGGAGATCGTCGCCGACCTCGCGGGCTGAAAGAGGCCGGCGGGCGTCGGATTTGCCGGCCGCTCCTCTCGGAAGTACTCTGATGCGGTCGCCGGGGTCTCGTGCCCCGGCATGGGAGGCGGCATGAAGCCGTACGTCAGGTTGACCGAGCCGCTGGTGCGCGAAGGCGGAAAGCTCCGGAAGGCGTCCTGGGACGAGGCCCTCGACGCGGCCGCGGAGGGCTTTCGCCGGGTTCGCGCCGAGCGCGGGGGAGAGGGGATCGGCCTCTTCTCGTGCTCGAAGGCGACCAACGAGGTGAACTATCTCGCCCAGAAGTTCGCCCGCGTCGCCCTCGGCTCGAACAACATCGACAGCTGCAACCGCACCTGACACGCCCCCAGCGTCGTCGGTCTGACGACGGTGTTCGGAGCGGGAGGCGGGACGAGCTCGTACCGGGAGGTCGAGGAGGCGGACGTCATCCTCCTGTGGGGATCGAATGCGCGCGAGGCGCATCCGATCTACTTCCATCACGTCCTGAAGGGCGTGCGGAACGGGGCCCGCCTCGTCGTCGTGGACCCGCGGCGCACCGTCTCCGCCCAGTGGGCGGACTCCTGGCTCGGCCTCGACGTCGGCTCGGACATCGCGCTCGCCAATGCCATGGGCCGCGAGATTCTCTCCGCGGGCCTGGAGAACAGGGCCTTTATCGAGCGGGCTACGGCGGGCTTCGAGACATACCGCGAAGGCGTCCAAAAGTACACGCTCGAGTACGCCGAGCGCGAGACCGGCGTGCCGGCCGCGGCGATTCGCGAGGTCGCGCACGCGTACGCGAAGGCGGGCAAGGCGCAGCTCTGCTGGACGCTCGGGATCACGGAGCACCACAACGCGCTCGACAACGTCTTCGCGCTCATCAATCTCGCTCTCCTGACCGGCCACGTGGGCCGCTGGGGTTCCGGCCTGTGTCCCCTCCGCGGACAGAACAACGTGCAGGGCGGCGGGGACATGGGCGCCCTGCCGAACAAGCTGCCGGCGGGACATGACGTCGAGAACCCGAAAGACCGCGCGAAGTTCGAGGCGGCCTGGGGCGCGAAGATCCCGTCACACCGCGGTTGGCATCTCTCCCGGATGTTCGAGGAGATGGAGCACGGCAGGCTCCGCTCGCTGTACATCATCGGGGAGAACCCGGCGCAATCCGAGGCGGACCAGGCGCGGGCGATGAAGCTGCTCGAAGGGCTCGAGCACCTCGTCGTCCAGGACATGGTGTTGACGCGCACGGGCGAGATGGCGCATGTCGTTCTGCCCGCGGCCGCGTCCTGGTGCGAGGACGAGGGGACGGTCACCTCGAGCGAGCGCCGCGTGCAGCGCGTACGCAAGGCGCTCGAACCGCCGGGGCAGGCACGGCCGGACCTCCAGATCCTCGCGGAGCTGGGCAGGCGCCTGGGCGCCGAACTCGGAAGTTCCGAGGCGGCGAAGGTCTGGGACGAGCTGCGATCCCTTTCCACCTGGCACGCCGGGATGAGTTACAGGAGGCTCGAGGAGGAGAAGGGTCTTCAGTGGCCGTGCCCGGACGAGTCGCACCCCGGAACCCCCTTTCTGCACGGACGGCTCTGGAAGGTCCCGCCCGAGGAGCCGCTCGCCCTGTTCGTGGCCGCCGAGCATGACCCGCCGGTGGACCGCCTGACGGAAGACTTCCCGATCCGCCTGACGACCGGCCGCCGACTCGATTCGTTCAACACGGGTGTACAGACGGCCGGGTACACGTCGCCTCTGCGGCGATCCGAGACGCTCGACATCGCCCCGGAAGACGGGGAGCGCCTGCGTGTGGCCAACGGCGAGACGGTGCGCGCGGTTTCGCGGCGCGGCTCGATTTCCGTGCCCGTCCGCTACGACGAGACGCTGCGGCCCGGGCTCGCATTCATGACGCTCCACTTCCAGGACGACGTCGCCACGAACGTGCTGACGATCGACGCGACGGACCCGAAGACCGGCACCGCGGAGTTCAAGGCCTCGGCGATCCGGATCGAGAAGGTGACCGCGCAGGCGTCGCTCGCGACGCCGTAGCGGTCATCCCGAGGGCGACAGCCCGAGGGATCCCGGACTCATTCCAGCCGGCGCTTCGATTCCGGGATCCCTCGCTTCGCTCGGGATGACGGGTGCAGACCGTCGGCATAGAATCCGCCGCATGTCATTTTCCTTCGCTCCGCTCGCGGCCGTCGCCGCGCTCGTCCTCGGGGCTTCTCCCGCCCCCACGCCCGCACCGCATTCACCGTCCAAAGCGGCGATCGACAAGTATGCCGAGGAGAAGTGGATCGGAGACTTCGACGGCATGCTCAAGCGCGACCGTCGTCGGATCCGGGTCCTCGTGCCCTACTCGAAGACGCTCTATTTCGTGGACCGCGGGCAGCCGCGCGGCCTCGCCTACGAAGTGTTCCAGCTCTTCGGGGAAGACCTGAACAAGCGTCTGAAGACGGCGATGGGGTCCAGGATCCACATCGTCTTCATCCCGGAGGCGCGGGGCGACCTGATCGCCGCGCTGAAGGAAGGCCGGGGCGACGTGGCGATCGCCAACCTGACCATCACTCCGGAGCGGCTCCGGGAGGTCGACTTCACGAATCCGACCAGGGAAGACGTCTCCGAGATCGTCGTCACCGCCCCGGGGCAGCCGTCGCTAGCCGCCCCCCGGGACCTCTCCGGCCGCGAGATCTACATCCGCAAGGATTCCTCCTACTACGAGAGCGCCGAGAAGCTCAACGCGGAGCTGAAAAAGGCGGGGAAGGCCCCCGTGAAGATTCGCATCGCGCCGGACAACCTCGAAGCCGAAGACATCCTGGAGATGGTCAACGCGGGCCTGGTCCCGGCGACGGTGGTCGACGACAACCGCGCGCGATTCTGGAAGCAGGTCTTCACCAAAATCGAGCTCCAGCCGCAGGCCGCGCTCCGGACGGGCGGGCAGATCGGCCTGGCGATCCGCAAGAACAGCCCGCTCCTGAAGAAGGAGCTCGACGACTTCCTCGCGCGCTACCCCGAGGGCTCCGCCACGCGGAATCACGCTTCTGGCCAAGTATCTGAAGAGCACGAAGTACGTGAAGAACGCGACGTCCCAAGCGGAGCGCGCCAAGTTCGACCAGGTCGTCGCGCTCTTTCGGAAGTACTGCGAGAAGTACGACATGGACACGCTCCTGATGGCCGCCCAGGGCTACCAGGAGTCGCGCCTCGACCAGAACGCCAAGAGCGCCGTCGGCGCGGTCGGCGTGATGCAGGTGATGCCGGCGACCGGCAAGGAGTTGAACGTCGGCGACATCCACCAGATCGAGCCCAACATCCACGCCGGGGTCAAGTACGTCCGCTTCATGCTGGACAAGTACTACGGCAAGGAGCCGATGGACGCCCTGAACAAGGGCCTCTTCACGTTCGCCTCCTACAACGCCGGGCCCGGCCGGATCGCCCAGCTCCGCAAGATCGCGAAGCGAACGGGGTCTCGATCCCAACGTGTGGTTCAACAACGTCGAGATCATCGCCTCCGAGAAGATCGGCCGCGAGACCGTCACTTACGTCAGCAACATCTACAAGTACTACCTGGCCTACCAGCTCGTGGTCGAGCAGCAGAAGGAGCGGGAGGCGGCGCGCGAGGAGGCCCGGAGCGAGGTCAAGAAACCCTAGCCGGCGCTTCGAGGGTTTCCGGCCGGTTCATCTAGACTAGGCCGAGTGGATCTTCACCTCATCCCCAACGCCGTCCCCTCGGACGAGGAGCGCGCTGCGGTCGATGCGGCGCTGGGGCCCCCGGCCTCGGGATGGGAAGGCGGTGCTCGGCGGCCGGAGCTCGAGGGTCATCTCTCCATGGGCGGCGACGCGCTGCGCGCGAAGCGGCACTGCTTCTGCCCGCCCTCTGGGCCGCGCACTCGCGCGCCGGCTGGATCTCGCCTGGCGCGCTGAACTACATCTGCCAGCGGCTCTCGGTCGCGCCGGCCGAGGCGTACGGCGTCGCGACCTTCTACGCGATGTTCTCGGTCGAGCCCCAGCCGAAGACGATCGTGCACGTTTGCGACGACATCGCCTGCCGGCTCGCGGGAGCGAAGGAGCTCTGCGCGGAGGCCGAGAAGCGTCTTCCGAAGGGGGCCTTCCGGCCGTCGCCGTGCCTGGGCCTCTGCGAGCGCGCGCCCGCGGTGCTGGTGCAGAACGCCGGCGAGGGCGCGAAGGACTACGCCGTCGCGCCGTGCGCCGCTGACGCCTTCCCGCCTCACCCCGACCCTCTCCCCCTCGGGCGGCGAGGGAGTTCTCAAGGGTTCCCTCTCCCGGCGGGAGAGGGACAGGGTGAGGGGGGCGGCTCCGCCTCCGCTCCGCAGACTCTCGACGCGCGCCACTCGCAACTTCGACTTCTTCGCCGCGTCGGGCGGGTTGATCCCGGGAGTCTCGCCGATTACCGCGCGCAGGGCGGATACGCGGCGCTCGAGCGCGCGTTCGCCCTGGGCCCGGAGGGCGTGATTCGCGAAGCGCTCGAGTCGAAGCTCGTCGGCCGCGGCGGCGCGGCGTTCCCGGCGGGGCGCAAGTGGGACGCCGTCGCGAAGCAGCCGGCGAAGCCGCACTACCTCGTCTGCAACGCCGACGAGTCGGAGCCCGGCACGTTCAAGGACCGCGTCCTCATGGAGGAGGATCCCTTCGCCGTCGTCGAGGCGATGACGATCGTCGCCTTCGCCACGGGCTGCGAGCACGGCTACGTGTACATCCGGGGCGAATACCCGCTCGCGATCGAGCGCATCGAGGCCGCGATCGCGGCGGCTCGCCGCGGGCGGATTCCTCGGTGACTCCGTCGCCGGACGGGGGATGCGCTTCGACCTCGAAGTCCGCCGCGGGGCCGGGGCCTACATCTGCGGCGAGGAGACCGCGCTCTTCAACTCGATCGAGGGCTTCCGCGGCGAGCCGCGCAACAAGCCTCCGTTTCCGGTCGAGAAAGGCCTCTTCGGGAAGCCCACCGTCATCAACAACGTCGAGACGCTCGCCTGCGTGCCGCAGATCGTCCTCGAGGGCGGCGCGGCCTTCGCCGCGATCGGCTCGGGCCAGTCGACCGGGCCCAAGCTCTTCTGCCTCTCCGGCCACGTCGCCCGGCCCGGCGTCTACGAGGTCGAGTTCGGCGCGACGCTCCGCGGGCTGATCGACGAGGCCGGCGGCGTTCCCGGAGGCCGGGGCATCCGCGCGGTGCTGCTCGGGCGGCGCCGCCGGCTCGTTCGTGGGCCCGGAGGCCCTCGACACGCCTCTGACCTTCGAAGGCACGCGTGCGATCGGGGCGTCCCTCGGCTCGGGCGTCGTCATGGTCTTCGACGAGCGCGCGGACCTGGCCGACGCCGTGAAGCGCATCGCCGCCTTCTTCCGCGACGAGTCCTGCGGCCAGTGCGTCCCGTGCCGCGTCGGAACCGAGCGCCAGGAAGAGCTCGTGACGCGGATCGCCTCGGGCCGGCCGCTCGGCTCGATGGCGCAGGAGATCGCGCTCCTCGACGACATGGCCCGCGCGATGAAGGACGCTTCGATCTGCGGCCTCGGCCAGACGGCCTCGGGCGCCATCCAGTCGGCGATCGGAAAGCTCGGCGTCTTCGGGAGCCCGAAGCCATGATCCCGAAGGACAAGCGCCTCGACGCGAGCCAGCCGGTCGAGCTCACGATCGACGGCGAGCCCGTCACGGTCCCGCGAGGCACGACCATCCTCGAGGCCTGCCGTTCGAAGGGCGTCGACACGCCGACGCTCTGTTACCTGGAGAACCTGACGCCCGTCAACGTGTGCCGCGTCTGCGTCGTGGAGGTCGAGGGCTCGCGCGTGCTGGTGCCCGCCTGCTCGCGCCCGGTCGAGCCGAAGATGAAGGTCTCGACCGACAGCGAACGCGTGCGGCTGTCGCGGCGCGTGGTGCTCGAGTTCCTCGCCTCCTCGGTCGACCTCTCGTACGCGTCCGAGGACGTGCGGCGCTGGATGAACCGATACGGCTGCGCCCCCGAGCGCTACGGCCCCGCCGCGGCGCCGGCGCGGGCGGGCGAGCGCGACGCCGCGATGCCGGGCCACCACCACGCATCCCCGGCCGGGGCCGCGTCGACCGTCGCCCAGCCGGTGAAGGTCGACAACGACCTCTACATCCGCGACTACGCCCGCTGCATCCTCTGTTACAAGTGCGTCCAGGCCTGCGGCGTCGAGGCCCAGAACACGTTCGCGATCGCGGTCGCGGGACGCGGCTTCGACGCCCGCATCTCGACCGAGCTCGCGACCCCGCTGCCCGATTCGGCGTGCGTCTACTGCGGCAACTGCATCGGCGTCTGCCCGACGGGCGCGCTCATGTTCAAGAGCGAGCACGACTTGAGGCAGGCCGGCCGCTGGGACGAGTCGAAGCAGACCGTCACGGACACGATCTGCCCCTATTGCGGCGTCGGCTGCACGCTCGAGCTCCGCGTCCAGGACAACGAGATCGTCCGGGTGACCTCTCCGCTCGACAATGACGTCACGAGTGGACACCTCTGCATCAAGGGCCGCTTCGGCTGGCAGTTCGTGCAGAACCGCAAGTAGGCCGGTCGCATCGCCCGAGGCCGCGAAAGCCACGGTCGAGCCGGCCGGTCGAGCGGGCATAGAATTCCCCGAGGAGTCCACAGGGCCATGGCCATGAAACGCACGCTCCTCGCCGTCGGCATCGTCCTCGCCGCGGCGAGCCTTTCCGCGCAGACCATTCCCGAGCTCTTCGGCAAGGCCAAGGAGGAGATCAAGGCCGGCTCCTGGTCCGATGCCTCGAAGACCCTCGAGGCGCTCGACGCCGAGTCGGCCAAACCCGGGAACGAGGCGGTCCGGAAACAGCTCGAGGGACCTCTCGCCTTCTACCGCGGTGTCTGCGAAGCCAATCTCGGCCAGGCGGACAAGGCCGTCGAACAGTTCGGGGCGTTTCTCAAGCTGCAGCCCAACGCCTCCATCGACCCGGCGGTCTACTCGAAGAAGGCCGTGGCCGCCTTCGAAAAAGCGCAGAAGGCCGCGGCGGGCGATCCCGACCGCGCGCCGTCGATCGCCAACACGTACAAGGCATTTCAGCCGCCCGCCGACCTGACGGAAGTCGTGGACCAGTACTGGGGCGACGGACCCGTGAAGTGGATCATGACGGCGGACGAGAAGAAGACCTGGATGAGCCTGACGGACGGCAACGCCCGCGCCGACTTCGTCGAGAAGTTCTGGGCGGCCCGGCAGGCGCTTCCGGGCGTCGACGGCCGCACCTACCGACAGGAGTTCGAGCGCCGGGCCGCCTTCGCCAACGCCAGCCTCGCTCTCGCCTCGGAGCAGAAGGGCTCCCTGACCGACCGCGGGATGGTCTTCGTCCTGCTGGGGCCCCCGACGTACGCGGCGCGCAAGCCGCTCCGGACGGGCGAGGACGCGAGCATCTCCGACGGCCTCTCGACCGTCGGCTCGCAGGACGCCAAGAACGCGCTCCGCAAGGGCAGCTCCTCGATGAGCTCGACCTCGGGAAAGCAGGCCACGACCGCCGCCGGGTTTGCGGGGCCCGGCAAGACCGCGCTCGACTCGTCCAACAACACCGTCGAGACCTGGGTGTATCGCAAGGAGCTCCTGCCGGCCGCGGTGCCGTACCAGCAGGTCGACTTCAAGTTCCTGACGAAGCAGGGCTACGGCGCCGGCGTCCTCCAGCGCGAGTCCGAGACCGTCACCGTGCTCGAAGCCGCGAAGCCCCGCATCCCGACGTCGTAGCCGCGGGTCGCCTCAGGCCTCCAGCGCATCGACGTAGCGCAGGAAGTCGGTCGATGTCGCCTTGTGTCCGAGCTGGCGCAGGAGCGTCGCCACCTGGCCGCGGTGGTACGTGCCGTGGTTGGCCAGGTGCAGCAGGGCGTCGCCGAGCCGGCGCGTGAAGCTGTCTCCGGAAAAGGCGACGTAGGACAGCGGCTCCGCCAGCCGTTCCTGCGTGAGCGCGCCGATGAACGCGTCCTGCCCCGCCTCGACCTCGCGCCACTTCCGCGCGAGCGTCTCGAGCGAGGCGAGGTCGTCCCCCGCCGGCAGGGCCCGCGGCGAACGGCCGTGAAAGCGCTCGAGCCACACCCAGTCGGCCCCGTAGAGGTGAACGAGCGTTCCCTGCACCGAACCGAAGCTGCCGCCGATCGGACGCGCGTATTCCTCGGGCGTCAGGGCGGCGACCGATTCGAGGGTCGTCCGGTTCGCCCATCGGCCGAAGGCGAAGAAGTTGCGAATGAGTCGAAAGATCCTGAGTCATGTCGCTCCTCCCCCGACCGAATCGCCCGGGAGCGCCAGCCTATCGCGCCGGATCAGCCGCGCGCGCTCCGGCCTCGGAAATCCGGCCAGCGGTCCGCGTCGGCACAGGGCTCGCAGCGGAAGAAGAGCGTCGGGTACTCGACCATGCGCCTCGAGGCGCAGCCGCACGCCCGGCAGGCGAAGGCGGGCAGGCGCGAGGCGTGCGCCCGGAGAATGGTCAGACGCGGCTCCTCCTCGACGCCCGCGGCGCGGCCGTGCGGGTCGCAGGTACAGCCGTCGCCGGGGCGGTGCTGTGCCCCTTCGTCTTCGCGGCACCACCGCTGACGACACCAGACTCGCGGTGCGAGGACTGTGCCGGGTTTCGCTTCCATCTCCATCTCTCGACGACAGAATGCGATGGGGGGTCGGACAGATGATGTCCTCGCAAGGTGCTGCCCCCGCGGCCGGGCCCGCGCCCCTGACCTCTTCCTGACCCTCCCCGTCCGCCCGGACACGCGACGCGCGCGCGCCAGGCACTGGCCCATCTTTGAACTCACGGCCAATTGTGGAGGCGTCGCCGCGGCCCATAGGCTCGGACTCAAGACTCCTGAATTCCGGGCTGAGGTCAGCCCGACCAATCCTGGAGCCGAACGAAAGGAGAGCCCATGGGCTCAAGAGTTTCGTTTCGGACCGGACTCGCCGCCTTCGTCGTCCTCGGCTCGCTCGCCTTCACGCCCAACCACGCGCCGCCACCCGACTTCGGGCAACCGCTGGCCGGCTTGAAGGCGGACGAGCTCGAGCGCTTCGACGCCGGCCTCGACGAGTTCAGCGAGGTCGAAACACCGGAGGAGGGGCTCGGGCCCGTGTTCAACGACGTGTCGTGCGCAACCTGCCACCTCGTTCCCGCCATCGGCGGAGGCAGCGAGATCCTCGAGACGCGATTCGGAAGGATCGGCGACGACGGCCTCTTCGACGGGATGGAGGAGTTCGGCGGTTCGCTCATCCAGAAAAACGGCATCGGCCAGGCGGGCGACTGCAACTACCTCACCGAGCTCGTGCCTCTCGGCGCCACCATCCAAGACGAGCGACGGACGACGCCTCTCTTCGGCCTGGGTCTCGTGAACGCCACCCCGGACCTGACGTTCTACGCGATCCGGGCGGACGAGCTGCACGATGCCGACGGGATCGCGGGCAAGGTGGCCGTGGTGCCCAACAAACAGACGGGAAAGAACTCGGTCGGCAAGTTTGGATGGAAGGGGCAGGTTCCGTCGCTCTTCCAGTTCTCGGGCGACGCCTACCTCAACGAGATGGGCGTGACGAGCCCGGACTTTCCGGACGAGAACTGCCCGGGCGGCGACTGCGACTCGCTGTCCTGCAACCCCATGACCGAGATCAACGACGACGGCTCCGGTGTCGTCGCCTTCGCGGATTTCATGACCTTTCTCGCGCCACCTCCGCGCGGCCCGATCACGGCGTCGGTCGTCGCCGGCGAGCTGGTCTTTCGCGGCCTCGGGTGTGAGGGGTGCCATCGCTCCACTATCCGCACCGGTCCGAACGCCGTCGAAGCACTCAACAAGGTCTACTACCACCCTTACTCCGACTTCCTCCTCCACGACATGGGCTCGCTCGGCGACGGCATCACGCAGAACAACGCCACGGGCAAGCTCATGCGCACGGCGCCGCTGTGGGGCCTGCGCAAGATTACGAAGTTTCTTCACAACGGCAGCGCCACGACCTACGAGCAGGCGATCCTGGCCCACGACGGCCAGGGGAAGAAGGCCCGCAATCGCTTCGCATCGCTCCCGGCCTGGAAGAAGACGTTCCTGTACGCGTTTTTGAACTCCCTGTAGAGCTCACCCTCTCTCCCCGCGTCCGGGGAGAGAGGGCCTTTTTCCCCCCGCGCAGCGCCGATCTCACCTGGTTGGTATCGTCCTTGCTCAGTGAGGTCGTCATGAAACGCATAGGTATCGCTCTGCTCGTCCTGGGGCTTCTCGGGTTCGTGCTGGCCTCGAGCCAGCGCGCCGGCTACGACTCCGTCGAGGGCGGCATCAAGCAGGTCTTCTCTTCGAGCGAGCGCTCGAAAAAGGAGGGTTGGGAGACCGCCCGCTGGGCATCGGTCGGCCTCGGCGTCGTCGGGCTGGTGCTCATGCTCATGCCGGCCAAGAAGACGTAGGAGAACGGCCCCGGACTGACCTGGCCAGCCGATCTACCCGACCGCGAAGCTGCGCATCGAAAGCGTTCCGTAGCGGAAGCCCTCGTGGATCGTCGTGACGCGTTCGCCCGCGATCGAGGAGCCGAGGACGACGAAGATGGGGTCGAAGTGATCGGGAGTCGGAACGGCGAGCTCGGCGTGGGGCGCCGACGTCCGGTACGACGCGATCCCGGCGACGTCCGTGGCTTCGAGACGCGCGGCGATCCACGCGTCGAACTCGCGCGCCCAGTCCGCGACGCGATCGGGCCGGTCCTCGACGTCGACGCGGCGGAGATTGTGCACGATGCCGCCGGTGCCGAGCAGGAGAACGCCCTGGTCGCGCAGCCGCGACAGGGCCGCCCCCATCCGGAGCGCATCCTCGGGATGGCGGCGAAGCGGCTGCGAGATCTCGACGACCGGAACGTCGGCCTCGGGATACAGGAACCGGAGCGGCACCCACGCGCCGTGGTCGAGCCCGCGGTCCGGGTCCATCTTCGTCGGAAAGCCCGACTCGTCGAGCAGGCGCGCCGTCAATGCAGCGAGCGCGGGATCGCCCGGGGCCGGATAGCGGATCCGGTAGAGTTTTTCGGGAAACCCGCCGAAATCGTGCATCGTCTCCGGGGCCGGCGACGACGTCACGCGGACGGGCCCCGGCGCCTCCCAGTGGCCCGACACCACGACGACCGCGCGCGGTTTCGGCAGCTCTTCCGCATAGGTCGTCAGCGCCCGTCCCCACGGATCGTCCTCGAGCGCGATCATCGGCGAACCGTGGGAGATGAAGAGGGCGGGAAGACGGCGTGAAGTGGTCGGGTCGTCCATCGCAGCCGCATTCTAAGTCTCGGTCTCTTCCTCACTCCGGTCTGCGAGAATGACGGCGTGCTCCGGCGCGTGCCGAGTGCCGCGGCTCTCCTGCTCGCGGCCTCCTGTGCCTCGCTGACGCCGCAGGGCGCGGGTGTCCGTGTGTTTCAAGCTCCCCTGGCCGAGTCCGGAGACGCGGCCCGATGCCCGGGGGCTGCCGCCTCCTCTCCGCATACCCGGCCGTCGACATGAGCGAACGCGCGATGACGGCGGTCCACGACCCCTACCTCGTCGAGCGCAACCGCGCCGGGCAAGGCGGCGCCAACGCGCTCCTCGTCCGGTCGCGGCAGATCGTTCCGCGGTCGGACTTCAACTGCCCCGCGGCGGCGCCGATCTCGGATTGTCCGCCGTCGGAAGGCGCGTGGTATCGCGTCGTCTTCGAGGACTACGCGTGCTCACCGGCCGCGCTGCGCGCGCTCGAGACCGGCCCGCCCCGCGGTCGTCCGGAGTAGCACACACTCTCTCGCGGGTCAGGTGCCGTCATCCCGGGAAGCGCAGCGATGAGGGATTCCGGACTCGTCGAGCACGGGATCCCTCGGGCCGCGGGCCCTCGGGATGGTGACGCTTGCGAACCGGAGGTTCGCGCGCGTCACCAGATCTGGCAGGTCGCCTCTTTGACCATCGGCGTGCCCGCGGCGCAGGAAAAAGCCTTCGCGAACTCCGGCATGTTCACGACCGTGCCGATGGCGCGGTACTTGCCGAGCGGGTGCTCGTTGGTCTGGACGAGGAGGCGCGCGAACTCGGGCCGGTTGTTGGACGCCCAGATGCGCGCCCACGCGACGAAGAAGCGCTGGTCCGCCGTCAGCCCGTCGATGGAGGCCGGCGCGGGCTTGCCCTCGAGACTCTTCTGGTACGCGCGGTGCGCGATCGCGAGGCCGCCGAGATCCGCGATCGATTCGCCCTGCACGAGCTCGCCGTTCTGGTGGAGGTCCGGTTCGACGTAGTAGCCGTCGAACTGCTGGATGATGCACTTCGCGCGCTCGTCGAAGGCCTTCGCGTCGGCCTCGGTCCACCAGTCGACCTGATTGCCCTTCGCGTCGAACTTCCGGCCCGAGTTGTCGAAGCCGTGGGTGATCTCGTGGCCGATGACGCCGCCGATCGAGCCGTAGTTGATGGCGTCGTCGCCCTCCGGGTAGAAGAACGGCGGCTGCAGGATGCCCGCCGGGAACGTGAGCGCGTTCTTGGCCGGGTTGTAGGACGCGTTAACGGTCGCGGGCGTCAGGCCCCAGTCGTTGACGTCCGTGGGCTTTCCGATCTTGGCGATGTCCCGCTTCCACTCGAACCGGGTGGCGGCCTCGACGTTGGCGGCGTAGGACCCGCGCGAGATCGAAAGGCTCGAATAGTCGCGCCACTGGTTGGGATAACCGATCCGCGGCAGAAACGCCGCCACCTTCGCGGCGGCCGCCTTCTTCGTCGACTCGCCCATCCAGGGCAGCGTCTGGAGGTCGTCGTTCAAGGCGAGGAGGAGGTTCTTCACGAGCTCGTCGGCCCGCTTCTTGGCCTCGGGCGGAAAGTACTTCTTCACGTACACGCGGCCGAGGGCCATGCCCATGGCGTTGTCGGTCGCGTTGACGCAGCGCTTCCAGCGCGGCTGGAGCTCCGGCGTTCCCGAAAGCGTCTTGCCGTTGAAGGCGAAGTCTTCGTCGACGAAGGCCTTCGACAGCGTCGGCGCGGCGGCCGCGAGCAGTCGCCACCGCAGGTACGCCTTCCACGTCGGGAGCGGCACGGAGGTCAGCAGCTTGTCCGTTGCCTGGAAGTAGGACGGCTGCCAGACGTTGACCGGCGTGCCGGAGGGCACCTTCTGCTCCGCGAAGTAAAACGTCCAGGCGTAGTTGGGCGTGTCTTTCGCGAACGCCGTGAGGGTCATCGGGTGATAGGTCTTGTCCGGATCCCGGATGTCGACCTTGTTCTGCGAAACCTCGGCGAGCTTCGTCTCGAGGTCCATGATCGCCTTCGCGTCGGCGGCCGCGCGGTCCGGAGTCCCGCCGGCGAGCTCGAGCATCTTCTGCACGTGCGCGACGTACTTCGCGCGCAGCTCCACGGACTTGGCGTCGGCCTTCGTGTAGTACTCCTGGTCGGGCAGACCCAGGCCGCCCTGCAGGGCCGCGGCGATGACCTTCGACGAGTCCTTCCGGTCCTCCTCGGACCCGAAGTTGAAGAGCACGTTCACGCCCATCGCCTGGAGACGGCCGATCTCTTCGCGGAGGGCGGGCAGGCCCTGGATCGCGGCGATCCTCGCGAGCTCCGGCTCGATCGGCTTGACGCCCGCGACCTCGATGGCCGGCTCGTCCATGCAGGAGCCGTAGAAGTCGCCGAGCTTCCTCTCGTCGGAGCCGGCCGGCGACGCCTTGTCGGCGGCGAGCTCTTCGAGGATCTGGCGCAGGCTGTCCTGGTTGCGCTGGCGGAGCTCGTCGAAGGAGCCCCAGCGCGGGCGGTCGGAGGGAATCGGGTTCTTCTCGAGCCAACCCCCGACGGCGTACTGATAGAAGTCGGTGCAGGCTTCGACCTTCGGGTCCATGTCCGCCACCGACAGCGACCTGGCGGGGGGCGGAAGCGTGTCTCCGGCCGGCGAGGCGCCGACGGCGGCGGCCAGCGCCGCGGCGGCGGCGATTCCGAGAATCGGGCGTTCGAATCTCACGGTTTCCTCCCCATTCCGGCAGGGCTTCGCCCGCCGATCTAGGTGTACGAAAGAGGGCCGCCCGGGTTTGCGGGACGGCCGCCTTAGAATCCGGCCGTGCCCGACTTGCTGACGATCCTCGGCCTGGCGGCCTTCGTTCTCATCTTCGCCGGCCTCTCGGAGGGGTTCGTTTCCCGCGCCCCGCTGTCCTTCCCCATGATCTTCCTGGGGCTGGGGTTCCTGCTCGGGAGCCGGGGCCTCGTCTCCACGGCGCCGGAGTCCCGGACGCTCGAGGCCGTCGGCACGGTGACGCTCGCGCTCGTGCTCTTCCTCGACGCGGTCCGGATGAAGTTCGACCGCAAGCCGAGCGAATGGCTGGTGCCCTCGCTCGTTCTCGGCCCGGGAACGGTTCTGACGCTCGTCATCGTCGCCGCCGGCGCGCACTTTCTCCTCGGCCTGGGGCTGGCCTCCTCGATCCTCATCGGGGCGATCCTCTCTTCGACCGACCCCGTCGTCGTTCGGGACGTCGTCCGCGACAAGCGGATCCCGGGCGCGGTCCGACAGTCCCTGACGACCGAGGCCGCGACCAACGACATCGTGGTGCTGCCGGTGGTCTTGATCACGATCGCCGTCGTCCAGGCGAAGGCGTCGACCTTCGGCGAGTGGGCGCTCGTCCTCGGCAAGCTCCTCGTCCTCGGGCCGGCGCTCGGGTTCGCCATCGGCGCCGCCGGCGCGTGGCTCATGTCCTGGATGGACCGGCGGTTCGGCATCCGGCGCGAGTACCAGTCGCTCTACGGCATGGGCCTCGTCTTCGCGACGTACACATCGGCCGTCGCCGTCGGCGGCGACGGGTTCCTGGCCGCCTTCGCGGCGGGCGCGGCCATCGCCGCGCTCGACCTGCGGCTCTGCGACTGCTTCCTCGAGTACGGCGACGCGACTTCCGAGATGATCATGCTCTTCGCCTTCATCCTCTTCGGTGCCGTGCTCTCGACGCTGGTCGGCACGGTCCCGCTCGCGGCAACGCTGGCACTGGCGGCCCTCACGCTCCTCGTCGCCCGGCCGGCGGCGGTGGCGATCGTCCTTCGCCATGCCGCCATTTCCCGAAGCGCCCGGGCCTTCATCGCATGGTTCGGTCCGCGCGGACTGGCCTCGCTGCTCCTCGCTCTCCTCGTCGTGCAGGCGAAGCTCCCCGGCGCTCTGACGATCATGGCCATCGCCGGCGTCGTCGTCACCGTATCCGTCGTCCTTCACGGCGTCACGGCCACGCCGTTGACGGGCTGGTACGCCGCCCGCGTCGCCCGGGAGACGCTCGCCGAGGAGAGGATGAGCTCCGCCGCGGATCTGCTGCGCTCCGGAACGATCAAGACGGCGGGGCCGCCGATGATCGAAGCTCGGGGCCTGCTGCCGTGGAGGGCGACCGACGACCTTCCCCTCATTCTCGACGTTCGGTCGCGCTCGAGCTACGACAAGGACCCGGTCGGAATCCCGGGGGACGTCCGCGTGCCGCCGGACGAGGTCGAGGCCTGGGCCGTCCGGCGCCCCCGCGACCAGGCAATCGTCGCCTACTGCACGTGCCCGAACGACGCCACGAGCGTCCAGGTCGCAGAGAAGCTGCGGAGCATGGGCTTCCAGGCGTGGGCGCTGAAAGGGGGGCTCGAGGCCTGGCGCAAAGAGGCCGGCAGCCCGCCGACGCCGATCGCCGCGACGGCCGGAACGGGCAATCGAGGGGCGGGGCGCGCCGTCCGCCTAGGGCGGCGGCCACGGGACTCGCCCCTACTTGCCGAAGACCTTCTTCAAGAGGTCCGTGACCTGCGCCGCCGGGTTCGTCCGGATCTTCTTTTCCTGTTCGCCGAGCACGAGGAAGAGGCCGTCGAGAGCCTTGCCGACGACGTAGGACTCGATGTCGAACGACGGCAGGCTCGACGCGAATGGAACCGACTGGTAGGCGCCGAGCAGCTGCTTGTACTGCTGGACGACGCCGACTTCCTTCATCGAGTCATCGACGACCGGGCGAAACGCGGCCGTCAGTGTCTCGGTCGTCTTCGCGCGGAAATAGTCGGTCGCGGCCGTGTCGCCGCCCGAGAGGATCTTGCGCGCGTCGTCGAACGTCATCCCCTTGATCGCGGACCAGAAAATGTCCTTGGCCGCCGGCGCGGCCTTCTCGGCGGCGCGGTTCATGCCGAGGACGAGCTCGTCGATCTTCTGGCCCTGGCCGAGCAGCCGCAGCGCCTGGTCGACCTGCTGGAACTGCTGCGGCAGCAGGATCTTGATGGCCGCGTTGCCGAAGTAGCCGTCGACCTTGCCGGTCAGGTCGACCGTGTCGGTCGTGCCGATCTCGAGGGCCTCCTTCAAGCCGGCGACGATGTCCCCGTCGGAGAGCTTGGAGGTCGAGTCGGACTTGAAGATTTTCGACAGATCGATCTGGGCGGACGACACGGAGGCGATGGAAAGAAGCCCGGCAGCGACGATGAGCCGACGGATGCGCATGACGACTCTCCTAGGGCCTCGATCGAGGCGTGGGTGTGCGGGGCGGAGGCTGGAGGAACTGCTGGAGCAGGTCCATGGGATTCTGCTTGCCGCCGCCACCGTCGAGAACGTCGCCGAGAATATTGCCGGCCGTCCCGCCGATCTTCGCCCCGGCCTCGCGCGCGAGGACCCGTCGGCCGAGTTCGAGGGCGATGCTCTCGTCGATCGTGACCTTCGGGGAGGAGATGGGGCCCGACGCGCGAAACGGCAGAGCGAGCTTCCCGTCGGAGTCCGCGATGTACCGCCCGGCCTTTCCGAGGCTCTTCACGACGGCCGGCCCGAGGACGATCCGCCCCTGGTACGACATCGTCCGATCGAGGCCGAGCGATCCGTCCGCCGCCACCGCGACGTCACGGCCCGACAACCTCAGGTCCGGGGTCGTGACGCGGCCGTCCGCCAGGCCCAGCGACGTTTCGAGCGTCGAGAACTTCGTCGACTCGAGGCTCGCCGGCACCTGGAACCCGGCGACGCTTCCGACGGCGGAAAGCGTCCGCGCGACCTCGGGCAGAAGCTGCACGGTGCGCAGGTCGGCGTCCGCGACCGAGAGCCTTCCCTCCCCCTTTCCGGTTTTCGAGATGGCGTCCCACTTGAGGCCCTGGCTCGCGAGCGTCAGCGTTCCGCTGAGGCTTCCCGAGAAAACGCCTCGGATCGACGTCGCCGATTCGAGCAGAGGCTGCGCCTGCACGCCCTGCACGTCGAACGTCATGCGGGACTCGGATTCGGGGTGCGCGAAGTCGGACTCGATGCGCGCCGAGAGAACCCCGCCGAAGACCGTCGCGGAGGGCGACAGGACGAGCGCGCCCTTTTGCCACGTCCAGTCGGCGGAGAGGTTCTCGAACGGGAGGTCGCGGAGCTCGCCCGAGGGAATCGTGAACCGGCCCGTCATCGGGGCCTCGGCGCGCGAGGCAAGAGTGGCCCGGGCGGCGCCCGACGACAGCAGTGGCTGGCCGTCGGAGGTGATCGCGAACGGGGCCGCTTCGACGGAACCCTCCATGTCGAGTTCGGACGAGGGGCCCTGGATTCGGGCCTCGAGCCGGGCGCGCCCGGAGAGCTTCACGCCGGCCGGAAGCGTTCCGGCGATCCCGGGCAGGCCCGTGACGCTGTCGATCGCGACGTCGCCCGGCGTCGAGATGCGCAGGTCCAACCGCGGCGCCTTTCGGAGGCCTTCGATCCGGCCCTCGATCTTCAGCGGCAGGTTGCCCACGGACAGGAGGGTGTTGCTGATCGCGAGCGTGCCGCTGCCCCAGTCGAGCGCGAGCGCGAACGTGCCGTCGGCGTCCGGCACGGGCGACTTCGGGCCGGCGGTCACGAGCGCGAGCCGGCCGGCGATGGCGAGCGCCCCCAGGGGCGCGCCCTCGGCCGTGCCGGTGACCGAGAAATCCCCGGGATCGGTCGGGCCAAAAGCGGCGACCCAGGGAGCGAGGCCTTTCAGCGCGAGATCCCTGGCCACGAAGGCCGCCTTGAGGGGCGCCTGGCCGAGGGGGCCGCCCGTCGCCGGCGGCCCGAACGCTCCCCTCAGCGTGAGATTGCGGCCCGACGCCGCGAGAAACCGCGCGGCCAGATCGAAGTTCGCCGGAGTGGTCGGGCCCACGTCGGTGATGCGCCCCGTCAGGTCCTCGAGGGCGACGCTCGCCGGCTGATCCGCCGCGACCTTGCGGTCGACGAAGAGAGCGCGCCCGCGAGCGATGTCGATCCGCGAGACGAGCAGCACCGCCGCGGCCGCCTGCGAGGCCGGGGCGCTCTCCCTCGAGCCCGCGGAGAGGAAGTCGTCGACGTTGAGCGCGCCGGAAGGAGCCCGCTCGACAATCAGCGTGACGCCGTCGAGGACGATCTTCCGGACCTCGACGCGGCGCGAGAGCAGCGGCCAGAAGGCGACCTTGATCGAGATCTTCTCGGCGGAGAGAAGCGCCGGGCTCTTCCATCCGTCCTTGTTGTGGACGACGACCCTCTCCGCGCCCGCCCCGAGGCCCGAGAAGATCTGGAGCCGCATCGCTCCGACCTCCACCTTGCGATGGAGCGCGGACTCGGCCGCGGCCACGATCCGGGCGCGCGTCGAGTCGAGGGAGACGAGGAACGGGAGCGCCAGGACGGCCAGGATCAGTACACCCGTCGCCACGGCGAGTATGCGCAGACCGCGGCGGCGAGAGGGGGCTGCCATGTGCCGAAACTACTCCAATGCAAGCCCCCTGCCGCAGGAAGGACGGCGGAAGTAGAGTTCCCGGGTGCCCGAGGGCAACACGATCCACCGCCTCGCCCGGCGCCACAACCGGGATTTCGCCGGCCGGCGCGTCGCGGTCAGCTCGCCTCAGGGCCGATTCTCGAGGGAGGCGAAGCTCCTCGACGGCCGGAAGTTCCGCCGCGCCGAGGCCTTCGGCAAGCATCTCTTCCACCACTGGAGCGGCGGTCTGGTCGTCCACGTCCACCTGGGAATGGCGGGCTGGTTCTACCGGTTCGCCCGGCGCTCGCCCGAGCCCCGGCCGACGGTGCGGATGCGGATGGCGACGCCGTCGGTCACGACGGATCTGATCGGGCCGCCGGCCTGCGAGCTCATGCCCGAGTTCGCGCGCCGGGCCCTGCTCGCTCGCCTGGGACCGGATCCCCTGCGAAGCGACTTCGATGCGGCCCGGGTCTGGACCGAGCTCCAGCGCCGGCCGCGCCGCGCGATCGGCGACGCGCTGCTCGACCAGCGGGTCCTCGCGGGAGTCGGCAACATCTATCGCAACGAGGCGCTGTACCTGACAGGCATCCATCCGTTGCGCGCCTCCGGCCGCGTCACGGAGGACGAGTGGGACGCGCTCTGGCGGACGCTCCGCCGGCTGATGCGCCGCGGTGTCGTCCAGGCGCGCGTTCGCACCGTCGCCTCGGGCGAGCCGGCGCATCCGATGTCCGGACGCGGGCCGGAAGACGACGACTTCTACGTCTACCAGGCGGAGACCTGCCGCCGCTGCGCCTCGCCGATACGCGAGTTCCCGCTGTCGGCGCGGCGCATGTTCGCGTGCGAGACCTGTCAGCCGCGCGCTGTCCGGCGCCGGCCGCGGAGAACATCTCCGACTACCCGTTCGGTTGGGGCGAGTTCATGAGGCGGCTCCAGGGAGCGGTGGCCGCCCTCCTCCCGGCCCAATAGAATTCCGCCGTCGGCCAACAGGAGGTCTTCATGCTCCAAGCCCTGCTCCTCGCCTCGCTGCTCCTGACCCAGACCGCCGCCGCGCCCCCGCGCGACGCGTCGCTTCCGCCGTCCGCCGAGCAGGCGAAGGCCGCGCTCGAGGCCTCGCCGCGGCATGGCGAGTACGTCGACGTGGCGAACCCGGGCGGACCATCCATCAAGACGTGGATCTCCTACCCGGAGCGCAAGGACAAGGCCGGCGTCGTCATCGTGATCCAGGAAGTATTCGGACTGACGGACTGGCTGCGCGGCGTGGCCGACCAGCTCGCGAAGGAGGGGTTCATCGCGGTGGCGCCCGACATGGTTTCCGGCCTCGGCCCCAACGGCGGCGGCACCGACTCGGTCGCCAGCCGCGACGACGTCGTCGCGCTGGTGCGCGGGATCTCGCCCGAGGAGGCGAACAAGCGCCTCAACGCCGTGCGCGACTGGGCGCTGAAGATCCCCGCGGGCAACGGCAAGACCGCGACCGTCGGATTCTGCTGGGGCGGAGCGAGGAGCTTCGCCTACGCCGGCGCTCAGCCCGCTCTCGACGCCGCCGTCGTCTTCTACGGCAGCTCGCCGGAGGCCCCGGTGCTCGCGACGATCCGCGCCCCGGTCCTCGGGCACTACGGCGGCGACGACGCGCGCGTGAACGCGACGATCCCGCCGGCCGAAGCGGAGATGAAGAAGCTCGGCAGGACCTACGAGCCGCACATCTACGAGGGCGCCGGCCACGGGTTCCTCCGCGACCAGTCCGCCCGCGACGGTGCAAACCTGAAGGCGACCCGCGAATCCTGGCCGCTGACGATCGCGTTCCTGAAGAAGCGTCTCCCGTAGGAGCTCAGCGGGGCGGGAGCTTCTTCGCGGCGCCGCTCGCGATCGTCTCGTCGATCAGGCGCCAGAGCCGCCCTTCGGCCTCGGCCTCCAGCGCCTCTTCGCGCGCATCGAGCTCGCGTTCGACGGACTCGAGCGCGCGCTGCTCCTTCCTCAGCTCCCGCAGTCGGGGCTCGACCGCGTCGCGGCGGCGCTCCAGCTCCTCGCGCTGGCTCGGGTCGATCGGGAGACCGGCCTCTTCGTCGGCGTCGAGGTCCTCGAGGTCCTGTTCGACGTCGTCCTGCTCGCGATCGAGGGCCTCCTCCTTCGAATCGAACTGGCGTTCGCTTCTCCGGAAGGCCTCCATCTCGGGCTCGAGCGCCCGAAGCGGTTCGAAGCAGGTTTCGGCCTTCCGGAGGATCGCCGGATCGTCGACGCGGTACGCGGTGCCCCCACGGCGAAACCAAAGGAAGTCGCCCGAAAGCCTCTCGCGCATGCCGGCGAGCTCGTCGAGGTCGACGTCGCCGCTCGTCCAGCTGTCGCCGACCGCCAGAACGTAGGCGTCCGTGCGGCCGGGAGGGGGGGCCGCGAGGACGGTCGGGGCCGCCAGGCCGGCAAAGAGGATGCTCGCGGCGAGACCACGCATGGGGAACCTCCCTTGCCCGAGAGACGCCGGCCGGGCTCGGAGGTTTCGGGACCCGGGCGTAGACTTCCGGCGCGCGGCCGCGCCCATGATCCTGAGCTGTCCCGCCTGCGGCAGAAAGAACCGGTCCCCCGCCGAACGGCTGGCGGAGGCGGGGCGCTGCGGGAACTGCAAGACGCCGATCTCCCCGGTCGCGCGACCGATCGACGCCGACGACGAGATCTTCCGCGAGGTCACGCAGAAGGCGCGCGTGCCCGTGCTCGTCGACTTCTGGGCGGACTGGTGCGCCCCCTGCAAGATGGCGGCGCCCGAGGTCGCCCGGACGGCGGCGGAGATGGCCGGCCGCGCGGTCGTGCTGAAGGTCGACACGGAGGCGCACCCGCAGATCGCGGCGCAGTTCGACGTGCGCGGCATCCCCAACTTCGCGGTCTTTCGCGACGGCCGCCTCGCGCTCCAGAAGCCCGGCCTCGTCCCGAGCGCGACGCTGAAGTCCTGGCTCGAGTAGGGCGCGGCCGGACGAACGGTCGGAGACGCTACAATCCCGCCGCGATGCCGCTGCCGGGCCTCCCGCGCATTCGCTTTCTCCTCAAGCGCTACCTCGCGCGCGGCGGCGGCAGCGACTACAAGGCCACCTGGAACGGCGAGGCGCACCGCGACGCCCACGACGCGATCCTGACGGGAGCGACGCCGGAGAGCTTCGAGCGCACCGGTCGGAGCGACGCCGAGCTCGTGGCCCGGTTCCTCCGGGGCGACGACATCGTCCTGAACATCGGCTGCGGGGTCGGCCGGGTCGACAAGTACCTCGCCCCGCGCGTGCGCGAGCTCTGCGCGATCGACGTCAGCGGCGAGATGATCCGGCTCGCCGCCGTGCGCCTGGCCGGCCTTCCCAACGTGCGCCTGCGCGAGGTCGGCAATCGCGAGTTCCTCTCGGCGTTCGAGGCGGACCGCTTCGACCTCGTGTTCTCCTTCCTCGTCTTGCAGCACCTCGAGCGCGAGGACGCGTTTCTGTACCTGCGCGACGCGCACCGCATCCTCAAGCCGGGCGGCCGGCTCCTGACCCAGTTCCCCAACTACCTGTCGCCCGAGTACACGCGCGCCTTCGTCGAGAGCGCCGACGCGCCCGCGCGCAGCCCCGGCCGCGTGCGCGCCTACACCGAGGCGGAGGTGCGTCACACGCTCGCGACCGCCGGCTTCGAGGTCGCCGAGCTCTGGTACGGGGGCCACAACGGGCGCCCGGACGAGATCTACGTCGCCGCGCGCAAGCCCTGAGGCGGCGGCGCCGTGCTACCCTCTTCTCCGTATCCTTAGCCGTGCCCATCTTCGGTTGAGAGACCGCCGCCCCCGGACGCCGCTGGCGTCCACCGCGGCTCTCGCCGTCCTCCTCGCGGCGCTCTCGGCCGCTGCCCTCGCCGACGAGCGCGCGACGATCCTCTGGAAGGGCGAGACGCATTCCATCGGGACGCTCGCCGGCAGGGAATTCGCGGTCTCGGACGCCGCGCGGGCGCTCAGCCTGGCGGTCTCGTCGGACCCGGCGACGGGCGTCCTGACGATCACCGGCTCCGGCCATCAGATCCTCCTCGGGCCCGGCACGGCCCAGGTGCCCGTCGACAGGCGCATCGTTCCCATCTCGGGGCCCGCGCGCCTGGTCGCGGGCTCGCTCTACGCCCCCGCGGACTTCTTCGAGAAGGTGCTCTTTCCGCTCGCCGGCGCGGCCGGGGCGTGGGACGCGGGGAAGAAGACCTGGACGCTCACGCCCGCCGGGCCGCCGCCGCTCACGATCGAGGTCGCCGTCGTGCACGTGGCACCGACGACCCAGGTGGTGCTGCGCCTTTCGGACGCCGCGAAAACGGCGACGGCCCTCTCGGAGAAGGGATTCCAGGTCCGATTCGCCGACACGAAGATCGATCCGCCGTTTCCGGACAAGAAGTTCGACGACCCGCTCGTCTCGTCCGTGCGCTTCTCGGGCGACCTCGCCCTGATCGACTTCCGCGAGCCCGGGCTCTCCGCCCGCGCCTATCCCCTGACCTCGCCGGACCGTCTCGTCGTCGAGGTCGGGCGCCGGATCGGGCCCTCTCTGGCGGTCCCGGTGGAGTCGGCGTCGCCCTCCGCCGCGGCGCCGCAGCTGACGATCGTCATCGATCCGGGGCACGGCGGGACGGAAACCGGAGCCATCGGCCCCGGCGGGTCCCTCGAGAAGGACGCCACGCTGGAGATCGCCAGGAGGATCGTCGCCACGCTGCCGCGCGCCGTCGCCTGCCGGACGGTCCTGACGCGCGACTCCGATCTCCTGCTGCCGCTCGACGATCGCACCTCGATCGCCAACCACGAGAAGGCGGACCTCTTTCTTTCGATCCACGCCAACTCGTCGCGCTCGGCCTCCGCCCAGGGCTCCGAGACCTACTACCTTTCTCTCGAGGCGTCGGACAAGATCGCGCAGGAGGTCGCCAGCCGCGAGAACGCCTCCAACGGCGCCACGGCGGGCCCCGCGCCGGAGACCGGCAACCCCGACCTCGACTTCGTGCTCTGGGACCTGGCGCAGAGCGCGCACCTGAAGGAGTCGAGCGAGCTCGCGGAGGCGATTCAGGTCGAGATGAACGCGGTCTCCGACACGGGGAACCGCGGCATCAAGCAGGCGCCGTTCCGGGTCCTCGTCGGAGCGACGATGCCGGCGATCCTTCTCGAGGTGGCGTTCATCTCCAACCCGGAAGAGGAGAAGAGCCTGAAGAGCCCGGAGTTCCAGCAGACCGTGGCCGATGCGGTCGCCCGCGCCGTCGGACGCTTCTACGCCAGGCGGCTTCCGTCCGCGGTCAAGGCGATGCCGCCGGCCCCGTCTCCCTCCCCGCGGCCCGCGCCTTCCCCGACCGCGAAAGCCCCGCGCGCGAAGGCGTCATGAGCCGGCGCGCCGCGGCGATCCTGCTCGCGGTCCTCGCGGCCGCCGTCGCGGCCCTGATCCTCGCCAACCGCGGCGATCTGGCGAGCCTCTCGCGGCGGGTGCCGCGCCGATTTCTCCGCGTGACGCCGGCCCCGGCCCCGGTCTTCACTCCCGCGCCCGGCGCCACCGCGCCCCCGGCCGTCGAGACCGTCCGCGTCACTCTCTACTTTCCGGACCGGGACGGCATGCTCCTCCATCCCGAGGAGCGCGACATCCCGAAGCCCGTCACCGGAGCGGCATTCCTCCAGACGCTCTTCGCCGAGCTGCAGAAGGGCCCGACGGGCGAGGGCCTCATGGCCGTCATCCCCGCGAAGATGCAGCTGCGCAACGCGTTTCTGCTGCACGAGGGCGAGGCCGTGCTCGACCTCGCGGTCGATTCGGGGCTCACGTACGGCTCGGACGAGGAGCTGACGATCGTCGGGGCGCTCGTCGACACGACGCTCCAGAACGTGGCCGAGACCTCCCGTGTGAGAATCCTCGTCAACGGCGAACCCGCCGAGACCCTGGGAGGTCACGTGGATCTGACCCGGCCGCTCCTCTTCCTGAAGGACATCGTTGCCGGTCCCGCCGCCGGCGCCGACGTGACGCCGCCGCCCGAGGTCACGCCGTGACGAAGGCGACGCCGCGGCCCGACGGCCGCGCCCCGGGGCAGCTCCGCCCGGTCACGATCGAAACGGGCGCGGCGCGGCACGCCGAGGGCTCCGCCCTCATCACCCTCGGCGACACGCGCGTGCTCTGCGCGGCTTCGGTCGAAGACCGCGTGCCGCCGTTCCTGAAGGGCAGCGGCAGCGGCTGGGTGACGGCCGAGTACGGCATGCTCCCCCGCGCCACGCACACGCGCTCGGCGCGCGAGGCGGCCCAGGGCAAGCAGGGCGGGCGCACGCTCGAGATCCAGCGCCTGATCGGGCGCTCCCTGCGGACCGTCACGGAGCTGCGCGGCCTCGGCGAGCGGACGATCACGCTCGACTGCGACGTCCTCCAGGCCGACGGCGGAACCCGCTGCGCCGGGATCACGGGCGCCTGCGTCGCCCTCGCGATGGCGCTCGCGAAGCTCTGCCGCGAACAGAAAATCCCGCGCTGGCCGCTCCGCGAGACGGTCTCGGCGATCTCCGTCGGGATCTGCGCCGGACAGGCGGTCCTCGATCTCGCCTACGCCGAGGACGCCGAGGCCGACGTCGACTGCAACGTCGTCGGCACGGCCTCGGGCGCATTCGTCGAGATCCAGGGCACGGCGGAACGCCGCCCGTTCTCGGAGGCGCAGCTGACCGAGCTCCTCGCCCTCGCGAAGAAGGGCCTCGCGTCCCTGCGCGAGATCCAGGACGCCGCGCTCGCGCCGCATCTGGCGGGGATCGAGACGCGCTAGGGCCGGGCCCGCTTCCGCTTCAAGGGGATCCGGATTCCCGGCGGCCGGCCGCGCCCGCGTGGTGCGGGCTCGTCGCGTAGTGCTGGCGCAGCAGGTCGCCGCCGAAATCGTCGTCGAGGTCCCGAAACACGCTGTGCGCGTGGTTCGCGCCGTTCTGCGTGTTGTCGTACTCGATGACGAAGGTCGGGCCCTGCACGCGGTAGTAGTGGCCCTGCCCGGCCGCGGTGCCGCCGGCCCACGCGAAGCGGATCCCGTCGATCCCGGCCCGCTCGATCCTGTCGGCCTGAGCGCGCGCGACCGGCTCGGCGAGGTTGCCGGTGTAGACCGCGACGAGCTCCGCCAGGATCTTCCGCTGCGCCTCCGACATCTCGGAGCCCGGAAGCCCCGCCGGGTCGGGCACGCGCCGTCGCGGGCCGAAGAGAATGTCGCCCGGCGCCGTCGCGGAGATGACGGCCAGGGCGCGCTGGCGCGCGTCGAGGCTCGCGAGAAGCCGTCTCGCCGCATCCTCCTCGGCGCCGAGGACCCGAAGGCCCGCGCGGGGACCCGAAGCCACCCGCGAGGGGTTGGCCCCGAAGAAGGCCGGCGTTTCGGAGACGACGCGGCCGGAGGCCGATGAGAAATGCAGCGAGAGGTGATGGCCTTCGAAGCGCCACGCCCAGGGACGCTCGTCCGAGGGCGTGCCGAAGACGGTCACATAGTAGAGGTCGGGGTCGCGACCGAAGCCGAAGGCCTCGGTCTCGCGCAGGATGCCCTCGAGGACGATCACGCCCTCGGACTTCTCGTAACCTCGAGCCGAAAGCCCGGCGCGGAGCATCGCGAGCGCCGCGGCTCGCTCCGCGGCGTTCATCTGCTTGAGCGCGACGCCCGTGCGCCTGCCGGGGAGGTAACTCCAGCTCGTGCGCTCCTCGCCGTCGAACGGCTGAAGGCACTCGGACTTGAGCTCCGGGTGCAGGAGGGCGAGGAACTTGCGCGCCGCGAGCGTGACGTCGGTGTCGTGGGCCGAAAGCCGCGCGGCCGCCAGCGTCAGGACGAGCGCGGCGTAGGTTCGTCTCAAGCCACCACCCCGCCGGAGAGCCGCGTCACGATCTCCTTCTGTCCCATGAGCGTGCGGTGCGCCGGGCACTTCTCGGCGATCTCGAGCAGGCGTTTCCTCTGTTCCTCCGACAGCGCACCGGAGAGCTCGATCTCGCGCGTGATCCGGTCGATGCGGCTGTCGTCCTTCGTTTCGCACTCCGCGCAGTCCTTCGCGTAGATCTTCTGCTGAGACAGCCGCACCGTCACGCCCGTCAGCGGCCAGGCCTTCCGGTCGGCGTACATGCGGATCGTGATCGACGTGCAGGCGCCCAGCGCCGACAGGAGCAGCGCGTAGGGGTCCGGTCCGGTGTCGCCGCCGCCGGATCCGACGGGCTCGTCGGCGCGCAGCACATGCCGGCCGGCCCGGATCTCCTGTCCGGGGCCCTTCCCGATCTCGCGGACCACCACCTCGTGCGGCATGGGGCTCATGGGTCCTCCCGGCTCCCATTCTAGAATCGCGTTTCTTCGCGAGGAGAACCTCCATGACGATCCGCGTCGGTTTCATCGGACTGGGCACGATGGGCGCCCCGATGGCGCGCAACCTCGCGAAGGCGGGGTTTCGGCTGACGGTCTTCACGCGCACGGCGGCCAAGGCCGCCGCCCTCGCCGCCGAGCTGGGCCAGGGGGTGCGCCCGGCCGCGAGCGCCGAAGAGGTCGGACAGGCGTCCGACGTCGTCGTCTCGTGCCTGCCGGACTCGCCCGAGGTCGAGGCGGTTCACCTCGGAGAGCGCGGCACGGTCCGCGGGGCGGCCCGGGGCACCGTCGTCGTCGACTGTTCCACCATCGCGGCCGACGCCGCGCGCTCGATCGGCGCGCGTCTGGCGGAGTCCGGCGTCGCTTTCCTCGACGCTCCGGTCTCGGGCGGACAGAAGGGGGCGATCGAAGGAACGCTGACCTTCTTCGTCGGCGGCGAGCCGGCGGCGCTCGAGGCGGCGCGGCCGGTGCTCGAAGCGATGGGCAAGCGCATCACGCACCTGGGGCCGTCGGGCGCGGGCCAGCTCGGCAAGGCAACCAACCAGATCGTCGTGGCGAACACGCTCGTCGCGGTCTCCGAGGGCCTGGCCTTCGCCGCGAAGTCGGGCCTCCCGCTGGAACCGCTCCACGCGGCGCTGATGGGAGGCGCGGCGAGCTCCTGGATGCTCGACGTGCTCGGCCAGAAGATGATCGCGCGAGATTTCGCGCCGGCCTTCGCGATCAAGCACCAGCAGAAGGACCTCGCGATCGTCCTCGCGACCGCGCGCAAGAACGGCGTGCCGCTGCCGGGCACGGCCCTCGCGCACCAGCTCCTCTCGGCCCTCGAAGCGCAGGGCCGCGGCGAGGACGGCACGCAGGCGCTGCTCACGCTCTACGAACGCATGGCCGGGGCCGGCGCGGCGCGATGAGCCCGCCGCTCGAGAGCGCGAAGGCGCTGCTGGTCGACCTCGAGGGGACCGTGTTCCAGTCCGGTGCGCTCATTCCCGGCGCGGCGCAGGCGCTCGCCGCGGCCGACCGGCGCGGAGTCGCGTGGCGCTTCGTGACCAACGCCACCAGCCGCCCGCGATCGGTTCTCCTCTCCGAACTCGCCCGGATGGGCCTCGACGTTCCCGCCGACCGCGTCTTCACCGGACCTTGCGCCGCGCGAGGACTCCTTCACGCGCGGGGCTGGAAGCGCTGCCACTTCCTGCTGCGCACGCCCCTGCTCGAGGACTTCGACGGGATCGAGCCGGTCGAGGCCGGAGCCGATGCCGTCGTCCTGGGCGATCTCGGAAGCGAGATGACGTACGACCGCCTGAACCGGGCGTTTCGCCTGCTTCTCGAAGGCGCCGAGCTCGTAACGCTCGCGCGCAACCGTTACTGGCGGGGCGAGGATGGCCTCATGCTCGACGCGGGTCCGTTCGCCGCGGCGCTCGAGCACGCGGCCGGCAAGACCGCGATCCTCGCCGGCAAGCCCTCGCGGGCCTTTTTCGAGGCGGCGCTCGCCTCGACCGGAGCGGCGGCCTCCGAAGCGGCCGTCGTCGGCGACGATCTCGAGTCCGACGTCGGAGGCGCGCAGGCCGCGGGCATGCGCGGGATCCTGGTGCGCACCGGCAAGTTCCGGGAGAGCGATCTCGGCCGCTCCGCGGTCCGGCCCGACGCGATTCTCGACTCGCTCGCGGAGCTTCCCGAGCTCCTCTGATAATCTGCACGCGATGGCCGACAAGCCTCGCGACGAGCACGAAGCGGACGTTCACGCGTCCTTCGATTCCCTCCATGCGCAGGTCGGAGGCCGGATCGACGACGCAGGGCGCGAAGCGATCGAGAAGCTGCGGGCGGCGGCGGCGGCGAAGGACGGAGCGGCGCTGCGGGCCGGGTTGAAGGACCTGCGCGACCAGCACGGCTGGCTCTACCGGGAGCTCGCCGCTCACCCGCGGCTGGCGAACCTGCTCGACGACCTGGCGCTGCTCGGGCTGTAGCGGGCCTTCGAGGGCGACATGCCTTCGCGCCACGACTGGGTCGAGCTGCTTCGCGGGACGTTCTCCGCCGTCGGGCGCGAGGACATCACGGGCCTCTACTCGCACGAGTGGCGGCGCGCCCAGCAGATGCTGACCGCCGAGGACCGCGCCCCGGTCGAGAAGGAGTGCGGGCGCGTCCGCCAGTTTCTCCGCACGACGAACAGCGTCCTCTTCGGCCTCGCGCGCCGGCTCGCCCCGGCGCGGCGCGTCGTCTTCCTCGTCGTCCTGCTGTGCCTGGTGATGTCGATGTGCGGGCCGGAGTTCCACGACAGCAAGACGAAGGTCGAGAACGGCGTGCGGCGGACAACCTCGTACAACGTCGACCTCGACAGCACGTTCCTGGTCCTCTCGACGGTGCTGCTCGGGCTCCTGCTGGCGATGGAGCTCGTCGACAAGATCAACTACCGCGACGAGCTCGAGCTCGCGCGGGACCTCCAGGCGAGCCTGATTCCCAAGGCGCTGCCCGCGACGGAAACCTTCGCTCTCGGGGCCCACAACGAGATCGCGAACACGGTGGGCGGCGACATCTACGATTTCGTTCCGCTTCCGGGCGGCCGGCTCGCGGTCCTCTTCGGCGATGCCTCGGGGCACGGGATGGCCGCGGGTCTCGTCATGGCCGTCGCGCACGCGGCCTTTCGCACGCAGCTCGACGTGGATCCGTCGCCGCCCGCGATGTTCGCCACGTTGAACCGCATCCTCTGCCGGACCGGGGGCCCTCGCGCGTTCTTCTCGTGCGTCTACCTTCTCCTGTCTCCCGACGGCGCCTTTTCGGGCTCCGTCGCCGGGCACCCGCAGCCTCTGCTGGCGGGCGCCGACGGGAACGTCCGTGCGCGGATCGGCAAGGGCGCCTACCCGCTGGGAATCCGCCCCCAGCTCTCCTGGCCCGTCGAGTCGGGACGCATCGAAAAGGGCGAGACGCTCTTTCTCCACTCCGACGGCCTGTCGGAGGCGCGCAACGCCGCGGACCAGGAATTCGGCGAGGCTCGCATCGAAGGCCTCCTCCGGACGGGCGCCGCCCTCCCGCCCCAGGCCCTCGCCGACTCCATCGCCCTCAACCTTCACGCCTTCCGCGGCCGGACCCTTCCCGACGACGACGTCTCCATCGCGATCCTCCGCCGCGTCTAGGTTCCTGAACCTGCGCGGAGCGCGCTCACGTATTTGGAATTGCCAGGAGTGGCCGGCGGTTGGGGTCCATGCCGGACTTCGAACGCCCGATCCGGCGGCGCTCGCAAGCGACTGACCGGCAAGGAGAAAACGTCCACATGTCCGAAAACGTCTCGAAGCCGCTGCCGGTCGTTCCGATGCGGAACGCCGTGCTCTTCCCGGGCGTCACCTTCCCCATCTCGGCCGGACGGTCGGGGACCCTGCGCGCCATCGAGGCGGCGCTGGCCTCGCCGGACCACCGGGTGTTCGCGGTGGCCCAGCGCAGCGAGTCGGAGAGCGTGACGCCCTCCGAGCTCTACACCATCGGAACGATCGCGACGATCGGCTCCGTCCAGCGCGGGCTGGGCGGGATTCGCCTCGTCCTCGACGGCAAGGCGCGCGGAATCGCGCTGCGTCTGGCCGCGAACAAGCAGGGCTTTCTCGAAGCGACGGTGCAGGAGGCCAGCGAGATGCTGCCCCTGGATCCCCGCGACCCGGCCTTCGCCGGCCTGCACCGCGAAGCGCGCGAACGCGCCGCGGAGCTCGGCAAGAAACTGGGCCTTCCCGAAGAAGCGGTCGACCAGATCCTGGCCGAGGTCGACGAGCCCGGCCGCCTCGCGGACCTGGTGGCCGGGTACCTCGACGTTCCGGTCGCCGCCAAGCAGGTCCTCCTCGAGACGCTGTCGGTCGAAGACCGGCTGCGCCGCGTCCTCGTCCACGTCCAGCGCCAGGTCGACGTCCTGTCCGCCCAGGAGGAGATCCAGTCCCGGGTCAAGGAGGAGATCGGCAGCCGGCAGCGCGAGATGTACCTGCGCGAGCAGCTGAAGGCGATCCAGAAGGAGCTCGGCGAAACCGACGGGGCCTCCGACGAGAGCTTGAAGGAGCTGCGCGCCAAGCTCGACGCGCTCGAGCTTCCCCAGGAGGCCCGCAAGGAGATCGACCGCGAGTGGCAGCGCCTGACCCGGATCGGGCGCGAGTCGATGGAGTCGCAGGTCATTCGCACCTACCTCGAGACCGTGGCCGAGCTTCCATGGAACGCCCGCAGCGACGAAAAGCTCGACGTGCCCGAGGCCGCCCGGATCCTCGACGAAGACCACTTCGGCCTGAAGGACGTCAAGGACCGGATCCTGGAGTTCCTGGCGGTGCGCCAGCTCGGCGAGGAGCGCGCCGCCTCCGTCAAGGCGGGCGCCTCCGCCACGGCCCCGGCGGACGGAGCGAAGGCCGAGCCGAAGGAGTCGGCCAGGCGCTCCGGCAGGGGCCGGATCCTGCTCTTCGCCGGACCTCCGGGCGTCGGCAAGACCTCGATCGCCAAGTCGATCGCCCGCGCGATGGGGCGCAAGTACGTCCGCATCTCGCTCGGCGGCGCGCGCGACGAAGCCGACATCCGCGGCCACCGGCGCACCTACATCGGCGCGATGCCCGGCCGCATTCTGCAGGGCATGAAACAGGCCGGCTCGAAGAACCCCGTGTTTCTCCTCGACGAGGTCGACAAGCTCGGCGTCTCCTACCAGGGCGACCCGGCTTCGGCGCTGCTCGAAGTGCTCGACCCCGCGCAGAACGACTCCTTCACGGACCACTACCTGGGCGTCCCGTTCGACCTCTCGGAGGTTCTCTTCATCGCGACGGCCAACTTCGTTCAGAACATCCCGGGACCGCTCCTCGACCGGATGGAGACCGTGAACTTCGCCGGATACACGGAGGAGGAGAAGCTCCAGATCGCGAAGAGCTACCTCGTGCCGCGACAGATCGAGGAGAACGGGCTGGCCGCCGGCCAGCTCGACCTGACCGAGTCCGCGATCCGGGAGGTCATCGCGGCCTACACGCGCGAGTCCGGCGTGCGGCAGCTCGAGCGCGAGCTCGGCAAGCTCGCCCGCAAGGTCGCCCGTCGCATCGCCGCGCGCGAGATCGAGAAGGCCGAGATCCGCTCCGAGGACGTCCGGCCGCTGCTCGGCCGCCCGCACGTCCACCCGGAGAAGATGTCCCAGGAGGACCAGGTCGGGGTCGCGACCGGCATGTACTACACGCCGGCCGGCGGCGACATCATGTTCGTCGAGGCCTCGCTCATGCGCGGCAAGGGCGAGCTCATCCTGACGGGCCAGCTCGGCGACGTCATGAAGGAGTCGGCGCGCGCCGCCTGGACCTTCGCGCGCAGCCACGCACCGCTGCTCGGCATCGACGAGAAGGATTTCGAGCGCGACATCCACATCCACGTGCCCGCGGGGGCCATCCCGAAGGACGGGCCGTCGGCCGGCATCGCCATGGCCTCGGCCGTCGCCTCGGCGCTCTCGCGCCGCGCCGTGCGCAACGACGTCGCCATGACGGGCGAGATCACGCTCTCCGGGCGCGTTCTCCCGATCGGCGGTCTCAAGGAGAAGATCCTCGGAGCCGTCCGCGCGGGCATTCGGAGCATCGTCATCCCCAGGGACAACGAGGCGGACCTGGAGGATCTCTCCGAGGCCGTGCGCGCGCAAATCGAGGTCCTTCCGGTCACGACGCTCTCCGAGGCGCTCGCGGTGACGCTGCGGGACGCGTCGCTCGAGAACGGCCGGCTGACCTATGCCGGGTCCTCGGCGGCGGACACGACACCCCAGTGAGCGGCGAGGGGGCGGCCTCGCCGCCCCGCTCTTTCGTTCTCGCGGACCCTACAGGGCTCGGGCGAACTGGATGCTCGGGTCGTTGGTGATGTTGTCGGTCGTCGCACCGTAGACGATCGTTCCCGCGCCGCTGACGCGGATGCGGATCGTCCCGTTGGGCGGCAGCGCCACGCCGAGGAGCGCTCCGGCTTCGGCCTGCAGGAAGCTCGAGGGAGCCATCGCCTTCGACGCGGATCCCACGACGTGGCCCGCCTCGTCGAGCACCGTGAACTGCAGCGTCGACGTCGAGGCGAGCGTGCGGATGCCGATGTTGAAGCGAAAGCGGTCCAGGTCGGCTGGCAGCACGAGGTAGCCCGACTGCCCGTTCGTGATCACCTGGCCACCCGGGCCCGTGTTGTTCACGGCGATCGAGTCCTCGGTGAACCCGGACGTGCCGGCGAGGTCCGCGTCGTTGAAGACGCGCGACACGATGACGGCCGGCGAGCCCGAGGCCGTGGGCAGCATGATGTCGAGGGTACCCAGGCCCGACAGGCCCATCGCGGGAAGGAGATCGTCCCACCGGATCGTCTGCTGGGGCGCCACCGTGAAGTCCAGGCTCGGATCCGTCGCCGAACCCGGCGTGCCGGTTGCGTGATAGACGAACCGGCCGCTCATGGGGCTCGGCGTCGGGTTGAACACCTGGATCGACGTCTTGAAGAAGGAGCCCGCGGCGCCCGCCGTCGAGCCGACGACGGGGAGGATCTTCGCGAGCGGCAGGTAGCCGAAGCTCGCCTCCTCCGAGGCGTCCTGCGTCTGCGCGTGCCCGGCCGCCGCCAGGGCGAGGGCGAGAGACACGACCAGAAATACAGATCGACGCATGGGAAATCCTCCTCGCTGAGCTGGTGAACCCACAGGTTACAGCCGGGCGCGGAGCGCCCCGCGTGAGCCAGGTCACGTCGAAGCGATAGGCGATAGGATCGCTGCCTTCCGGGAAACCCGCACGGAGAGCCTCCGTAGGAGATCTCGTGCCGAAGGAGGATCCGTGAAACTCACCACCCGAACCCTGGCCGTCCTCGCGACGCTGACGACTCTGGCCGCGGGTTGCTCGACCGCGCCGACTTCCGCCCCGGCGGCCGACAAGCCGGCGGCGCCGCGTCGGCGCCCGCCGCTCCCGGCGGCGCCGGCCGGCACCCACGGCATCAACCCGGCCGACCTCGACCGGTCGGTCTCCGCCTGCGTCGATCTCAACCAGTTCGGCAACGGCGGCTGGCTCGCGGCCAATCCGATCCCGCCGGACCAGTCGTACTGGGGCTCGGTCAGCATCCTCTTCGAACAGAACCGCGACCGGCTCCACGGCATCCTCGAGAAAGCCGCCGCGAGCCCGGCCGCCGCCGGGTCCGACGAGCGCAAGATCGGCGACTTCTGGGCGAGCTGCATGGACGAGGCCGCGATCGAGGCCGCCGGCGCGGCTCCGATCCAGCCCGAGCTCGAGCGCATCGACCGGATCGCGACGCCCGCCGACCTCCAGGCCGAGATCGGACGGCTGCAGGCCCTCGGCGCCAACGCCGTGTTCCAGTTCACGGCGGAGCAGGACCGGAAGGCCTCCACCGAGGTCATCGCGATCGCGGCGCAGGGAGGCCTCGGGCTTCCCGAGCGCGACTACTACCTGAAGACCGACGACGAGGCGAAGGCGCTGCGGGAGAAGTACCTCGCGCACGTCGCGCGGATGTTCGAGCTGCTCGGCGAGGACTCCGGCCGCGCCGCCGCGAACGCGAAGACGGTGCTGGCGATCGAGACGCGCCTGGCCGAGGCCTCGATGACGCCGGTCGAACAGCGCGACTCGGAGAAGACGTACAACCGCATGGACCTCACGCGCCTCGCGGCGCTGACGCCCAACTTCTCGTGGAGCGCCTACTTCCGGCAGGCCGGCGTCGCGCCGGCGGCCGTCAACGTCGCGCAGCCGAAGTTCTTCGAGGCCGTCAGCAAGGAGATGCGGGCGACGCCGATCAGCCAGTGGAAGCCGTACCTGCGCTGGACGGCCGTGAACGCGGCGGCGCCGAGCCTCTCGAAGGCCTTCGTGGACGCCGACTTCGACTTCTACAGCAAGACGCTCCAGGGCACGCCCGAGAACGAGCCGCGCTGGAAGCGCTGCGTCAACGCGACCGACGCCGCCCTCGGCCAGGCGCTCGGCAAGTCGTTCGTCCGCGACTACTTCCCGCCCGAGGCCAAGGCCGCCGCCGACAGGATGGTCCAGAACCTCATCGGGGCGCTCCGCGAAGACCTGAAGACCCTCCCCTGGATGAGCGAGGTCACCCGGCAGAAGGCGCTCGGCAAGCTCGCCACCTTCCGGCCCAAGATCGGCTACCCCGACGTCTGGCGCGACTACTCGTCGCTGTCGATCGACCGCGGGCCGTACGTCCTGAACGTCCAGCGCGCCCGCGAGTACGAGTTCCACCGCCTGCTCTCGAAGATCGGCCGGCCCGTCGACCGCGAGGACTGGCAGATGACGCCGCCCGAGGTGAACGCCTACTACGACCCGCTCCTGAACGAGATCGTCTTTCCGGCCGGGATCCTGCAGCCGCCGCTCTTCGACCCGAAGGCGGACGACGCCGTGAACTACGGCGCGATGGGCAGCGTCATCGGCCACGAGCTGACGCATGGCTTCGACGACGAGGGCCGCAAGTTCGACGCCGCCGGGAACCTGAGCGACTGGTGGACGCGCCGAGGACGCGGCGAAGCTACGAGGCGAGGGCCAGGTGCGTCGAGGACCCAGTTCGACGGCGTACGTGTTCGAGGGCGAGCACGTCAACGGCAAGCTCGTCCTCGGCGAGTCGATCGCGGACCTCGGCGGCCTCGGCATCGCGTACCGCGCCTACCGCGGAACGCTCGCCGGCCGGGCCGAGCCCGCGCCGATCGACGGATTCACGGCCGACCAGCGGTTCTACCTCGGCTGGGCCCGCGTCTGGGGCGCCCACGTGCGGCCCGAGCTCGCGAAGCTCCTCATGAACACCAACCCGCATCCCCTGCCGCAGTTCCGCGCGATCGGTGCGCCCTCGAACCTGCCGTCCTTCGCCGCGGCCTTCTCCTGCAAGGCCGGCGACCCGATGGTGCGGAAGGATGTTTGCCAGATCTGGTGACGCGCGCGAACCGCAGGTTCGCAAGCGTCACCATCCCGAGGCGCGGCGCGCCGAGGGATCCCGGACTCGACTGCCCGGCCGCTGCGAATTCGTGGTCACAGCCTTGGGCGGGACCGTCCATTTCGCCGCGGCCGGCGGTATCCTTCCGCCACGATGAGCTTCCCGCACGTCGGTGAAGAAGAGCTCGACGGCGAAGGCCTGGAGCTGCCGACGCGCTTCACCGGCGGACTGCCGGGCGGGAAGCCCGGAATCGACCTCGCCGAGCTCGAGAGCATGCCGGCGCCGGCCGAGCGGGTGCCGATCACGTGCATCGACTACGGGCCGGACCGCGTCGAGACGCGCCACGTCACGGACTTCGAGGAGTTCATCCACAGCCGCCGCGCGCCCTGGGTGCGGGTGCGCTGGATCAACGTCGACGGGCTGACGGATCCCCGCGCGATCCGCGCGCTCGCCATCAAGTACGGGCTTCACCCCCTGGCGATCGAAGACGTGATGCAACTCGGGCAGCGGCCCAAGCTCGAGCCCTACGCGTCGGAGGGCGGACGGCCGCCCCACCTCTTCCTGATCGTGCGCATGCTGCAGCACACGAAGGCGGGGCTCGAGAGCGAGCAGATCAGCATGTTCGTCGGCCGCGAGATCGTCATCACGATCCAGGAGTCGCCCGGCGACGTCTGGGACCCCATCCGGGCCCGCATCGAGAAGCCGGGCTCGCGCCTGCGCGAGCTCGACGCGAGCTACCTCGCCTACACGCTGATCGACGCGATCGTCGACCATTGCTTCCCGGTGCTCGAGCACTACGGCGACCGGCTCGAGGAGCTCGAGGACCTGGTGCTCGACAAACCCACCCGCAGCACCATCCACGAGGTCCACGCCGTCAAGCGCGAGCTGCTCCTGCTCCGGCGCGCGATCTGGCCGATGCGCGAGGTCGTCAACGGCATGCAGCGCGAGCCCCACGAGTGCATGAGCGAGATCACGCGGACGTACCTGCGCGACGTCTACGACCACCTCATCCAGATCATGGACATCATCGAGACCTACCGCGAGGTCGGAACGAGCCTGACCGAGACCTACATGACCTCGATGTCCAACCGCATGTCCGAGGTCATGAAGGTGCTGACGATCATCGGCACGATCTTCATTCCGCTGACGTTTCTCGCCGGGGTGTACGGCATGAACATGCACATCCCCGAGAACCAGTGGATGGGGACGTACCCGATTTTCTGGGGAGTCTGCATCGTGCTGGCCGGCGGCATGCTCATGTGGTTCCGCAAGCGAGGGTGGCTGTAGGTGCGCCTCGTTCGCGCGCTGATCCTGATCCTGGCGGCGATCGAGTCGAGCGCCGCCCTCGCCGCCGACGCTCCCGACAAGTGGACGCCCCTCGAGACGCTGAAGTACAGGCTCGTCTCCGACGTGCGGGTTTCTCCCGACGGCCGCCGCGCCGCCTGCGTGGTGCGCGAGTCGGTGATGGAGCCGGACAAGAGCGAGTACCGGACCCAGCTCTGGCTCGCGACGACCGACGGCAAGGAGTCCTGGCAAGCCACCTTCGGCGAAACGTCCGCGGCGCGCCCGCGCTGGTCGCCCGACGGCACCTCGATCGCCTTTCTCTCCAAGCGCGGCGGGAAAACGGCGAACGTCTGGCTCCTGCCGGCCGCGGGCGGCGAGGCCGTGCGTCTGACCGACGCGCCGGCCGACGTGACGCAGGCCGTCTGGTCGCCCGACGGAAAGTGGATCGCGTACGTCGCCGCGGACGGGCCCGACCCGGACCGCGAGCGCCGCGAAAAGGAAAAGGACGACGCTCGCGTGGTCGGCGAGGACGATCGGCCCGGCCGGCTGTGGGTCATCCCGGCGGCGGCCGACGCCACGGGCAAGCGCAAGGGCCGCAAGCTCCTCTCGACGAGCTTCTCGGTGGGCGGCGTGCAGGAGGCGGGACCGGACGCGATCGACTGGTCGCCGGACGGATCCACGATCGCCATCTCGCACACGGCCCGGCCGGTGGCCGACGACTGGCCGACCGCCAGCATCTCCCTCGTCGACGTCGCGACCGGCGCGCTCCGGCCGTTGGCGGCGACCGGCGCGGCCGAGACCTCCCCGCGCTTCTCGCCCGACGGCCGCACGCTCGCCTATGTCGCGACGGAGGATCCGCCCCGGTGGCCGCACCGGGAGAACATCCGGATCGCCCCGCTCGACGGCGGCGCCGCGCGGACGCTCCCGCCCTCCCCCGACGAGTCGCCGGACATCGCCGGCTGGTCCGCCGACGGCCGCACGATCTACTTCACGGAGCCGAAAGGCGTCTCCGAGATCGTCTATGCCCAGGACGTCGCGACCGGCGCCCTGCGCGCGCTGACGCCCGGGGACGCGGTCTCGAACGCCGCGAGCGTCAACCCCCGCGGGACGTGGATCGGCTTCGTCCGCCAGACGCGCGACGGATCCGAGCGAGGCGTGGGCGAGCGCGCTCGCTCCCTTCGCGCCGGCCCGCATCTCGAGCGTCAACGCCGGCATGCCGAAGCATCCGTTCGGGCAGACGCGGACGATCACGTGGACGGGAGACGGAGGCCGGACGATCGAAGGCCTCCTGACGCTGCCCGTCGGGTACGTTCCGGGAAAGCGCTATCCCCTGCTGCTCGTGATCCACGGCGGGCCGGCCGGCGTCTTCCAGCTCGCCTACACCGCGGCGCCGAGCCCGTACTCGGCCGCCGTCTTCGCCGCGGAAGGCTACGCGGTCCTCCGCGCGAACCCGCGCGGCTCGTCCGGCTACGGGACCGTGTTTCGACGCGCCAACGAGAAGGACTGGGGCGGAGGCGACTACCGCGACCTCATGGCGGGAGTCGACGCCCTCGTCGCCATGGGAATCGCGGACCCCGACCGCCTCGGCGTCATGGGCTGGAGCTACGGCGGGTTCATGACCTCGTGGATCGTGACGCAGACCGACCGCTTCAAGGCGGCCTCGATCGGCGCCCCCGTCACCGATCTCGTGTCGTTCACCGGCACGGCGGACATTCCCTCCTTCATCCCCGACTATTTCGGCGGCGAGCTCTGGGACCCGAAGATCGCGGAGACGTACTGGGCCCACTCGCCGATGGCCTACGTCGGCCGGGTGAAGACGCCCTCGCTCATCCAGCAGGGCGAGTCCGACGTGCGCGTGCCCATCTCGCAGGGCTACGAGTTCTACAACGCGTTGAAACGGCGGGGCATCCCGGTCCGGATGGTCACCTACCCCCGGCAGCCCCACGGCGTGCGCGAGCCCCGGCTGGTGCGCGACCTGGCCGAGCGCAACCTCGCCTGGATGGCGCAATGGCTCGGGGTCAGGCCTTGAACCTGTACTGTCCGGAGGTCGCCAGAGTACAGAATCAAGGCCTGACCCCGTGACATAATCCGCGGTTCTCCGGGGCCGGGCCCGGCATCAACAACAAAACGAAGGACCTTCATGAAACGCATAGGCATTCTCTTCGGCCAGGAACGCTCTTTTCCCCTCGCTCTCGTCGAGCGCATCAACCGCGAGGGTCGGGACGTGGTCGCCGAGCCGGTGGTCGTCGGAGGCATCAGCCTCGACAGCCCGCGGCGGTACGACCTGATCCTCGACCGGATCAGCCAGGACATCCCCTTCTACCGGGCGATCCTCAAGAAGGCCGTCGCCGACGGGACGATCGTCGTCAACAACCCCTTCTGGTGGTCGGCCGACGACAAGTTCTTCAACAACGTCCTGGCGCGCCGCGTCGGCGTCGCCGTCCCGAAGACGGTGATCCTGCCCTCGAACCAGCATCCGCCCGACACGACCTCGGAGTCGATGTCGAACCTCGTCTTCCCGCTCGAGTGGGACGAGATGTTCCAGTACATCGGCTTCCCGGCCTACTTCAAGCCGTACTCCGGCGGCGGATGGAAGAGCGTCTACCGCGTGACCAATCCCGCACGAGTTCTTCGCGGCCTACCAGGAGACCGGGCAGACCGTCATGACGCTCCAGGAGGAAATCGTCTTCGACCAGTACTTCCGGTGCTACGCGATCGGCCGCAAGTACGTCCACATCATGCGGTACGACCCGCTGCGGCCGCACCACGAGCGCTACGTCAAGGACGGCTCGCCGATCGATCCGGCGATGCACGAGCGCGTCCACGGCGACAGCCTGAAGCTCATGAACGCGCTCGGCTACGACTTCTGCACGCTCGAGTTCGCGGTGCGGGATGGCATCCCGTATGCCATCGACTTCCTGAATCCCGCGCCCGACGCGGCCGTCGAGTCGGTCGGCCCGGAGAATTTCACGTGGGTCGTCGAGCACGCGACGAAATGGCTCATCGACAGGGTCGCAGCAGCCCGCCGAGCCGGCGACCGACTATCGCTGGCAGAGGTACCTCGCGGGAGAGAACGCCGTCGCGCCGGCGAAGAAGTCCAACGGCCGGCCGAGAAAGCCCGCCGCCCCGCGCGAGCCCGCCTCCGGGTCTGCCCCGCGCGGTCCCCGCCGCGAGGCCTGACCGCGTCCCGATGGAAGTCCCGGCCTTCACCCTCGGCGTCGAGGAAGAGTTCCAGATCCTGGATCCCGAGACGCGGGAGCTGCGCTCCCACGTCCAGGAGATCCTCGACGAGGGCAAGCTCGTCCTCAAGGAGAGGGTGAAGCCCGAGATGCACCAGTCGGTCGTCGAGATCGGCACGGGCATCTGCAAGAACATCGCCGAGGTCCGGCAGGACGTCGGCGAGATGCGAACGGAGATCATCCGCCTCGCCAAGAAGAACGGCATGCGGGTGGCTTCGGCCGGAACGCACCCCTTCTCCAACTGGGCCGACCAGAAGATCTTTCCCGACCCCCGCTATGACCAGGTCGTCGAGGAGATGCAGCAGCTCGCGCGGGCGAACCTCATCTTCGGCCTCCACGTCCACGTCGGCATCAAGGACCGCTCGCTCGCGTTCCAGATCATGAACGAGGCGTTGTACTTCCTGCCGCACCTGCTGGCCCTGTCGACCAACTCCCCGTTCTGGCTCGGCCGCAACACGGGGCTGAAGAGCTTCCGCACGAAGGTCTTCGACCGCTTCCCGCGCACCAGCATGCCCGAGTACTTCGAGACGCCGGCCGAGTTCGACGAGTTCGTCCGGATCCTGGTGAAGACCAATTCGATCGACAATGGCAAGAAGATCTGGTGGGACGTCCGCCCGCACCCGTTCTTCGAGACGATCGAGTTCCGCGTCTGCGACGTGCCCATGCGGCTCGATGAGACCGTCACGCTCGCGGCGCTCTTTCAGGCTATTTGCGTCAAGCTGTACAAGCTGCGCCTGCAGAACCTGGGCTTCCGGCGCTACCGGCGGGCCCTCATCCTCGAGAACAAGTGGCGCGCCAGCCGCTACGGCATCGCCGGAAAGCTGATCGACTTCGGCAAGGAAGTCGAGGTCCCCTTCCCCGACCTCATCGCCGAAATGCTGGAGTTCCTGGACGACGTCGTCGACGAACTCGGCTCTCGCCGAGAGGTCTTCGACGGAGTAAACTGGATTCTCAAGAATGGATCGGGAGCCGACCGGCAGCTCAGGGTGTACGAGGCCACCGGCGGCGACCTCAAGAAAGTCGTCGATTACATCTGCGAAGAGACGAACTACGGCCTACCCGTCGAGGCCCCGGCCGAGCGGGCGGCGACCCGCTAGCCCCCGGCCGCTCTTCGCTCCAGGAGAACGAGTTCACGATGTCGCATGAGACGGGAACCCTGACCGCCTACGCCGAGGATCTCATCCCCGGAGCCCGCAACGCCATCCGGACGTGCCTGCGCGTGCTGCCCACCGAGCGGGTCGCGATCGTCACCGACCGGGAGACCGAAGACATCGCCGCGAGCCTGGCCGACCAGGTGCGCGAGGTCGGCGCGCCGAGCGAGACCCACATCATGGAGGACTACGGGCCGAGGCCCATGCTCGAGCTCCCGGCGGCGATTCGGGCGGCCCTCGAGCGTGCCGACGTTTCGATCTACGCCGGCCAGCCCAAGCAGGGCGAGCTCGCCTTCCGCCGCGCGCTGACCGAGATCATCGACCGCCGCCAGATCCGCCACGCCCACATGGTGTCGATCTCCCACCGGATCATGACCGAGGCGATGCGGGCCAACTTCGACGAGGTCGACGCGATCTCCTGCCGCGTCCTCGAGCGCGCGAAGAAGGCGACGAAGATCGTGGCCACTTCGCCGGCGGGCTCGCGCATCGAAGCGACCTTCGACCCGTCCATCAAGTGGCTGAAGACCTCGGGCATCATCTCGACCGCCAAGTGGGGCAACCTCCCGGGCGGCGAGGTCCTGACCTCTCCGGCGCGCGTCGACGGCATCTACGTCGCGGACGGGGTCGTCGGCGACTGGCTCTGCGCCCGCTACGGCGATCTCCAGAACAACCCGCTCGCGGTCACGATCGAGAACAGCCGGATCGTGGACGTCGAATGCGACAACGCCGCCCTCGTCGCCGACTTCCGGGCCTACACCGCGACCGACGAGAACTCCGACCGCGTCGGCGAGTTCGCCATCGGGACCAACATCGCGGTCTTCGACATCATCGGCAACATCCTGCAGGACGAGAAGCTGCCGACCCTGCACATCGCCTTCGGCCATCCCTACGCCGAGCACACCGGCGCGAAGTGGAGGAGCACGACGCACATCGACATCGTCGGCCGCCGCTTCGACATCTGGTTCGACGGCGACCCGGTGATGAAGGCGGGGCAGTTTCTGATCTGACCGCGTAGCCGCCGCTCCGCGGCGGCGTAGCGGTCATCCCGAGGCCGAAGGCCGAGGGATCCCGGACTCGAGGCTCAAGGGCCCGAGGGATCCCGGACTCGAAGCTCAAGGGCCCGAGGGATCCCGGACTCGACCCGCGACGGCGCTATCCGGCAGGACAATTTCTGTAGACTCCCGCCGATGATCCCAGAGCTGCGCCGCGCGTACAACGCCGCCTTCACCGACGAGCGCTACCGGGGGTACGTGCGACGCCTCGAGGCGCGCGGAGGGATGGAGATCCCGTTTCGTCTCGCCGAGACGCCAGTCTTCGTTCCGCCGGAGCTGCGCAACGAGATGGTCGAGGCGTCGCTCGAGATCTTCCGGCAGCTTTCGACCCCGGCGCAGCTGTATCGATCGCTCTCGGCCGTGCCGCGCGAGCTCGACGTGCCCGGATGCGACGAGCTTCCCGTCTTCGCCGTCACCGACTTCGCGGTCACGCGCGACGCCGGCGGAAGGCTCGCACCGAAGCTGATCGAACTCCAGGCCTTCCCGACGCTCTACGCCTTCCAGGTCGCGCAGTGCGAGGAGCTCGCGCGCATGTGCCCCGGCGGCGAGAAGCTCGACTGGTATCTCTCGGGCCTCGACACGCCGGCCTACAAGCGCGTCGTCGGCGAAGCGATCCTTTCGGGACTGGCTCCCGAGGAGGTCATCCTGCTCGACCTCGATCCGCCTCACCAGAAGACCGCCATCGACTTCGCATTCACGGAGCAGTTCTGGGGTGTCAAGGCGCTCGACCCGTCGCAGATCGAGAAGCGCGGCCGGGAGCTCTGGTACCGGCAGGACGGCAAGCCGACACGCATCCGCCGAATCTACAACCGCCTCATCTTCGACGAGCTCGAAGCCAAGGGCGCGAAGCTCCCCTTCGACCTCACCTCCCGGCTCGACGTCTCGTGGGCGGGGCATCCCAACTGGTACTTCCGCTGGAGCAAGCACTGCCTGCCGCAGCTTCATCACCCGGCCGTGCCCGAGTCCTTCGTCCTGTCGGATCTGCCGGCCGTGCCGGAGGATCTCGAGAACTGGGTCCTGAAGCCCCTCTTCTCCTTCGCCGGCTCCGGCGTCCAGGTCGATGTCACGGCGGCGGACATCGCGGCCGTCCCCGCCGACCAGCGCCCGCACACGCTCCTCATGCGCAAGATCGAATACGCGCCCGCGATCGCGACGACGGACGGGAACTTCTCGAAGGTCGAAGTGCGCGTGATGTTCGTCTGGCGGGAAGGCGCGCCCTTTCCCGTCACGACCCTCGCAAGACTGTCGCAGGGCAAGATGATGGGCGTCAACTACAACAAGGACAAGACCTGGGTGGGATCGTCCGCCAACCTCTGGCCCGTGTAGCGCGAGCTACGGCACGTAGCTGCGGATCTGCGTCTTCCACCACGGCCAGTCGTGGCCGTACGGGGCCTTCCAGACACTGCCGCGGTTGCGGATGCCTTTCGCGTCGAGGATCCCGAGCATGTTCGTCGTGCCGGACAGGATGTTGTCCGTCTCGCCCGTGACGATCGCGATGTCCATCGAAGAGAGCCGGTTCACCCAGTCGCCGTCCATGTTGGGGACGTTGGCCGTCGGGCAGTGGAAGTAGCAGAGCTCGTCCCAGTAGCCGTCGAGGAAGTTGTGGATGTCGTACTTGCCGGAGAACGCGATGACCTTGTCCACGAGGTCCGGATGGCGAAAGCCGAAGTTGGCCGCGTGATACGCGCCAAACGAGCAGCCGAGCGTCCCGACCCGTCCATCGCCCCGCGCCTTGCTGCGGACGAACGGCACGATCTCGTTGGCGATGTACGCGTCGTACTGGTCGTGCCTCCGGATGCGCTCGGCCGGATGCTTCGTCTTCGCGTAGAAGCTCTCCGCATCGACACTGTCCACGCAGGCGATCTGGAGCTTGCCGCCCTCGACGAGATCTCCGACCGCGCGCCACCAGGCCGAAGTCCTCGTTTTGGTAAAAGCGCCCGACGGACGTCGGGAACCAGATCATGGGCCGGCCCGCGTGGCCGAACCACAGGAGCTCCATCCGGCGGCCCAGCGTGGGCGAGTCCCAGGCGATGTATTCGCGGTCCATCAGAATCCGCCTCCCTGTCGTCGAGTTTCGAAAAGCGGCGGGATTCTCCCACACTCGGCGCCGCAGCCCGGCGGTGCGATAATCCCCGCTCACGGGGCGTAGCGCAGCGGTAGCGTATCTGCTTTGGGAGCAGATGGTCGCCGGTTCGATCCCGGCCGCCCCGACCACAGAATCAATCACTTAGCCAGGACGCGAATCTCGGCTCCCTCCGCTCGCGCACTCCTCGTGCACTCAGTTCCCGGCATGGCCACCTTTCGAAGCGTCTCTCGGATGCGTTCCTGGTCCGCCTTTGCCGCAAGCTCCTCTCGCTTCCGAAGCGCGCCTGCAATGTCCTTCGCCGTGACCTTCCCGGTGGCGTGGAGCCACCGAAGAGCCGCGTGGGCCTCCTTCGCTGTGAGGCTCGGGAACCGCTACTTCGTTTCGCCACTTGGCGAGGCCAGAAATCAGCCGCTCGCTTGTCTCGCGCAGCCCTAGTGTGACGGGCGTCATAGGCGTCCCGTCCTGGCCGGGCCAAGATGGTGCCCATGAGCGGCCCGGTGACGAGGGTCAGGACTGACCCCAAATCGCCCCGTTTCCAGTAGCCAGTTCAAGCGGAGGAAGATGTGAGGATTAGGACTGCCTGCGTTGCCACTCTCTTTACGTTCCTTTCACCAGGGACACAGGCAGCCGCGGCAACAGCTGCAACAAAACCGCCAGAGTCGACGGGAGCAACGTCTGTGGGACGCAAGGGCCTAACGGACGAGATGGTGGAAACCCCTCGGGGGGGGCATTCGCTGGATTTGATAGTTCGTTTGGTTGGGGAGACTTCAGCAGAGAGCCTCGGCGCCGAGAGCGAGGTATTCGGATCACCGACCGCCCTCCAGGAAGTGAGGCTCACGGTCTCGAACAGCTCCGCATCGGTTGCAGTATCCGAAACGGTAGGGGTTGACGCCTTTCTCGATGTACCTCAGGGCTACATGTTTCACGACTACATCGAGACGATTTTCCGCCACGGCATCACCGGCGGTTGTGGGATCGGCATCTACTGCCCAGACAATTTCATCTCGAGAGCCGAAATGGCGGTGTTTCTGCTGAAGGCGAAGTTCGGCTCGACCCATGTGCCTCCAGGAGCTACCGGTGCGGTGTTCAACGATGTTCACAAAGGAGACTTTGCAGCTGACTGGATCGAGCAGCTCTACAACGAGGGCATCACGGGAGGTTGCGGCGGAGGAAAGTATTGTCCGAACGATCCGGTAACGCGTGCGCAAATGGCTGTGTTTCTACTCAAGACTCGTAACGGCTTGTCGTACGCCTCGCCGACCTGCACAGGGCTTTTCGACGACGTCGAATGTCAGCCAGCACCGGCCTTTGCAGTCGATTGGATCGAGCAGCTCTACAACGAGGGCATCACGGAAGGTTGCGGGACAAGCCCGCTCATCTACTGTCCGGCGAGCCCGGCCACCCGCGGCCAGATGGCGGTCTTTCTCGTGAAAACGTTCAACCTCCAATCCGCTCTCGCGCCGCTGCCCTCGATCACGTTCTCGATCTCTCCTTACAGCCACAACATGTCGATCGGAGAGTGCGTCTACTCGGGCACGTTCTGCGTCCATGCTCAGCAGTGGGGGGCCTACGCCGTCGACACGACCAAATCCAACTGGGCCGTGTCGGGCGGGATGGTCTCGCCGGTCACAAGCAAGACCGGGTCTTCGTTCCAACCACCGGCCCTCACCAAATGCGCGGGTGACTTTCACCAGTCGGTTCAATCCGTGGCGGCGAGCGCCGGGTCTCCCAAGTGGGTGGTTTCGACCATCGGCTCGCTGGGGACGCACTACGCCTGCACTCCGGTGGGGAACCCCTTCAAGGTCCAGGTCTATTCGCTGAGCACCGCGACCGGCCTCAAGTACGTGGGGCAGGCCTTCGTCGACTCGCTCGGCGACGGCGACGTGATCATCGGAGACACGGCCTACATCGAAAAGGGCAACGGAACGTTCGTCCCGGTCGACCTGAACAGCTGCTTCAACAACGGCCCGACAAACGGGTGCACGGTCGGCCCTGCCGTCAGCTCCATCCCCGCGCACGCTACGCAGGACGACATCGGCGGCTTTACTTACAACCTGACCTCCAACCCGGATCAGAGCTTGAACCTCGTGCGCGACGGCAATCCGGCGAATGCGCCTCCCGTCGCGAGCGCGACCATGACGAACCTGTCCGCGGCGTCCCGCCAGGGCGCCGAGAAGACGAAGAACTACTTCGGCGACGTCTGGCGGATCCAGGACGGCTCCTCGGCCTTCCCGCCCGTGGACGACATCAAGTGGGACATCCATCTTCCCAACGGAACGGTGGCGAACTACTTCGCGGATCCGGCATGGAGCGGTCCTCCGGCCGGCCTTTCGGTGACTCGGGGCCGATTCTCGGGTCTTTGGTGATCCCTTGTGTCCCTGTTATGCTCGAACCCGTCGGCACCTGGGCCATGGGCTGATCAGGTCTGACCGGCTTCACCGATATCTACCCGTTCGGCGATGACGTAGGATCAGCAGACCGTGATGGGCCTATATGACGAGATGTCGGCCGCAGGTGGCACGCACCCCTCCGCCTACACCAAAGACGGTATCCAGTGGCTCGACCGCGCCACGATCGCAGAACACGCGGGCCGACGGCGTCGGGTACACGGAGCCGGGGACCGTGATGGGGACGTCGGCTACAGCCGCCGGAGCAGGTGCGTGGCAGCGGTGAACATCGGCGGACATCTTCTCGTCGGTGTGATCCTGTACGAGGTGCAGGCGCGTCAGAGGCCGATCAAACGAGCCACGGCAGCAGACACGATGTCGGCGATCCTCAAGGAAGAGCCGCCGGAGCTTTCGGAGTCGGGGCGCACTTCGCCCGCGCTCAACAACATCGTCAGGCACTGCCTCGAGAAGGACCGGGAGAACCGTTCCTTCGTCCTTTGATCCTCAAAACGCCGGCGGCGCTTTCTGCTGGTCAGGCGTTCGTGTCCGACAACGCGATCGGCATCAGTGTCACCGGCACCATTCCGGGCGGGTTCTTGGTTGTCGTGGACGACCGAAATGCTCCGTTCGTCACCGGCCAACTGCTGTCCTACGGGGACGCCGGAACTCCCGGTAATGTTTCAAACCCCGTGCTCGTCGGCTTCGGCGGGTGGTTGGACTTCAAGTTTCTCTTCTCCGGTAGGAACCTCGCCGGCGAGGACCGCATCTACGCTGTGGACCAAAACGGCCAACTGCTGTCCTACGGGGACGCCGGAACTCTCGGTAATGTTTCCAACCCCGTGGTCGTCGGCTTCGGCGGGTGGTTGGACTTCAAGTTTCTCTTCTCCGGCAGGAACCTCGCCGGTGAGAACCGCATCTACGCTGTGGACCAAAACGGCCAACTGCTGTCCTACGGGGACGCCGGAACTCCCGGCAATGTTTCCAACCCCATGGTCGTCGGCTTCGGCGGGTGGTTGGACTTCAAGTTTCTCTTCTCCGGTGGGAACCTCGCCGGTGAGAACCGCATCTACGCTGTAGACCAAAACGGCCAACTGCTGTCCTACGGGGACGCCGGAACTCCCGGCAATGTTTCAGACCCCATGGTCGTCGGCTTCGGCGGGTGGCTGGACTTCAAGTTTCTCTTCTCCGGCAGGAACCTCGCCGGTGAGAACCGCATCTACGCTGTGGACCAAAACGGCCAACTGCTGTCCTACGGGGACGCCGGAACTCCCGGTAATGTTTCGAACCCCGTGGTCGTCGGCTTCGGCGGGTGGCTGGGCTTCAAGTTTCTCTTCTCCGGTAGGAACCTCGCCGGTGAGAACCGCATCTACGCTGTGGTTGCCTGACAACGGCTTCCAGCCGACGCCAAAAACCGGCGCGGCTGTACCAAGGCCTCAAGGCCTTTTGGTGGGGGGCACTGCCGCAGCCGCCGCGGCAAGCAGCTGCTGGAGTTCGAGCCGACGTTGCTCTTCTCGTGGCGAGCCCGGCTACCCCTCGGCCAGGTGTAGCCCTTTCGAATGAGGCTGAGCAACGTCGCTTGTCGGGACATGCCGAGCCCTGCTGCGAGAGCTCGGGTGAGGAATGCGCGAGTAGCGCGACGATAGCATTTGCGGAGTATGACTTACCGGCACCCGTCATGTTGGCCTGGCCAGGTCCGGCCGGGACCGCTTCGAGCCTTCTCAGAATTGTTCTGAATTCTTTCTAGCCTTTCCAGGTCTGTCTATCGATTTATCAGAAGGAATGGCCGTCTTCTCGGCGTGAGTCCTTCCTCGCTTGCGCCCGAATCACGGCGGGAGTAGCTCGGCAGCTGCCACCTGGGCTCGGACATCGCGAGGTGAGACGATGCGAATCAAATCTCTGGCCGTTGTCACCATGGCGGTCTTGTCCCTCCGGGCTGGCGCGGGCGAGGGTCCGCCTGCCGCGCCGGAGAAGCGGCCGGTCGCGGAGCCGTCGGATATCGCCTTCCGCCGGGCGAAGGCTTTTCACGACATTTATGCGGGCGCGGGGGAATCGCGAGATTTGGCCGCGGCCACACGAGCCTACAGCGAGTCCCGGAGAGGGCCCGAGGGTCGTGCGCGGATCGGGCGGCCGCTGCCGATCGACTTTCCGAGCCGGCCTCTCGATGAGCGGCTCAAGGTCTTGACCGAACGCCGGCCCACGCGGACCTTTCCGGGTTCGACCTTCCGCATGATGCGGCCGGCCGCGCATCCGATTGTGGGTACGAGTTGGCACAACCTCGGCCCGACCAACCTTGCCGGACGCGTCTCGGCTCTCGCGGTCGATCCGACGAACTCCTCGGTGATTTATCGAGGCACGGCGGGAGGCGGGCTCTGGAAATCGCAAGACAAAGGCATCAACTGGGTTCCCTTGACCGACAGCCTCGGCAACCTCTCGGTCGGCGCGGTCGCCGTCGCCCCCTCCAAGCCTCAGACCATCTATGTAGGCACCGGCGAAGGCGCCCTGGGCATCGACGGCATCGACGGCATCGGGTTCATCAAGTCCGCCGACGGAGGAGTGACGTGGACGGTGCCCGACTCCGTTCTGGCACCCAAATTCTTCGCGTTGAGCGTGCACCCCACGAAGCCCAAGGAGCTGCTGGCGGCGACCTCGAAGGGAATCCACAAGTCGACCGACGGCGGCGACACCTGGACGCCGAAGTTTCCGCAGTACGCCGCGACTGAGCTCGTGCGCGTGCCAGGATCGCCGTCGACGATCCTGGCGAGCATGTGGGACATCCGGACGGCGACCTCCACTTGGAACGGGTATCTCTATCGCTCGACGGACGACGGAGAGACCTGGTCGAAGATCGGCGGAGCCGGGATTCCCCCTTTCGACGACGACACCGGCCGGCTCTCCCTCGCCGTCGCGGGGTCGAGCCCCTCCACGTTCTACGCCCTCGCGGCGTCCGCCTCAGGCGACATCAAGGGATGCGCGGTGGATCACGTAGACCAGGTCGGGTTCTACCGATCGACGGACGGTGGCACCACGTGGACCTTCCGCTCCAATCCGGTCACCGGGGGCTGCGACGATTCGGGCTTCGATTCGATCCTGGCGGGTCAAGGCTGGTACGCGAACAGCCTGCGCGTCTCGAGAACGAGTCCGACCACCGTTTTCGCGGGCGGCCTCGACCTCTGGAAGTCCACGGACGGGGCGGCGACTTGGACCAAGAAGTCCCGCTGGGACCTCAGTCCGTCGAGCAGCACCTACGTCCACGCGGATATCCATGCCCTCGTATGGGCCGGACCGCGCCTGCTCATCGGAGACGACGGTGGCATGAGCCGTACGCTGACCAGTGCGGCGAGCTTCGTCGAGATGAACGAGGGCGTCGTGACGCGTCAGTACTACTCCGTCGCCGTGTCGCCGACGAATCGCGACCTCGTGATGGGCGGCGCGCAGGATAACGGTACGAACATCCGCAACGACACCACGACCACCTACCGAGAAGTGATCGGCGGCGATGGGTTCGGGGTCGCCGTGAATTCGTCGAACCCACAGATTCTGTACGGCACGGTGTACAACTCACGGGTCTTTCGCTCCCAGGACGGCGGCACCAACTTCGACGAGATCACTCCCAACTTTGGCCAGAGCGAGAATCTTCCCTTCATCAGCCCTCTCACGATGGATCCAAACAATCCCTCCGTGCTCTACACAGCGTCGAATTTTCTCTGGAAGACCACGAACGGCGGGTCGACGTGGCAGAAGACCTCCACGACGGATCTCGGCGACGGGAGCGACCGAGGTTACGTCACGAAGATCGCCGTCGCCAGGTCGAGCTCGAGCCACGTCCTGACGGCCACCGGCTCTGGAACGATCAGCAAGTCCGTGGATGGCGGCGTGACGTGGGCGAAGCTCGCGGGCCTGCCGGCGCGCTATGCGACGCACGTCGAGTTCGACCCAGCCAATGCGAGCACGTTCTACGTTTCCTTCACGACCACCGAGATCAGCGGCCGCGTTTTCAAGACGACCGACGACGGCGGATCGTTCGTCGCGATCGACAACGGGCTTCCGCGCTTTCCGGTTCACGTGGTCCGAGTGGACCCGGGTGATCCGCAGACTCTGTACGCGGGGACGGACGTCGGGCTCTATCGCTCCGCCGACGGCGGGTCGAGCTGGGCGAGGTTCGGGACTGATCTGCCTGCGGTCAGCATCTGGGACATCGCGATCCTTCCGGACGGGTCGATGATGCGAATCGCGACGCACGGAAGAGGGTTTTTCGAGCTCGACATTCCGCATCCGTAAGGCGCCGGAAACGGCCGTGCGTTCCGCGAGAGATCACATCGGCAGGGGCCAGCACTCGAGAATCGTCCAGGTCGTCGCCGACGGTGTCGGCCGCGGCCGCGACTCGCTCGAGGGACGGGTCCCCCCGCGGGGGCAAGGGTTGTCACGGACGACCGCCTTCCAGGTGTTCGACTCGGCGTCCCGGCGCAGAGTCAGCGTCCACGAACGCTCGGCGGCATCCCGATAGAGAACGGAGAACTCCGAGAGGTCCTTTTCGCGAACGAGCGGTGCGGGAGGAAGCGTCAGCTGGAGTCCATCGAGCTCGGGGCGGCCCGCTTCCCGCCAGGCCGTGGAATCGGTCAGCTCCGCGAGACGCTTCGGATCGCGAGACGCGAGGGCGGCGTCAACGAGCTTCAGGAACGTCTCGCGCGATTCGGGGTCTCGAGACGGATCCGGCGACCCGGCAGACGTCGTGAGCCGGGCAGCCTCGAGGAGGATCAGGGAGAAGACCAAGATCAGCTGCATCCGTCAGGAGAGAACGCGCCATTCATCGGCTGGAATTCCGGCATCGGAAGGCCACGATTGCATTCGGCCGGACTCTCGCTATGCCTGAGCCAGAAGATCGAGGGCCGCCCAGAGCCGACCTGGTTCGCAATGACGCTCGCACTCATCTCGCCGTAGCCGGGACGCCCGCTCCGCAGAGATAGACGGGAAACTCCCGGACGCCGTCGAGGCCGATGAGTTCCTCGATCGCGGAATCCTGGAGCGTGTCGCCGACGAAGGAGCCCAGTCCGCGGGACGTCGCGAGAAGGCAGAAGGTCTGCGCGAGATGGCCGGCCTCCAGCCAAAGGACGCGGTAAGCGGATTCGATCTGATACTTCCAGAGCGTGCGTTCGAAGACGGCGGTCATGACGCAGAGGAAGGCGGCCTGGCCGACCCAGCTCTGACCCGAGGCCGCCCGGACGGCGGCGTTTCGCATCGGTCCCGCCCTGAGCCGCCGCAGCTCGTCTCCCTCGACCTCGTAGTGATAGAGGCCAGGCGCAAGCCCGCGAACGTTCGACACGAGGGCATAGCACTCGATCGGATGGAGCGCTCCGGCCGAAGGGCTCGTCTTGGTCGTGAGCTTGCCGAGGTATTCGGTGTCGAGCTCGCCGCTCTTGCCCCAGGTCCCCCGCAGGAGAGCGGCGAAGTCCTCGAGGAGGACGGGCTGCCGGGCAAACTTCCGCGTCGTGCGGCGCGCGCCCAGAATGTCCTCGAAGTGGAACGCGGCGGCCGAACGCGGCCGCCCCTTCGGCAGCGCCACGCGGGGCGCCGCGGGATAGCGCTTGAAACGAGGGGGCCGGCGCCGTGTCGCGACGCGCCCCCGCATGTATCGGTCGAGCTCGGCCGGGCGGACCAGGTAGCGCGGGTCGCGGCAGGCAACGTGGTACTGCGCCGAAGCGAGATTCTGCTTCCAGGTCCGGAGCCGCGACAGCCGCCGCCGCCCCTCTTTTTCCGGGAGCAACAGGCCGATCGACGCGAGACGGCGGATGCTCCGGAGAATCGAGGTGCGCTGGTATTCGGGAAGCAGGTCGGCCGCCCCGGCGGGGGTGCGGGGCTTGCCGAACAGATCCAGGAGCGCGACGATCTCCGGCGAAGAAAAAATCTCGCGCTGCCCGGCGAGATCCTTGACGAACAGCCGCCCCTCGTCCCAGCCGACGAGAATGTCCGGGCTGCGGAGGAGCCGGCTCAAGTCGAGGCGGGGCTACTTACGCTTCGAGCTGAGCGGATCGCGCAGGGGCTTCCCGCCCCTGGGGCCGTCAACCGCGCACGAGTCCTTCTTCGGGGCATGAACGCGGCCACCGACCGTCAGCTTGAGCTTCATCTTCTTCATGGAACCTCCTCGATACCGTTCGGAAACTACTTCAGGCCCGAGACGGAGTACATCTGCCCGGAATAGACATTGAGTGAGTAGACCACGATCGAACCCTCGGCATCGAGGCTGGCGTCGATCAGCTCGGCATAGCCCAGGGATTTCGGCACAGGGAGCGTTTCCTCGCGGAGGACCCTACCACTGGTGGCGTCGAGCGTATAGAACTTGCGATCGGAGGCGACGGCGAAGATGCGGCCGCCGGTGGAGTCGAAGCGGGCGTACCAGAGTCGTTTGCCGGCGGGATGCTCGAAGAGCTTGCGGCCGGGGCCGCCGTCCATCGGGTACACGAAGAGCGTGGCGAATTCGGGCCCCCCTTCGCAAACGAAGGCCTGGAGCGAAGGATTCGGTTGAGGGAGAGCGCAGTCCGGCGCGCCGAGGGCCCGCAGCCGGCTCCCATCGGTTCGAATCGTCCACACCTGCGGCTTCCCCTCCCGGGTTCCGACGAAGAGGATCGCGTCGGGGCCGGCGAACGATGGCTCCGCCGCGTCCAGGCCCGGCGTCGGGAGCGGCTGGCTGTCTCCCGCCCCCACGGGGAAGAGCACGAGCTGCCCGTTGCCCGCGGCGTCTTGCGAGGTCCCGACGATCCGGCGGGCATCCGGGGAGAATCTCCCCGGCTCCCAGGCTCCGAGTCTCATCGCCTCGCCGCCATCGATCGGGCGGATCCAGGACCCCCACGTCTTCGGCGTCGGACCCCGGTCGAAGAAGAGAATCGTCTTGCGGTCGGGAGAGATGTCCGTCACCCGCGTGTAATCGAGCCACGACATGTCGCGAGGCGCGCCCTTCTGAAAAACGGTGAGAGCTCCCCGCAGGCTGGCTGAGGTGAACAGGCACCGTTGCGAGCCCGCCTCGATGCTCTGCAGGACGAACTGCTCCGGAAACGAGTCGAGGACGCGCTGCCGGCCCGAGAGAGTGACGGCCCTCAGGAGGCCCTGTCCATTCTCGGTCGTGGTGAACCACACCTCGCCGGTTCGGCCGTTCCAGTCGAGGCCGAGACAGGAATCGAGGAGCGCTGTCAGGGCCCTTCGCGAAGGGCCGTCCCTGGCGACGATCTGGACCTGTCCGGTCGACGCCTGCACGTCCGGATGATGGACGAAAGCGATCCAGTCGTCGCCGGGAGAGAAGCGGACGGAGGAGATCGAGCCTCGCGTTCGAAAGAGCTCTTTCGCGTTCCCGCCGTCCGCATCCCTCAGTTCGAGCACCCTTTCGCCGCCCGAGTTGCGCACGGCGGCGAGCCACTTTCCGCTCCTCGACCAGTCGGCCCACGCGGCCTCCGCCAGAATCCGCCGCGGCTTTCCACCCAGCGCCGGCATCCGCGCGAGCGTGCCCGAGAGCAGCCCGTTCGGCACTCGGAAAGTCCCGAGCAACACGAGCGCTTCCGAGCCATCGGGCGAAAAGGCCATCGGGAGGAGCGGCTCGGCTTCGAGCTTCCGGTCGAGCCCGGCAGATTCGGGGGACGTCAGGTACGCCTGTGTCGGCTCATCCTCCCAGGTGGCCGTGAAGAGAATCGAGCTCGAGTTCGGCGCGAAAAGGGCGCGCCACACGATGCCGTGCCGGAACGTCAGTCGCTGGAAGGTCGGCGGCGGAACCGTCCTGAGTTTCTGGAAGAGGAGGAAAGACCCGCCCGCCGCCACGGCCGCAACGAGGAGAGTCCCGGCCGCGATGCGTAGCGCACGGCGGCGCTTCGGCGACCGGAGCTTGATCGATAGCGAGCGCAAGCTCGTTTCCGTCGCGGTCTCTCGCAGCTTCTGAAGGTCGCGGGCCATGTCGCGCGTCGAGGCATAGCGGTCGCGCGCCGATTTCGAGAGGCATCGCTCGACGATCCACCGGATCGAAACGGGGGCGTCCGGGTTCAGCTCCTCGATGGCGGGCGGCTCGTCGCGCATGATCGCCGAGAGCGTCTCGGCGGCCGAATTCCGCTGGAATGGGCGCTGGCCCGTGAGCATCTCGAAGAGGATGCAACCCAGAGCGAACTGGTCGGAGGCCGGGGTGGCCGGCTCGCCGCGCACCTGCTCGGGCGCCATGTAGCCGACTGTGCCGAGGAGCGTGCCGGGCGAAGTGAGCGTCGGGTCGGTCGTGACCTCGAGCGTCTTGTCCTCGGCCGTGAGGGGGCGCAGCTTCGCCAGTCCGAAGTCGAGGATCTTCAAGTTCCCGTCGCGCGTCGCCACGATGTTGGAGGGTTTCAGGTCCCGATGCACGATGCCCGACTCGTGCGCCCGCGCGAGGCCGTCGGCGATCTGGCCGGCGTACTGGAGCACCCGCTTCAACGGCAGGGCGCCGCCGCCGAGCAGCGCATTCAACGGCTCGCCGTCCAGGAGCTCCATGGCGATGAATCGCATCGGCTGCGCGCGGCCGGGCGGTGTCGCCTCGCCGGTTTCGTAGATGACGACGATGTTGGGGTGGTTCAGGGCCGAGGCGGCGCGCGCCTCCTGCTCGAAACGGCGGATTCGCTCGGGGTCGTCGGCGGCCTCGTCGGGCAGGATCTTCAAGGCCACTTCGCGGCCGAGGCGACTGTCTCTGGCCCGATAGACCTCACCCATGCCCCCCCGGCCGACCGGACCGAGGATCGTATAGGCTCCGAAACTCTCGCCCGGCGAGAGCATCATGGGCCGGCGGGACTCGACCGATCCGGTTGTCATGGAAACTGCGAGACCTTATCGCACCGCGGTTCCGGAGCTGTCAGACCGAGCCCCCGGCTTCCGGGGAGAGCCGTCAGCCGCTACAGCAAGCGACCCCCAAGGAGTTCGCGCAAAGCTAACTCCTCCCGTGGCGACGATCGATAGATACGTTCGCATCAATCCTGGCCCAGCTTTCGTCTTCAGCGACCCGGACAAGAAACGGTACCGTCCGCGACGCTCCTCTCTCGCGCCAGGGGCGTAGGTCCCGTCGTGCCGGCTACGTTCATGAGCGTGAGCGAAGCGCGGGCTCGCGGCTTCGGGACTCCCGCATTCAGTTCTTGCGGATGCTCGGCCCCCCAGGCGCTGAGGGTCTCGAGTTTTGATAAGCTCGCCCGCCGCGCGACCAGGGCCGCTTCCTTGACGCGGAAGTCTCTCGGCGTGGCTCGATGGACGCGTCGGTCCGGGAGGTTGCAATGTTCGGACGGCGACATCCACTGGCAATGCTGGTCGCGGCGAGCCTGACCTTCGCCGGAACGCTGGCCGCCCAGGAGGGAGCCGGCGCCGCCGTCGCCGAGCCTCGATCCGAGGCTCAAGGCGCCGCCTTCCGGTGGACCGACCCCGACGGCAAGCCGCTGCCGTTCCATTCCGACGAAGAGCTGCTCGTGTTCCTGGCCGCCGCCGACGTGAAGTCGGAAAAGCGCGTCACCGGCGGCGTGACGTTCCCCACCAAGATCCTGCTCGAGAAGGACGGCATCCGCTCCGACGCCATCTTCCGCGACATCAACGAGGACAGGTCGACACCGACATTCGGCGGCGGCCGGGACGACCTGTATTTCCGCGACAACTACATATACGAGCCCGCGGCCTATCAGCTGAGCCTTCTCCTGGGCTTCGACAACGTACCGCCCGCGACCCTGCGCAAGATGGACGGCAAGAGCGGGAGCGTGCAGATCTGGGTCGAGAACGCCATGACCCCGAAATCGATGGCGAAGCAGAACCTCCAGGCGCCCGACCCGGTGCAGTGGAACAAGCAACTGCAGATGATCAACGTCTTCGACGCTCTCATCTACAACACCGATCGCAACAGCGGCAACCTTCTCATCACGCCCGACTGGAAGATCTGGATGATCGATCACACCCGGGCTTTCCGCCGTCATCCCCGCCTCCAGAAGCCCGACTCGCTCAATCAGTGCGAGCGCGGCCTCTACCAGCGGCTCAAGACGCTGGATGAAGCGGTCGTCCGCGAGCGCCTGAAGCCCTATCTCTCGCCCTACGAACTGGACGCTCTCCTGGAGCGGCGCAAGCTGATCGTCGAGCGTCTGGACAAGCTCATTGCCGAGCGCGGCGAAGACAAGGTGCTGTACAACTACACTGCGGCCGTCGCTCCGGCGCAACCCGGGAACCCGCAGTAGGGATCCGCGCCGCGGAGGCGCCGGTCAGTCGACCGACGCCGCCAGCTGCCTCTTTGCGGCGCGCGCCGTCTCGCGCAGGAGCTCGTCCTCGGCATCGAGGCAGGCCTCGACCTGTTCAGCCAGCTCGCGCAGGCCGAGGGCGCCGACGGAGGAGATTCCGCAGGCCTTGAGCCACGGGTCGTCGCTTTCGACCAGAGCGACCACCAGCTCGCGGGCGGTCGGCTCCTCCGAGCCGGTGCGCCGCAGGATCGGAACGACGCGCTCGTCCAGAGGCGCGGACGGATCGAGCAGCGACACGAGGGTCTTGCGCAGGTCGCGCTCCAGAGAGAGATCGAGAAACTCGAGGGCGTGGTCGCGGCCCGTGGGATCGCTCGAGCGCAATCCGTAGTGGGCATTGCGAAAGTCGGTGTCCGGATAGAGGAGGCTCAGGAGCCGGAAGATGCGCTCGATCTCCTGGTCGTGGCTCGCCTCCAGCCGTCGCTGGACCTCGGTCGGCTGCGCGGCTCCGGGCAGGGAGTCCTTCCCGCGGCCGGCGACGGCCAGGATCTGGTTCGTGCGGCTGTGGAGCATCATCTCGAAGCCGAGGGCCGCGCGAAGGCGGAGCGGGTCGATCGCGGTGCTCGGGTGCTCCTTGCGGACGTCGTTGAGGGCGCAGATCGTGCGGAAGCGCATTTCGGGCTGGCTCTCGAGCAGGTTCTCTTCGAGGGCGCTCGCCGCAGCGTGGTTGCCGATGCGCGCCAGGACGGCGGGAATCTCGAGGCGGCTCGAAAGCGGAGCGTCCCCATCGGTCAGCTGGTCGCGCAGGAGGCCGAGGACCCGGTCGCCCATGGCGACGAGCGCGTCCGCGGCCTCGTCCCGCACTCGCGCGTCGCTCAACAACCCGATCAGCTTCCCGGCCACCCGCCGCTTGCGCAGCTTCCCGGCCGCGCGGGCCGCCGCCCGCACGACGTCCGGGTCGTCGTCGGAAAGGAGAGCCTCGAGCTGGTCGTCGAAGCCGTCGCCCAGAATTCCGACCAGGGCCGCGGCTTCGAGCCGCGCGCCTTTGCCCGCCTCCCCGCGCTGAGCGATCATCCGGTCCATCAGCATCCCCGCCTCCGGGACGCGCTCGCGGTCGCCCGAGCGCGCGAGAAACGTGACGATCCCGGAAGCCACCGACACGTCGTGAAAATCCTCGAGGTTCTTGATCCGCGTCAGCGGATCCGCGGGTGCATGGTGATCGAGAAAGAGGAGGGCCGCCGAGCGAACGTCTCCGTCCGGATCGCTCAGCATCTCCTCGACGCGCGGCAGGGCCCAGAGGTCGCCGGCCGCGTCGAGCAGCTCGAGGGCTCGCCGGCGCACCGCGGGCGACTCGTGACCGAGCAGGTCGCGCACGCCCGGCGGGGCCTGGGGACTCTGCGGGGCGCCGAGGATCTCCAGCGCGTAGAGGATCTGCTTCGGATCCGGGGAGCTCAACTGCGTCGCCAGGATGTCGGCGGTGGACCGGTCGAGCACCGGGGCCAGTTGCCGCTCGGCGTCGAAGCGCCGCTGACGGATGCTGTCGAGCAGCGTGCCCGCGTAGCGCCGGCGCGCCACGACGGCGGCCGCGATCCAGCCGCCGACGAAAACGAAGTTGACGAGCGAGACCTTCTGCGCCGACCAGTGGAGCCGGTCGGTGAAGATCGCGAGCGTGAAACCGGCCAGGCCGTCGCCGAGCCGCCAGATCACGGTGTCGATGGCGGATTTCGCCTGCAGTTTGATGTCCGGGGGTATCGGCAGATAGAGCAGCTCGACCGACGACTTGTCGAGCGAATAACGCACGACCGAGTCGCCGCCCTTGAGCAGGATCGCCGCCCCGAGCGTGCCGAGAAGCAGAACCGCCATCTCGCTGCCGAGGAGCCCCAGCGGCACGATGAGCAGGGCCGGCCCGAGGCCGAAGCGGCGCAGGAACCTGGACGTCAGCAGGAGCTGGAGCGCGAGGCAGGCGAGGCCCGCCCAGAAATTGAACTGCCCGAAGAATGCGGTCAGGGCGTTCTTGTCGGGGTAGGCGGCCTTGGCGATCGCCTTGAACTGCCAGCCGGCGAAGCAGGTCGCGATCGACGACAGCGTGATCAGGGAAGCGATCGAGATGAGGTACGGGGAGGAGAAGACGACGGCCATCCCCTCCCTCAGGCTCTTCGAGGGCGGCTCCGCGTGGGGCGTTTCGCCTGCCGGCAGGGACGCCCCCCTCTCGCGCCACAGGACGACGACGAGCGCGGCGCAGCCGACCAGGGCGACGGACATCGCGAGAAGGACGCTCTCGGTGCCGAGCCCCGGGGTCTTGGCGAGGGTCTCGGCGAGGAGACCCGAGAAAATCCAGCCGGTGATGCCTCCCGCGCCGACGAGGCCGAAGATGCGCTTGGCCTCGCGAGTCGTGAGCAGATAGTTGGCGAGCGTCCAGACCTGCGTCGGCGCCAGGACGCCGAGAATTCCGACCCAGATGTAGAACACCGGGTACTGCCAGGTGAGGTCCGGCCGGAACTTCGCCAGGTACCAGAATCCGACCTGCAGGGCCGCGAAGAGAAGCAGGCAGCCGACGAGCAGGTTGCGAAGGACGACGCGGCGACCGATCGCCACGTAGGCGGCGATCACCACCCCCACCGACAGGGCGATCGCCATGTCGGCATAGGGGAGCTTCGAGGCCTTGAATACGCTCAGGAACAGCGCGTCGCGCGCGGTCTTGCCGAGCTGGTAGCAGGTGATGATCATGAAGAGATAGAGGAAGAGCATGGCGCCGCGTCGTCCGTCGCCACGCTGGAGGTTGAAGAGCCGTGCGAGCGGATTCGACCTCATCGCGCCGTCCCTCTCACTTCCGCGAGGCCGGGCCGCCGACCTCGCCCGAATGACGCGGCGGCCGCCTTCTCATGCGACGGCTGCCAGATCACCCGGCGCGGCTCGCCGGCATAGATCCCGCTCACGACCCCATCGGCGATCTCGAGCGCGGAGCCCTTGCCCCCGGGGAAGTAGGTCGAGTCGAGCATTCCCGTGTCGATCAGGAAGACGGCGCCGTCGAAACGTGCTCGGATGCGCGCCTGTTTCTGAACCGTGTGCCCGACCACGAAGCGCTCGACGCCGGCGCCCGTCAGGAGCATCGGCATCTCGGCCTCGCCCTGGGCGTCGTTCCACTCGCTGTATCCCCGGAACCAGAGGGGCCCGTCGGGGGCGTTCATCGTCCAGCTCGCCCAGTCGAGAAAGTGCTCGTAGACCGCGCGCCGCTCGGCGTCCGCGGCGGGCGGCGTGTAGGTCTTGCCCGCTCGCTCGGCGGCGGCTTGCGCCGCGGCCCCGGCGGCCGACAGCGCCTCGAGCTCTTCGCGGACCGCTCGCGTCATCTCCCCCAGGTCGTCGAAAGGCAGGATCAGACCCTCCGCGACGAAGCGCTGCTTGTCGGCGTCGAACCGGGAGAGGTCTTCGTGCACGCGCCGGTCGATCTCCTCGAGCGACGTCCCGGCGAAAGCCGGCGAGATGCCGCCGTGCAGGAAGGCGGTGTTCTCCGCCACGAAGCAGGCGGACCGTCCGCGCAGCCAGCGACCGTAGGCGCCGTCGGGGCCGAACGCTGCCTGGTGCTCGAGGAATCCGGGCGGGTGCGCCTGGAGCCAGGCCTCGCGGGCCTGGGGACCGGAAGGGGGCCCCGGCAACCCGAGCCGCCGGGCGCGCCGCTCCCGCAGATCCAGAACCTGGCGCCAGGCGTCGGCCCGGCGCGTCTCCGATCCGGCGTCCGCGAACTCGGCGTAGTTCGCCGGAACGACGTAGCGCAGATCGCCGGTCATGTTCATGACCTCGTGGTTGCCGAGCAGCGAAACGACGCGTCCGCCGCGTTTCGCGGCGGTCGTTTCGAGCTCCATGACGAAATCGAGCGTGCCTCGCATGCTCGGTCCGCGGTCGATGAGGTCGCCCACCTGGACCAGCAGGGTTTCGCCGCCTGCCCAGACGCCCGCCGCGTCGAGAACGCCGGCCTCCGTGAGGATCGCTCGGAACCCGGCGAGATCACCGTGGACGTCGCCCACCGCCACGATGCGCGGCGCCGCGGCCGCGGCCGCGGCGAGGCCGAGCGCGAGGCCGACGGCGAGGGAAATCCCGAGCCCCCGCCGGTGGAGGAAGAATCGGACCCGGGTGGAGCCCATTGCGGGGAATTCTATCGAGTCTGGCGACGCTCGCCACGCCTGAACTCGGAAACATCGCGCTTACGACTGATTTCGGCGGGTACCTCGGCTGGCAGGTCGACATGCCGGTCCAGCCGGCCGAGCGTCACACCTTCTTGACGTAGATCTCGCCGGCGATCGCGGGATCCACGGCCACGACCGTCTCGCCGAGGGCGAGAACGAAGGCGGGCAACTTCTGGCGCACGCGCACGTGCGTCCCCGGAACGATCCCGAGGTTCGTCAACTGCGCGAGGCGCTCGCGCTCGCGCGGGACGATGTAGACGATGCGCCCCTCGCCGCCCGCCGGAAGCCGGTCGAGGGGCTGCACGAGAGGCTCGATCGTCTGCGAAAGCTCGTGACAGCAGGGTCCTTGCGGGATTGGCTTGCCGTGCGGGCAGGAGCGCGGGTGCCCGAGAAAGGCGCAGATCGCGTCGGCGAGCCCCGCGCCGAGGACGTGCTCCATGACGCAGGCGGTCCGGTTGACGGCCGAGTCGTCGCGGACCTCGAGGACGGTCGTGAACAGCACCTCCGCCAGCCGATGGCGGCGCACCTGGCGGCTGGCGAGCGCGCGCCCCTCGGAGGTCAGCGCGAATCGGCCCGCCTCCATGCGCACGAGCCCGCGTCTGGACAGCTCGGCCAGCGCGGAGTCGAGCACGGCCACCTCGCTCGAAGCACGCAGGTCCTCAATGCGGTCGAGGCCCCGCTCGCCGAGCGTCCAGAGCTCCTCGGCGACCTCCTCGATGTCCTGGTCGGCCAGGTCGGGGTGCAGGATCATGGATGCCTCCGTGCGCGCCAGAGCGCCCGGCGCAGGAAATCGACGATTCGCGAGGACCTCGGGAACTGGAATCCGCAGTTCGGGCAGCGGACGAGCTCGCAGCCCGTCTGCATCGGGCAGGTGCCGCACACGAGGCCGCCGTGCGTGAACCGGTTCCCGCAGAGACCGCAAACGAAAGTGCTCGCGTCCCCCGGCGGCGCCGGGTGCGCGGGCAGCGGCGTGAAGGGGGTCTCCTCGGGCCTCATTGGAGTGGCAGTCGCGCCGCGCGCAGCAGGAGGTTCAACGCGGCTCCCACCGCAATCGCGAAGGGAAAGACGAAGGCGGCGATCGCCCCGGCCGTCTTCCAGCCGCGCTCCTTGACGATCATGAAGAAGTTGGCGATGCAGGGGAGGAAGAGCGTGATCGTGACCATCGCGACGAGCGACTGAACGGGGTCGATGCGGCCGTGACGGGCCATGTCGAAGAGACCGGCCGCCCCGAAGTCGCGCCGGAGGAAGCCGACGACGAAGGCGGGCGCCGTCTCGGGCGGCAGACCGAGCACGCCGGTCACGACCGGCCGCGCGGCCCGCTCGATCCAGCCGATCAGGCGGAGACGGTCCGCGACGAAGAGGACCGCCGTGCCGAGGACGAAGAGTGGAACGGCCTCCCGCAAATACCACTCGATACGGGCGAGCGTCTTGACGAGAAGATTGCCGGGCCGGGGCACGCGCAGGGGCGGCAGCTCCAGGACGAAGTCGCCGCTCTTTCCCGGAAGCACGCGCGCCGCGAGCCTGCCCACCACGAAGAGCACGGCGAGAACCACGAAGGCCCAGATCGCCAGGGCGAGCCCCGAGAGCCCCCCGAGCATCGCGAGAATGACCGTCAGCTGCGCCGAGCAAGGAACGCCGAGCGCGAGCAGCAGAATGACGATGAGCCTCTCCTTGGGCGTCTCGAGGATCCGCGTCGTCAGGGTCGCCATCGTGTCGCAGCCGAGCCCGAGCACCATCGGGAGCACGGCCTTGCCGTTCAGGCCCATCGACTTGAAGATGCGATTGACCATCACGGCCAGGCGCGGCAGGTAGCCCGAATCCTCGAGGATCCCGAAGGCGATGAAGAACGTGCCGACGATCGGCAGGACGAGGGCGAGCGAGTAGGCGAGCGCCATCGTCACGAGGCCGTAGGGCCCGACGAAGAAGTCCCGCGCGAGCGGCCACGGAACGACCGCGTCGGCGAGCCGGGTCGCCGCCGGGCTGACGAGCTTTCCGAAGAAGCCGTTCTCCAGCAGATCCACGAGCGTCTTCGCGCCGAAGACTCCCACGAAGAGATAGGAAAGATAGAGCGCCGCGAGCAGCACCGGCACCCCCAGGACGGGATGGGTCGTGGCGACGTCGAGCCAGCGCTGGAGCGGGCGGATCGGCGAGGCGGCCGGTTCGCGCCGCGTCGCGACCTCCCGGACGAGCTCCCCGGCCGCGCGTCGGCGGGCGTCCTGCACGACGTAGGCGATGTCTTCGCGGTAGAAGCGGCGCAGCCGCTGCCTGACCTCCTCGAGCCGCGCGAGCGCGTCGTCGGGCATATGCGCGCGCAGCCAGGGCGTCAGTGTCTGGTCCCCCGCCAGCGCCGCGAGCACCAGCGCCCGCGGGGAGAAGGGCGCCGCCGGCATCAGGTGCACCGTCGCGTCGACGGCCCGCTCGATCGGATCGGGATAGACGACGCGGAAGGGCGACGGCCGAGCTCGCTCGATCGCCGCGGAGAGTCGATGAATCCCCTCGTGCCGCACGGCGACCGTCTCGACGACGGCCGCGCCGAGGCGCCCCGCGAGCCGCTCCGCATCGATGGCGAAGCCGCGGGCGCGAGCCTCGTCCATCATGTTGAGGCAGACGACGAGGGGAAGGCCGGTCTCGGCGACCTCGAGGGCGAGGGCGAGCGCCCGCTCCAGGTTCTTCGCGTCCCCGACGAGAACGACCGCCGCGGGTCGCGTCGACAGGAGAATGTCGCGGGTCACGCGCTCGTCTTCCGAGAACGGGAGCAGCGAGGCTGCCCCCGGCGTGTCGCGAATGACTGCCTGGCGGCGGCTCCCGACCGCCATCGTGCCCTCCGTCACCTCGACCGTGGTGCCCGGATAGTTCGAAACCGTCACGTACTTGCCCGTCAGCCCGCCGAAGAGAGCGCTCTTGCCGACGTTCGGATTGCCGACGAGCACGATGCCGCCAGCCTCCGCGCAGGCCGCTCGAGCTCATTCGCGCACGATGATCGTTGGCGCGAGCCGAAGGACGCCCGGCGGCAGGAGCGGCGAAATCACCCGGAGATCGTCGGCGTCGGTACGGCGATCCACACTGCGGCGAGCCGCTGACCGGGCTCCGTCGGTGTCGAATCCACGCTCGGACCTACAGCCGGCCGGCTCGGGGCTCCGGCTGATCGACCGCCAGGCCCGGCAGCCGCTCGCGGAGGGTGTTCGAGACGTGGCACTTCCAGCAGACGCGCTGGTGGGTGTTGAGCACACGCCCGAGGTTTTCCGCGGACACGTCGCTCCACTCGATCGTCTCGCGGCCCGGCGTCAACAGCGCGGGCTTGTGCTCGACCCAGTGGACTTCGCCGATGTTCCGCCCGCAAAGAGCGCACGTCGAGCCGCGGTACCAGTCGACGAGGGTGGTCCGGACCATGCACTCCGCCGGCGCCGCCGCGACCTCCGACAGGCACTGCTGGCCGCAGTCCCCGCGCTCGGGCCATTCCGAGCACGACCGGATGCGCAGCTCCGGATCGTTCGCCGCGATGCTCTTCGTCGCGTGGGCGATGTCCAACTTCACGGCCGCCGGGCCTTTCGTCTGAGGGCAGGTCACGACTCGCGTTCCATGGTGCTTCAACCAGGTCCGCGCTCCGAGCAGTACGAGCGGAATCAGCGAAAGGACGAAGACGATGCCGACGAGGAGGAGGATCGTGCCCATGGGCCACCTCGGATCGAGGTTACACGTCCGGCGGCGACCGGCTCATGATGCGTTTGCACCAGGCGCATGGCTCGGACCGCCGCGGTCGTGGTATTTGAGACCGGACGTAGGGGCGAACGGTCATGGCGACGCGTCCGGAGATCTGGCTGGCGGCGGGGTTGCGAACTCCGTTTCTCCGCGTCGACGGGGCCTTCGCCGGCCGAGACGCGCTGACCCTCTCGGTCCCCGTCGTTCGGGCGATGGCGCAGGAAACGGCCGGACCCATCGACTTTGCCATATGGGGCTCCGTGGTGGTCAACCTCGCCTACAGCAATCTCGCGCGCGAGGTCTGGCTGGAGGCGGGCCTCGACCCCCACGTCCCGAGCTTCACGACCATCCTCCAATGCAGCACGAGCATGGTGGGCGCCTTCGAGGCCGCCGGTCTGCTCGCGCTCGGCGGGCATGCGCTGGCGATCGCCGGTGGCGTCGAGAGCATGAGCCGGGTGCAGATCGGCCTCGCGCAAGACCTGTCCGACGCGCTCCGCCGGCTCGGACAGGCGCGCGGCCTCCAGCGCAGGCTCGGAGTCGTCCGGGGGCTCCGGCTGCGGGACCTCAGGCTCTACGTGCCGGAGGTCAAGAACCGCGCCACGGGCAGGAGCATGGGAGAGCATTGCGAAGAGATGGCCAGCGCCTGGAAGATCGGGCGCCGCGCGCAGGACGAGCTCGCTCTGAAGAGCCACCAGAGGACGATCGCCGCCCAGGATGCCGGCTTTTTCGACTCGCTCATCGTGCCGGTCGACGGCGTCTCGCGCGACGCCTTCCCGCGGCGCGACACGTCCATGGAGAAGCTTGCGGCGTTGAAGCCGGCCTTCGACCGGGGCAGCGGCCAGGGCACGCTCACGGCGGGCAACAGCTCGCCGTTGACCGACGGCGCCGCCGCGCTCTGGGTCGCGACCGAGGATGGGCTCTCGCGTCTGCCCGCGGCGCTGCCGCGCGCCCGGCTCGTCGACTTCGAGATCGCATCGGTCGACCTGTTTCACGAGGGGCTCCTCATGGCGCCCGTGGCCGCGATTCCGCGAATCCTCGCGCGCCAGGGTCTGCGCTACGCGGACGTCGCGCTGTGGGAGCTCCACGAAGCCTTTGCCGCCCAGGTGCTCTGCAACGTCGCCGGTCTCGAGGACCCGGAGTACGTTCGCGAGAAGGCGGGCGTGCCGCACACCTTCGGCCCCTTCCCCCACGAGCGCGTCAATCCGAGGGGCGGCAGCATCGCGATCGGCCACCCCTTCGGAGCGACCGGCGCCCGGATCCTGAGCCACGCGGTCAAGGAGCTCGCGGCGATGCCTTCCGGGAGCCGCGCGGTCGTGAGCATCTGCGCGGACGGCGGCGAGGGCACGGTCGCGCTGCTCCAGATCTGACGCCGCGCCGCTTCGCCGGCGCAAAAGAGAAATCCCGCCGCCCGGTCGGGCGGCGGGACTGCCGAGACAGGTTTCGCTCTGCGCCCGTTCCGTCAGTCGCAGACGAGCGACATCATGAACGTGTCGTCGCTGCCCGTCGAGCCCGCAGCGTACGTGAGGCGAAGGTCGAAGAGATCGCCCGCGGTCATCGCCACCGCTCCGTTGCCCGTGCAGCCAGGCGTGACGCCGTTGATCGTGCACGAGAGAGCCTGGTTGGCCATGTTCGCGAGCGTGGTGCCCGTGCGGAGATTGAACGTGAGGTTGACGGCCGCGTCCAGGCCCGTGCTGCCGTGGACCGCGATCCGGCTCATCGTGCAGTTTTTCGGGACCACGCCGAGGAGGTCCCAGTCCTCGGTGTCGCTGTTGTCGAGGTGAATCGCGCTCAGGTACCGGGTGCTGGCTGCGTTGTTGAGGTTGATCACGTGCCGCGAGGCGAACACCCCTCCGGCGCCCGAAGGACCGGCCGGACCCTGAGCACCCGCCGGACCCTGCGCACCCGCCGGACCCGCCGGACCCTGCGCGCCCTGCGGACCCGAGGGACCCTGCGGGCCAATTCCGCCCGCCGGACCAGCGGCGCCATCCGGACCCGCAGGACCCTGCGGACCGATGTCGCCCGTGTCGCCCTTGTCACCCTTCTGGGCGATCAGGCGCCACTGCGCGGGGCTCGAGTCCGGCTGGTTGCCCGTGTTGTCGTCGACGAGCGAGACCCAGCTCGAGCCGCCGAACTCCACCACATCGAGCGAGGAGTACGTCGTGAAGCCCTCCCACGCGCCGAGGTAGCTGAGCGTATTACCCTGCAGACCCTGCGGGCCCAGCGCGCCGTCCGGGCCCGCGGGACCCTGCGGACCGATCAGGCCCTGCGGGCCCTGCGGTCCGATCGCGCCCTGAGGCCCCTCGATGCCCTGCGCGCCCTGAGGACCCTCGATGCCCTGCGCCCATCGGCACCGGTGTCGCCCTTCACGCCCTTCTGGGCGAGAAGCGCCCACTCCGAGGGGCTCGAGTCCGGAGAGTTGCCCGTGTTCGAGTCGACGAGGGAGACGAAGCTCGACCCGTCGAACGAGACTGTGTCGAGCGCGGCGTACGTCGTGCCGACAACCCACGGTCCCTGGAAGCTCATCGAGGCGCCCTGGGGACCGAAGGGCCCCCTGAGGCACCCTGCGGGCCGATCGGCCCCTGCGGACCCTGCGCGCCCGTGCCTCCCGGCGCACCCGCGGCGCCCTGGGCTCCGGCCGCGCCCTGCGGACCGGCGGGGCCCGCGGGGCCCTGCGGTCCCGGAGGTCCCGGCACCGAAGAGGCGGTCACCGTCAGCGTGTTGCCCGACGGCGTGATCGTGACGTTGGTGCCGGCCTCGAGCGTGATGTCGCCGTCCAGCCCGTTGAGCGAGGACACGAGCGTCCCGCCGTAGTAGCCGTTGATGTCGATGATCAGGTCGGTCTGGGCGTTGGAAACGTCGGCGGTGATTTCACCGGTGGCTCCCAGCGCGACGACCGCGTTGTTCGCGAGAATGTCGCCGGCGTAGTAGTTGAGCGTGGAGTTGCCGGGCCAGGCCTCGCCCTGCGGATAGGTCGCGAGGAAGCCCGTTCCCATCGTCCCCTGGACCGTGAAGTTGAACGAAACGGCCGCGGCGCCGACGGGAACGCCGCAGTTCCCGGCGACCGGAAAGTCGCGAGCGATTCCCGGCGACAGGGACGGCGGACCGAACGGCGGCAGGAACCCGTTGCCGCGGGTGTCCGCCAGACGGCAGGGAGTCAGCGCCACGAAGGGCAAGGGCGTGCTGTTGACGTTGCCCGCTTCCTGCGCCTTCGACGCGAACCGGCCGCCGCTCGCGGCGGGCCGGGCCCCGGGCTGCCAGTACGCCGGCGCGGACCAGTTTCGGAGGGCGTGGTCCGGCTGCGCGAGCAGCACGCCCGGCATGGCCATGCCGAGAATCAGAACCGGTTTCGCGAGGACTCTTCGAATGCCACCGTTCATCGAAACTCCTTCATGAAAGTTCCCGTTTGAGTTTTCGTCCGCCCGAGTTCACGTCGCCCGGCGACGAGCACACCTCTGCCCAACCCGATTCCGATTCGAGGGGACCGGGGATCCGGACTGCAACGTCCGGACCAAAGGATGAACGCGCGTTTTTGGGAGCAAAAACGACCTTGCGGGTCTCGCTCCGTCAAAAAACGGCCACGCGGAAAACCCGCGGGGCGCCACTTTTTGGAAGGTGAAGCAGGGCGCTCGGAGGGCCGCCGCTGTGCTCCCGGTCACGACGCCGGGCGCGGCCGCCGGGCTCGTCCCGCGGGATATCTCGAGGACCCCGCGGGACGGCCAGGCCCGGCGATAACGGAACTAGAGAATCGCGAACACCACTCGCGCGAACTGGATGCTCGGGTCGTTGGTCACGTTGTCGATCGTCGCGCCGTAGACGATCGCGCTCCCGCTCGAAACGCTGACCTCGATCGATGCGTTGGGTCCGAGGGGCGCGCCGAGGAGCGTCGCCGCCGGCTGCTGCTCGTAGAAGGTCGGGTCGTACTCCCGGGTGACGATGTTGAGCACGGCGCCGCTCGCGTCGCGGACCCGGAAGGTCACGAAGGCACCCGAGAGCAGCGTCCGCACGCCGATGTTGAATCGCAGGGACGTGTTGTTCGGCGGCGCGACGAGCAGCGACGTGGACCCGGCGAAGAGGACCCGGCTGTCCTGGGAGCCGCTCGGGTCGATCGCCTCCTCCGTGAAGCCCGAAGTCCCCGCGCCGCCGCCGTCGTTGTAGACGCGGGCCACGATGACCGGAAGGTTGGAGTCGGACGGCACCACGACGTCGAGTGTCCCGAGGCCGCCCTGGCCCATCGTCTGGACCAGGTCGTCGTAGGAGACGGTCGAGCCCGGTGCGACGGTGAAGGTGAGGCTCGGGTCCGCCGAGGAGCCGGGCACGCCCGCGGGGTGGTAGACGAAACGGCCGGTGACCGTCTCCGTCCACGGATTGGAGAGCTGCACCCCCGTCCGGAAGAACGAGCCGAAGTTGCCCGGAGTCGAGCCGGCGGCGGGGATCACGCGCGCGATCGATTCCGTCGCGGTACCGGTGGCGCTCACGGCGAGGATCCCCGGGCCGTCGGAGACGCCGGGGCCCGACATCGCCACCGTGGTGTTCACGTCGCCGGTGTAGCTCAGGTAGCCCTCGGACACGATCCCGGTGAGCGTGCCGGCGTTCCCGCAGTTGGCGACGCGGGCGATGCCGAGCAGGTCACCCTGCTCGACGTCGATCGCGGGCGACAGGGTGACGGTCTCCGGGCTGGCCGTCACGTTGAAGGGACCCCGCTCCGCCACGAACGCGAGCGAGCTGCCGTGGCGCCGGAAAACCTTGATCTTCACGGCGGAGACGCAAGGCGTGGCCGACCACGCGAAAGTCGCGGAGTTGATCGTCCCGGTCGCCGTCGCCGGCCGGACGAGGTCGACGTCGGTGCGGATGTCGCTCGGGGAAAGATCGTCCGCATTCGGACTGGCCACGGAATTGCCCATGTCGAGCACCTGGGCAGCGGCGGTAGCGGAGAGGGCCGAGAAACCGGCGAACGCGAGAAGCCAGAGATTCCGGTACGAACGCATTTCCACCTCCAGAAAAGTTGTGCCTCCCATGGGCACTCTCATTCTGCCAGCAAAAGACAGGCCGGCGATGCCCGGGTCGCGCTACCGCAACCCTCCCGGCCACCAGTTCCAGCGTCCCGCCAGGCGCAGCAAAGCCGGACCGATCACCATGCGCACGGCGACTGCGTCGACGAGGACGGCGACGGAGAGGGCGAAGCCGAGCATCTTGATCGGCAGGAAATCGCCCAGGGTGAACCCGGCGAAGACGACGATCATGATGGCGGCGGCATTGGTGATCACGGTCGCGCTGCGGGCGAGGCCCTCGGCGATGGCGGGAGACTCCTCGAAGCCCGACCGCCGCGCTTCGGCGATGCGAGCGACGAGAATGACCTCGTAGTCCATCGACAGGCCGAAGACGATGCAGAAGACGATGACCGGGATGATCGGGAAGACGCTGCCCGTGGGTTCGGCCAGGCCGAAGAGGCTCGATCCGAAGCCGTCCTGGAAGACGAGGACGAGGGCTCCGAAGGCCGCCCCGACGGAGAGCAGGTTCAGCAGCACCGCCTTGATCGCGATCATCAGCGAACGGAAGCCCGCGAAGAGGGCGACGAACGTACAGCCGATGACGAGCCCGACCACCATGCGGAAGTGTTCGGCGACGGTGTCCTCGTAGTCGGCGTCGAAGGCCGGCTGCCCCCCGACGCGCATCACGGCGTCCGGAAGGCCGGTCACCTGCGACCCGTTCCAGGTGCGCAGATCCCGGGCGAACGCGACCTGGTCGGCCGGCGTGAGGCTCGTGGCCGGAATGACCTCGAAGAGCGCGGCGGTTCCGTCCTCCGCGCCGAGCGACCGCCGGATGCCCGGCGAGAGCATAGCCAGGTACGTCGGGTCGCGCCCCTTGAGGACCCCGGGCAGGCTCTCCACGCGCTCGGCCTCGCTCTCCGCGGAGAGCTTCTCGTGGAGCTTCGTCGCCGCCGCCCACCCCGCCTCGCTCTCGAGCGTCACGCCCGGGGGGAAATCGAGGATCACCCGGATCGCATGGACGATGTTGGCCCGGCCCATCACGCCCAGGCGGTGATAGGCCTCGACCGCCTCCGTCCCGCGGGGAAGCCAGTCGCCGCGCGGCATGGTCGTGTCGATCCGCCGGCCCTGGGACGCGAGGACGAGCAGCGGAGCGGTCGTGACGCAGAGCGCGAGCAGGGGCCGCGACGTCACGCGCCGGCCCCACCGGCGCCAGCCTTCGGAGCCCTCGGCGGCCGCGCCCGGGCGCTCCGGCCGGACGCGGAACCGGTCGATGTGCCGGCCGAGAAGCGAGAGCACCGCGGGCAGGAGCGTCACGGAGAGGGCCCAGGCGAAGAGCGTCACGAGGAGACCCGCGATGCCGATCGAGCGCTGCTCCGACAGCGGGATCATCAGCAGCGCGGCGAAGCTGATCGAGACGGGAAACGCGGAGAGAAAAATCGTCCAGCCCGCCTTGCGCGCCGCCTCCTCGGCCGCGGCGCTCGTGTCCAGACCGGTGGCGAGCGCCTCCCGGAACCGGCTGACCATCAGCAGCGCGTAGTCGATCCCGAGCCCGAGGCCGATCATGGACGCCAGCGTCTGGATGAGGATCGAGATCGTGAAGAAGTGCGCGAGCCATGCCGCGACGCCGAGCGACAGCGCGATCGAGAGGATGCCGATCGAAAGCGGAAGGATCGAGGCCACGACCGTCCCGAAGGCGAAGAGCAGCAGGAGAAGGGTCAGCGGCAGGACACGCGCCTCGGCGCGGCGCGCGTCGGCGGCGCTCGCGCGGCGGAGGTCGACGTTGAGCGGGGCCTCGCCGGTCCACCCGAGCCACGCCGCGGGGTAGGTCCGGCGGAGCTGGACGAGAAGCTCGGACGTCTTCTCGCGCAGACGCGGAAGCAGCGACTCGACCGGAGCCGCCCCCGCCTCGAGACCGACGACCACGAGGAACCCTCCGTTCTTGCCGATGAAGATGGGGTTGTTGGTGTCGAGGGCGGAGAGCGTCCCGGCGACACCGGGAAGATTGCGGATCGACCCGACGATCTGCTCCAGCACGCGGCGGCCCCCGGGTGCGTGGAGCCCCGGCAGACCCTCGGCGACGAGCAGCACGCGGTCGGTGAACGGAGACCGAAACCGATCCTCCAGCTCGTCGCGGACCGCCTGCGCCTGCCGCGACGGCATGCGCGCCGCCACTTCGAGTCGGTCTTCGACCCGGCGAGCGGCCGGCACGAGGAAGGCGGCGACGAGGGCCCAGGCGGCGACGATCGGCCACCGGTGGCGCACGATGGCGGCGGGCAGGCGGTGAAGCGCCGCCCGCCAGGCGGAGATCGGCGCGGGCCCGGTCGTCACGCGGGAGTGAAGAGCGCCCCGAGATTCGGTTGCGCCCGGTTCCGATGGTGCGGCGGGGACATTGCGGCGATCATGACACGACTGCCCTTCCCTCCGAACCTCCCGTCGGGGCCGCCCGTCCCGCCGCCCGCTGATACATTGCCGGCCATGCCCTCGCGCCGAGCGACGTCGCTCGCCGTCGCTCTCCTCGTGTTCGGATTCGGCGAGGAGCTCTGGTTCCGATACCTGCCCGAGTATCTCCGAGTCCTCGGCGTCTCTGCACTCGGGCTGGGACTCTTCGGAACGCTCAAGGACTTCCTCGACGCCGCCTATGCCTTTCCGGGCGGCGCGATCTCCGACCGCATCGGCACGCGCCGGGCCCTGCTCCTCTTCGGAGGGCTCACCACCGCCGGCTTCGTCCTTCTCTGGGCCTGGCCCGCTCCGGCGGGAGTCTTCGCAGGCCTCGTCCTGGTGATGGCGTGGGCGTCCCTCGGGCTGCCGGCGACGTTTTCGCTCGTCGGAGAAGAGCTGGAAGGCCGCGGACGGGTCGTGGGCTTCACGGTTCAGTCGATCCTGAAACGCGTTCCCATCGTTCTCGCGCCGCCGGTCGGAGGACTCCTCCTCGAGCGTTTCGGCGTGGTCTCCGGAGTGCGCGTCGGCATCGCGGTTTCGATCGTCCTGTCGCTCGCGATGCTGGCGTTTCTCTCGCGGGCCCTCCGGGCCGCGCCGGCCGGGCCGACCGTACCGCCGGCCGTCCGGGAAAGGTCCCGGCGGTTACCGGCGGCGCTGCGGCAGCTCCTCATCGCGGACTGTCTGGTCCGACTCTGCGAGGGACTCCCCGAGGTCTTTCTGGTCGTGTGGGCGATCGAGATCGTGCGCGTCTCGCCGGCGCAGTTCGGCTTGCTGACCTCCATCCTGATGGCGACCGCGATCGCCTCCTACGTGCCGGCCGCGGCGCTTGCGGGCCGGGCCGAGCGGAAACCCTTCGTGGTCCTGACGTACGTGTTCTTCACTCTCTTTCCACTCGCGGTCCTGGCATCCGGATCGTTTGCCGCGCTCGCGGCGGCCTTCGCGGTCGGCGGGCTGCGCGAGATCGGCGAGCCCGCGCGCAAGGCCTTGATCGTGGATCTCGCGCCGCCCGCCGCGCGGGGACGGACCGTCGGAACGTACTACGCGGTCCGGGGCTTTGCCGTGGCGGGCGCCTCGGCCGTGGGCGGGTTGCTGTGGACGGTCCGCCCGGCATGGACGTTTCTGGCCGCCGGCCTTCTCGGGGCCGCGGGGACCCTCTGGGCGGTCGTCTTTCTGCCGGCCGCGGCGCCGGCTCGGGAGGAACCGGCATGAAATGGGTGACGCGGCGGAGCATCCACGTCAACCGCACCGCCACGGGCTGGCTGATTCGGAGATTCCTGGATCCCTCGGCCGAGATCGTCTTCGTCGAGCCGGACGCGGTCGCCGGAATCCAGGAGCGCGAGGGGGCGATCGGATTCGATGCGCCGGGCGCCCGCCATCCGCACAAGGATCAAGCGGGGCGCTGCTCGTTCGAGCAGCTCGTCGCCGAGAGGCTGCCGAACGATCGCGCGCTCGCGCGTCTCGCCCGCATCGTCCACGGCGCCGACTTTCCCGAGGAGATCGACGCGACGGCCGAGTCCGCCGGCCTCTGGGCGATCAGCCAGGGGTTCACGGACGTCGGTGCCGACGACCACGAGATCCTCGAGCGCGCGTCGTTCCTGTACGACTCGCTCTACGCGCACCTGCGGCGATTGCCCTAGAGCGGCGCGACCGTCCGCCGCGACGATCCGGAAGACCTATGGCCGGCGTCCCCCGGAAGGCGACGGCGAGGAGGGGCGTGCGGGGATCGGGCTCATTCTCGCGCCGGTCTGCGCGGCCGGCATCACGCTCGAACCACGTGTGACGACCTGCGTCGAACCATTGCGCCCGGCCGCCGTCACGACGCGGCCGCGCGCGACGCCCGCCGGCCCCGCCGGTGTGCGCAGATAGAGGCGCCGCAGCCCGGCCGTGTCGTAACCGACGCAGTAGTCGGAGTAGCAATCGAGGAAGTCCGCGCCGCCGCCGCCTCCCCCGCCGGAGGAGAGCGCGGCGCAGCCGCCGGACGCGAAGAGAAGGACGAGCGGCGCGAAGCGAAGAGAACGCCTCACGACCGGCCCCTACCTGCCGAGCCCTTCCGGCACCGACGGGACCATCCCTCGAAGGGCCGCGATGTACCAGCGGTCTCCCTTCTTGGCGGCCACGATCGTCGAGAGACCGCTCCGCGCCGACAGCACCTTGCCGCCGGCATCCTTCATCCCGGTCACGTCGAAGGCGCCGTCGACGATCGCGACGTCCTTGCGCAGGAAGTGGACGGTGGTGACGGTCGGCGCGATCTTCGTCCCCTTGTAGACACCCGCCCACTGCTGGGCGAACGCCTTCTCGACTTCCGCGCGGCCCCGCGCCGTGCGGCCGGTCGAGCTGACGTAGTCGCCGTCGGTCAGGAAGAGGTCGCCCATCATCTTCGGGTCCGCCTTGTTCCAGGCGTCCTGAAGCTGGGCGCTGATCGACCGGATGTCCTTCTCGTCCTGGGCGGTGGCCTCTTGGGCCGAGGCTCTTACGGCGGACACGGAGAGAACGAGCACCAGAGCGATTCTCGGGAAGGTCCTCATGCCTCACCTCCTTGAGAAGAGGGCCGGGTCGCTTCGCCTTACGCTCTCGTTCTACGCCCCCATCGTCGGCCCGTCAACCGCGGCCCGGCTTTTGGCCGATAATCTCGCTGACTGCCCGTAGCTCAGCCCGGATAGAGCATCAGCCTTCTAAGCTGAGGGTCGCAGGTTCGAATCCTGCCGGGCAGACCACCTGTCGGCGGTTCGACCCGTCCACCGAAGGCAGACCCCCGGCGTTAGGGAACGCCGTGCGAAGCACGGCGGTCATCCGCCCGGGCAGGCCAATTCGCAGGTTCGAGCCGCCCACCGGCGGAAGACTTCGAAGCTCCAGGCAACGCTGCGCGCAGCGCAGCGTTCATCCTGCCGGGCAGACCAGTCCTTCGCCGCGGCCAACCCCTACCCGCCCGCCCGCACCCACCCGTACTGCGTGTTGCTCGGCGCCGCGAGACCGGACTCGGCGTAGGTCTTCTTGAGGCGATCGACATAGTCGGCCGGGATCGGGCCGACCCGCGTCGCCGGGTCGATGCCGTAGACGCGCGCGGCGTTGACGCCCAGGATCCGGCGTTTCACGTCCGGCGTCAGGGGCGCGTAGCCGAATCGCTTCGCCAGCGACTCGGGCATCTCGAGGCGCTTGAAGGCCTCGATCTGCCACTGCGGCGAGCCCCACCAGATCGAGTCGGTGCCCCAGAGAACGTGGTCCGCGCCGAAGGCCGCGATGATCATCCCGAGCATGTGCGCGGTCAGGAGAGGCATCGTGATCGCAGTCATCCCGAAGGTCGCACCGAGCTCCATGTAGACGTTGCGGACCTGCGGGTGTTTCTTCCTCCACTCGCAGAGCTCGGACACCCAGGGCACGGCGGAGGACGTGGTAAATCCGGACTCGACCGCCTTCACGAGGGCCTCGTCGATCCCGCGGAACCCGGCGTGGTAGACGAGGAAGTTGAGGTCCGGGAAATCGAGCGCCGCCTTCATGATGTCCCTGGGATGGCAGTGCTCGGCGGAGAACCCGGGCGCGGGCAGGCCCTTGTGCGCGCAGATGTTCTTGATTCCGAGCTTGCGCGAGAGCTCGAGCGCCGGGTAGCCGACCTTCGCGTCGTCCATCCACCACCCCGCGCCCTTCGGGCCGAGGGGCTGGCCCGGGTATCCCTTCCAGGCCTCGATCTTCAGCGTCTCCGCCTGCGCGCGCATCGCCTCGAACCCGAGCGCGCCGAGCTCCGGCGACATCGTGCCGTGGGCGACGATGCGGCGCGAGCCCGAGAGCGCGTTGACGGTCTCGCGCGTCTTGACGATCTCCTCGGGGCGGATGATGTAGGTCTCCCGGGTCATCTGCGGCAGGCCGCTGACGACCGCGACCGCGGTTTCGCTGTCGAGGAAGACCTCCTTGATGAAGTTCAGGCGGTAGAGCTCCTCGATCGACGCCTTGTGGCCGGCGAGCTTCGGGTTGAGCTTCTCGCCATACTCGCGGACGGCCACCAGGTAGTCGAGGAACTCCTGGTCCGGCGTCGGCGCGCTGCGCCGCGGATCCACGTGGTGGGTCTGGACGTCGAAGACGAAATACGACGTCTTGTCGCCGGCGAGCGGCTCGGTCAGCTCGGCGGCCTCGACGCGATAGAAGCGCCCGAAGACGGTGTTCATCGCCGCGAAAGCCGCGGCCATTCCACAGGAGGTCCGGAGAAACTCGCGGCGCCCCAGCCCGAGCCGCCGGCCGCACGCGTCGGCGGTCTCGAGGAGGAGCCGCTCCACGCGCTTCTGGTCCGGCGTCTGCGCCGGCGGGTCGAACTCTTCGTTGGAGACGATCCGGGTCGGGACCGGCAGGTGCTTTCCGAGGAAGTCGTCCTCGTCGCACTTTCGCACCCAGCCGCCATGGCGGACGGGCGGCGGAGCGGGGAGCGTGGTCTTGCGGTTCGCCATCGAGAGCCTCGTCGGGTCCTACGGCGAAACGCTCCGAAAAGTTGGGGGTCAGGTCTCGAAATTTCGGCCCAAGAGAAAACCGAAGAATCGAGACCTGACCCTACTCGATTTCGGTTCCGGCACGCTCGTCCGAGTCGGGGCTCGTGAGGTCGAGGTCCAGCACGGAGATCCCGGCCCGGCGTGCGTCGTCCTCGAGGGCCTTGCCGGCCGGCAGGAGACGGTCGAGGCTTGCCCGCGCGCCCGCGAGGGCGTCCTTCTGGATCGAGGTCGGCAGCGTCATCCGCGCCGTCGATGCCCTCGAGCACGGTGCCCAGGCGGCCGTTGATCCCGGCGAGGCCGCCCTCGGGGGACCGCTTGCCGGTGGGACCCTCGCCGGTCTCGAGCTCCCGCGCGCGCGCGGCCGCCGAGCGCATCGCGTCCGCGGCCTTTCCCGAGACACGGGACTGCCGGGCGGCGAGCTCCTTTCGGAGCGCCCGCACGCGGACGAGCGCGTCGTAGGACGCGTTCATCGCCGCGACGACGTCCTGCTCGAAGGCGAGCCGCTCGGCCAGGGCCTGCGGCGTCGCCCGGACGCGCGGATCCATCGTCAGATCGAGCGGCTGCTCCTGCGCCGCGCCGTCGACCGTCAGCCGCACGGTGTAGCGGCCGGGCACGGCGAGCGGTCCGCGCGGCGCGACGGGCGTGTCCTCGCCGGCGATGGCGGAGATCATGAAGTCGTAACGGTCCGACTTCGGGCGCGGATACCGCAGATCCCAGACGAAGCGGTGGTGGCCGGCCGCCGTGGACGGCGGAGCCGCCGGGTGGATGTAGAGGTCGGTGAAGTAGCGCCGGGCTTCGACCTTCTCGGGCGGATCGTCGCTCGAGAAGGCCCGCACGGTCGCACCCTTCCCGTCGAGCACCTCGATCCGCACGGACTTCGCCGGAGAGCCGAGGACGTAGTCGAAGACGGCGCCCGGGGGCGGGTTGCGCGCGAAGGGCGTCTCGGGCGGCAGCGGCGTGTCGCGGTTCTCGTTGTTGCGCACGCGCACCGCGGGCGCCGGAGCGAAGAGCGTGGCGGCAGAGACCTCCGCGGCGGCCGTCACCTGGCGCAGCGGCGTCACGTCGTCGGCGACCCAGAGGCCGCGCCCCTGCGTCGCGATGACGAGGTCGGCGCCGTGCACCTGGAGGTCCCCGATCCAGCAGGTCGGCAGGTTCTGCTGGAGCGTCTGCCAGTGTGCGCCGTCGTCGAAGGAGACGAAGGCGCCCGTGTCGGTCCCGGCGTAGAGGAGGCCGCGGCGCACCGTGTCGGCGCGCACGACCATCGCGAAGCCCGGCGACGGCAGGCCCGTGGAGATCTCCTGCCAGCTCTCGCCCCCGTCGCGGGTGCGGTAGACGTGCGGCGTGAAGTCGTCGCGCCGGTGCGCGTCGACGGCGGCGTAGACCACGTCGGGCTCGAGCGGCGAAACGTCGAGCGTCGAGATCTTGCTCCAGGCGGGAAGCCCCTTGGGCGTGACGTTCTTCCACGTCCGGCCGCCGTCCTTCGTGCGGTGGACGAGGCCGTCGTCCGTGCCGACCCAGATTTCCTGCGAGTCGCGCGGCGAGATCTCGATCGTGAAGATGACGCCGTAACCGCAGGGCCGGGCGTTCTCGACGGTCGCGTCGCCCTCGCAGCCCTTCGCGCCCGGGACGGCGCCCGAGAGGTCCGGGCTCGCCTTCTCCCACGTCGCTCCGTCGTCGAGGGAGCGCAGCAGATATTGCGCGCCCGCGTAGAGCGCATGCGGCGGGGTCTTCGACATCGCGATCGGGAAGACCCACGACCAGCGGTAGAGGCCGGCGACCGGGCGGCGCCCGTAGGTGCTCTCCGCGGCGGGCGAGACGTTGCGCACCTGGCCCGTGCGCGTGTCGAAGCGCGTGATCGTTCCGCCGAGCCCCGAGCCGTACACGATCTCGGGATCGCGCGGGTCCGGGACGTCCCAGCCGCGCTCCTCGCCGCCGACCGGGTGCCAGTCGCGATACGTCAGCTGGCCGAAGTCGCTCCGCGTCGCGGCGCCGGCCGTGCCCGAGTCCTGCTGGCCGCTGTAGATCCAGTACGGAAAACGGTCGTCCGCCTCGACGTGGTAGAACTGCCCCGTCGGCTGGTTGTACCAGTCGCTCCACGACTTCCCGCCGTTGAGCGTCACGATCGTGCCCTGGTCCGCGGCCGTGACCATGCACTCCGGGCGCTTGGGGTTGATCCAGAGGAAGTGGTAGTCGTCGCCGCCCGGCCCGCCGCGGAAGAACTCGAGCGTCGTTCCCCCGTCCCGCGAGCGTCGGATCGACTGGCCCGACACGTACACGACGTCGCGCTCGCGCGGATCGGCGGTGAGGCGGTTCATGTAGCTCGACGCGAGGCCCGGCGTCCCGTTGACGCGCGCCCAGTTCGCGCCCCGATCGTCGGAGCGCCAGAGCCCGGCCACCGGCGACGGCTTGTCGGGCTCGCCCGGGGCGTCGACGAGCGCCCAGACGCGGCCGCCGGACGACGCCGCGAGGCCGACCCGGCCGATCGGTGTCGCCGGCCAGCCGCCGCCCGAGAGCCGAGCCCACGTGCGCCCGCCGTCGGTCGACTTGTAGACGGCGCTGCCCGGCCCGACCATCGGCTGGAAATACGAAAGCCACGGGTAGTTGCGCGCCTGCCAGAGCGACGCGTAGAGGATCGCGGGATTCTCCGGATCGGCCGCGAGGTCCGCGGCCCCCGTGTTCTCGTCGACGAAGAGGACATGGCTCCAGGTCTTCCCGCCGTCCTCGGTCCGGAAGAGCCCGCGCTCCCGGTTGGGGCCGAACATGTGGCCGAGCGCCGCGACCAGGGCGACGTCCGGGTTCTTCGGATCGACCAGGATTCGGCCGACCGCGCGCGAGTCGGTCAGGCCGATCCTTCGCCAGGTCGCGCCGCCGTCGTCGGAGCGATACACGCCGTCGCCCGAGGCGATGTCGTAGCGCGCCTGGATCTGGCCGGTGCCGACGTAAATCACCTTCGGGTTGGACGGCGCGAGCGCCAGCGCCCCCACCGAAGCCGACCCGCCGCGCTCGAAGATCGGCGCCCACGTGCGGCCCGCGTCGTCCGTCTTCCACACGCCGCCGGCCGCCGCGCCGAAGTAGTACGTCGTCGGATCGTCCGGAATGCCTTCGGCAACGAGCCCCCAGCCGCCGCGAAACGGCCCGATGAGCCGCCAGCGCAGGTCGCCGTAGAGCGCGGGATCGATCGGCTGCGCTTCGGTCGCCGCCGCGATGGCCGCGGCCAGCCACCAGAGAACGATCGAGGCTCGACGCATCGTGGCGCTCCTTCCAAAATTGGATAGATTACGGTCCAATGACTCTACCCACCGAACCGGTCGGAAGTATTCCACGACCGAAGGAGCTGATCGAAGGCATGGCCGCCTTCGGCGCGGGCCGCATCTCCGGCGACGCGCTGGAGGCGCTCTTCGACGGCGCCGTGCGCGACACGATCCGCCGCTTCGAGGAGACGGGCTCCCCCGTCGTCACCGACGGCGAGCAGCGAAAGCCGAGCTTCGCGACGTACGCGATCCACGGCGCGAAGAACCTCGCCCCGGGCGGCGTGACGATTCCCTTCGCGGACGGCCACACGAGACAACTGCCGGTGCTCGCGGCGGGGCCCTTCCGCTACTCGACCTACGCCGCGAGCTACCTCGAGGGCGCCAAGAAGTACGCCACCCGGCCGATGAAGGAGGCCGTCATCGCGGCCTCGGCGCTGTCGCTGCTCTACCCGGCGGCGGGAATCTCCGGCTACTCGCGCGAGGAATTCCTCGACGACCTCGTGCGCGAAGCGCAGACCGACATCCGCCGCTGTCTTGCCGCGGGCGCCACCGTCCAGATCGACTTCACCGAGGGCCGCCTCTGCATCAAGCTCGACCCGTCGAAGAAGCTCCTCGACACGTTCGTCGAGCTGAACAACCGCGTGCTGGCCGGCTTCTCGGCGGCGGAGAAGACGAAGATCGGCGTCCACACCTGCCCGGGCGGCGACCGGGACTCGACGCACAGCGCCGATGTGGACTACGCGGAGCTCCTCCCCGCGCTCTTTCGCCTCGACGTCCACGACTTCTTCGTGCAGCTCGCGAGCGAGCCCGACCGGCCGCGGGTCTTGAAGATCCTCGGCGCGCACGCGAAAGGCGGCCGCCGAGTCTTCGTCGGCGTCACCGACCCGATCTCGCCGCGCGTCGAGACCGCGGCCGAGGTGCGCGATCGGATCCTCGAAGCGGCGCGCTTCATCGACCCGGGCGACCTCGGTTCGACCGACGACTGCGGTTTCTCGCCCTTCGGCGACGACGTCTCGACCTCGCGGGAGACCGCCTTCGCCAAGATCCGCGCGCGCGTCGAGGGCAACGCGATGGCGTCGCGCGAGCTCGGCGTCTAGGAGGTCATCCGGAGCCAGGCCCGGGATGACACGGGACTACAGGTCCTCGAGCCGCACAGGCGTGTCGGCGTCCTTCCACGCCGCGTCGAACTGGGCGCGGGTCCAGGCGGCGTCGGCATCCTTCTTCTGGGCCTCGAGGCTCTTCGACAGGCCGTACAGCGACCGTCCGTTGCGGGGATGCTTGTCGAGATCCGCGCGGAAGACCTTTTCGGCCTCGGCGGCCTGCCCGTCGCGGAGGAGCGCCGCGCCGAGCGACTCGCGGGTCGGGTAGTACCAGGCGGGCGGCTCGTCGTAGGCGAGGGCGTCCTCGGCCTCCACGGCCTGTCTCCAGAACGCCAGCGCGGCGAAGCGGTCGCCGTTCGCCTCCGCGATTCGGGCATCGAGCACCGGCGTCGCGACGGAGAGAAGCGCCGCCGCGCTGTTCTGGGGCCCCGCCATGCGGCCGGCGGGAATGGCGTCGCGCGCGATCCGGTAGGCGTCGCGCAGCGTTGCGGCGCGCTTCGGATCGCCCTGCGCCGCGGCGGCCATGGCGCGCGCGTACAGCCAGACGGCCCGCACGAGCGGAAGCGTCGCTCCCGGGTCCGGCATCCGGCGAATGTCGTCCCACTTTCCGAAGCGCAGCGCGACGAAGGCCGGCTGGCAGAGGAACCCCTCGAGCATCGGGTCCATGGAGACGACCGGCAGGACGCCGTCGAAGAGCTGATCGCCCGCGCGCTTTGCGGCGGCCTGGCGGCCCGCCATGAGCGCCGCGTACGACTCGAAGTGGACGTTGTGGTTGTAGTACATCACCGGGTACATGCCCTGCGCGCCCGTCTCGCGAATGTAGGCACGGTCCACGTCGGCCGCCACGGCGTTCGACTTCTCGGCGGCGACGTAGTCGCCCGTGCGGACGTAGACGTGCGCGGGCATGTGGACGAGGTGCCCCGCCGCCGGCACCAGGGTCTCCAGCCGCGTGGCCGACGGCAGCGCGCGCTCGGGATTCTTCGAGGCCTCGACCGCGTGGATGTAGTAGTGGTTGGCGCCCGGATGGTTCGGGTCGCGCTTCAAGACCGACTCGATCACGGCGACGATCTCGAGCGTGTTCGCGCCCGGCTCGCCCGCGGGCGTCCACAGCTTCCAGGGCGTGAGGTTCATGAGGCTCTCGGCGTACAGGGTGGCCGCGTCGAGATCGTCCGGATAGCGCGCGGAGAGGGCCTTCATCGCGGCGGCATAGTCGCGCGCAACCTGGGCCTTGTCGGATTTCGCCGGGTCGGCGACGTACCGCGCGGCGAGCGCCTCGGCGTACGCCCGTTCGTTTTCCCTCCCTCCCGCCGACAGGGCGAGGGCCTTCTCGACCTCGGCGCGCGCCTTGAGCAGTCTTTCGTCGACCGGCGCCGGATCGTTGTAGTTCGCTCCCAGGACGATCGCCATTCCCCAGTGAGGCATGGGGGCCTTCGGATCGAGCTCGGCGGCCTTCTCGAACGAACGGAACGCCTCCTCGTGGTTGAAGCCGTACAGAAGCACCATCCCCTGATCGAAGAACTTCTGCGCCTCCGGGCTCGAGGTCGCGATCGGATGGCGATGGGATCCGACGCCCGAGAGCAGCACCACGGGTTTTGGGGCGCTCGCGGCGCCCGGCATGTCGGCATGCTGCGCCGCGAGCACGCCGGGGATCGCGGCGGCGAGCAGGAAAATCGGGATCTTCATGGAATCCTCCGTCGTCGGAGCCGAATTCTAGTCCGGTCGGCCGCGGCTGGCGGAGCGCGGGTAGTATTCGGGACGCATCGCCAGGAGGAACAGAATGAGGCTCCGACTCCGCTCCCCGCTCGCGCTACTCGCGTCGCTTCTCCTCGCGGCGACGCTCTCGGCGCAGGCGGCGCCGAAGAAGGCCGCGCCGGCTCCGGCCAGGCCGGTGAAGGTCGCTTCGGTCGAGGGCATCACGGAGTATCGGCTGTCCAACGGCCTGCGCGTGCTGCTCTTCCCGGACCCGACCAAGCCCACGGTCACGGTCAACATCACCTACCTCGTCGGCTCGCGCCACGAGAACTACGGCGAGACGGGCATGGCGCACCTGCTCGAGCACATGCTCTTCAAGGGCTCGCCGAAACACCCGAACGTCAACCAGGAGCTCACGGCGCACGGCGCGAGCTCGAACGCATCGACCTGGTTCGACCGCACCAACTACTTCGAGACCCTGCAGGCGACGGACGAGAACCTCCGGTGGGCGCTCGAGTTCGAGGCGGACCGGATGCTGAACGCCCGGGTCGCGAAGAAGGACCTCGACACGGAAATGACGGTTGTCCGCAACGAGTTCGAGGCGGGCGAGAACGACCCCACCTCGATCCTGCAGGAGCGCGTTCTCTCGCACGGCCTTTCTCTGGCACAACTACGGCAAGTCCACGATCGGCGCCAAGGCCGACCTGGAGAACGTGCCGATCGACCGCCTCCAGGCGTTCTATCGGACGTACTACCGCCCGGACAACGCCGTGCTGCTGATCGCCGGGCGGTTCGACGAGCCGAAGACGCTCGATCTCGTCGATCGGCTCTTCTCGCGCCTGCGCGTGCCCGCCACGCCGGTGCCGGTCTCCTACACCCTCGATCCCACCCAGGACGGCGAGCGGCAGGTCACGCTCGAGCGCAAAGGGGACGTCCAGGCGATCGCCGCCGCCTACCACGTCCCGTCGGGCTCGAGCCCCGAATCGGGAGCGGTCGATATCCTGACGGAAGTCCTGGCGGCGGCACCGTCGGGCCGCCTGTACAAGGCTCTGGTCGAGACGACGAAGGCCGCCTCCGTCGCCGGCTACTTCATGGACCTGCACGACCCCGGCTACGTGATGTTCGGCGCGGATGTCCGGATGGACCAGTCGGTCACCGACGCCCGCGCCACCATGGTCGCGACGCTCGACGCCGCCGCCGGGGCCTCGCCCGTCACGGCGGAGGAAGTCGAGCGTGCGCGCGCCACGCTGCTCAAGAACATCGAGCTCACGCTCAACAACGCTGCCCGCGTCGGCCTTCTCCTCTCCGAATACATCGGCCAGGGCGACTGGCGCCTCTTCTTCCTCAACCGCGACCGGATCCGCCAGGCCACGGTCGACGACGTGCGGAAGGCGGCCGCGGCATACCTGAAGCCGTCGAACCGGACGATCGGCGTTTTCCTCCCCACCGACAAGCCCGATCGCTCCGAGATCCCGCCGCCCCCCGCCGTCGATGCGATGGTGCGCGACTACAAGGGCGACGCGGCCATCACCGCCGGCGAGGCGTTCGATCCGTCGCCCGCGAACATCGACGCACGGACGAAACGCTCGGAGCTTCCGGGCGGCATGAAGATGGCGCTCCTCGCGAAGAAGACGCGCGGGTCGGCGGTCGTCGGGACCATCACCCTGCGCTTCGGCGACGAGAAGAGCCTCGCGGGCAAGGTGACCGCCGCCGACATGGCGGCCGACATGCTGATGCGCGGCACCACGAAGCACACACGCCAGCAGATCAAGGACGAGCTCGACCGGCTCAAGGCACGGATGTCGGCCGGCGGACGCGCGAGCCAGGCGACGCTGTCGTTCGAGACCGTGCGGGAGAACCTGCCGGAGGTCTTCCGCCTCGCGGCCGAGATCCTGCGGGAGCCGGCCTTTCCCGAGAAGGAGTTCGAGGAGCTGCGGCAGGAGAACCTCGCCGCGATCGAGCAGCAGCGGAGCGAGCCCGATTCCGTGGGCTCGAACTTCTTCGAACGCCATATGAATCCCTATCCCAGGGGCGACGTGCGCCACGTCGAGACGCCGGAGGAGTCGCTCGAAAGCTACAAGGCCGCGTCTCTGGCCGAGGTCCGGAAGTTCCATGCCGACGAGTTCGGTGCGTCGAACGGCCAGCTCGCCGTCGTCGGCGACTTCGACGAAGCCGAGGTGGCGAAGCTCGCGGCCGAGCTCTTCGGGAACTGGAAGAGCCCGGCCCCGTTCACGCGCATCCCGCAGCTCTACCAGGACGTGCCGCCCGTCCGGAAGACGCTCGAGACGCCCGACAAGGCCAACGCCTTCTTCGTCGCGGGCCAGAACCTCAAGCTCCGGGACGACTCGCCGGACTATCCGGCGCTCGCCTTCGGCAACTACATGCTCGGCGCGGCCGACACGGCGCGCCTCTACGCCCGCATCCGCGAGAAGGACGGCCTCTCCTACGGCGTCGGCTCCCAACTCTCGGCTTCCCCGCTCGACGAGTCGGGAGCGTTCACGGCCTTCGCGATCTACGCCCCCCAGAACGCGGCCCGGCTCGAAGCGGCATTTCAGGAGGAGATCGCGCGCGTGCTCAAGGACGGCTTCGACGCCGACGAGATCGCCCGGGCGAAGTCCGGCTGGCGGCAGTCGCGCCAGATGGCGCGTGCGCAGGACGGCTCGCTCGCCCGCACGCTCGCGGGGCAACTGTACCTCGGCCGCACCCTCGCGTGGGACGCGGACTTCGACCGGAAGGTCGAAGCCCTGACGGGCGCGGACATCCTCGCCGCGATGCGCAAGTACATCGACCCGGCGAAGTTGACGATCGTCAAGGCGGGCGATTTTCAAAAACCGGCGCCGTAGCCCCTTCGATCCTCGAGGCGATAAGATCCCGACCCCCGCCGAATCGAAGAGGAGAGGCCGATGACGCTCAAAGCCGCCGCCTTCGCGACTCCGATGCTGGCGGCGGCGTTGGCGGCGCTCGCCGGCGACGCCGGATCGAAGCCGACTGCAAAGAAGGTGCCCCACATGCAAAAGCTTCACGGAGACGAGCTCGTCGACCCTTACTTCTGGATGCGGGAGCGCGACAACCCCGAGGTGAAGGCCTACCTGGAGAAAGAAAACGCCTTCGCCGATGCCTTCATGAAACCGACCGAGGCCCTGCAGAAGGCCCTGTACGACGAGATGCTGGGCCGCATCAAGGAGACCGACCTGTCCGTTCCGTACCGGGACCGCGGCTGGTACTACTACTCGCGGACCGAGAAGGGCAAGCAGTACGCGATCTACTGCCGGAAGAAGGGGAACCTCGAGTCGCCCGAGGAGATCTACCTCGACGTCAACGAGCTCGCGAAGGGCGAGCGCTTCATGAACGTCTGGGCGCGCACGGTCTCCGACGACGGGAACCTGCTCGCCTATACGACCGACAGCACGGGCTTTCGCGACTACACGCTGCGAATCAAGAACCTGAGCACCGGCCAGCTCCTGCCCGAGAAGGTCGAGCGCGTCGGCTCGGTCGCCTGGGCGCCCGACAACAAGACCCTCTTCTACACGACCACCGATCCGGCCAAGCGCCCGTACCGCCTCTACCGGCACACGGCCGGGACGGATCCTTCGACCGACGTGCTTCTCTACGAAGAGAAGGACGAGCGCTTCCGCGTGGGAGCCCATCGCTCGAGGAGCGGCGCCTACATCTTCTTCCCGGTCGCCAGCCACACGACTTCGGAGTGGCGGTACGTGCCGGCCGCGACGCCGGCGGCCGCCCTCAGGATCGTCGCGCCGCGCGAGCACGAGCACGAGTACTCCGTCGACCACCGCGGCGACCTCTTCTACATCGTGACCAACGACCGCGGCCGCAACAACCGGCTCGTGTCGGCGCCGGCCGCCGACCCGAGGCGTGAGAACTGGAAGGAGGTCGTCGCCCACCGGGACGACGTCATGCTCGAGGACCTCGATCTCTTCGCGAACTGGACCGTTCTCTACGAGCGCCAGGACGCGCTGCCGCGCATCCGCGTCGCCGATGCCGCGGTCGGCAACGGCTACCGCATCGACTTCCCGGAGGCGATCTATTACGCCGCGGCGGAGAACAACCGCGAGTGGGACACGCAGACGCTCCGCATCGAGTACGAGTCCTTCACGACTCCGCCCTCGGTCTACGACTTCGACATGAAGACGAGGGAGCGCAAGCTCCTCAAGCAGCAGGAGGTCCTCGGCGGCTACGACAGCTCCCGATACGCCTCCGAGCGGCGCTACGCCACCGCCTCCGACGGAACGAAGATCCCGATCTCGCTCGTCTACCGGAAGGGCTTCGTCGCCGACGGCCGGGCGCCGGCGCTCCTGACCGCGTACGGCTCCTACGGAGCGCCGAGCGACGCGGGCTTCGACTCGACGCTCGTCAGCCTCCTCGACCGCGGGGTCGTGTACGCGGTGGCGCACATTCGCGGCGGCGGCGATCTCGGGAAGAAGTGGCACGACCAGGGCCGGATGCTCAAGAAGAAGACCACCTTCACCGATTTCATCGCGTGCGCCGAGGCCCTCGTCGCGGACCGGATCGCGTCGAAGGACCGGCTGGTGATCGAGGGCGGCTCGGCGGGAGGCCTCCTCATGGGCGCCGTCGTGAACATGCGGCCCGACCTCTTCCGCGCCGTCGTCGCCCGGGTGCCCTTCGTCGACGTCATCAATTCGATGCTCGACGAGTCGCTGCCGCTGACCGTCGGCGAGTTCGAGGAATGGGGCAACCCGAAGATCCAGGAGCAGTACGAGTACATGAAGTCGTACAGCCCCTACGACAACCTCGAGGCCAAGGCCTACCCGGCGATGCTCGTGAAAACGTCCTTCGACGACTCGCAGGTCATGTACTGGGAGCCCGCGAAGTACGTCGCGAAGCTCCGGACCCTCAAGACCGACCAGAACCCGCTCGTGTTCAAGATCAACATGGCGGGCGGACACGGCGGCTCCTCCGGACGCTACGACAAGCTGAGGGAAGTCGCCTTCGACTACGCGTTCGAGTTGACGCAGATGGGGATCACGAAGTGATCCCTCATCTGCGTCATCCCGAGGCGCAAAGCGCCGAGGGATCCCGAGCTTGACCCGACGCAGCAGGCCATCGAGCCCAGGGGCCCTCGCTGCGCTCGGCACGATCTTCGCCGTCGCGTCGCTCCTCGCGGCGCCCGAGCCAGCCCCCCTCCACGCCACCTTCATCGGCAACATGGCCTTCGCCATCACCGACGGGAAGACGACGATCTACACCGACTTTCCGTACGAGCCGGGGGCGTTCGGCTACATGGCCTACGACTTCGCCGCGGTGCACAAGGCGCCGGGAGCGCTGTGCCTCGTCACGCACGGCCACCGGGACCATTTCGACGCGCTCCTCTTCGCGAAGATGGACGCCATGCTCATCGCGCCGCCGTCGGTCGAGGCGGGGGTGGCGAAGGCGAGGACGATCCCGTTCGCGCCGAGGATGCGATATCGCGACATCGAGATCGAGCCGCTGGCGACGCCGCACGGAAAGATCGAGCACACCTCCTATCTCGTCACGTGGCACGGCCTGAGGCTCTACTTCACGGGCGACACCGACAGTGCCGACCGCCTTCTCGCGATGAAGAACCTCGATGTCGCGTTCGTTTCGCCGTGGCTGATCGAGGCGGTCGCCGCCAGGAAGGGACGGATCGACGCGCGCCAGGTCGTCTGCTACCACCATCAGACGGGCGAGAAGGTGCCCGCCTTCCAGAACCGGATCGTCCCGGCGCAGGGCGAGACGCTGACTCTTTCGGCCGCTACCGCAGCGTCCGCCCCTCGCTGACGGCTCCCGAGTCCGCCGGACGCTGGCGCAAGTACTCCCGGATCTCCTGGATCCGCGTCTCGGGCAGCGGATGCGAGGACAGCCATTCCGGCGGGCGCTGGCCGCCGCTCGCCTGCGCCAGGATCTCCATCACCTCGAGCATCGCCTTCGGGTCGTATCCCGCGGCCGCCATCGCGTCGATCCCGTAGCGGTCCGACTCCGACTCGTCGGCGCGCCCGTACTTCATCTGCACCATCTGGTTGACCATCGCCGCGATCATGGCGGCGCGCTGGCCGCCGTCCGATCCGTCGGAGGCCGCTACGCCGACCGCCTGGGACAGCGTCTGGCCGAGCTGGCCCGTGGCCATCTGCTCGGCTGAATGCCGGTGAATCACGTGGCCGACCTCGTGGCCCAGAACGCCGGCGAGCTCCGCCTCGGTCTGGAGCCGTTCGAGGAGCCCGCGCGTGATGAAGATCTGTCCGCCCGGCAGGGCGAACGCGTTCACGGTCTCCGGGTCGGCGAGGAGGTGGAACCGGAAGTTGCCGGCATAGGGACTCGTGCCCGCGTTGCTGCGGGCGACGACGCGCCCGCCCACCTCTTCCACCAGGCGCGCCTGGGGATCGCTCGGGTCGACGTCGCCGCCCATCTTGTGTGCCATCTCCGGCGCGGCCTCGAGGCCGAGGACCTTTTCCTGATCGACGGACAGAGCAACGTGCTGTTTCTCGCCCGTCACGGGATTGACCTCGGTGCGGCTCATGTAGGCGATGATGCCGACCGCTGCGATCACCAGGGCGATGAGCAGCCGGCTGCAGCCGCGGTTGCGAACCAATCCTCCGCCGCCTCCGTCTTCCATGGGCTCACCTCGTGCCGTGGGATTATCTCCCCGGAGGTTACCGCCGATGGGATTCCGTCCGATGCTCCTCGCCGCTGCCGTGGCTTTCGCCGCCGGCCGGCTTCCGGCCGCCGAGCTTGCGCCCTCCGAGTTCGCAGCCCGGCGCGCCGAGGCGATGCGGCGCATGGCGGACGGCGTCCTGCTCCTGCCCTCCGCCTCTCTCGGAGAGGCGAACCTCCCGCTGTACGGTTACCTGCAGGACCCCAACTTCTTCTACTTCACCAACCTCGCCAGCGCCGCGGGTACGGTTCTCGCGCTCGACGGGGCGGCGAAGGAGACGTGGCTCTTCGTTCCCGAGAAGCTTCCGGGCCTGGCCGGTTTCATCCCGCGGCTCCTCGTCGCCCCGGGCCCCGATTCGCAGAAGACGCTCGGCCTCGACCACGTCGTCTCGCGCAAGGGGCTCCCGGCCTTCCTCACGCGCCGCCAGGAGTCCCCCGGCGTCGTTCTCTACACGGTCGGCGCCGTCGAGCCTCACGGATTCCCGCTCGACATCGCCCTCGACGACCCGCTCGCGGCCTGGAACCACGCGATCGAAGAGCTCTGGCCCGCCGACCGCCTCAAGCCCGCCGATGCGATCCTCGCCGAGATGCGTGCGATCAAGTCGCCGCCCGAGATCGATGTCCTGCGTCGCGTCGGTCTCGCGAGCGCGCAGGCGCTCTCGGCCGGGATGTCGAGCGTGCGCCCGGGACGGCGGCAACGGGAGGCGGAGGCCGCGGTCATCTCGGCCTGCATCGACGCCGGCGCCGAGGGTCCGTCGTTTTGGCCGTGGACGATGGCCGGGCCGACGAGCGCGTTCCCCGCGCCTTTCGAGTCGCTCGCCGACTACCGGCACCTGAACCGCGCGATGCAGGACGGCGAAGTGGTTCGAGTCGACGTCGGCTGCGACGTGGACCACTACCGCGGCGACGTCGGACGCACCGTTCCGGTCTCGGGGCGCTTCGACGCAGGCCAGCGCGAGACGTGGGAGCTGCTCGTCGCGGCGTACCGCGCGGGCCTGCGAAAGTTCCGGGACGGGGTGAAACGCGATGACGTCTTTGCCGCCAGCCTCGCCGAGGTCCGGCGCCTCCAGCCCGCGGCGTCGACACCGCTCGGGAAGAAGGCAGCCGGGCTGCTTCTGGCGCCAGGCGGCCTGAAGTTCTGGGAGGTGCACGGCGTGGGGCTCGAGGCCGCCGAGGGATTGCCGGAGGTCCTGCGCGCCGGTATGGTCCTCGCCTTCGAGCCGATCTTCTCGGTGGACGGCCAGGGCTTCTATCTCGAGGACATGGTCCTCGTGACGAAAGACGGCCACGAGATCCTCACGCCGGGCCTGCCCTACTCGGCCGAGGACATCGAGCGCGCCACCCGCCCTCAAAGCAAGGACAAGGCCCGGCCCTAGGGTTTTTTCAGCCGCGCGTCGAAGAACTCGAGCGTTTCCTTCCAGGTCCGGTCCCACTCCTCGCCCTGCCAGCCGTGCTCGGCGCCGAGGATGAACTCGACGCGGCCGGAAACGCCCGCGGCGGAGAGCTTCTCCATGAGGGCGAAGGCCTGAGTCGGCGGCACGAGCCTGTCCCGCGCGCCCTGGAAGACGAGCACCGGCGCGTCGCCCGCGTTGACATACGTGAGCGGCGAGGCTCTCGCCGCCAACTCGGGCTTCTCCGCCGCCGTCGCTCCGATAAGGCACGCGCTGAAGGCCTTGGCCTCGTCGGAAAAGTCTTTTGCGGCCAGGTTCGTCGGGCCGAAGAAGTCGACGACCGCCGAGACCCCCTCGTTTCTCGGGACCGCGACGCCGAGCATCAGCGCCAGGTGCCCGCCGGCCGAGAACCCCATCGCGCCGATGCGCGCGGGGTCGATCTTCAGCGTGCCCGCGTTGGCGCGGAGGAACCGGACCGCGGCCTTCATGTCCTCGAGCTGCGCCGGAAAGGTTTCCTTGGGGCAGAAGCGATACTGCGGCGAGACGGCCACGTAGCCGCGCCGGGCGAAGTCCGCGATCGCCCGGTGGTTCTCTTCGCGCCCCCCCTCGCGCCAGGCGCCGCCGTGGATCACGAGAACGGCCGGGAACGGGCCGTCGCCCATCGCCGGCTGCGCGATGTCGAGGCGGAGCTCCTCGCCGGCGACCGTGGTGTAGGGGATGTCGTAGCTCGTCGAGACGGAAGGGTCGGCGGCGGAGAGCGTGGCCGAGGATGCCAGAGCGGCGAGCAGGGCGAACGACGCGACGCGGCGAGTCATGAGGGCCTCCGAAGCCGCGCGCCAGCCTATCAGAGGGGTTCACGGCTAGAATCGGCGGCGCGCCCCATGCCTCTCTCCGTCGGGACACGCCTCGGCCCCTACGAGATTCTCGCGCCGATCGGCGCGGGCGGGATGGGCGAGGTCTACAAAGCGCGCGACACGCGGCTCGATCGCACGGTCGCTGTCAAGGTCCTGCCCGAGCAACTCTCGGCCTCGCCGGAATCGCGGCAGCGCTTCGAGCGGGAAGCGAAGACCATCTCGCAGCTCTCCCACCCACACATCTGCGCGCTCCACGACGTCGGCCGCGAGGGCGACACCGAGTACCTCGTCATGGAGTACCTGGAGGGCGAGACGCTCTCGGAGCGGCTCGCCAAGGGACCGCTCGTGCTCGAGCAGACGCTGCGATACGGGAGCGAGATCGCCGACGCGCTGGAGAAGGCGCACCGGCAGGGCATCGTTCATCGGGACCTGAAGCCCGGCAACGTCATGATCACGAAATCGGGCGTCAAGCTCCTCGACTTCGGACTCGCCAAGGCGATGGCGCCTCCGGCGGCGCCCTCCAGCCTGACGGCCCAGCCCACACAGCAGGGGCTGACTCAGGAAGGCACCATCCTCGGGACCTTCCAGTACATGGCGCCCGAGCAGCTCGAGGGCAGGGACGCCGACGCGCGCACCGACGTCTTCGCCCTGGGCGCCACGCTGTACGAGATGGCGACGGGCAGGAAGGCCTTCACGGGCTCCACACAGGCCTCGCTCATCTCGGCGATCCTGCGCGACGATCCCCAGCCGATCTCCCAGGTTCTGCCCATGATTCCGCCCGCGCTCGATCGCGTCGTGAAGGCCTGCCTGGCCAAGGACCCCGAGGATCGCTGGCAGTCGGCCGGCGACGTCGGACGACAGCTCAAGTGGATCTCCGAGGGGTCCGCGGCCGGCGTCGTCGCGCCCGCCGCCGTCGTCTCACGGCGAAGGCTCCGCGAACGCGCCGCGTGGGCCGCGGCCGCGCTGCTCCTCCTCGCAACGCTCTTTCTCGCCAACGAGATGCGCAAGGCCCGCGGCGCGCGGCGGGAAACCGTGCACTCTTTCCTCCTTCCGCCGGAGCGGACGGCGTTCCGTCTGACCGGCGACGACGCCGCGCCGGTCACGGTCTCGCCCGACGGAGACCGCGTCGTCTACGGCGCCGGCGGCAAGCTCTGGGTCCAGGCGCTCCGGACGGGCACCGTGACGCCGCTCGCCGGCTCGGAAGGGGCGCGCTTCCCGTTCTGGTCGCCCGACGGGCGATCGATCGGCTTCTTCGCGGAAGGCAAGCTCCGCAGGATCGACGCGGCCGGAGGGCCCGTGTCGACGCTCTGCGACGCGCCCAACGCCCGGGGGGGAAGCTGGTCGACCTCGGGCGACATCGTCTTCACGCCGGACATCCGGACCGGCATCCTCCGCGTGTCCGCCTCGGGCGGCCCGCCCCAGGCGGCGACTCGCGTCGACCCGAAGCTGTACACCACCCACCGCTGGCCGAGCTTTCTTCCGGATGGCCGACACTTCATCTACCAGGCCACCAACCACAACGAGCCGCGGTCCGAGCGATCCGGCGTCTACGTCGGGTCGCTCGATGGCGGCGAGAGCCGGCGCCTGGTCTCGACCTTTGGCGGCGCGCAATACGGGTCCGGCTGGCTCCTGTACACGGCGGACACGAGCCTGATGGCCCTCCGTTTCGACGCCGCATCGAACACGGTCTCGGGAGAGCCGCTCCGGGTCTTCGACAACGTCCACTACGACGTCGGAGTCTGGCGCGGGAACTTCAGCACGTCGCAGAACGGCATCATCGCCTACCAGGTCGCGCAGGCGGGAGTCGGAGGACAGCTGACGTGGCTCGACCTGTCGGGGCGCGTCCTCGGGAAAATCGGAGAGAAGAGCGAAGCGTACTCGCCGGAGCTCTCGCCCGACGGGCGCCGAGCCGCGGTCGTCCTGGGCGATCCGGCCAACGACGTCTGGATCTACGACCTCGAGCGCGGAATCCGCACCCGACTGACCAATGGAGCCGTGGCGACGACGGCTCCCCTGTGGTCCCCCGACGGCTCGGAGGTGCTCTACTCGTCGCAGGCTCAGGCCGGGAGTTTCGTGCTCAGCGCAGTCCGTTCCGACGGGTCCGCGACGCCGCGCGAGATCTACAGATCCACCGAACGGATCGAACCCACCGACTGGTCGCGGGACGGCCGCTACGTCCTCGCGACTCGGGGCCAGATCGGCGCCAGCGACATCTGGGTCGTGCCGCTCGCGGACCCGGCCAAGGCCTCGCCGTTGGTCGCCTCGCCCGCCCCCCTGGACACCAGCGGCCACTTCTCGCCCGACGGCCGCTGGGTCATCTATCGATCGAACGAATCCGGAAGGACGGAGATCTACGCGACGCCCTTTCCGGCGGGAGGCGCGCGCTTTCAGATCTCCGCCAACGGAGGCACACAGCCCCGCTGGAGCGCGGACGGGCGCACGGTCTATTTCGTCTCCCCGGAAAGCGACCTCGTGGCGGCCTCGATCCGGATCAACGGGTCCCGGCTCGAGGTCGAGGAGACGCGCACCCTGTTTCCGGCCAACTTCTACGTCGGCCCCCGCGTCGGTCTGTCGGGCTACGACGTGCGCCGGGACGGCAAGGGCTTCCTCGCGTCGAGCGCGGGCGACGTCGGCGCGCCCCGCGTGGCGCTCGTCGAGAACTGGGACGCGGGGCTGCCGCGCTGAGGAGTCCGCGGCCGACGGCCGCCGCTCCAGAATAGAATTCCGGCAACGTGACCCTCGCCGCGGGCTCCCGTCTCGGCCCCTACGAGATCCTCGGCCAGATCGGCGCCGGGGGGATGGGAGAGGTGTACCGGGCGAAGGACCCGCGCCTCTCGCGCGAGGTGGCGATCAAGGTGCTCCCGGCGTCCTTCTCCGCGGACGCCGACCGCCTGCGCCGCTTCGAGCAGGAGGCCAAGGCCGCCGGCGTCCTGAACCATCCCAACATCACCGCCGTCTACGACATCGGGGAGGTGGACGGCGCGCCCTACGTCGTCCAGGAGCTCCTCGAGGGCGAGACGCTGCGCTCGGTGCTCGCCGGCGGCCGAATCGCGCAGCGCAAGGCGATCGACTACGCGACCCAGATCGCGCACGGTCTCGCGGCCGCCCACGAGAAGGGCATCGTCCACCGGGACCTGAAGCCCGAGAACCTCTTCGTCACGAAGGACGGCCGCGTCAAGATCCTCGACTTCGGCCTCGCCAAGCTGACGCAGGTCGGCGAAGGATCGGGACCTCAGACGAACCTCCCCACGGCCGCGGGCACCGAGCCCGGCGTCGTCATGGGAACGCTCGGCTACATGTCGCCCGAACAGGTCAAGGGCAAGCCCGCCGACGCGCGGTCCGACATCTTCTCGTTCGGAGCGATCCTCTACGAGATGCTCTCGGGCAAGAGAGCGTTCCACGCCGACTCCGCCGGCGAGACGATGGCGGCGATCCTCAAGGAGGACCCGCCGGATCTCTCCGTCACCAACCAGAACATCTCGCCGGGTCTCGAGCGGATCGTCCGCCACTGCCTCGAGAAGAACCCCGAGCAGCGCTTCCACTCCGCCCACGATCTGGGATTCGACCTCGCCGCGCTCTCGGGGACCACCGGACAGATGGCGGCAACGCCCGCCCGCCGCCGACTCCGGCTCATGCCGGCGGCTCTCGTCGTCCTCGGCGCGCTCGCGGGCGCGGCGGCCGCGTACTTCGCGCTGCGCGGGGCGAAGCCCGCTCAAGGAACCGGGGCGCTCGACGGCGCGACGTTCCGCCGCCTCACGAACCTCTCCGGCGCCGAGACCTCGCCGACTCTGTCGCCGGACGGCCAGACGGTCGCCTTCACCCACCGCGCCGGCAGCAAAACCGATATCTGGGTCCAGCGGGCCGGCGGACGGAATCCGATCGACCTGACTCCCGACTGCGATCGCGACAGCTATACCCCGGCCTTCTCGCCGGACGGGAACCTCATCGCCTACGGCTCGCAATGCGGCGACCGCGGCCTCTTCGTCATGGGCGCCACGGGGGAGAGCGCGAGGCGGCTGACGAACGTCGGCTCGAGCCCGGCCTGGTCGCCCGACGGAAAGGAGATCGTTTACGCGACCGAGCTCGTCATCCTGCCCTACGGCCGGACGGGGACGAGCCAGCTCTGGTCGATCGACGTCGCCAGCGGCAAGACGCGCAGGCTTTCCGGCGACGTCGACGCCATTCAGCCGGCCGTTTCGCCCCACGGGCTTCGCATCGCGTACTGGGGCCTGCCTGCCGCCGGCAGCCAGCGCGACATCTGGACCATGCCGTACAAGGGCCTCGCAACCGGAGAAAAGCCGGTCCCCGTCACGCAGGACCCGGCGATCGACTGGTACCCGACCTGGAGCCCGAACGGACGGACGCTCTATTTCCTGTCCAATCGAAGCGGCTCGATGAACCTCTGGAAGGTTCCGATCGACGAAGCCACCGGACGGCCGCTCGGCCCGCCCGAGGCGGAGCTCCTTCCGGCGCGCGAAGTGGGCGGCTTCGCGCTCTCGCGGGACGGGCGCCGCGCGGCCTACGTCGTGCGCGAAAACACCCATTCGATCGATCGTCTCGTGTTCGATGCCGTCTCGGGGAAGCTCTCGGGCAAGCCCGAGCAGATCCTCGGCGGCTCGCAGGAGATGGCGGACATCGACGTCTCCCCCGATGGAAGCGTCATCGCCTTCGACTCCCGCGGCGCCGCCCAGGACGACCTCTTCCTCGTCGAAAGCAACGGCAAGAACCTGCGGCAGATCACCGACGACGTCCCGAAAGACCGCGGCCCGAGCTTCTCCCCCGACGGAAAGCGCATCGCGTTCCATTCCGACCGCGGCGGCCGCTACCAGATCTGGACGGTCGGGCGCGACGGCAGCGGCCTGAAGCCGCTCACGCAGGCGACCGATCTGATCATCGAGGCCGCGTGGTCTCCGGACGGCCGAGCCATTTCTACCAACAGCGGCCACGGCAGCTCGATCATCCGTTTCGACGACTCGGGCGCCGCCGCGCGCATCGAGGCTATCCCGCCTCCCGCTCCCGAGACGTTTTTCGATCCCCTCGCCTGGTCGCCCGACGGAAAGACGCTGGCCGGCTCCGTGATCCGGCTCCCGGACCTCGTCAGCCAGTCGCTCGCCGTCTACTCGCCGGGACAGGGAGCCGTCGTTCGCCCCGTTCACGGAACCGAGTCGATCGGGCGCGTCCGCCGGGCGCGTTTCTCGGAACGCATTTCCTCCTCTACGTGGACCGCGACCTGCACGTCGCGGACCTCGACTCGGGGGAGGACCACGTCGTCCTCGAGCGGCCCACGAACGGCGGCTTCCAGGACGTCACGTGCGTTCGGGGGGCGGGCACGTGCTACGTCGAGCGCACGAGCGACAACGCCGACATCTGGCAGATGACACTGCCGGAGCGCCCAAGTGACACTCGCCGCCGGCTCGAGGCTCGGTCCGTACGAGATCCTCGGCCTGATCGGCACCCTGACGAACTCGGACCGCTTCGTCGCCACGGGCCGGAAGTAGAAGCAGAGGAAGACCATGGCCCTCGAACGCGCCCTCAAGACCAAGGACATCGTCCTCTTCAACGTCGCCGCGATCGTCGGCATGCGCTGGATCGCGCTGGCGGCGGCCAACGGCCCGTCCTCCCTCCTCCTGTGGGTGCTCGCCGCCGTCGCGTTCTTCATCCCGCAGGGCTTCGCCGTCACCGCGCTCGCCTCGGCGATCCCGGAGGAGGGCGGGCTCTACGTCTGGACGAAGCGGGCCTTCGGCGAGCGGCACGGCTTCATGTCGGGCTGGCTCTACTGGGCCAACAACGTCCTCTATTTCCCGACGCTGACGCTGTCGACGGTCGTTTTCGCTCTCTACGCTTTCGGACTGCGATTCGCCCACCTGGAGCAGAGCCCCGTGTACGCGGCGGGCGCTTCGCTGGTGCTCCTGACGGTCGCGCTCGTCTTCAACATCGTCGGGATGAAGTCCGGCCGCTGGGTTCAGAACATCGGCGGGCTCGCGCAATGGATCCCGTCGGCGGCGCTGCTTCTCGTGGGCCTCGTGGCGCTCAGCCGTTTCGGCTCGGCCACACCGATCACCGCCGGATCGCTGATGCCGAACTTCGCGAGCCTTCCGACGGTCCTGTTTTTCGCCAATCTCTGTTTCGGATTCGCCGGACTCGAGCTCGCGCCGATCCTCGCCGGGGAAGTCATCGAGCCGCGCCGGACGTTCCCGCGCGCGATCGTCGTGTCGGGGCTGACCATCGCCGCCTGTTACCTCCTCGGCACGATCTCGCTCCTGTGGGCGCTGCCGCCGAGCGAGACTCGATCATCTCGGGCGTCAACCAGGCCGTGACGAAGGCCGGCGCGAAGATCGGCCTGCCCTGGCTCGGGCCCCCGACCGCGATCCTCATGACGCTCGCCGGCCTCGGCGGCGTCGGCGCGTGGCTGGTGGGCTCCGCGCGGCTGCTCTTCGTCGGGGGCCTCGACCGGTATCTTCCCCCGATCTTCGGACGTACGCACCCGAAGTGGAAGACGCCCTGGTTCGCCCTGCTTTTCCAGGCGGGGCTCTCGGCCCTTTTCATCCTCGCGGCGACGCAGGGCGACACCGTCAAGGGCGCCTATCTGAAGCTCGTCAACGCGACGCTCATCGTCTACTTCCTGCCCTACCTCTACATGTTCGCCGCCGCGATCAAGCTGCGGCTCGACATCGCCCGAGAGCCCGGCGGCGTGCCCATTCCGGGGGGCGCGACGGGAAGCTACCTGTGGAACGGCCTCGGGTTCGTGACGACGATCGTCGCGATCGTGCTGGCGCTCATTCCTCCGGCGGACTCGACGGATCGAACGGGCTTTTTCGTCCAGGTCTCCGTCGGCTCCTTCGGCTTCGTCGTCGCCGGCTTCGTCCTCTACGCCCTCGCCGAGCGGCGGCGCCGGCGCACCGAGGCCATGGCCGCCTGACCGGGCGATAGAATCCGGGCCATTCCCGGAGGGTCATTGAGCCTCGCCATCGGCACCCGCCTCGGCCCGTACGAGATCCTGTCGCCACTCGGCGCAGGCGGGATGGGCGAGGTGTACAAGGCGAAGGACACGCGGCTCGACCGAACCGTGGCCGTCAAGGTGCTCAAGCTGGACGTCTCATCGACTCCGGAGGCACACCAGCGCTTCGATCGCGAGGCAAAGACGATCTCGCAGCTCTCCCATCCGCACATCTGCGCGCTGTACGACGTGGGCCGGGTTGGCGAGACCGAGTACCTGGTCATGGAGCTGCTCGAAGGGGAAACGCTAGCGGCGCGCCTCACAGGGGGCGCTCTGCCGCTCGATCAGACTCTGCGCTATGGCGTCGAGATTGCCGGAGCGCTCGATCACGCGCACCGTCACGGCATCGTCCATCGAGACCTGAAGCCGGGAAACGTAATGCTGACAAAGTCGGGCATCAAGCTCTTGGACTTTGGGCTGGCGAAGCTGCAGGCGCTATCCGGGCCCGTGGATTCCTCAGGCTCGCAGCTTGCCACAGCCGGGGCCCCGCTGACGACCGAGGGGACGCTCGTCGGGACCCTCCAGTACATGGCTCCGGAACAACTGGAGGGCGAGGAGGCCGACGCACGGAGCGATGTTTTCGCCTTCGGAGCGGTGCTCTACGAGATGGCGACTGGACGGAGGGCCTTTTCGGCAGCGAGTCGTGCATCGTTGATAACGGCGATCATGTCTTCCGATCCAGCGCCGATCTCCACGATCCGCCCGATGACCCCGCCCGCGCTCGACCGCGCAGTAAAGAAGTGTCTCGCCAGGGACCGGGACGACCGCTGGCAGTCCGCCGCCGACCTGGAGAGCGAGTTGAAATGGATCGGAGAGTCCACGGTGCCGAACGTCGCCCCGGCAGCCCTGGGGCGGCGCGGCATGCGGAATCGGCTGTCCTGGGCTACGGCGGGTTTCTTTTTTTTCTCCACGCTCGCCCTGACGGTCGCGATCGCCTCCCGGGGTCGTTCTTCTCCGGAGGCGGGAGCCATTCGTTTCTCGATCCTTCCGCCGACCAAATTGACACCCGACTTGATGTCCTGGGACCCCGCCTGCCTGGCCCTGTCTCCGGATGGCCGCTCCGTGGTCTTCTGTGCAGCGACCCCGGACGGGAAACATCTGCTTTGGGTTCGGTCGCTCGATTCCCTGACGCCCCGCGCCCTCTCCGGAACCGACGGCGCGACATGCCCCTTTTGGTCGCCCGACAATCGCTCCGTCGGATTTTTCGCCGACGGGAACTTGAAAAGGATCGAGGTCGGCGGCGGGCCGGCGCTGACCGTGTGCGCGGCGCCGGACGGCCGCGGCGGGGCCTGGAGCCCGGCAGGATCGATTCTGTTTGCTCCGAGCTTCCAGGGCCCGCTCCTGCAAGTCCCTGTCTCGGGGGGAGCCGCGAGCCCAGTCACGGCAATCGATCCGGCACGACACGAAACGACCCATCGCTGGCCCCAGTTCCTGCCCGATGGCAAGCACTTTCTCTATCTGGCGGCCAGCCGCGAGGCGAGCGGCGAGAGCGAGCAAGACTCCGTTTACCTCGGCTCGCTCGATTCCCGCAAGAGCCGGATCCTTCTGCACGCGCGCTCGAACGCCTCTTACGCAGCGGGATACTTGCTCTTCGTGCGCGAGCAGACGCTCATGGCGCAACGGTTTGCCCTGGACCGCCTGGAGCTTACCGGCGAGGCATTCCCGATCGTCAAGAAGGTTCAGTATCAGGCTGGCTACTTCCGTGGCGTCTTCTCGGCTTCGGAAAACGGCGTGCTGGCCTATCAGGAGGGAGGCTCGTACGCGAGATCTCGCCTTCTGTGGTTCGACCGGAAGGGAAAGCAGGTTGGGTCGGTCGGCGAACCAGGCGGCTACTTCAACGCTGCCCTATCCCCCGACGAGCGAAAGATGGCAACGGACCTCTTCGACCCTGAAGCCGGAACTGGAGACCTCTGGATCTACGAGCTCGCCAACGGTGTCAAGAACCGCTTTACGTTTGGGGCGGGGGAAAACTTCCTTCCGATCTGGTCCCCGAACGGAAGCCACATCGTCTTCGCATCGAATCGAAAGGGCCACACGGACCTGTATCAGAAGACAGCCGCAAGCGGGGGGAGCGAAGAAGAGCTCCTCGTTTCGAACACGGATAAGGAGCCCACCGACTGGTCGCCGGACGGGCGATTCATCGCCTTCAACGAGCTCGATTCGAAAGGAAAGACCAAGGAAGACCTGCGTATCCTGCCCCTTTTTGGAGACCGGAAGCCCTTCGCCTTCCTGGAATCGCCTGCCAACGAGGTCAACGCGCGATTCTCCCCCGATGGCCGCTGGGTCGCGTACGTCTCCGACGAGTCCGGCAGAAACGAGGTCTACGCGGCGCCGTTTCCTGGCGCTAACGCAAAATGGCAGATCTCCGCCGCAGGAGGGGACGAGCCCCGGTGGCGGCACGACGGCCGGGAGCTCTTCTACATGAGCGCCGACGGGAAAATGATGGCCGCCGAGATGAAAACGAGCGGCTCCGCGCTCGAAGTGGGAGCCGTCCTGCCGCTGTTTGCCACGCAGTCGAAAAGTGTAGGAAGTCTCTACGATGTCTCGGCCGACGGCCAACGCTTCCTGATCAACAGCGTCGAGGAGAAAGAGTCCTCGCCGATCACGCTCGTCGTCAATTGGACGGCGCAACTGAAGAAATGACGCTCGCTCCAGGCACCCGGCTAGGCCCATACGAGATCCTCTCGCCGCTCGGCGCCGGCGGAATGGGAGAGGTATACAGGGCGCGGGACACGCGGCTCGAGCGCGACGTCGCGATCAAGCTTCTCTCGGACGCCCTGTCGAAGGACCCCGAGCACCTGGCGCGCTTCGAGCGCGAGGCGCGCGTGCTGGCCGCGCTCAACCACCCCCACATCGCCGCGATCTACGGACTCGAGGAGAACGACGGGATGCGCTTCCTCGTCCTCGAGCTGGTCGAGGGCGAGTCGCTCGACGTGCGGCTCGCCCGCGGGGCGCTCCCGGTCTGCCGAGGCTCTCGAGCTCGCCGGCCAGATCGCCGACGCGCTCGAGGCGGCGCACGAGAAGGGCGTCGTCCACCGCGACCTGAAGCCCGCCAACGTCGCGCGTGACGCCCGAGGGCCGCGCGAAGGTGCTCGACTTCGGCCTCGCCAAGGCGTGGCCGCCCGCACGCGGCCTCCGCCGTCGCCACGACCTCACCCGCGACGCATGACGGCCGCCGGGACGATCCTCGGCACGCCCGCCTACATGAGCCCCGAGCAGGCGCGCGGCCGGCCCGTCGACCAGCGCACCGATCTCTGGTCGTTCGGCTGCGTGCTCTACGAGATGCTGACCGGCCAACGCGCGTTCGGGGGCGAGACGGTCGTCGGACTGCATCGCGGCCATTCTTCCCGAGGAGCCCGACTGGAGCGGCTGCCTCGCGCGACGCCCGCTTCCGTCCGCCGACTCCTGCGCCGGTGCCTCGAGAAGGATCCCGAGCGGCGGCTCCGCGACGCGGCGACGGCGCAGTCGGAGATCCGGGACGCGCTGCAGCGGCCGCGGCGGGCAAGGAGTCGCGCGCGCGCGGCGGCAGCTCCGCGGTCCGCCGCGGCTGACGCAGCTGACCCTCGGGCGAGGCCTCGAGGAATCTCCCGTCTTCTCTCCCGACGGCGACGAGATCGCCTACGCGGCCGACCTCGACGGCGTCCGGAAGATCTTCGTACGGCACGTGAGCGGAGGGGCCGGGACGCCGCTGACCTCGGGCCCGTTCGACGACATCCAGCCCGCCTGGTCGCCCGACGGAGGAACGATCGCGTTCGTGCGCGCGCGAGAGCCCGGCCGCAAGCTCGAGCCGGGCGTCGTCTTCGGCGCCTACTGGGACGGCGACGTCTGGACCGTCGACCGTCCGGCGGAGACCGCGAGACGAATCGTCGAGACGCCTACAACCCGACCTTCTCGCCCGACGGCCGCTCGATCGCGGTCGACGCCCCCTGGGCCGGGCAGCGGCGCATCTGGGTCGTCGACGCGCACGGCCACAACCCCAAGCAGCTGACGAGCGACGTGTCGGAGGCGATCGACCACGTCCGGCCGCGCTGGTCGCCGGACGGGCGCCGGATCGTCTTTCAGAACAGGGAGAGCACGAAGTTCGACGTGCGCGTCGTCGACCTCGAAACGCAGAAGCTCCTCTGGGTCACCAACGATCTCTTCCAGGACCTCCAGCCGGTCTGGTCGCCGTCCGGACGCTCCGTCTACTTCTCCTCGTACCGCAGCGGCGGCCTGAACCTCTGGCGGATCCCGGTCTCCCCGGGCGGCAAGCCCCGCGGGGCGCCGCAGCAGATGACGACCGGCGCCGGTCAGGACCTCGAGCCCGCGCTGTCGCCGGACGGCGCGCGCCTCGCCTTCGCGATTCGCCGCCAGAACGCCGACCTCTGGATGCTGCCGGTGGATCCCGCGACCGGCCGGCCGACGGGGCCCCCGCGAGGTGATCGCCACGAAGCGCGAGGACAGCCGCGGCGCCTGGTCGCCGGACGGACGCTCCATCGCGTTCAACTCGGACCGCGCCGGTGACATGAACATCTGGATTCACGACCGCAAGGACGGGTCCGACCGACAGCTCACCCGCGGACCCGGCGGCGACTACCAGGCCAACTGGTCGCCGGACGGGAAGACGATCGTCGTTCTTTTCCTCTCGGTCGGGCACTCCGGACATCTGGACCGTCGAGCCGGCCTCGGGCGCGCTCGCGCCGCTGACCCAGACCGCGTCGCTCGACATCAATCCCTTCTTCTCGCCCGACGGCCGCTCGATCGCCTTCCAATCCGACCGCAGCGGGAGGCTCGAGGTCTGGGTGATGAACGCGGAGGGAGGCGGCGCTCGGGCCCTGACCTCGTGGGCGTCGCAGGCCACTTCCTCCGCTGGACCCGTGACGCCGCGGCGTGCTCTTTCGCTGCCCCTCCGCGGGGAAGGCGATGGACGCTCCGAGCTCGCCGGCGGCGAGGCCCGGCCCCTTCGCCGAGGTCGCCGGCGGCGCGCACATGTCCTTCTCGCCGGATCAGTCGCGCATCATGGACGTCGTGGCGCACAAGACGCTGTGGGTCTCGCCGCTCTCGGGCGGCAAACCCGAGACGGTCTTCGAGCTTCGAGGATCCGGACGCGCGGATCGACTACCCGGTCTGGTCGCCGGACGGCGGTCGGTGCTCTTCGACCGCTTCCGTCCGCAGGGCGGCGACATCTGGATGATGGAAGGGATCGAGTGATCGGATGCTCGGCAGCGGCTCCGCGCCCCCCTCGCGCTAGACTCCACCCAGCTCTCGATGGCCTGATGACCGCCGGCACCAAGCTGGACCCTACGAGATCCTGGCGCCGCTCGGCGCGGGCGGGATGGGCGAGGTCTACCGGGCGAGGGACACGCGGCTCGGACGCGAGGTCGCGGTCAAGGTCCTGCCGGCGCGGCTGGCCTCCTCGCCCGAGGTGCGCCAGCGGTTCGAGCGCGAGGCGAAGACGATCTCGCAGCTCTCGCACCCCCACATCTGCGCGCTCTACGACGTCGGGCGCGAGGGCGAGACCGAGTACCTCGTCATGGAGCTCCTCGAGGGCGAGACGCTGTCGGACGCGTCTGGCCAAGGGCGCGCTGCCGCTCGAGCAGACGCTTCGGATCGGCACCGAGATCGCCGACGCGCTGGACAAGGCGCACCGGCGCGGCATCGTCCACCGCGACCTGAAGCCCGGCAACGTGATGCTGACGAAGTCGGGCGTCAAGCTGCTCGACTTCGGCCTGGCCAAGGCGATGGCGCCGCCGGGACACGCGAGCAGCCTGACGGCGCTCCCGACGCAGCAGGGCCTGACGCAGGAAGGCACGATCCTCGGGACGTTCCAGTACATGGCGCCCGAGCAGCTCGAGGGCAAGGAGGCCGACGCGCGCACCGACATCTTCGCCTTCGGCGCGGTGCTCTACGAGATGGCGACCGGGCAGGAAGGCGTTCTCGGGAGCGAGCCAGGCGTCGCTGATCTCGTCGATCATGAAGGAGGAGCCGGCGCCGATCTCGCGCGTCGCAGCCGGCGTCCCCGCCGCGCTCGATCGCGTCGTCCGCACCTGCCTCGCCAAGGATCCCGAGGAGCGCTGGCAGAGCGCCGCCGACGTCAAGCGGGAGCTCGAAGTGGATCGCGCGAGCGGCTCGCAAACCGGCGGCGCCCGCCGCCGCGGCCGCGGCCGCACGCGCCGGGCCTGGCTTCCGTGGGTGATCGCCGCCGCGCTGCTGCTCGCCGGCGCCGTCGCCCTTCGCCGCCTTCCGGCGGCCGCCGCCACCGGCCGCGGCGCGCGGATGGATCTGTCGATCGTCCTGCCCGAGCGCACCATCCAGAACGACTTCTTCGCGGTCTCGCCGGACGGCGCGCGCTCGCGTTCGCCGGCATCGTCGGCCGGGAAGTCCCTGTTGCGCATCCGGGAGCTCGCGTCGTCCGAGGTGCGCGCGCTGCCCGGCAACCGAATCGGCCGAGTCCGTCTTCTGGTCGCCGGACTCGCGGTCGCTCGGCTTCGTCGCCCGGGGCAAGCTCCGGCGCATCGACGTCGCGACCGGGTCGATCGAGTCCCTCGCCGACGCCGAGGCCGGGCGCGGCGGCACCTGGTCGCCGGGCGGCGACATCCTCTTCGCGCAGAAGGCGGCCGGCGCCATCTACCGGGTCGCGGCGTCGGGCGGAGCCCGTCACGGCCGCGACGACGCTCGAGAAGGGCGATCTCATGCACCGCTGGCCCCAGTTCCTGCCGGACGGCAAGCACTTCCTCTTCTACGTCAAGACCGGCGCGGTCGAGACGACCGGCACCTACCTGGCGCCACGCTCGGCAAGCCCGGGCGCACGCTCGTCCTGCGCAACGGCGCCACGGGCGTCTTCGCACTGCCCGCGACTCTGCTCTACTGTCGCGGCGGGCGATGCTCGCACAGCCCTTCGACCCCGACACGGGCGAGCTCTCGGGCACCCCGGAGACCATCGTACGTCCCGTGATGCGCGCCGAGCTCGGCTCGTTCCTCGACCTCTTCACCGTCTCGCAGACGCGGAGTCCTCGTCTATCGCGCCGGCATCGCCGAGCGTCAGCTCACCTGGATGGACCGCAAGGGCACCGTGTCGGAAGGATCGGGCAGCCCGGCGTCATCTGGAACGTCGACCTGTCGCCGGACGACCACGAGGCGGTCTACTCGACGCGGGCGCTCGAGACCGGCATCTACTCGAGCGCGCTCGATCGACGTCGTGCGTGACGTCTCCACTCCCCTCGCGGAATCGGCCGGAATGCCGATCTGGATGCCGGACGGGCAGTCCGTTCTCTACCGCTACGAGGGGCAGAATACGAGATCCGAAAGCGCGCCGCGCACGGCGATCCGAAGGACGCGCCCGTCGGCGTCGTCGACAGCTTCGCGTCGCCGCACTCGGTCTCGCCGGACGGCCGCTACGTGCTCTACACGCGCATGGGCAGCAACTTCGACGTCGGCGTCAAGGACCTCCGGAGCGACGCGAAGCCCGAGATTCTGCTCGGGAGGCGAGTTCGACGAACGCTGTCCGCACTTCTCTCCCGACGGCCGCTGGTTCACGTACAGCTCGGACGAGCCGGGCCAGACCGAGATCTTCGTGCGCCGATTCCCGGTGACCCAGGAACGGTGGCGCGTCTCGACCTCGGGCGGCCAGCAGCCGGCCTGGAGCCGCGACGGCAAGGAGATCTTCTTCGTGTCGCTCGACGGCCGCTTCCAGTCGGCCCCCATCTCCACGGCCGGCGGGACTCCCGACGATCGGCGCGCCGCAGACGCTCTTTCGCGCGCCCGTCCGGCTCAACACCGTCGCGAACCAGTACGCGGTCACCGCCGACGGCCAGCGGTTCCTGATCGCGCTGCCCGATCACGCGACTACGACGAGGACCCCTTCCGCGTGCTCCTGAACTGGCAGACGCCGTGAGCCCGGCGTGATTGCGTTATGATTCCATTTTGGAACCACGCGGAGGACCCATGGCCACCATCACCGTCAAGGACCTGCCCGACAAGCTGCACCGGCAGCTGAAGGCGCGCGCCCTCCAGCAGCACCGCAGCTTGAACAGCCACATCATCGCCCTGCTCGAAGCGGCGACGACGCCCCAGCGGATCGACCCCGAGGCGCTCCTGACGCGCGCGTCGGCTCTGCGCGGACGCGTGGCCGGGCGCCTGACCGACTCCGACCTCGTCGGGCTGCGCAACTCCGGCCGCCGATGATCGTCGTGGACACCAACGTCCTGGCGTACCTCTGGCTGCCCGGCGAGCGGACCGCGCAGGCCGAGCGCCTCCTGCGGTCGGACGCGGAGTGGAATGCGCCGCTGCTGTGGCGCTCCGAGTTTCGAAGCGTGCTCGCCGGTTGCCTTCGCCGGGGAGACCTCGACCTCGAGACCGCGCTCCAGATCGCGGATGAGGCCGAAGCGCAGATGCGGGGCCGCGAATTCTCCGTCCCCTCGGCTCAGGTTCTCGCGCGCGTGGCGGCTTCGGAGTGCTCGGCGTACGACTGCGAGTTCGTTGTCCTCGCCGAGGAGCTCGGGGTACGGCTGATGACCGCCGACGAGAAGCTCCTGCGGGCTTTTCCGACCGTGGCGGCACGTCTGGAGTGAACGCGTGACTCTCTCTGCGAAAACGCTCTGACATGACGCTCGCCGCCGGCACGCGCCTCGGCCCCTACGAGATCCTCTCGCCGCTCGGCGCGGGCGGGATGGGCGAGGTGTACCGGGCGCGGGACACGCGGCTGGGACGCGAGGTGGCCGTCAAGATTCTGCCGTCCAGCCTCACCAGTTCCGAACAGGCGCGCCAGCGCTTCGAGCGCGAGGCGAGGACGATCTCGCAGCTCTCCCACCCGCACATCTGCGCGCTCTACGACGTCGGCCGCGAGGGCGAGACCGAGTACCTGGTCATGGAGCTCCTCGAGGGCCAGACGCTCTCGGACCGCCTCGCGAAGGGGCCGCTGCCGCTCGATCAGGCGCTGCGCCTCGGAGCGCAGATCGCCGACGCGCTCGAGAACGCGCACCGACAGGGCATCGTCCATCGCGACCTGAAGCCCGGCAACGTGATGCTGACCTCCTCGGGCGCCAAGGTCCTCGACTTCGGGCTCGCGAAGGCTCTCGGGCCGACGCCGTCGGCCGCGTCGCTCACGGCTCTTCCGACCGAGACGCCTCTGACCGAGGCGGGCATGGTCCTCGGCACCGTCCAGTACATGGCGCCCGAGCAGCTCGAGGGCAAGGAGGCCGACGCGCGGACGGACATCTTCGCCCTCGGCCTGGTGCTCTACGAGATGACGACCGGAAAGAAGGCCTTCTCGGGGGCGACGCGGGCGTCGCTCATCGGGTCGATCCTTCGAGACGATCCGGCTCCGATCTCCCGGGAGCAGACGCTCGCGCCGCGGGCGCTCGACCGCGTCGTCGCGACCTGCCTCGCCAAGGAGCCCGAGGAGCGCTGGCAGACGGCGCGAGACGTCGCTCTGCAGCTCGAGGGCATCCGCCAGGAACGCTCGGCGCCCGAGGCCGCCGTCGCCGCGCCCGGACCGCGCCTCTCGAGGCTTCTCCCGTGGATGGTCGCCGCGGCGGCCGTCGTCCTCGCGGCGTGGGGCCTCGACGCGCGGCGCCCGACCCGTGTCGCAGCCCTCGCAGATCCGCACCCTCCTGCTTCCTCCACCCGGCACCGGGTTCAACTACGGCGCGAACTCGGCCCCCGCCGTCATCGCACCCGACCAGAAACGCCTCGTCTTCGGGACCCGCGACGCGGACGGAGCGACTCGCCTGTGGATCCAGGACCTCGACGCGTCCGAGCCCTACCCGGTGCCCGGAACCGAGGGCGCGCTGTTCCCCTTCTGGTCGCCCGACGGCAGGTTTCTCGCCTTCTTCGCGCGGGGGACCCTGAAGGTGACCGAAGCCTCGCGGTCCCCGGGGCCGGCGCGGACCCTCGCCGCGGACATCGTCGAGGCGCGGGGCGGGACCTGGGGAGACGACGGGACCATCCTCTACTCGCCGGGCAATGCGGGGGTGATCATGCGGGTGTCCGCGACGGGCGGCAAGCCCGAACCGGCAACGCACCTGGAAGGCGAGGAGAGGTCGCATCGCTGGCCGCGCTTTCTCCCGGGAAGCCGCCGCTTCCTCTACGAGGTCCGCAAGCCCGGCCAGGGCGCCGGCGCGGCGGCCCTCGCGTCCCGCCTGACCTACCTCGCCTCCCTCGACGGCAAGGAGAAGCGCCTCGTCCTCTCCGAAGTCACGAGCGCGGCCTACGTCCCGCCCGGCTACCTCCTCTTCGGTCGCACGAACAACCTGATGGCGGTCGCCTGCGACCCGAAGACGCTCGAGCTCGAGGGCGAGCCCGTCGTGCTGCAGTCCGACATCGAAGGCTTCACCGCTCCCGGAGCGCCGTTCTTCTCGGCCTCGGAGCGGCTGCTCGTGCTTTCCCAGCACGCCGGGGCGCGGATGACCCGGATGGTCTGGTACGACCGCTCCGGCAAAGAGCTCTCGACGGTCGGGTCCCCGGGCGAGTATCTCTCCCTGGGGATGGCGCCCGACGGCCGCACGGCCGTCGCGGCCCGGGCCGAGGAGCCGCTGCCCCCGGACCTCTGGCTCTTCGACACCGGCGTGGGACGCGGCATCCGCCTGACGCGCGACAACGTGCCCCAGCTTTCGCCGGTCGTCGCGCCCGGCGGGCAACGCATCTTCTTCTCGTCGTACGCGCGCGGGCCCTGGAACATCTGGTCGACGACGCCGCAGGGCGGAAAGGATCTCAAGCCCTTCCTCGAGTCGGAAACCACGAAGGCGGCCAAGGACGTCTCGCCCGACGGCCGCTTCCTGCTCTACCGCGAGTTCAATGTCGGGACCCTCGGCGACCTCAAGTTCGCGGCGCTCGAGGGCGATCCCGCGCCGAAGACGTTCGTCGGGACCGCGGACGACGAGACCAACGGCGACTTCTCGCCCGACGGCCGCTGGGTCGCGTACGTCTCGGACGAGTCCGGCCGCCAGGAGGTCTACGTCGCCTCGTTTCCCGAGGCGGCGCGCCGACAGCGCGTCACCTCGGAGGGCGGCACGCAGCCCCGCTGGAGCCGCGACGGGAAGGAGATCTTCTACATCCGCGCGGGCCACCTCGTCGCCGTCCCCGTCACCGGCGCGCGCGGCGACGCGCTCGCGTTCGGCCAGGGGCGAGATCCTCTTCGCCCTCCCCCTCTTCGTCTACGGCGACACGGGCTTCGACGCGTCGACGCGCTACGACGTGGCTCCCGACGGGCGGATCCTCGCGCTCGTCCGGACCCGCGAGGAGGGCGCGGAGCCTCTCGCCGTCATCCAGAACTGGGCCGAGGCGGTGAAGAAGACGCCATGACGCTCGCGTCCGGAACGCGCCTCGGCCCGTACGAGATCCTGTCGCCGATCGGTGCGGGAGGGATGGGCGAGGTGTACCGGGGCGCGGGACCCGCGGCTCAACCGCGACGATCGAGTGCCGTGAGCCCGCCCAGTCCGCGGGGGATCCATTATACTTCCATTTTGGAACCATGGAGGAAAAGTGGCCACCATCACGATCAAGGACCTGCCCGACAAGCTTCACCGCCAGCTCAAGGCGAGGGCCCTGCAGCAGCACCGGAGCTTGAACAGCCACCTCATCACACTTCTCGAGGCCGCCACGATGCCTCAGAAGCTCAGTCCGGAGACACTGCTCGCGCGCGCGACGAAGCTGCGCGAGCGGGTCAGCGGACAGTTGACGGACGATGACCTCGCCGCGATGCGCAGCGCCGGCCGCCGATGATCGTCGTCGACACGAACGTCCTCGCCTACCTGTGGCTTCCGGGAGACCGGCGGCACGCGCCTCGGCCCGTACGAGATCCTGTCGCCGCTCGGCGCCGGCGGGATGGGCGAGGTCTACCGGGCGCGGGACCCGCGGCTCAACCGCGACGTCGCGATCAAGGTGCTGCCGGCGTCCTACTCCGAAGATCCCGACCGCCTGCGCCGCTTCGAGCACGAGGCGAAGGCCGCCGGCGTCCTGAATCATCCCAACATCACCGGCGGTCTACGACTTCGGGCAGGCGGACGGCGCGCCCTACGTCGTCCAGGAGCTGCTCGAGGGAGAGACGCTGCGCGCGGCGCTCGCCGGCGGCAGCCTCTCGCCGCGCCGCGCCGTCGACTACGCGATCGGGATCGCGCACGGGCTCGCCGCCGCGCACGAGAAGGGCATCGTGCACCGGGACCTGAAGCCGGAGAACCTCTTCGTCACGAACGACGGGCAGATCAAGATCCTCGACTTCGGCCTGGCGAAGCTGACGGAGCCGGCGGGCGGCGGCAGCCAGACGAACGCTCCCGACGGCGGCTCCCGCCACCGAACCCGGAACGGTTCTCGGGACGCTCGGTTACATGTCGCCCGAGCAGGTGCGCGGCAAGGCCGCCGATCACCGGTCCGACATCTTCTCCTTCGGCGCCGTCCTCTACGAAATGCTCTCCGGGCAAGCGCGCCTTCCACGCGCGACTCGGCTGCGGACACGATGTCGGCGATCCTCAAGGAAGACCCGCCGGAGCTCTCGGCGTCACGAACCCGAACGTCTCGCCGACGCTCGAGCGGATCATCCGCGCACTGCCTCGAGAAGACTCCGGAGCGGCGCCTCCACTCGGCGCACGATCTCGCTTTCGAGCTCGAGGCTCTCTCGCAGACCTCGGGCGCCGCCGCCGTCGTTCCGGCTTCGCGCATTCCCGGAAGTCTCCGGGCCGCCCTCCTCGCCGTCGCCGCAGCCGCGGCGATCGCGGCCACGTTCGCGCTCGGCCGGCGCGGGCCGCACGCCGGGGACTCCCCCGCCGCCAGCCGCGAATACCGGCAACGTGACCAGCCTGAGCGGCTACGAGAGCAACCCGGCTCTCTCGCCCGACGGCCAGCTCCTGGCCTTCAGCCGGTTCGCCGGCGCGGCCCAGCACGTCTTCGTCCAGAGGGTCACCGGCCAGAGCCTGACGGACCTGACGCCCGACTGCGATGAGAGAAGCGCTCTGCCGTCGTTCTCGCCGGATGGCAGCCTGATCGCGTACTCGACGCGGTGCGGCGGAGGAGGCATCCAGATCGTCGGCGCGAGCGGGGAGAACGAGCGCAGGCTGACGACCTTCGGCGGCGCCCCCGCGTGGTCCCCGGACGGCCGAGAGATCGTCTTCGGCACGGAATCGGGCTGGAGCCCGTACAACCGAGCCTCGGTGAGCGAGCTCTGGGTCGCAGACGTCGCGACGGGAAAGACCCGGAAGATCCCGGTCCAGGACGCGGTGCAGCCCAGCGTGTCGCCCCACGGGTGGCGCATCGCCTACTGGGGTCTTCCCAGCACGGGAAGCCACCGGGACCTGTGGACGGTGCCGTACGCCGGCCTCGCGAAAGGGGAATCGCCCGTCGCCGTCACGCAGGATCCCGCCGTCGACTGGAACCCGGTCTGGTCTTCCGACGGCCGGTTCCTCCTTTTCCTGTCGGACCGGGACGGCTCGATGAACCTCTGGCGCGTCCCGATCGACGAGAAGTCCGGCAAGCCGCTCGGCCCGCCGGAACCTCGAACGCTGCCGGCGCGCGACGTCGAGGGCGTGGCCCTCTCGCGCGACGGGCGGCGACTGGCCTACGTCGCCGCCGAACAGACCTACGCGGTCGAGCGCTTCGGCTTCGATCCGGAACGCGGCGAGGTGCGGGAGCCGTCCGCGACGATCATGGAGTCGTCGCGCGCGATTGCTCAGGTGGCGCCGTCGCCGGACGGCAAGCTCCTCGTCTTCGATTCCCAGGGCTCGGTCCAGGAGGACATCTTCGTGATGCAGGCGGACGGCACGCGGATCCGCCGCCTGACGGACGACGCGGCGCGGGACCGCTCCCCGTCTTTTCTCGGCGGCGGCGAGCGCATCCTCTTCCAGTCCGACCGCGGAGGGTCCTGGGACTTCTGGACCATTCTTCCCGACGGCAGCGGCCTGACCCAGCTGACGCGCGGAACAGGCCTCGACGCGTACCCGATCGCGTCGCGCGACGGTCGCCGCATCGCCGGCAACGACGGCGCCGACTCGTTCATTTTCGAGTCTCGACGAGCAGGGAACCGTCACGCGCCTCTCGGCAAGCTTCCCCGAGCCGCCGGATGCTCGGGACGCGCCGGCGGACCGACTTCACGCCGGACGGCCGCGCTCCGTCTGCGCGACCTCGACGCAAGGACCGACCGATCACGGGCATGGCCTTCTTCGACCTCGAACGCAGGCTGGAGAGCCGCCGGCTCGCTTGAGGCGCCAGCCTCCAGGCACCCGCATGCGTGATCTGGTCGGAACCGAGTGATCGTCCGCACGCCCGCAGGGCGTCGGCCTCGAGAGCGACCGGCGGCCCGCCGAGGCTTCTCGCGTCGCATCCGACGCAACGGCGACTATCGCAGTTGACTACGCTTCGAGCCAGACGGCGCGAACGCTGTATCTTCTCGCGATCAACGACAACGCCGACATCTGGCTGGCGACACCGCCATGAAGACGATGATGATTCTGCCCCTGCTCGGACTCCTGCTCGCCGCGCCGGCGTCCTGGCCGACCGGGCCTGGCCGGAATCGACGCCGCACGGCCGAGGGGATGGACCCCGCTCCGCTCGACGCCCTCGACCGCGAGCTCGCCTCCGGCAAGCACGGCTACGTCGACTCGATGCTCGTCATCCGCAACGGGAAGATCGTCTACGAGAAGACCTACGACCGGTCGGCGGACTACCGCGCGGCTCTTCGTCGGCAAGGGCGCGCCCGGGATCTACAACTACTACGACCCGGGCTGGCACCCGTACTACAAGGGGACGCGGCTCCACACGATGCAGTCGGTCTCGAAGAGCGTGACCTCCGCGCTCATCGGCATCGCGATCCGCCGCGGCGAGATCCCGGGCGTCGACGTCAAGGCGATGCCGTACTTCGCGGACTTCCAGATCCCGCCCGACCCGCGCCGCGATCGGATGACGCTCCGCGACATCCTGACGATGACGGCCGGGATCCGCTGGGACGAGGAGTCGACCGAGTACACGGACCCCGCCAACAACTGCGCGGTGATGGAGGGCAAGGAGGACTGGGTCCGCTACGTGCTCGAGCAGCCGATGGCGGAGGATCCCGGCAAGGTCTTCGTCTACAACAGCGGCGCGACGCAGCTTCTCTCGTACCTGATCTGGAAGACGACGGGCAAACAGGCCGACGACTACGCGAAGGAGCACCTCTTTGCGCCGCTCGGCATCGACTTCTACTGGAAGCGCACGCCGAAGGGCCTCGCCGACACCGAGGGCGGGCTGTACCTCGCGCCGCGGGACCTCGCGAAGATCGGCTACCTGTACCTGAAGGACGGCGTCTGGGACGGCAAGCGCATCCTGCCGGAAGGCTGGGTGGCGGCCTCGACGCACGCGAGCACCGCACACGAAGGACGGCTCCTACGGCTACGGCTACCAGTGGTGGGTCATGCCGCGCAAGGGCGCCGGCTCCCACGACGCCTACGCCGGGTGGGGTTACGGCGGGCAGCTCCTGATCGTCGTCCCGGACCTCGAGCTCATCGCGGTCTTCACCGGCTGGAACATCTACGACAAGCCGCTCGCTCGAGCCGGGCGCGGCACTGGCGCGCGTCCTCGCGGCGGTCAAGGACCGGCCTTGAGGCCGCGGGCTACGAACCGTTGATCGATCGAAGATATGTAGGATGGGCTTCGAGCGGAGGACCTCATGGCGCACGCCGTCATCTCTCCGAAGTTTCAGGTCGTGATCCCGAAAGCCATCCGCCGCGAGGCCGGACTCAAGTCCGGCCAGGTCGTTCAGATCATCTCCAAAGGAGGCGTCATCACGCTGGTTCCGGACCAGCCGGTCGGCCGACTGCGCGGGTACTTGAGGGGCATGAAGACCTCGACCCGGCGCGAGAAGAAAGACCGCTCGTGATCGTCGTCGACTCCTGCGGCTCGCCCCGATGCGGGCTCGACTCGCGTCGAGGACCGGGCGTTGACATGACGCTAGCGGCCGGCACGAAGCTCGGTCCCTACGAGATCCTGTCGCCTCTGGGCGCCGGCGGGATGGGCGAGGTCTATCGGGCGCGGGACACCAAGCTCGGTCGCCAGGTCGCCGTCAAGGTTCTGCCGGCCGGGTTCTCGCAGGACCCCGAGCGGCTGTCACGCTTCGATCGCGAAGCTCGGCTGCTCGCCTCGCTCAACCACCCGAGCATCGCCTCGATTTACGGCCTCGAGGAGTCCCATGGCATCCGTTTCCTGGTCCTCGAGCTCGTCGAGGGCGAAACGATGGCCGAGAGGGTGGCCGCCGGCGCGATACCGGTGGACGAAAGCCTGGTCTTCGCCAGGCAGATCGCCGAGGCATTGGAGGCGGCGCACGAGAAGGGGATCGTCCACCGCGATCTGAAGCCTTCCAACGTCAAGATCACTCCGGCGGGCAAGGTCAAGGTGCTCGACTTCGGCCTGGCCAAGGCCTTCGGGTCCGACGCCGCGCCGCAATCGGACATCTCGATCTCGCCCACCATCACGTCCGGCGGAACCGAGAAGGGCGTCATCCTGGGAACGGCGGCGTACATGTCGCCCGAGCAGGCGCGCGGGAAAGCGGTCGACCGTCGGACGGACATCTGGGCCTTCGGTTGCGTCCTCTACGAGATGTTGTCGGGAAGTCGGGCCTTCGAAGGCGAGACGGTGTCCGACGTCCTCGCCGCCGTGCTGACGCGCGATGCGGACTGGGCCGCTCTCCCGGCGGCTACCCCCCGGCGCATCCGCGATCTCCTGCGGCGGTGTCTGCAGAAGGATCCGGACCGGAGGCTGCACGACGTGGCCGACGCCCGAATCGAGATCGACGAGGCGGCTGCGGAGCCTCCAGGCGAAGCCGGATCCGGCGCGCCGTCGCCGTACCCGGGCGAGGAGCTCGCCTCGGGATTCTCGCGGCGACGGCGCTCGCCTCGGCCGTGATCGCGGCGGTGGCGACGTGGAGCCTCGCGCGTCGGCCGGGCGCCCCGCCACAGCTCGCGCTCGAGGGGCTCGCTCGGATCACGCCCCCGACCGGCCGCGCGGAGTGGCCGAGCTGGTCGCCGGATGGAAACCTCCTCGCCTTCGCCTCGGATCGAAGCGGCGACTTCGAGATCTACGTGCGCCGCGGCGAGAGCGGCCAGGACGTCAGCGTCACGAACGACCCGGGGCAGGACATCCAGCCCGCCTTCTCGCCCGACGGCAATGCGATCGCCTTCGTCTCGACGCGGGCTTCGAAGACCGGCCTCATCAAGATCGGCGGAACTCTGTCTCGCAACACGCGCACGTACGGCGGCGATCTCTGGACGGTTCCGCTCGCTGGGCGGCGCGGCGCGAAGACTCGCCCCCGACGCCAACTATCCCGCGTGGCGGCCCGACGGCCGGGCCGTGCTCTACGTCACGGGACCGGAGAGTCGGCGCGCGATCCTCGAGGTGCCCCCTCAGGGAGGGAGCCCTCGCGTGCTCCTCTCGAGCGACCAGTCGAACTGGGAGATCACGCGGGTCGCCTGCTCGCCGGACGGGCGCTGGATCAGCTTCGAATCGCAGCTCGAAGAGGTGCTCGTGATGCCGGCCGCGGGAGGCAAGCCTCGGCTGCTCTTTCGAGGATTCAGCCACGCCTGGGACGCCTCGTCGCGCTCGCTCTGGTCTCTCTCGAGGGACCCCAACGGCGGCACCCGGGTCCAGCGCTTCGACTTTGCGCCGGGGAGCGGGAGCGTGGATGGCGCGCCGCGCACGGTCGGCCTCGTGACGGCGTACCTCCGAGATCTCGCCGTCTCGCAGGACGGGCGCCGGCTCGCCGTCGCCGAGGAGGAGACTTCGCGCAATGTCACGCGCCTGCCGCTGGCTCCGGGAGGCGGGACGCCGGCCGGCCCGGAGGAGCCGCTCTCGAGCGGGCGCGTGATCGACAGCTACCCCCAGGTCTCGCCGGATAGCCGGCAGGTCGTTTACGTCAGCGACATCCTGGGGCGACAGGAGGTCTGGATCCTGAATCTCGAGACGCGGCACCGCCAGCGCCTCCAGCTCCCGGGCGAGGATGTCGGGCAGCTTTCGCCGTCCTGGATGCCTTCCGGCAACGAGATCCTCGCGGTGCGCTACATGTCCGGTACCCGGGACTCTTTCTGGATCGCGGCCCTCGACGGGAGCCGCGCGGAAGAGCTGTTCCGGGGCGGAACACGAGGCGTCAGCCAGCTCCGGCCCTCGAAAGACGGGCGCCTTCTGCTTCTTTCCGACGTGCTCCTGGGCACGACACAGCAGCTCGGGGTGTTCGACATGACTTCTCGCAAGCTGAAAGCGCTGACCGACTCCGCCACCGACAAGTTCGACGCGGAGTGGTCGCCGGACGGCCGCTGGATCGCAGGTACGGCGGTCCTGGAAGGCGCGCTGCAGCTCTTCCGGATGCCGGCCGGCGGCGGCGCCCTCGAGCAGCTCACGACCGGCTACGAGAGGATGCGGCACCCCTTCTATTCGCCCGACGGAAAGTGGATCTACATCCAGCCGAGCCACCGCAACATCTCCCGTATCCCCGCCGCCGGCGGGCCTCTCGAGCCGGTCACGCACTTTCCCGAGGCGGGCCTCTTTCTCGAGGAGCCCACGATCTCGCCGGACGGGCGGTTTCTCTACTACTGCCGCGAGAACGGAGGCTCCTCGCTCTGGCTCATGACGCTCTCGGGTCAGGGCCGACCCCGGTGACGCTCCCCGCCGGATCGAAGCTCGGTCGCCGCTACAGCTTCACCAGGCACCACTCCTCGGTCCACGGCAGCCGCGACATCTGGAGCGCGGGCTTGCCGCCCGGCTGCACGGCGAAGCCGTCGGAGAAGTTGACGCCGAATCCGTTCGCCGGATCGTAGAGGCCGGGCTCGACGGAGAAGATCATCCCGGCCTCGAGCATCGTGTAGTCGCCGAGCGCGAGGTACGGCGGCTGGTGGCCTTCCATGCCCATGCCGTGCGCGGGCCGGTGGTAGATGTAGTTCTGCATCCCTTCCTTCACCTGGTGCTTGTGGATCTGGTAGGCGACCGTCGAGCAGGCCACGCCCTCGCGCTGGAGGTCCTTCTGCATGAGGCAGCAGTCGCGCGAGACGGTCCAGACCTTCTTCTGGTGGTCGGTCCAGGGCGCGAGGAGAAACGCGCGGTAGAGCTCTCCGCCGCAGCCGCCGATCTCGACACCGCCGGCGATCTGGAGCGCCTGGCCCTTCTGGATCTTGTTGTAGTGCATCTGGTTCGGATGCGGATACGCCGTGCCGACGCCGCAGCGCACGCCGATCGCCGAGGTCGATGCCGACCGCCGTGTGCGGGCGGCCGTCGCGCTTGATCCCCGCCATCAGGCGGCCCATGCCGAACTCCGTGCGCCGCCATGCCGAGCTCGTAGTCGGTCAGGTCCGTGCCCTTCGCGAGCAGGAGATCGCGCGCGAAGGCGTGGGTCTCGTCGAAGACGCGGTAGGCCCGCCGCCAGAGCGCGAGCTCCTCGGGCGACTTGACCATGCGCAGCTTCTCGCAGTGCTCGGCGATCGAGTCGAACTTCGTCTCCTTGAGGAAGACCTTGCCCGCCGTCGCGAGCTGGCGTCGCGCGAGAGGTCCTTGTCCGTCGCGATGCGCTTGCCGTCGTAGCCGCGCTTCTTCAGGCCCTTCAGCACCCATTCGAAGAGGTCGACCTGCTCGCCCTGCTGGACCTTGCCCTCGTTGGGAAACCCGCCGTCGGCGTGCTGGAAGTCGAAGTAGTAGTCGGACTCCGTCGCCCACCAGCTCTTGACGAGGTCGCGGTCGAGGCCCGGGTTGAACCAGATCGTCGCGAGGCGGTCCGCCGGGAGGAAGACCGAGAAGGGCCGCTCGGTCGTCGTGAAGAAGAGGCCCGTGAAGTAGATGATGTTCATCGGATCCGAGAGCCAGGCGCCCGGCGAAACCGTTCTCGGTCAGGTAGCGCCTGCAGCGCCTTGGCGCGCGCCTGGTGCCACTCGAGCGGCAGCCGGTCGAAGGTCGCCGGCGCGAGGCCGTCGTCGTCCTTGAGGAAGAGCGCCGCCGACTTCGAGCCGTCGACGCCGGAAGCCGCCGTCTGCGGCGCCGCGCCCGCGGCCACGCCGAGGCCGAGAGCCGCGCCTCCCGAAACGAGCAGGGACCGACGGTCGAGCGTCATGATTCCTCCCAGCGAGAAAGTGCGGCGATCCTATCCAAAAGGCGCTACCGTTTCGTCGGGATGAAACTGGCTCTCGGGCTGGCCGGGCTCGCGGTGGCGGTATTTCTCGTCGACCGGCTGCTCCTCTGGATGGAGTGGAAGGGCTGGATCGACTACCGGCGGACCTACCCCGGCCATTACAACGACGGCCAGGTCGGCCCGGCGTTTCTCGCGATCCAGGGGCTCCTCGAGCCGGAGAAGCGCCACGCGGCCGAAGAGCAGACGGCGCTGCGGACCGAGCGCGACGAGCAGGCGGGGTCGGACCCGGAGAGTTCGCCCCCGCCTACTTGATCGCGGTCGCCAGCGTGTCGTGGTGCAGGGCGATCAGGGTTCGTAGGTACGGCCCGATCGCCTTCACGCCGTCGAATCCGGCCGCCTTCGCCGCCTCCTCCTGCTTCGCCTCGGGCACGTCGGCGCTCTCGGCGTAGTGCTTGAGGTCGCGGTAGGCCCCGATCGTGAAGAGGTCCCAGGCCGCTCCCGCGTCGCGCACGAAGATCAGGTTCTGCGGGAGATCGAGGGCCTTCAGGTACGCGTTTTCCATCTCGCGCTGGCGGTAGAGGCCGCGCTCCATGCCGGGCAGCGCCTCGAACATCTCGACGTGGAAGAAGCCGGCCTCGAGCACACGCTTCCCGCGTCTCGTCGAGCGGCGGGCCGTACACGAAGACGTCTTCCGTCCACGCGACGTCGCCGGAGAGGCGGACGAGCTCCGCCATCGCCGCCTGCCCCGCCTTCTGCGCGCCGCGCGATGCGCTCCGGCGGCGTAGTACTCGCCCCAGCTTCCCATCGGAAAGAGGAGCAGGAGGTCCCAGCGGTCGCCCTGGCTGTGCCGCATGGCGATCGGCGGCTCGTCCCCGCTGTCCTTCGAGCCCGGCCAGCCGGCCTTGTAGAGGTCGACGACCTCGAGGAGCTTGCCCGGCGCGGCCTGGATGAGGGTGGTCCGGTAGAGGTACCCGGGAGCGGCCACGGGGGCCGGCGTCAGGGCCAGCCGGGCGGCCAGGGCGAGCCAGGCGATCGATCATTTTTCCTCCGTTTCGGGCCCCATTCTCATCCTTCCCGCCCGCCCGAACACCGGAAAACCCGCGCCTGTGCTAACATTTTTTGAATTACATCGATGAAATTCACGAGTGTCATTGCGAGAAGCTTTTCCACCTCGGAGGCGGCGCGGCTGACTGGCCTCACGGCCAGGCAACTCGACCATTGGGATAGGAAAGGATTCGTCCGTCCGTCCGTCGAGAAAGCCAGCGGCTACGGCTCGGCGCGACGGTACTCCTTCGCCGACATCGTGCGCCTCCGCGTCTCGGCCCGCCTGCGCGCCAACGGAGTCGGGCTCGCCCGGATCCGGCGGTGCGCCGAGGCTCTCGCGAAGCTCGACCCGGCCGCGGATCTCGGCGAGGCGCGGCTGCTCGTCGTCGGCTCGAGCGTGCTCTGGGCGCGGTCGGACCGCGAGGTCGTGGATCTGTTGAAAGACGGACAGCTCGTCCTGGTCTGTTCCCTCGGAGACGCGGTGGCCGAGGCGGCCGGCGCCGTCGCGCGGCTCTCGCGCGAAGCCGAGCGAGCCGATCTCCGCCCGGCGGCGCGGGCCCACCCTGCAAGGAAGTCGAACCACTGAGACGGCCGGCGTGTCGGACGGGAGAAGGATGCGGTTGGCTTCGGAAGATCTGAGCGAGCACATCGGCCGCCTCGCGCGGCTGGGACGCCAGCGCGACTTCTCGCTCACGAGGTTCTCGAAGTCTCTCTCCTCGATCGCGCGCAACGGCGACCGCGGCGAAGTCCTCCGCCAGCTCTTCGCCGAGTGGACCGGCCTCCCTCTCGAAGCGCCCGAGGCCCTCGAGCGCTGGACCGAGATCGAGCGGCTCATCCCGGCGCTGCGCGACAAGCTGGGCGCGCCGCTCGGCCTCCAGACCGTCCTCCTCCACCACCTGCACAGCCGCAAGGGCCTCATGAAGGAGCCGCGCCTGGTGTCCGAGGCCGACCTCGCGGTCCTCCGCGTCAACGCGATCACCGATCCGCTGACGGGCCTCTACAACCGGCGCTTTCTCGTCGATCACCTGGCGCGCGAGATCTCGCGCGCCGAGCGCTCCGGCGGCATCCTCGCCGTCGGGATGATGGACCTCAAGGGCTTCAAGTCGATCAACGACCGGATGGGGCACCCGGTCGGCGACAGCGTCCTCGTGCGCACGGCCCGCGTCCTGCGCGACTCGCTCCGCGCGGTCGACGCGGGCTGCCGCTGGGGCGGAGACGAGTTCGTCCTGGTGCTTCCCAACACGGACATGATCTCGGCGCTGGCGGTGCTGGAGCGCGTGCGCGAGAAGGTCTCGGAGATCCCGCTGTTGGGCCGCGCCGCCGCGTCGCTCGACCTCCACTACGGCGTCGCGTCCTACCCCAACGACGGCAAGACCACGGACTTCCTCCTGAAGATCGCGGACCTGCGTCTCTACCACTGCCGGTCGCAATCCACCTTCGAGGCGAGCGAGCGGCGGCTGCACCCGCGGTTCGTGCCGGAGGACATGAGCCTGCGGATGGAGTGGAAGGCGCCCGCGCGCCGCCTGGACGGCGCCCGTCATGGACGTGAGCTTCGGCGGCATCTCCTTCCTCGCGAAGAAGGCCGAGAAGTGGCCCCCGCGCTGGAAGGCCGAGATCGTCCAGAAGAACGATCCCGAGCGCCACGCGATCCGGCTGAAGGCCTTGAACTCCGCGCCCATGCCCGGCGGCGGGGTCCGCGTGGGCTGCGCCTATGTCTGATCGGCGCGGGGCGTTCGCCGCCCATCGCGCCGCCGCGTCCGGTCTCTTCACCCTCTTCACCCTGATCGCCATCGTTCTCGGACTCGGCGACGCGCGGCCGCTGGCGCTCGCGATGGGCGGAGCGCTCGGCTCGCTCTTTCTCCTGACCCGCGGAGGCATCCGGGAGGCGCTCGGCGACTTCGCCGCGCCGCTGGCGATGGTGGTCGATCTCGTCCTCCTCTTCTGCGCGATGTCGCTGACGGGCGGCGCCACTCTCCCCTTATGCGCTGCTGCTTCCGACGGGCGTCGCGCTGTCGTGGCACTGCGAGGGCAAGCCCGCGGCCCGCTTCTTCGCCGTGGCCTCCGTCATGGGCGTGGCCGCCCTGGCCACGCTCGCGCGGGTGCCGACGAGCACCGCCGCGTCGCTCTTCGCGCTGGCGGGCGTCGCTCTCGCGGCGCCGGCCCTCCTGGTGACGCTCGAAGTCTCGTCGGCCGCGGTGCCGAGGCCCTCCGAGGCGGCGCCGGGGCGGACCCGGGACGCGGGTGAGGCGGCGGAGCCCGCGGCTCCGGCGCGGAGAGCCGGCGGCGGCTCCGAGCGCGACCCCGAAGCCGAGATCCTCCACGACCTGCGCTCTCCCCTCTCGGTGATCCGCGTCTACACGGACCTGATCCAGGAGGCGGCCCGCCGCGGCGAGCTCCCCAACCGCGAGTACCTCGACAACCTCGCGCGCGAGATCGAGCTCGCGGAGCGCCTCGTCGGCACGCCGGCGCCCGCCCCGGAACCGGCCGCCCCGCCTCCGCAGAACGCCGACCTCGTCGAGATCCTGGGCTCGCTCGCGACCGCGTACCGCCTGGCGCACGGCGGACGCATCCGCATCGAGTTCATCGCCGAGCGCCCTCAGCTGCCGGTCGCGGCCGACCCGGTGGCGCTCCAGCGCGCGTTTCGCAACGTCCTCGACAATGCGATCAAGTACACGCCGGACGCGGGCGAGGTGCGCATCCGCGCGGGCGCCGCGGGCACCCAGGCCTTCGTCGTCGTCAAGGACACGGGCATGGGCATGAGTCCCGAGGAGAGCGCCCGCGCCTTCGACTACGCCTTCCGCGGCCAGGGCGCCGTCGCCTCCGGGCGGCGCGGCAAGGGCCTGGGCCTCGCCGTGACCAAGGAGATCCTCGAGGCCAACGGCGGCAAGATCAGCCTCTCGAGCGAGGCCGGCTACGGCTCCGAGGTGACGATCATGCTGCCCTTCCAGCGAGGCGCGCGATGAAGCGCATCGTCGTGGTCGACGACGACCGCGAGATCTCGACGGCCGTCCGCGACCTCCTCGCGCCCGAGGGCTTCACCGTCGACTGCCCGCCGGAGCCGCGCGCCGCGCTCGTCGATACGATCCGGGAGGTCCCGGACCTCGTCATCCTCGACGTCAACATGCCCGGCATGACGGGCTGGGAGTTCTGCGCGATCCTTCGCCGCCAGTCCGCCACGCGCGACCTCCCCGTGCTCTTTCTGACCGGCCGCTCCGAGGTCAAGGACCGCATCACGGCCATGCAGCTCGGCGGGTCGGACTTTCTGGCCAAGCCCTTCGGCGCCGAAGAGCTTCGCAAGAAGGTGCGGTCGCTGCTCGACACGACTCCCGCCATGGAGGAACGATGAGGGCCAAACGCCGCACCGACCCCAGCGTCATCGACGCCCCGTTTCCGGAGGCGGCGCAGGCCCCCGCCGGAGAGCCTCGAAGAATTGCGCCGCGAGCGCATCGTCTACGACGGGATCACGAACCTGCCGATCCATCCCTTCGAGACGCCCGAGCGCGCCGACGAGAGGATCGACCACCTCGGGGTCATCTACCTTCAGATCGGCAAGTTCTTCGGCTTCGAGGAGCTCTTCGGCTGGGAGCACTACGACCAAGTGCTCGTCGGGCGTTTCCGAGGGGCTCCAGGACGACGTCCGCACCTCCCGTCTCTCGCCCCACGTCCACTCGATCCGCTTCTCGGGCTCCGACGGCTTCTTCATTCTCTACAGCCTGCCGCCGTCGGGCCGCGGGCGCACGCCGGTCAACCTCGAGGAGGAAGCGGCGCGTCTGCGGGCCGGCGTCATCCGGCGCCTGCGGCAGACCCTCGAGGGCACGACCGCCGACCTGGTCAGCATTCTCGCCTCGAGCCTCACCGCCCCCGACAACCCCCGGGTGCGCCCCTCGCGCCACGTGGTGCGCACGCTCCAGGAGGCCGTCAAGATCGTCACGCAGCGCCAGACCCACGAAAAGCTCGAGCTCTTCGCGGGACTGAAGGCGGTGATCGGCAGCCGGCGGCTGCGGCCGGCGTTCCAGCCCGTTCGGCATCTGCCCGACGGCGCGATCATGGGCTACGAGGCGCTCATCCGGGGACCGCAGGGCACCACCCTGGAGCCCCCCACGGTGCTCTTCGCCGTCGCGCACGAGAACGAGATGGACGTCGAGCTCGAGACGCTGTGCCTCGAGACGATCTTCTCCAGCCTGCCCCGGTCGGTCGGGGAGCGGCGCCTCTTCGTCAACGCCTCGGCCATGCTGCTGCGCCACCCCGTGTTCCTCGACGCGCGCAACCTCGCCTCGATCAACCGCAGCCACGGCGACGTGGTCGTCGAGATCTCCGAGAAGGAGATGGTCCGCGACTACGACTCCTTCCGGGACGTGCTGGGCCAGCTCCGAAAGGCGAACATGAAGATCGCGATCGACGACGCCGGCTCCGGCTACTCGGGGCTCGAGACCATCCTCCAGCTGAAGCCCGACTACATCAAAGTCGCCGACTCCCTCGTGCGCAACATCCACGCCGACCCGATCAAGAGCGAGATCATCGCCAGCCTCGACGCCATCGGGAAACGCATCGGCGCGACCCTCGTGGCCGAGGGCATCGAGGTCGAAGCGGAACGGAAAACCCTGGTCGAGCTCGGGATCGAGTTCGGCCAGGGCTACCTGCTCGGCCGGCCGGCCTTCCAGGTCAGCGGGAAGGCGGCGCCGGCCTAGCGCTCTCTCGCGAGCCCGTCAGACCCGATGACCCGGTCGGTCCACTCGCGCAATTCCCCGGCTCGTCGGTCTAGACGTCTCGGAGGCGCAGCGCGGCGGTCGCCGGGACGGGCTCTTCCGGCTGCTCGGCCGGCTCCGCGTGTCGCGGCGACGTCGTCTCGCCTGCGCCCCGCTTCCTGCCCTTGCGCCGGTCGAAGCGCTGCTGGAATCGATCCATGACGATGTAGAAGACCGGCGTGACGTAGAGCGTCAGGAGCTGCGAGAAGAGCAGGCCGCCCACGACGGCCAGGCCCAGGGGCCGGCGCGACTCGGCGCCCGCGCCCACACCCAGCGCGATCGGGATCGTGCCCATGAGGGCCGCCATCGTCGTCATCATGATCGGGCGGAAGCGCACGACGCAGGCCTCGTAGATCGCCTTCTGCGCATTGACGCCTTCGGCGCGCTGCGCCTCGATCGCGAAGTCGACCATCATGATGCCGTTCTTCTTGACGAGCCCGACGAGCAGGATGATGCCGACGAAGGCGTAGATCGAAAGCTCGGTCCGGAAGACCATGAGCGTCACGAGCGCGCCGAAGCCGGCGAACGGCAGCGCCGTCAGGATCGTCAGGGGGTGGATGAAGCTCTCGTAGAGGATCCCCAGGACGACGTAGATCACGAGGATCGCGACGAGAAGCAGGAGCCCCAGTCCCTGGATGGAGCTCTGGAACGCCTGGGCCGTGCCCTGGAAGTCGCGCTGCACGGTCGCCGGCAGCGTCTGGCGCGCGACCCGGTTGACCGCCGCCACGGCGTCGCCGAGCGCGACGCCCGGGCGCAGGTTGAACGAGATCGACACGGCCGGAAGCTGGCCCTGGTGGGCCACGGTCAGCGGCCCCGTGCCCTGAGTGACGGAAGCGAGCGAGGAAAACGGCACGAGGTCGCCGGTGGCCGCGCGCACGTAGAGCAGGCCGATCCCCCCGGCCGTGGCCTGGAACTCGGGCGCGAGCTCCATGATCACCTGGTACTGGTTGGTCGGAGCGTAGATCGTCGAAATCTGGCGCGTGCCGTAGGCGGTGTAGAGGGCGTCTTCGATTTTCTGCGTCGTGATGCCGAGCGCGGCCGCGCGGTCGCGGTCGATCGCCACGTTCAACTGGGGATTCGAGAGCTGCATGTCGCTCGTGACGTCCTGGACTTCCGGCAGTTCGCGGATCTTGCCCTCGAGGATCGGGGCGTACTTGTAGAGCTCCGCCGTGTCCGAATCCTGGAGCGTGTACTGGTACTGGCTCTTCGTCGGGCTCCCGCCGAGGCGGATCGGCGGCGGAACCTGCAGGAACGCGCGGATTCCCGGGACCTTCGCGAACTGCGGCCGCAGCTCCGCGACGATCTCGTCGGCCGTCTTTCGGCGCTCGCCGCGGGGCTTCAGCTGTGCCAGCACGATGCCCGAGTTGCCGACCGCGGTGTTTCCGCGCGGCCCGGCCGAAATCAGCACGTTGGCGACGTCCGGGTGAGCCCGGACGATCGCGCCGATCTGCTGCTGCTTCTCTCGCATCGCCGGGAACCCGATGCCCTGCGCCGCCTCCGTCGAGCCGAAGACGAGCCCCTGGTCCTCGGTCGGCAGGAAGCCCTTCGGGATCTTCACGAACATCCAGCCCGTCGCGACGAGCACGACGGCCGACATCGCGAGGACCCGTCGCGGGTGCCGGAGCGCCGGTCCGAGCGTGCGGGCGTAGAGGCCGAGCATGACGTCGAAGCCGCGCTCGCTCCAGCGGAAGAGGCGGCCGGGCTTCTTCTCGCCCTCGGGCCTGAGGAACCGGCTGCAGAGCATCGGCGTCAGCGACAGGGACACGAAGCCCGAGACCAGGATCGCGACGCCGATGACGACGGCGAACTCCCGGAAGAGCCGCCCGACGATGCCGCCCATGAAGAGGATCGGGATGAAGACGGCGGCGAGCGAGATCGTCATCGAGATGATCGTGAAGCCGATCTCCCGCGAGCCCTTGAGCGCGGCCTCGAACACGCCCTCGCCGCGCTCGATGTGCCGGACGATGTTCTCGAGCATGACGATCGCGTCGTCGACGACGAAGCCGACCGAGAGCGTCAGGGCCATGAGCGAGAGGTTGTCGAGGGTGTACCCGAACACGTACATCGCGGCGAAGGTGCCGACGATCGAGAACGGCAGGGCGAGGCTCGGGATGACCGTCGCCGAGAGCTTGCGCAGGAAGAGGAAGATCACGAGCACGACGAGGACGAGCGTCAGCATCAGCGTGAACTTGACGTCCTCGACCGAGGCGCGGATCGAGGTCGACCGGTCGTAGACGACGTGGAGCGAGGCCGACGCCGGCAGCTGCTTCTGGAAGGTCGGGAGGAGCTTGCGGACGGCTTCGGCCACCTCGACGGTGTTCGTGCCGGGCTGCTTGAAGATCGCGAGCGAGATCGACCGCTCGTCGTTGTACCAGGCTGCGGCCTTGTTGTTCTCGACGCTGTCGAGGACCTCGCCGAGGTCCCCCACGCGGACCGGCGAGCCGCTGCGGTAGGTCACGATCACGGACCGATAGCCCTCGGCCCGCAGGATCTGGCCGCTGGCCTGGACCGTGAAGGAGGTCAGCGGACCGTACAGGATTCCGGTCGGCAGGTTGACGTTGGCGGTGCGCACGGCGTCGGCGACCTCGTCGATGCCGATGCCGCGGCTGGCGAGCTGCCGGGGGTCGAGCTGGACGCGGACGGCGTACTTCTGCGGGCCGTAGACCTGCACCTGCGCCACACCCGAGACCGTCGAGATGCGCTGCGCCATCATGACCTCGCCGTACTCGTCGAGCTCGTTGAGCGGGAGGATCTTCGAGGTCAGCGCGAGGTACATGACCGGCTGGTCCGCCGGGTTGACCTTGCCGTAGGACGGCGGAGCCGGCATGTTCGGCGGAAGCTGCCGCGCCACGGCCGAGATCGCCGACTGCACGTCGAGCGCGGCGCCGTCGAGGTCCCGCGAGAGGTCGAACTGGAGCGTGATCGAGGTCGAGCCCTGGGCCGACGAGGAGCTCATGTTGTCGAGGCCGGCGATCGTCGTGAACTGCTTCTCGAGCGGCGTCGCCACCGACGACGCCATCGTCTCGGGCGACGCCCCGGGAAGGGCTGCGGAGACCTGGATCGTCGGGAAGTCGACGTTGGGCAGGTCCGAGACCGGCAGGAGACGGTAGGCCATCACGCCGAAGACGAGGAGGCTCGCCATCACGAGCGTCGTCATGACGGGGCGGCGGATGAAGATCTCGGAGAGGTTCATGACTTCTTCGCCGCGGCGCCCTCGCCCGCGACCACTTCGATCTTCGCTCCCGGCGAAAGCCGAAGCTGGCCGTCCGTGACGACCGTCTCCCCCGCCGCGAGCCCCTTCGCGATCACCACGCCGTCGACCGCGTTGCGCGCGACCGTCACCGGCCGGGATTCCACCGTGTCGTCGGCCTTCACGACGAACGCGTAGGTTCCCTGCTGGCCGTTCTGGACGGCGCCGGTCGGGGCGACGATCGCATTCGGCTCCGTGGCGAGCGTCAGGACGGCGTTGACGAACTCGCCGGGCCACAGGACTCGGTCCGTGTTCGGGAACGTGGCCTTGAGCGTGATCGTCCCGGTCGCCCGATCGACCGTGTTGTCGACGAAGGTCAGCTCGCCCCGCCCGAGCAGCCGGCCGGTCGCGGGCTCCTCGGCTTCGACGGCGAGGCTCCCGGCGTTCTGGCGCCGCCGGATCTCCGGGAGCTCCCGTTCGGGCACGGCGAAGGTCAGGTAGATCGGAACCACCTGGTTGATCGACACGAGCATGGCATCGTTCGCCTTCACGACGTTGCCGGCCTGCACCATGATGCTGCCGCTCCTGCCGTCCATGGGCGCGCGGATCGAGCAGTACGCGAGATCGAGGCGCGCCCGCTCCACCGACGCCTGGTTGAGGCGGACGGTCGCGGCCGTCGCCGCGGCGTTGGCCTTGACGCTGTCGTACTGCTGCTGCGTCACGTAGTCCTTCTTGACGAGGTCCTCGTATCGCTTGACGTCGGTCTGCGCATTCTCCATCTGGGCCCGATCGCGCGCGAGGGCCGCCTCGGCCTGAGCGAGCGCCGCCTCGTAGGGGCGGGGGTCGATCGAGAAGAGGAGCTCGCCCTTCCTCAGGTCCTGGCCTTCGCGGAAGTGGACCTGCGTGATCTCGCCCGAGACCTGCGCGCGCACCGCGACGGCGACGTAGGGCTGGATCGTGCCGACGTTGCGGATCTGCAGCGGAACGGCCTTCTGCACGACCTTGCCGACGCGGACGGGAACCGCCTCCGCGGCCGGGGCCGGGCCCTGGCCGCGGCACGCCGCGGCCGCCAGCACGGCGGATGCCAGGAGGAGGTGCGAGCCGGCGCGGATCATGGAGTTCCCTTCGTCTGCGGCAGGGCGCGAATCTCGGGAGAGCCGGGCTGCAGGACGCCGGTCGCGTGCGCCAGCTGCGCGACGGCCAGGAACCAGAGCGAGCGGGCCTGCGCCTCCTGGGAGCGGGCGTCGGCGAACGCCGTCTGCGCCGTCAGCAGGTCGAGGATCGACCCCACGCCCGCGCGATAGCGCCCCTCGGCGACGTCGGCGGACTGCCGCGCGCTCGCGAGCAGGTCGCGCGTGGTGAGCACGGTCTGCGCCGCCGTCTTGACGCCGTAGTAGCTCGACCACACGTCGAAGATGACCTGATCCTCGGTACGTTCGGCGGCCGCTCGCGCGAGCTCGGCCTCTTCCCGCGCCTTCTGCACCTGGTACGCGGTGTCGAAGCCCCGAAAGACCGGGATGCGGAGCGAGATCAGCCCGGCCCAGTTCGTCGAGAACGGGTCCGGAACGCCCGGCCGGGAATAGAACGTGCGGTTGCCGGTGGCGTCGAGCGAGAGCGTGGGCAGGCCGTCCACCGCCGAGGCCAGGATGCGGCTCTCCGCCGCGAGGGCGCGGAACTTCTGGGCCGCGAGGTCCGGCCGCTCGGCGGTCGCCTTCGCGATGAGCTCGTCCACGCTCTTCGTCACGGCGTCGAGGGGCAGCTCCTCGGGCAGGCTGCCCACGTCGACGGGCACCGTCGCGTCGACGCCGATGGCGGTCGCGAGCGCGCCCCGGACGATCTGCACCTGGCCCTGCACGACCTGGAGGGCGAGCTCGGACTGCGAGGCCGAGGTTCTCGCGAGCAGCACGTCGGCGATCGTCGCGACGCCCGCGCGATGCCTCTCCTCGGCGGCGGAGAGGTTGCTTTTCGCCTCCTCGAGATTCGTCTCGCGCGCGGCGACCTGGGCCTTCGCGTTCAGGTACTGGTAGTAGGCCTGCGCCACCTGGAGCACCACGTCCTGGATCGCGGCGTTGTGCGTCCAGTCGGCGGCGTAGAGAAAGCGCGTCGCCTCCTCCACCTCCGCCTCCCGCGCGCCGAAGTTGAAGAGCAGCCAGGTGGCGGCTGCCGACGGCCCGTACGTCGTCTGAATGAACGTGAACTGCCCGCCGACGGCCGACTGCTTCTGCCGCTCGAGGATCCCGTCGACCTCGACGTAGGGAAAGTACAGCGAGCGTTTCGAGCCCACCTCGGCCGCGGCCGCGCGCGCGGCGAACCAGGCCTCGCGCGTCGCCGGGTTGTTCTTCAACGCCACGTCGACGAGCTGGCCGAGCGAGAGCGTCGTGCCGGGCTTCGTGTACTCCTCCGGGATCTGCGGCGCCGGCGCCGTCGTCGACGGCGGCATCGCGGCGGCTGCCGGGGGAGTCCAGGGTTGGTCCGGCGCGGCGGCCACGGAATCCTGGATGCTCTTCTTCGGAAGGAGCGAGCAGCCCGGCGCGAGCGCGGCCGCGGCGAGCAGGAGCGCGACCGACTTTCTCAAGCGTCCCTCCTCGCGACACCGTCGAGAAAGACCGACATGATCTGCCGGACGAGCTCTTCGAGCGAATCCTCGGGCCGCCGAAAGAGGCTCGCCGAGCGGACCATCCCGAGAAAGAACTCGGCGCCGATGCGGGCGTCGATGCCTCGCAGCTCCCGCCGCTCGATGCCGGCGAGAATCGCTTCCTGCGAGAACCGCAGGATCGCCTCCCGCCGCTTCATCACCTGGTCGCGGCGCGACGGGCCGTCGTCGCTGTGAAGGAACGGAAAGAGAAACTGCCGGTCCCAGTAGAAGCGCAGGTTCTCCGTCGCGATCCGCTCGAGCCGGCGGACCGCCGACGGCTCCTGCGGCAGGGCCTGCGAGAGGGCCCGCGAAAGGCCGTCGAGGACGTGAAGGGTCGTCGCGAAGTAGAGGTCGTCCTTCGTCTGAAAATAGCGGTAGATCGTGCCCTTCCCGATCCCGGCGTCGGAGGCGATCTCGTCGATGAGGACCGCGTGAAAGGGGCGGCGCGCGAACACGCTGGCGGCCGCGTCCAGGATCGCCCTCTCCTTGGCCTCCGTCTTTACTCTCGGCATGCCTTATTTCGGAACTGACCGGTCAGTTCTGTATCATACGGGGCGTCGGGCGACGAGGTTGCCGAATAGCATCAAGAAACTCATTGACATCAGGAAACCTCGATAGATAAGTTAACGTAGTTAAGTAACGGAGGCACGTTCTTGGGCACAGCCGAACGACGGGTGCGGGAGAGGCAGGAGCTTCGGACGCGGATCCTGGACGCTGCCCGGGAGCTCTTCGCCGAAGAGGGCTACGACGCCGTGACCATGCGGCGGATCGCCGAAAGGATCGAGTACTCGCCCACGGCGATCTACTTCCACTTCCGCGACAAGCACGCGCTGATGCAGGAGCTCTGCGACGAGGACTTCGGGTCCCTGGCCGGCGAGTTCCAGAAGATCGCGGCGATCGCCGACCCCGTCGACCGCCTGCGGCGAATCGGCCAGGCGTACGTCGCCTTCGCGATGTCGCACCGCAACCACTACCGGCTGATGTTCATGACGCCGCACCCCGAGGCGATGAAGCCGGAGGACAGCCGGCTGCGGCGGGGCAACCCGGAGGAGGATGCCTACGCGTTCCTCAAGGCCACCGTCGCGGAGGCCATCGCGGGCGGGCGGCTGCGACCCGAGCTCGGCGACGCGGACCTGGTGTCCCAGATGGTCTGGGCCGGCACGCACGGCGTCGCCTCGCTCCACATCGCCAAGTGCAAGGACGCGTGGGTCGACTGGCGCGACCCCATCGAGACGGCGCACGCCCAGATCGAGACGATGATCCGCGGCCTCGTGCGGGGAGGCCACTGACGTGGTCGACCTCGCCACGAAGAGCCTCCTCCACGACAAGCTGCGGTTCCTGATCACCGTGTCGGGCGTCGCCTTCGCCGTCACGCTCGTCTTCGTCCAGGTCGGGCTCTTCCTGGGCCTGCTCGACAACGCATCGGTCACGATCGAGCACATCGACGCGGAACTGTGGGTGACCTCCCGCAACACGCCGAACGTCGACTTCGCGCACACCTTCCCCGACACCGCAGTCAAGCGCGTCCGGTCGGTGCCGGGGGTCGAGCGCGCCGACAACCTCATCGTCTGGTTCGTGACGGTCAACCTGCCGTCGGGAGCCCAGGAGGGCTCGCTCGTCTACGCCCTCGAGGACTTCCCGCGCTGGAACATCCCCTGGAACGTGGATCAGGGGGACCTCGCGGACCTGAAGCGCGGGCAGTACTTTTTTCTCGACGACTCGGCCGTCAAGCGCTACGGCCCGTTCGAGGTCGGGCAGTACCGGGAGATCCTCGGACAGCGCATGAAGATCATCGGGCGCACGCGGGACGCGCGCTCCTTCACGACGACGCCGATTTCCTTCATCGACTTCGATCGGGCTCAGACTCTGAACCCCCAGTCGCTCCAGGGCAAGACCACTTACGTCCTCGTCAAGCTCGCTCCCGGCGCGGACGCGGCGGCGGTCCAGGCGGAGATCGCGCGGCGGCTCCCCTACAACGACGTCTACACGAAGAAGGAGTGGGCCGCGCGCTCGCGCAACTACTGGGTCCAGTCGACCGGAATCGGGCTGAACATGTACATCACGGTCTTCCTCGGGTGCCTCGTCGGCATCGTGGTCGTGGCGCAGACGCTCTACACCTCGACGATGGAGCACCTCAAGGAGTTCGGCACCGTCAAGGCGATCGGCGGCGGGAACCTCGACATCTACCGGATCCTCGGAAAGCAGGCGTCGATCGCGGCCGTGGCCGGGTTCGTGCTGGGCGCGCTCATGGCCTACGCCATGCGCCCGGCGATCGCCCGGATCGACCTGAAGCTCATCATTCCGCCGACCTTCGTCGCCATCGTGTTCGCCGGCTCGGTCCTCATGTGCCTGGCGGCCGCGATGATCTCGTTCCGCAAGGTCGCATCCATCGACCCGGCCCTGGTGTTCCGAGGCTGAGGGAGCGCCATGATCGTCGTCCTGATCCTCGCCGCCTCGACCTGTCTCTTCCGGGCGCTCGGCGCGGCCGGCATCGAAGCCCTGGCCACGTGGCAGGCGGCGGCCCGCGGCGGCCTCTCGGTGATGCTGCTCTTCACGGCGGCCGCGCACTTCAACCGCATGCGGAAAGACCTGATCGCCATGGTGCCGCCGTCTTTCCCGCGGCCGGACCTGGCGGTCAGCGTCACGGGGGTGCTCGAAATCCTGGCGGCGATCGGCATCCAGGTCCAGCAGACGCGCGCGCTCGCGGGCCTTGGCCTGATCCTGCTGCTTCTCGCGCTGCTGCCCGCCAACATCAGCGCCGCGCGGCGGGGCCTGACGCTCGGAGGAAAGCCGGTGACGCCGCTCGCGATCCGCGTCCCGATGCAGCTCGTGTTCATCGCGCTCGCCTGGTGGACGACGCTGGCGCCGGGAGCCGCGTCATGAAACCCGTGCTCGAAGCCATCGGCGTCGCGAAGGAATTCCGCGAGGGCCGGGGCGACATCGTGCCCGTCCTTCGCGGCGTCTCGCTCTCGCTGTCGCGGGGCGAGATCGTCTCGCTCGAGGGCCCTTCGGGATCGGGCAAGACGACCTTCCTTTCGATCCTCGGCTGCATACTGACGGCCTCCTCGGGGCGGGTAATCGTCGACGGCGAGGAGGCCGACCCGCGCCGCGCCTGGCGACTGCCGGAGATCCGGAAGAAGTCGATCGGTTTCGTCTTCCAGCAGTTCAACCTGTTCCCGTCGCTGACGTCGCTCGAAAACGTGGAGTACGCGCTCAACGTCAAGGGCCACCGGGGCGCCGCCGCGAGGACGGAGGCCGAGCGCGTGCTCCACGCCGTGGGCCTGTCGGACCGGCTCGGCTTTCTGCCGCGGGACCTCTCGGGCGGCCAGAAGCAGCGCATCGCCATCGCCCGCGCGCTCGCCGGCAAGTCGCCGATCCTGCTCGCCGACGAGCCGACGGCCAATCTCGATTCGCACATCGGCGGCCAGGTCCTCGAGATGTTCCGGGCGCTCGCCAAGAAGGAGGACCGGGCGCTCCTGATCGTCACGCACGATCCGAAGGTCCGCTCGATCGCCGACCGGGTGCTCCGGATCCGGGACGGCGAGCTGGAGCAGCGACGGAATCGCCGCCTAGGAGGAATGTCATGAAGACCGGTTTCTGGAATCGCGCTCTCTGGCCGCTGCTCGGCCTCGGGATCCTCGCGGTCGTCGGGCTCCAGGCCCGCGCAGCCGTGTCGCCCAGGGTCACGCCCCGGGCCAAAACGGCTCAGGCGGCCGCCCCGGCGCCCGCGACTGCCGTCGCAGCGGAGGGGCGGGTGGTGACCTACCCGGGGGCCGAGGTCGTCGTCGGAACCGACCTGGCGGGGACGATCGTAGTTCTCAAGGTGCAGGAGAAGGAGAAGGTCCGGAAAGGCCAGCTCCTGGCCGAGCTCCGGTCGGACGACTACCGGGCCGCCTTGGCGGAAGCGAAGGCGCGGATCGTCGAGGCCGACGGCGGACATCCGTCTCGCGGAGGCGGAGGTCGAGCGCGCGCGGGCCCTCTGGCAGAAGGCCGTCGGCTCGCGGCAGGCCGTGGACAAGGCCGAGCGGGACGTCGACGCGGCGCGTGCCCGCCGGGCGACCGCGGCGGCGACCGCCGACCGCCTCGAGGCGGTCCTCGCCAAGACCCGCATCCTCTCGCCGATCGACGGCGTCGTCATCGCCCGGCATGCCCAGGCCGGCGAGACACTGGAGGCCGGCAAGCGCATCGTGACGGTCGCCGACCTCTCGAAGACCCGCATCGAGGCCGAGCTCGACGAGTTCGATTCCGGCCGCGTCCGACTCGACGACGCGGTGCGCGTGACCGCCGAGGGTTTCGACGGAAGGGTCTGGAAGGGCCGCGTCGAGGAAATCCCGGACGCGGTCGTCGGGCGCAGGCTCAAGCCTCAGGACCCCGGCAAACCCGAGGACACGCGCGTCCTCCTCGTCAAGGTCGCGTTGCTCGAGCCGACGCCCCTGAAGCTCGGCCAGCGCGTCGAGATCCGAATCGATTGACCGGATAGGAGACCCCCCATGAGCGACGCGGCAGACCCCTGCGGAGGAGGAATCATCAAGAGGCTCCAGTGCCGCGGCGCGGAACCGGGCCAGGCGCAGGCCCCGCTCGATTCCTCCGGCGAGCGCGACTTCCTGCGCGAGCGCGTCGCCCTCTGGGCACGCATCACGTTCCTCGCGTCGTTGACCTTCTTCGTCGCGGGCTTTGCGATCGAGGCGCTCTGGCCGCCGACTTCGGGCGGCAGCCGGAGCTTCACCCGGCCGGACGTCCTGTTCGACCTCGCGACCTGCGCGGTGCTCCTGCTGGTCTGGTTGGCGTCGCGGCAGCCCGCGCTCTCCGAAGGAGCGCTGCGCGCCATCGACGCGGGCGGCACCCTCGCGACCCTCTGGCTCTACGCCTGCATGGCCGGCAGCATGCCGCCGGCCTGGCGGCCCGAGATGCTGTTTCTGCTGATCGTCATCACGATTCTTCTGACGCGCGCCGCCATCGTCCCGAGCCCCCCCGGCCGGACCGCCTGGATTTCCGCGCTCGCCGCCGCGCCTGCGCCGGTCCTGGCCGCAACGGTTTACGCCGGCCACGCGCCGGCGGAGGTCTCGCGCGGCCAGGCCGTGTCCTACGCGTTCCTCTGGACGATTCTCGCGGTGCTTCTGTCCACGCTCGCCTCGTTCGTGACCTTTCGCCTCCGCAAGAGCGTGGCCCGAGCCCGACAGCTCGGGCAGTACACGCTGAAGGAGAAGCTCGGCGAAGGCGGCATGGGCATCGTCTATCGGGCCGAGCACGAGATGCTCCGCCGGCCGACGGCCATCAAGCTCCTGCCCCCGGGCAAGGCCGGCGAGGACAGCCTCAAGCGCTTCGAGCGCGAGGTCCAGATGACCGCGCGGCTCACGAGCCCGCACACCGTTTCGATCTACGATTACGGCCGGACTCCGGACGGGCTCTTCTACTACGTCATGGAATACCTCGACGGCATCGACCTCGAGGACCTCGTCAAGCAGACAGGCCCCGTCGCTCCCGGGAAAGCCGTCCGGATCCTGCGCCAGGTGTGCGCGGCCCTGACCGAGGCGCACGGCATCGGGCTGATCCATCGGGACATCAAGCCGGCCAACATCCTCCTGTGCGAGCGCGGGGGCTTTCCCGACATCGCCAAGGTCCTCGACTTCGGGCTCGTGCGCGAGATCTCCGGGAGCGCCGACCCGCGCCTGACCGCCGACAACGTCCTCCACGGAACGCCGCAATACCTCGCCCCCGAGGCGATCCGGAACGCGGACTCGATCGACGCGCGGAGCGATCTCTACGCACTCGCCGCCGTCGGCTACTTCCTGCTGACCGGCACGCCGGTCTTCTCCGGCCGCGGCGCGCTCGAGATCATCCACCACCACCTGCAGACTCAGCCCGAGTCGTTGTCGAAGCGGCTGGGCCGGCCCGTGCCGCCCAAGCTCGAGGCCCTGATTCTCCGGACGCTGTCCAAGGACCCGGACGAGCGCCCCGAAAGCGCGCGCGCCCTGGCGGATGCGCTCCACGCCTGCGACGACGTCGCCCCCTGGGACGAGCTCGATGCCCGGCGGTACTGGCGCGAACGGGCGAGCCGGAAGGACGCGGCGCAGACGGCGTGAAGGGGCCTCCCCTCACCCCTGCCCCTCTCCCGCCGGGAGAGGGGAAACGGCGCAGCTCCCCTCCTCCCCCGGCGGGGGAGAGGGCAGGGTGAGGCGGGGTGTGAGGGGGCCCTCGTACAATCCCGCCCCGTGTCCACCTCCGCCGCCTCCCGGGCGCCGTACATGGCGCTCGCCCACCGCGACTACCGGCGTCTGATCGTCTCGCAGCTCCTCTCGCTGACCGGCTCGCAGATGCAGGTCGTCGCGATCAACTGGCACGTCTACCTGCTGACGAAGTCCCCGCTCGCCCTCGGGTTCGTCGGCCTGACACGCGTGGTGCCGATCGTCGTTTTCTCGCTCTGGGGCGGCGTGGTCGCGGACCGCTACGACCGACGGCGCGTGATGGTCATGACCCAGATCGCCATGACCTGCGTGGCGCTGGGACTGGCGGCGTTCACGTTCGCGCGCCGCGAAACGCTGTGGCTCCTCTATCTCCTCAACGCCCTCGGCGCCTCCGCCGTCGCCTTCGACGGCCCGTCGCGCCAGGCGCTGATCCCGCGGCTGGTTCCGACGGAGGACCTTCCGGGCGCGCTCTCGCTCAACCTGTCGGTCTTTCAAGCGTCGCTCATCGGCGGTCCGGCGCTCGCCGGCCTCCTCATCGCGAACCACCCGGGCAGCGCACCGACGGCGGGGCTCTCCCTCATCTACCTCGTGAACGCCCTGTCGTTCATCGCCGTCATCTTCGCCCTCGTGACCATGCGGACCTCGGGCGCGCCCGAGCCGACCGAGGGCAAGGTCGACATGCAGGCCGCGCTCGCCGAGGGACTGCGCTTCGTCTTCACGACCCCGCTGATGGTCTGGACGATGGGCCTCGATTTCCTCGCGACGTTCTTCTCGGGCGCGACGTCTCTACTTCCGATCTTCGCCGATCAGGTGCTCCACGTCGGCGCGAAGGGCTATGGGATCCTCGCGGCGGCTCCGGCCGTCGGCGCGCTCGCCGGAGCGCTCTTTCTCTCGATCCGGCCGCTCCCGGCGCGCCAGGGCCGGATCTTCCTGTGGGCGGTCGGCGCCTACGGCGCGACGACCATCGTGTTCGGCCTCTCGCGCAGCTTCTGGTTGACGCTCGTGGCGTTGGCCGGCGTCGGCCTGGCCGACGCCATCTCGACGGTGATCCGGCAGACGCTGCGCCAGTTCATCACGCCCGACCGGCTGCGCGGCCGCATGACGTCGATCAACATGATCTTCTTCATGGGCGGCCCGCAGCTGGGCGAGCTCGAGGCCGGCCTCGTCGCCTCGCTCTTCGCCTCGACGGTCGTCGGCGTGACCGTCTCCGTCGTCTCGGGGGGCGTCGCCACGATCGCCGTCACCGCCGCCATCGCCGCGGCGGCTCCGATGGTGCGGCGCTACGACTTCCGGGCGCACGGAACCCCTCTCGCGCCGGCGCCTTCAGGCGACTGAGTCGACGGGCCGCCGGCCGAAGACGGAGCGCAGCGCCGAGCGCGCGGCGAAGTACCCGCACATGCCGTGGACGCCGCCGCCCGGCGGCGTCGAGCTCGAGCAGATGTAGATGCCCCGGTCCGGCGTCGTGTAGGGGTTCGCGCGCGCGACCGGTCTCGTGAAGAGCTGTCCGAGATCGTTGACTCCGCCGGTGATGTCGCCGCCAATGTAGTTCTCGTTGTACGACTGGAGATCGCCGGGCGACAGGCAGCTTCGCTCGAGAATGCGATCGCGAAATCCGGGCGCGAAGCGCTCGACCTGGCTCTCGATCGCCGGCGTCATGTCGAGCGTCGAGCCGCGCGGCACGTGGCAGTAGGCCCAGCCGGTGTGCTTGCCGGCCGGAGCCCGGGTCGGGTCGAAGAGGCTCTGCTGGGCGACGAGGACGTATGGGCGCTTCGGATGGACGCCCCGCCAGACGTCGGCCTCCGCGGCGGCGATCTCCTCGAGCGTTCCGCCCAGATGCACCGTTCCCGCTTCGGCGCAGCGCCGCGCCGTCCATGGAATCGGCCCGTCGAGCGCCCAGTCCACCTTGAAGACCCCCGGACCGTACCGGTACCGTTCGAGCCTCCGGCGGTATCCCGACGGCAGCCGCTCGCCGCAGATCGCCAGGAGCTGACGCGGCGTCACGTCGAACAGCACGACTCTGGCGGCAGGAAGGTCGGCGATCGATCGCACGGGTCGTCCGGTCTCGATTTCGCCTCCGAGCGACGTGAGATAGCCCGCGAGGGCCCGGGCCAGCGCTTCCGAGCCCCCGCGCGGAAAGGGCCAGTTGTGGGCGTGCCCGGCGACCATCAGCACGAGCCCGATGGCTGCCGTGGCCGCCCGATCGAACGGGAGGATGGCGTGCGCCGCGCACCCCGCAAACAGCGCGCGGGCCTGCTCCGTCTCGAAGTGCGCGTCGGCCAGGCCCCGGGCGGAGCGCAGGGCATGAAGGCCGAACCGGGCGAGCAGGAGGGGACTCCCGGGCCAGCGGAGCGGGCCCAGGAGCTCCGGAAAGAGGCGCGCCGCTTCGCTCACCAGGGGATCGAACAGGCGCCGGTAGGAGTCCCCGTCCCGGCCGAGGCCCGCCGCCGTCGCCTCCAGCGAGGCCTCGAGAATGGCCGCCGTGCCGCCGTCGAGGGGATGGGCCAGCGCCGCCGGCGGTTGGACCCAGGCCAGGCCGAAGGCGCCGAGCGGCAACTGCCGGAAGAACGGCGACGCCGCCGCCATGGGGTGAATGGCCGAGCAGACGTCGTGGTGGAAGCCCGGGAGCGTCCGCTCCTCCGTGCGCGCTCCGCCCCCGACCCGCCCGCGCGCCTCGATCAGGAGGACCGACAAGCCCGACCGAGCGAACAGGATGGCCGCGGCAAGGCCGTTCGGGCCGCCGCCGACGATGACCGCGTCGTACGAGGCGAGTTTCGCCATCGTCAGGGTCGGGCGCGCCGCCGCACGGGGCGAGTCTACCTTCGGGCTCGACCGCCCGGGGGTTGCACGGCACGGCGTATTAGTGTATTAGTACACTAATACGGTAGCGCGCGTGAACGACTTCCGCATCGACCCGTCCGACGCCACGCCGATCTGGAGTCAGATCGAGCAGGCCCTGCGGCGCCTCGTGGCCTCCGGCTCTCTCAAGCCCGGAGCCGCCGTTCCCTCGGTGCGCGACCTCGCGAAGGACCTCCGGATCAACCCGGCGACGGTTGCCAGGGCATACCAGCGATTGACCGAGGCCGGCGTCCTGACGGTGCGCCGCGGCGACGGGACCTACGTGGCCGAGAAGCCGCCCTCGATCGGGCACGCCGAACGGACGCGCCTCCTGCGCGAAGCCGCGAGCCGGTATGCCAGCCTGGCGGCCACGCTCGGCGTGACGGAGGAGGCGGCCGTCGAAGCGCTCGACGCCGTCTGGAAGAAAGGGGCGAAGCCGTGACCGACCCGATCCGCGTCGAGGGCCTGAGCGTTCACTACGGCGGCGTACCGGCCTGCTCCGACGTCTCGCTTTCGGTGCCGGGCGGCGCCGTCTACGCCCTTCTCGGCCGAAACGGCGCCGGAAAGTCCTCTCTCGTGCGCTGCCTGCTCGGACAGCAGAAGGCTTCCCGCGGCCGCGCCCTCCTCTTCGGAGGCGACGCGTGGACGACGCGCCGCAGCGCGATGGCCCGGATCGGCGTGGTGCCCGAAGAGCCCGACGCGCCTCCCGCACTGACGGCCCGGCAGATCTCCGACTTTTGCCGGCGCGTCTACCCCCGCTGGGATGCCGCGGCCGTCTCGCAGCGCCTTCAGCGCTTCGGCGTGCCGGAGCGCGTGCCGTTCGGCCGGCTCTCGAAGGGGCAGAAGGGCGAAGTCCTGCTGGCGCTCGCGCTGGGTCATTCCCCGGAGGTCCTCGTCCTCGACGATCCGACGCTCGGCCTCGACGTCGTCGCGCGCCGGGCGCTCTTCGAGGAGATCGTGGGGGACCTCGCCGACCGCGGGACGACGGTCTTCCTCACGACGCACGATCTCGCCGGCTTCGAAGGCATCGCGACCCGTGTCGGCATCCTCAAGGACGGCCGGCTCGCGCTCGACGAGGACGCCGAGGCGCTGAAAGCTCGCTTTCGCCGGATCCGCTACGCCAACCGGGTGACCGAGACCCGCACGACCTTCGGCACCGAGCTCGACGCCTTCGACGCCGTGCGCGTCCGGGTTCGCGGCTGGGGCATCGACGCCGTCGTGTCCAACTTCGACGAGACGGCCTTCGAGCGCTTCCGGCAGATCGACGGCGTCGCCGACGCTTCGGCCGAGGCGCTGCCGCTCGAGGAGATCTTCCTGGCCGTCGCGGGAGAAGAGAAAGGAGCCGCGTCGTGAAGGGCACCCTCGCCATCGCCTGGCGCGAGATCGTGGAGCGTCGGTTCGTCCTCGCCGCGGCGGCGATCGCGAGCGTCGTTCCCGTGGGCGTGCCCCTCCTCCGGGGATTGACGGGCGCCGACGCCGACGCCGCGCGGGCCGGAGCCGCATTCATCGTCTCGACGGCGTTCGCGATCGGGCTGATGATCGGTCTCGGCGTGTCGATGCTCGCGCCCTCCATCGCCAGCCGGCGCATCGGGTTCGACTTCTCCCGGCCCGTCTCGAGCGGCGGCATCTGGGCGGGAAGGCTCTTCGCCGCGCTCGTTCTCGCGGTCGTGAGCGCAATCCTCGTCTGGGTCCCGGCCTGGCTCCTGGGAACGGAAATGCCCTGGCGGGACCTCCTCGTCGATGTCGAGCTGTCCCGCCTCGGGCCTCTCGTCGTTCTCGCCGGCCTGCTCGTCGTGTTCTGCGGCTCCCACGCGGCGAGCCTCGCGATCCGTTCGCGGTCGGGGCTTCTGGCCCTGGACGCCGGCCTGGCGATCGCGGCGGGCTTCGGCGTCTCCGCGATCCTCGCCCGACTGCCGGCCTTCCTGGCTGCGGAACCGCGGGCCCGCGCGATCTGGGGCCTCGCCATCGTCGTCGGGGCCGGGCTCGCCGCGGCCGGTCTGGCGTCGGTCGCCCGCGGGCGCACGGACGCTCGCGCCGCGCATCGCGCGTTGTCGATCGTGCTGTGGGGGACGGTTGCGGCGGGGCTCGCGGGCGCTCTCGCGTACGCGGCGTGGGTCATGGACGCCGGACCGCGCGACATCCGGAACGGTCTTTGGGTCGTGCCGGCGCCGGCCGGAACCTGGGTCAAGGCCGACGGCAGCGCGCGCGGGGCGGAAGCCAGATTCCTGTTCGATGCGGCGACCGGCCGGTACGCGCGGGCGAGGACGGTCGAGTGGTTAGGCCCCGTCATCTCCCGGGACGGCAAGCACGCGGCCTGGATCGAAGGCCGGTCGAACGGCGGTCCGTTGGAGACGGTGGCGCTGAAGCTGGACGCCGCTCACGCGGAGCCGCAGCGCACCCGGCTCTTCTTTCCGAGCTACCCCTCTCTCTTCGTCCTTTCGCCGGACGGGTCGCGCCTCGCCACGGTCGAGGATGGGATCCTCTCGATCCACGACGTCTCCGGCGCTCGCACGCTCGCCTCCGGCCGACTGGCGAAGGACGCGAACATCCGGGGCTTCTTCGTCGACGACGGCCTCTTCCGCGCGTACGTGCAGACCGGGACCCTCGCCGAGGCCTCGCGGATCGAGATTCTCGAGCTCGACGTCGCGTCGAAATCCTTGCGCCGGACGGGCGGGCTCGACGGCACCGCCGGCGGCCTCTTCCTCATCGTCACCGACCGGACAGGCGACCGGATCGTCACGATCGCGTACCGGGACAAGGCGGCCCGGCTCTGCGACGGACGAACGGGCGTCGAACGGGCGAGACTCGCTCCGGGCGCGGCCGACGTTTCGCGCTGGCCCGGATTTCTCGCCGACGGCCGGATCGTCCTGTCGGAAAAGTCGGCGGCGACCACCCGGCTTCGCGTGTTTCGCCCCGACGGAACGCCCGAAGGGGTCGTCCCGCTTCCGGAGGGCCGGTTCGCGGCGCTCGGCGGCGAGACGGCACCGGGACGGCTCGTCGTCGCGGTCGGCGACGGCTCGCGGTACGCCTCGCATCTCGTCGATCTCGACAGCGGGACGGTGCGCCTGCTCGCCGAGGACCTCTACCCCGCCGCGCGCCTGTCCGGTCCACCCTGGGAGCTCAACGCGGCTCCCGAGGTCGCGAGCGAGGCGACGCGGCTCTTCGTGCGCGACGGGAGGGAGCTCGTCCGCCTCGACCCCGAAACGGGCGCGCGGAGAGTGCTGCTCGCCGTCTCGGTCCGGATGGCCGGGCGACTGAGAAACCTGGCAGCCCGAGGCGCGCTCGGCTATTGTGCGGCCTCGTGGCGGGATTCGAACGGCGGGACGGCGAGCTCACGTGCGACGGCGTACCGCTGGCGGACCTGGCGCGCGCGTACGGCACGCCGCTCTACGTCTACAGCGCGGCGAAGATCGACGAAGCCTACCGCCGTTTCGACGCGGCGCTCGCTCCGGTCGAGCACCTGGTTTGCTACGCGGCCAAGGCCAACTCGAGCCTCGCGATCCTCCGGCGGCTCGCCGCCCTGGGCGCCGGCGCGGACGTGGTCTCGGGCGGCGAGCTGCGGGCCTGCCTGGAGAGCGGATTCCCGGCCGAAAGGATCGTTTTTTCCGGAGTCGGCAAGACGGACGAGGAAATCCGCTTCGGAGTCGAGGCCGGGATCCTCGCCTTCAACGCCGAGTCCGAGCGCGAGATCGAGCGCATCGACGGGGCCGCCGCGGCCCTGGGCCGCACCGTCCGGGTCGCCCTGCGCGTCAACCCGGACATCGACGCGCGCTCGCATCCCTACATCTCGACGGGCCTGAAGCAGAACAAGTTCGGCGTCGACATCGGACGGGCCCGGGCGATCTTCGAGGAGACGCGAAAGCTCCCGCGCGTGCGGCTATCCGGGATCCAGGCCCACATCGGCAGCCAGATCCTGCAGGCCGAGCCTCTGGCGGAGACCGCGCGAGAGCTCGCGTCCCTCGCGCGAGAGCTCTCGGCCGCGGGGTTCCCGATTGAGACCGTCGACGTCGGCGGCGGCATCGGAATCGGCCCGGGGGCGCTCACCCCCGAGTCCTACGCGTCGGCGGTGCTTCCCGCGCTCGCCGGTCTCTCCGCCCGCATCCTGATCGAGCCGGGGCGCGCGATCGCCGGGCCCGCCGGGGCGCTCGTGACGAAGGTCCTCGGCGTCAAGCGCGAGCGTGGGAAGACCTTCGTGATCGTCGACGCCGGCATGAACGATCTTCTGCGGCCGGCTCTCTACGAGGCCGCCCATCCGATCGAACCGGTCAGGGCCGTGAAGAATCCAAGAATCCGCGCTGACGTCGTCGGGCCCGTCTGCGAAACGGCGGACTGCTTCCTGCACGACGCCGAGCTGGCAGAACCCGGGGAGAACGATCTGCTCGCGATCCTCGACGCGGGCGCCTACGGGTCCGCGATGTCCTCAAATTACAACTTCCGGTATCGCCCGCCCGAGGCGCTCGTCGAAGGCGGGTCGTCTCGCCTGATCCGTCGGCGGGAAACTTTTGAGGATCTGATTCGGCTCGAACGGCCGTAAAATCTCTCCAAAGATTCAATTAACTTTTCTTTGGAGGAGGGTCCATTCATGAAGCGACGGATTTCGCTTCCCGCCGTTCTCGTTTCCGTGCTCTTCGCCTCGGCTGTCCTCGCCCAGACCACCGGCTCGATCCAGGGCGTGGCTCGGGACGGCGAAGGGGCGCCGCTGCCGGGCGTCCTCGTCTCGATCTCCGGACCGCAGATGCCGCTCGGCCGCACCGCGACGACGCGCGTCGACGGCGTCTTCCAGTTCCTGAACCTGATCCCCGGCACGTACCAGCTCCGGGCCGAGCTCCAGGGCCTCGGCGTGTTCCAGCAGGAGGTCGTCGTCAGCCTCACGAAGGTCACCGAGGTCTGGCCCGTGCTCCGAGCCACCGCGGCCGAGGAGGTCACCGTGACCGCGGCCACTCCGCTCGTCGACACCAAGTCCTCGGACGTCTCGCAGGTCACCAAGCGCGAAACGATCGAGAAGCTGCCGCTCGCCCGCACCTTCAGCGGCACCTTCCAGCTCGCTCCCGGCATCGTCGACAGCGGCGTCGAGATCTCCAACACGAACATCGGCATCAACGCGGCCGGCGGGCGCCAGGACAACACTTTCCTCTACGACGGCGTCAACGTGACGAACCCCTTCTTCGGCGACCTCTACCAGGACTTCGCCGAGCTCGACATCCAGGAGGTCAACATCACGCGCGCGGGCATCGCGCCGGAGAACGGCCGCACCGGCGGGTTCATCGTCAACGGCGTGACCAAGTCGGGCACGAACCTCGTCCACGGCGAGGCGCGGCTCGACTATCAGCCTTCCGGCCTCGAGGCCGGCAGCAAGGACCCGGACATTCAGACCAAGACCGACCGCTTTCGGCCGGGCGTCGGCGTCGGCGGGCCGATCCTGAAGGATCGTCTGTTCGGGTACGGCTCGGTCAACCTCTACTACGTGGACGAAAAGGACCGCACCAACCTGACCGGCCCCCTGCCCAACTCGAACTTCGACATCCAGGAGTACTTCGGCAAGCTGTCGTCGACTCCGACCACCAACCTGCTCTTCGACGCGTCGTTCCGCTACCGGGGCATCGACCAGGACAACACCTCGATCGACTTCGACTCGACGCCCTCGACCGGCGCGACCACGAAGGAGATCAACCGCGTCGCCGTCTTCTCCGGCTACTGGACCGTCACATCGCAGTTCAACCTGGAGTTCAAGTTCAACTACAACGACAACCCGCAGAGCTCGGTGCCGACCGTTCCGATCGCGTACCAGCCGCCCTTCGACCCCGTCAACCCCGGAAGCGTCGGATACTTCTGCGACGGGGGCCTCTGCAACGGCGTGGCCAGCCTGCGCAACAACATCGACAACTTCAAGCGCCTCGAATACCGGGTCGCGGGCTCGTACCTGACGAACTTCCTCGGCGGAAGCCACCTCATCAAGCTCGGCGGCTACTACAGCGACAACGAGGAGGAGAAGATCACCCTCGCCAACGGCTGGGGCTCCATCGTCATCAACAACAGCGCTTCCAACTGCCTGGACCAGAACCCCTGCTACCGGGCGCGTTTCAACCCCAACCAGCCGGCGCAGATTTCGCGAGGTCGCACGATCGGCCTGTACCTCCAGGACCAGGCGACGTGGGACCGGCTCACGGTCAACCTCGGCGTCCTCGTCAACCAGGACGAGTTCATCCCGAACGACAACGGAACCTTCGTCATCGTCCAGGGCGACTACACGGTCCCGAACTCCGCGCTACTCCCCTGCACGGACCCCGCCCGCGATCCCCGCGCCTGCACCTACCGCGACACCTACACCTTTCCCTTCTCCAAGCAGTGGCAGCCGCGCGTGGGCGTTTCGTACGAGCTCACGCCGAGCATCCACGACAAGGTGTACGCGAACTTCGCCCGCTACGACAACATGGACAACCAGTCGTTCGCGCGGTCGGCCGCGCCGATCCGGCTCTACCGCACCGACGCCTTCTTCAACATGCAGACGGGCGCTCTGATCCAGGAGATCACCCGCTCGAACAACGTCAACAAGGTCGTCATCCCCAACATCGATCCGACCTACACCGACGAGTGGACCGCCGGTTACGCCCGTCCGCTCGGCAACGGCTGGGTGGCCGAGATCTACGGCTTGTACCGCAAGACCCAGGGCATCTTCGAGGACTTCCCGGTCACCGGCATCCTCGACGATCCGGGCGACTTCCGCTACGGCAACATTCCCGCCGAGCGCGAGTACAAGGGCGGCACGATCCAGGTCCGCAAGGCCTACGGCAGCAACTGGACTCTCGACGTCTCGTACACGCTCTCCAAGCTCACGGGCAACTGGGACCTCGACTACGCGACCCAGCTCTTCTACACGTCCTCGTACATTCAGGACGGCCCCGGCCTCTACGTCCAGGACCCCAACCGGACGGGCACGCTCATCGGCAACCGCACGCACGTGGGCAAGATCTTCGCCAACTACACGTTCCCCTTCCACACCATTCTCGGCGGCTACTTCCGGGTCCAGAGCGGCCGGCCCTGGGAGGCGCGCGAGTTCGACCCCATCTACGGAACCGACTACCAGTACGCCGAGCCGGCGGGCACGCGAACGACGCCGACCTGGGCGAACTTCGACTTCCTCCTGGCGCAGGACATCCCGATCGGACCGACCTCGCTGCGGCTCGAGGCGCGCATCTTCAATCTCTTCAACTCGCAGCCGGCGCTGGAGGTGAACCAGGACCTCTGGTTGTCCGACGACAACACGGACCCGAATCCGAACTTCGGGGCCGGAACGTCCTTCGCTCAGCCTCGCCGATTCGCGTTCTCGGCGACGTTCAACTTCTGATGCGGCGACGTCTGGCGGCCGCCGTCGCGGGCGCGATCGCGCTTTCGGCGGCGGCCGTCTGTGTTGCCGCGCCCGCCGCCCCGCCGGTCCTCAAGATGCCGGGGCGCGCCGATCAGCCGGTGACGCCCGAGTCGCTGCTCGGCCGCGACGAGCGCGACGTCCGGCTGGAGGACGTCGACGGCAACGTGACGATCTACCACGGGCTGCCGCTCCTCGAGGTCCTCGAGAAGGGGGGCCTCGACGTGCGGACGATGGCCGGCGAGCGCAAGTCGGCGGCTGCGGTCGTCCTCGTGACGGCGCGGGACGGATACACGGTCGCGTTCTCCGTCGGCGAGCTGCGCGCCAACCGGAGCAACCCGAAGGTCTTCCTCGTCTCCGAAATCACGGGGGATCCTCTGCCCGAGAACGAGGGGCCGGTGCGCCTGATCGTCTATGCCGACCTCGCGCGCTCGCCCTACGCGCTCGCGACGATCGAGCTGAAGTTCCTGTCCCAGAACAAGAAGTAGCGGATCAACGGCCTCCCGGCGCCGCGCGCCGGACGATCTCGAGGGCGCGGGCGACGTCCGGCTGATCGGGCTTCAACGCGAGAGATCGCGCCAGCAGCCGCTCGACCGCCTCGCGGTGCTGCAGGCAGGTCTCGTAGAGCGCGAGGTCGTTGAGCGTCTGCGGGTCCGACGTCGTCGCCCCGAACGGCGCGAGCGCCGCCGCGGCGCCGCCGCAGTTCCTGTTCTCGTGAAGGAAACGCGCCCGCTCGCGGGCGATCGCCTCGTTGGCGGGAAAGGCCTCCGACGCCCGGGCCAGCAGCGACTGCGACGCCGACGGGCTTCCCGCGCTTCGCCCACTCGCGCGCCCAGCCGATGACGGCGGTCGAGGGATCCCCGGGCACCGCGCGGAGGGACCGCAGGAGCCACTCCTCGGCCGCGCGCGCATCGCCCTGTTCGCGGGCGAGCACCGCCAGGTTGAACATCGGGGAGTAGTAGTCGGGGCGCAGCTTCAGGGACTCCTCGAAGGCGGCCTTCGCCGCCGCGAAGTTCTTTTTCGTCTGAAGCTCGTAGGTCCCGAGGTTGTTCCAGGCGCCCTCGGTCAGGCCCGGGAGCGCGCCGCCGCTCGGCGCGAGCGCCGCGGTCTCGCCGGGCGAGAGATAGCCGAGGGCGAGGAGCTTCTTCGCGTACTCCGAGGATTCCGCATCGGACGCGGCCTGCGCCGCGACCCGGGCCACGGCGAGCTGCGAGCGGTCCGCCCGCGTCAACCGGAGTGGCTTCTCGAAGGCCGCGGCCACCGGCTCGCCCGTCATCCGCCGGTCGCCGGGCACCGCCAGCAGGGCCAGGACCGTCGGCGCGACGTCGACGAGGCGCGCCGCGCCGCGGGGCCGCCCCGTGCGCACTCCCGCGCCCCAGACGGCGAACACGCCCTCGGGCCGGTGCCAGAACGCCGCCGTCGACCAGTTGCCGGAGGCGAGGCCGCACGGCCGGTCGCTTCCCCACTTGAAGCCGTGGTCCGAGTGGACGAGCAGGACCGCGCCGTCCTCGGCGGCGCGCCGCATCCACTGGCCGAGGATCCGGTCGATCGCCGTCGTAGTAGACCTCGACGACCCGGCGCGTACTTCTCGACGTCCGATTCGGCGACGCTCGGCGCAGTCGAGCCGCGGCGGCGTGAACGCGGCGAAGACGTGGCCGACCTCGTCGGTGCCCTCGAAGTAGAGCGGTCATGAGCTCCGGCCGGTCCCGGTCGTAGAGGTCGCGCGCGATCCGCTGCGTCACGCGGGTGGCGGCCACGACGCGCCCGAGCGCGACGATCGGGCTCTCCATCCCGGCGCCGCTCGAGAGAGCGGCCGCGATCTCTCCCGCCGGCACGTCGAGGTACGGGGCGAGGTCCTCCGCGGCGATCTTCCCGTCCCGCGCGACGACCTGCGCGACGCCCGGCGCGATCGACGCCGGGAACGCCACGCCTTCGCGCGGCAGATCGGAGAAGAGGATCGGGCTCGCACGGTCGGAGACGAAGAAGCCGTCGACCTGCTCCGCCGGATGCGTCGCCCACCAGCCGACGACTCCGACCTTGCGCCCGTCGGCCGAGGCGAGGTTCCAGGCCGCGGGCGCGCGCCGCGAGTCGCCGGAGATCGGACCCTTGCGCCCCGTCTTCGGGTCGACCTCCTGGAAGTCGAGAACGCGGTGGACGTCGGGCGGCACGCCGGTCGCCGCCGTCGTCCAGAGGATCGGCGAGATCAGCGGGTAGTCGCTCGAAAGCCGCGCCGTGTAGCCCTCGGCCGAGAGCCGCTTCCAGTTCGGCATCTTCCCGTCGGCCGCGAGGCGGTCGAGAAGCTCGAAGTCGAGGCCGTCGAGGCCGAGCCAGAGAACGGGCGCCCGGGCTCCCGGCGCGCGCGGGCTCGCGCGCCGGCGCATCCGCCGACTCGACGGGAGCCTGGCACCGCCGGCCGGCGGACGGCGGGTGCGGCCGCGCTCGCGGCGGCACGCCAGCCCCAGCAGGAGAGCCGTCGAGAGCGCCCGGACGCGCGAAAACCGCATCCGCGGCAACATAGCAGAGGGTTTGACCCCCCCTGCCCATGAGGTTAAACTGCGCGACCCGACGGTGGGTGTAGCTCAGTTGGTTAGAGCGCCAGATTGTGGATCTGGATGTCGAGGGTTCGAATCCCTCCACTCACCCCAGAGTTTCTCGTGTCGTTCTTTGCGCCCGTAGCTCAGTCCGGATAGAGCGTTAGCCTCCGGAGCTAAAGGTCGCGCGTTCGAATCGCGCCGGGCGCACCATCTTTTCCAATGAGTTAGCTGACCCCTCCCCCGCCTCGGACCCCTGATTCTCCGTGTTTTCTCCGTGTTTGCGGATCGGGACCACGTTGGAACGCTTCCCGGCCTCCGCCACAGCACGCGCCTCGACCTTCCGCAGGGCCTCGCGCTTGTCCTCCTCGGAAGCAATGTCGTAGCGCAGGAAGGTCGAGATCGTCCGGTGCCCGGAGATGCTCATGGCGATCGAGGGCGGAACGCCCGACCGCGTCATGTTGCGGATGCCCGAACGACGAGGTCGTGGAACCGAAGGCCGGGAACGCCCGCCGCCTTGCACGCGGCAGCCCAGGACTTTCCGGATGTCGCCTACCGGGAACCCCGTCCTGATGGAAGACGAACTCTGCCAGAGCCGGGCCGTTCGGCGTCTCGTACGTCCGCGCCGCCCATCGCCTCTCGATCAGCGCCTGAAGCTCGCCCTCGAGGGGCAAGCGTCCGAGGATGGCCGCTCTTGCTCGTGCTGGAGCCGGACCTCTCCGGCTTTCCGGTCCACCTCGGTCCAGCGCAGCGGCAGGACCTCCCCACGCCGCCAGGCCGACAGGTACGCGAATGTGGCTGCGTCCGCCAGCCCGTCCCGTCCAGCCGCCGGAGGGCTTCCACGATCCGATCAAACGTGGCGCGCTCGACAAACCCGGTCCGCGGGAACATCGGCGCTCTTGCCGAAGAGCGGAACGTGCGGAACCCTCGAGAGACGACCCTGCTTCATCGCGAGCCGGAAGGCTGTGCGCGCAGCGCCCCGAGCTCGTGATCGACTAAGTCGGCATCAGCTGTTGTTCCCCGCTGCTCGGATC
>CAWEMP010000015.1:0-76160 GCA_963810205.1 uncultured Acidobacteriota bacterium
TCGAGACCGTCTCGGTGCGGCTCTCGAACCTGATGGCTTTCGACGCCCGGGCCCTCGGGAACTGGGGTTGCGCGCCGGAGCTCTATCCCGCGATCCTGGACAAGGTGCTCGCGGGGAGGATCGAAGTCGCCTCGCACGCGCAGCTTCGTCCTCTGTCGACGATCGCCGAAGTGCTGGAGGACGTTCGGGCGCACCGGGTGGAACGCCGCGTCGTCCTCGTTCCGGACGCCGAGGAGGTTTCATGACGGAAGCTGTTGCAACGTCGCCCATCCGCTGCGGCGCGGAGCGGTCGGGCGAGATCCAGCGGATCGTGCTCGACCGGCCGAAGGCCAACGTCCTCGACCGGGAGATGATCGCCGCCATCCGCGCGCGCCTCGTCGAGCTCGCGAAGGACCCGGGGCCGCTCAAGCTCCTCGTCTTCGAGGGCGCCGGCGAGCACTTCAGCTTCGGCGCCTCGGTGCAGGAGCACATGCCGGACCGGGTCGGCGAGCTCCTGCCCGCCTTTCACGGCCTCTTCCGCGACCTCGAGGCCCTCGGGACGCCGACGGCGGCGGTCGTGCGGGGACAGTGCCTCGGAGGCGCCTTCGAGCTCGCCCTGTGGTGCGGAATGGTCTTCGGCGAGGCCTCCGCGCGCTTCGGCGTGCCGGAGACGCGCCTCGGCGTCTTTCCCCCGGTCGCCGCGATCGTGCTGCCGTGGCGCGTGACGGGAGCCCGGGCCACGCAGCTCATCGTCTCGGGCGACACCTTCGACGCGCAGGGCGCGGCCGCCTGGGGCCTGATCGACGGCTGCAACCACGACGCGGAGGCGGCCCTGCAGCGCTGGTACGGCGAGCGCCTCGCCGACAAGTCGGCCGTCGCCGTGCGCGCGGCCTGGCGCGCGTCGCGGCGGCTGCTCGCGGCGTCGCTCGACGATGACCTGCCGGTCCTCGAGGCGCAGTACCTGAACGACCTCATGTCCCACCGCGACCCCGTCGAGGGCCTGACGGCCTTTCTCGAGCGCCGGCCGCCGGTCTGGTCCCACACGTGAAGCGCGCCGAGATCGTCGACTGGGCGGCGGGCGTCTGCGAGGACCTGGAGTTCTCCGCGGCGCGCGGCTGGATCGCGGAGCGGCCGGGCCGGAAGGCCGCCGGGTATCTGCCGGTGTACGCGCCGCGCGAGCTCGTGCGCGCCTCCGGCATGCTCCCGGTCGGCATCCACGGGGGCGGCGACCGCCTCGAGATCATCCGCGGGGACGCGTTCTACCAGTCCTACATCTGCCACCTGCCGCGGTCCGTCGTCGAGCTGGCGCAGTCCGGGCGGCTCGACTTTCTGTCGGCCGTCCTCTTCCCGGCGACCTGCGACGTCATCCGCAACCTCTCGGGAGTCTGGAAGCTCCTGTACCCGAACCTGTACGTGCGCTACCTCGACCTGCCGCAGGGAGGCGAGCCCGCGATCCAGGCGGAGTTCTGGCGAGAAGAGCTCGAGGTCCTGCGCCGCGATCTCGGCGAGGTGTCAGGCGCGCCCGCGACGGACGAGTCGCTGCGCGAGGCGATCGGCGCCTACAACGCCGCCCGCAACCTCATCCGGCGTCTCTACCAGGCGCGGCGGGACGCGCCCTGGAACGTGCCGACCGAGGAGCTGTACGTGCTGATGCGCGCGGGAGAGCTCGTGCCCCTCGAAGATTTCCTCGACCGGGTGCGGGCGTATCTCGCGGCGGTCGAGGCGGAGCCGGGCCGCGTGCGCGACCGGGCCCGGGTCGTCGTCGTGGGCGCCTTCTGCGAGCAGCCGCCGCTCGGCCTCGTCAAGACGATCGAGCGCGCGGGCTGCTTCATCGTGGACGACGACTTTCTCCTCGGCAACCGGATGATCGACGAGGACGTCCCGCTCGCGGGCGACCCGCTCCAGAACCTCGCGCAGGCCTTCGTGCGCCACTCGGTCCGCAACTCGACGCTCTACGAGCCCGATCCGGACGGGAAGCGGCGGCTGCTCGCCGAGCGCGTGGCGGCGGCGCGGGCCGACGGCGTCATCTTCGCGTCGGCGAGCTTCTGCGATCCGGCGCTGCTCGACCGGCCGATGCTGCGGGCGGGGGCCGAGGAGGCCGGGATCCCGTGCATCGCGTTCCAGTTCGCCGAGAACACCGGCCAGTTCCAGCAATTCCGCGAGCAGGCCGGCACCTTCGCCGACGCGATCAAGCTGTGGGGAGGTGCCTGAGATGGCCGAGACCGACAAGGACCGCTCGATGCTCCTCCAGAAGGAGATGCTGGCGGAGCACTACCGCCGCCTCGAGGCCGCGCCCGAGACGGGCGAGCCGGTCGTCTACACCTTCGTGCCGGGGAACCTGACGGAGCTCATCCGCTCCTTCGACGCGCTGCCGGTGCTGCCCGAGATCAACGCGCTGCAGTCGGCCATGCGGGGCAAGAGTGGGGGCTACATCGCCGCGGCCGAGAAGGCCGGCCACTCCGAGGACGTCTGCTCGTACGTGAAGTGCGACGTCGGGATGCTGAAGGCCGGCAACGTCAGCCCGACGGGAACGCGGCTGCCGAAGCCGGACCTGCTCCTCCTGTCCTACACCGGCTGTTACACGTTCATGAAGTGGTTCGAGCTGCTGCGCGAGGCCTACCAGTGCCCGACCGTGTTCCTCCAGATTCCGTACCAGGGCGACGGGACGCAGTCGCCCGCGATGCGCACTTACGTCGAGCGCCAGATCCGCGAGACCCTCGTGCCGGCGCTCGAGAAGGCCACCGGCCGCCGCTACGACGAGGACCGGCTGCGCGAGAACCTCAGCCGCAGCGCGGCCGCGGAGGACGACCTCGTCGCCGTTCTCGAGTCCGCAAAGAAGACGCCGAGCCCGATCGACGCCTACTTCGGCGCGGTCTACTACGTCGGCCCCATCTTCTCGGCCTTCCGCGGGACCGAGGAGGGGGGCGCGTACTACCGGGCGCTCCGCCAGGAGGTCGAGGAGCGCGCGGCCCGCGGCGAGGGGCCGACGACTCCCTCCGGCCGTCTCGACCGCCAGAAGCACCGCCTCGTCGTCGAGGGGCCTCCCAACTGGACGCACTTCCGCGAGTTCTGGAAGCTCTTCGCCGACGAGGGCGCGGTCGTGGTGGCGTCCACCTACTCGAAGGTGGGCGGGACCTACGACCTCGGCTTCCGCCACGATCCCTCCGACCCCCTGGGCACGCTCGCGGACTACTGCAGCGGCTGCTACACGAACCGCAACCTGCCGTCGCGCGTCGACATGCTCGCGCAGTACGCCGAGGACTACGGCGCGGACGGGTTCCTCGTCCACTCGGTCAAGTCCTGCAACTCCTTCTCGGCGGGTCAGCTGATGATGCTGCGGGAAGTCGAGCGCCGCACGGGGCTGCCGGGGGCGTTCATCGAGTCGGACCTCGTGGACCCGCGGTACTTCTCGGCCGCCAACCTCAGGAACCGGATGGAGAGCTACTTCCAGATGCTCGATGCGCGCCGGGCGGGCGCGGCCGCGGGGGCCGGGGCGTGAAGGCCTTCGTCGGGATCGACCTCGGCTCGACGACGACCAAGGCGGTCGTCCTCGACGAGCGGGGCGAGGTCCTCGGCCGCGGGATCACGAACTCCCGCTCGAACTACGACCTGGCGGCGGAGCTCGCCCGGACCGAGGCCTTCGTCAGCGCGCGCTTCCGGCTCCTGCAGCGGGAAGTGGAGCAGGCGGCGGGGCCCGGAACGCTGACGCGCCTGCTGCGGGCGTTCCGTCTCGAGCAGATGCTCGTGCAGCTCTCGTCGCTCGAGACCCGGATCGGGGAGGAGATCGAGAAGGGCATTCCACCGGACCGGAGAGAGGCGCTCCGGGCCTGCGTGGTCCGCATTTTCGAGCGTCTTCGCACCGAGGAGGAGGCGCGGTTCGCCGAAGCGAATCCCTCCGAGCGCTCGGACTTCTTCCGCGACGCGGCGGGCTCGGCTTACGCCCGGCTCTCGGAAGAGGCCGCGCGGGAGAGCGGCCGGGGCGTCACGTTCGACGCGCTGCTCGGGCTCTACGACAAGTGCATCGTCCTCGTCGAGAACGAACCGCTCGAGCTGGGGTTCCGCGAGCACATCGGCCAGGCCCTCGAGCGCGTGGGCGAAGCGCCGGGGGTGCGCGCCGCCGTCGAGGCGGCGGTGACGGCGGACCTCGCGGTCGCGGCGACGGTCGGCACGGGCTACGGGCGCGCGCGGCTTCCGTTCCCGAAAGAGCAGATCCGGTCCGAGATCCTCTGCCACGGGCTCGGCGCCCACGTGCTCTTTCCGGCCACGCGGACCGTCCTCGACATCGGCGGGCAGGACACCAAGGCGATCCAGGTCGACGGCGCCGGGATCGTGACGAGCTTCCAGATGAACGATCGCTGCGCCGCGGGCTGCGGACGCTACCTCGGGTACATCGCCGACGAGATGAACATGGGTCTCCACGAGCTCGGCCCCCTGGCGCTCGAGAGCCGCCGGCCGGTCCGGATCAGCTCGACCTGCACGGTCTTCGCCGGGGCGGAGCTGCGCGAGCGGCTCTCGCTCGGGGAGAAACGCGAGGACATTCTCGCCGGCCTCCACCGCGCCGTGATCCTGCGGGCGCTGAGCCTGCTGGCGCGCTCGGGCGGCATCGAGAACGAGTTCACCTTCACCGGCGGCGTGGCGCGCAACCCCGCCGCGGTGCAGGCCCTCACGGGGCTCATCTCCGAGAATTACGGCGAGCGCCGGATCAACATCTCCGCCGACAGCATCTACACGGGAGCCCTCGGCGCGGCGCACTTCGCGCTTCGCGGTGCGGCGGCATGAGCGTCACGGCCGGGATCGACGTCGGTTCGAGCGCCGTCAAGGCGGCGATCCTGCGGGTCGGCGAGGGGGAGGACCGGGTGCTCGGCCACGCCGTCGCGCGCGTGCGCCGGCGCAACGTCGCGGAAGTGATCGCCGAGGCCTTCGACGCGGCGGTCGGGGCCGCGGGCGTCCATGAGCTCGACTACGTCGCGTCGACCGGCGAGGGGGAGGAGACGCCCATCGCGACGGGCCACTTCTACGGCATGACGACTCACGCCCGCGGTGCGCTGTTTCTCTCTCCCGGGGCGCGGGCCGTCCTCGACGTCGGCGCCCTCCACGCCCGCGCCGTCGCGATGGACTCGCGCGGCAAGGTGCTCGGCTACAAGATGACGAGTCAGTGCGCCTCGGGGTCGGGCCAGTTTCTCGAGAACATCGCGCGGTATCTGGGCGTCGCGCAGTCGGACATCGGATCGCTCTCACAGACGGCGGAGAAGCCCGAGGCCGTCAGCTCGATCTGTGCCGTGCTCGCCGAGACGGATGTCATCAACATGGTCTCGCGCGGTCTCGGGGCCGCCAACATCCTGCGGGGGATCCACGACAGCATGGCGGGACGCTTCGCGAGGCTGCTCCACTCGCTCGGCGTCGAGGGGACGGTCTTTCTGAGCGGAGGTCTCGCGGCCGACGACGGGCTCGCGGCTGCGCTCTCGGCCGCCCTCGCGCAGGGTGCGGCGCGGGGGGCAGCGCCGCTCGAGCTCGCGCGCCACCCGATGTCGGCCTACGCGGGCGCCATCGGCGCGGCGATCTGGGGAGCATTCCGCCGGCAGCGGGTCGGCATGGAGGGGGCCGCATGGACGGCGAACGCGACGATCTGAAGGTCCGCACGCTCACGCTCGAAGACCTGCCGCGGCTGGTCCGGATGGACCACGCGCTGACCGGTCGCAACCGCACGGCCTGGTACGAGGGCAAGCTCAAGCGGGCGCTCGCGGAGTCGGACGTGAAGATCTCCCTGGGCTGCGAAATGGACGGGTTTCTCGTCGGCGCGGTGCTCGGCTCGCTCCACTACGGGGAGTTCGGGCAGCCCGAGCCGATCGCCGTTCTCGACACGATCCTCGTGGATCCGGGCTACGCGCGGCGGGGCGTCGGCACGGCCCTCGTCGAGGACCTGACGCGCAACCTCCGGGCTCTCGGGATCGAGCGGCTGCGCACCGAGGTCGCATGGGACGAGCACGATCTCGGCCGTTTCCTCGGGACCCAGGGATTCGCGCCGGCGCCCCGCTTCGTCCTCGAGCGCCGCCTCGGGAACGACGCGGGCTGAGCTCGCCTCAGGGCGCGGAGACCGACACCCGCGCGGCCGTGCGCATCAGCCGCGGAATCAGCAGGAGCGCTCCCCCGTAGAAGACGAAGGCGACGAAGAGCGTCATCGGCGTTCCGCCCGGCAGGTCCTCGAAGAGCAGCTTGAGGCCGCCGGCGACGAGGGCGAAGTACGCCAGGGTGCGAAGCTCCGAGCGCCGCGTCGAGCGCCAGCGCCGGGCGAGGAGGTACGCCGAAAGGGAGATGATCACGGTCCGCAGGGCGGCGAGCGGCGCGGTCAGAAGCGCCTCGGCCGGACGGTCGAGAACGACGACGGCGACGCCTCCGATGCCGACCGCGCACAGAAGGGTCGCGACGAGCGCGGGGAAGGAACCGGCGGCCGGACGCTCGACCAGCAGAAGGACTGCGACAGCGGTGATCGCGGCGAGGGTGACGAGCGCGGCCGGGGAGGGCAGCGCAAGACGGTCGTGCGCGCCCGCGAAGGCCCGCACCGAAGCTCCGAGAAGACCCGAGGCGGAGGCTGCGGCGAGTGCGAAGACGGATCCCTGCGGCTGCAGGATCGCCGGCTCGAACGTCCGGCCGAGGACGACCGCCGCGACGCCGAGGAGCGCCCAGAGGAGGGCGGGCGCCGGCGCCGGCAGGAGAACGCCGCTTCCGATGACCGTCAGCGCGAGGCCGAGCCAGGCGAAGTAGATGCGGCTGGGGCGGACTTCCGCGGCGCGCTCGCGCAGGAAGGCGAAGAGGTAGCTCGCGGCTCCGCTCGCGAGGGCGGCCGCCGCCAGTGTCACCGCCACTCCCGCACCGAGCACGTCCGCGAGCCGCAGGGCCCCGCCGAGGCCCACGGAGAGGCCCAGAAGCGTCTGGACGACCGCGAGACCTCCGAACTGCAGACGCCCCGAAAGGGCATGCAGGAGAACGCTCCCCGGCCAGAGGATCGCGAGGCCCATCGCCAGGAGCATGGCGAGGGGGGCGCCGCCCATCGAAGTCGACGCCGCCGGGGGCGGAGCGAGGGCATCGGAGGTCGCCCAGATCGAGAGGGCGGCGGCGCAGAACGTGGGGAGCCAGCCGAGCATCCTCCAGCTCCAGCGACTCACGCCGAACCAGGTCGTCCCGGCCGCGAGCGCCAGGAGGAGAAGTCCGGAGAGCGCCGGGACGCCGGCCATCAGAGCGAGAAACACCCCGGTCGCACAGGCCGCGAGGGTGGCCGTCCAGTCGAGGGCGGGAAGGTCGTGGCGGCGACCCACGGCCAGAACGATCGCGGTCGCCACGGCGAGAATCGCCAGGCCGGCGGCGGGCGAGAAGATGCCGAACCGCGTCGTCGTCTCGGCGACGATGGCGTCGGCGACGAAGGCCCCGGTCGAGCCGAGAAACGCGGCAGTCAGCCGGTTGCCTCGCGCGGCGGCGCGATCGGCGAGAACCATGATGCCGAAGGCGTAGGCAAGACCGACGGCGACGCCCGGAGTCGTGGCCACCGCTCCTCGGTCGGTCAGCGCGCGGATGAGGAAAGCGCCGGCCAGGGTCAGGATGCTCCAGCCAGTCTGCGCGAGGACGTCGAGGATCAGAGGTGAGGCGCGGGAAACGCTGGGCAGCAGGGGCGCCGCGGGCTCGTCCGAGAGGTCGGCTCGAACCGGGTCGGCGGCCAGGGGCCGGGCCGGGAACAGCGCCTCCTCGAGGCGCCGGATCCTCGCTTCGAGCTCGTCCAGACGCGCCTGCGGGGACACCGGAACCGGGGGACTCATTGGGGCTAGCGTCGGGCAGCCACGGACGGCTGGCGAGATGCAAACGAATCAGGCCCCCGGATCATTGCCCGGATGATCCCGGTCATAGGACCCGGGTGGGGGAGCTGCGATCGTGTCCACGGCGGCGGCGGCAAGCCGCTCCGGAGGGAGGGTCCATGACGCATCTGGTGACCGCGGAGCGCGCGCTCGACGTCCGTGGCCGGTCAGCCGAGGACGCGGCCGCGGAGGCGCTGGCCTGGTTCGACTCGCTCGGTCCCGCGGAGAGGTTCGTCCTCGTCGGTGCCGATACCGGCGGCGAGACGCTTCGCCTGCTGCAGGCCGAGCGGCCCGCGGCGTTCGAATGGTCGCCCCTGCAGTCGGGGCCGCCGATCTGGCGTACCGAGATCGCGCGGAGCGAGGCCTCCCGGGCCGCCCGTGGGATCAACGAGACGCTGTCGTGGGACCACGATCGCCTCGACGACCTCGAGGCGGCCGCCTTCCACGCGCGGGCGGCGGGAGATCTCGCGGCGGCCTTCGATCTCTACTCGGAGTTCGCTCTCGGATTGCGTCGACACATCGGTTTCGAGGAGGACCTGCTCTTCCCGGCGTTCGAGGCCGGATCGGGCATGCCGGCCACGGCGGGTCCCACGGCCGTGATGCGGGCCGAGCACCGGGAAATCCTCCGGCTCCTCGAGGAAATCGAGGTCGGTATCGGCGACGCGGCCGCGCCGGTCGCGTCGCTGCGCGCGAGCTTCCATGCCGTTCTCGGAGAACACAACGTCAAGGAGGAGCAGGTTCTCTATCCCGCCGTCGATCAACTGCTCCAGGACGACGGCGCGGACGCCCTCGTGCGACGGATCCAGCGCTACGGTTCGTAGGCGGGCGTTTCGCGGTCTCGGCTAAGATGCCGGGAGGATGAGGAGCCGACGCCCGTTCTGGATCGAAGCGGTCGCGTTCGTTGCCGTGGCGATCGTCGCGGCGGCGATCGCCAACGCCGTGGCAGGCCCCGAGCGCAAGCTCCAGTGGATCGGCTCCTACCAGGCGCCCGGCGCCCGGACGGCGAGGCCCACACCGGCGCCGTCGACGGCCCCCTCGCCCGCGATCGGCGTCTCGGCCTCGGGGACGTCGTTCCCGCCGCATCCGGACAAGGCGTGGTTGGAGATTTCCGGCGAGGCCACGGCCGAGCTCTACGGCCGAAAGACCGTGCCCTTTCTCGACGCCCGGCGCACGAGCGTCTATCGGGACGGCCATATCGCCGGAGCCCGCCCCTTCTCGGTCTGGGAGGCCGACATCGACGAGAAGGTCAAGGCCTTCTTCGCGGAGGGGACGGACCAGAGCGCGCCGATCGTCGTCTACTGCAGCGGGGGCAACTGCGAAGACTCGCACATGCTTTCGGAAAAGCTCTATCTCGTCGGCTTCGACAACGTCCTGGTCTACAAGGATGGGTATCCGGACTGGGTCAGCCGCGGCCTGCCGGTGACCAAGGGGTCCGAGCCTTGAGCGGAGGCCTCGCCTCGCCCTGGCTGACGATCCGCGTCCAGTTCGTCCTGGCCGCGTTCTTCGTCGTCGCCGGCTGCGCCAAGATCCTGGATCCCCCGGGCTTCGCGCACGAGATCCACAACTTCGGCATCGTGCCGGGGCCCGCGGTCAACGCGATGGCCCTCGTCCTTCCGTGGCTCGAGGTCGTCACGGGCCTGGCCCTCTTCTTCGGCATCGCGAAGCGGACCGGCGCGCGCATCCTCGGCATCCTGCTGGTGGTCTTCATCGTGGCACTCGCGATCAACCTCGCGCGGGGAAAGCCGGTCGACTGCGGCTGCTTCGGAACGTCGACGGTCCAGAAGACCGACGCCGAGCGCTTGAACGACATGAAGCTCGTCATCCTGCGCGACGTCGGGCTCCTGCTGCTCGCCGGGCAGATCCTCTACGCCACCCGCCGGGAAGAGCGCATCTAGGCCTCAGAGGTCGGCGCGCTCGAGGCGCCGCGCCGCAAGCGCGGCGGGGATCACCAGCCACAGGGCGCCGGACAGAGCCAGTGCGGCCGCTGCCCCGGCCGGCCCGCGGGTGAATCGAAGCAGCGCCAGGGACGCACCGCCGAAGGCGGTCGTCCCCTGGATGGCGAGGAGCGCGCCCGTGCGGAACGCATCGACCGGATTGACGAGGACGGCGGCGATCAGGACGCGGGAGGCGGCCCGCGAGCCGAGGAGGGAGGCGACTCCGAGGGCGGCGACGTCGAACAGGACGACCGCCCCGAACCAGACGATCAGGGCGAGGGCGAGGGACCTCGCGCGGCGGCCGACGCCCCCGGCGACGAGCAGGGCGGCGAGTCCGAGGAAGATGGCCGTCAGGACGAGCGCCCCGAGAAACAGGATGCCGTAGCCCGCAATCCCGGTTCCGCCGGAGCGCGAGAAGACGACGAGGCCGGCGCCACCGAGCCCGATGGCCTGCGCCGCGGCGAGTGCGACGAACAGTCCGAGCAGCCGCCCGAGGAGAATCGAGCGCCGGGACACGGGTTGGGAGAAAAGCAGCTCGGCGGAGCCGCGTTCCGGAGCGAGCGCCAGGACGCCGATGACGAGAGAGGTCAGAGGAGTCAGCAGCAGGACGAGCTGCACGAGCGAGGCCGCGGTCCGCGCGAAATCCTGCATGCCGGCGCCCCCCGACAGGACGTAGCCGGACCCGGCGACCGCGAGCGAGAGCGCCGCGAAGACGGCCGCGAAGATCTGCGTCCACCGGGACCGCATCGCGAGCACCAGCTCCTGATGCGCGCAGACGAGGACCGCGGACGAGGCGGTCCGGCGGGATCATGACGCTTTCCGAACTTCGCCTTCAGAGTCTCCGCCACCAGAACCGCGGCCGGGTAGAGGATTTCCTCCTCTTCCTGCGCGTGGGCGACGAGGACCTGTGCCAGCTTCGCGAAGCCGGGCTGGTTCTCCTCGGTCGCGGCCCGCACCAGGTCGCGGAGCGCCTCCACGATCCGCCCGTGCTCGGCGAGCATCCGCGGCAGCTCCGCCTTGAGCGGCGCGACCCGCGCGATGCAGCGCCGCCATCTCCTGGGTCAGCTGGCCTTCCGCCGCGGGCTTCAGAAGGGCGAGGGCAGGGCGCCACGAGCTCCTCCTCCCGCGCCATGTGCGGCTGCAGCACCTTCATGACCGCGCGGGCGGCCTCGCCGGTCCTTCCGCCCGCCTTCATGGCCCGGGCCAGCTGCTCGTGGAGCTCCTCGTGCTCGATCTGGATCGACTGGGGGACCTTGGTTTCCATGCTCACCCGCCTCTCTTGCGGCCGTCGGGAGGTCCGTTCCGAAGACCTCCGTCGGCGGACTTCGGCGCACAGTCTTTCAGTCGCGGCGTCCGCGTCGCCGCGAGGCCGCGTCGGCGTGGGCGATCAGGTGCGAGCCCATCGGCGTCTCGATCGAGGGGCAGAGCGCGTACACGCGCCTGCGCCGCGCGAACCCAGGCGCCCGTGCGGTGATCGGCCACGTAGGCGACGGCGCGCCGTTCGGGAGCCGGGCGGCCGCGCAGGAAGTCCCGCAGGCAGCCGATGTCGTCGAAGAACGACCGGCTCCTCGCCCGGGGCCGCGAGCTGCGCCGCCAGGCGCGGGTCGGAGACCGGCATCCGGCAGAACCGGCAGGCCTCGTTGCGAGTGTCGAGCGCCGCGGGTGGAGCATCGCCGGAGTTGCACCCGAGGGCACGACGGCGAATCGAGCAGCGGGCGGCGAGCAATCGGGCCATCACGGCGGACCTGCCACGAGCTCGCGGTAGAGGAGGTCCAGCCGTCCCTCCTCGGCCGTCAGACCCAGAATCTGACGCCGCCCGCGGCGCGCACCAGGTCGAGCACCCGGGGTCGGTCGGCGGCCGGGCCCGGAGATCACGAGCTCGTCCGGCGGCCCAGACGGCCGCCGGGCGCGATCGCGCGCAGCTCGCTCGACGAGTCCCGGGACGCGCCGCTCGAGCCGCAGCCGCAGCACGCCGCGCTGCGAGAGCCGGTCCGCGAGCTCCCGCTGCGTGAGGGAGGCGGCGAGGCGCCCCTCGACGAGGAGCACGAAAGCGGTCGGCGAGCCGCTCGACGTCGCCGAGCTGGTGCGACGTGAAGAGGAGGGTGTGGCCCTCGCGCCGTCGCCGGTCGACGAGGCCGTAGAAGGCGCAGAGTCCGTCGGGGTCGAGGGCCGCCGTCGGCTCGTCGAGGAGGAGGATCGGGCTCTCCGGGAGGACCGCGACGGCCAGGCCCAGTCGCTGGAGCATGCCTCCGGAGTAGGTCGAGATGAGCCGGGCCGACGCGCCGTTGAGCGAGGCAAAGCGGAGGGCCTGGTCCACCCTCGCCGCGTCGACGTTGCGAAGCCGCCGGTAGAACTCGACCGCCTCGCGACCCGTGACGGCGTCGGGGAACGACACCTTCTGGGGCAGGTAGGAGACGGCCCGGCGCGCCTCGGGCAGCTGAGGCGAGCGCCCCGGTTCGCCGACCAGGACTTCCCCGGCCGACGGGCGAATCAGCCCGGCGGCCGCCTTGAGCGTCGTCGTCTTTCCCGAGCCGTTGGGGCCGAGCAGCGCGACGGCCTCGCCGGCCTCGACGGCGAAGGTCAGCCCGTCGACCGCGCGATGCGGGCCGAAGGTCTTCGAGAAGCCGACGAAACCGGATCATCGGCGGCCGCTCCAGACCGCGGCGCATCCGAGGGCCACCGCCGCCGCGCAGGCCGCCAGCGCGCCGGCATTTCGGCCGCGATCGGGCGCGGGCGGACGGGGGACCGCCGGCAAGCGCAGGCGGGCGCGCCAGCGGCGATCGGTCCTCCACGGCCACGGCTTCGAGTACGGGAAACGCCCGTTCGGCGGCCGACAGCGCCGAAGCCGCGAGGCTCGAGGTGAAGAGGTCCGCCGCGGTCAGGTTGCCGCGGAAGTGGTCGAAGACGGACGACAGGCGGTAAGGACGGTCGCTCCGCAGGTCGCCGTCGAGATCGGGCTCGTCGTTGCCCGACCAGTAGTTGCCGTCGAAGTTCGTGTCCGTCCGCCGACCGACCAGGGACAACGGTGTCATGTTGGCGACGAAGAGGTTGTCGACGAACCGGTTCTCCGCGCACGAGTCGTACAGGACGATCGCGACGTCGGATTCGGCGATCACGTTGCCCCGGAAGAGATTCCGGTACGAGCCCTCCAGGAAGATCCCGCGCGCGTTGTCGGCGATGAGGTTCGACTCGGCCGTCACGTCCTCGCACGACTTGAACAGAAGCCCGACGGAGGCGAAGCCGCGGTTGTGCAGAAAGCGGTTGCGCCGAAAGACGATTCGCTTCGAGTACATGATCGCGGTCCCGGCGGCGCCGTTCTCGAAAGTGTTGTCCTCGAAGAGGTTGTCGTCCGTGAACATGTAGTGCAGGCCGTACCGCAGGTCGCGCGCCGTGTTGCCCCGGATGACGCCGTGCGAGGAAGACTGGATGTAGAAGCCGTCGCGCACGTCTTCGATCGTGTTGCCGACGAGCCGGAATCCGTTCGTGTTCCACACGTGGATGCCGGAGCCCTTTTCGCCGGGGTCCTTGCCGGGGATCCCCCGGATCGACGTGCGCTCGACCGAGGAACCGTCGGCCTCGCGCAGGTACACCCCGAAGAGCGCGTTCGAGACACGGCAATCCCGGATCGTCACGTTCTTCGCCGCGACGTGGATGCCGGAAGAGTCGCGGCCGAGGTCGCCGCCGCCCCCGCCGTCGATGTCGAAGCCGTCGAGCACGACGCCGGCCGCGCGGATGCGGACGACGCTTCCCGTGCCCGAGCCCAGGAGCCGCGGGCGCCCGCGGCCGGTCACGGTCACGCGGCGGTCGACGTAGAGATCGCCGCGGTAAGTGCCGGGCCCCACCTCGACGACGGACCCTTCGGGCGCGGCGTCGACCCGCGTCTGCAACGGAGAGAGCGCCTGCGCCGACGGCCGGCCCTCGATCCCGGCCGCTTCGGCGGAGGCCATCTCCTCACCGGCGAGGGCGAGCAGAAGGGCGGCGGCGGGGAGGATCATCCGGCCGTCCGGGCATCTACGCGCTCCTCGCGGGTGGCCTCGCGCCGCGCGAGCACGAGGGCGGCGAGGAGGACCACGGCGACGGCGGCCAGGGCGTAGGAAGCGGCCGCGGGGTACGAGTAGACCTCGAAGTTGGCCAGCTTCTTGTGGCCGAAGAGCGGGGGCATGAACGGGTCGACCTTGACGGAGGCCGTGGGAGCCAGATTGTGGCCGTACGAGTAGAGCTTGTAGCCGAAGGACCACAGCGAGAAGAGGCCGAAGTACAGGTACAGCACGGCCACGTCGATCAGATCACCGATTCTCCCGTGAAACAGGGCCCGCAGGAAGAGCAAGGCCAGCATGCCGATGATGAACGGCATCCACTTGAACTCCGTGAAGTCGGCCGTGGTCAGGTCCTTCATGCCGATGTAGTGATTGAGAATGTTGATCTCTTTCACGTCCTGGCCGCCGTTGCCGCCCTCGAGCTTGTAGCTGTGGATGTCCAGGCGCAGGCCCTCCGGGTATTGCGGAGCGAACATGGTCAGTTTCCAGAGAGGCATCAGGTAGGTTGGGAGCAGGAGCAGCGCGGCCACCAGGAGCAGCAGCCGCGGGAGCATGTCCAGCGGCAGTTCGAGCGCCCGGTTGCTCCTTTCGAGGATGGCCTTCATGGGGTACTCCTGTGAGACCCGGGCGGCGGCCCTCGCCGCCACCCGGTTCTCCGGTGGGATCAGCCTTTCTTCGGCTTGACGATGAGGTAGCCCTGCATCTCCTGGTGGAGCGCGGAGCAGAAGTTGGTGCAGTAGTAGGGGAAGACGCCGGGCTTGTCCGCCTTGAACGTCACGGTCTTGGTCTCGCCGGGGTCGACGACGACGTTGATGTTGTAGTCGAGAAGGCCGAACCCGTGGAGCTCGTCGGTCGTCTGCTCGATGTTGGTCATGACCACCTTGACCGTGTCGCCCTGTTCGACTTCGATTGCCGTGGGGGTGATGGTCGAGCGGACCATGACGACCCTCGCCAGAACGTCGGTGCCCTTGCGCGTGACGACGGCGTCCTTGACGTCCCAGGTCGCGAGCGGGTTCTTGTTCTCGTCCTTCGGGTAGACCTCGATGGGCTTAATCTTGTCGGCCTTGATGATCTGGGCGTAGTGCGGCTCAGGCTCGGTGAAGGCGTCGTAGAGGATCTTCATCTTCTCTTCCGAGATGTCCACCAGCTGCGAGGACTCGGGCTGCGACGGTCCGACCGAGAGATGCCGGCCGTGCGAGAGCTTGTTGAGGCCGACGAGATACTTGCCGTCGGGTGAAACAGTGTCGCCCTCGGCCGCCGTCAGGTGGCCGATCGAGTAGGACATGGGGACCTTGTCGATGACTTCCCAGGTGCCGAGCTTCCACTTGGCGATGGCGCTGTCGACGAAGAGCGAGGTGTAGCACTCGCCGTTCGGGCCGAACTGCGTGTGGAGCGGGCCCAGGCCCACCGGGACCTCGGCGTCTTTGATCGACTCGTACTTGAGGACCGGGATCCCGTCCTCGTCCCCGGTGAAGTCCTTGTTGCGGATCGCCGTCTGGACCTTCTCGAAGTTGAAGGCGGTCGTGACGCCCTGGAGCTTGCCGGAGCCGATGATGTACTTGCCGTCGGGCGAGACGTCGACGCCGTGCGGCGACTTGCCGCAGGGCAGCAGGAACACGATGCCCGGGACCTTTTTCGGATCGAGGACCTTGACTCCGCCGATCATGTCGCCCTTGCCCTCGGCGATGGCCTTCTCGGCCGCCTTCCAGTCGATGGCGGCGATGTAGTCGCGGTCGCGCTGGGTCGACGTGACCTCGAGCTTGCCGGTCGCGCGCTCCGAGTTGTAGCAGGTGAAGAACATCCAGCCGTCCGAGACCTTCTTGCCGGCGTCGCCGAGGTCGTAGTCGAAGGGCGGCATCAGGATCTGGAAGCCCTGGGTCATCTCGCCGGTCTTCGGGTCGATCTTCACGGCGGCGATGACGCCCTTGTACTCCGTGGCGTACTTGTCGATGGGCGCCGTCGTGCCCTTGGGGATCGGGATCGAGAATCGGGATGCGAGAACCGAGTACTCGGTGTTGGGCGTGACGAAGGCCGAGCCGTGGTTGCCCGAGATGTTCGGCATGGGTCCGAAGATCTGCTTCGTCTTGAAGTCGCGCAGGTCGACACGGGCGACCCGGCCGTTCATGTCGTTGACGAAGAGCCAGCGGCCGTCGTAGTCGCCGGCGGTCTCGGAGAGGGACGGATGGTGGACGTCGCCCCACGTCAGGCCGCCGAGCATCGCCTTCGACTCGTCGTCGAAGCCGTAGCCGGTGGCGGGGTAGGGCGTGTAGACCGGGATCGTCGAGAGGTGCCGCATCGACGGGATCCCGTAGACGTAGATCTGGCCCGAGTGCCCGCCCGAGGCGAACATGTAGTACTCGTCGAGGTCTCCGGGCGGGACGTAGACCTTCTGCGCGGCGACCGCCAGGTCGGACGAGCCGGCGGGGGCGCCCTTCTTCGACCCGGCCTTGGGCGCGCTCGGCGCGCAGCGGCCGGCGAGCGCGGTGACGATCGCGAAGGCCGCGACCGCGCTCCAGGTGACCCAGTTCTTCTTTCCTCTACTCATCGTCCTCTCCTTCTCGCTTTCTTTTCCGGCTGCAACTCCGCTCTTCACTTTCTCAATGCCCTCCGGCCTCGGGCTTGCCTCCCGCGGCCTTCTGCTTCTGGTATTCCGCGAACGCCTCGCGGAGCTTCTGCACGGCGATCTCCTTCTCCTCGGGTGTCAGCACGATCTGGCGCGAGAGCACGACGGCCATCGTCCCCGTCGGCTCGCGCAGGAAGTCGTCGACCGTCCGGCCGAACCGCGCCTGCGTGTCCTCGACCGCGGTCGAGAGGTCCGGGCCGATCTGCGCCGGGCTCTTGACGCCCAGGGCCTGGATCGAGTGGCAGACGAAGCAGCCGGTCTTCACGAACCAGGCGCCCGGCCCGGTCTTCATGCGCTGCTCCTCGGCGATCTCCTCGGGCGTCTGCGGGTCGGTGCGGGGGAGCCCCGGCCGGTAGTCGGCGGGGATGGGCGCCCGGCGCCAGGAGAGCGCCAGCATCGCCAGGGCCTGGGCGTCGCGCGTGGTGAAATGGAAGTTCGGCATCACCGTCTCCGGCACCAGGGCGCGGGGGTCCTTGAAGTGGGCGACGTGCCAGGCGTAGGCGCTCATCTGGCCCGAGAGGCGGCCGTACTCGTACTGCTCGGGCGCCTTGTCGCCGACCCACGTCAGGTCGGGGCCGATCGTTCCGCCGCGGCTGTTGATGACGTGGCAGGCGCGGCAGCCCTTCTCGATCACCAGCTTCTTCGCGAGGTTGATCTCGTCGGCGCCTTTGGTCTCGCGGTCGAACCGGTGGCAGACGTTGCAGTTCATCTGCATGAGCGCGGCCTTGTTGGCGGAGAGCGTGTAGGCCTCGCCGAGCTGCGAGCCGAGCAGCGGCTCCTCCCAGTGCTCGACGGGCCCGTGGGCGGCCGCCGCGTCGATCGCCCAGCCCTGCCCGCCGTGGCACGACGTGCAGCCGTACTTCTCGATCGGGTGGCCTTTGAGCGGCTCCGCGGGGTGCGTCTTGAACGGGTTCTCGGCACTCTCGAAGCCCTTCCAGAGCATCGCCTGGTGGCAGGTGATGCAGCGGTCGGCGCGACGCATCTCCGAGACCCAGATCTGCTGGACTCCCGAGGGGATCGTCGCGGCCTTCTCGGCCCCGAGCTTCTCCGTGACCTGCGCGCGGAAGGCGTACTGGTAGTACCGCCAGTCGTGTTTGCGATCGCTCCAGGCGAAGAGGACCGTCGAGACGACGAGCAGGACGCCGATGATCGCGAGGATCGGCCGGTCTTTCTTCGGATAGGGGGAATCGGTTCGCTGTTCCATGTCAGATCCTCGAGGGCAGCTCGGGCCACGGCTGCCAGGGCCAGTAGAAGTGCCAGTAGGGGCCGCGCAGGAACGTGCCGATCACCGTCAGCGCGAGCACGGCCGCGACGAGAACGAGGAATACGAGGTTCTGCCGGCGGCGGCTGCCCGCGAACCAGGCGCCCGCGGCGCCGGCGGGGCTCCGGTCGAGCCACGGCCACAGCAGTCATCAGGGCGAGCAGCGCGCCGGGCAGAAGCACGCCTCCGAGAAACGCGCCGTTGATGGTGAAGGAGCCGATGTGGACGGTCGTGTCGGTGACGATTTCCTGCAGCCAGAGGAAGTACCAGGGCGCCTTAGCCGGGTTCGGGGTGATCAGCGGGTTGGCCGGCTCCTCGAGCGGCGAGCGGACGAAGACCGAGAGGATCCCGACGATAGCGATCGTTCCGAGGATCACGATCGCGATGCGCCGCGTCAGGTCGGGAACCGAGTTGACGGTCGTTCCGGGAGCCTCGAGCGTCGAGGCCTTCACATGCGGCGAGGTCCCCCGGGCAATGCCGAGGAGCGTGTAGGTCTTGGACTTCGAGGGGGGCGCATCGACCTTCGATTCCGCCAGCCGGGCGCCGTCGGCCCGGGCGAGCCCGCCGTCCTTCCTGACGCGCCACATGTGGTAGCCGAAGAGAACGCCGATCAGCATCGGCAGGAAGAGGACGTGGAGGACGTAGAACCGGATGAGCGTCGCCTGTTCGATCGTGCGTCCGCCGATCAGGAGCTCGCGGGCCGTCGGCCCGACGAAGGGCACGGAGGAGGCGATGTTGGTGCCGACGGTGACTGCCCAGTACGCGAGCTGGTCCCAGGGCAGGAGGTAACCGGTGAAGGAAAGGAAGAGCGTCAGGAGCAGCATCGCGACGCCGATGACCCAGTTCCACTCGCGCTTCTGACCCTGGCCGACGCCGTTCTTGTAGGCCCCGGTCAGGAAGACGCGAACGAGGTGAAGGAAGACGGCGGCCACCATCAGGTGCGCGGAGATCCGGTGGACCGCGCGGATCCAGGAGCCGAAGGTGATGACGTACTCGATGTCCTTGACCGAGGCGTAGGCGCGCTCGACCGAGGGGATGTAGAGGAAGAGCAGCGGCAGCCCCGAGAGGATGAGCAGGAACAGGAGCGCCGCGGAAACCGTGCCGAGCCAGAAGGAGTAGCTCCACGAAAGCGACGCCTTGAAGCTCTTGGCGGGAAACCAGTGCAACATGAAGTTCGACACGATGGCGTCGCCGGCCTGCCGGTCGGAGGCGGGGCGGAAACTCCACCCGCGCCTCGGGTGCACGCCGGGGGCGGCGGGGGGCTGCGGTTTTTCGGGCTTGGCGCTCATGCGGTCTCCTTCAGGCCACGGTCAGGCGGAAATCGCGGTCGACCGGGCGGGCGAGGTCGACGACGAGCTGGCCGTCCTCCGGGGCGACGGACAGGTGGAACCAGGTCAGGGGCCTGGGGGCGGGTCCGGAGACGTTCGTCCCGTCGCCGTTGTATTTCGAGCCGTGGCAGGGGCAGAGAAACCGGTGGGTCAACCGGAGCGGCTTTCCGTCCACCGTGGTCATCTCGATCTTCGCGAGGGCCTCCGCGCGGACGGTGCAACCCAGGTGCGTGCAGACGGCCGAGATGGCGTAGAAGGTCCGGCCCTCGCGGAAGACGTAGAGGCGCTGGTCGGGAAGGAACTGGAGGCCGTCCGGGAAGTCGTTGGGCGCCCCGATCTTCACGGTGGTGGGGGAGTCGTAGGAAACGTTCGGCACCAGCGACCGCATCGACGCGACGGTCTGCGCGCCGAGGGCGGCGATCCCGCTCCCGATGCCGATCTTCAAGAGAAACTCCCGGCGGTCTTTGGTCGAGGTCATCTTCGGCTCCTTCACCGGAATCGCTCCGTGATCGAAAAGCGCTCCATCGTCATCGCGTCGGTCGGGCAGCGGGTGGCGCAGAGGCCGCACCGGATGCAGCGCTCGTCGTCCTTGACCATGGCCGAGAGCGGCAGCCCGTTCCCCTCGGCCCGGGCCGCGAGCGCGGCTCGCTCCTCGGGCGGCAGCTCGAGCTCCGCGAAGGGGACGATCGAGAGGCAATACTCGGGGCAGACGTCCACGCACCGGTTGCAGAGGACGCACTTCTCCGGGTCGTAGATCGTCTGGACGTGACACACGAGACAGCGCGCGGCCTGGCGGCGAGCCGCGGCTTCGGCGTAGCCCGTCTCGACCTCGGCGATGCCCGTGCGCCGGCCGATGTCGAGCGTGGCGGGCGCCTCGCGGTCGAAGACCTCGAAGCCGGCGATCATCCGGTAGCTGGCGGTCGGGATTTTCTCGATCTCCAGCCGCGCCTCGAGCCGAGGCGCCTCGCGCGAGAGGTGCTCGTGGATCGAGCGGGCAGCCCGCTTGCCGTTGGCGACGGCCTCGATCAGGTTGCGCGGGCCGAAGGCGACGTCGCCCCCGGCGAAGATGCCGGGGGCCGACGTGGCGAGCGTCGCCGGATCGACCCGGATCGTTCCCGAGGGCGTCAGCGCGATCGCATCCTCGGGCCGGACGAACGAGAGGTCGGGCTGCTGGCCGATGGCCAGGACGCAGGCGTCGGCGGGAAGGGAGATCAAGTCTCCCTCGTCGTAGCGCGGAGCGAACCGGCCGTTCTCGTCGAAGACCGAGACGACGCGCTTGAGCTCCACGGCCTCGAGCCGGTCGCCGCCGAGGAACCGGCTCGGCCCGCGGCGCGGGACGAAGACGACGCCCTCCTTCTTCGCCTCCTCGAACTCCTCGTGCCCCTGTGTGGTGCGGAGCACGGGCATCTCCTCGAAGCTCTCCAGCGAGACGATGGTGACTTCGGCCGCGCCGCCCCGCAGCGCCGCCCGCGCCGAGTCGAGAGCCTCCTTCATGCGGGCGCTCTCGTCGGCTTCCGCCTCGAGGCGGTCGACGTCCGCCTCGCGCCCGAGACGCACTGCGGTGCGGGCGGCGTCGAAGGCGACGAAGCCGCCGCCGATGACGACGACGCGCCGGCCGAGGTCCATCCGGAATCCGCGGTTGACGTTGAGGAGGTAGTCGACGGCCTTGACGACGCCGTCCTTCTCGACGCCGGGGACCTGGAGGTCGCGGCCCCGCGAGACGCCGACCGAGAGGAAGACGGACTGGAAGCCCTCGCGCTTCAAAGCCGCGAGGCCGATTTCGCTCGAGAGCGGCGAGCGCAGCTTCAGGGTCACTCCGAGCGAGAGGATCTTGTCGATCTCGGCGCGGATGAGCGTGCGGGGAAGGCGGTACTCCGGGATGCCGAAGCGCATCATCCCGCCCGGCTCCTCCGAGGCTTCGAAGACGGTGACGGCGTAGCCGAGGAGCGCGAGATCGTGCGCGGCGGAGAGGCCGGCGGGGCCCGCGCCGATGACGGCCACCTTCGCTTTCGTCTCTCGGGGGGCGGGCGCCGTGTCGCCCCGCGCGATCGGGTGCACCGGCAGATGGCCGGCGTAGCGGTTGCCCTCGGTGACGAGCGCGTCGCGCAGGACGTCCTGCGTGGAGGGTCGGATCGACTCGACGCCGTACTTCTCGGTGACGAAGCGCTTCAGGGCGCGGATCGAGATCGGGGCGTCGATGGCCCCGCGCCTGCAGGCGTCCTCGCACGGAGCCGCGCACACTCGGCCGCACACGGAGGCGAACGGGTTCGGCGCGCGGGCCACGAGGTAGGCGTCTTCGTCGCGGCCCTCGGCGATCAGCTGGACGTAACGCCCGGCGTCGGTCGAGACGGGGCAGCCCGCCTGGCACTTGACCTGGGCTTTCCAGTGGTCGAGATCGGGAAGGCGGGTCGCGATCGGCATGGCGTCAGTCCAGCCGCAGGAGCTCGTCCGGGATCTCGACTGCGGCCCGGCGTATGGCGCTCGCGCGATACCGGTAGTGGCCTCCCGGCGTCCGGACCGCCTTGAGGACGCCGGTGCGCGCCCAGCGGGTGACGGCGGAAGGCGAAACGCCGAAGAGGCGGGCCACGTCGCCTGTCGAGAGGAACTCGGGCGCGGCGGGGGGGCGGGTCGGCCGGATGCGTTTGCTCATCGTTCTCGACCGAAAGATCCCGCTTCGGGTCGGACGCGTTTATGACGGCTGTCATACAGACGCTCGATTTCACCGATTTTTGCGATTCGCGCGCCGGTCGGGGCTCGAGCCGTCTGGATGATTTGCATCATGGCGCGCCGTTCGGCGGGCGCGTAGGGTGGGCCTGGTGTTGTCGCCCGTCGAACTCGAAATCGAGCTCTTCTGCCGTGGCATGCGGCTGCCCGACGACACCACCGTCGCCGAGGATGGGCGGCGGATCTCACGGACCCGCGCGGGACTGGGTTCGGGCCTGGAGCTCGTCATTCCCGGAGCCCGCAAGGCGATCTGGGTCAACGTGCCGGTCGTCGAGGCGTTCGCCTGGACGTCTCCGTTCGAGCTCGTCAAGGACGGCGCCGGTTATTGCGTCGTCGACGGGCGGACCCACGATTCCTATCCGGTCGTGATCCCGAAGGAGCCCGCCTGGTACGGCCGTTCGACCTCGTCCGGCATTCCGATGAACCGCATCGGGGTTCTGCAGGGCAACTACCTCGGCGTGTACGTCTCGAATGCCTGCCTCTACTGGGCCCGAAACGAGGCCTGCAAGTTCTGCACGACCGGAAAGAACGTCGGTGTCAACGAGCAGGCACGCAAGAAAGTCGAGGACGTCGTCGAGGTCGCTCGCGCCGCCCGGGACGAGTCGGGCTCCGTCTTCACGCACCTGAACACCGGGTACCACTTCGAGGAGGTCGACCGCCTCGAACCGATTCACGGCCTCCGGCAATGCGAGCCGTACGTCCGGGCGCTCCGGGCGGAGGTCGGCGGATTCATCGGCGTCCAGGCCCACCCGGTCCCGCGGAATAAGTTCTCAGAGTACGACGCCCTGATCGAGGCCGGCACCGACCACTTCTCGTTCTGCTACGAGCTCGAAAACCCGATGTGGTTCAAGCTGATCTGTCCGGGAAAGGCGCGGTCGGTCGGCCAGGAGGGCTTCTTCGACGCCATGGAGTACACGGCGAAAAAGCTCGGGCGGGGGAGGGTCTCGGGGGAGATCATCGCGGGACTCGAGCCGGTCCAGGCGACGATGCGCGGAATCGACCGCATCGTCGAAGCCGGCGCGTTTCCCACCGTCTGCATCTTCCGGCCGACGGTCGGCAGCGAGCTCGAGCACGAGGAGCCGCCCGACCCCGGCGCGATGAGGGAAGTGTTCGCCCACCTCTACGAGGCATGCCGCGACGCGGGTCTGCCGATCGGGATCCTGCCGATCGAAGTATCACTCGTCGTCCAGCCCGAAGAAGCCGCCGGCCTCGTCCGGCCGACGCTCGGGTCCCGGGTCTACGAGACGAAGCTCTCGGCCCTCCGCCTGCTGGCCCGCCCGTACGTGGCGTGGAAGAGGCGGCCGGAAATCCCGCCGCCGGCCGTGTCAAGATTCGGGCGTGAATAAGACATCCGAGCGGACCGGGCCCCTCGCCCCGCGGGCCTGGGTGAAGCTGACGGCCCTCGGGGCGCTGTCCGCGCTCTGGTCGCTCTTCCTTTGGGCGGAGCTCGTCGTCTCCCGCGCGGGCGGCGGCTCGTTCTGCGGCTTCGGCGGAAAATTCGACTGCACCGCGCTCTGGAACGGGGCGCTCGCATCCGGGGTCCATCGGCTGAGCGGCCTGCCGGTTTCCGGCTGGGGCCTCGCATGGAGCCTGGCCGCGTTCGTCCTCGCCCTGTCCGGACTGGCGCGACTGGCGTCGGGGGAGCAACCGGGGGCGCTGGTCACCGCCGTTCGGCTGACGGCGGCCGCGGGCCTTCTGGCCGTCGCCGTTCTTCTCGCCGTGAGTGCCGCCGCCGGCACGATCTGCATCGGTTGCATCGGGATCTACCTGATCGTGGGCGCCTACGCGGCGATCGCGCTTCTGCAATGGCGCAGGGCGGGACTGCCCGAGGCCGGCCGCGGTTGGGCCCTCGCGCTCGGCTGCCTGGCCGCGGCCTTCGCTCTTCTGCTTTACCCGGGACTTCGCACGCCGAGGACGAGCGGAGAGGCGGGCCGGCGCGCCGTTGCGCAGGCGGCGGAGCTCACCGCCGGAGCAGCCGCCGAAGCACCGGCGGCGGTCGGGACCGGCGACCCGGCGAAGGACCGGAAGCTCGCGGATCTGGTTGCGACCCTCGATCCGGCGGGCCGCCAGATGCTCGCCGATTCGCTGGCGATCTACCGACAGTCCCCGCCGGTGATGCTCCCGGCGCCGCGCGCTCTGGTGGGCTCCACGGCGGCCCCCATCCGGATCACGGAGTTCACCGACATTCTCTGCGAGCACTGTGCGGGACTGCAGGAGACGCTGCAGACGCTGCGCGAACACTCGGACCCGGGGAGCTTCAGCGTCGACGCGCGGCAGTATCCTCTCGACGGGCGTTGCAACCCGGCCTTCGAGGGCGGGAAGGGCGACGACGTGCGGTGCGTGGCGGCTGCGGCCCGCATCTGCGTGGAGCCGTCGGGCAAGGAGCCCGAGTTCGCGGCGGCGCTCTTCGCCCGGCAGGAGGGTCTGACCCGCAACGCGGTGCTGGCGATCGCGTCGCCCTTCATGGCCCCCGAGAAGCTCGCGGCCTGCATGGCCGCTCCATCGACGCAGGCGGCGCTCCAGCAGGACCTCGCGGCCGCGTCGCAGTTCGACTCGGACGGGACACCGATCGTCGCCGTCAACGGGCGCCGCGGGACGAGCTTCGGTCCGTTTCTCTACGCGATGATCCTGACCCGCGGCAACCCGGAGCACCCGGCCTTCGCGGCGCTGCCGGCCGGAAATCCGGCCGCCCACCTGCACTGAACGCCCGACCGGGCGGTGCGCCTACTCGACCGGCGCCAGGGCGCGCAGGGCGGCGATCTGCCGGATCAGGAACCCGTCCTTCACCGTTTCGACCAGTCCGTCCTTCTGCCACCGGCTCATGACGCGAATTGCCGTCTCGATCGTCGTTCCGGCGAGGTCCGCGATTTCCTGGCGCGAGAGGTGGATGGGAACGAAGACTCCGTCCGCCCGAGCCTGCCCGACGCGCTCGGCGAGCGTCGAGAAGAGGCGCGCGGCCCGGTACTCGACGGAGCCCGTCATGTCGGCGAGGCGGCGGTTGAGAGCCATCAGGCGCATCGTCAGGCCCGCCAGGAGTCGGCGCGTGATCTCGGGCCGCTTCTCGACGAGGCGAAAGAAGTCGCGCTCGGGAATCGAAATCGTGCCGGAGGGCTCGAGGGCGACGGCCGACGCCGGGTAGGGGCGCTGCTCGAAGACGGCGACCGCTCCGACCGGCTCGCCCGGGTCCGAGGATCTCGAGGATGAGGTCGCGGTCGGGCGCGGCCTTCACGATCTTGACGCGGCCGACGAAGAGGAACTGGATGAAGAGCGCGGGCGAGCCTTCCTCGAAGAGGACCGCCCCTTTCTCGTAGGCCCGAAGCTCGCAGATCGGATCGAGCGCGGCGCGATCCTCGGGCGTCAGCGGGGCGAGGATGGGAACGGCGGAGAACGGGATGGGCGGCCGGGCCGGCACGCCGCGGATTATCGCACTGGCAGAGTCGAAGCGAAGGGAGCCGCGGCGGCCCGGCCCGGTATCCCCGCCGGGGCGGGGCGGGCCCGCATCGTGCGCACCAGGTTGAGAACGAATAGCAGGAGCGCCAGCACCACGGGGATCCCCATGTACGAACCGATCTCGTAGTAGACGGGCAGGAAGGCCGCCGGGTACTGGAGCAGCCGCATCGCGGCGCCGGAGAGAAGGAGCCCGTACGTGGCGTACGCCAGGCGCGGCGACCAGAGGGTCTTCCCGGAGAAGACGGGCAGGATCCGGAAGCTCATGCCGACGATCAGGAGAGTCAGGAACCCGATCGTGAACACGTGGCGCGCCGCATCCGCCCACCACAGGTTCTGGGCCGGGAGGCGTGTGAAGCGAGTCAGCAGAACGGCCGAGAGCTCGAGGACCGCCCAGAGACCCAGGGACCCGAAGGCAGCGCGGATCGCGAAGGTGGGGTTGCCAGGGGTCCGCAGCATCGGCAGGTCGCTGCGCCGCCAGAGGAAGCCGTTTCCGCCCAGGAAGACGAGCGCTGAAAAGGCCGCGAGGCCGAGCCCCGCGTCGCGCAGGGCGAGGGCGGCCGGGTCCGCGAGGCCGGGAAGCCAGGACGTCGGCGTAGAGCAGCACCCCCGCCATCTGTGTCGTCAGGGTCACGGAAGCCGCGCCGCGTGCGGCCGGCCCGACGCCGAGAAAGAGGGACACGAGGCGGTGCCCGAAGCCGTAGATCCAGGCGAGCAGGAACCCGTAGAGAGCGACGAAGTAAAAGGCCTCGTTCAGCGAGGCGGGCAGGACCGAGTCGATGTTCCCGGCGAGCCAGAGGCCCTGCGCCGCAACGACGGCCATCGCGGCTCCAAAGCACACGGTTCCCGCGCGGACGAACCGCAGGAGCGGGTCCTTGCGGTCGTACTTTCCCTCCCGGACCCGCGTCAGCAGCGCGAAGACGAACCGGACGAAGAGGACGGCCGACGCGAGCTCCATGCCTGCAGAGAGCAACGACAGCAGCCGGCCGTATGCGTGGAGGCCGAGCGGCTGTCCGGCATTACGCAGGATGACGCCGAGAAACATGAGCCAGAAGCTCGAGCGAACGGCACGACGCGAGGCTGCCGCCGCGGGGATGCCCAGGATCCGTGGCAGCGCATGGTAGGCGATGCCCATCAGGAAGAGGGCCGCGAAACCGAGGACCTGCGTGTGTCCGTGGATCTGCCGGTGATCGATCGGCACGTCTCCTCCCGCCGCGATCCGCAGCAGGTTGATCATTCCGGTCGTCGCGCCGAGCGTCAGCGTCAAGAAGAGCGAGCCGGCCACGAAATGCGGCGAGAAGGGGCTCGGCGGTTTCGCGGCTGTGTCCGGCGGGGCCGCGGCGATGTCGGTGACGGCAGCCGCGCGCACGTCCCGGAGAAACTCCTCGAGCGGGAGACGGTGAACGGTGGCGAACCACGCGAGCGGCTCCTCCGGTCCGTCGGGCCCGCCGCAGTCGCCCAGGCCGTAGCGCTCGAGGACCGGCCGCGTCGCCGGGAACCGGCGGGTCATGTCGCGGATCGACATCGTCGGCGGGACGATGCTGTGCGCCTCGACGGCTTGCCAGGCCGACTCCAGGTCCCGGAGCACCTCGTCGAGCGGCACGCCCTTCGCGCGGCAGGCATCGCGAAGCGGGTGCTCGCCGCCGCAGCAAGAGTCGAGGCCGTGTGCGGCCAGAGCGGAAGACACCTGAGGGTAGCGAGCGAGGATGTCGCGGACGGTGGCGCCAGGATCGAATCGGCCGGTGTTCATGGCGCCCTATCGTGGCGCCGGGACGCCGGGAGCGCCCATGACGCCGGTCATACGGCCCGTCAGTACGCCAGGACCCTCCGGGCCGCCTCCAGGACCTTGTCGGACGACGGCAGGATGGCCCGCTCCAGAATCCGCGAGAAGCCCACCGGGGTGAACTCCGATCCGACCCGTCCGACCGGCGCGTCGAGGAACGCGAAGGCCCGCTCCTGGACCTGGGCGGCGATCTCCCCGCCGAAGCCGCCGTGGACCTTGTCCTCGTGAGCGACGAGCACCCGGCTCGTCTTGCGCACCGAGGCGAGAACCGCGTCCCAGTCGAGGGGTAGCAGCGAACGCAGGTCGATGACCTCGGCCGATTTGCCGTCCTTCTCGAGGACCCGGGCGGCCTCGAGGGCGAAGTGGACAGGCGTGCCGTAGGCGACGATCGTCAGATCGGATCCCTCTCGGCGCACGCGCGCCTTCCCGAACGGCACGGCGAACTCGGCCGGCACGCGCGCTCTGGCCATCGGGTTGTTGTAGAGGAACTTCGGCTCGAGATACAGCGTGATGCCGCGCGAGCGGATCGCCGTTCGCAACAGGCCCGCGGCGTCGTCGGCGAACGCCGGGACGACGATGCGAATGCCGGGAAGAGTCGCGAGCCATCCCTCGAGGTTCTGCGAGTGATAGAGGCCGCCGCCGATGTACCCGCCCGAGGGCAGGCGCACCGTGACGTTGGGCACGAACTGGCCCTTCGTTCTCCAGTATTCGTGCGACATCTCGACCATCTGCTCGGCCGCCGGCCAGAAGTAGTCGGCGAACTCCGATCCTTCGACGACGATGCGGATCCGGTCGTCCAGACGCGAGAAACCGTCCGCCGTGCCCATGATGTGGTCCTCGGCGATCGGTGCGTTGAAGACGCGGGACGGTCCGAACTCCGGCTGCATGCCCTTGGTGACGTTGAAGACGCCGCCCTTGTCCCGGTAGGCGACGTCCTGGCCCCAGATGTACGTGTCGGAGTTGTGCCGGAACTCTTCCTTGAGCGTCTCGTTCAGGGCGTGGACGAGCGTCATCTCCTCGCCGGAGCCGTCGGGCAGTCCTTCCGGCCACGCGGCCGGGACCCAGGGCTCCGGCAGGACGTAGTCGTGGATCGTCGCGGGGTCCGGCTCCGGGGCCGCCTTCGCCCGGTCCGCAGCCTCCTCGTAGGTCCGCTCGTTCTGCTCCTCGATCGCGCGCAGGTCCTCTTCGGACAGGAGCCCGGTCTCGAGCAGCAGGCGCCGGAAGCGCGGAACGGGATCCGAGGCTCTGGCCTCCGCCAGCTCCTCGGGCGTGCGGTAGAGCTCGTGGCGGTCGGAGTTGGAGTGCGAGTGAATCCGGACGCAGGTCGCGTGCACGATCGCGGCGCCGGCGCCCGCGCGCACGAACGCGACCGCCTCGCGCATGGCGCGGAAGGAGTCGAGGACGTCCAGGCCGTCGCAGTGGATGATCTTGAGGTTCTTGAATCCCGAAAAGTTGTCCGAGGCGTAGGGGTTCGCGGTCTGGTCGCTCTTGGGGACCGAGATGCCGTAGGCATTGTCCTGGACGACGAAGACGACCGGGAGTTTCTCGCGCGAGGCGCCGTTGACGGCCTCGTAGAAGTAGCCCTCGGAGGTCGAGGACTCGCCGACCGAGCAGAAGACGATCGCTTCCTTCCGGTAGGTTTTGATCGCCCGCGCCAGGCCCGCGGCGTGCTGGGAGTGGTTCGAGACACAGGACGAAACGTTCTGGATGCCGATCGAGGGCTTGGCGAAGTGGTTCGACATGTGCCGGCCGCCCGAGGCGACGTCCGTCGCCTTCGACATTCCGTTGAGAAGGATTTCCTCGGCGGTCAGCCCCGCGGCGACGCAGGTGGCCAGATCACGGTAGTACGGGAAGAGGTAGTCGCGGCCGGGACGAAACGTCATTCCCAGAGCGAGCTGGATCGCGTCGTGCCCGGCGCACGGCGCGTGGTAGCTCCAGCCGAGCCCCTGCTTGAGATAGTTGGGCGCCTTGTCGTCGAGAACGCGCGACAGATGCATCAGCCCGTACCATTTGCGAACCTCTTCGCGCGAGACTCCGGCGATGCGGGTCTCCCGTCCGACCTCGGTGACGTCCTGCGAGCTTGCCAAACCCATCCTCCAGCGAACCCGATCGAATCAGTCGTTCATTCTACCGGGAGAGGAGAACGCGCCGCCCTCCGGCCGGATTCCGGGGAGACGGGGGCCTGCTATCATGCGATCAATGCCTTCGCGCGACGCCCGCGACCCGGCCTCCGGCCGGGAAGAAGCCCAGCGGCGCGAAATGGTCACCCGGTTCGTGGCGACGCGCGGAGTCGACGACCCGCGCGTGCTCGCCGCAATGCAGGACGTCCCGCGGCACCTCTTCGTGCCCGAGCCCCTGCGTGCGCGCGCCTACGGCGATCATTCGCTGCCGATCGGGTTCGGCCAGACGATCTCCCAGCCCTACGTCGTCGGCGTCATGACGCAGCGACTCGGCATCTCGCCCGAGCACAAGGTCCTCGAGATCGGCTCGGGCTCGGGCTACCAGACGGCGGTCCTCGGGCGCCTGGCGCGCAGCGTCTACTCCCTCGAGCGCATCGACGAGCTCGCCCGCAGCGCCTCGGCGCTTCTGGCGTCGCTCGGTTACCACAACGTCTCGATCAAGGCCTTCGACGGCACTTACGGCTACCCGGCCGCCGCTCCCTACGACCGGATCCTCGTCACCGCCGGTACCGAGACCGTCCCGGAGCCCCTCCTCGCTCAGCTCGCGATCGGAGGCCGGCTCGTCGTCCCGATCGGCCGCGGCCTCAAGCAGCGGCTTCGGGTGATCCGCCGGCGCAAGACCGACTTCGCGCAGGAGGAAGGGGAGGACGTGACGTTCGTGCCCCTGCTCGGCCGGTTTGCGGGAACGCCCGCGTGAGAGCGCGCCGCGCGGTGGTCCGCGGACGCGTGCAGGGGGTGGGGTTCCGGTTCTTCGCCGAACGCGCCGCCCGCGAGCTCGGCGTTCGCGGATGGGTGCGCAATCTGCCCGACGGCTCGGTCGAGACGGTCGCCGAAGGCGAGGACGAGGCAATCGCCACCTTCATCGAACGAATGAAGCGCGGTCCGCTTTCCTCGCGGGTCGACCGGATCGACGTCGCCGAGGCCCCGCTGGAGGGCTTCTCGAAGTTCGAGATTACGCGATGACGGACTTTCGCGCGTACATCCACGACGTGCCGGACTTTCCCTCGCCGGGCATCCTGTTCCGGGACGTCACGCCTCTGCTCGCGTCCCCGTCGGCCTTCCGCGACGCGGCGAAGGCGATGGCCGAGCCGTTTCGCGCGGCGCCTCCGGAGAAGATCCTGGGGATCGAGGCGCGCGGGTTTCTCTTCGGGACGGCGCTGGCGCGCGAGCTCCACGTCGGCATCGTCCCGGCACGCAAGCCCGGCAAGCTCCCGCGCAAGGCCGAGCGGGTCTCCTACGGGCTCGAGTACGGCAAGGACAGCCTGGAGGTCCATGCCGACGCGTTCCGGCCGGGGGAGAGGGTCCTCGTCGTCGACGACGTCCTCGCGACCGGCGGCACGGCGAAGGCCGCAGCGGACCTGGCGGAGAAGCTCGGCGCCCGGGTGATCGGCGTGTGCGTCTTCATCGAGCTCGTCGGCCTGGACGGCCGCGCGAAGCTCGGCAAGCACCCCCTGCACGCCGTGCTGATGCTATAATCCGCGCTCTTTCCCGACAAAGATGGCCGCAGAGCGAATTCTCATCGTCGACGACGACGAAGACGTCCTTCTCATCGTCCAAACCATCCTCGACAACGCGGGCTACACCGTCGTGCTCGCGCGCAACGGCCGCGAGGGGGTCGAGAAGGCGATCGAAGGCAAGCCGGACCTGATCCTCCTCGACGTCATGATGCCGGAGCTGTCGGGCTGGGAAGTCTGCACCACCCTGAAGAGCGGCCCGGAGACCCGGCAGATCCCGATCGCGATGCTCACCGTCAAGAGCGAGATCCGCGACCTGATCACCGGCATGCAGGTCGGCGCGGACGACTACATCACCAAGCCCTTCACCCGGAAGAAGCTCCTGACGACCGTGCGGCGGCTGCTCGACGAGAAGCGCGACTCGCCACCGGCCTTTCTGGCTTCGGAGAACGAGGAGGTGCGCTTTCAGAACCTTCTCTTCGATTCGGTCACGGAACTGCCGACCGTGCCCGTCATCATCGACGCGCTGCGCGACCGGCTGCTCGACAACCGCGAGATGGGCGTCCTCTACATCGACGTCGAGCAATACAGCCACATCGAGGAGGCCTATGGCTGGGAGGTGTTCGACGGCCTCCTGAAGCACACGGCCCGGGCCCTGCGCCGCATGGTCGGAACCGTATTCGCCACGGAGGATTTCGTCGCCGTCAACCGGGCCGGGGGATCCGACTTCTACGTCTTCGCGAGCCTCGAGCCCGGCGAAGACGCCGGCGTCCGCCTCCAGCGCAAGGCCCGCCAGGTCGAAGAGTCGCTGCGCGGCTCGCTCGACGAGGCGTTCGGTGGCCGCATCCACAAGCGCATCGGAGTCTTCGTCGGCCACGCCCTGTTGCGGCCCAACCCGCAGATGCGCGTCGAGCGGCTGGTCTACAAGGGGCTGCGTCAGGCGATCGCCGTGGCAACGACCAAGGAAGAGGAACGGCAGACCCTCCTGCGGGAGAGCTTTCGGGACATCCTGCGGAGGGGCCGGATCCGGAGCGTCTATCAGCCCATCTTCCAGCTCGAGAAGCTCGAGGTCTTCGGCCACGAGGCCCTGACGCGGGGGCCGTCCGACACCGCCTTCGAGAGCCCGGAGCTGCTCTTCCAGTTCGCGGGCGAAAACGAGTCGGTGTGGGAGCTCGAGCAGCTCTGCCTCGCGTCCTCGGCCTCGCACTATTCACCAGCGAGCCCCGGACGGCTCTTCATCAACGTCGAGGCCGACACCGTCGCCAATCTGTCGAAGAGCGGACCCCAGGCCGTGCCCTCGCTCTTCGCGCAGAAGCACTCGATCGTCCTCGAGGTCACGGAGCGTTCCGCGATCCGCGACGTCGCCGGTTTCCGCAGCGCCCTGGCCCGGCTGCGTGAGCTCGGCTTTCGCATCGCCATCGACGACGCCGGGTCGGGCTACGCCTCGCTCCAGGCGATCGCCGAGCTGAGGCCCGATTACATCAAGGTCGCCAACACTCTGATCACGGGCCTCCGGACCGACTCGATCAAGCGCGACGTCGTCGAGATGCTGGTCAACCTCTCCAAGCGCACCGACGCCGTGTGCGTCGCCGAAGGCATCGAAACGCCGGAAGACCTCGAGGAGTGCCGGGCCCTCGGCATTCCCTACGGCCAGGGCTTCTACCTCGGCGTCCCCTCCGAGAAGCCCGCCGCCGAGCCCGCCCGCGAGTTCACCGGGCGGGTTCGCACCGCGCGGTAGAGTCTCCGCCATGCGGCGGTTCGCGGTGGCGGCCGCGGCGTTTGCGGCCGCGTGCCGCCTCCTTGCGCAGGAGGCGTCCGGGGCGGAGCTGCTCGCGGCGCTGAACCTCGAGCGCGAGCGCATGGACCTCGAGCCCTTGACACTCTCGCCGACCCTCGCGCGGCTCGCCCAAGCGCGGGCGGAGGAGATCACGGCCGGGGAGGCGCTCGACTTCGAGCCGCCGACCGCGATCGAACCCTTCGGCGACCACGGTCATCGGATCTGCGCCTTCGCAGAGCAGCGCGCGGTAGAGGCCAAAGAACGGTGGCATGCGCTCGCGAAGATGACTATTTAGGGGCCGTGTGGGTGTGACATCCGCGCTCCTGCTATGGGGGGTCCGTCGATTCTGGAGGCGGTGTTTTCGGCGGCACCTGCTGTTTCGGCAGCACCGGGGCACCCGGCCTGTGTGGAACCGCTTTGGCCGGAGCAGCCACTTCGGCCACATTCTTGGTTCTCTCCGCGGCCCGCCCCTCGGCGGGCTTAGCTGTGCGCGCGACCGGCGGGGTTCTTGGCGCCGGTGAAACCGTTCTGCGGCCCGGAGTGTTCGCTCCAAGCGTCAGTGCAGGCGACGGGCTGCTCCCAGGCCCCTTCGTTTGCACCGGATCTTCCTCGGCAGTCGAAGTCGGCGGCGGCGTCGGCGGCTTGACCTGCTGGGCTTGTGCCCCTGCAGCCGCGCTCAACGCAAGGCCGATCGAAAGAGCCATGATTCCGGCGCCAAGACTCGTCATCTGATGTCCTCTCCTTCCTCGCCCAGACCAGTCCAGGCCACGAAGGTGTGGGTAGCAGATCGCTCTCTCCGAGGACGACCCCTCATTCATCCGCCCGGAGTTTTCGGGCCGACCTCGTAGATGCTGGATTTCTCCCAGCCCAGCTCAGGCCCGTTCCGGAAATAGCTGTAAACCCTCACCGTCTTCACAGTTGATCGAATGATGAACTCGCACTCCACCTCGTCGTCCTCGCCTGGCTCTAGCCACCGACCCAGCTTCGGCTCGTAAAGAGGTCCGATTCGGGGCCACTCGACCGCTGTTTCGCCAGGTCCTACCAGCCGATCACCTTGCCCTAGCCGCTCTTCAAATGAGGGCTCCAACGGAAGAATCCTTTGGAGCCAAAACGTCCCCGACTCCAGGTTGAGCCTACGCCGTCCAATGTTCGTGATCCGTACGGAGACGTGTATCCACGTGCGGTCGGTCGTGAGTTGCCGATGTGTTATTCGATGTGCGATCGTTGCCCGCGGTTGCGCCTCGCGCTGAAGAAAGAACCACACTCCGGCAACACACAGTGCTATTAGCGTGGCTGCGGACTGAAAAGTCTCGATCACATTCTTGACACGGCTCCACCGGGAGGCCGGTGGGTCAGCGATCGGCGTGCCGCTACCTGAGCGGCCCATTCCAAGCCTCAACCGGTGTCCGGCGAGGACGACCCCGTTGTCGGGATGGCTCGGCCAAGAGCACCTCGGTAGATGTGGGCGAGTCTACACTCGAATCGCGAGACCGCCGGCCGGGGAGCGGTAGAAGCTTCATCCGCCGGGCGCGGTCGGCCCCTCTACCTACCTATAGTCGTGAGCGGGTCCGAGCACCCTCCCTGTGAGCTCTCGTTTTACGATAACGTCGACGCCCTTCCCGCATGAGCAGGCAGCCCACGTACGGCCCCAGTCGAAACGGAGGACCTCTTCGCAGACCTGCCACATCGGCCGCACTTCCAACGGAAGCGTACCGGCGGAATCATCCGGTTAGTTCGGCGGCCGGGATTCCTCGGAACGCTAGCTGTCAAGAGGGAAGCACCTAGTATCGCAACGGAAGGCCGAAAATCGCTGTGGGGGCTTCGAGTTACGAAAAGCCTGCCCAGGCTGGCGTCCGGACCGGTGGTGATCTTGCCAAGCCCTCAGGGGTTCACGAGTCTTGCTCACTCTTCTCGCGTCGCGTGGAGCGTTTCCTCGGCTTAGTCCTCGCCGACCTCCGAAGATCAAGCCCCACACTTTCCACGCGCGATAGAATCGCGGGCTACCAGACGCTGAGGAGGCCGACATAGGACAAGTTCTCTGGTCGGAAAAGCAGGACATAGGTCCCCGACCGCGGGCCGGCCATGCCATGGTCTACCAGCCCGCGAGGCAACGCGCAATGCTCTTCGGCGGCGACACCCTCGCGGGCACCCTGTTGGGCGACACCTGGGAATGGGACGGCGTGAGCTGGACGCAGGTCCAGGATATCGGCCCCAGTCCGCGCGCTTTTCACTCGATGGCTCACGATAGTGCGCGTGGGCGCTCGGTTCTTTTCGGCGGACTTGCCCAGGCCGGCGAGATGGGAGACACGTGGGAGTGGGACGGGGAGAACTGGACGCAGGTCTCTGACATTGGACCGTCCAAGCGGACTCACCACGCGATGGCCTACGACAGCAGTCGCCAGCGCGTCGTGCTGTTCGGCGGGGGCCTCACGACGCGCCTGGGAGACACTTGGGAGTGGGACGGACAGGACTGGGTGCAGCTCGACGACACGGGGCCATCTGCTCGGGTCAGCCCGGCTATGGTTTACGATCCTGACCGCTCGCGGCTGGTGCTGTTCGGGGGCGCGGAGGCGGACCCGGGGCTTGGCGACACATGGGAGCGGAACGGCACCACTTGGACCAAGGAAGCCGACTTCGGTCCTGACCCCTGCGCCGGAGGAGCTATGGTCTCTAAGAGCGGGCGCGTCACCCTCTTCGGCGGCATCGGATCGCTGGGACCTTTTCCGCTCAATCCGCCAGCGCCGCCGGTCTTCAGTCGGACCTGGGAGTGGGACGGGAAGCACTGGACGGCCCGGCAGGACATGGGGCCGGGGCCACGCGTGTTTCACGCGATGGCCTTCGACACCGACCGTTCAAGGATTGTCCTCTTCGGAGGCTCGCCCGTTGCGCTAAACGATCCTCAGGCCACTCCGCGCCTCTTCGGCGATACCTGGGAACAGTTCGAGACTGGAGCCGTCGCTGGAGGAGGCACGGGAGGAGGAACCGGGGGAACCGTCGTGGACGTGGCGGCGCTCGACGCGGTTCCCAACCCGGTCGTGCAAGGTAACATCGTCGCGATCACCGTCACGCTCGCCGACCCCGCACCAGGTCCTGCCAGTATCGCGCTCTTCAACGACGGCGACCCGACAACCCCGTTTGCGGAGATTCAAGTAGCTGCCGGAGCGACAAGCGGGACGCTGGACCTGCCGATTGCTCCGAACAGCGTCTCGGCATCGCTCGGCGTCGAGATAACGGCTCGTTCAGGCAGTTCTGAAGCGAGCACGGTTCTTATTATCAAGCCTTAGAACATCGCCCGCGATCGGGGATTTGCGCCCGACCGCACCTAGCGAGGTCCGCTGGACCGCGGGTCAGGCGGCGCGGAGAACGGTGCGCTGAGCATTTGGACTGACGACCACAGCGGAAGCCGCCGTCATCAGCCGAGGCGGCGGCGAGTAGCCATCCGAGTACCCCAAGAACCGCATCGGCCATGAGCCACCTCGGGAAGTTGGGGCGGGTCTACTCCCAATGCGCGGGACCGCCGGCCGGGGAGCCGTAGCGCTTTGTCCGCGGGGCGCGGTCGGTCCCTCTACCTCTTTTCGGTATTGTCGCGAGCAGGTGCGAATCAGCTAGAAAAGTTGCGAAATCGTGAACCCGGCTCGGCGAGCGCCCCTCACTCTAGTCGCGGCTGTCCGACAACCCGCCCGGCGGGGTCCCGAGAGGTACGTACATCCAAGCGACGAGGCTGTCGAACGCGCCTTCGTCAGACTTGAATCCGCTGACGAACGGGGGCTCGCGGAAGTCGCGGAAGACGCATCGGAAGTAGCCTCCGAACATCAACCCACTACAGTTCTCACTACAGTCCGGAGCATCAGCTAAGCTAAGTGTCTTTGGGGCCGTAGCTCAGTTGGATAGAGCAAGAGTTTCCTAAACTCTAGGTCGCCGGTTCGACTCCGGCCGGTCCCACCATTGCGAGAGCCATCCGTCCGCGGCAGGGCGCTCCCAAGGGCGCGCGGTAGGATGGGCCGCAACGAACCGCTCTGCCATGCGCAGATTCGTCCTCCTGGAGTAGCTTGATGTCGCGCGTCGTTGCGATTGGTCTCGATTCCGTCGATCACGGGCTTGTGGACCGACTCGTCGGCGAGGGGCAGTTGCCGAACCTCGCTGCACTGCGCGCCCGCGCAGCGAGGGCCAGGCTGCGGATTCCTACAGAGTACCGGTCCGAGGCACCGTGGACCGATTTCGGATCTGGCCGAGCGTCCGGGTCGAACCGCTACTGGAGCACGTTGATTTTCGAGCCCGAAACCTACCGCTGCCCCACGGTGGGCGCGGCGACAGTTCCGCCGTTTTATGCGCTCGGGCCCGAACGGAAGGTCATTGCGCTCGATGTCCCGCATGTCCGGCCGCACCAGGGGGTCGAGGGCCTGCAGGTCGTCGGCTGGGGAGCTCACGACCCGCAGTTTCCTCGCTGCTCGATACCCTCGGGCCTTCTGCGGGAGATCGAAATGAGCGCCGGCCAGCAGCGGGCCGGCGCGGTGGAGTACAGCGGCTCCTGGAATCAGCCGGACTACCTGGAGCGCCTGACGCGGGTCGTGATCGATGGCGCGCGCCGGCGGGGCGCTGTTGTGCGGCTGCTCGTGGAGCGCTGCCCGGACTGGGACTTGCTGCTGGTTGGCATCTCGGACGGCCACCAGCCGGGCCACCAGATGTGGCACGGCGTCGATGACCGTTCGCCGCTCTCGGACGCCTCGACTGCGCCCGTTGCCCGGGAATGCCTGGTCGCCATTCACCGCGCGATCGATGCATCCATTGGAGACATCCTGGAGGCGGCCGGCGAGGCCACCGTCGTGGTGTTTTCGCTCAAGGGGATGGAACCCGCTGATGCCGAGGTCGTGGCGCCTCTTCTGATCCCCGAGTTGTTGCATCGCCTGCACTTCGGGCTCCCACTCGTACCGACGCCTGCCGGCTTCGGGGCAATCCCGCCGCCGCTGGTTCCCCATACGGACCGAGGACCGGCGTGGCCTGTCTGGCAGGCTCTCTCGGCCGCGCGTCTCCTTCGCTTGTCGTTCTTGGGCCGCTCGGTCGCCCGCGCCGACCGATTCCTCAGGGACCGTCTGCGAGCGCTTCGGCGCAGCCGCGCTGCCCCGGCTCACGGGGCCGCCGAACCATTGCACGAGCCCGTGGACGCGCTGAGCCTCGAGCCGGTCATCGGTTCGGTCGATTGGTGGCACCCTGCCTGTTGGTACCAGGAGCACTGGCCGAAGATGCGCGCGTTCGTCATCCCCTCCTACTCGGACGTGCATCTGCGCATCAATCTCGCAGGCCGCGAGCGGGAGGGGCTCGTCCCCGCAGGCGACTACGAGGCGGCCTGTGACGAGGTCGAGCGCGAGCTGCGGGCTTGCCAGGACGCTCGCACGGGCCAGCCGGTCTTCGGGAAGATCACTCGCATGCGTTCCGCGGAACCGCTCGTGGCCCGCGGCCCCGGGGCCGACATCGTCGCGCAGTGCGCAGGGCCGACAGACGTTCTCGACCACCCGACGATCGGCCGGCTCGGGCCGTTCCCGTACCAGCGTACCGGGACTCACTCCTCCGAAGGCTTCGCGTGGGTTGCCGGGGAGGGTATCCGTCCGGGGGACGCTGGCGAGTTCCCGGCACTCGATCTCCCGCCGACGCTGCTCGAGCTCCTCGCTGCAAGATCTCCGCATCGACTCGACGGGGAGGCCATCCGCGGCCTTCTGCCTGGGCTCGCCCAAACCGTCGGGTAGCCGCGCCGCCCTGGTTCGACTCCGGCCGGTCCCACCAATCGCTGCGGGGGGCGCGTGAACACTGTGACAGTAGAATACTGTCGGAGTGATGCCATGCCCAAGACCCTGACTGTGCGGATCGACGACGCGACCTACGACCTGATCGCCGAGGCGGCGGCCGCCGACAATCGGTCCGTTTCGAACTTCATCGAGACGGCGGCGCGGCAGAAGGCGATCGAGGACATCCTGGTGCCCGAGGCCGAGATGGACGAAATCCGGTCGAACGCCGGTCTGGTTCGCCGCCTGAAGCGCGGCGCGAAGGATGCGGCGGCGCGCCGCGGCCGGTTTGCCTGACGACCTGTACCGGATCTTCGAGACCGCGGCCTTTCGACGAGACCTGACGAGGCTCGGCGAAACGCCGGAACGCAGGCTGCGGGAAGCGCTTCGGCGCCGACTGCTGCCGGTGCTGCGGGCGACACCGAGACAGGCGCCGACCGCCGCCAGGCTCAGGGACTGGGAGCCGGCGACCTGGCGCGTCAGGATCGGTCCGTGGCGGGTCTTCTACCAAATCGACGACGCGGAGCGGATCGTGTTTCTGCCTGCGGCCGACCATCGCAAGGACGCGTACCGCTGAGGCTTCAGCCTTTCACGCAGACCACCTGCTTGAGCCGAGCGACGACCTCGACCAGGTCCGACGAGTTCTCGATCACCTCGCCGATCGGTTTGTAGGCGCCCGGGATCTCGTCGATGACGCCTCCGTCCTTGCGGCACTCGACGCCCTCCGTCTGGACGGCGAGGTCACCGAGGGTGAACCGGCGGCGCGCTTCGCCGCGGGACATCTTCCGGCCGGCGCCATGCGGGGCACTGTCGAAGGACTCCGGATTGCCGAGGCCGCGGACGATGAAGGAACCCGTCCCCATGGAGCCCGGGATGATGCCGAGGTCGCCGCGACGCGCCCGGATGGCGCCCTTTCGAGTGACCATGACGTCCTCGCCGTAGTGGCGCTCCCAGGCGACGTAGTTGTGATGGCAGTGGATGGCCGGCTCGGTCTCGAATGTGCCGGCGGCCTGGCGCAAGTCCCTCAGAACCTCCTCGAGCATGATGTCGCGATTGAGCCGAGCGAAGTCCTGGCACCACTGCAGGTCGCGGACGTACGCGTCGAACTCCGCCGTCCCCGTGACGAAGTACGCGAGGTCGGGATCCGGCAGCTCGACGGCCAGCCGTTTCATCACCCCCTTCGCCCGGCCGATGTGGCGTTCCGCCGTGACCTTGCCGATGTTGCGCGAGCCCGAGTGCAGAAGGACCCAGACGCGCTCGTCATCCTGGTCCACGCAGATCTCGATGAAATGATTGCCACCGCCGAGGCTCCCGCACTGGTGGGCCGCCTTCCTCTTCTCGGCCTCCGACGCCACGGCGGGAAGTCCGGTGTCCTCGGCGGCGCGGAGAGCTCTGGCGGCTCGCGGATGCACGTCCTGGCGCTGGTGGAACCCGACCGGAATGCCTCGCTCGATCGAAGCGCGGAGGCGCGGAAGCTTCCCGTCGAGGACCGAGACGTCGAGCGACGTCTTGACGGCCGCCATGCCGCATCCGATGTCGACGCCGACGGCGGCCGGGCAGATGGCGCCCTTCGTCGCGATGACGCTGCCGACGGTCGCGCCCATGCCCCAGTGCGTGTCCGCCATGGCGGCGACGTGCCGGAAGACGAAGGGCAGCGCTCCCGTGCGGACGAGCTGGGCGGCCGCCGAGGCCTCGACGTCGTGGGTCCAGACCTTGATGGGGACGCGCGATTCGAGGGTCCGGCGGACGGGCACGGGGATCAGCCAGGGCCGGCCGGCAGCTTGAGGGAGAAGCGCATCATGCGGTCGAGCCAGCGATCGGGCAGGACGCGCTTCAAGGGAATGAGCGTGCGTGCGAGCCAGGTCACCTTGTAACGCGCGCGGGGGCGGGAGGATTCGATCGCATCGACCACGATCCGGGCGACGGCTTCCGGCGGCAGATGGCCGAGGCGGAAGTCGCCCTCCATCGCTCGCTCGGCGTTGACGTAGAACGCGCGGTACGGCCCGGGTCGGGAGATGAGCGGGCCCACGATCGATCGCGCCCGGTCGGCGAAGCGGGTATCGATGGGGCCGGGCTCGATCGTCACCACCCGCACCCCGAACGGCGCGATCTCGATCCGCAGGGCGTCGGCGACGGCCTCGAGGGCGTGCTTGGAGGCGCAGTAGGGCGACGCGAAGGGGACGCTGACCCTTCCGCCGAGCGAGGACATGAGGACGATCGTGCCGCGCCGCGCCTCGCGCATCGCCGGAAGCACGGCGCGCGTGACGTCGAGCAGGCCGAAGAAGTTGACGTCGAAGACGGCGCGCCATTCCTCGGGTGAAACTTCCTCGACGGCGCCGTACTGGGCGTAGCCGGCGTTGTTGACCACGGCGTCGATGCGCCCCGCTCGCGAAAGGACGCCGTCGACGGCGGCCCGCACGGAGGCCGGATCGGCCACGTCGAGGGCGATGGCCGTCAGGTTCTCGCGCCGCTCGAGCTCCGCGAGGTCGTTGCGGTTGCGCGCCGACGCGAAGACCCGGTGGCCCCGGATCGCCGCCTCGAGTGCGGTGGCCCGCCCGATTCCGGAGGAGCATCCCGTGACGAGGATCACCTGCGGGGAGGCCACGCGCCGATGTTACCCTTGCGCGCCGATGGCCGCAAACCGCTCCCCGCGAGACGGTTGGGGCCGCGCCGGCGGAGCTCGGAGGCGTAAACCGGCGGCCGGCCCGCTCGTCCAATGTGCGTGCCCGCTCCGGCGATGATCCCGCACGAGACCTCGGCGCCCGTGGACGAAGGCCAGCTGATCCGGGAGATCCGGGCCGGCAAGACCGAGCGCTACGAGTATTTCGTCCGGCAGTACCAGAAGAAGATCACGCGGATCGCGTATCGGTTTCTCCGCGACGTGGGCGAGGCCGATTGCGCGGCGCAGGAGAGCTTCCTTCGGGCCTACCAGAGCCTGGGCAGCTTTCGCGAGGGATCGACCTTCGAAACCTGGCTGACGCGCATCTGCATCAACTGGTGCAAGGACCGGGTGAAGCGCCGGCGACTCGTCCTCTACTTTCACCAGGGGCCCCGACGCGACGATGGAGGGGAGACCGACGGCCCCGAGGAGCTGGCCGTCAGCCCGGAACCGTCCGCCGAGCGACGGACCGCGGGTCGCGAGATCCGCGAGCGGATGCGCCAGGCCATGGAGGCGCTCTCCCCGCGGCAGCGGTCGATCTTCGTGATGAAGCACTTCGAGGAAATATCGATCCCCGACATCGCCGAGATCACGGGGCTGGACGCCGGGACGATCAAGTCGCACCTGTTCCGAGCCGCGCGGAAGATGCGCGAGCGGCTCTCGGACTTTCGGGAGTAGGGGAGACGATGGACAAGCGAGGCCCCGGGCCGCATCTGACGGATGCCGATCTCTTTGCGCTGACCGCGCCCGCCTCCGGCGAGCCGGAGCCCCTGCCGCGTCATCTGTCGCGCTGCGAGGCGTGCGCCCGCGCGCTGCAGGAGTGGCGGGGCTCGATGCGGGAGCTCGCCCGGGAGGACGTGGCCGAGCTCGAGCGGCGGCCGGAAGAGGACTGGAAGGCGGCGCGGGAGGCCACGATGTCGGCGATCCGCCGCGCGCGGCCGCGCCGGCCGGCCGCCGCCGTTCGGTGGATCGTGGGCGTTGCGGCGGCGCTCCTGCTCGTCGCCCTGGCGATGCCGGCCCGGCGCCGGGACGCGGGTGAGGCGTCGGCGGGCGGCTCGGAGGGAATGGCGCTCCGTTCCGCAGCGGACCGCGACGACGACGCCCTCCTGCGCGAGGCGGAGTACCTGGCTCAGGGCGGCGACGACAATTCGGACCTGGCGATGGAAGACAGCCTGTGAGGAGAGGCGTCTTTCTCGCCATCGCGTTTCTGGCCGCCTCGGTCGCGCCGGCCCAGAGCGTCGCCGAGGGCAAGTGGTGGAAGCGGCCGCGAATCGCGCAGGAGCTCGCCCTCTCGCGCCGAGCAGACGGCGACAGCTCGAGAAGATCTTCGCGGCTTCCAAGCCGAAGCTCATCGACCTGCGCGCCGACTTCGAGAAGAAGCAGTTCGAATACGACCAGGTCATGCAGAGCGACGACGTCGACCGCAAGGCCCTCGAGGCGACGATCGAAGGGCGCGAGCAGGCCCGGGCGGCCCTGCAGAAGGCGCTCGCCCTGATGGAGCTCGACATGAAGGCGGTGTTGAATCCCGAGCAGCGGGAGAAGCTCGTCCAGATGCGGGACAATGCGCGAGCGATGATGCAGAGGCGCCGGCGGCAGCTGCGCGACGGGGCGGCCGCCGACCTGGAAGACGCCCCGACGCCTCCGGCCCGGCGACGGACGCCGGCGTAACGTCGTAGGGGAGGGGCTGTCCCCTCCCCCCTAGACGTCGTCCCGGAAGCGCTCCTCCCGCCAGGGGTCGCCGCGCATGTGGTACCCGTTGACCTCCCAGAACCCGGCCTGGTCCTCGGCCGTCAGCTCCAGCCCGCTCGCCCACTTCGCGCCTTTCCAGAAGTAGAGGTGGGGGATCACGATGCGCATCGGGGCGCCGTGCTCGGCGGTCAGCGGCCTGCCGTCGTGGTGCGTCGCGAGGAGGTTCTCATCGCGGTCGAAGTCGGAGAGCGGGACGTTGGTCGTCCAGCCGCCGACCGCGTGCTCGATGACGAACCGGGCCGAGGGCCTGGGCCGGGCGATCTCGAGGACTTCGCGCACGGGCACGCCCTCCCACGCGTTGTCGAGCCGCGTCCAGTGCGTCACGCAATGCACGTCGTTCTTGCGCGAGCCGCGGGGGAGCTTCTGAAACTCCTCCCACGTCCAGGACACCGGGTTCTCGACCTCTCCCCAGACGGAGAACTTCCACGTGTTCAGGTCGACCTTCGGGATCGACCCGAAGTGGAGCACGGGCCACTGCTGCGTCACGAACTGTCCGGGCGGCACCCGCGTCGGGTCCGGGTTGGGAAAGCGGATGTTCGGGTTTTTCCGAATGATCATGGCCTAGTATCCCCTCCATGGATGCCGCGGCGAGGAAATCGATTCTCGACTACGTCAAGCCGCTCGCCGTGGCCCTCGACGGCGTGACGAACTACGGCGACGTCGAGCGGATGGTTTCCGCGGCCGAGGGAATCGCCGGGGGCCGGGAGGGTCTCGACCGCGACCTGCTCTTCCTCCTGGCCGTCTTCTCCGGGCAGGAGAAGTGGGTCTCCCGAATGGGGCATCGCAGCCGGACCGAGATCTTTCTGGCCTCCCTCGGCGTGGCGGCGAAGACCGTGCGTCGTATGTTCGCCGGCCTCTCGCGCGTCGAGACGGCCCCGGCGTCTCCCGAAGAGGAGATCGTCCACGACGCGCTGAGGCTCGAGACGATGGGGGCCTACGGCATCGCGCGCGGCCTCGCGGACGCCTACCGCGAGAGGCTCGACATCCTCGAGATGGCCGATGCGATCGACCAGGCGGCGGCCGCGACGCTGACGACCGAAGAGGGCCGGCGGCTGGCCGAGTCGCGCCGGGCGCTCATGCGGGAGTTCGCCGGGCGCCTGCGCGCCGAACACGCGGAGTTCGCGCCGCGTTGAATCGGATCCGGTCCCGGGCCGGACGGGGTCAGGTCAGCGATTTCCCGCCGTCGACTCGAATGACCTGGCCGGTGATGAAGGACGGGCCGGAGCAGAGAAACACCACCGTCGCCGCCACGTCGGCGGGCTCGCCGTTGCGTCGAAGGAGCGACTCGCGCGCCCATCGCTCGGCCTGCTCGGGGGAGGTGCCTTCCGGCACGAGCACCGTTCCCGGCGCCACGCCGTTGACCGAGACCTCCGGGGCGAGCTCCACGGCGAGAGCGCGGACGAGGCCCTCGGCCGCGGCCTTCGAGACCGAATGCGCCACGTATCCCCGGATCGGCTGGAGGGCCAGGAAATCCGAGACGAGGACGACCCGTCCCCGCCGGTTGCGCAGAGTCGGCGCCGCCTCTCGCGCCAGGAGCATTCCGGCGCGCGCGTTGAGGTTCATCGACGCGTCCCAGACGGCGGCCTCCGTCGCCTCGAGCGGGAGGCGTCGGAAGCTGGCCGCGGAGTGCACCAGAAGATCGAGCGTTCCGAGCGTCTGGATCGATCGGCGAACGAGATCGGCCGGGGCCTCCGGTTCGGAGAGGTCGGCCGCCAGCGCCACCGCCCGGCGGCCGAGGGCGCGGATGGCGGAAACCGTCTCTTCGGCGGGCCCGGCCGAGGCGTTGTAATGGACGGCGACGTCCGCACCGGCCCCGGCCAGAGCGACGGCGATGGCGCGCCCGACTCGTACGCCCGCTCCGGTCACGAGAGCCGCCTTCCCGGAAAGCCCCGGAGTGGTCACGGCACGGTCCGGACGCGGGAGTACCTTGCCGGGTCGGCCATCAGCCGGCCGTTTTCGAGGAACGCGTGCCATTCGGCGACGAGGGCCCAGAAGTGCGTGCCGACGGCCGCGAGCGACGCCGCCAGGTGCACCCAGGCCGGGAGCGCCCGTGTGTGGGCCGCGCCCCCGACGACGAAGACGGCGATGGCGGACAGCAGCGCGAGAGTCGCTGCGGGCGAGGTGCGCTGCTTGAATCCGCGAAGGGCGTCGAGCACGAGCCGCCGTTGCGCCTCCGGGTAGCCGGCGATCTCGTCTTTCACGAGACGCCCCGTCCCGATGAAGAAGAAGATGACCATCGATTGCGAAAAGAGCGAAAGGAGCACCGTCGGGATCGCATAGGCCACGTGTTTCGTCACGAGAAGGCGTGCTTCGGGGTGCGCGGCGGCCAGGTGGGCGGTCAGGGCGAATCCCTGGACGGAGGTCAGCAGGAAGCCCGCGAGGGCGAGGATCGTGCCGGCCAGAAGGGCGATCGCCATCGGTTGCCGAGCCTATAACGCGGTTGACCGGCCCGAAGGGGCGCGACAGAATCGGGAGAAGGGGGAAGCATGTCCAACGAGCCGCGGACCCTGTGCGACATCTTCACGATCGCGGCTTCGAGCGGGAAGCCGAATCTCCTGATCTCGAAGGTCAACGGCGCCTGGAAGCCGATCTCCGCCGCGGACTTCGGCTTCACGGTGCGGGCCCTGTCGCTGGGCCTCAACGGCCTGGGCGTGCAGCCGGGAGACCGCGTCGCCATTCTCTCCGAGAACCGACCCGAGTGGGCGATGGCGGACTACGCCACGCTCTGCGCGGGAGCCTGGTCCGTGCCGATCTACCCGACGCTGCCGGCGGGGCAGATCGCTCCGCTCCTGAACGATTGCGGCGCGAAAGCCATCTTCGTCTCGAACCTGGAGCAGCTCGGAAAGATCCTGACCATCAAGGCGCAGGTTCCCACGCTCGACCACGTCATCCTCTTCGACGGCAACCCGCCGGGGGAGCCGGGGTACACCACGTTCCACGGGATAGTCGACCGCGGCCGAGCCACGCTGGAGATGAGCCCGGCCGTCTTCGCCCAGCGCGCCGGCCGCGTCCAGTCCGAAGACGTCGCGACCATCATCTACACCTCGGGCACGACGGGAGAGCCCAAGGGCGCCATGCTCACCCACGGGAACCTCGTTTCGAACGCCGTGACCGGCTGCGAGGTCATCCCGTTCACCGCCGACGCGGTCGCGCTCTCGTTCCTGCCGCTGTCGCACGTGTTCGAGCGGATGCTCGACTATGCCTACCTTTACAAGACGGCGTCGATCGCCTACGCGGAGTCGATCGACAAGCTCGCCGCGAACTTCACGGAGGTCAATCCGCACTGCTTCGGCGCCGTCCCGCGGGTCTACGAAAAGGTCCACGCCAAGATCCTGGCCAAGGCCGAGGCGGGCAGTCCGATCAAGAAGAAGATCTTCGCCTGGGCGGTGGCGGTCGGGCGGGAGCGCGTGCCGTTCGTCACGGAGGGCCGACCGCTGCCGGCCGGGCTGGCCCGGAAGGCGAAGATCGCCGACGCTCTGGTCTTCAAGAAAATCCGCGCGGCTCTCGGCTCCAACTTCCGCTTCGCCGTGTCCGGCGGCGCGCCGCTCTCGAAGGACCTCGCGGAGTTCTTCGTCGGCGCCGGTGTGGCGATCTACGAGGGCTACGGCCTGACGGAAACCTCGCCCGTCATCACGGTGAACGGCCCCGGCCGCTGGCGTCTGGGGACGGTGGGCAAGCCGCTCCGCGGCGTCGAAGTGAAGATCGCGGCCGACGGCGAGATCCTGACGCGCGGTCCCCACGTGATGAAGGGATACTTCAACAAGCCGCAGGCGACGGCCGAAGCCATCGACGCGGAGGGCTGGTTCCACACGGGGGACATCGGGAACCTGACCGACGGGTTTCTCGCGATCACGGACCGCAAGAAGGACCTGATCGTGCTCGCCGGCGGGAAAAAGGCGGCGCCGCAGCCGATCGAGAACGAGCTCAAGAAGTCGCCCTACGTGGCGCTTCCCATCGTCGTCGGGGACCGGCAGAGATTTCTGGCGGCCCTCATCGTCCCGAACTTCGACCGGCTCAAGGAGTGGGCGGCGACCGGCGCCCAGGACGTCCGCTGGGACGCGATCGACGCTCATCCGGCCATCCGCGCGCTCTACCAGCGCGAGATCGACGCGTACAACGCCGAAAAGCCGCACCACGAGCAGATCCGCGCGTTCGCCCTCCTGCCGTCCGACCTGACGATCGAGGACGGCTCCATCACGCCGACCCTGAAGGTCAAGCGGCGGATCCTCGAGAACCGCTACCACTCCCTGATCGAGGGGATGTACGAGGCGGCCGGGCGATCCCATGTCGCGTGAGGTCGTCGTCGTCGACGGCCTGCGAACGCCCTATGCTCGCGCCGGAACGGAGCTGAAGGAGGTCCCGGCGGACGAGCTCGGCCGGATCGTCGCCGGGGAGCTCCTGGCCCGCACGGACTTCGACCCCGAGGGTCTCGACGAGGTGATCTTCGGCAACATCGCTCAGCCGCCCGACGCGGTCAACGTGGCGAGGGTGGCCGCGCTGAAGGCCGGGATCCCGCGCCAGGTTCCGGCCTTCACGGTCAACCGCCTCTGCGGCTCGGGCCTCCAGTCGATCGTGGACGCCCACTACCGGATCGCGTCCGGCGATGCGGAGGCGATCCTCGCGGGCGGCGTCGAGTCGATGTCGAACATTCCGCTGCTGTACTCGCACGAGAGCCAGGAAGTCTTCACGGAGGTCTTCGCCGCGCGGGACCTCTCGGGGCGGGTCGCGGCCGCGGCGAAGTTCCGGCCGCGCCACTTCAAGCCCGAGATCGGGCTCCTGATGGGCCTGACCGACGCCGTCTGCGGCCTGAACATGGGAGAGACCGCCGAGGTGCTCGCCAAGGAGCACGGGATCAGCCGCGACGAGCAGGATGCGTTCGCGCTGCGCTCGCACCAGCGTGTGACCATGGCGCGCAAGAAGCTCGCCGAGGAGATCGTGCCCGTCCCGATCCCGCCGAAATTCCAGGCCATGGCCGTGCAGGACAACGGGGTCCGCGAAAACCAGACGATGGAGGCCCTCGGGAAGCTGAAGCCCTACTTCGACCGGAAGTTCGGGACCGTGACCGCGGGCAACTCCTCGCAGATCACCGACGGCGGCGCGGCGACGCTCCTCATGAGCGCCTCCGCCGCGCGGGCCCGGGGTTACGCCCCGCTCGGGAAGATCCGCGGCTTTGCCTTCTGCGCGCTCGAGCCCGAACGGATGGGGCTGGGCCCGGCCGTCGCGACGCCGCTGGCCTTGAAGCGCGCGGGCCTCGCGTGGAAGGACATCGGGCTGGTCGAGATCAACGAGGCCTTCGCGGCCCAGGTGCTCGCGTGCGCGCGTGTCTTCCCGTCGGCCGCCTGGCACGCGAAGTACCACACCGACGGGCCGATCGGCGAGATCGACTGGGAAAAGACCAACGTCAACGGCGGGGCGATTGCGCTCGGGCATCCCGTGGGGTCCTCCGCGAACCGCCTGGTCACCACGCTGCTGAAGGAGATGAAGCGGCGGGGCACCCAGTTCGGTCTCGCGACGATGTGCATCGGCGGCGGACAGGGCGGCGCGGCCGTCGTGGAGCTGATGTGATGGAGAGCCTCCGTTGACCGCCTTCGACCTCAAGGTCGCGGACGACGGCCTCGCGGTCCTGACGTTCGACCTGCCCGGCGAGAAGGTCAACAAGTTCTCGACGGACGTCATCGGCGAGCTCGGCGAGATGCTGGTGCGTCTCGCGCGCGAGGCCCGGATTCGCGGGCTCCTCGTGCGCAGCGGCAAGGCCGACGTTTTCATCGCCGGCGCGGACGTCAAGGAGTTCACCCGCGTCCGGCCGGAGGATGCCCGCACCGCGGTGGAGCGGGTCCAGGCGCTCTTCGAGCAGCTCGCGAGCCTGCCATACCCGACCGTGGCCGCGATCAACGGCGCCTGCCTCGGGGGCGGCACGGAGCTCGCCCTCGCGTGCGACTACCGGCTCATGTCGGACTCGAAGAAGGCCCAGATCGGGCTGCCGGAGGTGCGGCTCGGGCTCTTCCCGGCCTGGGGCGGCTGCACGCGCCTGCCGCGGGTCGTCGGCCTCGCCCCGGCGCTGGATCTGATCCTGTCGGGCAAGTCGCTCGACGGCCGCCGCGCGAAGAAGATCGGGCTCGCCGACGAAGTCGTTCCGGCCGCGATCTTCGAGGAGTGGGCCCGGCGGTTCGCTCGCGAGAAGCTGGGCGGGCGGAAGCCGTCGGCCCGCCGAGGGCGGCGGCCGCTGCCGGAACGCCTCCTCGAGGCGACACCCATCGGGCGAAGGGTCGTCTTCGCGAAAGCCCGCGAGGGCGTGATGAAGCAGACCGGCGGCCACTACCCCGCGCCGCTCGAGGCGCTCGAGGTGATCGAGGAGAGCTACGGCAAACCGGTCGCCGCCGGCCTCGAGGCCGAGGCCCGTCACATCGGCTTCGTGTTCGGCGGGGAGGTCCAGCGGAACCTCCTCGGCATCTTCTTTCTGACCGAGGAGGTCAAGAAGGAGACGGGCGTCTCGGACCCGTCGGTGCGGCCGCGCGAGATCTTCCGGGTCGGCGTCCTCGGCGCCGGCGTCATGGGCGGCGGGATCGCCCAGCTCGCCGCCGACAAGGGGCTGCCGGCGCGGATGAAGGACATCGAGCCGGCCGCGCTCGCGCACGGCTACGCCGCGGCGGCCGCGGTCTGGCGCGAGTCCGTCCGGAAACGGCGCATGACGCGCCGCGAGATGAACCTCAAGATGGGTCTTCTGTCCGGGACGCTCGACTACTCCGGCTTCCGCCGCTGCGAAGTCACGATCGAAGCGGTGGTCGAAAAGCTCGCCGTCAAGCGCGCGGTCCTCAAGGACTGGGAGGCCGCCGTGCCCTCGACGGCCATCTTCGCTTCGAACACGTCGACCCTTCCCATCAGCGAGATCGCCGCGGGCGCGCTCGAGCCGGGCCGCGTCGTCGGAATGCATTTCTTCAACCCGGTGCACCGGATGCCGCTCGTCGAGGTCATCCGGGGAGAGCGCACGAGCGACGAGACGGTGGCGACCGTCTTTGCCCTGGCGAAGACGTTCGGCAAGACGCCGGTCGTCGTCAAGGACGCGCCCGGATTCCTCGTCAACCGCATCCTCGCGCCGTATCTTTCGGAGGCGGTGCGTCTCGTCCTCGAGGGCTGCCGCATCGAGGACGTCGACGCCACCATGACGGCTTTCGGCATGCCGGTGGGGCCGCTCGCGCTCCTGGACGACGTGGGGCTCGACGTCGCCGCGAAGGGCGGCGAGGTCATGCAGGCCGCGTTCCCGGATCGCATGAAACTCGGCGGGGAGGAAGCCCTCGTCGCCGCCGGCCGGCTCGGCCGCAAGAACGGAAAGGGCTTCTACTCCTACGACGGCACGACGCGCGTCGCGCCGGCGCCGGAGGCCTATGCGGCGCTGCGCGCTCCGCGGCGCGACCGTTCGCCCCTGCCGGCGGAAGTCATCGAGTCGCGCCTGGTCCTGCCCATGGTGAACGAGGCGGCCTTCTGCCTCGAAGACGGGATCGTCCGCGATCCCGGCAAGCTCGACCTGGCGATGATCTTCGGCACGGGTTTCCCGCCCTTTCGTGGGGGCCTGCTGCGGTATGCCGACTCCCTCGGCGCCCACCGCGTCTTCGCGCGCCTCGACGATCTCGCCGAGCGCCTCGGGCCGCGCTTTGCCCCCGCCGAGACCATCCGGAGCCTCGCCAACGCGCGGCAGGGCTTCTACGCCGACTCGACGCAACCTTTGGAGATCACGCCATGAGCAGCCGACTTTCGGGCGCCGTCGCGACCGCCTCCGACCCCCGCCTGATCCCCGTCGTCAAGTCTCTCTTCGCCGGACAGATCCCGGAGGACACCGTGTTTCCGTTCCCCGAGATCGGCGCGGCGGAGCGGGAGATCGTTTCGACGTTTCTCGATTCCTTCCGCGGCTTTGCGAAGGATCACATCCGGCCGGCCGACATCGAGCGCGCGCATGCGGTCCCGGCGGACGTCATCCGGGGCCTCGCCGAGCTCGGGGCGTTCGGCATGACGATCCCCGAGGAATACGGCGGATACGGCTTCTCCTCGTCGGCGTACTGCCGCGTCACCGAGGAGATCGGCACGATCGACGCGTCGCTCGGGATCCTCATCGGGGGCCACCAGTCGATCGGCATGAAAGGGCTCATCCTCTACGGCAGCGACGAGCAGAAGCGGCGCTGGCTCCCGAAGCTCGCGTCCGGCGAGATGATCGCCGCCTTCGCCCTGACGGAGCCCGAGGCCGGGTCGGACGCCGCGTCGATCCGAACGACCGCCGCCTACGACGAGAAGACGAACACGTTCGTTCTCAACGGCTCCAAGCACTGGATCTCCAACGGAGGCTTCGCCGAGTTCTTCACCGTCTTCGCGAAGGACGTCCACCTGCCCGAGAAGGACGAGCACCGGCGCATCACGGCCTTCGTCGTCACGAAGGACCTCGGTGGCGTCGTTCCCGGAAAGGAAGAGCGGAAGCTGGGACTGAAGGGCTCGTCCACCGTCCCGATCGAGCTCCAGAACGTCCGGGTGCCCGCCTCGCACGTCCTGGGCGAGCGGGGGCAGGGCTTCAAGATCGCCGTCGAGATTCTGAACACGGGCCGCACGTCGCTCGGCGCAGGGTGCATCGGAGGCTGCAAGGCGATGCTCCGCGAGGCGGCCCGGCATGCGACGCAGCGCAAGCAGTTCGGGACCCGGATCGCCGACTTCGAGATGATCCGGGCGAAGTTCGCAAGGATGGTCGTCTCGACGTACGCGCTCGAGTCGATGGTGTACCTGACGGCCGGCCTCGTCGATCGCGGGCTGCAGGACTACTCCCTCGAAGGCGCGTGCTGCAAGATCTTCGGCACGGAGACGGTCTGGTCGAACATCAACGACGCCCTCCAGATCGCGGGCGGAAACGGGTTCATGGAGGAGTACCCCTACGAGAAGGCCCTCCGCGATTCGCGCATCAACATGATCTTCGAAGGAACCAACGAGATCCTGCGCGTCCTCGTCGCGCTGTCCGGGATGCGCGACGTCGGGGAGGACTTGAAGGAGGTCGGGCGAGCGCTGAAGGCGCCGCTCTCCTCTCTCGGGATCCTGTCGGACTACGCCGTCCGGAAGATCCGGGGCGTCGTCCCCGGACGGCTGACGAAGATCGCCCCCGAGCTCGCCGCCGAAGGCGACTTCGTGACCAAGTATTCGCGGGCGGCGGGTGGCGCGGTCGAGACGCTGCTCAAGAAGTACGGCAAGGGCGTGATCGAGAAGGAGTACCACCAGGAGCGGCTCTCCAACGTGGCGATCGATCTCTACGGCTCGCTGGCGGTCCTTTCGCGCGCCACGGCCGCGATCGCCCGTTCGGGCGCCGGGAAAGCCGCCGAGGAGGTGCGCCTGGCGAAGGCCTTCGTCCAGGGCGCGAAGTACCGGATGGTGGGGCACTTGAAGGAGATGGACAAGAACCGGGACGCCGAGCAGACGGCGATATCGGAAACCGCGTACGCGTCGCTCGGGTACGCTTTCCCCCTGTGGGAGTGAGCATGAGACGGATCCTCGGCGCGATTCTCGCCGGCCTGCTTCTCGCGGCCGGGAGCCCGGCGGCCGGCGGCGAGTCGGAGACGGCCGCGGTGGCGGCGTCCCACAAATGGCTCGCGATCGTCGACGCCGGCAAGTACGGCGAAAGCTGGGACGCGGCCGCGGCGCTCTTCCGGCAGGCGCTGACGAGACCGCAGTGGGAGGCGGCGGTGGCGAAGGCTCGCGCGCCGCTCGGCGCGGTCGTCACGCGCAAGCTCGTCTCGAGCGAGCTCACGACGAAGCTCCCGGGCGCGCCGCCCGGGGAGTACGTCGTCATCCAGTACGCGACGAACTTCGAGAACGGAAAGGGCATGACCGAGACGGTCACGCCGATGAAGGACCCCGACGGGACCTGGAGGGTCTCGGGCTACTACATCAAGTAGGGCCTTCGGCGACGGCGCCTCAGCACCAGGGCCGGGGCGGGAAGTGGTCCGGCACGCCGAAGCCGCCTCCCGGAAAAAGTCCGCGCGCAAGACCCGCCCGCAGGTACTGGATGCGCGGCGAGAATCGCGTCCTCGAGCCCTTTTCCCAGCGCCAGATTGGCGGCGATCGCCGAGGACAGCGTGCAGCCGGTGCCGTGAGTCGCGCGCGTCCGGATCCGGGGCGCGACGAACTCGGTGAAGAAGCGCCCGTCGAAGAGGAGGTCGCGGACCTCGCCGCCCCGCCCGTGGCCGCCCTTGATCAGCACGGCGCGGGCCCCGAGGTCGGCGATGGCGCCGGCCGCGACGCGGCGATCGGAGGCATGGGAGACGGAAAGACCGGACAGGGCCGCGGCCTCGGGGAGGTTCGGCGTCACGAGGTCGCAGAGGGGAAGGAGGTCCCGCTCGAGGCTCCCGACCGCGGGCCGAGCGAGCAGGCGCGCGCCGGTCTTGGCGACCATGACGGGATCGAGCACGACGTTGACCGCGCGGTGCCGGCGCAGCCCCCGGGCGACGGCGCGAATGCGGGGGGCGTCGAAGAGCATTCCGATCTTGACGGCACCGGGGCGCAGGTCGGTAAACACCGCGTCGATCTGCCGCGTCAGAAAACCGCTCGAGAACGTCTCGATCCCGCTGACGCCCCGGGTGTTTTGGGCGGTTCCGGCCGCCAGCACGGTGGCCCCGTACACGCCGTGGGCCGCGAAGGTCAGAAGGTCCGCCTGGATCCCGGCCCCGCCGCCGGAGTCGGACGTGGCGATCGAGACGGCCGTCGGCGGGCGCTTGCTCATACAATCATCCTATGTCCGCCGAAGCGGTTCCCCTCACGATCACCCCGGAAGCAGCCGACCGCCTTCGCTCGGAGTCCGATTTCTCACGTGCGGTCCTCTGCGTGCGCCACATGCTGGGATGCGGAGGAACGGGATTCCGGATCTCCGTCGAAGAGAACGCCCCCGACGAGGGACATCGCTTCGAGGCCTCCGGGATTCCGGTCGTCATGGACGAGCACGCGTTCCGGCAGCTCCGGGGGGCCGTCCTCGAAGTCGATCCGGATCCTGCCGGCGAAGGATTTCGCCTGGACCATCCCGACGCCGTGATGACGACGTTCTGCTGAGGCCGGTCAGCGCGCCGCGCGGCGCAATCCGAGGGCTTCGACCACCAGGTAGGCGGGACCGATCAGCAGGTGGACCAGGTTTCGGAAGAACGCGGGCCTGTTCTTCTCGTAGACCGCGTGGCCGATCGCCTGGAAGATCCAGCCGGCGACGAACGCCGCCGCCCCGACGCGCCAGTTGGCGAGGGCCCGCGCGGCGAGGTCGAGAACCGCTGCGTATCCGAGGACTCCGAGCGCGATCGGCAGGTCGAGGGCCGCATAGACGAGGAAAGCCAGGCCGACGAGCGCCTCGCTCGCGGTCCATCCGCCGGCCAGGGGAATGGTCGCCAGAATCGAGAAGATCCCGAAGAGGATGAGGGTGATTCCCAGGGCGTGGCAGACGAGGTTCCCGCGCGTCCGGTGGCTCGACCCGTAGTCGGCGAGAAGCGCATCGATCCGCCTCATCGGTCCCGATTATAGTTTTTCGAATGCGGGTGATGCTGCTCGAGCGCCCGGCGCCGGCCGAGGAGAGGCCCCTCGCCCCGGCCGAGCGCCGGAGCGTGGCGCCGGGCGCCGGGGAAGTCGAGATCGCCGTCGAAGCGTGCGGCGTCTGTCGGACCGATCTCCACATCCTCGAGGGGGAGGTCTCGGCGAAGCTTCCGATCGTGCCGGGCCACCAGGCGGCGGGACGGATCGTAGCGGTCGGCGCCGGGGTCGAGGACCTCGGACCCGGCGACACGGTGGGCGTCGGATGGCTGGCGTCGACCTGCGGAAAGTGCGCCTTTTGCGCGTCGGGCCGCGAGAACCTGTGCCGGGAGGCGCGATTCACCGGGCGCGACCGCGACGGCGGATATGCGCAGCGCATGACCGCCGACTCGCGGTGGACGTACCGCCTTCCCGCGGGGCTCTCTCCGCGGCAGGCCGCCCCGCTGCTGTGCGCCGGCGTCATCGGGTATCGCGCCCTGCGGCTGTCCGGTGTCGTTCCCGGCGGACGGCTCGGCCTCTTCGGGTTCGGAGCCTCCGCCCATCTGGCGATCCAGGTCGCGAAGCACTGGGGTTGCCGTGTTTTCGTTTTCACGCGGGAGGCGCGCCACCGCGAGCTCGCCCGCGAGATGGGCGCCGTGTGGGCCGGCGAGGTCTCGGAGGATCCCGGCGTCCGGCTCGACGCCGCGGTGACGTTCGCTCCGGCGGGCGAGGTCGTGCCGGCCGCGCTCGAGCGCCTGGAACGGGGCGGAACGGTGGCCGTCAACGCGATTCACATGAGCGCGATTCCGTCCTTTTCGTACGAGACGCTCTACGGCGAGCGCGCGGTACGGAGCGTGATGAACTTCACCCGGAAGGACGCGGAGGAGTTTCTGGAGCTCGCCAGGCGGATCCCGGTGGTCGCCCGGATCGAGAGCCATCCGCTCGACGAGGCCAACGAGGCGCTCCTCCGGGTCAAGCGCGGCGAGGTCCGCGGCGCGGCGGTGCTGGTGATCGACTGAGGCCTTGCCTCAGTGCACCGCGACCGCCAGACGCCGCGAGCGGTCGCCGGGATGGAATACCAGCTCGCGCAGGACGACGTCGGCCGTGTCCGGAGGCGCGGGAGCCGCAACGGCGTCGGCGGCCTTGTCCTTGACGAGCTTCGTTCTCGGTCGGCCGCGTCTCGACCGCGCGGACTCGTCCGCCGCTCTCGACGAGCAGGACGAACTCCCGACCGCGGAGCGCAGCCAGGCGCTCGTCGGACGGGGAGTCGACGAGATCGGGCGCCGTCCCCTGGCCGTCGATGGCCTGAATCGTCAGGCGAACGGAGGGCGACCCTTCGGCCGAGCCCGCCGCGCGGCCCTCGCCTCCGACGGGAGCCGAAGCGGTCTGTCCCCGGGCGCGCAGGCTGGCGGCTGCTTCCTTCGCATCCGCCGAGGTGAGCTGCGAGCCGGCGAGAGGGGCCGGGGGAGCGGGGATCTCGGGCGACTCCTTCGCCGCGGCCGCGTTGTCGCGGGCTCCGTCGGGCGGCGCGGCCGCAAAGGCCGGTTCTTCCTTGCGCGCCGGCTCGCGCGGCAGCGTCTTCGCGGCTGGCGCCTCGGGCTTCGGAGCGGCCCGCACTTCGGCCCGGGGAGGCGCCGGGGCGGCCGCGCTTCCGGCGGCGCGTTCCTCTCCCGCATCGAGCACGTAGGCGGGAATCGGACCGGAAGCGGGCCGGGGAGGCGCCTGGACCGTCGTGCGGCGCGAGAACACCGGAGCCCCGATGATCACGACGAGGATCGCCGCGGTCAGGAGACCTGCCCACCGGACGTCGATCCCGAACATGACGCCGAAGGGTCGCCGGGAGGGCGAGGTCGCCCGGATCTTTCTGAGGATGCGGGTCGACAGGTCCGACGCCGCCGGCGCGACCGAGGCCTCCCTGTAGGCCGAGAGAGCTCGTTCGAACTCGGCGACCGACGCCCGGCATTCGGCGCACTCGCTTCGATGCGACTCGAAGGCGGCGGCCTCGGCCGGAGCCAGCTCGCCGTCGTGGAGCCGCGACAGGAACTCGGACGACGCGGCGGGGTGCAACGCCGTGGCGCTCATGCATGCCTTCCGGAGATCAGGGGCGTGAGGGCTTCCTTCAATTGTCCGCGCCCGCGGGCGATCCGCGACTTCACGGTGCCGACCGGCAGCCCGAGCGAGACGGCGATCTCGTCGTAGCTCCATTCCTCCAGGTCCCGCAGCACGACCGGCATGCGAAACTCCGGGGCGAGGCTCTTCAGCGCTTCGGCGACGAGCCGGCGCGATTCGCCGGCCCGCGCGTCGTCTTCCGGCCCGGCCGCGGTTTCCGGCGGGTCGAGGTCGGGCCGCGCGTCGGTGCTTCCCGCGAAGATCCGCCGGAAGCGGCTTCGCGAACGGTAGCGATTCTTCACGGCGTTGTCGGCGATCGAAGCGAGCCACGCCCTCGGAGGGGCCTCGCCCCGAAAGCGCGGGAGGCCGCGATACGCCTTGAGGAACACGTCCTGGGTCATGTCGTCTGCATCCCCTTCGCCGACGGCGCGCGCCATCCATCGGTGGACGGTCGCCGTGTGCCTGCGAACGAAGGCGCCGAACGCATCCTCGTCGCCCTCCCGGGCCGAGTCGAGAAGCTCTTCGTCGGTCCGCTCGGGTTGCGTCAAAGGCGACTGCCGCCGCAGGGGCGGCTGCGCCTCGATTCTACGGCGAATCCGCGGAGCGCCTTCAGCGCCGGTACGGATCGGGTGCGTAGTCGTGCTCGAAGCCATGGGCCCGGTCTCTCGCGTAAAGGTCCTCGCCGCGGGGCAGCACGCCGAGACGGACGAGCTCGGGGCGAAACTCGTAGCGCAGCGCGATCCGGGCCGCCGGAGCTTTCTCCTCTTCAAACGCGACCCACTCGACCGGAAAGTCGGTCTTCTCGCCGATGCCCGTGGCGGCGAAGCTCTCCGCCGACCGCATTTTGCTCTCGGCGGACGGGGACGACGGGGGCCGGCGCGTCGGCGCGGCCGGACGCTCCCGCCTCGCGCCGCGGCTGGTCGAAGGCGTCCTTCGGCCGGGCCACCGGCGGGCGGCGCTTCTCGCGGTAGAAGACGGCCTCGATCGTGCCGACGTTCGCCGTGTCGCCGAGCCATTTCGCGTAGGACTTCGAGGTCTCGGTGAAGAAAAACTTGCGGGCGGCGGCGCCCGAGATCTGCCAGCCCGGAACGTCGATCGTCTGGCCGGGCGCGAGGATCCACTTGGTCGCGTCGAGCGAGCTCGTGCGCTTCGCGTCGATCACGTTACGGCCGTCGACGGAGAGCGGCCACGGCGATCCGCTCCGGGTCGGGATTGGCGAGGCGGACGACGAATTCCCGGCCCTTGAGGGCCTCGATGTAGACCCGTCCGCGAGCCGCGTATTCCTCGGCGCGGGCGCCGTCGATGCGGACGGAGAGCTGAAAGCCGTTCTGCTCGGCCGCGGCGAGCGGCCCGGCGAGGCCGGCGAATCCGAGAGCGAGGAGAAGCGACCGGGCGTGACGGTTCATGTCTGTCCCTCCGTCAGGAAGGGACACCGGGACCCCGCCGAAGTTCCCGGCCCGGGAGGGGGGCCTAGGCGGGCAGCCCCGTCTTGAGGGTCTTCTCCATGCGGTCGCAGAACACGTCGATCTCGGTGGCCGAGCGTGTAGACGTTGGGGGTGATGCGCAGGCCCTGGAATTCGTCGTGGACGATGGGCGGTCGTCATGATGCGGTGCTTCTCCCAGAGGTAGACCTGCAGCTTGTTGGTGTCGAAGCCCGCGACCGACATCGAGGCCGATCCCGCAGGACTCGGTGTCGTTCAAGGGCGTCAGGATCTTGACGCGCGGGTCGGCCGCGGTCAGGCGCAGCGCCCAGCGGTCGCGCAGCCATCGCAGCCGCGCCGCCTTGCGCTCCGCACCGATGCCCCGGTGGAACGCGACGGCGGCGGCGATGGCATTGTGGTTGGCCGCCGGGTGGGTCCCGATTTCCTCGTACTTGCGGATGTCCTCGTCCATCTTCGCCGGGGCGGCCATGAGCGGCCAGATGCCCTTGATCTTGGACTTGCGGACGTAGAGGAAGCCCGTGCCGATCGGAGCGAAGAGCCACTTGTGGAGGCTCGTCGCGTAGTAGTCGCACTCGAGCTCGTCGCGCGTGAACGGGAACTGGGCGAAGGCGTGTGCGCCGTCCACGAAGACCTCGATCCCGTGCTCCTTGCCGAGCCGCACGATGTCGCGGACCGGGAGGATCTGGCCGGTCAGGTTGGTGATGTGGGTGACCTCGATGACGCGGGTCTTCGGCGTGATCGCGGCGCGGAAGCGGGCGACGACCTCGGCCGACGACTTCGGGCGGGACCGGAAAGGTGATCGGCTTCAGGACGACGCCGTCGCGCCGGGCGCGCTGCTCCCAGGACGTGATCATGCGCGGGTAGTTCTGCGTCGTGTAGATCACCTCGTCGCCGGGTTTCAGGTCGATGCCGAAGATGAGGGTCTCGAGCGACTCGGAGGCGTTGCGCGTGATCGCCATCTCTTCGGGGTCGCAGCCGAACTCGGCCGCGAGATCCCGCCGGCAGCTCTCGATGCGCGGCTCGAGCACGGTCCACATGTGGTACACGGGAATCTCGTTGGAGAACCGCAGGTCCTGGATCATCGCGTTCAGGACGTGGGCGGGCGCCGGGCTGCAGCCGCCGTTGTTCAGGTTGACGAGCGTGCGGTCGACGTCGAACGCCTGCGCTATCTCGAACCAGTAGGCCTCGTCGCCGGCGAGCGCCGAGGGCGTCTTCCCGGCCGCGGCCCGGGCGGCTTCGCCGACGCGCGCCATCGCATCGGCCCGAAAGGCGGCGAGCGCGGCTCCCGCTCCCAGCCCGCGCAGCAGGGTCCTCCGGTCGACACGCATGAGCTACCTCCTCCGAAGGCGAGACTCTCGTTTTCCCGGGGTCGTTGACTCGATCCTACCGCGACCGGGGCTCTTCGAGGTTGCCCGTGATCAACCGCGCCCCCCGCTGGTAGCTCACGAAGGACCACGCCCATTCGAACATGACGACGAACCGGTTGCGAAAGCCGATCAGATAGAAGATGTGCAGGAGGCACCAGGCGAGCCAGGCCACCAGGCCTCGGAGGTGCAGGCCGAGCACCTCGGCGACGGCGGCCGAGCGGCCCACGACCGCCATGCTCCCCTTGTCGATGTAGTGAAACGGCTCCGCCGTCTTTCCCTCGAGTCGGCGACGGATCGATCGAGCGACGTGGCGCCCCTCCTGCATGGCGACCGGACTGACTCCCGGAAGGGGCCGCCCGCCCTGGTGGGTGAAGAGCGCAAGATCCCCGATCACGAAGATTTCCGGTCGGCCCGGCACCGTCAGGTCGGGCTCGACGACGACCCGACCGTTCCGGTCGAGCGGACAGCCGAGGAAGTTCCCGATCCTCGAGGCGGCCACACCGGCGGCCCACAGAACGGTCGCGGCCTCGAGGCGCTCGGTGCCGCCGATCGCGATCCCCGAGGCGTCGACCTCGGTCACGGGAGCCCCGGTGCGGACCTCGACGCCGAGGCGGACGAGCTCGGCACGCGCGTTCTCCGAAGAAACAGCCGAGTAGCTCGGCAGGATCCGCGCGCCGGCCTCGACGAGAACGACGCGAGCCTCGCGCGGATCGACGTGCCGGAAGTCGTCGACGAGGACCTTTCGGGAGATCTCGGCGATGGCGCCGGCGAGCTCGACGCCGGTCGGGCCGCCGCCCACGATCGCGAAGGTCAGCAGAGCGCGTCGGCGCTCGAGATCGGCCTCCCGGTCGGCCTCCTCGAAGGCGAGAAGAATGCGGCGGCGGATCTCGAGCGCGTCCTCGAGGCTCTTCAACCCGGGCGCGCGGGCCTCCCAGGCCTCGTGTCCGAAGTAGGCGTGCCGGGCGCCGGCGGCGATCACGAGACGTGTCGTAAGGCAGCACCCCGCCGTCCGCGAGCGTCACCTCGCGTCGCACCGGGTCGACCGACCGGGCCTCGGCCAGGACGACGTCGGCGTTCTTCTGGCGGCGCAGGATCGAGCGGATCGGATAGGCGATGTCGGCCGGAGAAAGCGCCGCGGTCGCCACCTGGTAGAGGAGCGGCTGGAAGAGGTAGTGATTGCGCCGATCGACGACCGTGACGCGGACCGGGGCCTTCGAGAGCCCCCGGGCCGCCTCGAGGCCGCCAAAACCCGCGCCAATCAGGACGACGTGGTGGACGGAGTCCCGGGCCGCAGGGGACGCTGATGCATTTGTATCAGCCGTGAAAGAGCCCTCCGGCGAGAAATCTTAGGTTGCCCGGACCCCCTTGTGGTGAAATAGAGGCTGATTCTTTTCAGCTCGGTCCCTTCCGAGCGTGGCCGAAAGGAGATGAGGTCTCATGGCGACTCCCGTCACCCCCGTTCGCATCCCCGAGCGTTCCCAGCCCGTTCAGCCCGAGACCGGCGCGTCGCGCCCGGCTTCGTGGCGTCCGGAGAGGAAGCCGTCGCGGTTCGTCATCAAGATCGCGGGCTCGATTCCCTGTTAAAGCCTTCCCGCTAAGAACCTTCGACCTTTCACGCGGGACGCCTTGGGGCGCCGCCGCGCTTGGTGTACTCTGACTGCGAGAGCGTGCGGGTGGAAGAGCCGTTGACCCGATCCAGTAGCGACATTCAGACCGTCTTCGACCGGACGCTGAATGTCATCCATTCGGCTCTGGTTTCGTACTATCGGCTGACGGAGGAAGAGGCGAGGGGAGCCGAAGAGGATCTGCTGATGTGGTTTCAGCGGCTCGCTCGTCGGGGAGGTTCCGGGCAGATGCCGGCCAAGCTGATGCGCCTTTCGCTGCTGTCGGCGGCATGCCAGTACGGCCGCTCGTTCCAACTCTGGAAGCTGAGCGGCGGGCAGTCCCCGGATGCCGACCTGAACGACCTGCTGGCGCGCGAACCCGACGACGTGGCGAGCGATCTCGACCGACGCTTCGAGGAGGAGAGGTCGTGACGGCCAGGGTCATCGCATTTCCCCGGCTTCCGCTCTCCTCCGACGCGGGCGCCGCCGCGGCCGAGAAGGTTCTCGCGACCCCGATCGAGGACCGCTTCGGCCTCGCCGCACGTCTGCTGCTCGAGGATCCGGAGACTCTGCTGTCCCTCTGCAGCCTGCTGCGGGCCCGGCTGGAGTCCGCTCCGGCCGTCGTGCGCGACGAGGCCGAATTCCTGTACCGCTTCATCGAGAGCCCCCGGCGGGAGATCGGGCTCTTCGACGAGCGCGAGTATTTTCTGGGCGAGTCTGCTCTTCTGGCCGGCACCGCGTGCCGGCAGCTTTCCCGCCGGGAAGAGGCTCACATCTGGTTCGACCGGGCGGAGGCGGGCTTCCGCCACACCGTCAACGCGGCCGGCGATCTCTCGCGCCTTGGGCTACCAGCGCCTGGCCGAGCGCCTCGAGGAGCGGCAGATCGACGTCGTCCTCGAGATGCTGCCGTCGCTGATCGAGAGCTTCCGCGGCCTCGAGATGCGCGACGACGCCCTGAAGTGCCGGTTCCTCGAGGGGCTGGCGCTCATGGAGTCCGACGAGCTCTCGGCGGCGATCCGGGTCTTCGAGGAGATCGAGCGAGAGGCGGCGGCGATCGGCAACGCGAAGCTTCTCGGCACCGCCTATACGAACCTGACGCACCTCCACGCGATGCAGGGCAACGCCGACGCCGCGCTGGCCGCTTCGGCGAAGGCGATCCCGGTCCTGCGCCGGCAAAACGACCTGGTTTCCCTCGCGAAGGTCCAGTGGGGAATCGCGACGCTGCTGCGCGAGACCGGGCGGGTCGAGGCCGCGATCGAGGCCTATCGCCGGGCGCAGGAGGAGTTCGCGTCGATCGGCATGCGGGCCGACGTGGCGGCGCTCAATCTCGTCGTCGCCGACCTGCTGCTCGAGACCGGCCGCGAGGTCGAGGCCCAGCGCGAGATCGCGGCCGCGCTCCCGGTGATCTCGGAGCTGAAGATGGCGCCCGAAGGGATGGCCGCGCTCTCCCTGCTCCGGGAATCCTCGCGCCGTCAGGAGATCAACCGCCAGGCGTTGCGCGACCTCCACGGCTACTTCGAGGACCTCCACTCTTAGGAGCGGTCGCGCCCTCCTTCGAGTGGCGCATGATCGGCTTCGACCGGCCGGCCTTTTTCTTCGGCGCGGCTCTCCGCTTCGACTTTCCCGAGCTCTTGGTCATCGCGTGATGGTACCGCCGCGGGCCCGCGCCGCGATCGCCCGGAGCATCCCGGCGAAGACGATGCGGTGGAAGGGGTAAAGCGCGTACCAGTACGCGAGGCCGGCGAGCCCGGCGGCGTCGAAGATCGCCGTCTGGTGGATCCGGCAGCCGCGGGCCTCGGGCGTCGTTTCGAACTGCAGCCAGGCTCGGCCCGGCACCTTCATCTCGGCCCGCAAGCGCAGCAGGCGGCCCGGCTCGACTCCCTCGACTCGCCAGAAATCCAGGACGTCGCCGGGCGTCAGCCGCTCCGTTTCGCGTCGGCCGCGGCGCAGCCCGATTCCGCCGCAGAGCAAGTCGACGAACCCGCGCAGCCCCCACAGCCAGTTGGCGTAGTACCAGCCGTTCCGGCCGCCGATTCGGCTCACGACCGCGAATGCCGCCTCGGCGGAGGCGTCGACGGCCAACGCGCGCGAGTCGAGCAGGCGTGTCCCGCGCCGCTCGCCCCCGTAGCGGTCGGGCAGCCCGGAGGCGGAATGGGCATCGGACCAGCGCGTTTCCGCGAACTCGCGGTCCTCCTGAACGAGTGCCCGCGCGATCGCCTCCGAAGTCGAGCGAGGGCGGATGGAAAAGGCCTGGAGCGCCGCGGGATCACGAACGACCGTCGGATTCTGCAGGCTGTCGACGAGCTTGCGCCCGACGCGGGCGTAGAGGGGGGTCACGAGGCCGAGCCACAGGCTCGAGAGACGGGGCGTCAGGACCGGGACCGGGATCAACCAGCGCCGGAGTCCGCGTTGGCGAGCGTACTCGCGCATGAGATCGCCGTAGGTCACGCGATCCGGGCCGCCGATCTCGTAGATCCGCTCCGCGCCTTCGGGCAGGTCGAGCGCGGCGGCGAGATAGGCAATCGCATCCTCGACCGCGATCGGTTGCGTCTCCACGGCGACCCAGCGCGGACAGATCATGACCGGAAGCCGCTCGACCAGGGCGCGAATCATCTCGAAGGATAGGCTTCCCGACCCGAGCACGACGGAGGCGCGAAACTCGACGACCGGGACCCCGGAAGCGCGGAGAATGTCGCCGGTCTCCTGGCGGCTGCGCAGATGCTCCGAGAGCAGGGCGGCCGTCTCGCCGAGGCCCCCCAGGTACACGATCCGGCGCACGCCGGCCGCGGCCGCCGCGGCCCCGAAGGTCCTGGCGGCTTCCCGGTCGCGCGCGGCGAAGTCTTCGCCGGAGGCCATCGAATGGACGAAGTAGTACGCGGTGTCGATGCTCGCGAGCGCCCGAGCCACCGCCCCGGCATCCAGAGCGTCCCCGGCCACGACCTCGGTGGATGCCGCGACCTGCGGCCTCAGGCTCTCCGGGTGCCGGGAGAAGCAGCGGAGGGCCACGCCGCGCCGCTCGAGCTCTGCGCGAAGCCGCCCGCCGATGTACCCCGTCGCGCCGGTCAGGAGGATGCGACGCACCGGCTCACCGTATCAGTCCGAGCCGCCACCGCGCGGCCTCGTCCAGATCCGGCTAGGATCGCAGCATGCCCCGCGTTCTTCTGCTCCTTCCGACGACGACCTACCGCGCCTCGGACTTTCTCCGCGCGGCGTCTTCGCTCGGCGTCGACGTGTCGGTCGCGGCCGAGGAGCCGAGCGCGGTCGAGCACCTGAACCCGGCGGGGCTCCTGACGCTCGACTTCCGGGACCCGGCGGGCTGTGCGCGCGCCGCGGCCGCGTGGGCGCGGCGGAGGCCGGTGCAGGCCGTCGTCGGCGTCGACGAGGACACGGTGGTCGCGGCCGCCGCGATCGCGGAGGCGCTCGGGCTTCCGCACAACCCGGTCGAAGCGGTCGCGGCGGCTCGGCACAAGGGTCGGTTGCGGGAGCGGCTGGCCCGGGCCGGAGCGCCGTCGCCCTCCCATCGGGTGTTCGAGCTCGGTGCGGATGCCCGGGATGTCGCGCGAGATGTGTCCTACCCCTGCGTCCTCAAGCCGACGATTCTCGCGGGCAGCCGCGGCGTCATCCGCGCGGACGATCCGGCCGGCTTCGAAGCCGCCTGGCGCCGGATCGCCGGCATTCTCGCGGCGCCGGACGTCGCGGCGCGGGTCGGCGGGGCGGCGCGGGAGATCCTCGTGGAGGACTTCATCGAGGGGGCCGAGGTGGCGCTCGAAGGGCTGCTGACGCGGGGCGAGCTCTCGACGCTCGCGCTCTTCGACAAGCCCGACCCCCTGGACGGCCCCTTCTTCGAGGAGACCATTTACGTGACGCCGTCGCGCCTGCCCGCGGGAGCGCAGGCGGCGTTGCGGGCAGCCGCGGCGGCCGGCACGGAGGCGCTCGGCCTCGTCGACGGTCCCGTCCACGCGGAGCTGCGCTGGAACGCGCGGGGAGCCTGGATCATCGAGCTCGCGGCCCGATCCATCGGAGGCCTCTGCGCCCGGACCCTGCGGTTCGGGACGGGCATCTCGCTCGAGGAGCTCACTCTGAGGCACGCGCTCGGCCTCGAGGTGCCGCGCGGGCCCGCCGACGCGAAGGCGGCCGGCGTCATGATGATTCCCGTCCCGGGCGCGGGCGTATTCGAGGGCGTGACCGGACTCGCGGGGGCACGCGCGGTCGAGGGGATCGAGGAGATCGCGATCTCGGCGCATCCCGGGGAGCGCCTCGTCCCGTGGCCGGAGGGCTCCCGCTATCCGGGGTTCATCTTCGCGCGCTGCGAAACTCCGGCGAAGGCCGAGGCCGCGCTGCGGGAGGCGCACCGACGCCTGGAGTTTCGGATGGCTTGAACCGTCATTCCGGGCGCTCCGTCATCCCGAGCGAAGCGGGGGATCCCGTGCTCGACACGGGATGTGGCGATCGAGTCCGGGATCCTTCGCAGCTGCGCTGCTCAGGATGACCGCGTTCGGCGTCGCTGCGCGACGCGAACGCGGTCACTTGGCCGGGGCGTAGTAGGGGTTGCGGCCGGCGGCGTGGTCCGTCGTGTCGAGGATCTCTCCGATCGTGGGGGCCAGGCCGCGGATCGCCTTCTCGATGCCCTGCTTGAGCGTCACGTCCGCCGCGCCGCAGCCCTGACATCCGCCGCCCAGGCGGAGGTAGACGTTGTTCTTCCGGACTTCGATCAGCTCGACGTAGCCGCCGTGCTGCCCGACGGCGGGGTTGATCTCTCGGTCGAGGAGGTCCCGGATCGCCCATTGGAGGTCGCCTTCGGAGGGCAGGTCGTCGAAGTAGGCTGGCGCGACGATCGGAACGCCGGTCCGTATGTGTTTGCGGATGACGTGGCCGATGCCGAAGGCCGGCCAGTCCACCGCATGCGAAGCCGAAACCGTCACCGTGTTGTCGGCGACGAGGACCGTCTCGACGCCGGGGAGGGACAGAAGTTCTCCGGCCAGGGGCGAATGACGGGCCTCGCGCGCGCCGGCGAAGTGCGCGGAATCGCCGGGCAGGAGGGGACGATCGACGATGAAGGCGCAACGGTCGCCGGTGCTCGAGGGCTCGCCGGTGATCTTGATCTCATCCATGCCCGATCGAGTATAGCGCCGCGATTGACGGGCCCCGCAGGCTCGGACATAATGCCCCGTTTTTCGGAGAGCAGGCCGGCTATGACGCAGAGGATCACCCGTCGGGACATGAAGCGCAACGAGCTCGCCGAGACCGTCGGCAAGACGGTCGGCTACGTGAGCGAGCACAAGAAGGGCGTCGCGGAGGCCGTGGCGATCGCCGCGGGCCTCGCGGTCCTCGTGGCGGGGTTCTTCGCGTACCGGACCTGGGCGGATCGCGCCGCGGGCCGGAACCTCTCGCAGGCGCTCACGATCCTGGCGACACCCCTCGTCACGGAGCAGCCGAGTGCCGCAAAGACCTATCCGAGCGCCACGGCGCGCCAGGCCGAAGCGGACCCGTACCTGCGCAAGGCGGCCTCGCATGGCTCGACGCCTTCGGGCCGCGCGGCCCAGGTCATCCTCGCGGCCGCGGGAACGCAAAAGCCGGCCGAAGCCCTCCAGTCCTTCGAGAACGCGGCGCGGCGCGGCCGATCCGAAGCCGCCGCGGCGGCCGAGATCGATGCGGCGAAGCTCCTCGCCGCCGATGGCAAGGCGACCGAGGCCATCGACCGCCTCAAGCGCGCGATCGAATCTTCGTCGACGGCCGCCCCGAAGGATGCGCTGCTCTTCACGCTGGCTCAGATCTACGAATCGAGCGGCGCCGCCGCCGACGCGCGCGCGACCTACCAGCGCCTGATCACCGACTACCCCAACTCGCCCTATCGAGCCGACGCCCGGCAGAAGGTCCCGCTGTCGTAACCCTCGTCCACGGCGCACTCGTCGCGTCGGCGGTCCTGGCCGCCATCTCCGTCGTCTGCCTCACCGTCAACCTCCTGACGATCCGGCGCCTCGCTCCCGCCCCGGCGGCGGCCGCGGGCCGGGCCGGGCCGCTCGTCTCGATCGTCGTGCCGGCGCGCGACGAGGCCGCGAGCATCGAAGTGGCGGTCCGATCTCACCTCGCGCAGGACTATCCCGCGGTCGAAGTCATCGTCGTCGACGATCGCTCGACCGACGGGACGGGGGCGATTCTCCAGCGACTCGCGGCCGAAGACCCACGTCTGACGGTCGTCACGGGGACCGAGCCTCCGGAGGGCTGGCTCGGCAAGCCTCACGCCCTCTTCCAGGGCGCCCGGCGCGCGTCGGGGGAGGTGCTGCTCTTCGCCGACGCCGACGTCCGTTACGACCCGCCGGCGCTCTCGGAGGCGGTCGCGATGCTCGAGGGGGAGAGCATCGACTTCCTGGCCCTCTTCCCGCGGCTCGAGATGCAGGGATTCTGGGAGAAGGCCCTGATGCCGTACCTCGCCGTGTCCTACTTCTTCGGGCCGGCCTTCTGGGTCAACTCGGATGCCCAGAGACGCTACGCCGCGGGCGGGGGAGCCGGAATGCTCGTCCGCTCGGCGGCCTATCGCGCCGCCGGTGGGCACGAGGCGCTCAAGGCGTCCGTGATCGACGACATCGGACTGGCGATTCGCGTGCGCCGCTCCGGCGGCCGGTGCCGCATGGCGATGGCCGATGAGCGCGTGCGCCTGCGCATGTATCGCGGATTCCGCGAGGTCGTCGACGGCTTCTCGAAGAACATGGCTTACGTATTCGAGGGCGCGATGGGCGTCTTCCTCGCGGTCTCGACCTTCTTCACGTTCCTGGCGTGGACGCTTCCGGCGATCGTGCTCGCCGCCGCCGCTCTGGGCCTCCGGATTCCGGCACGCGACGTGACGCTCGCCGCGGTGGCCTTCGGGCTCACGGTGGCGTCCCGGTTTGCGATGGGCGTCTTCCTGCGATACCCGGCGTGGACGGCCGTCACGCAGCCCGTGACTGCGGCCGTCTGGGCCGTGATCACCGTCCGCTCCCTGGCCTGGCGCTTCCTTCACCGCGAGGTCCGCTGGCGCGGCCGACGGTACGACGCGGCGCGGGCGCGGTTCTGACAAGCCCGGTAGAATCCGGCCGTGCTGTACCGCTTCGATCGCGTCCGCAAGAGCTACGGCCCGAAGGAGGTCCTCCGGGAGGCCAGCTGGCAGCACAACCCCGGGCAGAAGGTCGGCCTCGTGGGCCGCAACGGCGCGGGTAAGACCACTCTCCTGCGGATCGCTCTCGGGCGCGAGGAGCCGGACGCGGGCGAGTTCGTCAAGGCCAACGCCGTGCGTATCGCCACAGTCGATCAGGCGCTGGAGGCGGACCTTTCCGAGAGGCTCCACGACTTCGCGGCGAGCGCCTTCGCGCACCTCCACGAGATCGAGGCGGAGTTGCGCGCCATGGAGCACCGCATGGCCGAGGGCGACGCGTCGGGCGCTCTCCACGACCGCTACGACGCGCTGACGCACCGCTTCGAGAACGAGGGCGGCTACGACATGGTCGCGGAGGTCGACAAGACGCTTTCGGGCCTCGGGTTCGACAAGCCGGACTTCGAGCGGCCCCTCGCGGAGCTCTCCGGCGGCCAGAAGAACCGGGCCATGCTCGCGCGCGCGATTCTCTCCTCACCGGACGTGCTCCTGCTCGACGAGCCGACGAACCACCTCGATTTCCAGGCGGTCGAGTTCCTCGAGGAGTACCTCGCGAAGTCGAGGCGCGCCTACCTCGTCGTGACGCACGACCGGCGGTTCCTCGACCGCGTGGCCGAAGAGATCATCGACCTCGAGAACGGGCGGCTGACCGCCTACTCGGGCGGGTACACGTCCTACCGGACCCAGAAGGCCGAGCGGATCCTGACGGCGACGCGCGCCTTCGAGAAGCAGCAGGAGTTCATCGACAAGGAGCAGGAGTACATCCGCCGCAACATCGCCGGCGTCAACTCGCGCCAGGCGAAGGGCCGCCGGACCAAGCTCGCGCGCGTCGAGCGGCTCGAGAAGCCCTCCGAGGACACCACGACGGTCAGCTTCCGTTTCGACGCCGCCCGCATCGGAGGCCGCAGCTTCCTGCGCGCGAGCCATCTGGACGCGGGCTACGCGGCGGGGGAGCCGATCGTCCGCGACGTGGGCTTCGAGCTCCTCCGGGGCGAGCGCCTGGCGATCCTCGGAGAGAACGGCACCGGCAAGACGACGCTCCTGAAGACCCTCGCGGGCCGCCTGCCGGCACTCTCGGGATCGGTCTCGACCGGGCACGACGTGTCGATCGGGTATTACGACCAGGAGCTCTCGGACCTCGATCCGCGCGGCCGCGCGATCGACGCCGTGTGGGACCAGCACCCCGCGGAGACGGAAGGCGCCATGCGCTCCTATCTCGCCCGCTTCGCCTTCCGGGGCGACGACGTCTTCCTGCCGACCGCGGGACTTTCCGGCGGCGAGAAGGGCCGGCTCACGCTCGCCGTCGTCATGCAGCAGCGCCACAACCTCCTCCTCCTCGACGAACCCACCAACCACCTCGATCTCGACTCCCGCGAGGCGCTGGAGGAGTCCCTCGAGGACTTCCCGGGTTCGATCGTCTTCGTGTCGCACGACCGCGCCTTCATCGACCGGCTCGCCACCCGGGTGATCGACCTGCGGGACGGTCGCGCGCGCCTCTACTCCGGCAACTACTCGGAGACCGCGGAGGCCCGGTCGGAACGGCGAAAGCGCCCCGAACCGGCGGCCGCCGCCCCGACGGGTTCCGTCTCGACCCCGGCCCCGACGCTTCCGGCCCCCGCGGCACGAGCGCCCGAGGTCGCACCGCGGCCTGTCCGCAGGACCGACTCTTCGGAAGACAAGGAGGCGGCCCGCCGCAAGCGGCGGATCCGCACGCTCGAGGAGAAGATCGAGTCCCTCGAAACGGAGATCGAATCCATCGAGACGCGACTCTGGGAGGAGGGCCTGACCCTCGGTCCCGTCGCGGCCCACGAGCTCGCGACCAGGAAGTCGGCGCTCCGCGCGGAGCTCGACGGCCTCGTCGAAGAGTGGGCGCGAATCTCGGAAGAGACCGAGAAGGCCGCCCCGAGAGAATCATGACGCGCCCCCGGCCATCCTCCGCCGCGATCGTCGCCGTCGGCACCGAGATGCTGGGGCCGCTGCGCCAGGACACCAACTCGCTCTGGCTCTCGGCGCGCCTCGAGGAGGTCGGCATTCCGGTGGTGCGCAAGTCGATCGTGGGCGACGACCCCGGGCTGCTCGCCGACGAGCTCGACAACGCCGCGCGGGCGGCATCCCTCGTCGTGACGACCGGCGGTCTCGGCCCGACGGCCGACGACGTCACCGTCGCCGCCGTCGCGGCGTGGCTCCCGGCTGAGCTCGAGCGCAACGAGGAGTTCGTCACGAGGATGCGGCAGCGCTTCGAACGGCGCGGGATCACGATGCCGGCCTGCAACGAGAAGCAGGCGGACTTCATCGCGGGAGCGCGGGTCCTCGAGAACCCCAACGGCACGGCGCCCGGGTTCTGGGCAAGGCGCGGCGAAGTCGACGTGGTCATCCTTCCCGGTGTGCCGTCGGAGATGAAGGAGATTTTCGAGAACCGTGTGCTGCCCGCGCTCCGGGAATCGGCGGGCGGCATCGTCGGCCGGCGCCGCGTGCTGCGCATCGCCGGGATGGGCGAATCGGCCGTCGAGGAGCTCGTCGCCCCCATCTACGCGAAGTGGAAAGACGATCCCGTGACGATCCTCGCCTCGCCGGGCGAGGTGCAGCTCCACCTGGCCGTCCGCGGCGAGGCCGACATGGCGGAGGCGCGGCTGGCCGCGATGGAAAAGGACTTCCGGACGGTGTTGGGCGACCGGATCTTCGGGGCGGACGAGGAAGGGCTCTCGACCGTCGTCGGCACCCTGCTGCGAGACGCGAAGGCGACCATCGCACTGGCGGAATCCTGCACGGGAGGCCTCGCGTCCGCGATGCTCACCGACGTCCCGGGGTCGAGCGACTACTTCCTGGGCGCGGTGGTGTCCTATGCCAACGACGCGAAGGAGACGCTCCTCGGCGTTTCCGACGAGACGCTGCGCCAGCACGGCGCCGTTTCGGCCGAGGCCGCACTGGAAATGGCCCGCGGGGCCCGGGAGCGCTTCGGCGCCGACTTCGCGGTGGCGATCACGGGTATCGCGGGGCCGGACGGCGGCTCGCCCGAAAAACCCGTCGGAACGGTCTTCTTCGCACTGGCCACGCGCGGTAGCGGAGAGAGCGCAAAGAAACGCCTCTTCGTCGGAGATCGGGGCGTGATCCGGCGGGCGGCGGCGATCCACGCGCTCGAGCTGGTGCGGCGCCGACTCAACGGGGCCGAGGCGGAGCGGTGAGAGCATTCCTGGCGGTGCCGGCCGACCCGGCCTGGGTCGAACGCGTCGCGCAACTGGCAGCGCGGCTGAAGGGCTCCCTGCCGCGGGCGGCGTGGACACGCCGGAGCGCCTGGCACCTGACACTGAAGTTCCTGGGAGAGATTTCCCGGCAGGCGGCCGACCGTGTCGCGGAGGATGTCGCGTCGATCGTCGGAGGCGCGCGCTCGATGACGCTGGCTCCGGGGGGTGCAACGGTTTTCCCGCCACGCGGACGGCCGCGCATCCTCGGTCTCGGCTTCGCGCCGTCGGCAGACCTCCAGGCGCTCGAGGCGCTGGCGGCCGCGGTGGAGGCGGCCGTGCGGCGTTCCGGGGCCCCTCCCGAGGACCGACCTTTCCATCCCCACGTGACCCTCGCGCGTCTGCGCGAACCCTGGCCCGCGTCCGCGATCGACGCCTTCCGGAAGGAAGCCGGCGCGTGGGAGCTCCCGCCCTGGACGGCGCGTTCGTGCGTTCTGTACGAGAGTCGGCTCGAGTCCGGCGGCGCCGTGCACACGCCGGTCCACACCTTCGCCTTCGCCGGCGCGCGTCAAGAGGTCGGCGCCTGAACGCTACCGCCGCGGCCCTCGTCGGCGTGGCCTACCTGCTCGGCTCGGTGGCCTTCGCGGTACTGCTGGTGCGGTTCTCGACCGGGAAGGACATCCGTACGGAGGGCTCCGGCAACGCCGGAGCGACGAACGTCCTGCGTGCCCACGGGAAGGGGCTGGGCCTCGCCGTGGCAGTCCTCGACATCGGCAAGGGAGCCCTCGCCGTCACCCTCGTGCGCCTCGCGACCGCCGACCCGCGATACGCGGCGGCCGCGGCCTTCGCGGCCGTCCTCGGGCACGTGTTCCCGCTCTACTACGGTTTCCGCGGAGGCAAGGGCGTCGCCACCGCCGTCGGGGCGTTCCTCGTCCTCGCGCCGTGGCCCACACTGGTCTGCGTGGCGACGTTCGTGGTGGTCGTCGCCGCGACGCGCTACGTCTCGCTCGGCTCGGTCGTCGCGATGGTCCTTCTTCCGCCGGTGGCGGGCCTGCTCTTCCACGCGCCCCGGCCGGTCGTCCTCGCGGCCGCGGCGACCGCGGTATTGATCGTCCTGAAGCACCGCGACAACCTCAAGCGTCTCGCCGCCGGCGAGGAGCGCAAGCTGGGGTCGAAGTGAAGGTCGCAATCCTCGGTGCGGGATCGTGGGGAACCGCGCTGGCCATCGAGCTGGCACGCTCCGGCCACGACGTCCTGCTCTGGGGCCGCGATCCGGAAGTGGCGGCGCGCATCGCGGCCGACGGCCTTCACCCCCGCCGGCTGACGGGCTATCCCATCCCGCCATCGACGAAGACGTCCTCGGACCTCGGCGAAGCGTTCGCCTTCGGCGAGACGCTCCTGGTCGCGGTGCCCTGCGCATCTCTGCGCCCGCTGCTCTCTCTGTCTCCGGCCTCCGACGGGAGCGGTCTCCGGCTCGTGTCGACGGCCAAAGGCATCGAGCCCGACACGCTCAAGCGCATGACGGAGATCATGCTCGAGCGTTACCCGAGGGCCTCCGTCGCCGCACTGTCGGGGCCGACGTTTGCCGAGGGCGTCGCCCGGGGCGACCCGACGGCCGCGGTTCTCGCTTCCCGGGACGGTGGCCTCGCCCAGACGCTCCAGTCGGCGCTCTCGAGCTCCGGCTTCCGCCTCTACCGCTCGGACGACGTCGTGGGCGTGGAGCTCGCCGGAGCGCTCAAGAACGTCGTCGCGATCGCAGCCGGGATCGTCTCGGGCCTGGGCTTCGGGCCGAATACCCTCGCGGCGCTCGTGACGCGAGGCCTCGCCGAGATCGGGCGCATCGTCCGGGCCGGAGGCGGGCAGGACCGCACGGTCCACGGTCTGGCCGGAATCGGCGACCTCATGCTGACCTGCACGGGGCAGCAGTCGCGCAACCGGTTCGTCGGTGAGCAGATCGGAAAGGGCCGGAGGCTGGCGGATGTCCTGGTCGACATGCCCGAGGTCGCGGAAGGCGCCCGGACCTGCCTCGCGGTTCCGCGTCTGGCGGCGGCCAGCGGCGCCGACGCGCCCATCGCCGAGGCGGTCATCCAGGTTCTTTACGAGGGGGTGCCGCCGCGCGACGCCGTCGACCGCCTGATGACGCGGGCGTTGCGGCCGGAATAGAGCTCCTGGCTCAGGAGACCTTTTTCAGGCGCTTCTTCGGCTCCAGCACGCGGATCGGCAACACCACGGCCTGGAGCCCGGCGAACTGCAGCCGGCGCTGGATCGCGAACGCCGTCTCATTGTGGAGCAGGCGGTAGTAGAACTTGTCGTTCTCGAAGACGAGCTGGCCGAGGTAGAAGATCGAGCGCGGGAACTCCTTCCGAACGTCCTCGCACACTTCGACGACGGTCTCGACCGCCTCCGTGCCGATCTTGTATCGGTAGTCCGCCTTGAACCCGAGCTTGCGGGCGAAGTCGACGTACTTTTTCAGGTCCTCGACCGTGTGGCGCTCGAGAGATTCGATCTCGGAGTGGCCCTTGAAGATGGCCGAATCGATGACGCCGACCGACACGAAGAGGTAGCTCTTGTACTGGTGCGGGAAGAGCGTCTGGACGGAAAGCACGGTGTGCACCCCGAGACCCGAGAAGCCGTTGACGAGCATGACGGCGAGCGGCTCCTCGCGCGCGATCTCGCCTTCCTCTACCGGATGGGGCCGGACCGGGATGTCGAGAAGCTGGTCGTCGAGACGTTTGAGCTGGTCCCGGACGCGCAGGTAGTGCCGCTTGATCGCGAAGGCGAGCGTGACGAGGAGCGTCGTGACGACGATCGTCATCCATCCGCCCTCGTAGGCCTTCTCGTAGACCGTGATGATCAGGATGCCGACGCAGAGGACGGCCCCCAGGCCCTGCAGGGCGAAACCCTTCTTCCAGGCCGCATCGCGGCCTCGCTCCTGCCACCAGTGCCGGGTCATGCCGATGAGGGTCAGGCTGAACGTCACGAAGACGTTGATGGCGTACATGACGAGCAGGCTCGAAACGGAGCCTCGCGTGTAGACCAGCGTCGCCACCGCGGCGAGCCCCATGAGCAGCACGCCGTTGTTCGTCACGAGGCGGTCCGAGAGCTGAGCGAACCGGCGCGGCGCCCAGGAGTCGACGGCCATGTTGGCCAGGATCCGCGGTCCATCGAGGAACCCGGTCTGGGCCGCCACGAAGAGAATCGACCCCGCCGCGGCGAGCGTGAGAATCACCATCACGTTTCCGACGCCGAATCCGCCGATGCTCCAGCCGCCGAACACCTTCTCGGCGAGGATCGCGTTCATGACCCGGCCGGGCTGCGGGCGTGAATCGGTCAGGAGATAGCCGAGGATGATGCCGGCGGCCATCACGGACAGCGAGATGGCCATGTACGCCATCGTCCGCTTGGCATTGGCGACCTTGGGCTCGCGCAGGATCTGGACTCCGTTGGAAACAGCCTCGATGCCGGTGTATGCGCCGGCGCCGAGCGAGTAGGCGCGGAAGACGATGAACAGGGTCGCGAGGCTTCCGATCTCCCGGGCCGTGCCCTGCGCCTCGCGGATCGCACCGAGGTAGATCCGCGGCAGATCGAACAGGTGCTGCCCGACCGCGACGACGACCATCAGGAAGTGGGTCGCCACGAAGATGAGGAAGATCGGGACCAGGACTTGAACGCTCTCCTTGACGCCCCGCAGGTTGAGCACGACGAGGATGCCGAGAATCAGAAGCTTGAAAACGAACCGGTAGCCGCTCCAGGACAGCGGCAGAAAGCTGAAGATCTGGTCGATCCCGGAAGCCACGGAGGTCGAGATCGTGAGCACGTAGTCGAAGATCAGGGCGCAACCCGAAACCACGCCAAAACGGGGTCCCAGGAGCTTGGTCGCGACGAGGTAGCCGCCGCCGCCGCCGGGGAAGAGCTCGATGACCTTGCTGTAGCAGGCCGAGATGATGAGGACCGTCCCGGCGATCATCAGCGCGAGAAAGACCGACAGGTACGCGTGTGAGCCCAGCGCCTTGAAGGCTTCCTCGGGTCCGTACGCGGAGGAGGAGAGGCCGTCGGCGCCCAGCCCGACCCATGCCAGGAAGGCGGCGAGGGAGACGGCGTGAAAGACCCGCGGATCCATCGGATCCCGGGCCTTCCCGACGAGAATGGTCTTGATTGTGGTGGGCAAGCTGGGCGCCCTTCCGGGGCGGGGCGGATTATGTTTTTGGGGGGTTCGGCAAGTCAAACGCCCTTGCGGAGGAAGGGGTTGCGGGTTCGTTCATCGTTCGTTCACTCGGGCGCGGCTAGTGAGGACGCCGGTCGCTCGGCTCAATTTCGCGCCGGCGCACGAGGAGGATCGAATGAAGAAGGTTCTGGCTCTCTCGATGGTCGCGGTTTTCTGTGCGGTGGTGGGCCTCGCCGGCCAGCACATGGACGGCAAGGCGATGGAGGGCACGATCTCGAAGGTCGAGATGGCGGCTAAGTCGATGGTCGTGCCGAAGAAGTAGCTTCCTCCGTCTCGGACGGCGATGGGGCGGGGCGCGAGCCCCGCCTTTTTCACTTGGGTCAATCCTTGCCGATCCGTTTCGGGTCACTCGAACTCGGCCCGGGCGCGAGCACCGGTGTAGCCTTCTTGCAGTCCGGATGGATGCTGGGGACAAACTGGGTGTAGCCTTTTCGAGCGACTCTCTCAATCGGCTCGAGCGGGTTCGTCACGTCCCCATAGGCTCTGGAGGAGGCGATCCATGGCACACAGAGGACCCCAATTGCGAATGCTCCTCGTCACAATCCCGTTCGCGACATTGATTCTGGTCTGTCTCGGGTCAACGGGTTGCGGCGCGGTGGTGGAGCCCGAAAAGCAACCCATCTACATGAACATCGTCGGCGGACTGATGTGCGGGAATGAGGCCACAAATCAATGCAAGGTCCCCGCCGGGAAGCGGCTCGTCATCGAGCATGTATCGGGGTTCGTGTTTCAGCCCCTGGGGACCCGGGAGACGATCTCGGTCTCGATGGCCATCAAGGCTCCCGCGTTCGGTCTCAACGGAAACTCCTTCCATCAGTTCGTCGCGCAGAAGACCCTGACGACCATACAGCGGGACGTTTTCGTCTTTTCGTCTCCCTTCAAGATGATGCTCCCACCCAGCGCGGAGTTCTACTTCTCGGGCGTCGCCGGCCTGGCAGTCTCCGGCTATCTGGTGGATTCGAACTAGCTTTCGGGCTACCTCAAGGAAGCCGGCCGTGTCCCGACACGGCGCAGGGGCGTGTGGAACGACCAAGAAGAACTGGT
>CAWEMP010000016.1:0-211578 GCA_963810205.1 uncultured Acidobacteriota bacterium
GGCCCCAACGGGAATCGAACCCGTGCTCCGGCCTTGAAAGAGCCGTGTCCTAACCGTTAGACGATGGGGCCGTCGGTCAAAAAATAGCACGCCCCGGCTCGACCGCAAAAAAGTGGGCGCGGCTTTCGCCGCGCCCCATGCTCGCGGGAGCAAAAACTCTACGGACGTCGGGAGTCGAGGACTCGACTCCGCCCGATCGGATCGGCGGCGGACTCTACCGTTCCGAACGCGGACGATCGACTGGGGGAATTACGAGGGCCGCCGATCGGTGCGATACTGGCGGGATGAAGATGAAGACGGCGGGTGTCGGCCTGGGGGCGGTCCTCGTGATGGCTGCCTGCACCAATCTCAAAGAGGCCGACAAGGCCCGGGAAGAGGCGTCGACGAAGGGCAAGTACGCCGTGCGGCTGACCGAGGACACGGAAAAGGTCCAGGGTCTGTGCAAGTTCGTCAAGAACATCGAGCCACAGTACGACCCGGTGCAGATTCCGGCGCCCTCGCAACTCCCGGACTACTTCCGGACGCAGGCCGTCCTGGCCGGGGCAGACACCGTGCTGGTGCGCGGCAAGACCGGCGAGGCCTACATCTGCGGACCAGGACCGCTGAACCCGGACGGTACGCGCCGCGAGGGATTCGCGCCCCCGGGCACTCCGGTGCCGGCCGCTCCTCCGCAGTAGGGCTCGCCCGAGTTCTCGCTTTTCCGGCGGAGCCGAAACCCGTATAGTCTCGGCCAATGTCCGTTCCCGTGCGGCGGTTTGCCTCGGCGGCGATGGCCGCGCTCGCGCTCGTCGCAATCGCCCGGGCCGATTCGCCCACCGAACGGTTCCTCTCGCCGGCTCGGGGCGAGGCGCTCGCGCCGGGCGCGATCGTCGAGGTCCGCTGGACGTCGTTCTGCGCCGGACGCTCGGCCGGGATCGACGAGGCCGAGATCATCCTGTCGCTCGACGGCGGTCTGACCTATCCGATTCGCGTCTCGAACGAGCTGGACCCCTGCGAGACCCGGTTTCTCTGGCGCGTGCCGATGCTCGCCACCGGGCGGGCGCGGCTGGCGTTGCGGACCGGGAGGGAAGGGTTCGGGCAGACCGAAAGGATCGCCCTGATCGGCGACGACTTCCGCATCCTGTCGGATCTCGACGGCCGCGTGCAGGAGTTGTACCGCCGGGCCGCGGAATGGTGGACGCCGCCGGAGGCGACCGTCCTGACGGCCGAGGATCTCTTCGGGGGTGCGATGTCCTCGGCCGCGGGCCGCATCCTCGCGCCGTTCGTTTCGACCGAGATCGGCGCGCCGCCCGCCCCGGCCAGCGTGAACTCCGTCCGCGCAGCTCTCGGCGGCGAGACCATCGGTGGTCCCGCCGGCGTCCGCTGCCGGATCGTCGTCTCCCGTCGTCCCGGCGCCGCAACCCCCCTGCGGCTCTAGACCCCCCTCGAGGCCGTTCCGTCGGGAAGGCGAGCGCGGCGCGCGCCTCGGGGAGGCGCCCGCACCGCGAACGCTCTCCCGGGGTGAACTCACGCTTTTTCGCCGAGCTCAACCCGGTCTCTCATGCGGCTCGTGCGGCCCTCCGTCCGCACGGGCCGCCTTTTTATTTGTGCGAAGGATCCCCGTGCCGCCCTTAGAATCCCGCCGTGCTCACCCTCGTCCTTCGTCGGCGCGCGGCGGCCTGCTGTTCCGCCGGCCTTCTCGCGTGCGCCGGCGCGGCGGCGCAGGAGGCGTTCCGGTTCCCGGCGCCGGGGGCCTCGTTCGCGTCGGGGGCCACGGCGGAGGCCTCCTGGACTGGTCCGTGCGAACGAGGGAATGCCGACGAGGCGGAGCTCGTGCTCTCGCTCGACGACGGCATCACGTTTCCCATCCGGCTCACCGAGGAGATGCCGTCCTGCGCCTCGACACAACGCTGGCGGGTCCCCGACGTCGAGAGCTCCCGCGCGAGGCTCGGGCTCCGGCGGGGCCGCGAGGGGCGGGGGGACGAGGAACGCATCGTGCTGGTGAGCGCCCGCTTCTCGATCGTCGGTGGCGCCCGTCCGGGCGGCCCCGGCCTGACGCGCGGGGCCGTCGAATGGTGGACCGAGCAGGCGCTCTTCGAGTTCGCGGCCGAGGACTTCCTCGACGAGACCCTGGGACGCAACCCGGAATGCGTCGGCGGCCGCGCGACCGATGACGAGGCGGACAACTCCGATCCCGCGCCGCCGTTGCCCTCTTTCGCGGTTCGCGAGCGCTCCCGGATCGCGAGCGCCTCTTCGCGCCCCCTCCCGGCCCGGGTGACGGCCCGTCCCGCCTGCACACAGGCTCCGCTCCGCCTTTAGAGCCCTCTCCTCCCGTTCCGCTTCCCGCGAAAGCCAAAACATGGAGGAGATGGTCTATGAACTGGAGCTTTGCGCACCGGGTTGCCGGCGCGTCGACGGGTCTCATCCTCGGGTGCCTGGCCGCCGCGCTTCCCGGCCAGACGGCGACGTCCGTACCCACGCCGACGCCGACGCCGACCCCGGGACCGGCCGCGACCGTGCAGCCCTCGTTCGAAGAGGACGTGGTCGTCTCGGCCACGAAGACATCCGAAGAAATCCTCGACATTCCCAACGCGGTCAGCGTCATCAGCGGAGAGGAGTTGCGCGCCCGGGGGACGCCGCACGCTCGCCGACGCGCTCCAGAACGTCGTCGGCATCGACACGGGCAACGGCTCCGACAACGGCCCGCGGCTGCCCAACATCGGCGTTTACGGCATCAAGGAGTTCGACGCGCTGATGATCACCCTCGACGGCGTGCCGGTCGGGGGACCGTTCAACCCCGAACCTCGCGATGATCCCGGTCGACGACATCGACCGGATCGAGATCGTTCGAGGGCCCCAGGGAACGCTCTACGGGACCTCGGCGTTCGCCGGCATGGTGCAGGTCTTCACGCGGTCCCACACCGGCGGGACGCACCTGGGGGAGCGCGACGGTCGGCGGGTTCGGGGCCTTCGCGCAGGGCTGGGGCGACGTCAACGTCGGCACCCAGGTGTCGCCCGACTTCGCCATCCGCCTGAACGGCTCGATCGCCCAGGGCGGTGGCTGGCAGGAGCGCACGGACTTCACGCGGGAGCAGCTGCGTCTCTCCTTCGACAACACCTTCGGGAAGACGAAGATGACGACGTCGATCCTCTGGTTCCGCGACACGAACTTCTGGGGCTCGCCGCAGCCCGTCGACGCCGGGCAGCCGATTCCCGGCTTCCAGGACCCCGACCTCAACTTCGCGGTCCAGGGCGCCCGGGTGGACCACCACACGATCGGGCTCTTCAACAACATCTCGACGCCCTCACGTCGACGATCACGTTCGAGAACATCCTCGGCGTGACCAACGACAACCAGGGGCAGATCCGCTCCTGGGTGACGGCCGTCGACGGCAACACCGGGACCTCCGAGGGCATCGCCCTCTATCCCAAGGAGACCGTCGTCTACGACGACGCCCACATCGTCGCGCAGTTCGACGCGGCCGGGCACCACCAGCTCGTCGCCGGCGCCGCGCTCACGTGGGGTCAGACGAACGCCGAGGGCCACGGCTTCGACTTCGACTTCCAGATCGATCCGCAGGTCGTCCCCGTCTACGGCACGTTCCCGTTCGGCGACAACCGGAACTTCAAGGACACGCGGACCTTCGTCGGCCTCTACGTCAACGACCAGTGGACGCCGGTCGAGTGGTTCACGCTGACGGTGGGCGGCCGCGAGGACTTCACGAAGGAGACCCTGCACGTCTTTCAGCAGGAGATCGGCGACCCCGAGTTCGACCAGGCCGACGACGAGAGCAACGTCAACCGTTTCTCGTGGGGCATCTCGGGCCTCTTCCACATCGTGGACCGGCCCAACGGCTGCCTGACGGGCGTGAGCCTCTACGGAGCCGCGCGGCGCAACTTCAAGCCGGCGGCACCCAACCTCACCGAGGCCGAGACCGCCGAGATCCTGGACCCGGAGACCACGAACACGCAGGAAGCGGGCCTGAAGACCCTCTGGCTCAACGGAAAGCTCTCGGTCAACGTCACCTGGTTCCACATGATCTTCAGCAACCTCGTCGTGGGCACGCTCACGCCCGACGGGCCGGCGCTGACGAACGCGGGCAAGGTGCGGTTCCAGGGCACCGAGGTCGAGATCGGCTACGCGCTGCCGTTCCTCGAGGGCCTCTCCCTCTACGGCGGCTACGCACACCACGACTCGCGTTTCAAGCAGTTCTCGTTCTTCACCCCGGACGGGGAGTACCGGGTCGTCGACGGCAAGGAGCTGGAGCTCGACCCGCGCGACTTCTGGAACTTCAAGTTCGTGCTCGCGCCGCCGAAGGGTCTCGGGCGGGTTCGTGGCCGTGCGCCACCAGAACCACCGGCCGCTCAACCGGCGCAACACCTTCTACACGCCGTCCTTCTACGAGACGGACGCCGGGCTCTCGTATGCCTTCGAGCACTTCCAGCTCGCCGTCATCGGCCGCAATCTGGGCGACTCCCGGCCACTACACGACGGAGAGCGAGATCGGCGACAGCCAGTTCTACGTGGCCCCGCCGCGCGGCGTCTCGGCGCAGCTGACCGTGCGGTTCTAGGGCGTTCCCTCGCTCCGGCCCTCTCCCCCCTTCGGGGGGGAGGGCGAGGCGGGGCCCGGCCGGTACGCGACGCCGAGACGGTCGAAGAGGAAGGCGTAGACGTCGACCGCCTGGGCGGTCTTCTCGTCGAGCGAGCTGCCGATGCCATGTCCCGAGGAGGCGCTCGTCCGAAGCAGCACCGATCCCTTCGGCGCGCCGGCCGCCTGGAGCCGCGCCGTCATCTTGCGCGACTGCATCGGATCCACGCGCGGATCGTTGGCCCCGGTCATGAAGAGGATCGGCGGGATAGGCAGCTGCCGTCCTTCACGTGGTGGTACGGCGAGTACGCGTAGAGGGCGCGGAACTCGTCCGGGTCCTTCACGGTGCCGAACTCGGTGATGTTGAACTGCCCGTTGGCGGAGAGCTCGACGCGCAGCATGTCGTAGATGCCGACGTGCGCGACGACCGCGCCGAAGAGCTCGGGATGCTGCGTGAACGCCGCGCCCATCAGGAGGCCGCCGTTGGAGCCGCCCTCGATCGCCGAGCCGGGCGGGCTTCGTGTACCCGAGCTCGATCAGCCGCCGCGCGCAGGCCGCGAAGTCGTCGAAGACGTTCTGCTTGCGCGTCAGATTGCCGGCCACGTGCCAGGCGTCGCCGAACTCGCCGCCGCCGCGCAGTCCGGCGACCGCGAAGACGCCGCCCTGGTCGAGCCAGACGCGCCGCATGCGCCGAGTAGGCCGGCTTCTGGCTGATGCCGTAGCCGCCGTAGCCGTAGAGGAGCGTCGGATTGTTCCCGTCGAGCTTCGTTCCCTTGCGGCGCAGGACGTCGACGGGCACGCGGGTGCCGTCCCTCGAGACGGCCCACTCGCGGACGACCTCGCAGTCGTCGAAGTCGACGGGAGAGCGGCGCGCGAGCGCGGTTTTCGAGACCCGGCCATCCGCCGTCGCGCGGTACCAGGCGGGCGGCACGAGGGCGCTCTGGTTCTCGAAGAGGATCGAGTCGCCGCCGACCGGGGCGAGGCCGGAGACCGATGACGTCGGGAGAGTCGCCAGCGTCCCGATCGCCTTGCCGTCCCTCCCGACGACGCGGATGCGGGAGGGGCCGCCGAGGAGCTCCTGGAGGTAGATCCGATTCTCGGTCAGGCAGAAGTCCTCGATGGCAGCCGTCGCCCTCGGCCACGATCACGGCGCGCCGCGGCGAGCTTTGCTTCGCCGGCCGGCAGGACACAGCATGCGGCCGCGCGGAGGCGTCGAGGCGCGAGAGCAGAAAGAGCGAGCCGTCGGAGGCGAAGCGTCCCTCGACGACCCGGTCCGCGTCGGCGGCGAGTCGGGTCCAGCGGCCGTCCGGCGTGCGGAGGTACTGCGAGCGCTCTCCACCGTCGCCGTTCTTGACCGAGGCCAGGACGAAGCGCTCCGTCCGGCGACGCCTCGAGCGTCGTCTCGGCGATCCTCGGGAAGTCCTTGCCGATGGCGTAGGCGTCGCTCTCGTCGGGGTCCCGATGCGGTGGAAGAAGACCTGCTGATAGAAGTCGAGGTCGGCGGCCGCACGCTCCCCGGCGCGCGGGTAGCGCGTGTAGAAGAAGCCCGTGCCGTCGCCGTTCCACGCCACGTCGCCCCCGGCGGTGCCGCCGTTGACACGCGGGATGACGTCGGAGAGCGGGCGGCCGGTCGCCGTCTCGTAGACGCGGAGGCTTCCGGCCTCGCTTCCGCCTTCCGAGAGGGAAACGGCAACGAGGCGGCCGTCCCAGGACGGCACGAACCAGTCGATCGCGGTCCCGCCCTTCGGATCGATGCGCGTTGGGGTCGACGATGACACGCTCGCCGGCCGGATCCTCGGGCGAGGGGAGGACCACGAGGAAACTCTGCTGCCTGGGCGGCTGGTTCTTGATCGCGAAGAGCGTCGAGCCCCTCCGGACGATCGACGAGTACCCGGAGGCGGGGAACTCGGCGATGGCGCGAACGCGTTCTCGAAGCGCCGCCACCCCGGGCAGCCCGTCCAGCACGAACCGCGCGAACCCGTTCTGCGCCTCGCTCCAGGTCTTTACCGCGGCATCGCTTCCGTCCTCGAGCCACCGGTAGGGGTCCGCCACGTCGACGTCGAAGTAGCGGTCGGTCACGAACCGGACGGGTGCGGCCGGCGGACCGGGGGCGTCCTTCGCCAGAGCCCCGGGGCCGATCGAGGCGAGCAGCACGGGCACGAGCGTGGCGGCGGCGAAGAGAAGGTCTCGGCGCATGCAGGCTCCTTGTCGTCGGGGAGAGGCGAACGGCGGAGATTCTATCCTCCGGCCGAAGCGTTCATGCGGCGTTCATCTCCCCCCGCGTAGGGTTCCCTGCGTGGACGCGTTGCAAATGGGCACCGCGTCGAAAGGAGAGACGACAATGAAGAAGTTCCTGGTTCTCGCCCTCGCGCTCGCGCTCCCCGTCGCCGCCATGGCCCAGCAGGCCTCGTCGGCACCCGCCGCCAAACCTGCGGAGGCTCCGAAGGCCGCTGCGGCCAAGACCGACGCGACGAAGTCCGACGCGGCTGCGAAGACCACGCACAAGACCCACCACAAGAAGAGCACCAAGAAGACGACCGACGCCCCGAAGACGGACGCCGCTCCGGCTACCAAGCAGTAACCCCGCACGCGAGCCTCGCTTTCCGCGGCGCGCCGGCCCTCCGGCGCGCCGTTTTGTTTTTGCTACTCTCAGCGGGCCATGGCGGCGGCGCGGGACGTCCACTCGTATTCCGATCCGGGGCAGATCCGCGTCCGGCACGTCGATCTCGACCTCGACGTCCGGTTCGATCGCCGCATCCTCGAGGGCACGGCCACGCTGACCTTCGAGCGCGTCGATCCCGGCGCGTCGAGCCTCGTTCTCGACACGCGGGGGCTCGACATCGTCGCCGCCGAGGCCGCGCAGGGGGAGCGTTTCGCGCCGGCGCGTTTCGACGTCGGCCCGGCCGACGCCATCCTCGGGGCCCCTCTCTCGATCGCCGTGCCCGACGGTGCCGACCGGGTGAGAGTCCGGTACGCGACCCGCCCGGAGGCTTCGGGCCTCCAGTGGCTCGCGCCGCCCCAGACGGCCGGCAAGCGGCATCCGTTTCTCTTCTCCCAGTCCCAGGCGATCCACGCGCGCAGCTGGATACCGATCCAGGACACCCCGCAGGTCCGGATCACCTACGCCGCGACCGTGCGGACGCCGCCCGGGCTCGTCGCCGTGATGAGCGCCGCGGGCAATCCGACCTCGCAGCGCGACGGCACGTACCGATTCTCGATGCCCCAGCGGATTCCCGCATACCTGCTCGCGATCGCGGCCGGCGACCTCGAGTTCGCGGCGCTCGGCCCGCGCTCCGGCGTGTACGCGGAGCCGTCGCTCCTCGCGCGAAGCGCCCATGAGTTCGCGGACACCGAGAAGATGATGGAGTCGGCCGAGCGCCTCTACGGGCCCTACCGCTGGGATCGCTACGACATCCTCGTGCTGCCTCCGAGCTTTCCGTTCGGCGGCATGGAGAACCCCCGGCTCACCTTCGCGACCCCGACGGTGCTCGCCGGGGACCGGAGCCTCGTTTCGCTCATCGCCCACGAGCTCGCGCATTCCTGGTCCGGCAACCTCGTGACCAACGCCACCTGGAGCGATTTCTGGCTGAACGAGGGCTTCACGACGTACCTCGAGCGACGCATCGACGAGGACGTCTACGGGGCCGACTTCGCCCAGATGGAGGCGATGCTCGGGCGCGAGGACCTCGACGACGAGATCGAGCGTCTCGAGGATCGCGACGAGATCCTTCACATCGATCTCTCGGGTCGGGATCCGGACGACGGCGCCACGCGCCTGCCGTACGAGAAGGGCTGCCTGTTCCTCCGCTCGCTCGAAGAGCTCTACGGGCGGACGCGTTTCGACGAGTTCCTGCGCGGGTACTTCGACCACTTCGCGTTCCAGAGCATCACGACGGCCGACTTCCTCGGCTACCTCACCGAGCACCTCCTTTCGAGGGACGGTGCCCGCGCCGCGCGGGTGCCGCTGCAGAAGTGGATCGAGTCTCCGGGACTCCCGGAAGAGGCGCCCCGTCCGGTGTCGAAGCGTCTCGAAGAGGCCGCGCGCATCGCCGACGCCTGGAGCGCCGGGACGCTGTCCTCGGGGGAGGTGCCGTTCGAACGCTGGAGGACACAGGAGCGGCTGGCGTTTCTCCGGCGGCTGCCCTCGCCGTTGCCGCTCGACCGCATGGCCGGGCTGGACGCGGCCTTCGGCCTGACCTCGACCGGCAACAACGAGATCGCCTTCCAGTGGCTCCTCATGGCGATCCGCAGCGGCTACGCCGCCGCCGACGCCCGGCTCGAGGATTTCCTCGTTTCGATCGGCCGGCGCAAGTACATCAAGCCCCTCTACGAAGCGCTCGCGAAGGCGCCGGGGGGCCGGGACCGGAGCCTCGCGATCTATCGGAAGGCCCGGCCGGGTTACCATCCCATCTCGGTGGACAGCGTGGACCGCATCCTGGCGTGGACGGGATGAGCTCCCGGCCGAGCGTGCCGACGCGGCACGTCGCGAGCGCCTGCCCGCTCGACTGCCCGGACGCCTGCAGCCTCGACGTCACCGTCGAGGGCGATCGCGTCGTCGCGATCGGAGGGTCGCGCTCCAACCCGGTGACGCAGGGTTACATCTGCGCCAAGGTGCGCGAGTACCCGAGACACATGTACGGGGACGCGCGCCTGCTTCATCCCGGGCGTCCGAGACCGGGCGCAAGGGCGAAGGCCGGTTCGAGCGAGTCTCGTGGGACGAGGCTCTGACGCTCGTGGCCGCGAAGATGCACGGGCATCCGCGACAGCCGCGGGGGAGAGGGCATCCTGCCCGTTCTCGTACGGCGGATCGAACGGCTATCTCTCGCAGGACACGACCGACGCGCGCCTGTTCTGTCGACTGGGCGCCTCGCGGCTGGCGCGCACGGTCTGCGCGGCGCCGTCGTCGGCCGCCAACGCCGGCCTCTACGGGAAGATGACCGGAATCGCCTATCCGGACTACGCCCGCGCGCGAGCTCATCGTCCTCTGGGGCGTCAACCCGGCGGCCTCCGGGATCCACCTCGCTCCCGTACATCCAGGAGGCGCAGAAGCGGGGCGGCAAGCTCGTGGTCGTCGACCCGCGCCGTACGCGGATGGCCGAGCGCGCCGACCTTCACCTCGCTCTTCAGCCGGGCAGCGACCTGCGCGGTCGCCCTCGCCGTGATCCGGTGGCTCTTCGCCTCCGGAAAGGCCGACCGGAAGTTCCTCGAAGCGCACGCCACGGGCGCCGAGGAGCTCGAGCGCCGGTCCGCGCCGTGGACGTTCGAGCGGGCCGCGGCCGAGGCGCGGGTCCCGCCGCAGGACATCGAGCGCCTCGCCGTCCTCTACGCCGGATCCTCGCCGGCGGCCCTGCGCTGCGGCTGGGGCCAGGAGCGCAGCCGCAACGGCGGCTCCGCGACGGCCGCGATCCTCGCGCTGCCGGCGGTGGCCGGGAAGTTCGGCGTGCGGGGCGGCGGCTACACGATGTCCAATTCTTCCGCCTGGCGGGACGTCAACGGATCGGCGGGCGCCGCGGCCGCCGAGCCCTCGACGCGCCTCGTCAACATGAACCTCCTCGGCGACGCGCTGGCGGCGACCGGGAAGGACTCGGTCGACCTCCTCTTCGTCTACAACGCGAACCCGCTGATGACGATCCCCGCCCAGGAGAAGGTCCGCAGGCGGGCTCGAGCGCGAGGATCTCTTCACCGTGGTCTTCGATCCGGTCATGACCGACACGGCGCGCTACGCCGACGTCGTCCTGCCGGCGGCGACCTTCCTCGAGCGGCGCGAGATATCGCGCGGCTACGGCGCCCTCGTGCTTCAGGACGCGGCGGCGGTCGTGCCGCCCGCGGGCGAGGCCCGGCCGAACCACGAGGTCTTCGCGGACCTCTGCCGGCGAACCGGCGTGGCGCGGCGCGGGCGATCCGGAGACGGCGGAGGAGCTCGCCGACGCCCTGTACCGCTCGACACGCCGCGGACCGGAGCTCCGGGCGGCGGTCGGCCGCGGCGAGGTCGCCACGCCCTCGGAGGGCCCGGCGCCGGTCCAGTTCGTCGACGCCTTTCCGCAGACGTCCGATCGGCGCATCCACCTCGTGCCGGAGGCCCTGGACGCGGCGGCGCCCGGAGGCCTCTATGGCTATCGGCCGGATCCGGGCAGCGGGCGGTTTCCGCTGGCCCTGATCTCGCCTGCGACGGATCGGACGATCAGCTCGACCCTGGGTGAGCTCCACCGCGCGCAGGTCCCGCTCGAGCTCCATCCCGACGACGCGGCGGCGCGCGGAATCGGGGAGGGCGAGCCGGTGCGGGTCTTCAACGACTTCGGCGAAGTCCGTTGCCGCGCGCGGCTGAGCGCCGCGATGCGCCCCGGCGTCGTGCTCCTGCCCAAGGGTCTGTGGGCGCACAACACGGAAAGCGGCACGACCGCCAACGCGCTGGCTCCGGACACGCTCACGGACCTCGGCGGCGGCGCCTGTTTCAACGACGCGCGCGTCGAGGTCGAGAGGGCGCGCACGGCATGAGCGCCGCCGCGCCCGCGGCTCCGTCGACGGATCGAGCGTGGCGCCGCGGGCGAATCCGCGCCGCCCTGATTCTGACCGTCGGCGTCCTTCTGCTCGAGGTGGCGGGGGGAGTCGCGAGCGGAAGCCTCGCCCTGCTCGCCGACGCCGCCCACATGTTCACCGACGTCGCGGCGCTCACGCTCGCCTGGGCGGGGATGGCGCTGTCGGACCGGGCCCCGACGCGGAGGCACACGTTCGGCCTCGCCCGAGCGGAGGTGCTGGCGGCGTTCGTGAACGCGCAGCTCCTGCTCGTCGCGGGCGCGGGCATCCTCTGGGAAGCCTGGCGGCGGTTCCACTCGCCGTCGCCCATCCGGACGGGCCTGATGCTCTGGATCGCCGCCGCGGGCCTCGCGGCCAACGTCGCGGCGATCGTCCTCCTGCGCGCGGCACGGCGCGACAACCTGAACATGCGCGCCGCCTACCTCGAGGTCGTCACGGACGCCCTCGGGTCCGTGGGCGTGCTCGCCGGCGCCGCCGTGATGGCCCGAACGGGATGGTTCGGGCTCGACGCCCTGGTTTCGGCCGGGATCGCCCTCCTCGTGCTGCCGCGCGCGGTCGGAATTCTGCGCGAGGCCGCGCACATCCTGCTGGAGGGCGCGCCGGCGGAGATCGATCTCGGGCGCCTGCGCTCGGAGATCCTCCAGATTCCCCAGGTCGAGGCGGTCCACGACCTGCACTTCTGGACTCTCACGTCCGGCCAGCACTCGGCGAGCGTCCACATCCGGGCCGCGGCCTCGAGCTCCCGGAGCGAGATCCTGCGGCGCGTCCAGCTCGTCCTGCGCGAGGCTGCCGGCGTCGACCACGCGACGATTCAGGTCGAGCTCGAGGACGATGCGGATTGCCGGTCCGCGGTGCGCCATGCCTGAGCGGCCGTCTTAGCCCGGGCGCGCCGGAATGTCGAGGACGTCCCGTGTGGCGCATGTCGAGCGCGCCGTGCGCCAGCGGCGGCCGAGGCTGGGGCCGAGGCCGGGCCGGAAGTTCCCGCGGGAGCTCTCGCCCTCCCGCGTGGCGTCCGTCACCGCGGCGCTGCCCGACGGAGTTCGCGACCCGAAGTTCGCGGACCTGATCGAGCGCATCGACGACGACCGGTTCCACGGCGCCTGCCGGATCCAGGTGCACTTCGACGGACAGGAAGCCTTCGGCGCGATGCTCGCGGCGGTGAACGCGGCGCGCGAGGAAGTCCTCCTCGAGTCGTACATCTTCAAGGACGACCCGACCGGCCGGCGATTCCAGGCTGCTCTGATCCGCGCCGCTCGCCGCGGCGTCGCGGTGCGCGTGCTGGCCGACGGGATCGGCTCGCTCGAGACGAGGCGGGGCTTCTGGGAGGAGTTGTCGAGGGGCGGAGTCCAGGCGCGGATCTTCCGCCCGCTCGGCTATCCCCTCCGCCTGCTCAAGATGCGGGACCACCGCAAGATCCTCGTTGCCGACCGCCGCGTCGCGTTCACCGGGGGAATGAACATCGGGGACGAGTACGGGTCTTCGCTGCTCCCGAGGGAGCGTTTGTGGCGCGACACGCACGCCCGCGTGGAGGGAAGCGCGGCCTGGGAGATGGCCCTCGTCTTCGAGGAGGCGTGGCTCGAGGCCGGCGGAAGCGCCCTGGGGCTCGGGCCACTCCCGGCGACCGAGGCAGTCGACCCGCGCGTCCTGATCCTCGACTCACGTCCGGGTCGCGGCCAGCGCGAAGTGAGCTCGGTCTTCGCCGCGATCGCGGGAGCCGCCCGCCGGACGCTCTGGATCACCGTGGCGTACTTCGCCCCGCGCACCCGGGGCCTGGAGATTCTGGGATCGGTCGCCCGCCGGGGCGTCGACGTGCGCCTTCTTCTGCCCGGTCCGACCGACGTGGCGCTCGTGCGGCACGCCGGTCACGGCTTTTTCTCCGGCCTGCTCCGGCGCGGGGTGCGCATCTTCGAGTACCGCACCGCGGTGCTCCATGCCAAGACGCTCGTCGCCGACGGATACCTCTCGATCGTCGGCTCGAGCAACCTCGACTTTCGCTCGTTCGAGCTCAACGCCGAGTGCAACTTCCTCATCCTCGACGAGACCACGGGTCGAGGCATGGAACGGCAGTTCGAGGACGATCTGACGCGCGCCGAGGAGATCCATCTCGGACCGTGGCGAAAGCGGGGCCGGCTGCACCGGATGGGCGACCACCTCGCCCGGCGCCTGGCGCCGTTTCTCTGAGGCGGGGCTAGCGCCCGCGGCGGGGGACGATCATGACCGGGATCGTCGCGCGTGACAGGACGCGTTCGGCCGTGCTGCCGATGAAGAGGGAGGACACGGTGTTCCGGCCCCCGCCTCCCCAAGACGAGCAGCGCGTAGCCCCGCCCGGCCTCCCGGGCCAGCGCGACCTCGGGAGACCCGCGCAGCAGGAGCGTCCGGTCGCCATCCGACTCGCGCGACCAGGCGGCCAGGCGCTTCTCATAGTGCGCGGCGAGGTCGCGGGACAGGACGCGCCCGCCGGCGCGGACGAGGTCTCCCCGGTCTTCGACGACGGCGGCGCGGACGTCAGAGGACGGGCGCACGTGGACGAGCGTCAGGGTGGCGCGGCTCCGGCGCGCGAACGCGCGCGCCTCCTCGAGCGCGCGGCGTGAGTCCGCCGAGAAATCGATCGCCACGAGGAACCGTGCGTGCGTCACCGCGCGAGCGTATCATCGGGCGCGAGCAGGGGAGGAGCGATGAAGTTCCTGTTTGGACTGCTGACCGGCCTCGCCGGGCTCGCGGTGGCGGGCGGACTCGTCATCGCGAGCGGACGCGTCTCGGTCGGCGCGACGTCGCCGCCGAGCGAGCTCGAACGGAGGATCGCGACTCTCGCCGTCGACCGCTCGGTCGCGCGCCGCGCGCCGCGCTCCGCGAATCCCGTGGCGGCCTCGGCGGAAAGCCGCGCCGCGGGTCTCGAGCACTACCGCTCCATGTGCGTGACGTGCCATGGCGCTCCCGGCGTCGACCCCTCGGAGATCGGCGAAGGGTTGAATCCGCCGGCCCCGGACCTGACGCTGCCCAAGGTCCAGGCCCGCACCGACGGCGAGCTCTTCTGGATCGTCCAGAACGGCCTCCGGATGACCGGAATGCCGGCCTTCGGGCCGACGCATCGCGACGAAGAGATCTGGAAGATCGTGACGTTCCTTCGTCACCTGCCCGAGCTGACGCCCGAGGAAGGGAAGGCGCTCGGCGAGGGCGCCGGAGAAGCCCGAAGAAGCCCGAACGGCAGTCACTAGAGGTCAGACGGCGAGCGCGGAGGCGACCACGTCGCCGACGGAGATGCCTCCGCGATAGTTCCCGACGAACCTGAGTCCCGGGTGCCGCGCCTCGGCGCGAGCCAGGGCTTCGATTCGGGCGCCGTGGCCGCGTTCGTACTGCGGGATGGCGCGCGCCCAGCGCGTGAGGAGAACGAGCCGGGGCTGCCCCCGGGCGAGACCCTCGGCTTCGAGGTCGCCGGACGGCAGCCGAGACGAGCTGGTCGTCCGAGAGAGCGAGAGCCGTCGGATCGCGCGCTCCGCCGAGGAAGATGGTGAAGAGCGCCTGACCTTCGGGCGCGCGGCCGGGAAAGAGGCTCGAGCTCCAGACGGCGCCGAGGATGCGCCTCGAGCCGTCCGGCACGACGAGGTGGCCGAACCCGCGGAACGGGCGGGCGAGAGCCGTGGTCGGCCAGGCGAGGTGAAGGACGGCGAGCGGGGGATGCGGTACGGCGTCGAGGGCGTCGGCGGCCTCGGGCGCAAACGGGCGCACCAGAGCGGCCGACGCGGCCGCCGGCGCCGCCAGGATGACCTCGGAGGCATCGAGCTCGCCCGTCTCCGTCGTCACTCGCCAGCCCCCCGGCCGCGGGGCGAGGCCCACGACGCCGGTCCGCGGCCGGAACGCCGCGCCGAGAAACCGCGCCATGGCCAGGGGAAGCGTCTCGAGGCCGTCGCGGAACGAGAGGAGGCCTCTCACGCGGGGCGCGGCCTTCTCTACCCGGCGGCCGCGGCTCTCGCGGATGCGCTCCGAGGACGATGCTCCCGTGCAGCCGTTCCCACCTTGCGAGAGAGGGAAAGGCCTCCGCGACGGACAGGCGCGTGGCATCGCCGGCGAAGATCCCGCCCACGAACGGCGTGACGATCCGGTCGGCGACCTCCGGGCCGAGGCGCCTCGCAAAGAAATCGCGCACGCTTTCGTCCGGGGAATCGCCGCGGCGGCGGAGCGGCTCGGCCAGGAGCCGCAGCTTCCCCGATGTCGACAGGAGCCGCGTCGACACCAGCGCGCCGGGGGAAGCCGGCAGGGCGTGAAGCCGCCCGGCGAAGTCGACGAAGCGGGGAAGCCTGGGATCGCTGACGAGCATCTCGGGCGTCGAGGCCGAGCTCCGCGGCGAGCCCCAGAACGCGCGGGCGTCGGGCGCACGGTGTTGGGCCCGGTCTCGAGGAGGAACCCGTCGCGCCGCTCGGTCCGCACGACGCCGCCCGCGCGGTCCTCGCGCTCGAGGAGAACGGTCTCGACCCCGGCGCGCGACGCGCTTCGTGGCTGCGGTCAGGCCCGAGAGGCCTCCGCCGACGACCACGGTTGCCGTCGCCGGCATCAGCCGCTCCAGAACGCCGTCGGCCGAGCGGGCGATGTCGGCGAGGGCCTGGAGGAACGTCGGCCGGCTGTTCAGCCCGGGAGTTCGGAGGAACCGCGCAATGCCCGCCGCGCGGGCTTCCTCGCCGAAGAGCTGGTCCATCTCGTAGAGCGTCTCGACGTGGTCCGTGACGAACGCGATCGGAACGGCGAGGACCTGCCGCTGCCCGCTTCGGCCGAGCTCGCGGATCACTTCGAGCGTGGGCGGGCCGAGCCATTCCACCGGACCCAGCTTGGACTGATAGGCCAGCGACCAGGGCCCGTTCCAGGACAGGCGCGCCACGATCGCGCGCACGCCGGCCTCGACCTCCGACGCGTAGGGGTCGCCCTCGCGGGTCACGAGCTTCTTCGGAATCGAATGCGCCGAGAAGAGCAGGTGCACGGCCTCCGGGCGCGGATCCTCGAAGCGGGCGAGCTCCTCTCGGATCGACTCGGCGTGGGCCTGCACGAAGAGCGGGTGCGTGGGCCACGAGCCTGTCTCGTGGAAGGAGGCTCCCGGCGCCGACGACGCGACGGCGGCGCGGCTGCGCTCGAGCGCGCCCTTGGTCGTCGTGAGGGAGTACTGCGGGATACAGCGGGAAGCGCGAGGAAGCGGTCGACGCCCGAGGCCGCGAGCTCCCGCGACGACGTCCTCGACGTAGGGCGCCGAGCAGTTCATCGCGGCGCGGACGAGGACGTCGCGTCCTCCGGCCCGCAGGATCCGCTCGACCCCGGCCGCCTGCTCGCGCGGTGAGCCGAAGGATCGGGGATCCGCCGCCGATCGAGGCGTAGAGCGCGCGGGAGGCCCTGGCGCGGCCCAGGGCGATCGCTCCGGCGATGGCCTTGCGCAGCAAGCGCGGGCCGGACGCGGATGACGTCGGGGTCCGAGAAGAGCCGGTAAAGAAAGCCCGGCACGTCGTCGAGCGTGGCCGGGCCTCCGAGCTGGAGAAAGAGGATCGCCCGGCGCGTCACAGCGTGCGGGAGAAGACCGGCTTCTCGGCGGTTCGGCCGAGATAGGCGTCGAACGGCATCGCGAGATTGCGGAGGAACACCCGGCCGAGGGCCGTCGCCCGGATCTCTCCGGGGTCGAGCGCCACGAGACCGTCCCGCACGCAGGGCTCGAGAGCCTCGAGCGCGGCGGCGAACTCCCGGTCGAATCGGATTCCGTAGCGCGCCTCGATTTCCGCCTTCACCACGACCCCGTGGCACAGGAGGCTCTGGATGACCTCCCGGCGCAGCTCGTCGTCGGCGCTCAGGCGGGCCCCCCGGAAGGTCGCCGCGCCCTCCGCCGCGACCGCCGAGCGGTAGTCGGCGAGCTCCCGCCGGTTCTGCACGTACTGTCGGCCGACCGAGCCGATCGCGCTCATCCCGAAGCCGAGCAGGTCGGTTCCCGCCTTGGTCGTGTATCCCTGGAAGTTGCGGTGGAGCGTGCGGTCCCGGCGGGCCCGCGCGAGCTCGTCGTCCGGCCGGGCGAAGTGATCCATCCCGATGTACTCGTATCCGGCGGAGGTGAAGCGGTCGAGCGCCGTGCGGAAGATCTCGAACTTGGTCGCCTCGTCGGGCAGGTGCGGCTCGAGCAGGCTCTGATGCTTCTTCATCCAGGGCACGTTGGCGTACGAGTAGACCGCCAGGCGATCCGGGTCGATCTCGAGGACGCGGTCGATCGTCGCGGAGAAGCTCGCCGGCGTCTGGTGCGGGAGGCCGTAGATGAGGTCCATGTTGACGCTCGGAAAGCCGAGGTCCCGCGCGGCCTCGCACCAGATCGCGCGTGGCCTCGAAGGGCTGGATCCGGTTGATCGCCTGCTGCACGCGAGGGTCGAAGTCCTGGACCCCCATGCTGAGGCGATTGAAGCCGAGGCGCGCCAGCGTCTCGAGGTGTTCCCGCGTCGTGACCCGGGGGTCGACCTCGACGCCGAGCTCGGCGTCGGGAGCCACGTCGAACCGCTCCCGGATGGTCGTTCCGAGCCGCTCGAGAAGCGGCGGCGGGAAGTAGGTCGGCGTGCCGCCGCCCCAGTGGACCTGAACGACCTTGCGCCCGCGGTCGGCGCCGGCCGCCCGCGCCACCCACGTCGATCTCCTTCTCGACGAGGTCGAGATACGAGCCCTCGGCGACGTGGTGGGTGCCGGTGATGACGACGGTGCACCCGCAGAAGAAGCAGAGCTTTTCGCAGAAGGGGAGGTGGAAGTAGAGCGAGAGGGGAGCCGGAGTTTCGGCGGCCCCGCTCTCGGCGAGGATCGCCTGGTAGTCCGCGGCGCCGAAGTTCTCCCCCCACATCGGCGCCGTGGGATACGACGTGTACCGCGGCCCCTGCACGTTGTAGCGCCGGAGCAGGTCGAGCGAGACGTCCCGGACGCGCTCATGCCGGTACCGCCACGGCGGCCCCGCGGCGGGCCTCCGCGAAGAAGGCCTCGACGCACTCCAGGCGCGCGCCCGGAAGCACTCCGTGCCCGAGGTTGACGACGTGGGCCTCGCCTCCGCGTCTCCTCGAGCATCGCGCCGCGTGCGCCGGGCGACCTCGGCCGGCTCCCCGAGCAGGAGGCCCGGATCGAGGTTGCCCTGCAGCGGTTTGGCGGGCACCCGGCGGCGGGCCTCGGACAGGGGCAGGCGCCAGTCGATCGAGAGGACGTCGGCGCCGGACTCGGCCATCGCCTCGATCAGGTGCCCGCAGCCGTTGACGTACAGGATGACCGGGGCTCCGGCGCGGCGGATGCCGGCGATGGCGCGCGCGGCGGCCGGGAGCGCCCACTCCCGGTAGTCTTCGCGCGCGAGCTCGCCCGCCCACGTGTCGAAGAGCTGCACCGCGTCCGCGCCCGAGGCGAGCTGGAAGGACAGGACGTCCGCCACGACGTCGGCCAGGAGGTCGAGGAGGCGGCGGAGCGTCGCGGGCTCGCGTCCCATCATCGTCTTGAGCGCCGCGAAGCTCTTCGAGCCGCCGCCTTCGACCAGATAGGAAGCCAGCGTCCACGGCGCGCCGCAGAAACCGAGGACGGCCGCCCGGCCCGCGACCTCGCGGCGAATCCTCGACAGGATCTCGCCGGTGAAGGCGATCTCCGCGCCGGGATCGAACCGCGCGAGCCTTTCGATCGCCGCCGCGTCGCGCACGGGCTCGGGCAGATCCGGCCCGCCGTCGCCGAACTCGACGCGGGCGCCCATCGCGGCGACCGGGACCAGGATGTCCGAGAAGAAGATGACGGCGTCCGGTCCGAACCGGCGGAAGGGCTGGAGCGAGACCTCGGTGGCGAGGTCCACGGAGCGGCAGAGCTCCATGAACGAGACACCCTGGCGCACCTCGCGATACTCCGGCAGGTAGCGGCCGGCCTGCCGCATCATCCAGACCGGCGGCCGGTCGACGGGCCGGGCGCGGCAGGCGTCGAGGAACGCGCTGCGGACCGGAGTCGGGACATCCATCTCGAACCTGAATATAGCGCGCCGGCCTCGGGCGGGCCGCTATACTGCCCGCCACATCCGGAAGGGAGGACACATGCGGAAGACCCTCGCCTTGGGGCTTCTTGCGGGAATCGTGGCCATCCCGGCGCTGTCCCAGCCCTCGATCACCGGCCCGGTCGACCCGCTCGCGTTCTCCCAGCTCAAAGACTTCAAGGCCTATCGCTCGTCCTCGAACTCGAGGTACCCGGACTGGAACGACGACAGCGCGCACATCTTTCCCGGCGAGACGCTGACCATCGCCGACCTCGAAGGGCCCGGCATCATCACCCACATCTGGACGACCTCGTCGGGCTCGCAATATGGATGGCCGCGGCTGCTGCGAATCCGCGCTTACTACGACGGAAGCGACGTGGCGTCGGTCGACGCGCCGCTCGGCGACTTCTTCGCCGTCGGGACACGGGCTCGAGCGGCCGGTCAAGTCCCTGATGATCCGCGACAGCTCGGACGGCCGGGCGCGCAACAGCTACTGGCCGATGCCGTTTCGCAAGCGCTGCCGCCTGACGGTGACCAACGAGAGCTCGCGCTACATCGGCCTCTACTACCACGTCGACTGGCAGAAGATGCCGGCGCCTGCCTCCCGACACGGCCTACTTCCACGCGCGCTACCGCCAGGAGCTCCCGGCGCCGGCCGACGGCAAGCCGTACGTGTTTCTCGACACGAAAGGCCGCGGCTTCTACGTCGGCACGGTCTTGAACGTCATCCAGGCCGAGCCCGGCTGGTTCGGCGAGGGCGACGACATGTTCTACGTCGACGGCGAGAAGGTCGCGTCGATCCAGGGAACCGGCTCCGAGGACTACTTCAACGACGCCTGGGGCCTTCACGTCGTCGACGGCGACTACACCGGCGTGACCGTCGCCGACGGGGAGGGCCTCGGAGCGCGCATGACCGCCTACCGCTGGCATCTGACCGATCCCGTCCCGTTCACGCAGTCTCTACGAGTCGAGATCGAGCACAAGGGCTGGACGTACAAGCCGGATGGAACGGTCCGGACCGCGTTCGGGGTCCGCGTCGACCTCATGTCGAGCGTCGCCTACTGGTACCAGGGGGTATCGCGGCGGGCTCAGCCCGACCGTGCCCTACGGCACGCGCGCGGCTGCCGCAGGGCAACGCGCTGCAGATCGAGCTCGAGAAGTCCCTGCCCGAGGCGAAGATGCAGGGCGGGAAGGCCTCGATCTTTCCCGGAGCTCTTCTGGGGCAAGGACGTCGTCATCTTCGCGGCCGACGGCCCGGGCTCGAAGATCGAGCTGCCGTTCGACGTCCCGGCGGACGGCGAGTACGAGCTCCAGGTCCAGGTCGCGCAGGCCTCGGATTACGGGACGTACGAGATCTGGCTCGACGGCAAGCCGCCGAAGGCCAACGCGCTCGAGCACGAGCCCGGCGCCGACATCCGCGCCGAGGGCGTCTTCGACGGGTACGCCTGGGAGACCTACGTCGGCAAGATCGTCCAGCTCGGGTGGCCGCGCTCTGACGAAGGGACGCCACACGCTGACGTTCGTCTGCACGGGCAAGCGCTCGGAATCGACCGGATTACAAGGCCGGCATCGACAACGTCATCCTGGCCCGGGTCGGGCGACGAGGCCTGGGCTGCGGCGACGAAGGACCGTCCGCCGGCCTTCCGGCCCGGCGACGTCCCGGCGCTCACGGCGCAGCTCAAGAGCCCCGATCCCGCCGTCCGCGTCCTCGCCGCGTGCGGGCTGCGCGACCGGGGCGCGACCGCGCTTCCGGCGCTCGACGCGCTCGTCGCGCTCCTGAAGGACAAGGACACGTACGCTCGGGCGGCGGCCGCCGGTGCGATCGGCGCGATCGGGCCGAAGGCGGCCCCGGCGGTCCCGGCCCTGGTGGCGGCCTGCAAGGTCCCTGGGGAGACGTGGCAGCCGCTGCGCGCGTACGTCTACGCGCTCGGCGACATCGGCCCGGCGGCGAAGGCCGCTCTGCCGACGCTCGAGGCGATGAAGGCCGATCGCTCGGTGGAGTGGGTGGTCGTCAAGACGATCGACGAGATCGAGGGCAATCGGCCGGGACGTTCGCCCCGGCCCTAGCCCCCGACCGCGGCCCTAACCCTTCGCCGAGCAGCTGCCGCAGCACGTACGGGAGGATCCCGCCGTGGCGGTAGTAGTCCACCTCGATCGGCGTATCGATCCGGAGCCGGAGGGGCGCCTGCGTCTCGGTCCCGTCGGCCCGGCGGACCGTCAGCGCGATCTCCTGCCGCGGTCGAAGCGTCCCGCCGAGGCCCGCGAGGTCGAAGGTCTCGGTGCCCTTCAGCCCGAGCGACGCAGCGCTCACGCCCTCGGGAAACTGGAGCGGCAGCACGCCCATGCCGACGAGATTCGAGCGGTGGATGCGCTCGTAGCTCTGCGCGACGACCGCCCGCACGCCGAGCAGCCGCGTTCCCTTGGCGGCCCAGTCGCGCGAGCTGCCGGTGCCGTACTCCTGGCCGGCGAAGATCACGAGGGGAACGCCCTCGGCCTGGTAGCGCATGGCGGCGTCGTAGATCGCCATGCGCTCGCCCGACGGTTGGTGGACGGTCACCCCGCCCTCGACTCCCGGGACCATGAGGTTCTTGATCCGCACGTTGGCGAACGTGCCACGGGTCATGACGCGGTCGTTGCCCCGCCGTGAACCGTAGCTGTTGAAGTCCGCCGGGGACACGCCGAGCGACTGCAGGTAGAGCCCGGCCGGCGACGTCTTCTGGATCGCACCGGCGGGGCTGATGTGGTCGGTCGTGACGGAGTCGCCGAAGACCGCCAGCGCCCGTGCGCGGCGGATGTCCTGGACGGGCGAGGGGGCGAGGCCGAAGTCCTCGAAGAAGGGCGGCTCCTGGATGTACGTGGACGTCGCGTCCCAGGCGTAGACCCGGCCCGACGCGCTCGGGATCTCCATCCAGAGCGGGTTCGCGGCCGCGAGATCCGCGTACAGCCGACGGTACGTCGCAGCATCGACGGAAGCGAGAAGCGCGGCCTGCACTTCGTCCATCGACGGCCAGACGTCGCGCAGGAACACCGGACGACCCTGCGTGTCGCGCCCGAGCGGCTCGGTCGAGAGGTCGATGTCGGCGCGGCCCGCGAGCGCGAAGGCGACGACGAGCGGCGGGCTCATCAGGTAGTTGGCCCGGATGCTCTGGTGGACGCGCGCCTCGAAGTTGCGGTTGCCCGACAGCACGCTCGCCGTCACGAGGTCGTTCTTCGTGACGACCTCCTCGATCCCGGCATCGAGGGGGCCCGAGTTGCCGATGCAGGTCGTGCAGCCGTAGCCGACGAGGTAGAAGCCGAGCCGGTCGAGGTAGGGCTGCAGCCCGGTCTTGTGCAGGTACTCGGTGACGACGCGCGAGCCGGGCGCGAGCGACGCCTTGACGCGGGGCGAGACCGTGAGGCCGCGCTCGACGGCCTTGCGCGCGAGAATCCCGGCGGCGAGCATGACGCTCGGGTTCGAGGTGTTGGTGCAGGAGGTGATCGCGGCGATCAGCACGTCGCCGTGTCCGACCTCGACGCGTCCGGGGTCCGTCGGAAGGATCGAGAGATCGGCCGTGGGGCGGTTGTTGGCCATCTCGGACTCGGTCCAAACGTTGGTGTCCCGCGCGAGCGCCCCGCTGACGCTCGCCGGCGCCTGGCTGCCGCCTCCGAACTTCGCCGACCGGCCGAGCGTGGCGGGAAAACGCTCTGCGAGAGCCGCCGCCGGCTTGCCGTAGCCGTTCTCGGCGATCGGCTTCGAGAACAGGTCGCGGAATCGTGCCTTCATGTCCGGCAGGTCGATCCGGTCCTGCGGCCGCTTGGGCCCCGCGACGCTCGCGCGCACTCGGGAAAGGTCGAGCTCCAGGACCTCCGTGTAGTCGCAGTCGCCCGGCCGCGGGATCCCGAAGAGGCCCTGCGCCTTGTAGTACGCGCGGAAGGCGTCCACCTGCTCGGTCGTGCGCCCCGTCGCGAGCAGGTACCGGCACGACTCTTCGTCGACCGGGAAGAAGCCCATCGTCGCGCCGTACTCGGGGGCCATGTTCGCCACGGTCGCCCGGTCGGTCACCGGGAGGGAAGCGGCGCCTTCGCCGAAGAACTCGACGAACTTGCCGACGACCTTGGCCTTGCGCAGCATCTCGGTGACGACGAGGACGAGATCGGTGGCCGTGACGCCCTCCGCCAGTCGGCCGGACAGGTGCACGCCGACGACGTCCGGCGTCAGGAAGTACACCGGCTGCCCGAGCATCCCGGCCTCGGCTTCGATGCCCCCCACGCCCCAGGCCACGACGCCGAGCCCGTTGATCATCGTGGTGTGCGAATCGGTGCCGACGAGCGAGTCGGGGTAGTAGACGCCGGCGCGCTCGAGCACGCCCTGGGCGAGGTATTCGAGGTTGACCTGGTGGACGATGCCGATGCCGGGCGGCACGACCGTGAATCCCTGGAAGGCCTGCATGCCCCATTTGAGGAACTCGTACCGGGCGCGATTGCGCCGGAACTCGATCTCCATGTTCAGGCGCAGCGCGTCGGGCGTCGACCACTCGTCGACCTGGACGGAGTGGTCCACGACGAGCGCCACCGGAACGAGCGGCTCGATCACGTCCGGGTCCCGTCGCAGGCGGTCGACGGCCGAGCGCATCGCCGCCAGGTCCACGAGCAGGGGAACGCCGGTGAAGTCCTGCAGGACGATCCGCGCGACGACGAACGGGATCTCCGCCGTGCGCTCCGCCCGGGGCTGCCAGGAGGCCAGCGCCCTGACGTCGTCCTCCTTGACGCGCTTGCCGTCGCAGTTGCGGACGAGGGACTCCAGGACGACCCGCAGGCTCGCGGGCAGCCGCGAGATCCGGCCGAGGCCGTCCTTCTCGAGCTGAGGTAGGGAGTAGAAGAAGCCGGGCTTTCCGGGCGAGGGGGAGAAGGGCTGACGCGCGTGCGCGAAGTGGCTCATCGGCCGGTATCGTATTACGCGGTCGCGGCGGTTGATAAACTCGGCGGACCCCATGGGATCCCACGCTCTCGGCTGGCTCGCCGTCGCCTGCTACGCGGCGGCGGAAGTGTCGGCGATCCTCTGGCTCGCTCGGCCGCGGAGTCTCGCGGGGCGCGCCGCGCCGCTCCTCGTGGCGGCGGGCCTCGCGCTTCACTTCGCGGACCTGCTGCATCGCGCCCGGGAGCTCTCCTCGGTCCCCTACCGCACCCTCGGAGGCTCGGTCTCCTTCTTCGGCTGGATGCTCGGGATCGCGTACCTCGCGCTCGCCCTGCGCCACGGGGAGCGAACGACGGGCCCCTTTCTCATCCCGGTCGTCATCGCCGCCACGACGGCCGGCCTTCTCCTGCCCGACCCCGCGACGGCGCCGGCGCCGGGAACGCACGGCTCGGTCTTCGCCTTTCACGTGACGCTCGCGATCCTCGCCTACGCGGCCTTCGCTCTCTCCTGCGTCATTTCGATCCTCTATCTGGTGCAGAGCCGCCAGATCCGCCGGGGGCGGACCGGGCTGCTCTTTTCCCGGCTGCCGCCTCTCGAAGTGCTCGGCCGGATGAACCGCACGAGCGTTTCGATCGGCCTCGCCGTTCTCGCGCTTTCGCTCGTGCTCGGCCTCGTGCGCGCCGAGCAGGTCTGGACGACGATGGCGGACCCGAAGATCGTCTGGGCCGCCCTGACGCTCGCCGTTTACGGCCTGCTCCTCTGGATGGAGCGCCGGGGATGGGAAGGCCCGCGGGTGGCGATCCTCTCGATCCTGGGCTTCTGCGTCGTCCTCTTCTCCTACACGGTCGTGAACATGGTCTTCAGCCAGGCGCACCGCTTTCGATGAGCGCCGCCGAAGCGAGGCTGCTGCTTCTCGGGTGGAACTTCCGCGGCGCCGACGTGTCGGTCCGCGAACGGATCGCGTTTACGGCAGACGAGGTCCGGGAGGCGCTCGAGCGCATCCGCGGGCAGGGGCTCGCGAGCGAGAGCGTCATCGTCGCGACCTGTCACCGAAGCGAGATCTACGCCCTCTCCGACGGCGAACGGCCGCACGAGGACATCGCGGAGCTCATCTCGCGGTGGCGGGGCCTCGACCCCGTGGAGGTCGTTCGCGCCAGCTTCTCCCGCGAGGGGCCCGAAGCGGCACGGCATCTCTTCCGCGTGGCAGCCGGCCTCGACTCGATGGCCCTGGGCGAGAGCGAGGTGCTGGGCCAGGTGCGCTCGGCGCTCGGCCTGGCGCGGGAGGCCGGGGCCACCCGCGCCGTGTCGCACCGGATGTTCGAGAGCGCGCTCGCCGCAGGCAAGCGCGTCCGGAACGAGACCGAGATCGCGCGCCACCCGCTGTCCGTGGCGTCGATCGGGTACGAGCTCGCCGCGAAAGTGTTCGGGCGGATGTCCGAGCGCACCGTACTCGTGATCGGGGCCGGCGACACGGGGACGCTCTTCGCGAAGCAGGCCGTCGAGGCCGGGGTCGTGGACGTCCGCATCGTCAATCGGACGCCCGAACGGGCCGCGGACCTCGCCGCGCAAATCGGCGGGCGCGTGGTCGCCTGGAGCGACCTGGCCGAGGCCCTGCAGCACGCCGACGTCGTGGTCGGAACGACCGCGAGCCCCGCGCCCGTGGTGGGCCGGCCGGTCGTCGAGGCGGCCATGCGGCACCGGCGCGGCCGCCCGATGATGTTCATCGACCTGGCGATGCCGCGCGACATCGCGCCCGACGTCGCCGAGGTCTACAACGTCTATGCCTACGGCCTCGACGATCTGGAGAGCGTCGCGGAGGAGAACCGGCGGCGGCGCGCCCGCGAGATCCCCCGCGCCGAGGCGATCCTCGAGGAGGAGCTCGCCCGGTTCACCGCCTGGTTCGGCAATCTCGCTGTCGTTCCGACCCTGACCGATCTGCAGCGGCGGCTGGCGAGCCTGCGCGACCGGGAGCTCGAGCGCCTGCCCCCGGCCGAACGCGAGCGCTTCCGCGCCTTCGCGGACGCGATCGCCGGAAAGCTCCTGCACGAGCCCCTGCGCCGCCTCAAGTCCGAGACCGACGCCTCGCGCAAGCTCGACCGCGTCGAGGCCATCCGCCACCTCTTCGACCTCGACGAATGAGGCTTCGTCTCGGCGCCCGAGGCAGCGCCCTCTCGCTGGCCCAGGCCTCGCTGGTCGCGGGGTCTCTTGCGGGCCGCATCGAGGTCGAGGTCGTCGAAGTGCGCACGACCGGGGACCGCAAGTCGGCGGCGGGGGAGCCGATCTCGTGGAAGGGAGACTTCACGCGGGAGCTCGACGAGGCGCTGCGATCGGGAGCGGTGGACTTCGCCGTCCACAGCCTGAAGGACGTTCCCTCCACCATGGCGGCGGGGCTCGTGCTCGCCTCCGTCCCCGTCCGCGAAGACCCCCGCGACGTGCTCTTGTCCCATCCGGCGCGGCGGTTCGCGGAACTTCCGCCGACGGCGCGGATCGGCACGTCGAGCCCGCGCCGGCGCGCCCAACTCCTGGCCGCGCGACCGGATCTCGAAGTCGTGGAGGCGCGCGGCAACGTCGACACGCGGATCCGCCGGCTGCGCGAGGGCACGTGGGATGCGATCGTTCTGGCCCGCGCGGGCCTGGCGAGGCTCGGCCGCCTCGACGAGATCGTCGAGATCTTCCCGGAAGACATCCTTCTCCCCGCCGTGGGCCAGGGAGCGCTGGCGATCACGGCGCGCGCGGACGACCAGCGCGTCCGCGAGATCCTGGCGGGAATCGACGACGCCGCTTCGCACGCGGAGGTCGTTTGCGAGCGCTCGCTGCTCGCGCAGCTCGAAGCGGGCTGCCGCGCGCCCGTGGCGGCGCGGGCCCGCGCCTCGAAGGACTCGCTGACCGTCGAAGCGGCGGTCTTCTCGGCCGACGGGTCGCGGATCCTGCGGGACCGTTCCGACGGAGCCCCGGCCGAGGCGGCCCGGATCGGGCGGGAGCTCGGCGAGAGGCTTCTCGCCGCCGGAGCGGCCGCGTTGATCGGGGAGGCGCAGAGATGAGGCGGCCGCTCGTTCTCGTGGTGCGGTCGGGAGCGCGGCCCTTCGGCCCGATCGAGGGCGTCGAGGTGGCCGAGTACGTCAGCCACACCGTCGAGCCGATCGCCCCTGTCGCTTCGGAATGGTCGGCCGCCTGGGACACGGTCATCGTCACGAGTCAGACCGCGGTCGAACAGATCACCCGCGATGCGACAAACGCCGACGTGCTGCGGCGGGGCCTCGAAACCGGAACGCTCGTGGCCGTGGGCGAGGCGACGGCCGACGCCCTGCGGCAGCACGGCCTGCCGCCCGACCACGTCGCTGCGGGATCGGCGCGCTCGATGCTCGAAGGCCTGGCGTCCACCCTGTCCGGCAGCCGCGTCCTCTGGCCCTGCGGCGAGGATGCTTCGGTCGACCTCGCGGAGCCCCTGCGGGAGCGCGGCGCGCATGTCCGGCGGCTGGTGCTCTACCGCAAGCGGCCCGCGGCCGCCAATCCCGCGCTTTCGGCGGAGATCGTGGAGCGGCCCCCGGCGGCTTTCTGCGCGACGTCGCCGGCGGCGGCGGAGTGGCTCTTCGGCGGCCTCAGCGAGGAGGCGACCGAGCGGCTGCGAAAGACCCCGGCCGTGGCGCTCGGACCGTCCACCCTCGAGAAGCTCGCCGCCCTCGGTGTCGAGCGAGTCGAAATATCGCGCGAGGCCCGCTTCGGCAGCGCCGGGGAGCTCCTCGCGAGGCTTGCCACTGCGGGCATCGCGACGTAGTCTGCGTTCTCTCATGAGCGGCTTTCCCGCGGTCCGTCTCCGGCGGCTCCGAGCCTCGCCGGCCTCCCGGGCCCTCGTCCGCGAGACGAGGCTGACGGCGGACCGCTTCGTGGCGCCGCTCTTCGTCCGCAAAGGACGGGGCCTGCGCGAGGCGATCGGGTCGCTGCCCGGCGTCGACCGCCTCTCCCCGGACGAGGCGGTGGCGGCCTCGCAGGAGCTCCAGGCTCTCGGCATCCCGGGCGTCCTCCTGTTCGGCATTCCCGAGCGCAAGGACGAGACGGGAAGCGAGGCGTGGGACGAGGGAGGGGCGCTTCAGGAGACGGTGCGAGCGCTCAAACGTTCGGTCCCGGGCCTTCTCGTCATGACCGACGTCTGCCTCGACGAGTACACGTCCCACGGCCACTGCGGCGTGATTCGCGACGGCCGCGTCGACAACGACGCGACCTTGCCCCTGCTGGCGCGGGCCGCGGTCTCGCACGCCCGCGCGGGGGTCGACGTCGTGGCGCCGTCCGACATGATGGACGGCCGGGTCGGAGCGATCCGCCGGGAGCTCGACGGGCAGGGCTTCGAGCAGACGGCGATTCTCGCCTACGCGGCCAAGGCTGCTTCGGCGTTCTACGGTCCGTTCCGCGAAGCGGCGGACTCGGCGCCGAAGTTCGGCGACCGCCGCGGTTACCAGATGGACGGAGCCAACCGGCGCGAGGCCATGCGCGAGATCGGACTCGACCTCGACGAGGGCGCCGACGCCATCATGGTCAAGCCGGCCCTCGCCTATCTCGACTGGATCCAGGAGGCGCGCTCGCGCTTCGACGCTCCGATCGCGGCCTACAACGTCTCGGGGGAGTACGCGATGGTGCATGCGGCCGCCGCGCAACGGCTGGATCGACGCCAAGCGCGTCACACTCGAGATCCTGACGTCGATCGTGCGGGCCGGCGCGGACTTCGTCCTCACGTACCACGCGAAAGACGCGGCCCGGTGGATCCGCGAAGGCGGCCTGGACGCTTGAAGGACCCCCGGAAAGCCCGTTCCTCGGCGCGATCGGCGGCTCTTTATCGGCGGGCGCAGACGCTCATGCCGGGCGGCGTGAGCTCGCCCGTCCGCTCGTTCGCGTCGGTCGGCGGCGAGCCGTTCTTCGTCTCCTCGGGTCGCGGCTGCCGCGTGCGCGACGCGGACGGGCGGTCCTACATCGACTACGTGATGTCCTACGGGCCGCACCTCTTCGGCCACGGCCCGACGTTCCTGCGCCGGGCCCTCGACCGGGCCTCCCGCCGCGGGACCTCGTTCGGCGCGCCGACCGAGCTCGAGGTGCGCCTGGCCGAGCGGGTCGCGAAGCTCGTGCCGTCGATCGAGATGGTCCGCTTCGTCAGCTCCGGCACCGAGGCGACGATGAGCGCGGTGCGCCTGGCGCGGGGCGCCACCGGCAGGAAGCGCATCCTCAAGACCGACGGCGGGTATCACGGCCACGCCGACGGTTTCCTCGTGGCGGCGGGCTCCGGCGTCGCGACGCTCGGAATCGCCGGAAGCCCGGGTGTGCCGGACGAGATCGCCGCGCTGACCACGGTCGTCCCATACAACGACGCCGCCGCGCTCGAAGCGGCCCTCGAGAAGTTCCGCGGCGACGTCGCGGCCTTCATCGTCGAGCCGGTCGCGGCCAACATGGGTCTCGTCGTCCCGCGCCCCGGCTACCTCGAAGCCGCGCGCGAGCTGACCCGCCGCCACGGGGCGCTCCTGATCTTCGACGAGGTGATCTCGGGCTTCCGGCTCGCCGCCGGGGGCGCGCAGGAGGTCTACGGCAGTCGGCCGGACCTGACGACCCTCGGCAAGATCCTCGGCGGCGGACTGCCGGTCGGTGCGTACGGGGGCTCGAAGGACCTCATGGAGAAGATGGCACCGGTCGGGCCCGTCTACCAGGCCGGCACGCTTTCCGGCAACCCGCTCGCGATGTCCGCCGGCCTGGCGATGCTGGGCGAGATCGAGCGGCGGCCGCCGTACGCAAGAGCTCGACCGCCTCGGAGCTCTCCTGGAGACGCTGCTCTCGGACGAGATCGCCAGACGCGGGCTCGCGGATCGGGTGTGTCTGCCGCGCATGGGCTCTCTCCTCACCCTCTTCTTCGCGGCGGGCCCGATCCAGGATTTCACCACCGCCAAACGGTCCGACACGAAACGCTACGCCGCGTTCTTCCACGCCATGCGGGAGCGGGGGATCTTCCTCCCACCCGCGCAGTTCGAGGCCTGGTTCGTGTCGACGGCGCACGGCGACGCCGAGATCCGCCGGACGGCGCGCATGGCGGGAGAGAGCCTGGCGGCCGCCTTCGCCTAGGCAGCGCGTCGGCGTCGCCGCCGATCGATCTACTCCAGGCCGGGGATCCGGGGAATGGTCACGCTGCGGAACCCCTCTTCGCGGATGCGGCGGATCTCCTGGGTCTCGGACTCGACCCAGGGGAGCGGAAGGCCCAGGCGCTTGACGGCGCGGCGGGCGATCTCGAGCGCCGTCTCGAACTCCTCGGCGATGACCTCGTCCGCCCCGGCGGCCACGAGGGCCGGGAATCTCCGCGACGTAGCGGGTCCGCACGAGGATGAAGAGGCCGGGCGCCAGGGTGCGGCAGTGGCGAATCGTCTGGCGTGTCGCCCGCAGGTCGGAGAGGAGGACGATCACGGCCCGGGCCTTCTGGACGCCGTTGCGGCGCAGGACGACGTCGTTGGTCGAGTCGCCGTACTCGATCGGCAGGAGCTTGCCGGCGCCCTTCTTCACGCGCACGGGATCGAGGTCGATGATCCGAAACGGCGCCCGCGCGCGCTCGAGGACCCGCGCGACGGTTTCGCCCATGTGTCCGAAGCCGATCACGAGGATCAACCCCTCGGGCGGCGACGGGGCGGCCCGGTCCCTCGAAGGGCCCTCGCGGCGAGTCAGGCGGAAGGCCAGGGCGTGGCTCGCCTCCGAGAGAAACGGCGTCGCGATCATAGTGATGAGCGCCGCCGCCAGGAACGCCTGATACATGACGCTCGAGATGAGCTCGGCCTCCTTGCCCTGGCGCAGGAGGACGAAGGAAAACTCACCGATCTGCGCCAGCGAGAGACCGACGACGGTGGCGACCCGGAAACCGTAGCCCATCGTCAGGGCGGCGGCGCCGCCCGCGATCGTCTTCCAGACCAGGATCAGCCCCAGCAGCACCGCAACGAGCAACGGCTGCTCGAGGATCACGCGGGGGTTGAACAGCATTCCGATCGAGACGAAGAACACGGCGTTGAAGGCGTCGCGAAACGCCGTGACGTCCGCCAGCGCCTGGTGCCCGTATTCCGACTCCGACAGCACCAGGCCCGCAAGGAAAGCGCCGAGCGCCGCCGACAGGCCGGCCCACGAGGTCGCCAGCGCCGAGCCCAGGACGAGGAACAGGACGGCGACGACGAAGATCTCCTTCTGGCGCGTCCCCGCGAGGGCTCCGATGAACCGGGGCACCAGGACCCGCGCGACGAGAAGCAGCCCGCCGGCGGTCAGCGCCGTCTTGCCCGTGGCGAGCAGGACCGGCATCAGGCCGGCCGCTCCGCCCCGGGAAAGCGTCGGAAGGGACAGGAGCATCGGGACGACGGCGAGGTCCTGGAAGATCAGGATGCCGAGGAGCATCCGGCCGTGTGGGGCGTCGAGCTCGCGCCGGTCGAGCAGGAGCTTGAGCACGATCGCCGTCGAGGACAGGGCGACCAGGTAGCCGAAGAAGAGGCCGCGCGAGAGGGGATACCCGCCGGCGGCGGCGACGGCCAGGACCAGGGCGATGGTGACGACGACCTGGATCGACCCCGCGACCCACACGAGCTTGCCGAGACGGCGCAGGTTGCCGAGCGAGAGCTCGAGGCCGACGGTGAAGAGAAGCAGAACGACGCCGAGATCCGCCAGGACCTCGACGACCTTGACGTCGCCGAGCAATCCGAGTCCGAACGGACCGAACAAAGCCCCGGCCGAGAGGAACCCGATGAGCGGAGGTTGCCGCAGGCGATGCAGCAGGAACGCGGCGCCGAGAGCCGCGAGGAAGATCAAGGCGAGGGGCCCGAGAAACTCCGGCGCCTGCATCAAGGATCATTATGCGCGCCTGCGGTTCTCTGGTAGCCTCGCGCCACTCGCACATGAGCTCGACAACCGCGGCCGCCGTCCCCGGAGGCAAGACGTGGTTCGGCCACCCCCGCGGCCTCTCGACGCTCTTCTTCACGGAGATGTGGGAGCGGTTCAGCTACTACGGGATGCGGGCTCTCCTGATCCTGTTCCTGGTGGCCTCGGTCCAGAACGGCGGCTTCGGCCTGACCGACAAGAAGGCCGCGGCGATCTACGGCCTCTACACGGCGGGCGTCTACCTGATGGCCCTGCCGGGGGGCTGGATCGCAGACCGGATCTTCGGCCAGCGGCGCGCCGTCTTCATCGGCGGCTGCGTGATCGCCGCGGGCCACTTCAGCATGGCGGTTCCGACCGTGCCCTCGTTCTATCTCGGCCTGTGCCTGATCGTCGTCGGCACGGGGCTCTTGAAGCCCAACGTGAGCGCGATGGTCGGCGACCTCTACCCCGAGGGGGGTGCGCGCCGCGATTCCGGTTTCTCGTTCTTCTACATGGGGATCAACACCGGCGCCTTCATCGGACCCTTCATCTGCGGCTTCCTCGGCGAACGGGTCAACTGGCACTTCGGCTTCGGCGCCGCGGGCGTCGGCATGGTCCTCGGGCTCGTCCAGTACCGACTCGGGGCGCGCCACCTCGGAACCGCTGGACTGCCGCGACCCCCGGCGCAGGACCCCGTTACCCGCGGGAAGGCCGTCCGCGGCGTCCTGATCGGAGTCGCGATTCTGGCGGCGGCGCTCTTCGCCGGCGCCCTCGCGAACCTCAGCCTCGAGACCGCCGCCAGGGGCACGGGCGTGGTGATCGTCAGCATCGTCCTGCTCTACTTCGGCTCCGTCCTCCTCTCCGGCGGCCTGACCGTCGCCGAGAAGAAGCGCGTCGTCGTCATCTTTCTGTTCTTCCTGGCCTCGTCGCTCTTCTGGGCGGGCTACGAGCAGGCGGGCTCCTCGTTCAACCTCTTCGCTTCGCGCCTGACCGACCGCATGGTCGGGAGCTGGGAGGTGCCGGCTTCCTGGTTCCAGGCCGTGCCGCCGACGTTCGTCATCCTCCTGTCTCCGGTCTTCAGCCTGGTCTGGCTCCGGCTGCAGGATGGCGGGCCCTCGATGCCCGCCAAGCTCGGGCTGGGCCTGGTGCTCCTGGCGATCGGCATGTTCGTCATGGCCGTCGCCGCGGCGAACACCCACGGCGGCGCCGACAAGGTCGGCCCCTGGTGGCTCGTCACGACGTACTTCATTCACACGGTCGGTGAGCTGTGTCTGTCTCCCGTCGGCCTCTCGAGCGTGACCAAGCTCGCGCCGCGGCGACTCGTCGGCCAGATGATGGGCACCTTCTTCATGGGCAACGCGCTCGGCAACCTCATCGCCGGCCTGACCGCGGGCAGCTTTTCCACGATGCCGCTGCCGGTCCTCTTCGGAACGATCGCCAAGGTCACGGGGATCGGTGGGTTGCTGCTGCTCATCTTCTCCGGCCCCATCCGTCGCCTCATCGGCGTTCTCCCGACGCGAGGGGACACGCCGGCGACGGTGGAGACCGAAGCCCCGGCGTAGTTGCGCCAGGCCGGCGGACTCGCGGCAGGTGGTACATGCTCTGCATGACCGGGACGGCCGACGAGATCCGGCGCGCACGCGCCTACTACCGAAAGATCCTCCCTTTCTACAGGAAGGAATCGGTTTCGCGCGCGCACCTGCAATTCTGGCTCCGCATGGCCCGGCGGACTCGGCCCGGCCGAATCCTGGAAATCGGCTCGGGGCTCGGGCGGATCACGGCCGAGCTTTCGCGCGTCGCTCCATCCGTCGGGGTCGACATCTCGATCGAGATGCTCCTCGAAGCGGCCGGGACGCGCCGCGGGCTCTTCGTCGCGGCCGACGCGCGCCGGCCGCCGTTTCGTCACGTGTTCGACCTGGTCGTCGCCCCGGGTGATCCTTTTTCGCATCTGACGACGCTCGTGGACCGCCGGCGGGCTCTTCGCGCCGTGGCGGCGCAGCTCACGCCGACCGGGCGTTTCGTCCTCGACGGCCTGTATCGGCGGCGCCACCAGGTCGCATATCCTCGTCGCCGCATCCGCGACGCTTCGGGTGTGCTCGAGATCGACGAAGCCTGGTTTCCGGCGGGCCTCCGCGACCTCTGGAGCGCGCGGTATCGATACGTCGAACGCCGTCGGGGCGGAAAACAGAAGGCGCTCTCGGCCAATTTCATGGCGCGCTCCTGGAATCGCCGAACGATCCGAGCCGAGTTCGAGGCTTGCGGGCTCACCATCCTCACGCTCTGGGGAGACTTCGACGGCCGTCCATTCGGCGCCGATGCCAGACGGATCGTCGCCGTTTCGAGGAGGAGCGCCTGAGCGGGAACCGCCCCGGCGTGGCGGAGGTCGTCCGCCGTGTCGGGGAGCTCGCGACCGACCTCTACGACGCCATTCCGTCCCAGACCTCGCAGACGGACCGGCGTTCCCTGCTCGCGGTCCAGCGGGCCACCGCCCGACGCTTCGGCCGATACGCCTACCTCGAGATCGGCTCGCACCTGGGCGGTTCGATCCAGCCGCATCTGCTGGATCCTCGCTGCGAGGCAATCTACTCGATCGACCCGAGGCCCGTTTCGCAGCCGGACGATCGGTCGGCGGGGTGCGTCGTCGCCTACGACGGCAACTCCACCGAGCGGATGCTCGGCCTCCTGCGAGAGCTCGGACCGGAACAGGCCGCGAAGGTGCGCTGCTTCGAATCGGATGCCGCGCGGGTCGATGCGGCCAGGATCATCCCGGCTCCCCACCTCGCGTTCATCGACGGCGAGCACACGCGGCGGGCCGTCCTCTCGGATTTCGCCTTCTGCCGGCGGGTGCTCGCGCCCGGGGGTACGGTCCTGGTGGATGATTTCCCGATCGTCTACCCCGCGGTGCTCGAGATCTGCCGGGCTCTCCGGCGTGCGGGCGAGCGGTTCACGACGGCTCGTCTCGAGGGAAAGGCCTTCGCGGTTTTCTTCGACGAAGAACTCGTCCAGGCCGATCCGTTCCTGAGCCGGTGCCGGGCGCGCAGCCGGTGGACGTTGAGACGCTACCGGTGGAAGCTCCTCGGCAAGAGCCTCCTGCCGGGAAGATCCGGCGCCGCGGCCCGGGCCGCCCTACGGGCGGGCGGCTAGCGGCCGGCCTCTTCCGCCCGCTTCCGGAAGATCGCCTTCGCGGCCGAAAGCCGGCCCATCACGTCGGTTTTCTCGGCATCGTCGTTCCAGCCCGCGTGCGCCTCGGCCGCCGCCTCGAGTCGCTCGATCCAGCGGACGAAGTAGCGGGCATCCTCGGCGTTCCGGACCGGCCGGCCGTTGACCGTCACGTAGATGGGGCTCGTCGTGGCGAAAGGGTAGATGTCGAGCACGGGCTCCACGGCACCGGCGGACCAGGCTCGCAGCGTATACCACCCGCTCCCGCCGACGGTGACCGGAATCGTGGCGTCGGCGCGCGTGCCCCCGGCGGCCGTCGGTATCGTCGCGACGACGGCCCCGTTGGAGACGATCTCGAGCTTCTCGATCGGAACGATCGAGCGCAGACTCACTTTCGCCGAGAGCTTGCGAACGCCGGCTGGCAGCTCGATCTCGTCTCCGATTTCACGTCCCTCGAGCGTGAAGACGAGGAGCGGCCCGTTCGAGGCGAAGGTCCGGCCGGCCTTCAAGGCCGCGAGCCATTCCCTGTAGTCGAGCCTGGTGCCCGACCGCACGAAGACGCGATTCATGCCGACCGGGCCCCGAAGCGACGCGAAGTTCGCCATCGCATCGGTTCCGGCACCGGCGGGGACGTGGAAACCCGTGTTCAGGAGCTTGTACCAGACGTCCGCCGTGATGCGGTGGTCCGAGAAGCCGACGAGCTCCAGGTAGTCCGCCTTGACCAGAGCGACGTCCACCGGCAGCGCGTAGGTGAGGGGATCGGGGCCGTTGGGATCGGGCGGGGGCGGGTCGAAGGGATGGACGTACCCGGAAACACCCTCCTGGGCGTGAGCGAGGTCGAGGATCGTCGAGTTGTCCGGAAAGAGGCTCGCCGCCGCCGTGTGGACGTAGCCCGCGTAGTCGGGGAGGATCAGGTGCTTCGTCAGGCCCAGGTGCCCGGTGTGGCCCCACCAGCTCGTGTGGTACTCCTCGTCGTGTTTGACGAGCGTCGCGGGGGTGGAGACGGGATCGAGGTCGCCCCGGAAGAACGCGACGTCCGGGATGCGCTGTTCCTTGTTGACGATCAGGTTCTCGACGACGTGCAGGTCCTCGGCCTCGGCCTGGGCGCGCAGCCGCGCGGGGTCGTTGCGGTAGGCGCCGCCATAGTTCATGTGGACGTGCAGGTCGCCGCTCCACCAGCCTCGCGCGGGAAGATCGTCGAGGCGCTCCAGCCTCAGGTTCGCGGCGGCGCTCGCCCCCGCGACGACCTCCACGACGACCTTCGAGGCCGCATACTCGAGACCGCGTGTCGCGAGGACGGTGTATCGGCCCACGGGCACCGTCAGCGTCGCGGGACCCGGCGAGTGGAAGTACGTCATCTCGAACGGCCGCACCTTGCGGTCGAAGCCATCGTCCGCATGCCGCCATGCGGAATCGGGCGCCCAGCCTCGCCCGTCCACGCCGGTCACCGAAAAACGCGCCGGCATCGGGGCTCCGGACGCGTCGGCTGCGGACACGGTCAGGGTCCCGGTGGGGCGGAGGTAGTGGCGCCTCGCCGCGACGATGGACTCCGTGGCGCCGCCCGGGATCGAGACGACGCGAAGCGACACGTTGCCGTCCTGATTCGACACGAACGCGATGCGCCGGCCGTCCGGCGACCAGCGCGGCCGCGTGTGGTCGCACTCGCAGTAGGTCAACTCGAACGGGTCGCCGCCCTCGGCCGTCGTCAGCCAGAGCTGGTTGCGCTGGCGGCCGAGATAGGAGCTGTAGACCACCCGCTTCCCGTCGCGCGCCCAGTCGGGCCGCGCCTTCCAGTTCGTCTCCTCCTTGCGGACGAGATGCATCGGCGCTCCCGGGCGGGCCTCCATGCGCCAGAGATCGCCCGAGCCCCAGACGTCGCCCCGGTTGGAGATCAGGATGAGCTGCTTGCCGTCCGGCGACCAGGTCGGCGACAGATACTGGTCGAACTTCGAGTAGTAGTAGCGGGGCAGCTTGCTCTCGACGTCCTCGGTGATCCGGACCGGCTCTCCGGCGGCCTTCCCGGCCGAGACCCGGAGCACGAAGACGTGAAAACGCCCGTGGAACGCGGTCGAGACGTAGGCGACATGCGACCCGTCCGGCGACCAGCGCGCATCGAGGTTCGCCGCGCCATTGGCCACGAGCGGCCGCGCGCTCTTGTCGGAGAGATCCAGCAGCCAGAGCTCCAGCGCGTCGTTGCGGTAGGACGTGTAGAGGATGTGCCGCCCGTCGGGCGACCAGTCCGGCTCCGAGTCGTAGCCCGGTCCGTCCGTCAGCTGCACCGCCTCCGTGGAGTCGACCTTCTGCCGCCAGAGCGAACCCTGCATCGCGTAGACGAGCTCTGTTCCGCTAGGCGACCAGGCTGCCGCGCTCGGCCCGCTCGTCACCTGCGGGAGGTACATCTCCCGGTAGTAGTACGGGTGCGGCTCGTTGATCTGCTTCAGCACCGGCTCGCGCTCGGCGAGGGCGGAGGCGGCGAGGGCGAGGAGCACGAAGGCGAGCGCCGTGGGGCGAGGCGTGGTCGAGATCATGGCGCGCACTCTCCCATGACGCGGAGCGGGAAGTCTACGGCCGGCTGAGCGAAACGGACGACACCGACCTCCGTGAGCAATAGACTGCGAGGGCGGAGGGACTCAGCCGGCGGAGGAGGGGAGCTCGATCCATGGACATTCTCCAGGCCATCGGAAACACGTCGATGGTTCGACTTCGCAAGGTCGTACCACCGCATTGCGCTGCCATTTTCGTGAAGCTCGAGTGGGAGAACCCCACGGGCAGCGTCAAGGACCGGATGGCGCAGGCCGTGATCTCGCGGGCGGAGCAGGACGGCCGCCTGAAACCCGGCGACACCGTCGTCGAGTACACGGGTGGCAGCACGGGGACATCGCTGGCATTGGTCTGCGCCGCCAGAGGCTACCGTCTTCACATCGTCAGCTCCGATGCCTTCAGCAAAGAGAAGCGAGATCACATGGCGGCGCTCGGCGCAGAGCTGACGCTCGTTCCGAGCGAAGGAGGCCTCACCACCAAGAAGCTCATCCTGGCACATGATCGAAGCCGCTCGCGCGTTGAGCCGAGAGCCGCACACCTACTGGACCGACCAGCTCAACAACCAGGACAGCATCGCGGGCTACCACGCGCTGGGCGAGGAGATCTGGAGCCAGACGAAGGGGAAGGTCGACGCGTTCGTTCACTGCGTCGGCACGGCAGCGACTTCGCGCGGGGTCGCCACCGTGCTGAAGCGATACAAGCCGGGCATCAGGATCGTCGTCGTCGAACCCGCGGAATCCTCGGTGCTTGCTGGGCGGCCAGGCAGGGCCTCACAAGATCGAAGGAGTGGGGATTGGCTACACTCCGCCGCTCTGGGACCCGACTCTCGTCGACGAGATCCTGCCGGTCAAGACAGACGACGCAAAGGAGATGGCGAGACGTCTTGCGCGGGAGGAGGCCCTCTTCGCGGGAACGTCTTCCGGGGCCAACGTCGTCGCCGCGATTCGAGTGGCCGAGCGGCTCGGGCCGGATGCCAGTGTGGTCACGCTGATGGCCGACTCCGGCCTGAAGTACCTGAGCACCGACGTTTACAGGATCGGCTAAAGCCACCGCGCTTCGGCTTCGTCCAGAACTTCGGCAGGCTGAATTGGTGGGCCGTCTGGGACTCGAACCCAGGACCACCGGCTTAAAAGGCCGATGCTCTAACCAGCTGAGCTAACGGCCCAAGAGGCTGGTGCTCCTGAAGATAACTCACTTCGCGTCTCGCTGCGAAGCTCGGCCCTACCAAATCCTGGCGCCTTTGGGTGGGGCCAGGGATGAGGAGTTGTACCGGGCGCGGAAGATTGCGAAGTCGAGAGCACGATCGCCACTCGCTGCCTAGAAGTTGTGCTCCCTAATTATCCCTGCAGTTACACGTATCTTTGATGCATCTCAGCTTGCTCGGGTACTCGACGTGAATCTCCTCGATTTCGTCGCGGCCTCCCTGAGGTATCACGAACCTATGGGTAAAGAAGCACCCGTCGTCTTTTTTCTTGGTGCATTGACCATTGACGAGTGTGGATTGACTAGAACTTTCTCCAGTCTTCTTGACCCTGAAACGTGCCAACGCGTCAAAGGACGCTACGGGGTAGCCCACGTCATTGCAGCCAGATGCGCGCAACTTGAAGCGAAGCACGAGCATCCACCGACTTGCCCAGTATTGGTCAACTAACGCAACGGTAGCGGTCGCTTCCTCATCGTCGGAAGCTCGTAGCGCAGTTCCAGACGAGAACACTCCAAATGCGAGAAAGATCAGGAGAGGCAGGGAAAGCTGGTGACGGATGTCAACTCTAGCTTTCACAGCTCGATTGTAGTCTTCCCCAGGTGGCTGGCCAGACCGACCGTACTGAGCCATGCCCAACGGGGCTAACGGAGGAGAAACCTCACCGTTGCGTGCGGGAGAGTTTACTTCGCGGGGGGAAGGCCGCTGAGGAACGGCGTGTCCGACCGCCAGACAGTCTCCTCGCGGCGCGGGCCAGTGGAAACGAAGACAGCCGGGGCGCCGATGGCGTCTTCGAGGGCGCGGACGTAGCGCTGGGCGGCCGAAGGAAGCTCCTCGTAGCGCGTGACGCCCGTCGTCGTGGCTTTCCAGCCGGGGAGCTTCTCGTACTCGGGCTCGAGGCGGGCGATGTCTTCGGCGAGCGGCGGAAGGTCCGATACGGGCTTGCCGTCGAGGCGGTAGCCGAGGCAAATCGGGATTTCATCCAGCTCGTCGAGGCAATCGAGCTTGGTGATGGCCACGGCCTCCGCGCCGGAGAGCTCGACGGCGGTGCGCGCGACGACGGCGTCGAACCAGCCGGTGCGGCGCGGGCGCCCGGTGGACGTCCCATATTCGTTGCCGCGCTTGCGGAGGAACTCGCCGGTCTCCTCGTGGAGCTCGGTGGGGAAGGGGCCGGACCCGACCCGGGTCGTGTAGGCCTTGAGCACGAGCATGCTCGCCTCGAGCGCCCGGGGCGCGATTTCGAGGCCCGACGCGACGGCGGCGGACGTGCAGTGCGAGGAGGTGACGAAGGGATACGTCCCCGCGGAGAGGTCCAGCATCGCGCCGTGGGCGCCCTCGGCGAGCAACGTCGAGCCGGCCTTGAGTTGGTTGCGCAGGTAGCGGCCGGTATCGGTGACGTGGGCGCGCAGGCGCTCGGCGGCGGGCCCGAGCATGTCGAGGACGGCGTCGGCCGTCGGGACGTCCTTGCACCCGAGGGTGCGCAGGAGCGCTCCCGTCTCCTCGGCCATCGCCTTCACTCGGGCGGCGAGCGTCGCCGGGCGATAGAGCTCGGCGACGCGAATCGCCTTGCGGGCCGCGAGCGACTCGTACGCGGGCCCGATCCCCCGCAGCGTGGTGCCGATCTTCGCGTCGCCCGCGGCGTGCTCGCGGGCGGCGTCGAGGAGGCGATGGTAGGGGAGGATGACCGGCGCGCGGTCGGAGAGCATGAGGTTCTCGCCGATCTCGACACCGGCGGCCCGCAGCGCGTCCATCTCCGACAGCAGCGCCTCGAGGTCGACGACGACGCCCGGCCCGATGACCCCGGTGCGGCCGCGGACGACGCCCGCCGGGAGGAGGTGAAGGGCGAAGTGCTGATTGCCGAACTTGACGGTGTGGCCGGCATTGTGGCCGCCGTGATAGCGGGCCACGATGTCGAACCGGTTCGACAGGAGATCGACGAGCTTGCCCTTGCCCTCGTCTCCCCACTGTCCGCCCAGGACGGCCAGGACTTTCAAGTGCGTTCTCCCTAGATCCAATCGGTCGAAAAAGCAGCGCAGGCTAACAGAGTTCGGAGCTCGCTGTCAGCTTAGAATCGCCACGCAATGAAGATCATACGGCTCGAGGGCGAGGGTCTCACCCTGGACGATCTCGCCGCCGTCGCGCGACGGGCGGTTCGCGTCGCGCTCTCGCCCCGGGCCCGGCGGGCGATCGCGGCCTCGCGCCGGGTGGTCGATCGGGCGGTTCGGTCGAGTGCGACCGTCTACGGCGTCACGACGGGGTTCGGGAAATTCGCCGACGTGGCGATTCCGCGGGCCGAGCTCGAGAGCCTGCAGCGCAACCTGATCCGGAGCCACTGCGCCGGCGTCGGCGCACCGCTTTCGGACGCGGCGGTGCGCGCGATGATCGCCCTGCGCGCCAACGCGCTCGCCCGCGGCAACTCGGGCATCCGCGTCTCGACGGTCGAAGCCCTGCTCGGCATGCTCGCCGCGGACGTTCTGCCGGTCATCCCGTCGCAGGGCTCGGTGGGGGCCTCGGGCGATCTGGCGCCGCTCGCGCACCTGGCGCTCGGGCTCATGGGCGAAGGCCGCGTCCGGGTCCGGGGGCGCGAGAGGCCGGCCGCCGCGGCCCTCAAGTCGGCGCGCCTCCGGCCGCGTCGCCCTGGCCGCCAAGGAAGGGCTCGCGCTCATCAACGGCGTCCAGATGTCGGTCGCGGTCGGAGGCCTCGCGCTCCACCGCGCGATCGCTCTCTCCCGCGCGGCGGACCTCGTCGGCGCCGCGTCGCTCGACGCCTCGCGGGGATCCGACGCGGCTTTCGACCGCAGGATCGTCGGCGCGCGCCCCCACCCGGGGGCGATCCGGAGCGCGGCCAATCTCCGGGCGCTGCTCGCCGGCAGCGAGATCCGCGAATCCCATCGCGGCTGCGGCCGCGTGCAGGACAACTATGCCCTGCGCTGCATGCCGCAGGTGCACGGCGCGGCACGCGACGCCTTCGCCCACGCGCGGCAGGTCCTCGAGCGCGAGATGAACAGCTCCACGGACAATCCGCTCGTTTTCGCGGGGCGCGGGGACATCGTCTCGGGCGGCAACTTCCACGGGGCGCCCGTCGGGCTCGCACTCGACTACGCCGCGATCGCGGCGGCGGACCTGGCGTCGATCTCGGAGCGCCGCATCGAGAAGCTCGTCAACCCGGCCCTCTCGGACTTGCCCGCGTTCCTCGTCCAGGAGGGAGGGCTCCATTCGGGCCTCATGATCGCGCAGGTGACGGCGGCCGGCCTCGTATCGGAGTGCAAGGTCCTCGCGCACCCGGCCTCCGTGGACTCGATTCCGACGTCTGCCGCGAAGGAGGACCACGTCTCGATGTCGCCCATCGCGGCCCGCAAACTCGCCGCGATCGTCGAGAACCTCGAGCGAGTGCTCGCGATCGAGCTGATGACCGCGTTCCAGGCCATGGAGTTTCTGCGTCCTCTCGCCTCCTCGCCGCCGATCGAGCGGGTCCGGGGGGCCTTCCGCCGCAGGGTCCGGGCCTGGAACCGGGACCGAGAGCTCTCGCCGGACCTGGAGAACGCGCGGCTCTTCCTGTCGAGCGAGGCGATGGAGCGGGAGCTCGCCGCGCTCGCCTGAGCCAACGCCGCTCATATAATCGGCCCATGAGCACGAGCGTCCTGCCCGCCTCCCGGACCATTCGCGCGCACCGGGGAATCGAGCTGCGCTGTCTCGGGTGGGCGCAGGAAGCCGCCCTCCGGATGCTCGAGAACAACCTCGACCCGGAAGTCGCCGAGAAGCCGGAGGAGCTGATCGTCTATGGCGGAACCGGCCGGGCCGCGCGGAGCTGGGAGGCGTTCGACTCGATCGTGGCGACGCTCAAGCGCCTCCGGGGCAACGAGACGATGCTCGTCCAGTCCGGCAAGGCCGTCGGGGTCTTCCAGACGCACGAGGACGCTCCGCGCGTCCTCATCTCGAACTCGATGCTCGTTCCGGCCTGGGCGACCGGCGACGAATTCCGCCGCCTCGAGGGCCTCGGGCTGACGATGTACGGTCAGATGACGGCGGGCTCCTGGATCTACATCGGAAGCCAGGGCATCGTCCAGGGCACCTTCGAGACGTTCGCCGCGGCCGCCCGCGACTTCGGCGGCGACCTCTCCGGCAGGCTCGTCGTCACGGCGGGCCTCGGCGGAATGGGCGGCGCGCAGCCTCTCGCCGCGACGATGAACGGCGCCGTGGCGCTCGTGGCGGAGGTCGACCCGGAGCGGATCGAAAAGCGCATCAAGACGCGCTACCTCGACGAGCGCGAGACGGACCTCGACCGAGCGATCGACCGCGCGCTCGCGGCCCGGGCGGCGAAGAAGGCCGTGTCGATCGGCGTGGAGGCCAATGCCGTCGATCTGCTGGAGCGGCTGCTCGGCCGCGGCGTCCTCCCGGAGCTCGTCACCGACCAGACCTCCGCCCACGACGAACTCAACGGCTATGTCCCGCGCGGCGGATCGCTCGCCGACCTCGAACGCCTTCGCGCCGAAGACCCGAAGCGCTACATCGATCGCGCGTACGCCACGATGGCCGACCACGTGCGCGCGCTCCTCGAGCTCCAGCGGCGCGGCTCGGTGGTTTTCGACTACGGCAACAACCTCCGCGGCCAGGCGCAAAAGGCCGGGGTGGCCGACGCCTTCAAGATCGGCGGCTTCGTCCCGCTCTACATCCGCCCGCTCTTCTGCGAGGGCAAGGGGCCCTTCCGCTGGGCCGCCCTCTCGGGAGATCCGGAGGACATTCGCAGGACGGACCGGGCCCTCCTCGAGCTCTTTCCGCAGGATCGGGCGCTGGCCCGGTGGCTCAAGCTCGCCGAGGAGCGGATCGCTTTCCAGGGCCTGCCGGCGCGGATCTGCTGGCTCGGCTATGGCGAGAGGCACCGCGCGGGCCTGCTCTTCAACGACCTGGTGCGGACGGGCAAGGTGCGCGCGCCGATCGTCATCGGCCGCGACCATCTCGACGCCGGATCCGTCGCGTCGCCCAACCGCGAGACGGAAGGCATGCGTGACGGTTCCGACGCGATCGGCGACTGGCCGATCCTCAATGCCCTCATCAACACGGCGGCCGGCGCGACGTGGGTTTCCGTTCACCACGGAGGCGGCGTCGGAATCGGATACTCGCTCCACGCCGGCATGGTGGTCGTGGCCGACGGGACCGAGAACGCCCACCGGCGGCTCGAGCGCGTGTTGAAGAGCGACCCGGGCACCGGCGTGATGCGCCACGCCGATGCGGGCTATCCGGAGGCCATCGCGGCAGCCCGCGAGCGGGGAGTGGACCTGCCCTTCCTGCGCTGACGCGCGGGATCTCACGGTGAATCGTCCCCCGCTCTGGGCCGCCCTCGCCGCCGCGGTCGCGGCGCTGGCGTGGCTCGACGGCTGGATCGCGCTTCCTCCGACGGCCGGCGTCCGAGGCGGCCCCCCGGAAGAGCTCCGTCGGGCGGTGGAGCGCGCCGCGCAGGATCTCGCGGGACGTGCGCGGTCGCTCGCCGAGAACCCGGAAGTGGGCCGGTCTCTGGAGGGCGGCGGCATCGCGGTGCAGCGCGACCGGCTCTTTGCGAGCGCGCGGCAGGCGGTCGCCGACTCCGCCCCGGGGACGTGGATCGCGCTGGCGGACCCGCGCGGCAATCCACAGGCATGGTGGGGCGACGCCCCGTCGCGCATTCCGCAGGTTCGGGCCCCCGGCACCCTCGAGGTGCGGTGGTCGGCGACCCGAATGGAGCTCCTCCACTGGAGCCTGGCAGGCAGGGAGCCGTTCGCGGGCGTCATCTGCGCGGGCCGCGCCCTTCCGGCCCAGGCGCCCCACTTCGCCGCCGCTCTCGGACTCTCCGGCGCGGCGGCGGACTGGGAACCGGTCGCACCCGGAGGAACCGCCCCCGTGCTGCTGGAGACCGCGGGACACGCCGCGCTGCTCGCCGGGCGTCTCGCGCAGCTTCCCCGCGGCCCGGATTCCATGAGCCGCGCGCTCGTGCTGGCGCTCGTGGTCGCCATGGGTCTCGTGCTCGTCGGAGGCGGAAGGAACTCGTTCGCGATCGGTGCCGGGCTTGCGACCGCCTTCCTGGGAGCGGAGGCCTTCGCCGCAGCGGGGGAGCGTGCTCTCGCGGCGCCGCGGCCGTGGCTGCTGGCGGCCGGGCTCTTCCTGCTCCCGGCCGGTCTCGCCCGATTGCGCAGTCGGCAGCCGGGGCGAAGGTGGAGGCGCCTCGCCGCCGGCTACGGCCTTTTTGCCGGCGCGGTCGCCGCGGCCCACGGCACCGTCTTGCCGGACCTCGGGGCGCGCGTGCCGGTCTGGAGCGCTCAGTTCCTCGGGCTCGTGGCGCTGACGGCGCTGACCGCGTCCGCCCTCGCGATCGGCGCCTGCGCCGGTCCGCGGGAGGGCCCCGGGGCGTGGACCGGCGCCGCCGTCGCGCTGACGTCGCTCGTCATCCTCGCCGCGATCGTCCTGATCTCGCCCTCTCGCGTCTATCCGATCCTCGTAGCCGCCGGGTCCGTCGTGGCCTACGAGGTCTGGCGCCGAGCGATCGCCGCGGCCCCGGAATCGGGCGCGCTCGGGCCCTTCCGCCTGGCCGCGGGCGCGACGCTGGTCCTCGTGCTCCTGGCCGTGCCGATCCACGCCCATCGGCGCGTGGCGTCGGCCTATCGCGTCGCCCACGCGATTCGGCTGCCCGATCCCGAACGCATCTCGCCCAGCGCCGTCGTCGCGGTGCGGCGGGCCGTGGAGCGCGCCGAGAGCTTCGACCTGGCGACGGAGCTCCCGGCGCCGGTCGACGACGTCGACCTCTCGGACCTGGCCTACCGCCTCTGGAGAGCGGGCGAGGCGGAGACTCCGTCGGAGACGCTCATCGCATTCGAAGTTTTCGACGGCGGCGGCCTCCTGCGGAGCCGCTTCTCCCTGATTCCGGAGGCGAGCGCCGTCGGACCGGACGGGCAGCCGGGTGTGCGGATTGAAAGGCATCGCGTGGCTCTCGTTCAGCAGACGGCAACCCTCTTCGACGGCGGGCAGGCCTGGGGCCGCGCCCTCGTGTCGGTCGCCGACTGGCCGACCTGGGATCCGCTGCCACCCCGCCTCGAGGTCTATCGGCGCCTCGTCGGAGCGCCATCGCCGCCGGTCTCGACTCCGCGGCCCGTTCTGGTCTTCTACGGACCGGACGGCTCGCGCCGCGAGGAAGGGCCGGACCTCGACGCGGCGACCTTCGACCGGGTTCGGCGGACCGGAAAGGCCGAGCGCGTGCGGCTCCGGTATCGGGGCGAGGCGCTTTACGGCGAGTTGCGACCGATGACCGACGGGTTTCAGCTCGTGTCGATCCCGGGACAGGACTTCCTGCCCCGGCTCCTGACCGCGGCGCTTCTTCTTCCGGCGGCCGCGGCGCTCTACGCGCTCGGCGGCCTGATCGTCCTGATCCGCACGCTGGCGGCCCGGCGAAGTCTGCGCGATCTCTGGCCCCGCGGGGCCCGCACGTTTCGCGGCCGGCTCGTGGCCCTCTTCGTTCTTTCGGTGATGATCCCGCTGCTCGCGGTGACCTTCTTTCTCCGTGCCTCGATCACCACGCGCTCCCGCCAGGACACCCTCGACCATGCGCGCACGGCTCTGGAAACGGCGCGGCGCGTTCTCGACGACTACCTTCCGTCGGCCTCGGCCGCCCGGGGAAGGCTCGGGCTCCTCGACGACGCGCTGCTGTCCTGGCTCGCCAACGCCGTGGGCTTCGATCTCTCGGTCTATTCGCCGGACGCGCTGCTCGTCGCGAGCTCGCGCCGCGACCTGTATGCCGCGGGCTTGCTGCCCGAGCGGGTTCCGGGCGCGAGCTACGTGGCCGTCGGGCTGGGCGAGGCCCGGCAGCGCACGGACGCGCGCTTGATCGCGGGAAGCCCCTTCGAGGAGCTCACGACCGCGCTTTCGGCTCTCCCGGGTGTCCCCGGCGTGCGCAGCCCCGTGCTTCTGTCCCTTCTGCTGTTGCCGCAGCAGCGCATCGCCGAGGCCGAGGCGTCGCAGCTGACGGCCGCCGTGACGGCGTTCTCGCTTCTCGTGTTCCTCGTTTCGGCGGCGGTCGCCGGGCGCCTCGCCGTCCGCGTGGCACGCCCGGTGGCCGATCTGGTGCAGGGGACGCGGGCCGTGGCGCGCGGCGATTTCTCGCCCCGCCTGGCCGAACCTCCCGACGAGGAGCTGAGGGAACTCGTCCGCGCCTTCCTCTACATGTCCCGCAGCCTCAAGGATCAGACCGATGCGCTCTCGCGCGAGAAGGAGCGGCTGGCGACGCTCCTCGCGCAGCTCACGGCCGGCGTGGTGGCCTACGGGGAGGACCGGCGCGTGTTGCTCGCCAACCCCGCCGCGGCGCGGCTCGCCCGCGGACGGCCCGACGGCGCCACGCTCGACGAAGTCTTCCCGGGCGACGAGATGCGCGCGGTCCGGGCGGCCCTCGAGCGCGTCGGTGAACCGGTCTCCGAAGAGCTGGAGCCCCGCCCCGGCGAGCGGTGGCGCGTCGTCACGGTGCCGCTGCCGCTCGGCGGAACCGGAGCGCGGATGGCCGTCATCGAGGACGTGTCCGACCTCGTTCGGTCGAACCGCCTCGCGGCGTGGGCCGAGATGGCGCGCATCATCGCCCACGAGATCAAGAATCCGTTGACTCCCATCCGTCTCTCGGTCGAACATCTCCGAGAGGTCTGGCGGCGGAAGTCGCCGGACTTCGAGCGCGTCCTGGAGGAGTGCGTGTCGAACGTGCTGCGTCAAACCGAGGAGCTGCGGCGCTCGGCCTCCGAGTTCGCGGACTACGCGCGCCTCCCGAGGCCCGAGCTGAGGCCCACGGACCTCTCCGTCCTCCTGCGGGAGGCGGCGGCCGCGTACGCGGCCGCGCCCGGAATCCGCTGGGCGGTCGATGCGCCGCCGGGCCTGTTCGCGCTCGCCGATCCGCGCCTCCTCTCGCGCGTCCTCTCGAATCTCGTCGGCAACTCGGTCGACGCCCTTCCCGGGGGCGGTGAGATCCGGCTCTCGGCCGCGCGGCGAAACGGACGGATCGAGGCGCGCATCGAGGACGACGGCCCGGGCGTGACGCCCCCGATCCTCCCGCGCCTGTTCGATCCCTACTTCTCGGCCAAGAGCGGCGGAACGGGCCTGGGGCTCGCCATCGCGAAAAAGATCGTGGAGGAACACGGGGGGTCGATCGGAGCCTCCAACCGGCCGGAGGGCGGGTTCCGCGTCCGCTTCGACCTGCCCGCCGCTTCGGTGGACCAGGCGTGAGGCGCGGCCGCAGGGGTCTCCTCGCGGCCGCCGTGGCGGTGGCCTCGTGGTGCGGCGGCTGCCGCAAGGCGGCCGGGCCGGCGTCGTCTGCCGGCGATCAGGGAGCCCCTCCGAAGGGGGACGCGGTGTGGTTCACCGACCCCGCGGCAGTTGGCGATCCCGGAATCGAGGATCGACTCGCGAGATTGTCGGTCGTGGCCGTTTTCCTGCCCGCCGGAGAGCTCAAGCTTGTCGACGGGCGCTGGGTGCTGCGGCCCGACGCCCCGCCGCCGCATCCGCTGGGACGTGCATCGGCGGTCCTCGTGGCCCGCGCGGGGCCGGATCTCGCCGCGGCGCTGGCCAGCGAAACCGGGCCGGGCCTCGAGGACGTCGCTCAGCCGCTCGTCGCGGGCCTCGAACCGGCGTTTCGGCCGGGCGGCGCCTATGGACGGGTCATCGGAGTTCATCTCGATTTTCCGTTCACCGCGGTTTCGGCCCGGAAGGCCGGCGAGCTCGTCGGCTCCGTTCGCGAGCGCTTGCCGGCCAGCGCGTTCCTCTCGATCGCCGCGGCATTCCCCGCGCCGCAGACGGACGAGTCCCGCAAGGCGCTGGCGCCGCTCGTCGACCGGGCGGACGCACTCGTCGCGCCGATCTTCGGCCTGGAATCGCGCTCCGACCCTGCGGCGATCGATGCGTTTCGCCGGCCGTGGTGGGCCGCCTTCGGCGCCGCGGTCCGAGGGGCGCTCGTGCGGGCAGGCGGAGGCGCGCCGGAAGAGATCACCGAGCGATCGCTCGACGCACTCTCCGGGCGACCCCCGGATGGATTTCGAGAACGACCTGTCCGTTCCCGACGCGAGCTTCGCCGCATTTCACCTGACGGCGCGGAGCCCCGTGCGCTCGGGCGGCCTGGAGCTCCAGGCGGGGGATCGGCTGACGTATCGAATCCCGGCCCTCACCGAGATGCTCTTCCAGCTCGGCTCGACGATGGCGGGAAGGAGGTTCGCCCTGGGCCGGCTTCTCGTGTTCGGCGGGGCGTCGGAAGCCGCGAGGGTCTTTCCCGTGGCGGCCCTGGAGGACGTGATCCTGGGCAGGTCGCTGGCCCCGATGCTCTCGACGAGCGTGCGGCCCGCGGGCCGCAACGCCATCGCCGTCGAGGCCGTGAACTCGTCGGTCCACGCCTCCATCGCCTCGCGCACGGCCAACTGGGTCGAGGTGGACGTGGCGCCGGCGCACCCGGCCGACGTCGCGCCGGGGGGATTCGACCGCTATGCCACGTACGACGTCAACGGCCAGCCGGTCACTCCGGGCCGCGCGACGCGCGTGCGCCTGTTCGAGACCATCGTTCTTCCCGGAGAGGCGGTCTCGCCGGCTCGCATCGTGCTGCGCGGCGCCGTACCGCCGCGATGCTGCCGGTACCGATCGCACCTCATCGCCGCGGCGGGCGCGGAAGTGGAGTCGAGTTGGACGGATCCGCCCGTGCCCCCGACGCCGACGAAGGCGCCGCCCGCCCGGAAGAAGCGCTAGCCCCTCAGGGGTTCGTGCCGGGCTCGGCGCGGCGGAAGGCGCCGGCGATTTTCGCGGCGGGCCCCGAGATGACGAAGACCAGTGCGACGCACACGAGGGCGAGATCGGGCCGGAACGCCACGATCGCGAAGAGCACGGCGATCGCCGGCAGAATCCAGGCCGGCCGGCGCCGGCGCAGGTCGAGGTCCTTGAACGACCGGTAGCGGATCGTCGAGATCATCAGGTACGACAGGATGATCGTCAGGCCCAGCAGGCCTCCCATCCAGAGGCGGGACACCAGGCGCTCGGGCGTGGCGAGGACGACCGTCGCCACCGTTCCCGCCGCCGCCGGAATCGGCAGGCCCACGAAGTACTTCTTGTCGGCCACGTGCGTCTGGATGTTGAAGCGCGCCAGCCGCATCGACCCGCAGACCACGAAGAGGAAGGACGCCATCCACCCGAGCCGGTGAAAGTCCGCGAGGCCCCACGAGTAGGCGAGCACCGCGGGGGCAACCCCGAAGGAGACCAGGTCGGCCAGGGAGTCGTACTCCTCGCCGAACTCGGAGGTCGAGTGGGTCATTCGGGCGATCCGGCCGTCGAGCCCGTCGAGGACGCCCGCGGCGATGATCAGGTAGGCCGCGATCTCGAACGTCCCGCGGATGGAAGCCCACAACGACAGGTAGCCGCAGAAGAGGTTCCCGACCGTGAAGAGGGTCGGGAGGATGAACAGGCCGCGCGAGAGGCGCTCGCGGGAGAGCGCGCCCATCTCAGGAGGCCTTGTTCCAGCGGGCGACGGCCGACTGCCCGGCCTTCAGCTTCTGGCCGGGCGTCACCAGGACCTCCGCCTCGTCCGGCAAGAACAGGTCGACGCGCGAGCCGAACTTGATCAGGCCGATGCGCTCTCCCCGGCGGACCTCGTCGCCCACGCGCGGGTAGAACACGATCCGCCGCGCGAGCGCCCCCGCGATCTGCTTGAACGTGAGGGCGCCGCGCACCGTCGAGAGGGTGATCCGGTTCTGCTCGTTTTCGAGCGACGCCTTGTCGGCGAAGGCCGCGGCCTTGCGCCCGCGGACGTAGGCGTAGTCGGAAAGTCGGCCGTCGGACGGCGCCCGGTTGACGTGGCAGTTGAATACCGACATGAAGATCGAGAGGCGGCGGCGAGCACCGGCCGGCGCCTCCGGCGCTTCCGCGACGGAGAGAACGGTCCCGTCGGCGGGGGAGACGATGGTTTCCTCGCCGCCCTCCGGCGACCGCTCGGGGTCCCGAAAAAACTGCAGGAGAAAGAGCGTCGCGGCGAGGAAGAACGCCGCCAGCGGCGGGCTTCCCGTCATGGCGCACAACGCCCCAGCGGCGAACACGGGAACGATGAAGGCCCAGCCCTCCCGGGCGATCGGTACCCTCAGCTCGCGACTCCCTCTCGGTGGTGCCGCGCGATTGCCTCCATGCGGTCCTTCAAGAGGAGCTTTTCCTTCTTGAGCCGCTTTTCTTCCAGTTCCTCGGCTTCGGAGAGGCTCGTCTTGATGGCCAGCAGGTGGAGTCGCTCCTCGTGGTGGCGGTGCTCCTCGTGCAGGCGGCGAAACTCGGGATCGGCAACGGCCAGTTCCTCTCTGTTCCCGTTTTCCATCGGGTCAAACCTCCTTGTATTGTTTTCGAGGAGAGCTGCGGGGAAGGCCACGGCCCAAGTCTAGTCCCCGCGTCGGGCGCTTTCAACCGCGGGAAGAGCCCGGCAAAAGAGGCAAAACGAGCACGAGCGCGTCCTCGCCGTCCTGGTAGTAGGTGCGGCGGCGGTAGGCCTCCGCGAACCCGTAGGAGCGGTAGAACTGGCGGGCCGCGACGTTGGAAACGCGGACCTCCAGCGTGATCGCCGTGGAGCCCATCGAGCGGGCGCGCGCCAGCGCGTCCTCGAGGAGGAGGCGGCCGTAGCCTTGCTTGCGCAGGCGTCGATCCGTCGCGATCTTGTTGATGTGGAACTCCTCGTAGAGCGAGACCGCGAAGAGGTATCCGCCGACGCGGGGCTCGCCGCCGTCCTCGCGGGCGAGCACGCGGATGTACCGGTGCGGCTCGACCAGCTCGCTCGCGAAGAAGTCCCTTTTCCAGGGAGCCGGAAAGGACTCGGACTCGATGCGCGCGACCTCGTCGAGATCGAAGGGCCCGCCGGCGCGCAGGCGATACGCCGCCGCCCGGGGCTCACGCAGCGCCATGCTTTTCCTCGGCGGCGCTCGACCGCGAGTAGATGGCGGCCAGCGACGCCGCATCGCGGGGGGAGCGTGCCGCCGCGCGGGCGATCGCTTCGGCCAGGCCCACGGACGGGGCACGGCCGGCTTCGACGGCAAGATCGGCGGGCAGGACGGCGACGGCCGCGCCGCCAGCGAGGCTCGCCGCGTCCGCGATCGAAACCCGCGCGGCGGGAGCGACGGAGCACGCGCGGTCGGCCGAAAGGTCGAAGATCTCGCCGACGAGCTCGCCGCGCCCCGCGTCGAGAAACGCCGCGACGCGCGGAGCGCCCCAGGGGCGCGCGGCCTCCGCGAGCGCCTCGAGCGTCGAGACCGCCTCGACGGGCCGGCCGAGGGCGCGCCCGAAGCTCCAGGCGGTGGCCAGACCCACCCGCAGCCCGGTGAAGGACCCGGGACCCGCGCAGACGACGAAACGCTCGCAGTCGTCGAGACGGAGCGCCGCGGCCGCGAGTGCGCGGCCGATCGCCGGCAGCAACTCTTCGGACGCGCGGCGGTCGCGAGGGAGGAGCTCTTCGAAGAGCCGTTCTCCCGCAAGCACCGCCACCGAAGGAATCGGGCCCGCCGTGTCGAGCGCGAGGATGTTCATGATCCGTTGGCGCGACGGCCGCAGGCGCAGCCGCCGCTTGGGTCTATGCTAGCACCGGCGTGAGCGCAACGATCCCGCGGGTGACCCCGATGCTCCGGCAGTACTTCGAGATGAAGAGCCGGGTCCCGGACGCGATTCTCTTCTACCGGATGGGCGACTTTTACGAGATGTTCTTCGATGACGCGAAGGACGCGGCGCCGCTCCTCGGGATCGCCCTGACGGCCCGCCACCGCGACTCCGACATCGAGGCGCCGATGTGCGGGGTCCCGCACCAGGCGGTCGAGCATCACGTGGCGCGGCTGGTGGCGGCCGGCCGCAAGGTCGCCATCTGCGACCAGGTCGAGGACCCCCGCGCCGCCCGGGGCCTCGTCCGGCGCGACATCACCCGCGTCGTGACACCCGGCACCGTGCTGGACCCGGAATCGCTCGTCCCGAGCGCTCCCTCCTATCTGGCCGCCCTGCAGCCCGGCGAACGCGACTGGGGCGTCGCATTTCTCGACGTCTCGACGGGCCGCTTTCTGGCGGGCGCGGTGCCGGCCGCCCGGGTGGAAGACGTCCTGGCGCTCTTCCGGCCGAGGGAAGTGCTCCTCCCGGAGGGCGCCCCGACACCCGCCTTCCCCGCCACGATCTCCCGCCGCGACGCCGCGTGGTGGAGCACCGAAGCCCCGGGCGCGGGGGCCGAAGGAGCCGCCGCCGCCGCGCGCGCGTACGCGGGGCAGATGCGCCCCGGCGGCATGTCCCACGTGAGGGCGGCCGCCCCTCTGTCCTTCGATCTCCGCATGGGACTCGACGCCGCCGCGATCGCGACGCTCGAGCTCTTCGAGTCCTCGGACGGGTCCACCGCGCGCAGCCTCTGCACGCTGCTCGACCGCACGCGGACTCCGCTCGGCGCGCGCGCCCTCCGGGCGGCGCTGGCCCACCCGTCGCTCGACCCGGTGGACCTCGAATCCCGCTGGGACGCGGTCGAGGAGCTCGTCGAGCGGCCAGAGATCTCCGAGGCGCTGCAGGCGGCGCTCGACGATGTCGGAGACCTGGAGCGGCGCTTCGCCCGGGTCGCGGTCGGCACGGCCGGGCCGCGCGAGGTCGCCGCCCTGGCCGCGGGCCTGAAGGCCGCTCCCCGAGTGGCCGCTGCCGCCGAAGCGCTCTCGGCGGGTCGGTTCCGGTCCCTCGTCGAGTCGATCCCGGATACCTCGGACTGCGTGGACCGCGTCGAGTCGATGCTCGTCGCGGAACCGCCGGTCGCGGTGTCGGCCGGCGGCGTCATCCGCGACGGGGCCGACGCGGAGCTCGATCAGCTTCGGGCCCTGCGGAGAGACGCCCAGAGCGCGCTCCTCGCCGTCGAGGCCGAGGAGCGGCGGCGTTCGGGCATCGGATCGGTGCGCGTGAAGTTCAATCGCGTCTTCGGGTACTCGCTCGAGGTCGGCAACGCCCACAAGGACCGAGTGCCCGCCGACTGGATTCGCCGCCAATCCCTCGCCAACGCCGAGAGGTTCGTCACCCCGGCGCTCAAGGACCTCGAGGAGAAGATCCTGGGAGCCGAGGACCGCATCGCCGAGATCGAGGGCCGGCTCTACGGGGACCTGCTCGGCTTCCTTGCGACAGCGGGGGACCGGGTCGGTCGGACGGCCGGGGCGCTGGCCGAGCTCGATCTCTTCGCGTCCCTCGCCGAGATCGCGCGTTCGGGCCGTTGGATCCGGCCGAGACTCTCCGATAAACCGCGCCTCGCGATCTCCGAGGGTCGGCACCCGCTCGTCGAGCGGCTCCGGCGCGAGGAAGTCTTCGTTCCCAACGACACGGATCTCGACGCCGACCGGCGCATCCAGGTCGTGACGGGCCCCAACATGGGCGGGAAGTCCACGTACCTGCGCCAGGTCGCCACGATCGTGCTTCTGGCCCAGGCCGGGTCGTTCGTTCCGGCCGCTCGCGCCGAGCTCTCGCTCTGCGACCGGATCTTCACCCGCGTGGGCGCCGCGGACCACCTGGCGCGCGGCGAGTCGACGTTCATGGTCGAAATGCTCGAATCCGCGGCGATCCTGCGCGAAGCGACCGGCCGCAGCCTCGTCATCCTCGACGAGGTGGGCCGCGGCACGTCCACGTTCGACGGCCTGTCGATCGCCTGGGCCCTGCTCGAGCACCTTCACGACGCTCCCGGCAAGGCCGCCTTCGTCCTCTTCGCGACCCACTACCACGAGCTCACGGAGGTGGCCCTGGTCAAGCCGGCCGTCGTCAACTCGACGATGGCCGTCAAGGAGATCGCGGGCCGCGTGGTCTTCCTCCGCAAGGTCGTGCCGGGGGGCGCGGACCGCAGCTACGGCATCCACGTCGCCGAGCTCGCCGGGCTTCCCGCGGAGGTGACGGCCCGGGCGCGGGAGGTGCTGGCGAACCTCGAGAAACAGGAGCTCGACGTGCAGGGCGCGCCCGTGCTCGCGCGCCGGGCGGGGGAGAGCGCCGGCAGCGGCCAGTTCTTGCTCTTCTCGGCCGAGGAGGAGCTCGCGCTCGAGAAGCTGCGGGCGCTCGACATCGACCAGATGACGCCGATCGCCGCCCTTTCGCTCCTCGCCACGCTCCAGGAGCGTCTGAAGCGATCGTGAGCTCGCGCCTCTTCGGCGTGGGCGTGGAAGGCCCATCGCTCACGCCGCGGGAACGGGAGATCCTCGGGACGCATCCGCCTTACGGCGTGATCCTCTTTCGGCGCAACATCGAGAACGCGCCGCAGCTCGAGAGCGCTGATCGCCGAGGTCCGCGGCCTCGGGGCCCGCTTTCTCTTCCTCGATCAGGAGGGCGGCCCCGTCGACCGCCTCCGCGATCTGCTGGCCCCCGCGCCGTCGCTCCGGCGCGGGGCCGGGACGGAGGGCGCCGCGCGCCGCGCCGGCGAGCTTGCCGGGAAGGCGCTCTCCCGTCTCGGATTCGACGTGGACCTCGCGCCCGGTCGTCGACCGGGGCCTGCCGGGTGCCGGCGCTCTCGTCCTCGGCGAGCGCTGCGCCTCGGCCGAGCCGGCGCGGATCATCGAGGCGGCCGGAGACTTTCTCGACGGCCTGCAATCGCAGGGGATCGGCGGATGCCTCAAGCACTTCCCGGGTCTCGGCCGCGCGCGGCTCGATACCCACGAGGCGCTTCCGATCCTGGAGACCGATCCGCATCAGCACGCCCTGGACCTGACTCCCTTCGACGCGCTGATGGAGAAGGCGGGGGCGGTCATGATCTCCCACGCCGCCGGCGAGGACGGCATTCCGGCCTCCCTGTCGGACGCCGTGGGCACGGTCCTGCTGCGCACGGTCCTCGGTTTCGAGGGCGCGGCTTTTTCGGACGACCTCGAGATGGGTGCGCTGGCGGCCTTCGGGACCCTTCCGGAGCGCTGCGCCCGCGCGGCCATCGCCGGCTGCGACCTGCTCTTCGTCTGCCGGCGCCTGGAGGAGTACCCGGCTGCCATCGCCGCAGTCGACAGCGGAGTCCCCGCAGAGCGCCTCGCCGAGGCGGAGGAACGGCTCGAAATTTACGCCGGACGCCTCGCCGCCTTGCGGGGCGCGGCCGGCCGGGATACCGCGACTTCGCTCGAGACTCTGGCCGCCGAGATTCGGTCCTTCGGCGACTCGCTCGCCTGAAGGGCCCGAACGCCGGCCGTCAGAGCCCTTCGAGAACGATCATGTTGGTGCGCGAGCAGGACTGGCGCAGCGCCTTGCCCTCGGCGTACTCGGCCGAAGCCCACCAGGCCTTCGCCTGCTCGAAGCTCGGGAACTCGAGGATCACGGCGCGCTTGGGCGTCCAGTCCCCCTCGAGAACGGCGGTCCTGCCTCCGCGGGCGAGATACCTCCCGCCATGAGCCGCGATCGCCGGCGGGGCGAGCGCCTTGTATCGCTCGTAGACTCCCGGATCGCGCACGTCGACGTCGACGATCACGTACGCCGGCATGTCGTCCTTCGGCTAGAACGGAACGTCGTCGTCGTAGCCGCCGCCGCCCGCCGTCGCCGGCTCCGGCGTCTCGGCGACCTCGCGGGCGCCGGCCGAACGCATGCCGTCCTCGCGCTTGGAGAGCATGACGACGTTGGAGGCCTTGACCTCCGTCTTGTAGCGTTTCTGACCGGCCTGGTCCTCCCAGCTGCGGGTCTGGAGGCTGCCCTCGACGTAGACCATCTTGCCCTTGTGGAGATACTCGCCGCAGATCTGCGCGAGCTTCTCCCAGGCCACGATGTCGTGCCACTCGGTCTTCTCCTGCTTGGCGCCCGACGCGTCCTTCCAGGTCGTCGACGTCGCCACGGAGAAGCGCGCGAGGGTCGTTCCCTGCGGCGTCGTCCGGATCTCCGGGTCCTTTCCGAGGTTTCCGATCAGGATCACTTTGTTCACGCTGGCCATGTGTTCGCCCTCCTTTCAGGTGCTGGAAACATATTCCACTTCGAGCGGGACAGATGATGTCCTTGCCGCCGGGACGGCTAGAATCTCCCAATTCCATGACCGACAACGAGATCGAAGCGACCCGCGGCCACCTCGTGCGCTCGGCGTCGACGATCACGCCGCTGACGCTTCTCTCGCGCATCACCGGCTACCTGCGCGACAAGGTCATCGCGGCGACCCTCGGTGCCGGGATGCGGAGCGACGCGTTCCTCGTGGCCTGGCGGATCCCGAACATGCTGCGGGAGATCATCGGCGAGGGCGCGATGTCCTCGGCGGTCATCCCCGTCTACACCGAGGTCTCCGCGCGGCGCAGCGCCGAGGAAGCGCGCGCCTTCGTCGGCCGCGTCGTCGCGACGTTTTCGCTGATCCTCGCGGGGATCACCGTCGCCGGGATCGTTTTCTCGCCCTGGCTCGTCGACGCTGCTCGCCGGGCAGTTCCGCGAGGACCCCGGGAAGTTCGAGCTGACCGTCCGGCTCAACCGATGGATCTTCCCGTACATCCTGCTCGTCTCGCTCGCGGCGCTCTGCCAGGCCCTGCTGAACGCGCATCGCCGATTCGCGGCGGCGGCGGCGGCGCCGATCCTCCTGAACGTCGCCATCATTCTCGCGGCCGTGTTCGTCTCTCCGCGGACCGCCGACCCGACGTACGGCCTCGCCGCCGGCGTCCTCGCGGGCGGCGTCCTGCAGATCGCGCTGCAGGTGCCGCAGCTGGCGAGGCTCCGCGCGGTCGGGACGCCCCGCTCTCGGCTGGAGCGATCCGGCGGTCCGCTCGGTCCTGCTGCTCATGGCTCCGCGGCTGCTGGCCTACGGCATCAGCGCTTTCAATACGGTGGTCTCGACGCGGTTTGCCGCAGGGCTCGGGGGCGGCAGCGTGTCGCACCTGTACTACGCGAACCGTCTCAAGGAGCTCGTGCTCGGGGGCTTCGCCGTATCGGTCGCGACCGCGATCCTGCCGCTGCTCTCGAAGCAGGCGCTCCTGCCGGACCGCAACCCGTTCAAGGAGAACCTCGCGTTCGCCCTCCGTCTGATCGCGTTCGTCACGGTGCCGGCGAGCGTCGGCCTCGTGATGCTGCAGGTGCCGATCGTCCGCGTGCTGTTTCAGGGCGGCCGTTTCGGCCCGGCCGACACGCTCGAGACGGCGGGGGCGCTGGCCACGCTCGCGGCGGGGCTCTTCTTCTTCGCCGGGATCCGCGTCATCGTACCCGCGTTCTACGCACTGAAGAACACCACGATGCCCGTCGTTGCGGCGCTGGCGGACGCCGTCGTCTTCGTTCTGCTCTGCAACGTCCTGACCCGCCCGCTCGGCCTTCCCGGGATCGGTCTGGCCGCGTCCGCCGCCGCGGCCGTCAACGTCCTTCTCCTGGTGGCGGTGCTGCGCCGGCAGCAGGGCCGTCTTCGCGGCCGCCAGATCCTCGCTTCGGTCGCCCGCATCGTCGCCGCTGCGGCGGCCATGGGGGCGTTCCTCTGGGGCGCGCTGCGGGTCGTCCCGGGCGATCGGCTGGCCGGCTGGAGCGGGGCCGGAATTCTCGCGGCCCTGATCGCCTCGGCCTCCGTCGTCTACTGGCTCGCGGCGCACCTGCTCCGCGCACCCGAGCCGGCGGAGCTCGCCCGCGTGGCGAGGCGGCGCCGTTGAAGCTCGTCATCCAGCGCGTGTCGAGTGCGTCGGTGCGCGTCGGGGAGCGGATCGTCGGCGAGATCGGCCGAGGTCTCCTGGTGCTCCTCGGAGCGGAAACCGGCGACGTACCGGAGCTGGCGGAGGAAGCGGCGCGAAAGGTGGCCGGGCTGCGCGTCTTCGAGGACGAAGCCGGTAGGATGAATCGGTCGCTGTCCGACGTCGAAGGATCCGTGCTCGTCGTCTCGCAGTTCACCCTCGGCGCGGACCTGTCGCGCGGGCGCCGGCCCGGGTTCGAGCGGGCGCTCCGCGGCCCCGAGGCGGAGCCGCTCTACGACCGTTTCCTCGCGGCGATGTCGGCGCAGGGCATCCCGGTGGCGGCCGGTGTGTTCGGCGCCACGATGCAGGTATCCCTGGTCAACGACGGGCCGGCCACGTTCGTTCTCGAGCTGCCGCGACGCGGCGACGCGCCGGTCATGCGGCCCTAGGGCGTGCGGAACGGCGCCAGGGAAAAGCAGAGGAGGAATATGCCGATGCACAGGAGCGCGACGAGCGTTCGGCCGAAATCGAGCGGCGCGTCGTCATCGGGCATGGCCGGGTGACGGAAGCCCATGAAGAGCACGACGAACGCGGTGAAAACGAGCCAGACCGGCGGCCCGAGGAACGAGCCCGCGACCGCCAGGGCCGCGGCCGCCCCCGCGGCGAACGGCTGCCGTTTGCCGAGAAGCGCCCGCATCACGTGGGAACCGTCCAGCTGGCCGATCGGAAAGAGGTTCATCGCCGTCACGATCAGGCCGAACCACGCCGCCATGAAGGTCGGGTGCTCGTGCACCGAGGCGCTCGTGTACGGGCCCACGTGCATCCACGTCTGGGCCCAGCGGACGACGAGCGGGTAGTCGAAGAGGGTCGTGCCCGAGGTCAGAGGCGTCGTGCTCGGCCTCGGATGCGCGACTCCGTAGAGCAGAAACGGGATCGTCGCAACGAAACCGGCGATCGGCCCGGCCGCCCCGATGTCCAGGAGAACGCGCTTGTTCGGAATCGGCTCCTTGATGCGGATCACGGCCCCGAACGTCCCGAAGGAAAGGACGTTCGGGAGGAGGAAGGGCGAAGGCAGGAAGATCGGGAGCGTCGCGGCCAGGCCATATCGGCGGCACATGACGTAGTGACCGAGCTCGTGCACGCCGAGGATGACCATGACCGGAACCGAGAAACCGAAACCATCCGAAAATCGCCCGCCCGCCAGCCACCCGCCCGACGGCGTGAACGCTGCGCCGCCGGCGAGGGTCGTCGTGACGAACGTGAGCAGGAAGAGCGCGAGGTGGAAGAGGGGATGCTCCGCGGCGCGGCGCCAGCGCGACGGCGCGGGAGGCGAGTCCGGAAACGGATCGGGAGAGGGCTCGGTCAGGGAGTCAGCTCGGGGGCGAGGACTTGCGCAGCTCGAGGAGCAGGCGCGCCAGGGAGCTCCCGAGCGAGCTCGCCGCGACCTCGAGCGCCCGATAGTCCTCGTCGGAGAGCGGCGCCCCGGCCCGGTCGGCGTACAGAAATGCGACGAGCCGATCCTTGATTCGCACGGGGAACACGGCACACGCCGCCGTGGCCTTGTCTCCGACGAGCTCCGCCAGGGCCGTCGGCAGCAGGATCCGCGAGAGCGCTCCCCGGTGCGCGTTGCCCGAAAGCTTCACGAACGCGAAGATCGACGGCTCGCCCCAGGGGACTCGCAGCTTCGACACGCGGGAGCGGGTCAGCCTCCCGCCTCGCCCCGTCCATCCCTGAACCGACTCCTGCGCGGAGACGAGCAGCAGGACGCGGGGGAACCGCGAAGCGAGGGATTCCAGAGCGGACTCGGCGATGTGATCGCGACCCGTCGACGGCTCCATGTCCGCGAGTCCGACGGCGGGGGAAACCGGCGGTACCGGGGCCGGGGGCGCGGGCGGCTCCTCGATGGAGGCTTCGTCCTTCCACATGCGCGCGACGAGCTCGTCCGGAGTCGCTGCGTAGGCCGGCGTGAAGTCCGGCAGGAACGCGGGGGACTCGTCGCTGTCGCTCTGGGGCGTCTCGGCTGATGCAAACGGAGCCGCGAAGCTCGAGGGCACCGGGGCTTCGGCCTCGGGCCCGCCCAGCGCGATCGGGATCTCGCGGGGCGGGCGGGCGGGCGCGGGCGGCACCAGGGGATTGACGAATCGACCGGAGAGGGGCGCGCGAACGGTGGCGCGGCTCCGATAGAGGCGGCGCTCCTCGTTGCGTTCCAGCTTCTGCAGAACGCTGCGGAACTCGATCGGCACCGGGCGGCCATAGAACAGATGGAGGGCCTGCAGCAGGCGCACCTCGCTGATCACGGCCGGAATGACGGGGCGGCCGGTCAGCGCCGACACCTCGTCGACCGCCGCGAGATTGGACGGGTTCTTGAACGCGACACGCACGCCACGGCCTTCGAGAGCGTACGGGATGGCCGCCAGCCGCACGGCGGCCCGCTCGGGGAGAGTGCGCACGATGTGTGGCGTGGCCTTCAGGATCTGCGGCCACGTCGCGAAGTCGCAACGGTGAATCGCCGAGAGCGCCTTCAGGAGACTCTCCTCGCCGAGCAGGTCGCGGTCGAGGAGAATCGTACCGAGGCGGAACGGTTCACCCGTGTGGCGCTGAAACCCGAGCGCGCTCTGGACGGCTCCTTCCGAGAGGACCCCCTCGGCGATCAGGAGCTCCCCAATGCGCGGCATGCCTTTATTCTATGTCGCTGTTTTAGGGCAGGTCTCGAAGGTCTTTTCCGGGCTTGAAGCGAATCGTGTTGCCGGGAGGGATCGAGACCTCGACCCCCGTCTTCGGGTTGCGCCCGATGCCGCGCTTCCGGCGCTTGACCTGGAAGACTCCGAAACCGCGCAGCTCGATGCGGTCGCCGGCTCCCAGCGCGGAGCGCATGGCCTCGATCACGGTCTCGACGGCCGTGGCCGCCTTTGCACGCGGGATCTGTGCAAGATCCACCACGCGGTCGACGATGTCCGCTTTGATCATGTCTCCTCCGGGGTGAGCGGGATTATATAACCTGCTTTTTCTTCAATCGGATGGATGCCGCCAGGGCGGCTGCGGTGGCTCCCGCGAGCTCCCGGACGTAGGTCAGGTCGGCCGGGGTCGCCCCCTGGGGTTCCCGGCACTCCGCATAGAAAAAGGCGACCGTCTTGTCCCTCATCAGGACGGGCTGGACGAGGCACTCGGCCGGCCAGCCCCCGATGGCCGTCGCCAATGCCTCGTGGCGGGCCAGCGGCGGCAGGGCGCCGAGATAAAAGGACCGGCTCATCCGGACGTTCAAGAAGATGGAGGGCTCGGTCCACGGGAGGTCGAGCCGACGCAGAGCCTCCACATCGACACCCTCGCCGGCTCCCGACCAACCCCCGACGCCGTCGGGGCGGACGACGAAGATCGCGCTCCGCCGAAAGCGGCGGACGAGCGCCGACAGGGCGGCCGCGAAGATCTCATCCCGCCCGCGGGCGGCGAGGATCCCGGCAAAATCCTCGGTTGCGGGCATGCCGGCCCCAGTCATGGCGCCCGCCACGGACGGAGAGGGCGCGTCGCGCGTCTGGCGCCAGGCGGAGGGCGCTCCGGCCGCGGCCTCGCCGGAGCGCGTTTGGGAGGGGGTCCCCGCCGGGCGCGCCGTCTCGGGGGCCGGGCGAACACCCGGCGCGGCCGGCCAGGTTCCCGTCGGCGGAGTCTCCTCCCATGGGATCGACTCCGGAGGCTCGTCGAGGTCCTCCGGCGGGGGCGGCAGGCCTCCCCATCCCACCGGAGGGACGTCCGGGACCCGCCACGCGGCGAGCAACGTCGGCTCGTCGGGGTCTCCCGGGGCGAGGCCCGGAGGCAACTCTCTGGCGGCCGAGGAGAAATCCGGCGGCGGCGGCAGAGGCTTCTGGATGACCGACGGGGCCATGGGCCGCGACAATTTCTCCGCCAGAATCGCAAAACGCGGCGTGCGACGCTCGCCGTAGTACTTCTCGAGCGCATGGTAGAGCCGCACTTCGGGTGCGACGGCCGGGACGATCTTCTTGCCGGTCACGAAAAAGAGCTCGTCGAGGACTCGCAGGTTCGCGGGATCCCGGAGCGCAATGCGGATGAGCCCCTCGCCGAGGCCGATCGGCACCGCGGAGTGCCGGATCGCAAACTTCGCCGGCAGGGCCGCGATGACGGTCGCGGGAACCGTGCCGAGGACCGCCCAGGGCGCGTACTCGCAGCCGTGTTGTTCGGCCAGGGCGCGCCCGATGTCGTCTTCCGAGGCCGAACCGCGTTCGATCAGAAGCGTGCCGAGCCGGCCCCCCGCGAATCCCTGGACGGCGAGGGCGCGGTTCACGCTCTCCTCGGTGACGGCGCCGGACCGCAGGAGGAGAACTCCGAGTCGAGGCATCGCAGCGTCGATTATCCCGTAGCGCGGATGGAATCGGACGTGTCGACGAGGGGACAGGGCGAACGCACGCGACCTCCCGCGCGGACAATCCGCGCGACCGCCCGGAGCATATCGCCGGGGGGCGCCCGTGACGCGCGACACACGCGGCCGGCGTGCTACATTCCGGGGGTGAAGCGCAGCGCGATTCTCCTCGCCGCCGTCCTCCTCGCGGCTCGGGCCGCCGCGGCCGAAGGCGACCTCGCGGCCAGCCGGAAAGCCTTTCTCGCCGCCCGCGCGGCCGTCTCCGACGGCCGCTATCAGGAGGCCCTCGGTCTCTACCGCAAGGTGCTCGAGCAGGTGCCGGACGACGCGGTCGTGCACCTCGAATACGCCCAGCTGCTCCGCGACCTCAACGTGCCCGCCGAAGCAGAGAAGCAGGCACGGGAGGCCGTCCGGCTCGACCCGGCCCTCGCCGAGGCCCAGCGGCTGCTCGGCAACCTGGACCTTTCGGCCGCCGAGAAGGACCCGTCGCGGCTCGGGCCGGCGATCGAGCACCTCTCCGCCGCGCGCCGCCTCGCGCCGGCGGACATCGGCACCGCCGTGAGCCTGGCGCGCGCGTTGCTCGCGGCCGATCGCGCCGCCGAGGCGGCGGTCGTGCTCGACGATCTTCCCGAGCTCGGCAATCAGCCGATGATTCAGCGACTGACCGCGGAGGCGAAGGCCAAGGCCGGCCGTCTGCGCGAGGCCGAGACGATCTACCGCGCGCTCTACGAGGCCGACCCCGGGGACCGCGAAATCGCGGCCGCGCTCATCGACCTCTACGAGGACCAGGACCGGCTGGACCGCTCGCTCGAGGTCCTGCGGGCGCTCGAGCATCGCGACCCGTCCAACTCCGCGATCAGCGAGAGGATCGTTCTCGATCTGGCCCGGGCCGGACGTTTCGCCGAATCGGAGGCCGCCGCCCGCGACCTCGTCGCGAAGCGCCCCGAGAACCGCGCCGGCCGGCGCCTGCTCGCGACGGTGCTCTTCGAGCGGGGAAGCACCGAGGAGGGCGAGAAAATCCTCCGGGCCATGATCGAAGCGGACCCCGAAGAGCCGATGAGCCGCCGGGCCCTGGCCGCCGAGATGACGCGCGAGCGGCGGTTCGCGGAGGCGCGCGCGATGTACGAAGAGATGATCCGGCGGTCCGGCGCCGATCCGCGTCTGGCGGAGGGAAAGGCCGGAGCCGAGATCGAGCTCGGCTTCATCGCATACCTCCAGAAGGACTGGGCCGCGGCGCGCGGGATCCTCGGACCGCTTTCGCTCCAGGACGGCGTCGTCCATCCTCGCGCGGCCCGCATCCTGCTCGCGACCGACCGCGACGGAGAGTTCCTTGCCGACGGCCTCGAGCGGGCGCGCGCCTTCGCGGCCGCCGACCCCAAGGATCCCGACTGGGCCGCGACGGCGGCGGAATTCGAGTTCCGAACCGGGGCCGAGAAGGCGGCCGAGGAAAAGCTCGATGCCCTGGCGGCCACGGGAGACCTGGAGAGCATGATGGCGGTCGCCGACGCGTACGCCCGCCTGAAGCGCTTCGGCGCCGCGGTCCGCGTCGCCCGCTCCGCCACCGAAAAGTTCCCCGAGAGCTCCGAGGCGCTCTTCCGGCTCGGCTCGAGCCTGGAACGCGCCGGCACTTCGAGCGAGGCCGAGACGGTCTTCCTCAAGCTCCTGGAGGAACGCCCCAACGACGCGGCCACGCAGAACTACCTCGGTTACATGTGGGCCGACCGCGGCGTGCAGCTCGACCGAGCTCGCGAGATGCTCGAGAAGGCCGTCGCCCGCGAGCCCCGCAACGCCGCGTACCTCGACTCGCTCGGCTGGGCGTACTTCCGACTCGGCCGGATGGAAGCGGCCGAGAAGAACCTGCGCGAGGCGGCCCGCCGCGAGCCGACCGATCCCACGATCCTGGAGCACCTCGGCGACCTCGAGATGAAACAGGGCGAGGTCGAGGGCGCGATCCGGAACTGGGAGAAGGCGTTGGAGCTCAAGTCGGAGGAGCCGGGGCGGGTCCAGGAAAAGCTCCGGCGTGCCCGCACACCCGTTTCCCAGCGTTGATCCCGCGCCCGTTCGCCGGTTTCGCCGCCCTCTCTCCTCTCCTCCTGCTCTGCGCGTGCGCCAGCGGCGCGGCGGCCCGCCGCTTCGCGCCGGCCGACGAGAGCGATGCGCGGGAGACGCTCGAGGCGCTCGCCGCGGTCGAGCGGCGCGCCGCGGACCTGCCCCCATCGCGGCTGCTCTACGACGCGCGGATGAGCGGCGGCGGAGCGCCGGCGGTCCCGGGCACGCTGGCCGTCACCTACGACGGGAAGCTCGTGCAGCGAGCCTCGCTCACCGGACCCTTCGGCGCGAAGGTGGCGGAGTACGACGCGGGCACCGTCACCGGCGAAGATCGCCGGGCTCTCGTCGTCGATCCTTCGGCCCTGCGCGCCGTGCTGGCGGGGGCGTGGCCGGGCCAACCCTCGTCCGTCGAGGGCTGCGACGGCGCTCAGTGCCTCGTGGTCTGGAACACGTCCACGCGCGTGACGGCGACGGTGGACCGCCGCGAGCAGCGCCTCGAGTCGCTCGTGATCTCGGGCGCGACCGGCGAGCTGACCGTGACCTACTCGGGGACCGCGAGTCCCTGGCCGCCACGCATTTCCGCCCGGGAAGCGCCGTCCGGGCGCAGTCTCAAGCTCTCTCTCGTCGCCGTGGAGCCGGCCTCGCCCCTCACGACTTCGGCGCCATGATCCTCTCCGCGTCCGCGCCCGCCAAGGTCAACCGCGAGCTCCGGGTGGGTCGGATCCGTCCGGACGGGTTTCACGAAATCCACTCGCGCATGGTCTCGATCAGCCTCGCCGATCGCATCACCGTCGAGACCGCACGAAGCCATCGCGTTCCACAGCGATGATCCGGCAGTTCCCGCCGGGCGGGAGAACCTCGTCGTGCGCGCGGCCGAGCTTCTCGCCGAGCGGGCCGGAGTTCCGGCGCGCGCCCGGATCGTGCTCGAAAAGCGGGTGCCGATGGGCGGCGGTCTCGGCGGCGGCAGCGCCGACGCGGCGGTGACGCTGCGGCTGCTCGCGAGGCTGTGGCAGATCGACGCCGACGAGGCGTGGCTCGGCAAGCTCGCCGCCGAGCTCGGCAGCGACGTGCCGTTCTTCCTGACCGGAGGGGAAGCCGACGTGACCGGGCGCGGAGAGATCGTGACGCCCGTTCCGGACGGCCCGCCGTCGGAGCTGCTCCTTCTCGTTCCACCGTTCTCGATCTCGACCGCCGGCGTCTATCGCGCCCATGGCGGCCGGTTCGATCTGCCGCGGCGGCTCGAAGTTGCCGCGCCCGGCCGCCGCGGCTATCTCGGGCCCAACGATCTGGCATCGGCCGTGCTAGAACAGGAGCCCAGGATGCAGGCGTACCTCGAGTCCGCCGCCGGCCTGACGGCCGACTCCGCCATCAGCGGCTCGGGATCGACGATCGTCCTCCACGGGGCACCCGCCGGCGCCGAGGCGGTGCTCGCCGCCCGGCACCCCGAGGCCCGCATCCTTCGCTGCCGCACGCTCACCCGAGACGACTACCAGCGCGAGTCCAACCCCAGGGGAGGTCTTCCATGAACATCACGCAGGTGAAGGTGTTTCCGGTCGCCGAAGAGAAACTGAAGGCGTACGTCTCGATCGTGTTCGACGATTGTTTCCTCGTTTCCGACCTCAAAGTCATTCAGGGGCCCAACGGCCTGTTCATCTCGATGCCCTCCAAGCGGAAGAAGAACGGCGAGTTCAAGGACATCGCTCACCCGCTGAATCGCGAGACGCGCGAGCGAATGGAGAAACGCATCCTCGAGGAGTACGAGAAGGTCAAGGCGGCGGGCCCGCCTTCCAGCCCCCCGGCGAGGGCCGACGGCGCCGCCCCCGAAACGCAGGCGTAGAATCGAGCCACGTTGGGGCGTCGCCAAATTGGTAAGGCACCGGCCTTTGGAGCCGGCATTTCTAGGTTCGAGTCCTAGCGCCCCAGCCACTCGCATCGACGATCCTCCGTTGACGGTCGACTGGAGACTCCTCTCCACGTACAATCCCCCCGCTTGACCGCACACGCCTTCAACTACGGCGATCTCAAGATCTTCTCCGGCCGCGCGCACCCGGCGCTCGCCCAGGAGATCTGCGCGTACCTCGGAATCCCGCTCGGCAAGCTCACCCTCTACAACTTCTCCGACGGCGAGGACTACTGCCAGATCGACGAGAACGTCCGCGGCGCCGACGTATTCGTCGTCCAGCCCACGTGCTCCCCGGTCAACGACAGCGTGATGGAGCTGCTCATCCTCCTCGATGCCTTCCGGCGCTCGTCGGCATCGCGGATCACCGCCGTGCTGCCGTATTTCGGGTATGCGCGGCAGGACAAGAAGGACAAGCCCCGCGTGCCGATCGCGGCCAAGCTCATGGCGGACCTTCTCACCGCGGCCGGCGCGGACCGGATCCTGACGATGGACCTCCACACCGCGCAGATCCAGGGGTTCTTCAACATTCCGGTGGACCATCTCTTCGCCGCTCCGGTGATCCTCGACGCCATCCGGAAGCTCGACCTCGAGGACCTCGTCATCGTGTCCCCCGACGTCGGCGGGCTGACCCGGGCGCGCGCGATCGCCAAGCGGCTCGACGCCTCGCTCGCCGTCATCGACAAGCGGCGGACGGGCAAGAACGAAACCGAGATCCTCAACGTCGTCGGCGAGGTCGAGGGCAAGGACGTCCTCATCCTGGACGACATCGTCGACACGGCCGGGACGCTCGTGCAGGCCGAGGCGGCCCTGCGGCAGGGCCGAGCCCGGCGGACCTACGCGGCGGCCGTCCACGGCGTCTTTTCCGGGCCCGCCATCGAGCGGATCGAGGGGTCCGGGCTCCAGTCCCTCCTCGTGACGAACACCATACCGGTGGACGCCGCCATGGCTCGCTGCCCCCGGATCCAGGCCCTGTCGGTGGCCCCCCTCCTGGGGGAGGCCATCCAGCGGATTCACGACGGGGCTTCCGTTTCCTCGCTTTTTGTGTAGAATCCGCCTCTTTGCGCGGACTCCCCGCGCGGGGTAGGGCATGAAGACCATCGAACTCAACGTCGAGAAGCGCTCGACGACCGGAAAGGGCGAAGCGCGCCGCAGCCGCGCCGGGGGACAGATCCCGGCGGTCGTCTACGGGGCAGGGAAGCCCAACGTCCCGATTGCCGTGAACCGGAAGGCCCTGGCCGACCTGTTCCGCGAGGGCGCGGGCGAGAACGCGATCTTCCTCCTGAAGCTGGCGGGTTCCGACCAGAGCCGGCACGCGATGATCAAGGAGCTGCAGCGCGACCCGGTCTCCCGCAAGCCGCTCCACATCGACTTCGTGCGCGTCCTCATGGACGTGAAGATCACCGTCAAGGTGCCGATCGAAGTGACGGGCGTGGCCAAGGGCGTCAAGGCCGACGGCGGCATCCTCGACGTGGTCACCCGCGAGATCGAGATCGAGTGTCTCCCCGGCAACATCCCGGCACACCTGGCGGTGGACGTCTCGGAGCTCGCGATCGGCGATGCCATCCGCGTCTCCGAGATTCCGGCGGTCGAGGGCGTGACCATCGTCGACAACCCCGAGAAGGTCGTCCTGCACGTGGCGCACCCGACCCGCGAGGAAGAGCCCGTCGCGGTGGCCGAGGGCGCCGCCGAGCTGGCCGAGCCCGAGGTCCTGAAGAAGGGCAAGGCCGTTTCGGAGGAAGAGGGCGCCGAGGACGGCAAGGAAGCCAAGGAAGCCAAGAAGGAGAAGGAAAAGGAGAAGTAACTTCTGCGCGCGATCGTCGGCCTCGGCAACCCGGGGGACGACTACGAGGCCACGCGGCACAACGCCGGGTTTCGCGTCGTCGAGAGGCTCGCCGCAGAGGAGGAAATCCGGATCCGGACGCGCGAGTGTTCTTCGCGCGTGGGCCGGGGGAGAGTCGGGCGGGAGATGGTCCTCCTGGCGCTCCCGCAGACTTTCATGAACGCCTCGGGCGAGGCCGTTCGGGCTCTTTGCCAGAAACACGACGTCGACCCCTCGGACCTGTGCGTGGTCGTCGACGAGATCGCGCTGCCGCTCGGATCGCTCCGAATGCGGGCGCGCGGCTCGGCCGGCGGGCACAACGGGCTCAAGTCGGTCATCGCCCACCTCGGGACCACGGAGTTCCCGCGCCTGCGCGTGGGAGTCCGGGGCGAGAGGTACTCCCGCGAGCGGGACCTCGCGGACTACGTGCTCGAGCCTTTCGCGAAGGCCGAGCGGGACGAATTCGAGAACAGCGTCGGGCGGGCCGTCGAGGCCCTCCGGACGTGGTTGACGCAAGGAATCGACGCCGCGATGCGGCGAGCGAATCATTCACCTTCCTCTCCGGACGGCCTCGATCCGGATTGACATCCATGAGGAGGAACGCATGAGGCTGTACGACATCGTCGTCCTGGTCACGCCCGACCTGGCCGACGACGACGCGACGAAAGTCGCGGGCGAGTATCGGAAGATCCTGGTCGACGGCGGAGCCACCGTCGTCAAGGAAGAGCCGTGGGGCAAGCGCCGTCTGGCGTTTCCCATCGGACGCAAGCGCGAGGCCCACTACACGTACTGGCAGGTCCAGTCGGAGCCGGCCGCGGTGGCCGAGGCCGAGCGCCGCATGGGCCTGTCGGACCAGGTCCTGCGCCACCTCGCGGTGCGCGTCGACGAGGACCTGAAGCGCCAGGCCAAGATGACCGAGCGCCTGCGCAAGAAGGCGATCAAGCGGCCGCCCCGTCCCCCGGCGCCTCCGGCAGAGGCGGCGGCGTCCGAGCCCGCCGCGGAGAGGAGCGAGTCATGAGGATGGGAGGAGGCTCCGGCCGTTCCGGACCCCGCACCGGCCCCGGCGCGCGCGACGCCAAGGGCGGCCCGCGCAAGAAGTTCTTCGTGCGGCGCCGGAAGGTCTGCAAGTTCTGCGCGGAAAAGCTCGAGTACATCGACTGGAAGGACATCAAGCTCCTGCAGGGCTTCATCCCCGAGCGGGGGAAGATCCTTCCGCGGCGCATCTCGGGAACCTGCGCGCTCCACCAGCGCAAACTGCAGACGGCCATCAAGCGCGCCCGCTCGATCGCCCTCCTGCCGTACGCAACGGATTAGCGGGAGGGGATGTCCTCTCCCGAACCCCTCGCGGGGCGCGAGGGTCTCAAGGCGACCCGGTACGAGATTCCTCTGGCGGCCCTGACGGCCGCCGGAGCCTTCTCGGCCCTCTTCGTGCTGCCGGTCATCGGCGCGCTCGGCTTGCCGTTGCTCTCGCTCGCGAGCCCGCTGGGCGCTCCGCTCGCCGCGGTGCCGCTCGTACGCCTGGCGCATCGGCGGGGCATGGTCACGGGAATGATCGCGTGCTCGCTCGCGGTCGCGATCGTCCTCGGGCTCGGGTGGGCGACGGGCGGCCCGGGCGCCGGGCTGGCCATCGCCTTTCTCGCGGCGGGCGTCACGATGCTCCCGACGGCCTCGGTCGGATTCCTCCGCGCCGGCGTGGACCCGTCGCGCTGCTACCTGGGCCTGTGCCTCGCGGGCGGCGCCTTCCTGGCGGCGGCGTTCGCGGCCTCGGCCGGCGCGGCCGGCCCGTCGGTCGCCGCGCAGGTGTCGGCCTCGTTCGACCAGGTCATCCCGCCCGCGATCGAGTCGTACCAGCGGTCCGGGGCCGACGCGGAGTCGGTCGCGGCCATGCGAGCCACTCTGGAGGCGGCGCGCGACCTCGCCCGGAAGTATCTCTGGGGGATCTTCGGCGCGCTGTGGGTCCTCGGCGGCGCGATCGCGTTCTATGCCGGGGCGGCCAGCGCCCGGCCCACGCCGACGGCCGAGGCGGCGCGCTTCGAGGGCCTCCGGGTGCCGCCCCAGGCCGCGGCTCTTTTCGTGGCCACGGGGGCGGCCTTCGGCTCCCTTTCGGGGGAGGCTCGCCGACTCGCAGGGAACCTGCTGCTGCCGCTCCTGGCCTTGTTTTTTGTGGCCGGCCTCTCTATCATCTGCCACTTCTTCCGGAGGTGGCTCCGGTCCCGGATTCTCCGGGCGGGTCTCTACGCCCTGGTCGCTTACTTCCCGATCAACGTCGGAGTGGCGCTCCTGGGGCTCTTCGACTGGTACGCGGATTTCCGCCGGCGGGGCGGGGAAGGAACCGAGAAAACATGAAAGTCATCCTGGCCGACGACGTGCGCGGACTCGGGCATCGCGGGGACACCGTGAGCGTGAAGCCGGGCTACGCCCGCAACTTCCTCTTCCCCCAGGGCTCGGCCTACGAGGCGACCCCGGCCAATGTCCGGCGCCTCGGCGAAGAGAAGAAGAAGTACGACGAAAAGACGCTGCGCGAAAAGGGCGTCGCCGAGACCGTGGCGAACAAGGTCGAGGGCCTGACGGTCGTCATCGCGAAGAAGGCGGGGGACGAGGGTCACCTGTACGGCTCGGTGACGGCGTCCGAGATCGCGGACGCTCTCTCGGCCAAGGGCATCGAGGTCGACCGGCGTCGCGTCGAGCTCGCCGAGCCGATCCGCCGCCTGGGCTCGCACACCGTGCACGTCCGCCTGCACCGCGACGTCGCCGCGACCCTGACGGTCGAGGTCCAGGCCGCCAACGTCGCGAGCTCTTAACCGTCGCGAGCGCTGCGCTTCGGGATCTGCGCCCTTCGGGCGCACCGCCGGTCGGCTCGCCCAAAGGGGCTCGACCGACCGGCTGACCCCTTCGCTCCGCTCTCGCTCCCGCGGCGCGGGCCTCCTCCCTCGCTTCGCTCGGGAGACTTCCCGCGCCGCGACCTGTTGAGACGGGCCTGGCTCAGCGAGGGGTCGGGGTTGGCGGAATCAGGACCGCGGATTCCGGCAGCTCGCCTTTCTTGGGGACGTAGAAGGGCTGCTGCAGGGACCAGGGGAGCTTCGCGATCTCCTGGGAGCGCGGGCTCCACTCCTCGGTCGGCTGGGAGCCGCTGACGAAGGCCTCCAGCACCGGCAGCGGTGTGTCCGCGGTCGCCTTCAGGCCGGTGTCGTAGTCGACGGGAGCGAGCACGATGTTGGAGGGGACCTCGAAGTCCTCCTGTGGATCGATGCGGCCGCCGTCCTTCATCTTTTCGAGGATGCGCATCCAGATCGGCAGGGCGACCTTCGCTCCGTCCGCGCCCTTGCCGATCGTCTGCGTCTTCTGGTCGTTGCCGACCCAGACGCCGACCGTGTAACGGGGCGTCATCCCGATGAACCAGGCGTCCGTGAAGTCGTTGGTCGTCCCCGTCTTCCCGGCGATGTTCAGCTTCAGGGCGGCCGCGCGGGCGCCGGTGCCGCGCTGGGTGACGCCCTTGAGCATCTGCAGCAGCTGGAACGCGGCCTGCGGGCTCTCGACTTCCCGCGCGTCCGGGTGCGTCTGCTCGAGGAGGTCGCCGTTGGAATCCGTGATCCGCTCGATCATGTAGGGCTGGAACGCGAGGCCCTGGTTGGCGAAGACGGCGTACGCCGAGGTCAGCTCGACGAGGCTGACCTCGAAGGCGCCGAGCGGCATCGACGGGTAGGGCGCGAGGTTCTGCCGGATGCCGAGCCGGTGGGCCGTCTCGATGATGTTCGAGAGCCCGACCATCTCGCCCACGCGCACCGCCGGGATGTTGTAGGAGTGCTCGAGCGCGCGTCGAAACGTCACGATGCCGTGGTACTTGCCGTCGTAGTTGCCGGGACGGTACGGGGGCTGCCGCGGATCGATCACGATCGAGAGCGGGCCGTCGAACACCGTGTCGGCGCCCGTGTAGCCCTGCTCGAGAGCCGTCAGATAGACGAAGGGCTTGAACGCGGAACCCGCCTGGCGCAGCGCCTGCGATGCGCGGTTGAACTTGGACTGCGTCCAGTCGTAGCCGCCGACCATGGCTCGGATCGCGCCGCTCGCGTTCTCGAGGATGACGACGGCGCCCTGCTCGCGCGGGTCCTGGTCGAGGGCGAGCGCCAGGGCGCCGTCCTTGCCTCGCTGGGCCGTCACCGTGACGAGGTCGCCTGCCCGCAGGATCTTCGCGACGGAGGGAGCGCCGGTCCACGCGGCGCCGGCGTTCAACAGCGGGAGCGTCTCCCGGCCGATGCGGACTTCCGCCCCCGAGGCCCCGACCGCCGTCACGACGCCGCGCAGGGTCTGACCCTCCTCGACGCGGATGCCCTCCCAGGATGGGTCGACGTAGGACTCGAGAGAGCGGTAGCCCTCGGCTGTCAGGTTGCGCGGCTTGTGGAAACCGTGGCGGCGCGAAATCTGGCGAAGGCCCCAGCCCAGCGCCTCCTCGGACCACGCCTGCATCTCGGGGTCGAGCGTGGACTCGACCCGCAGGCCGCGCCGGTAGAGGTCCTTTTCTCCGTACGTCTTCTCGAGGTACTGGCGGACCTCCTCGCAGAAGTACGGCCCGACGATGGACTCCGCCAGCGAGGGCGCCGCCGGCAGCGGCTCGGCTTCGGCCGCGGAGCGCTCGGCCTCGGTGATGAGGCCGGCGGCCCGCATCCTCCGCAGGGCCGTGGAGCGGCGGGCCCGCGCGAGCTCGGGATTGCGAAACGGCGACTGGTCCTCCGGGCGCTGGACGATGCCCGCGAGCAGCGCCGCCTCCGCCAGCGTCACGTCCTTCACGCTCTTGCCGAAGTAGTACCGGCAGGCGGCTTCGACGCCGTAGTTGCCGTGGCCCAGGTAGATCTCGTTGGCGTACATCGTCAGGATCTGGTCCTTCGAATAGCGCCGCTCGATCTCGAAGGCCACGAGCGCCTCGTTGACCTTCCGCGAGATCGTCTTCTGGGGAGACAGGAAAATCGCCCGCGCGAGCTGCTGCGTCAGGGTCGAGCCGCCCTGCGCGTAGCCGCCCTGCTGGAGGTTCGCCACGAGGGCCGAGACGGTCCGCCGGACGTCGATCCCGCCGTGCTGGAAGAAGTTCTTGTCTTCGGTGGCGACGATCGCGTTGCGGACCACGGCGGGGATCTCCGCCCGCGAGATGAGGATCCGACGCTCGATCGCGTAGCGAGCGATCGTCGACCCGTCCCGGGCGGTGATCTGCGTGATGATGTCGGGCCGGTAGGTCGCCAGCTCCGAGACCCGCGGCACCCGGACGAAGCCCGTGGCGACCGACCCGGCGACCGTGCCGAGAAACCCGACGAGGAGCAGCGGCAGGACGAGCGCGGCGGCGCGCCGAACGGTCTTCACCGCGCGATTGTGAGGCATCCGCCGCCGTTATGCTATAAGCGGCGGTTCACCCGATGCCGCGCCCCACCCACCCCGGTCCGCCTCCTCCCGCCACGGCCGCCGAAAAACCGGTCACGTATCGCGAGGCCCAGGCGCGGGCCTCCGGCCGGTTCCAGCTCCGCACGGACTTCACGCCGCAAGGCGACCAGGCGCAGGCCATTGAGCGCCTCGTCGCGGCACTCCACGAAGGCCGGTCCGACCAGGTGCTCCTGGGCGTCACGGGCTCGGGAAAGACGTTCACCGTCGCGAAGGTGATCGAGGCGGTCAATCGGCCGACCCTCGTCCTCTCGCACAACAAGACGCTCGCGGCCCAGCTCTACCAGGAGTTCCGGAGCTTCTTCCCCGAGAACGCCGTCGAATACTTCGTGTCCTACTACGACTACTACCAGCCGGAGGCGTACGTTCCGCAGACGGACACCTACATCGAGAAGGAGACCTCCCGCAACGAGGAGATCGACAAGCTGCGGCTGGCGGCCTCGAAGGCGCTCTTCGAGCGCCGGGACGTCATCGTCGTGGCTTCGGTGTCGTGCATCTACGGCCTGGGCGCCCCCGACTCCTATTACGACATGTTGGCTTACCTCGAGGTCGGGGACGCCCGCGGGATGCCGGCGCTCCTCGCACAGCTCGTGACGATGCAGTACGAGCGCACGAACCTCGACCTCACGCGCGGGACCTTCCGGGTCCGCGGCGACGTGCTCGAGGTGGCGCCGGGGTACGAGGACACGGCCGTCCGCGTCGAGTTCTTCGGCGACGAGATCGAGAAGATCACCAAGACCGACCCCATCCGGGGCACGCCCCTGCAGCGGGTCGACCGGCTGGCTCTGTATCCCCGCACGTTTTACGCCACGCCGCGCGAGACGCTCGAACGCGCCATCGGCTCGATCCGGGTCGAGCTCGACGAGCGGCTCGCCGAGCTGACCAAAGCGGGGCGCCTGCTGGAGGCGCAACGCCTCCACCAGCGCACGATGTTCGACCTCGAGATGATGAAGGAGCTCGGCTACTGCAGCGGCATCGAGAACTACTCGCGGCACCTCTCCGGCCGCGCCGCCGGCGAGCCGCCCCCGACGCTGCTCGACTACTTCCCGGCCGACTTCCTGCTCGTCGTCGACGAGTCGCACGTGACCCTGCCGCAGGTGCGCGGGATGTACCACGGCGACCGCTCCCGCAAGCAGGTCCTGGTCGACTATGGCTTCCGGCTTCCCTCGGCGCTCGACAATCGGCCGCTGACCAACGAGGAGTTCCGGACGCGGATCCACCAGGTCATCGCCGTCAGCGCGACGCCGGGCGCCGAGGAGCTCGAACGGGCCGGCGGGGAGATCGTCGAGCAGGTCATCCGGCCGACCGGGCTGCTCGACCCGGAAATCGAGGTGCGCCCCGTGAAGGGCCAGGTCGACGATCTGCTCGCCGTCGTCCGGGACACGGCGGCGGCCGGCGACCGCGTTCTCGTCACGACCCTCACGAAACGGATGGCGGAGGAGCTCACCAACTATTTTTCGGAGGTCGGCGTGCGGTGTCGCTACCTCCACTCGGACATCGAGACTCTCGACCGGGTCGCAATCCTGTCCGACTTCCGGCGAGGCGTCTTCGACTGCCTGATCGGCATCAACCTCCTCCGGGAGGGCCTGGACCTTCCCGAGGTCGCGGTCGTGGCCATCCTCGACGCCGACAAGGAGGGGTTCCTGCGGAGCGAGACCTCGCTCATTCAGACCTCGGGCCGGGCCGCGCGGAACCTGCGCGGCCGTGTCCTCTTCTACGGCGACGCCATGACCGACTCGATGCGCCGCGCCATGGAAGAGACGTCACGCCGCCGCGCCATCCAGGAGACCTACAACCGCGAGCACGGGATCGTGCCGGCGTCGATCGTCAAGCAGATCAACTCGCCGCTGGTGCGGATGGCGAACCTGGACTACTACGAGATCCCCGTCGACCGGCCGAAGACGGAGCTTCCGGATGCCGAGTCGGTGCGCAAGCGGATTGCCGATCTGGAGAAACAGATGAAAACGGCCGCCAAGGAGCTCGATTTTGAGAAGGCTGCCGCGCTGCGCGACGAGATCCGGGGTTTGAGGGAGCTGGAGATCTTTCGGTCGTAGGGGCGGCCCCTTCGGCCGCCCCGGGCGGGGACGAGCCCCGCCCCTACACTCCGGGTCTCGGCGTCGGCCGCGGAGTCGCAGTCGCTGTCGGCTTGACCGCGGGCGGCGCCGGGTTCTTCCGGACGTACATCCTGGCCGCGGCTTCGACGGGGTCCTCGGACACCGGAGGCCGGTCGATCTTGGGCTTCAATCCGTTGTCGAGCCCGGTGCTGACGGAGATCCCCGTATTTCCCTGGCCCAGGTTGTTGCCCGGCGTCCAGGCGGCCGCGTCCGCGGGGCGCAGACCCATGGGGATGTTGCAGGGGATCGCCGAGTTGCAGCGCGTGATGGGGACGAGCTGCGCGTGGACCGAGGTCGATGCCGCCAGGAGCACCACCGCTGCGGCCGCCGTGCGTCGGGTCATAGCCAGTGGCACGCGCGCGCGAATCCGGCGAGAACGAGCAGCAGCGCCGCCGCGGCGGCCGCCCACACGGCCGTGCGCGAGCGCGCAGCGAGCGGCCGCTGCCGCGTGTAGAACCCGGTCTGCCAGCGCTCGAGCTCGCGCCCGCAGTTGGGACAGACCGGAGTGCCGGGCTCCACGGGGGTGTAGCAGTACGGGCACTCGTACATCGGCATGCACTCATCATACCCAACCGGAGGCGGCCGGCCTTGCCAACCGCGTTAAACTGGCGCCGTGGTCGATGCGCGCGCGCCGGAGAATCTGCCCGATTCCCCCGGCGTTTACCTCTTCCGCGGGGACAAGGGGAAGCTTCTCTACGTCGGGAAGGCCCGGTCGCTGAAGAAGCGCATCGCCTCGCACTTCGGGGCGGGAGCGGACAGCGCCAAGACGGAAGCGCTGCTGCGGTCCTACCGCGAAATCGAGACGATCGTGACCCACACGGAGCTCGAGGCGCTGCTCCTCGAGAACACCCTCATCAAGAAGCATCGCCCCCGGTACAACGTGTGCCTGCGGGACGACAAGACCTATCCGTACATCAAGATCACGACGGGCGAGGCGTGGCCGCGGGCCCTCGTCACGCGGCGGGTCCAGGAGGACGGACACTCCTACTTCGGCCCGTTCTGGGGCGGCCTGGCGCGCCGGATCATGCGGATGATCACCCGGCACTTCCAGATTCGGACCTGCACGCTGGAGATCGACGGGAAGCTGCCAAGGCCCTGCCTCTACTTCGATCTCCACGCCTGCCTGGGCCCCTGCGTCGCCGGCCTGACGAGCCGGGAGGCGTACGCCGACGCGGTCGCCGACGTGATCCTCTTCCTCCAGGGCCGGAACGAGGAGCTCGAATCCCGCCTCACCCGCAAGATGCAGGCGGCCTCCGACGAGGAGAACTTCGAGATGGCCGCGGCCTACCGCGACTCCCTGCGCACCGTGCGGGACGTGGCCGAGCGCCAGGTCGTCCAGTCGCTGCGGGGGGAGAACGTCGACGTCTTCGGCTTCTTCGAATCGGGACAGGACGTGGCCGTGGCGATCCTCGTCGTGCGCGGCGGCGTCCTCCAGGACCGTCGCGACTTCTTCTTCGAGAAGTCGCAGGAGATCGAGCCGGCGTGCCTTCTTCGAGGCCTTCCTGCCCCAGTTTTACGACACGAACCCGTTCCTTCCGGCCGAAGTCCACCTGCCCGTCGACGTCGCCGACCCCGGGCTTCTCGAGGACTTCCTGGCCGCGCGCCGCGGCGCGAAGGTCGCGGTGCGGGTGCCCCAGCGGGGCGCCGGGGCCGACCGCCTGAGGCTCGCGGAGGTCAACGCGCGCGAGCGCCACCGCGTCCGGTTCCGCCACGTCGGGGGCGACGACGCGGTCGCGGCCGAGCGCCTGGGTCGGGCCGTCGGCCTCGCGTTGCCGCCGCACCGCATCGAGGCGTTCGACATCTCCCACACCCAGGGCACGGACAGCGTCGCGTCGCTCGTCGTCTTCGAGGACGGCAAGCCGAAGAAATCGGACTACCGGCTCTTCAACATCGCCTCGCAGGATCTGCTCGAGCCCGACGACTTCCGCAGCATGGCGGAAGCCGTCGATCGGCGGTACCGGCGGGTCCAGGCCGAAGACGGCCCCTGGCCGGACCTGGTCCTCGTCGACGGCGGACGGGGACAGCTCCAGGCCGCGCTCACGGCGCTCGACCGCATCGGCGTGGAGCTCCCGATTGCCGGGCTGGCCAAGCGGGACGAGGAGATCTGGGTGCCCGGGCGACCCGATCCGATTCGTCTCTCGCGCAAGGACCCGGCCCTCCAGCTGATCCAGCGCGCCCGCGACGAGGCCCACCGGTTCGCCATCACGCGCCACCGGCAGCGCCGCGGCAAGCACATGCGCGAAACCGGTCTCACCGAGATCCCGGGCGTCGGCCCGGCCCGCGCCCGGCTGCTCCTCCGGCGCTTCGGCTCCGTCAAGGGCCTGCGCGGGGCCGCGCCCCAGGAGATCGAGGCCGCCGTCGGGCCCGCCACCGCGCGGGCCGTGGCCGCCTACCTCGGCCGCCCGGACGCCCGCTCCGCATGAGAACCGTCTTCGATCCCGCAGGCGACATCCGCGGCACGGACATCCTCGCGTCGCTCGTCGCCCTGTGGCGCGAAGGCGCGAGCGGCTCGCTCCAGTTCCAGCGCTCCGGAGCGACCGCCGGGTTCGAAGTCGCTGCCGGCGAGATCGTCGGCGCGTCCTCCTCGGATGCGCGATTCGACACGGCGGCGATCCTCGTGCGGGCCGGGAAGCTCGAAGCCGCGACGCTCGAGAGGCTCTCGGCGTCCGAGGGGATGGACCGCGCGATGGCGGCGCTCCAGGCCGGTGTGCTGACCCGGCGCGAATGGCGCTGGGGCGAAAAGATCCGGGCCGTCGAAGTGCTCTCGGACCTGCTGACGTGGATCGAGGGCGACTACACGTTCTTTCGGACACCGGCCCGCGAAGCGGGGGAGTTCCGGCTCACGATCCCCCGCCTCGTCCTCGAGCTCTTCCTGCGCTCGAGGGACCGCGGCCTCGTGCTGCACCACCTCGGCGGCGTCGACGTGCCGCTCGTCCGCGGCTCGCGCTTCGACGCCGAGTTCTCGTCGTTCGGCCTGACGGGCGACGCCGAGTCGGTCGTCCGCCTGATCGACGGCGACTCGACGGCGGCGGAGATCGCCAGCGAGGCGCCGGCCGACACGTTCGCCGTCGAGAAACTTCTCGCAGCGCTCGTCACGCTGGGCCTCGTGCACCCGGCTTACACGGCCGAAGAGGCCGATTCGGCGGCGCCCGACCTTTCGCCGGCTCCGGCTCCGATCCGCGAAGAGCCCGAGGCCGTTGCTCCCGAAGCCGGCGTCGGCGACGAGAAAGGGGAGGACGAGCTCGAGCCCGAGGTGGACATCGAAGAAAAGGTGGTGCCCGCGCACGCCGGCTGGCCGCCTCCTCGCGTCGAGGAGGAACCCGCGGGGGAGCCCGACCGGGAGGATCTCGTCGACGCTCCGCTCGACGCCGCCGAGGCTCCCGCGGGCGCGGACGAGGAAACCGAACGACTCGCGACGGATTTCGACGGCGGCCCGCCGATTCCCGGCGACCTCATGGAGCCGGGCGCGCCCGGCGGTCGCGGAAGCTCGGACTTCGACCGTCCGCTGGACCTGAACACCGGCGTGGGTTCGATCGAACGGCCGACCCAACGGTCGACGTCGCCTCTGCTCTGGGTCCTCGTCCTCCTGGCCGCGGTCGTCGGCGGCGTCCTCTACTGGCGAGCGCGCGGGCCGGCGAGCTCCCCGGAGCCCATGGCCGGGGCGGTGTCGCCGAGCCCCACGCTCGCGGAGGAGACGGCCGTCGTCGGACTGGCCGAAACGCCGGCGCCTGTGGCCGATCGTTCGGCCTCGGTCCCGACGACGCTGCCGGCTTCGACGGCCGCTCCGACGAAAAGGGTCCCCACGGCGGCTCCGACCCGGCCGGCGCCCACCGTCGCGCCGACGCGGCGCGCGACCTCGCCCGTGTCCGACCCGGCGCGCGACCTCGCCCGCGCCGACCCGGCCCGCCGCCCCGGCGCCGGCGCCCGGCCGTTCCCGCAAGGCGTGGCTCGACCGGTCCGCGCGCGACCAGAAGAGCGCCGCCTCGGACCGCAACGCGCGTTTCGCGGTTCAGCTCGAGCTGGCGTGCGAGGTGCCGTCGCTCACGGAAGCCTGGGCCCACGACCGTCCCGCCGGTTCGATGTGGGTGGTCACGACGTCGTTCAACGGCCGGACGTGCTTCAAGGTCCTCTGGGGCCGCTATCCCACGCGGGAGGACGCCGCGGCCGCGCCTGGCGTCGGTGCCCGCGTTCTTCTCGACCTCTCGCAACCATCCCATGGTCGTCGCGATACGCTGACGGGCTGCTTTCTGCTACCCTGAGCTGCACTTCCATCGACGCATGAGCACACAGGGGGCACCAGCCGGGTTTCGCGGATCCCTCTCCGAGACGCCCCTGCCGCAGGTCCTGCGGCGGATCTTCCTGGAGGGGCTCAAAGGAACCCTCACGCTCGTTCGCGGGGACGAGACGCGGCACCTCTTCTTCGAGAAGGGGGAGCTGCGCACCGCGACCTCGTCCCGCGAGGGCCAGCGCATCGGCGCCTTCCTCAAGCGTCGCGGCTGCATCACCGACAACGACCTCAACTGGGCGCTCGAGACCGTCGCCAAGCAGGGCCGCGCGCGCGTGGGCAAGATTCTCGTGGATCGCGGCCTCGTTTCCCGCACCGTGCTCGACGCCGAGATGCGCCGGCTGGTGGAGGAGATCGTGTTCTCCACCTTCGCCTGGGACGCGGGTGAATACAAGTTCCAGGCTTCCGCGGGCGTGCTCGACCCGGACGTCGCCCTGACCCTCTCGACGGCGGCGATCATCGTCGAAGGGATCCGCCGGCTGCCCGAAAGCGAAGCGTTTCGGGAACGCCTCGGCGACGGCCACCAGGTCCCGATCCTCGCCACGGACCCGATGTCGCGCTACCAGTACCTCCCCCTGACGCCGCAGGAGGCCTACCTGCTCTCGCGGATCGACGGGATCCTCGAGGTGGATTCGCTCCTGAAGATCGCGGGCTCCTCCCGCGGCGCGACGGCCAAGATCCTGTACGGCCTGGTCTCGTGCGGAATCGTCGAGTGGAAGCGCGAAGGCGCCGAGCGGCCCGCCAGCGGGCGCGGCGGGTTCCACGGCCTCAACGTCGAGGTCTCGGCGCAGCCCTCGGAGAGATCTCCGGGTCATGCCGAGCTCGTGAAGAACACCTACCGCCGCATCGACTGGCTGACCCACTACGAGCTGCTCGGCATCTCCCGCGACGCGCCGCCCGAAAAGGTCGCGGAGGCTTACTTCGAGCGAAGCCGGCTCTTCCACCCCGACCTGCGCCACCGGGAGGATCTGGGTAAGTTCGAGAAGGAGCTCAACGCCGTCTTCGAGCGGATGAAGACCTCCTACGAGACGCTTTCCGACCCCGACAAGCGCGCCCTCTACGACCAGAGCCTCGACGCCGCGCCCGCGTCCCTGCTGATGGCCGACTCGCCGACGACGGACCCGGAGGCGAGGAAGAAGCTCGCGACGCAGAACTTCCGGCGGGCGCGCCAGCTCATCGAGGAAAAGGACTACCACCCGGCGGTCGAGATGCTGCGCGAGGCGGTGCGCTTCGTGCCGGACAACGCCGAATTCCGATACGTGCTGTCCCAGGTGGAGCTGAAAAACCCGAACTGGATCGACCAGGGTCTCGCCAACCTGAAGGAGGCGGCCCGGCTCGACAGCCGGAGGGTCGGCCTCTCGGTCGAGGCCGCGCGCGCTCTCCTCGAGCACAAGCGCCCGCTCGAGGCGGAGCCCTTCGCCCGGCGGGCCGTCTCTCTCGATCCGTCCCCGGAAACGGAGGAGCTCCTGCAGCGCGTGCTGGATGCGGCGGCCCTCGCGCCGCAACCGCCCGCCGAGGGCGCGGAGGCCGAAAAGGGGGCCGAGGCGCCCGGGCCGGGCGAGGCGCGACCGCAGGCCACGGGCATCCTGTCCCGCCTCTTTCGACATCGCGGTTGACCGCGATCCTGACGGGCCTGGGCCTGTCGGCCGCCGCGGGCCTGAACGCCTGGGCCGTCCTCCTCCTGTTCAACGGACTCGCGCTGCTTCTCCCGCAGGAGTTTCCCGGGCCGGCCGCGGCGTTCCTTTCGAGCCACACGGTGCTGACCGCCAGCGTCGTCCTCTTCCTCGCCGAGTTCGTCGCCGACAAGATCCCGATCGTCGACCACCTCTGGAACCTGGCGCAGACCCTGCTGCGGCCGGTCGTCGGCGCTCTGCTGATGCTGGCCGCCGTCCCGGAGGCCTCCGTCGCCGGCCGCACCGGGCTGGCGCTCGCGGGCGTCATCGCCACGCTCGCGACGCACTTCGCCAAGTCGACGACACGCCTGACCTCCACGGCGGCGACGCGCGGCCTCGCCCAGGTGGCGCTCTCGCTGGCCGAGGACGCCTTCGCCGTGGCGCTGGGCGCGCTCGTCTTCTTCGTTCCCTGGTTCACCGCGGTCTTTCTCGGCGCCCTCGTCGTGCTGCTCATCGCCGACCGCCGCCGGGTCATGCGCGGCCTGGCCGTCCTGTTCTTCCGTTTGAAGCACCCGCGACGCGCGCGGGCGGTGTGACATGCCGTACCTGCTCGACGGCAACAATCTGATCGGGCGCTTCCGCCAGGCCGCGCGACCGACCGAGGAGGATCGGCAGGCGCTCGTGGCCGAGCTCGCGGAAAGGCTCCGGGCCACCCGCGCCCGGGCGATCCTCTTCTTCGACGGCCCGGCCGGCCGGCGCGGCACGAGCCTCGGGGCCCTGACCGTGCGCGGGGCGTCGTCGGGCAGCGCCGACGACGCCATCGTCGCCGAGGTGGCGAAAGCACGGGCGCCGCGTGAGTCCATCGTCGTGACGTCGGACCGGGGGCTCGCCCGCCGGGTGCAGGACGCCGGCGGAAAGGTCTGCCCGCCGGACGTGTTCTTCGCCCGGTTCGGCCGCGGCGCTTCCGGCGGAGGGAAGGGCGCGGCGGCGGAGCCCGTCGACGTCGACGCCTGGCTCGAGTACTTCGGCGACGAGCGAAACCGCAACGGCGGATAGGCTCGCCGCGCCCGAGCCCTGGCCCGCATGGTAGAGTTTGCATGGCTCCGAGCGGGCCACGCGATCGCTCCGGACTCCGTTTTGAAGAGCCGGAGAGGAAAGTCCGAACTCCACACGGGCAGCATGCCGGGTAACACCCGGTCGCGGCGACGCGAAGGAAAGTGCCACAGAAAACAAACCGCCTTCCGAAAGGACGGCAAGGGTGAAACGGTGCGGTAAGAGCGCACCGCTCCGCCGGCAACGGCGGGGGCACGGTAAACCCCATGCGGAGCAAGGCCAAATAGGGGGGCAGCGGGCGCCCGTCCCGCCTCACTTCACGTGAGCTGCCTCCGGGTCGGCTGCTCGAGCCCGAGGGCGACCTCGGGCCCAGAGGAATGATCGTGGGCGGGGCCGGGAGATCGGGGAACCGCAAGGTCCTCCGGGAACCCGGTTCTGGTACAGAACTCGGCTTATCGGCCCGCTCGGGGCTCTTTCAGCCGTCACGCGTCGCGGCATGGCGCGGCCGATGACCGACGTCCCGCGACCGCCGCTCGTGCTTCCTCCGCGCCTCGAGCCCGGCGCGACGATCGGAATCGCGGCGGTCTCCGGCCCCGTCGACCCGGACCGCCTCGCCGCCGGCGTGGCCGCGCTCGAGCGGCACGGATATCGGGTCGTGCTCGCGAGCAATGCGCGGGCGCGCCGCGGTTTTCTGGCGGGCTCGGACCGTGAGCGTGCCGACGGTTACCGTGAGCTTCTCCGCAATCCCGACGTCGCCGCGATCTTCTTCGCGCGGGGAGGCTACGGCGCGTCGCGCATCCTCGCCGACCTGTCGCCGGAAGACATCGCCGCGCGTCCGGTCATTCACCTCGGCGGCTCCGACCTGACCGCCCTCTTCGCGTACATTCTCGCAGCGGCCCGTCAGGTGGCCTTCTACGGCCCGATGCCGGCCGTTTCGATGGCCGACGAGGAGGGGCTCGACTGGGAAGCCGTGCTCTCCGGCGCGGTTCCGGCCCCGCACGTCTTCGCGGAGGGCGAGGTGCTGTCCCCCGGCGTCGGGGAGGGGCCTCTCGTCGGCGGCTGCCTCTCGCTCGTCGCCTCGCTCGCCGGCACGCCCGAGGCGATCGACGCCCGGGACGCCGTTTTTTTCTGGGAGGACGTGGGCGAGGAGACCTACCGGCTGGACCGAATGTTGACCCAATTGGAGCGGTCGGGTACCCTCGATCGACTGCAAGCCATGGTCATCGGCTCGATATCGCCCGGCGCTCGCGGCGGCGGAGAGTCCCCCGAAGCCGTCGACGCCTGGCTCGCGGACCGTTTCGCGGGAGCGCCGTTCCCGGTCGCGCGGGGCTTCCCCGCGGGACACCGGCGGGGCTCCCGCACGCTGCCGCTCGGAATTCCCGTGCGTCTCGACACCGAGCGGCGGACCCTCGAGTTCCTCGGCCGGGGAGTGGCCTGAGGTCCGCATGCCCTCGGTGAAGGCGGTCTTCAAGTCGGGACCCGGCGGCACGGGCAAGAGCCCCTACGAGAAGTTCCTCGTGAGCCACCCGATGGGGGACATCATCTTTTCCGAGGGGGACATCGGCACCGAGATGTACATCGTCCAGTCCGGGACGGTGGAGCTCCTCAAGACGATCGGCGGCGAAACGCGGGCCCTCGCGACCCTGGAGAAGGGCGACTTCTTCGGCGAGATGAGCGTGCTCGAGGACGTTCCGCGGACCGCCTCGGCCCGCGCGAAGACCGACGTCGAGCTCGTCCGCATCAACGGAGCGACGTTCGACGCGATGCTGAAGTCGAACACCGAGATCGCGATCCGCATGATGCGGAAGCTCTCCCGGCGGCTGCGCGAAGTGACCGCCATGCTCGAGGAAGCGCTGGGCCGCCAGGTGGCCGAGGAAGAAAAACCGGTCCAGCGAAAGCCCGCCCCGGAGCGCAACGCCTGTCGCCTCGTGGGCGAGGACCCGCCGTCGGAGTTCTTCCTGAACCGCGAAGGCGACACCCTCGTCGGCCGAAGCGATCCGGTCACCGGAATCACTCCCGACGTGGATCTGACGCCGCTCGACCCGCAGCGCTCGACCTCCCGGAGGCATGCCAAGCTCTATCTGATGAGCGACACCTACTACGTCATGGAGGAGATCGGCGTCATGAACGGTACGCACGTCAACGGCAACCGCCTCGCGACCGGCGTTCCGGTCGCCATTGCCAACGGCGACGTCCTCAAGTTCGGCCTCGTGTCGTTGACCTTCCTGGCGCCCGAGAACAGCTGACGCTCCGCCCCGAGGCCCCTCCGCATCGGCTCCGCCCGGGCGATCCCGTCTCGCGACTGCCCGGAATCGGGCCCGGCCGCGCGGCCCGGCTGACCGGCGCCGGCATCCGCACCGTCGCGGACTTCCTGCTGGCGGTGCCGTTTCGCTACGAGGACCGCCGGCACTTCGCCACCATCGCGAGCCTCGAGTGGGGCCGGCCCGCGACCGTCCTCGTCCGCTTCCAGGGCGTCCGCTCGGTCCGCATGCGGCGCGGCTTTCTTCGCGTCGAGGCGGTGGCCGACGACGGCACCGGGGCCGTGCGCGTCGTCTGGCACAACCGCTACCCGTCGTTCGCAAAAGCGCTCGAAGGCAAGCGCGCCGCGCTGTACGGCTCCCCGGTCGCGGGAAGCAAGGGCGAGATGCGGATCGAGAACCCGGAGACCGAGCTCTTCGACGCCGACGACGAGGCGGATCCGCTCCACTCGGGCCGGATCGTCGGCATCTATCACCGGGTCGGCGACCTCCCGCCCCGCCAGTGGCGCGCGCTCGTCCGCCGGGCGCTCGACCGCCTCGAACCGGAGTTCCGGGCCATCTCGGCCCCGCCCGCGAGGATCCTCCGGGCTCTCGAGGAGGCGCACTTCCCGTCGCACGTGGATTCCGCGCGGCCGGCCCTTTCGGAGCTCGCGCGCGAGGAGCTGCTCACTCTCGCGGCGCGCATCGAGGACCGGCGCGCCCGCCTGCGCGAACGGCCGGGCCTCGTGCTTCCGGCGGAGGAGGCCATCCGCCAGCTGGCGCGGTACGTCCTGCCGTTTCCCCTGACGCGCGCCCAGAAGCGGGCGGTCCGCGAGATCGCCGAGGATCTTCGCTCCGGGCGCGCGATGGCCAGGCTCCTCCAGGGCGACGTGGGCTCCGGCAAGACCGTCGTCGCCGGTCTCGCGCTCCTGATCGCCGCCAAGAACGGAACCCAGTCCGCCCTCATGGCGCCGACCGAGATCCTCGCCGAGCAGCACGCCGAGAGCCTCGCCTCCTGGCTGACGGGGGCGGGCGTTCGCCTCGGCCTGTTGACGGGCCGGGTGCGGGGGGCCGCGCGCAAGCACCTGCTCGAGGCCCTGGCCGCCGGCTCGATCGACGCCCTGATCGGCACGCACGCTCTGGTCGAGTCGCCCGTCAAGTTCCGCCGCCTCGGCCTCATCGTGGTCGACGAGCAGCACCGCTTCGGAGTCGCCCATCGGACGCGGCTCTTCCGCAAGGGCGATCCGTCGCCGCACGTCCTGATCATGACGGCGACGCCGATTCCCCGGTCGCTCGCCTGGGCGGTGTACGGCGAGCTCGACGTTTCGGTCCTCGACGAGAAGCCGCCCGGCCGGACCCCGGTCGTCACGCGCGTGCGCGAGGAGGGAGCGCGAAACCGCGTGTATCGCTTCGCCGGCGAGCGGGCGGCCGCGGGCGAGCGTGTCTACGTCGTCGTGCCGGCGATCGAGGAGGGGGCCCGCGAGGTGGCCGCGACGCGCGAAACCGCGGCCCGGGTCGCGGCCGCGCTGCCGGAGGTCCGCATCGGCGTGCTCCACGGCCGCATGCCGTCGGCCGAGCGGCAGGCGGTGCTGGCCGACTTCGCCGCGGGCCGCTGCCCGATTCTCGTGTCGACCACCGTCGTCGAGGTCGGCGTCGACGTTCCCGAAGCCACCCTGATGATCGTCGAGAACGCCGAGACCTTCGGCCTGGCGCAGCTTCACCAGCTTCGCGGCCGGGTTGGCCGGAGCGAGCGGCCGTCCTGGTGCGCGCTCATGGTCGGACCGTCCGCGACGGACGAGGCGCGGCACCGGCTCGCGGTCCTCGAGAAGACCTCCGACGGTTTCCTGATCGCGGAGAAGGACCTCGAGGCGCGCGGGCCGGGCGACCTCCTCGGGACCCGGCAGAGCGGCCTTCCGTCTCTTCGAGTCGCCGACCCCGTCCGCGACCTCGCCCGGCTTCCGCAGGCCCGCGGCGAAATCCTCGCCCTCCGGGCGGAGGGCAAGACCGTCGCGAGCGACCTGTTCGGATATCCGTAGGAGATCCCGGACGTTCGACGGCCGGGCCGAGGACCGCGTGGTACAAGATCGCCTGCGGAGGTGAGCTTGAAGGTTCTCGTCACGGGAGGCACCGGGTTCGTCGGCACTCATCTGGTCAACCGCTTGCTGCAGCGCGGGCACGCCGTGGCCGTTCTCGCGCGCTCCCCGGAGAAGACGCGCAATCGGTACAACCGTGCCGTCGAGACTGCGCCGGGCAACGTCCTCGAGCCCGCGTCGCTCGCGGCGGCGGCGGCGGGGCGCGACGCGGTCGTCCACCTGGTCGGCATCATCAACGAAAAGGGCACCCAGACCTTCGACCGGATGCATCGGGAGGCGACCGAGAACGTCCTCGCGGCCGCGAAGGCGGCGGGCGTGCGGCGCTACCTCCACATGAGCGCGATGGGCAGCTCCGAGGACGCGCCGTCCGAGTACGGGCGCACCAAGGCGGCGGCCGAAAAGGCCGTGCGGGCCTCCGGGCTCGACTGGACCATCTTCCGACCGTCCATCATCTTCGGTCAGGGCGATGGCTTCGTGTCGCTCCTCGCTCCGATCGTGAAACTGAACCCGGGCTTCGTCCCGGTGATCGGCCCGGGAACGACGCGCTTCCAGCCCGTCTCGATCTCGGACGTCGCCCGCGTCTTCGCGGACGCCCTCGAGAAACCGGAGACGGTCGGCAAGTCCTACGAGGTCGGCGGGCCCGAAGTCCTCACGTTGAACGACGTCTACCGGGAGATCGCCGCCGCCCTCGGCAAACCGGGCAAGCGCCTCATCCACTTCCCGCTCTGGTACGGGCGGCTGCTCGCTTCGGGGTTCGAGTGGCTGGCGCGCCGCGGCGTTCTCGCCGACCCGCCGCTGACCCGCGACCAGCTTCGCAGCCTTTCGCGCGACAACGCCGCGGACACTTCGGCGACCCTCGCGACCTTCGGCGGAGACTGGAAACGCTTCGCGCCGGGCATCCGCGAGTACATCTCGACCGGGCTCCACGATCCGCGCTCGGGCACGGGGGAGGAAGTGGAGCTCGAGCGGCGGGCGGTGCTGAGGATCCGGTAGGGGCGGCCTACGAGGCCGGGGCCTTGCGCAGGCGGATCGACCCGGACGTCGTCCGGATCACGATCTTCTCGCCGCCCCCGTTCAGCCTGGCGGTCGCGCGCTGCGTGCCGGGTTTCTTGTCGATGGTGAGATAGCCGAAGTCCGAGCGGATCACGGTGTCATCGTCGTCGGCGCCGGTGACGACGAGCTCGACGTCGGCCTTCGTTTCGGCCGGAATCACCAGCGATACGTCTCCCCCCGAGTTGCGGATCGTGATGCCGCCGCGGACGTCCGGGGACGTCACCCCGATTCGAACGTCGCCGCCTGCGGTCGAGGCGCGCACGCTGCCGCCGACGCGGGGCACGATGACGTCGCCCCCCGCGGTGTTGGCGTCGAGGCTGCCCCCGACGCTCTGGATGCGGATGTCGCCCCCGGCCGTGTCCGCCAGCGCGGACCCGGAGACCGAGTCGATGCGGATGTCGCCGGCCGCCGTCGAGACCTTCAGGTCCCCGGTGACGGGGCCGAGCACGACGTCGCCGCCGAAGGTCTTCAGCTCGCCGCCCGAACCGATCCCGCCGACGCGGATCTCGCCCGAATGCGTCAGGATCTTGACCCGGCCGCTGACCCGTCCGATGCGATAGCTGCCGCCGCTCGTCGTCGAGAGAAAGTCGCCGGTGACGTCGCCGCGCACGACCTCGCCGTCGAAGTCGGCCGGCGGTGCCGGCGGCGCGGGCGGGACACGGCCGACCGGCGGGGCCGGGGGAGCCACGGGCGCGGGCGGCGCCGGCGGGATCGGGGAGCGGGGGTTGACGACCACCTTCGGGACCCGGACGCGCACCTCGGGAACCGTGACCACGAACTCGCGCCGACCGGACACGAGCGGCTTCGCGTCGGCCTCCTTCGTCCCGGCGGCGAGCAGCAGCACCGTGCCGTTCAGGGTCTCGAGGCGGACCGACGCGCCGCCCTTCCCGATCGACCCGCTGTAGTCGCGCCGGGGATCGGCGATGCGGATCGTCCGAATCTCGCGGCTCATCTCCCGCATATCCGTCTCGCTCTCGCGCATCTCACGCTCGGCCTCCCGGATCTCGCGCTCGACGTCCTTCATCGACTCCGCCAGCTCCTGGTCGAGCTCGTCGAGGTCCACGACCGTCGTGTCGCCCTCGTCGTCCGTCACGACGATCTGGCGGGACTTGCTCTCGTGGCCCTTCGAAGGCCGCGGCGTCCGTCCACCGGACACCCGGCCCGGCACGAGCGCCTGCTTCGGCAGAGGAAACGTCGAAGCGATCGTGCCGTTCATCGTCTCGGCGGAGAAGTCGAACTGGGCATCCTTCGGGAGCGTCAGCGTGACGGAGCCGTTGACCGACTGGAGCTCGACGCTGTCCTCCGGGTCGAGCGACAGCGACGCCGCGTCGATCGAGCCGTTCACCGTCTGAGCCTCGAGCGACTTCCGGACGCCGCGGGCGTCGATGGCTCCGTTGACGCTTTCCAGGCTCAGTCCGCCGTCGAGGTCCCGCACACGCACGTCGCCACTGACGGTCTTCAGCTCCGCCGTGACGCCCGGGGGGATCGTGAGCGTGTAGCTCGCTTCGACGCGGCAGCGCGAGCAGGGCGACCCGCGCCCGCTGTCCCCGCGGCCGTGCATGCCGGGCCACCGCGTCTCGAGCGACCAGCCGTCCTCGTCGTGGCTCTGCTCGATGCGCGTGCTCCGGAGGAGCTCCTCCGCCTGCTTCTGCGTCGGTGCGGACACGGTGACCGTGACGGCCGCCGTAAACGCCTTCCCCGGCGAAGCGACGATGTCCCCGGACACGTTCTCGACCGAGAGGGTCTGCCCGGGCGAGAGCGTGCCGCTGACGCTCTCGGTGCGCGTGGCCGAGCCCTGGTCCGCCCGGCCGGTCGCCACGAGCATCAGGAACAGGCCGACGGCCAGCAGGATCCAGATCGCGAAGCGGTCGGCGCGCCCCGCCGGCGTTTCGTAGGCGTCGTGTCGTCGTTCGAACTTCAGCGTGTTCATCGTGAAAGAGAGACGTTGACTCGGCATGGGAGTTTCGCTGGGCCCTTTCTCAGAAGGAGATCGCTTTCAGCGCGGACGCGGCCTTCGCGCGCACGAAGCCGTTCTCCTGCGGGTCGACGGCCTTCTCTCGCAGCGACTCGATCGTGCGCGCGTCGGGCGACTGCTTGGCCGCGGCGGCGAGCGCATCCACGGCGGCCAGCCGCACGGCCGGGTTCTTGTCCGCGGACAGCGCCTCGAGAAAGACGGTCCGGATCTCGGGAGTCATCGTGAAGGACGCGAGCGCGTCCGCGGCCTTTTTCCGCACGCCGGGATTGGGGTCCTTGCGGAGCGTGGCCGAAAGGGCCGCGACGATCTCGGGCGAGGCGGTCGCGCTCCCCGCGCCGTAGTGCTCGGACACGAGGGCGATCGCCCGGGACCGGTCGCCGGCCGTGTCGGCGCTGCGCGAGACCATGTAGGCGAGCACCTTGGCGACGTCGGGCTCTTCGGGGCGTCCCACGATCGTCTGCCGGGTCGTGACGTCGAACTCGATTCCCACCCGCCCGTCCTTGTCGGCCGGCCGGTAGGCGACGTTCGAAAGGCGCGGATTCGCGGCCAGGTCCGGCAGACTCGAGGCGACCGGCGCCGCGGCGGCGGCCGGGGCCGGCGCGGGCGTCCCGCTCTGGCCGCCCGGGAGCCCGCGGGCGACGAAGTAGCCGAGGCTGCCGGCGGCCAGCAGGGCCGCCGCCTGAAAGAGCGGATTCGCGAAACGGCGCCGCGGACGAAACTCGCGCACCCGCCGTCGAAGGGTTTCCTCGTCGATCAAGTCGAGCGAGCGCCGACGGAACTCGGGCGTGACCTGAGCGTCCGGGTCGGTGCCCAGAACGGTCCAGAGGTCCTCGAGCCTCGCCATCTCGCGGCGGCAGGTCTCGCAGCCCGCCAGGTGCGCCGAGAGCTCCCGGCGCGAGGCCTCGTCGGCTTCGCCCGCGAGGCGGTCCAGAGCGATCGTCGTTACGTCGCGGCAGTCCATGATTCCCCCTCCGAGAAATGGGCCTTCAGGGTTTCGACGGCCCGGAAAATGCGGGTCTTGACGGCGCCGACGGAGATGCCGAGGGTCTCGGCGATCTCGGCGTAGGGCATGCCGTGGTAGCGGGCGAGGACGAGCGCCTCCCGCTGTTCTTCGGACAGCTGCGACAGGGCCTTGCGGACGGCCTGGCGCCGCTCGCGCGACGCGATGGCGGATTCGATCCCTTCGCCGCGCGCGCTCGGCTCGGCGACCGCCTCGAGCGGCACGACGATGGCGCGCCGGTCCCGGCGGCGCCGGTCCCGGCAGGCGTTGGCCGCGATGGCGAAGAGCCACGAGGCCACCCCGGCCCGCCCGTCGTACTGGTGCGCTCTCGAGATCACCTTGACGAAAACCTCCTGCGTCACTTCCTCGGCCGAGGCCCGATCCGACAGCATCCGGTCCGTGAACCGGAGCAGGGCCGGGGCGTAGCGCTCGAAAAGCTCGGCTGCGCCGCCGGTGTCCCCGCGGCGAATCCTCTCGAGCAGGTCGAGATCCTCGCTGCCTCTGGTTTCCATTCAGCCCGGCCAACAGGGGAGACGTGGCCTTCGATGGAAGGTTACGGTCCCCCCGGGGCCGAATCCAAGGGTTTTGGCTCCCTCCCCACAAGCCCCGCCGGCTGAGGCGCTTGCTATAGTCCCAGCCGCTTGGAACACAAGGTCGTCGATTTCGCGATCCAGCTCGCGGTGATCCTCTTCGCCATCTCCTTCCACGAGTCGGCCCATGCCTGGACCGCGCTCAAGTTCGGCGACACCACGGCCCGGGACCTCGGCCGGATCAGCCTGAACCCCATCCGGCACATCGACCCCGTGGGGAGCATCCTCGTGCCGGCCCTTCTCTACTTCTTTTCGGGCCTCATATTCGGGGCGGCCAAGCCGACGCCCGTCGACTTGCGCCGGACGAAAAACCCGCGCCTCGCCAACCTGATGGTCTCCGCGGCGGGCCCCGCCTCGAACCTCCTCCTCGCCGGGCTCGGGATCGCCGTCCTGCGCGCGATCGGGGCGGCCGACCCGGGCGCGCTGGGGGATCTGCTCGATGCCCTCCGGGGCAATCGCTTCGCGGCAGGGACGCTCGCTCCGATCGCCTACGTCCTCTTCTACTTCTCGATGGTCAACGTCATGCTCGCCGTCTTCAACCTGCTCCCGATTCCGCCGCTCGACGGCAGCGGCGTCGTCGTCTCTCTCGTCGGCGCTCCGGCCGCCCGGCTGTATGCGACGATCGCGCCGTTCGGGTTCCTCATCCTGATCCTCCTGATCGCCACGCCGGTGCTCCAGACCCTCTTCCGCCCGATCCAGCTCGCCGTCCTGAGCCTCATCTTCGGAGGGCTGTGATGGCCGAGACGGTGCTTTCGGGCCTGCGCCCGACCGGCCGCGTCCACCTCGGCAACTACTTCGGCGCCGTCAAGAACTGGGTCGACCTGCAGAACTCGGGCCGGTACCGCTGCTACTTCTTCGTCGCGGACCTCCACGCGCTGACCACGGACTACGCCGACACGCAGGCGCTCGCCGGCAACACGCGCGAGGCCGTGCTCGACTGGCTCGCCGTCGGGCTGGACCCCGCGGCCTCGACGATCTTCCTGCAGTCGCGCGTGCCGCAGCACGCGGAGCTCGCGCTCTACTTCTCGATGATCACGCCGCTCGGCTGGCTCGAGCGCGTCCCGACGTACAAGGACCAGATCGAGCAGCTGCGCTCGAAGGACCTCGGCACCCACGGGTTCCTCGGCTATCCCGTCCTCCAGACCGCGGACATCGCGATCTACCGCGCGAACCTGGTGCCGGTCGGGGAGGACCAGGCGAGCCATCTCGAGATCTGCCGGGAGATCGTGCGCCGCTTCAACGGCCTGTACGGGGAGGTCTTCCCGGAGCCGAAGGCCCTCTTCACGCCGACGCCGAAGGTCAACGGCATCGACGGGCGGAAGATGTCGAAGTCGTACAACAACACGATCGGAATCACCGAGGCGGCCGACTCCGTGCGCGAAAAGGTCATGGCGATGGTCACCGACCCCGCCCGGGCGCGCCGGTCGGATCCCGGCAACCCGGACAACTGCAACCTCTTTCCGTTCCACGAGCTCTATTCGCCTCCGGCCGAAGTCGAGGTCGTCGACGCGGAGTGCCGCACGGCGGCGCGCGGCTGCGTCGACTGCAAGAAGCACCTCATCGGCAACCTCAACGCGGCGCTCGAGCCCTTCCGTCAGAAGCGGGCCGAGCTCGTCGCATCGTCCGCCGACGTCGTGCGCGACGTGCTCCACGCCGGCGACGCCGCGGCCCGCGTGGCCGCGGAGGCGACGATGGAACGGGTGCGCTCGGCCGTGAAGCTCTCTCCGGAGCCGTGATGGCGGACGAGACCACGCCGAGCGCGCTGCCGCCGGTCGCGATCCCGGCCTTCAACGGGCCGCTCGACCTGCTGCTGCACCTGATCCGGATCAACGAGGTCTCGATCACCGACATCCCCATCGCCGAGATCACCGAGCAGTACACGGCGTACCTCGAAGCCATGCAGGAGCTCGACCTCGACGTGGCCTCCGAGTACGTCGCGATGGCGGCCGAGCTCATCTACATCAAGTCCAAGATGCTCCTCCCGCGCGCGCCGGGGGAGCCGGAGGTCGACCCGCGGGCGGAGCTGGCGAAACGCCTCCTCGAGTACGAGAAGTTCAAGCGCTCGGCCGAGACGCTCCACGCCGTCGATACGCTCCGGAGCGGCCTGTGGCCGCGCCCCGAGACCGAGATCCCGCGGGCGGACGGGGCCGAGGAGACACTCGAGGTTTCCCTCTTCGACCTCATCGAGACGTTCCGGACCGTCACCGAGAACTATCGCCTGGCGCACCCGCCGGCGCTCGCGATCCACCACCTGCGCTTCTCGGTCCGCGACAAGATGCTCGAGCTCCTGGCCCGGCTCGACGAGCGCCGGACGATGCCGCTCCTGGAGTTCCTCGGCCAGATGCGTTACCGGGCCGAGGCGGTGACGGCGTTTCTCGCCTGCCTCGAGCTCATCCGCCTCGGCGTCGTCCGGGCCTTCCAGATCCGGGCCTTCGCCGAGATCCACGCCACCCGCACGGACGTCGTTTTCACGCCGGACCAGATACGCGATACTTACAGCGAATGACCGAGACCGCCGCGCCCCCGCCCGAGACCGACGCCGAGCCCCGGCCGCGGGAGACCTCCATCGAGAGGATCCTGCCGGCCCTCGAGGCCGTGCTCTTCTCCTCGCCGCGACCGGTGAAGGAAAAGGACCTCGCGGACCTCCTCGAGGCGGCGCCGAAGGCCGTCTCGGCGGCCCTCGAGCGGCTGGCGGCCCGCTCGGACTCCGACGAGCGCGGGGTCCGCGTGGAGAAGGTCGCCGGCGGCTGGCGATTCGTCACGCGGCCGGAGTTCGACTCCCTGCTGCGCAAGTTCCACGAGGTCACGGAGCGCAGCCGCCTGTCGCTCGCAGCGCTCGAAACGCTGGCGATCATCGCCTATCGCCAGCCGATCACGCTGCCGGAGATCCAGGACATCCGCGGCGTCAATTCCTCGGGGGTGCTCAAGACGCTGCTCGAAAAGAAGCTCATCTCCACGGCGGGGAAGAAGGCCGTCGTCGGATCGCCGTTTCTCTATCGCACGACGCAGGACTTCCTGATCCGCTTCGGGCTGAACGATCTGGCCGAGCTCCCGCGGCCCGAGGACCTCGACGCGGACCTCGCGGCGACCGTCGAGGCGCGCGAGATCGCCGCGCCGACGGCGGCGGCGACTTCGATTCACGTCGAGGCCGGCGAACCGCCGCCCGAGGAGGAGCCGGCGCCCGAGGTCGAGCCCGGCGCGGACGAGTCTTCGGTCGAGGAGTGACGCTGCCTCCCGTACGGATCCAGAAGATCATCGCCTCTTCCGGCGCCGCGTCGCGGCGCCAGGCGGAGGAGTGGATTCGCGAGGGCCGCGTGCGCGTGAACGGCCGCGTCGCGGTTCTCGGCGAGCGCGCCGATCCGGAGAAGGACTCCATCAAGGTCGACGAGAAGCGCATCCGGCCGTCGTCGGGGCCGAAGACCTACCTGCTCATCAACAAGCCGAAGGGCGTCGTCACGACCGTCGCCGATCCCGGAGGCCGGAACACGGTCCTGGATCTCCTGCCGGGGAAACTGCGCCGCGGGGTCAAGCCCGTGGGCCGCCTCGACGTTCAGACCGAGGGCCTTCTCCTGCTGACCGACGACGGCGACCTGGCGCGGCTGGTGACCCATCCCTCGACCGGCTGCCCCAAGGAGTACATGGTCAAGGTGGCCGGCGAGCCACCCGAGTCCAGGCTCGAGAAGCTGCGCCGCGGCGGCCTGCGCCTCGACGGGCAGGCGATCAGGCCCTGTCGGATCGAGCGCGTCTCCAGCACGCCTCGCAAGGGCGCCGAGGAAGGCAACTCCTGGTTTCGCGTGACCCTGACCGAGGGGCGCACCCGGCAGATCCGGCGGATGTTCGAGATGGTCGGCCATCCCGTATCGAAGTTGAAGCGGGTGGCGATCGGCCCGATCCGAGACGCCCGGCTGACCCCCGGGGCCTACCGCCGTTTGGCCGAGGCGGAGGTCGCCGCGCTCCTCAAGCTGGCCAAGACGCCTTGACCCCGCCTTTGATCGTGGCCATCGACGGCCCCTCCGGCGCCGGGAAGTCGACGGTCGCGCGGGCGCTCGCCGGGCGCCTCCGGGTGCCGTACATCGATACCGGGGCCATGTACCGCGCCGTCGGGGTCGCGGCGGAACGGGCCGGGGTGAAGCTGCCGATCGAGGATCGCGAGGCGGTCGCTCGAATCGCCGAGGCCTCGCGCATCGAGCTCGTACCCTCGCCGGAGGGCAATCGCGTCCTGCTCGACGCCGAGGACGTCTCGGCCCAGATTCGGCGGCCGGAGATCTCCCTCTATGCCTCCGCCGTCTCGGCCATCCCCGCCGTCCGGCGGACCCTCGTGGCTCAGCAGCAGCGCCTGGGGCGGGAGCGGGGAGGCGTCCTGGAGGGCCGGGACATCGGAACGAAGGTCTTTCCGGAGACCCCCTACAAGTTCTTTCTCACCGCCGATCCGGCCGAACGGGCCCGACGCCGCACCCGGGAGCTCGCCGAACGGGGGACCCCCCGGCCCTTCGAAGAGGTGCTTCGCGAGATGGAAAAACGCGACCGGGACGATGGTTCGCGGGCCGATTCGCCCCTGACCCTGGACTCGCGGTACACGCCGATCGATTCGACAGGGCGCGACGTTACGGCCGTCGTGGACGAGATCGAAAGGCGCGTACGGGGGGCCATTTGACTGCACTCCCACCGAACCCATAGGATATTGCTTTGCAAATCAGCGACTTAAGAGAGGGGATCCCTTTTCCAATGCCGGGAGAAAATCGTAAAGCCACAGGAGGTCGGGAAGCCGAGCCGATGGAAACAGAGCAGGAACTGACGGCCCAGGAGTACGAGCATCTCCTGGCCCAATACGAGAACTCCTTCAAGAACTTGCAGGAGGGACAGATCATCCGGGGCCGCGTTCTGACGATCACGCCCTCGGAGGTGATCGTCGATATCGGCTACAAGTCGGAGGGCATCATCCCGCTCTCCGAGTTCACCGACTTCTCGGGGCAGGTCACGATCAAGCAGGGCGATCCGGTGGACGTGCTCCTCGAGCGCACGGAAGACCAGAACGGCTACGTGGTCCTGTCCAAGGACAAGGCCGAGAAGATGAAGGTCTGGGACGAGGTCGAGAAGTCGTACCGCTCGGGTACGACCGTTCGCGGCCGCGTCATCGACCGGATCAAGGGCGGCCTCGCCGTCGACATCGGCGTCAAGGCGTTCCTTCCCGGATCCCTCGTCGACGTCAAGCCGGTCAAGAACCTGGAAGCCCTGCGCGGCAAGGACCTCGACTTCAAGGTCATCTCGGTCGACAAGAAGCGCGGCAACATCGTCCTCTCGCGCAAGGCCGTCGTCGAAGTCGAGCAGGAGGCCCGCAAGAAGGAGACGCTGCAGCTTCTCGAGGAGGGCCGCGTGCTCCGGGGCACGGTCAAGAACCTGACCGACTACGGCGCGTTCGTCGACCTCGGCGGTCTCGACGGCCTCCTCCACGTGACCGACATGTCGTGGGGCCGCGTCAACCATCCGTCGGACCTCGTGAAGGTCGCCGACGAGATCGACGTCGTCGTCCTCAAGTTCGACCGCGAGACCGAGCGCGTGTCGCTCGGCACCAAGCAGCTCACCGAGGACCCCTGGGCGCACGTCCCCGAGAAGTACCCGGCCGGCTCCCGCGTGACCGGACGCGTGACGAACGTGACCGACTACGGAGCGTTCGTCGAGCTCGAAGACGGGGTCGAGGGGCTCGTCCACGTCTCGGAGATGTCCTGGTCCAAGAAGATCAAGAACCCGTCCAAGGTCGTCTCTCCCGGGGACACGGTCGAGGCGGTCGTGTCCGACGTCAATCCCGAGGCGCGCCGGATCTCGCTCTCGCTCAAGGACACGCTCCCCGATCCGTGGGAGAGCGTTGCCGCCAAGTACGCCGTCGGCAGCCGCGTCGCGGGCAAGGTCCGCAACCTGACCGACTTCGGCGCCTTCGTCGAGCTCGAGGAGGGAATCGACGGGCTCGTGCACGTGTCCGACATGTCGTGGACGCGCCGCGTCAAGCATCCCTCCGAGGTCCTCAAGAAAGGGGACGACGTCGAGGCGATCATCACGTCGATCGACCAGGACAACCGGCGCATTTCGCTCTCGATCAAGGAATTCCAGCCGAACGACTGGCAGACCTTCAAGGAGAAGCACCAGCCGGGCGACGAGGTGGACGGCGTGGTGACCCGAGTCGCCGACTTCGGCGTGTTCGTGCAGATCGAGGGCCTCGTCGAGGGCCTGATGCACGTCTCCGAGACCCCGCTCGCCCGCGGGCAGAAGCCCCAGGACCACTACAAGGAAGGCGACACGGTGCGCGCGCGGATCCTGCGCATCGAAGATGCCGAGATGAAGGTCGGCTTGTCCGGCGTCGGATTCGATTCCGCGGCGGCCCCGGCCGCCGCGTCTCCGGCCGCGGCGCCCGCCGAGGAGGCCGCTGCGACCCCCGAGGCCCCCGCCGCAGCGGAGCCGCCCGCGGCGCCGGCCGAGCCCGCACCCAAGAAGAAGCGCACCCGGAAGAAGGCGGACGAGGCCGCGCAGGAGTAGCCGGCCGGCGGGCGAGCTTGCCCGCCGGGCCGCGAGGAGATCGATGACGAAGGCCGAACTGATCGAGCGCGTGGCGGTGGCGACGGACGTCACGAAGAAACAGGCGGAGGCCATCGTCGACACCGTGTTCGAGGCGATCGTCCGTTCGCTCAAGGAAGGCCAGAAGATCGAATTGCGCGGATTCGGCTCGTTCCGGCTGCGGGAGCGCGGCGCCCGGATGGGGCGCAACCCGAAGACCGGCGTCAAGGTCTCGGTTCCCGCGAAGAAGATCCCGTACTTCAAGCCCGGCAAGGAGCTGAAGGAACTGATCAACCGGTAATGCCGGAAGTTCTCTTCGCCCCCTGGCGTTACGAGTACCTCGTGTCGGACAAAGACCCGAAGTGCATTTTTTGCGAGGCCGCGGCCTCCCGCGACGACGAAGCCTCGCTGGTGGTTCAGCGCGGGCGCCGCGTGTTCGTGATGCTCAACCGCTACCCGTACACCAACGGCCACGTCATGGTGGCGCCCTATGCGCACGAGGCCTGGTTCTCGGACTCGGGCGCCGAGACGCTGTCGGAGTTGATCGCGACCGTCGCCCGCGCGCAGAGGGTCCTCGTTTCGCACTACCGAACCGATGGTCTGAACGTCGGGGTCAACTTCGGCTCGGCGGCCGGGGCTGGAGTGGCGGGCCACTACCACGTCCACGTCGTCCCGCGCTGGGCGGGAGACACCAACTTCATGACCGTCGCGGCGGGCGTTCGGGTCGTGCCGGAGGAGCTCGGCCCGACCCGCGCGCGCCTGGCGCCGCTCTTCGCGGAGGCCGGGCCGTGACGCAGACCGCGGCCCTGCGCTCGCCGTACTTGGCCACGGCCCTCGCCTGGCTCTTCCCGGGGCTCGGCCACCTCTATCTCGGACGGCGGAGAACGGCGGCGGCCTTCGCCGTGATCGTCACCTTCACGTTCGTCGCCGGGCTGTCCTTTCAGGGGCGCCTCTACTCGATCGAGCAGGGACAGCCTCTGACCATCCTCGCGACTTTCGCCGTCTACGGTGCCGGCCTCCTCAACATCGCGGCGCGCCTTTTTTCGGAGAATCCCGGCGGGGCCATCCTCGCGACGACCTACGAGTACGGGTGCGCGTACCTCCTGACCGGAGGCCTGATGAACCTGCTCCTCGCCCTCGACGCCTGGGACATCGCCTCCGGAAAGAAACCATGATGGCCGCGATCCTGCCCGTGGATCACTTCCTGATCATGACCGTCTACGCCGTGCTCGTGTCGGCGTTCTTCGCCCTGCTGTGGCGCGACGTCCCCCGGGAGCGCTGGAGGCTCTTCGGCACCCTGCTCGCCTCGCTGGTGCTCGGCGGTCTCGCGGTGGCGTGGCTGATGTATCCCTTCCCGAAATGAGTTGAGAGTTGAGAGTCCAGAGTGGAGGGGGGATCCGTGGCCATGACCTCTCGACCCTCGACCCCCGACTCTCGACCCCGATGAACCTCCTCATCTCCGCCGGTGAGGCCTCCGGCGACCTGCACGGTGCGCGGCTGCTCGCGGCGCTCCGGAACGCGCGGCCCGACCTCACCGCCTTCGGCATGGGAGGCGAGCGGCTGGCGGCGGCGGGACTCGAGCGTGTCGTCGCCTCGGACGCCCTGTCCGTGGTGGGCATTTCCGAAGTCGTCGAGAAGCTGCCCGCCCTGCGCGGGGCGCTCGCGCGGCTCGATGCGGAGGCGCGCCGGAGGCGCCCCGCGGCCGCCGTCCTGATCGATTTCCCGGACTTCCACGGCCTGCTCGCGCGCCGCCTCGTCCGCGACCGCGTGCCGATCGTGTACTACGTGCCGCCCCAGGTCTGGGCCTGGCGCCCGTGGCGCGCGCGGGCCATCGCCCGGCGGGCTCGCCGCGTCGTCACGCTCTTTCCGTTCGAGACCGCGATCTACCAGCGCCTCGGGGCCGACGCCGTCTGCGCCGGGCACCCGCTCGTCGAGGACGTGCGTGAAGGGCTCGCCGTTCCGTCGCCGCTGCCCGCGAAGACGCGTCGGCGCCTCGTCCTTCTTCCCGGCAGCCGAAACGCCGAGCTCGAGCGCCACTGGCCGGTGATGGTCGAGGCCGCGGCGCGTCTCGCGGGGCGGCTGGACCTCGAGGTCGTCGCGGTCCGCGCGCCGTGGCTCGCCGAGTCGCTCTACGTCGGGGCCGCGGAGCGGGGCATCCGGATCGTGACCTCGGGCCTCCATCCGGTCCTCGCCTCCTCGGACCTCGCCTTCGTCGCCTCGGGAACCGCCACCCTCGAAGCCGCGCTCTGCGGAACGCCCATGGTGGTCGTCTATCGCACCTCGCGGTTCTCCCACCTGGTCGCGAAGACCCTGGTCCGGCTCCGCTGGATCTCCCTCGTCAACATCGTGGCCGGGGAGGAAGTCGTCCCCGAGCTCCTCCAGGAACGGCTCACGGCCGAGGGTCTCGAGAGGGAAGGGGAAGCCATTCTCTCGTCTCCGGGGCGCCGGGAGGCCATGCAGGCGGGCCTCGCGCGCGTCGCCCGGGCGCTGGGGCCTCCCGGCGCGAGCGCTCGAGCCGCCGAGTACGTTCTTTCGGCGATCGGCCGCTCCGCCGGGATGACGACCGACGCCTTCGTGCTCGTCCGATGACGACGCTGCCGCGACTGCTCGCCTACTTCGGCCGCTACAAGGGGCGGGCCGGGCTCGCCCTCGCCGCCATGATCGTCGTGTCGGCCGCGACGGTCGCCCTGCTCTTCCTGCTGAAGAAGGTGATCGACGACGTGCTCGGCGCCGGCGCCTCGAATGCGCTCCCGGGCGTCTCCGCGGCACAGGCCTCGTCCCGGATGGCGCCGCTCCTGCGCTGGCTCGAAGCGGCCTACGGGGCGGGGGTCGAGGCCGCCGCGGCGGCCGGGCTTCACCCCCGGTACGCGATTCCACTTCTCCTGCTCGCGTCCCTCCTGGTCAAGAACGTGTTCGCGTACTTCTCGGAGTTCGCGCTCAACTCGATCGGCCTCGGAATGGTCCGGGATCTCCGCCGGGACGCTTACCGGTCGCTTCTCGAACAGTCCAGCCGCTTCTCCTCCGAGCGGTCGTCGGGCGACCTGATGACGCGGCTGCTCTCCGACGCCGAGCAGATCCAGACGGCCTTCGGCGCTCGCATGGCGGACTTCGTCCAGGGCATCCTGACGATGCTGCTGGTGCTGCTCTACGTGTTCTCGCTCAACTTCCGCCTCGCCGTCGCCGTCCTCGTCGTGGCACCCGTCCTGGTCGTCCCGATCGTCGCGAACTTCCGCAAGCTCCGCCGCACGGGGCTCTCGGCGCGCGAGCGGATCGGCGAGATGGGCTCGCTCCTCGGCGAGACTCTGCGCGGCCACCGGCTGATCAAGACCTACGCGATGGAGGAGTTCGAGGCGGGACGCTTCGGCGAGGCCAACCGGCGGTACTTCTCGGCGAGCCGGCAGTCCATGCGCCTCCAGGCCCTGAACTCGCCCCTCATGGAGATCCTCGCCGGCATCGGGCTATCGGTCGTCTTCATCTACGCGGCGGGGCAGATTCGCGCCGGCCAGATGACCGTCGGAGGACTCCTTTCGTTCCTCGCGGCGATCATGATGATGTACAAGCCGCTCAAGGACGTCACGCGGACCAACATCGTCCTCCAGGTGGCTCTCGCCTCGGCCGACCGGATCTTCGAGGTCGTCGACGCCGCCAACGAGATCGTCGAAAAGGCGGAGGCGCAGAGGCTCGCCCCGTTCTCGACGGCGATCGCCTACGAGGGAGTCTCGTTCGGCTACGGCGCCGAGCCCGTGCTGAAGAAAGTCGACATCGTCATCCGGCGGGGCGAGACGGTCGCCCTGGTCGGCCCCTCGGGAGCGGGCAAGACCACGCTCGTCAACCTGCTGCCCCGGCTCTACGACCCGACCGGCGGAAGGGTCACCTTCGACGGCGTCGACCTGCGAGACGCGTCGCTGGACTCGCTGCGCCGCCAGATCGGGCTCGTCACCCAGGAGACCATCCTGTTCGATACTTCGGTGCGAGCGAACATCGCCTACGGCGACCCCGCCCCGCCCGAGGAGCGGGTGCGCGCGGCGGCACGCGCGGCCTGCGCCGACGAGTTCATCGAGCACCTGCCGCAGGGTTACGACAACCGCCGTCGGCGAAGCCGCCTCGCGGCTCTCGGGAGGGCAGCGGCAGCGGCTGGCGATCGCGCGGGCGATCTACAAAGATGCCCCGATCCTCATTCTCGACGAGGCGACGTCGCAGCTCGACATGGAGTCCGAGTCGCTGATCGCGAAGGCGCTCGCCAACCTGATGCAGGGGCGAACGACGCTCGTCATCGCGCACCGGCTCTCGACGGTTCGCCGCGCGGACCGCATCCTCGTTCTCGACGACGGGCGCATCGTCGAGGAGGGCAGCCATGCCTCGCTCTTGACTCGGCGCGGCCTCTATCGCAGGCTCCACGACATGCAGTACTTCGGAGAGAGCGAGACGGCCGTGCCCGCGCCGGCCGGCCCATGACTCTCCGGAGCATGACGGGCTTCGGCCGGGCCCGGGGACCGGTCGGCCGGGACTGGACCGCCGAGATCGTCGCCCGCAGCGTCAACGGCCGATTCCTCGACCTGACCGTCAAGACGCGCGAGTCGGAGGTGGCCCTCGAGCCCGCGGTGCGGAGGGTCTTCGGCCGGGAGCTTCACCGGGGAAAGGTCGACGTCGCCGTGCGCCTGAAGCGCAACACGTCGTCGGGCGCCGAGATCCGAGTGGACGAAGGACTCCTCGAGGGGCTGCTGTCCCGCATGGCGGAGCTCTCGCAAAAGTACCCGCTCGAGGGTCGGCTCGCTGCCCGGGACCTCCTCGCCGTTCCCCAGATCGTCACGATCGAGACGCCGGAGGACGCGTTCCTGGCGGAAGAGGTCGCCGCCGTCGAGGCCCTCGCCCGGAGCGCCGCCCGATCGCTGGTGGCCATGCGCGAGTCGGAGGGTGCCGCCATTTCGGCGGACCTCTCGCCGCGGGTGGCCCTTCTGCGGGCGAAGGCCGCCGTGCTCGGGAGCCGCCGGGAGGAAATCGCGCGCAATCTCGCGGCGACGCTGCGCGAGCGCGTTCGCACGCTCTTTCCCGACGCGCCGATCGATCCGGGCCGCCTCGAACAGGAGGTCGCCCTCGCGGCCGATCGCGCCGACGTCGCCGAGGAGCTCCAGAGACTCGGCGGCCATCTCAATCAGTTCGACGGCCTGCTCGCAAAGCCGCCGGAGGCCGTCGGCAAGACGCTCGACTTCCTCACGCAGGAGATCCTGCGAGAGCTCAACACCCTCGGCTCGAAGAGCCGGGACCTCGCTTCGACCCGCGAGATCCTCGAGATGAAGGCCGAGGTCGAGAAGATCCGCGAACAGGTCCAGAACGTCGAATGACGGCGCCGCGCGGCAACCTCTTCATCGTCTCGTCGCCCTCGGGCGGCGGCAAGACGACACTCATCCGGGGCCTCCTGGCCAGGCCTCCGGGAGAACCGCTCCGCTTCTCCGTCTCGCACACCACGCGCCCGATGCGCGAAGGAGAGCAGAACGGCCGGGAGTACCACTTCGTCTCGGCCGGCGAGTTCGAGAAGATGGCTCGCCACGGAGATTTCCTCGAGCACAACGAGGTGCACGGCAACTTCTACGGGACCGCCCGGTCCGAGGTGCTCCCGCGGTTGGCGGCTGGCGAGGACGTGGTCCTCGACATCGACGTGCAGGGGGCCCGCGACATCCGCGAGGCCCATCCCGAGGCGATCTCGATCTTCATCGTCCCGAGCTCGGCCGAGGAGCTCGAACGGCGGCTGCGAAAACGGGGGCTCGACGGGGAAGACGCCATCCGAAAACGTCTCATCAACGCGGCCAAGGAAGTCGCGCAAGCCGAGGAGTTTCAATACGTTATCGTGAATGATGATCTGGATCGGGCGGGTCTTGAGCTAGAATCCGTGGTCCGGGCCGCGAGGCTGACACCGTCGCGGCAGGCGCGGGTCCTCGAGCGACTGCGCAAAGACTTCCGATAGAAATAGAAGAGGTTACTTGACCATGATTCAGCACATGCCCAGCGGTGTGGACAGCAAGTTCCGCCTCGTGCTTCTCATCGCCCGCCGCGCCGAGCAGCTCATGCGGGGCGCGCGCCCGAAGATCGAGACCGACCGGCCGCTCAAGCCGACGCGCCTCGCCGCGGCGGAGTTCGAGTCGGACGGAATCCGCTGGGGACTCGGACAGGAAGGCGGCGTGCTCGAAGAGCCCGGCGAAGAACAGCTCGAAGGCGATCTGGTCGAGGAAGAGGCGGCCCGCTAGCCCCTCCGCCCGGGCTCCCATGAGCAGGCCCCCGCGCATCCTCCTCGGCGTCAGCGGGGGCATCGCCGCCTACAAGGCCGTCGAAATCCTCCGGGGCCTGACCTCGCGCGGCGCCGACGTGCGCGTCGCGATGACGCGCGGCGCCCGCGAGTTCGTCGCCCCGCTGACGTTCGCCGTCCTCTCGCGCCACGAGGTGCACACGGAGGTCTGGGGCGCGGGGAACTCGCCCGCGGTCGACCACGTCGCGCTCGCCGATGAGTGCGATCTGCTCCTCGTCGCGCCGGCCACCGCACACACGCTGGGCAAGTTCGCGCAGGGGCTCGCCGACGATTTCCTGTCCACGTATTTTCTCGCGCACCGGGGACCGGTGCTCGTGGCACCCGCGATGGAATCGGCGATGTGGGGCCACGAGGCGGTCCGCCGGAACGTGCAGATCCTCGCCTCCCGCGGAGTCCGCTCGATCGGGCCCGAAAGCGGCCCGCTGGCCTCGGGAAAGAGCGGCATCGGGCGCATGGCCGAGCCGGACGCGATCGTCGCGGACGCCTGGCGGATCGCGACGGGCGGTCACCGGGACCTCGCCGGGATGCGACTGCTCGTGACGGCCGGCCCGACGCGGGAGCCGATCGATCCCATCCGCTTCCTCTCGAACCGGTCGAGCGGGAAAATGGGCTACGCGCTCGCCGAGGCCGCGCGCGACCGGGGGGCGAGCGTGACCCTCGCGTCGGGGCCGACCGGCCTGCCGGTTCCGGAGGCCGTGCGGGTCCTGCGCTTCGAGACCGCCGATGAGCTCGCCGCGATCCTGGTCCGCGAGTTCCCCGAGTGCGATGGCCTCGTGATGGCCGCGGCTGTGGCCGACTTCATCCCCGAAGCGAGCGGCCGCCGGCTCCATCGAGCCGACGGAGAGAAGAGCCTCCGCCTCGCGCCGGGCCGCGACCTGCTCGCGTCGCTCCGGCCGCTCCGCCGTGGCCAGACCGTCGTCGCCTTCGCCGCAGAGACCGAGGACCTCGAGGCGCGCGGGCGTCGCAAGATGGAAGAGAAGGGCGCGGACCTCGTCGTCGTCAACGACGTCGGACGCGAGGGCATCGGCTTCGACGCCACCGAGAACGAGGTCCTGATCCTCTCGGGCGCGGGCGACCGGCAGTTCGTCTCCCGGCGCGGGAAGCGCGAAGTCGCGGAGAAGATCCTCGACGCCCTGGCCGCGGAGCGACGAACTCAGGGAGCCGACCGCTCGGCGAGCACCGTCCACTTGTCCGACAGCCAGCCGGAGAGATAGCGCCGGGAGGGGTAGATCCCCCGGACGGTCAGGCCGGCGGCGGACATCTCCGCGCGCAACCCTTCGCGGGAGAAGCGGTGCTGCATGCGGGGCAGGAGGCCGACCGCCCGACGGAGGTTCCAGCCGAGCCATCGCAGCGTTGTAGCGGTGGCGGATGTCGGCGATCACCCACCGGCGCGACACCCGCGCCATCTCCGTGAGGACGCGATTCCGGCCCTCGCCGTCCAGGTGGAAGAGAAAGCGGATGGCGAACACGGCGTCGAGCGACCGGTCCGGAAGGGGGATCGCGTCGGCGCTGCACTGGAAGACCGGGAAGCCGCGTCCGAGCTTGCGGCGGGCGACGCGGATCATCTCGACCGAGACGTCGGCGCCCGACGCCGCGATCCGCCGCTGCGCGAGCAGCGGGCCGAGCCTCCCGGTCCCGCAGGGCAGGTCGAGCGCGGACCGGACGGGCGAGCCGCGGCGCTCGGCCTCGTCCAGCGCCCGGCCGATGGCGGCGAGATCGCGGGCGTTGCGCCGGCGGCCGCGTGCGGTTTCGTACCGCCACGAGTCGTAGCCCTCCGCCACCGCGGCGTCGCGATAGCGGGCCTTCGCGCGCTCGAACGTCGGGGCGGTCACGCGGGCGATTCTATAGACTCGCGGCGTGGACGATTCGCGCCGGCAGCTCGAGTTCTTCCGCGACATCGGCGTGACGGACGTCTTTCTCGAGAGGCCGGCCGTTCCCGGCGCCCGGGGCCGTGTCGCCGGGCACGATGCCGGACCTGGCGGCGCTTTCGAAATTCCTCGAGGGCTGCCCGCGCTGCAAGCTCTCGAAGACGCGGACCAACATCGTCTTCGGCCAGGGCAGTCCGAACGCGAAGCTCATGTTCGTCGGCGAGGCCCCCGGCCGCGACGAGGACGAGCAGGGCCTGGCCTTCGTCGGCAAGGCCGGCCAGCTCCTCACCAAGATCATCGAGGCGATGGGCATGAAGCGCGAGGACGTATTCATCGCGAACGTGCTCAAGTGCCGCCCTCCCAACAACCGCAATCCCGAGTCCGACGAAGTCGCCTCCTGCATCCCGTTTCTCGAGGAGCAGATCCGGCTGATCGCTCCGAAGGCCATCGTCACGCTCGGGACGTTCGCGGCGCAGGCGATCCTCGAGACCGACGAGCCGATCGGCCGCCTGCGCGGCCGCTGGCGCACGGCGCGCGGGACGCGCGTGATGCCGACGTTTCACCCGGCGTTTCTGCTGCGCTCGCCGGAGCGCAAGAAGGACGTCTGGGAGGACATGAAGCTCGTCCGCGACTTCCTGGCCGGAAAGTGAAACGGGCGGCCCGGCGGCCGCCCGTCCGAGAGCCGGTCGACCCGGGCGCTCTAGGGCGCGGCCACCTTTTCGAGCGTCGAGAACATCGGGAAGTGGCTGGCGGCGCCCATGAACCACAGCATCGGAATCGAGAGCCAGGCGTTGGTGCGCGAGGCCAGGAACGCGCGCCGCGCCCACTTCGGCATGTCGGCGGGAGCCGGCGCGCCGGTCTCGGCGGTCGCCTTCGTCGCGGCGATGATCTTCTTCTGGAGCGGCCAGATGATCATCCAGACGTTGAAGAACATGATCGTGCCGAGGCCGCCGCCGATCATGATCGAGATCGTGCGGCTCGAGGAGCCCGCCTGCTGGGCCATCAGCGCCGTGGCGTAGCCGATGAAGACGACGATGACGGCGATCACGATCGCGAGCACCCGGCCGTCCTTGAGCGGGCCGCCGGCGATCGCCATGCGGTAGAGGGCCGACACGACGACGAACGCGATCGACCAGCCGATGAGAAAGTAGGCCAGCGGCTTGTGGCCGGCCGGCTCCGTGCCGACGAGGAGGAAGTAGTAGATGAACCCCGAGAACCAGGTGAACATGGCGCCCCAGCGAAACCAGAAGAGCGCCTTCGGCATGAGGATCGGGTTGACCTTGCCCTTGGTCGCGGCGTCGATCTCTTTCTGAAACTGGACGTTGACCAGGTTGAAGAAGTAGAGCATGCCGATCCAGGTGATGCCCGCCAGGAAGTGCACCCAGCGCAGGAGAAACTGGAAATTGGTCGCAAAATCCTGCGGCCAGCTGATCATGAACATCCTCCTTCTGGAATGGAATCGGCGGGATCTTCTCACAGCCGGCGGGGCCTGCCGTAGAATCGGCCCTCGCACGATGACCACGCGTTTCGCCCGGGCCGCGACGCTCGGCTTGCTCCTCGCGGGGACGGCCTGCCGGCGCCGGGAGGTGGCCGAGCCGGCCTCCGCGCAGCCGCCGGAACCGACGCGCCCCGCCCGGGCCCCGGCGAGCGCGGACGCTTCCGGCTACGACTTCCGGGCCGCGGAAAAGACCGCCGTCGCGGCGTTCCTCCGCGCCAACCCGGATCTGCGGCTCGCCGCGGATGACGACCGGCGCCGGGACGAGGCCTCCGAGGACGTGGCGGGGATGTACGGCGTCTACCATCCCTACTTCGTGCGCGGGGACGTGAACGACGACGGCCTGCTCGACTTCGTTCTCGCCTTCGTGCGGCGCGACTCCGACCGGGACGCGCCGTGGTTCTCCATCGCGGTCTTCTCCGGGCAGGCGAGCGGCGCCTTCGCGCCGGGCGTCTTTCTCGAACGCGACATCTCGCTCTCGGACGGCGACCTGTCGCTCGACCGCGACTCCATCGTGGTCACGCCCGACATGGACGACGACGCGACGCGCCGCTATCGCTGGGACCCCGAGCGCCGCCTGCACGTCTTCGTCCGCGACACCCCGGAAGAGCCGCCCTCGCCCCCGGCGGCCCAGATTTGACCGAGTCGGTCCGCCGGATTTCCGTCGCGCTCCCGCTGCCGCTGCGTCAGAGCTTCACGTATTCCGTACCGGCGGGGCTACCCGTGCCGGCCCCGGGGGTGCGGGTCCGGGTCCCCTTCGGCGAGCGGGTCTTGACCGGCGTGACCCTGGCCGACGGCGGGCCGGAAGCGCCCGGCGGCGAGCGCGGCATTCTCGAAGTGCTCGATGCGGAGCCGGTGTGTCCGGCGGAGCTGCTCGCGACGGCCGGCCGCGTGGCCGATCGCTTCTTCGCCTCGATCGGCGAGGTCCTCAAGAGCGCGCTCCCCGCGCGGCTTCCGGCGTCGGGGGCGGTCCGCTACCGGATCACCGACTCCGGGATCCTCGCCTCCCCGCGGCAGTCGCCCGAAGAGAGCGCGATTCTCGATCGGCTCGCGTCGGGCGAGTCGGTGCGGGTCGTCGATCTTCCGGGAGAGGGACGCCCGCGCCTCGACGCGCTCCGGCGCCTCGAGGAGGGCGGCCTCGTCCGCCCCGTGGCGGCGATCCGGCGCCCGGCCGCGCGCGCGGAGACGGCGTGGGCCGCGAGTTCGCTCGATCCCGGGCAACGCGAGCGCGCGCTGGCGCGAAGCCGCCGGGGGCGGCAGGTCATGGGCTACCTCGACTCGATCGGCCGGGCCGCCACCTCGGCCGAGATCCGCCTCGCTACGGGCGCGGGAACGGGGGTGCTGCGCACCCTGGCGGGCCGCGGCCTGTTGCGGCCCTTCGAGCAGGAGCGGCGCGACGAACGCCCTCCCGCCGGTGCCGGGCCCGGCCCGACAACCTTCGCCCTCACGGAGCCCCAGGCCGCCGCTTTGCGGGCCCTCGCCGCGGCGATCCAGGAGCGCCGCTACTTTCCGGCGCTCCTCCAGGGCGTGACCGGCAGCGGCAAGACGGAGGTCTATCTGCGCTCGATTCGCGCGGCGCTCGACTCGGGGCGCGGCGCGATCTGGCTCGTGCCGGAGATCTCGCTCACCCCGGTCTTCGCCCGCGAGCTCCGGAGGCAGTTCCCCGAGCGCGCGGCCGTGCTGCACTCGGCCCTCTCGGAGCGAGAGCGGGCCGAAGCCTGGGACCGGGTTCGCGCGGGCGACGCGCTCGCCGTCATCGGCCCCCGCTCGGCGGCCTTCGCGCCCGTGACCGACCCCGGCCTCTTCATCGTCGACGAGGAGCACGACTCCTCCTACAAGCAGCGCGAAGCGCCCCGCTACGACGCCCGCGACGTGGTCGCGCTGCGCGCGCGAGAGAACTCCGCGGCGCTCGTCTTCGGGTCCGCGACCCCTTCGGTCGAGGCCGTCCACGCCGCCGACCGCGGGCGCCTGGCGCGCTTGACGCTGCCCGAACGCATCGCCTCGCGGCCGCTGCCGTCGGTTTCGATCGTGGACCTGCGGCACGAGGCGGCCCGGCCCGAGGAGAAGGGCGTGACGCTCTTTTCGCAGCCGCTCGTCGAGCGGCTGCGCGAGGCGTTCGCCCGCGGCGAGCAGGCCATCCTTCTCCAGCCGCGCCGCGGCTTCGCGCCGTTCCTCCTCTGCCGGGACTGCGGCCACGACTTCCGATGCTCGCGCTGCAGCGTGGCGAGGACGGTCCACGATCGCGGGCGCCGGCTCGTCTGTCACTACTGCGGCGAGCGCGTGCCGCGGCCGGTGCGGTGCCCCGAATGCGGCGGAGGGCTGCTCGAAGCGATCGGCGCCGGCACCGAGCGCGTGGCCGAGCGATTCGCCGAGCTCTTCCCGGGGGTGGCGCAAGTCGTTCTCGACCGCGACACGGCCCGCCGGCGGGGCGCCGCGGCGGTCATCGAGGACTTTCAGTCGGGGCGTGCCGCCTGTCTGATCGGAACCCAGATGGTGGCCAAGGGCCACGACTTCCCGGCAGTGACCGCCGTCGGCGTCCTCTCGGCCGACACGCTGCTGCAGTTTCCCGACTTCCGCGCCGCGGAGAAGACGTTTCAGCTGCTGGCCCAGGTTGCCGGACGCGCCGGACGCGGGGATTCCCCCGGAACGGTCCACGTCCAGACCTTTCACCCGACGCACCCCGCGATCGTGCTCGCCGCCCGGCACGACTCCGAGAGGTTCGCGCGGCAGGAGCTCGAGTTCCGCCGCGCATTTTTCTATCCGCCGTTCTGCGAGCTCGCCGCGATCCTCGTCTCCTCGAGCCGCCAGGATCGTGCCGAGGCCGCGGCGCGCGAGCTGGGCGCGGCGCTGCGCGCGGGCGGGGGAGAGCTCCGGATCTCGGGCCCGGCCCCGGCCCCGCTCGAAAGGCTCCAGGGGCGCTGGCGGTTCCAGATCCTGGTGCGCGCGGCCGACCGGAGGGCCGTTCTGGACGCGCTCGAGAGCGCCGTCCCGGACCGCTCGCCGGCGGGGGTGCAGATCGCCGTGGACGTCGACCCGCAGGACCTGATGTAGGCCCCCGAGCCGGTACAATCAGCCCGTGAACGCCGAGAACGGCCATTTCGAAGAGCCCATCATTCGGCTGCGCCGCCGGATCGAGGAGCTTTCGGCGCTCCCCGACGATGCGGGGCACCGGCGGGAGATCGAGAAGCTCCGCGAGAAGCTCGATCGGGTCTCCCGCGAGATCTATTCGAGCCTGACCCCCTGGCAAAAGACCCTGGTCGCCCGCCACCCCGCCCGGCCCTACACCCTCGACTACATCCAGGCGCTGCTGACCGACTTCGTCGAGCTCCACGGCGACCGGAAGTTTTCCGACGACCCCGCCGTCGTGGCCGGGTTCGGCCAGTTTCGCGGGCGGCCGGTCGCGGTCGTCGGCCACCAGAAGGGCCGGGACACCAAGGAGAAAATCCGCCGCAACTTCGGAATGCCGCGCCCGGACGGATTTCGCAAGGCCCTGCGCGTGATGGAGCTCGCCGAGAAATTCAGCCGCCCGATCCTGTCCTTCATCGACACGGCCGGCGCTTACCCCGGCATCGACGCCGAGGAGCGGGGACAGGCCGAGGCGATCGCCGTCAACCTGCGGGCCATGGCGCGCTTCCACGTGCCCATCGTGATCGCCGTGACCGGCGAGGGCGGGTCGGGAGGAGCCCTCGCGCTCGGCATCGGCGACCGCGTCCTGATGCTCGAGCATTCGATCTATTCGGTCATCTCCCCGGAAGGCTGCGCGGCCATTCTCTGGAAGGACGCGGCTCGCAAGAAGGACGCGGCCGAGGCCCTGAAGCTGACCGCGAAGGACCTCGCCGAGCTCGACGTCATCGACGAGATCGTGCCCGAGCCCCCGGGCGGCGCGCACGCCGATCCGGCCGGCGCCTCGGCCGCGGTCGGCGAGGCGATCGAGCGTCACCTGCGCGACGTCGCCGACCTGACGGCGGAGGAACGCCGCGAGCGCCGCTACCGGCGCCTGCGCGCGCTCGGCCGGTTCGAAACCGCCGCGGCCCCGTGAGCGTCGCGCCGGACGCGCGAGGACACGAAGTGACCGGCCGGGCGGCGACGATCCCGAGAATGGCGACGTGGCGGCTGGCCGGCGAGGACGCAGCCGGGGCTCAACGACTCTCCCGCGAAGCGGGCATCTCCAGCCTCCTCGCGCGGCTGTTGCTCCAGCGCGGCGTGCGCGACGCTTCCGAGGCGCGCGTGTTTCTTTCGCCCCGGGACGGGCCCTTCCACGATCCCGAGCGCATGCTCAACGTCGGTGCGGCGGCGGACCTCCTCGTGTCCACGGCCCGCCGCGGCGGACGGGTCGTCGTCTTCGGAGACTACGACGTCGACGGCGTCACGGCCGTGGCCCAGCTGCGAGCGGCGCTGCGCCGGGCCGGCGCGGAGGCGGCGGCCTTCATTCCGCACCGGCTGCGCGACGGCTACGGCCTCAAGCCCGAGACCGTTCGTCGGGTGATCGAGGGGCTTTCCCCGGCCGCGATCGTCACGGTCGACTGCGGCATCACGGCGGTCGAGGGCGTCGCGGTCGCGCGCGCGGCCGGCGTCGAGGTCATCGTCACCGACCATCACCTCGTTCCGTCGGAGCTGCCCGCGGGAGCGATCGTCGTCAACCCGAAGCAGCCCGGCTGCGAGTATCCCGAGAAGGAACTGGCCGCGACCGGCATCGCGATGAAGATCGCGCAGGCCGTGGCCCGCCAGGCGGGCGTTCGGCTCGCACCCGAATCGCTCCTGCGGGCGGCCTGCCTCGGAACGATCGCGGACCTCGTGCCCCTCTCGGGGGAGAACCGCTCGATCGCCGCCGCCGGTCTGGCGGCCCTGGCGGACGCGCGCGCGCCCGGAATCCGGGCGCTCCTCGCCGAAGCCGGCCTGCCGCCCGGCGCGGCGCCGACCTCGGAGGACGTCGCGTTCCGGATCGGCCCCCGGCTGAATGCCGCGGGTCGCATCGACACCGCGATGCTGGCGCTCTCGCTCTTCGAAGAACGGGACCCCGCCCGCGCGGCGGCCGTCGCGCGCGAGCTCTCGGCCGGAAACACGCAGCGGCAGGCCCTGGAGCGCCGGGTCGTCGACGAGGCGCGTGCCCGGATCGAAGCCGACCCGGACACTCCCGGCGCGGCGATACTGATCGAGGCCGATCCCGGGTGGCACCGCGGCGTTCTGGGGATCGCGGCCTCCCGGCTGGCGCGGGAGTTCCACCGCCCCGTCCTTCTCTTCGGAATCCACGAGGACCGCGCGAGCGGATCCGGGAGGAGCATCCCCGGAGTCTCGCTGCATGCCATGCTGTCGGAGATCGCGCATCTCTTCACGGACTTCGGCGGCCACAGCCAGGCCGTGGGGGGCAGCCTCCCGGCCGGCCGCTTCGACGCCTTTCGTCAGGACGCCCGGGAGCTCTTCGCCGCCCGGGTGGCGCCGGACACGCTCGAACGCGTCGAGGAGGTCGACGCGGAGCTTCCGCTCGATGCGCTCGACGCCGACCTCTGCGCCGAGCTCGCGAGACTCGAGCCCCACGGCGCCGGCAACCCGCCGCCCGTGTTCCTGGCTCGGGGCGTGCGCGCCGCCGGAGCCTTCGTGCCCGTCGGCGCTTCGGGCCTGCGGGGCCGCCTTTCCTCGGGGCCCCGGACGATCGGAGCGATCGCGTGGAGGCCGGACGCCGCGCTTTCGGCGCTGACCGGGCGCGCCGACCCCATGGACGTTCTGTACCGCGTCGAGAGCCGCCGCGAATTCGCGGTTCGCGCCGAGATCCTCGCCGCGCGGCCGGAAGCGGCGGCGCCGTGAGGCCGCGCCGCCGACTCGAGCTCGTCGTGGTCGCGTGCGCGGCGATCTTCCTCGTCGTGCTCGCCGTGTCCTTCCGCTCCGGGCGCCGGCCCGCGGCCCGTCCGCGCGGCGAGATCCCGCCAGCGCCCGAGGCGTCGGGCGAAGCGACCACGCTTCTCGAGGGCTTCGATTTCACCGAGTCGGTGGGAGGCAAGCCCCTCATGCGAATCAAGGCCGACCGCACCGTCGGTTACGGGCCGGCCGCGGGTCTCGCCCCGAATCTCTACGCGGGGGAACGGGTCGAGCTGACCGTGTTTCCGGAGGACGGGCCGCCCGTGACCGTCCACTCGGACCGGGCCGACTACGACGAACGCACCCGGGAATCGCGCCTTTCCGGGAACGTCCGCTGGGCGGACCGCGACGGATCGAGCGCCACGACCGAACAGATCGTCTTCCGTCCGAGGACGCGGCTCCTGGAAGCCCCGGGAAGGGTCTCGTTCACGCAGGGCGCGACCCGGTTCACCGCGCCGTCGGCGACCTACGACCTCGCGGAACGGATCGTGCGTTTTGCGGGCCCGGTCGAGGGATCCGCGACCGAAGCCGGCGATGGAGCGTTGTCGCGTCTCACCGCGCGGAAAGGTCTGTATCGCCGTGACTCCGGCTCGATCGAGCTCGAGTTCGTCGACGGCGCCTCTGCGCGCGGCGATCGCCTGGCCGCGGACCGGCTGGAGCTGCAGATGGCGCCCGAAGGGGGCCGCCCGGCTTCGGCGCACGTCACGGGCAACGTCCGGGGCACCCTGGCGGCTTCGCACGGCCCGGCTGTGGCGACCGGGGGCCCGGGCCCGACGGCGGAACGGCCCTACTCGGGAGACCAGGCGACCCTCGCCTTCGACGCCGCCGGCAAGACGCGGTCCGTGCTCCTCGAAGGCGCGCCGGCGATGCTGTCGGAGACGGTTCGCCGCCTGACGGCGCGGCGGATCGAGATCGGTTTCGAGAACGGCGAGGCCTCGTCGGCTTCGGCGGCCGGCGACGTCCGCGTGGACTTCCCGAACGGTCACGCCATCGCGCGGCAGGGGAGTCTCGCTTTCGGACCCGACGGGTCTGCCCGGAACGCCGTCCTCGAGGGCGACGTCCGCATGGAAGCCGACGGACGCAGCGGTCAGGCCGCGCGCGCGGTGCAGCTCCCGCCGGGCGACGTCTGGGTCCTGACCGGCGACGCGAAACAGTCCGCCCGGGTCGACAGTGCGGGCTCGAAGCTCTCCGCCGACTCGATCGAGCTCGACCGAGCCCGGCAGACGGCGCGCGGCGAGGGGCGGGCCCGCGCGGTCTTCAGCCCCGACGCCCAGAAGAAGGTGAACCGCGCCGGCTTTCTCGGCGATCCGAAGAAACCGACGTTTGCCAAGGCGGACCGAATCGTCCTCGAGGACGCGAACCGTCTCGCCACGCTTACGGGCTCGGCGACGCTGTGGCAGGACGACTCGTCTCTCTTCGCCGACGGCATCACGCTGTCCGACGCCGACCGGACGGTGCGCGCCGATGGACAGGTGCGTACCGTGATGGCCCCCGCACCGGGCAAGGCGGCGGGCGCCCCCGCGCGTCCGGCGTCGGTCATCACGGCGAGTCGCCTGCTCTACCGGGACTCGGACCGCAGCGCCCGTTTCGAAGGCGGCGTGGGCGTGACGCGCGGAGGGTGGCGGTCGACCGGCGGCGAATCGACGGTCTGGCTCGACGCGGACGGCCAGGTCGAGAGCGTCGAGATCTCCGGCAACGTCCGGATGACGGACCGAACCGTGGGCCGGTCGGCCGAGGCCGAGAAGGCGCTCGACTCGCCGGGGCAGGGAAAGACGGTTCTGTGGGGGTCGCCCGCCCGCGTCACCGACTCCGGGGGCAACCAGGTGGCGGGCGCCATCTTGACGATTACCGACCGCGGGCGTAGCGTCGAGATCACCGCGCCCGAAGGCGGCAAGACGGAAACGATTCACCGGACACAGAAAGATTGACCCAGAGCGTTCCGAGATCCGGAGACCGGCCGGTCCTCTCCGCCGAAGGCCTCGCCAAGGCTTACGGCGGACGGGCGGTCGTGCGCGGTGTCTCGCTCGAGGTCGCCTCGGGCGAGATCGTGGGTCTCCTCGGACCCAACGGCGCCGGCAAGACGACGACCTTCTCGATCGTCGTCGGACTCGTCGCGCCCGACACCGGTGTCGTGCGTCTGGGCGGCCGCGACCTGACGGACCTGCCCATGTACGAGCGCGCGCGGGCCGGCATCTCGTACCTTCCCCAGGAGCCGTCGGTCTTCCGGAAGATGACGGTCGAGGAGAACCTCCTCGCGATCCTCGAAACGCTCGAGCTCTCGCCCCGGGAGCGCGCCGAGCGCTGCGACGCACTGCTCGCGGAATTCGGCCTCGAAAAGCTCCGCCGCCACCGCGCCTACACGCTCTCGGGCGGGGAGCGGCGGCGGGTGGAGATCGCCCGGAGCCTCGTGCTCTCTCCCTATTTCCTTCTGCTGGACGAGCCGTTCGCCGGAATCGATCCCATCGCCGTGCTCGACATCCAGGAGATCGTGCGCCGGCTGGCCTCTTCGGGCATCGGCGTTCTCGTAACCGACCACAACGTGCGGGAGACTTTGTCGATCGTGGACCGGGCTTATATAATTCACGGGGGAGAGATCCTTCGCTCGGGCACGCCTCTTGCTCTCTCGAGCGACGCCGCTGTTCGAAAGATCTATCTCGGAGAGAGTTTCCGGCTTCACTGAGCCGGTGTCTTTATGGCCCTGGAACAGAAGCTCAACCTGAGGCTGTCGCAGCGTCTGGTCATGACGCCATCGCTGCAGCAGGCGATCAAGCTGCTGCAGATGTCGAGGCTCGAGCTGCAGGAAGTTCTCACCCAGGAAGTCGTCGAGAACCCCGTTCTCGAGGAGCAGGACGAGCTGGCCGAGCCCGAGGCGGCCGCCGACCCGGAGCGCCAGACCGAGGACGCCCCGCCGTCCGATGCCTCCGCCCCCGCCGAGAAGGAGCGCGACTCCTTCGAGGAAATCGACTTCAACTCCTACTTCGAGGACTACCTCGACTCCGCCTACAACCCGCGCCAGTATCAGGAGGAGCCCGAGGAGTTCTCGCTGGAGAACGTCCTCACGCGGCCCGAGGGGCTGCCCGAGCATCTCTCCTGGCAGCTCTCCATGTCCGAGGCGACTCCCGCGGTGCGGGAGATCGCCGCGTACCTCGCCGGCAACGTCGACGAGGACGGGTACCTGCAGGTCTCTCGCGAAGAGATCCGCGCGGCGCACTACGACAACGAGGTGGACGTCGAGGCGGCGCTCGCGCTCCTGCGGTCGCTCGACCCGCCCGGGGTGGGGGCCTTCGACCTGCCCGACTGTCTGCTCCTGCAGCTGAAGTCCCTCGGGATCGAGAACCCCCTGATCGAGACCATCATCCGCGAGCACTGGCCGGCGTTCATGAACCGGCAGTTCGCGCCCCTCGCCAAGACGCTCGGCGTCGGCCTGTCCGAGATCCAGGCGGCCTTCGAGATCATCAAGAACCTCGAGCCCAAGCCGGGCCGCAAGTACTCGAGCGATCGCACGATCTACGTCGAACCGGACGTCTTCGTCCGCAAGATCAGCGACGAGTACGTCATCCAGCTCTCCGAGGACGGGCTGCCCAAGCTCCGGATCTCGGCGGCATACCGCAAGCTCTTGCGCAGCGGCAACGGCGCGATCGGCGCGGAGGCCGCCAACTACCTGAAGGACAAAATGCGCTCGGCGATCTGGCTCATCAAGAGCCTCGACCAGCGCCAGCGGACGATCTACAAGGTGGCCGACTCCATCGTGCGCCACCAGCGCGCCTTCCTCGACCACGGCATCGAGCACCTCCGGCCGCTGGTGCTCCGCGACGTGGCCAACGACATCGGGATGCACGAGTCGACCGTCTCGCGCGTCGTCTCGAACAAGTACATCCACACCCCGCGCGGCCTCTTCCCGATGAAGTACTTCTTCCACAGCGGGATCGACTCCTCGACCGGGGACGACGTGTCCTCGCTCTCGATCAAGAACAAGATCTCCCGGATCGTGCAGGACGAGGACGGCCGGCACCCGCACTCGGACGCGCGGATCATGCAGAAGCTCCGGGCCGAGGGGATCCAGATCGCGCGCCGCACCGTTGCGAAGTACCGCGAGGAGCTGCGCATCCCTTCCTCCTCCCAGCGGAAACAGAACTTTTAGGAGGGCACGCGATGGCTGTCGAATGCACCGGACGCAACGTGGAGGTGACCCCGTCCCTGAAGGAGCTGGCGGAGGAGCGGACGCAGCGGTTGGAGCGCCACCTGGGCGGCCCGGCCGACGTGCGCGTCGTCCTTTCGCACGAGAAGCACCGCTTCGGCGCCGAGATCATCGCGATCCACCGGCGCCGGCGCTGGAAGGCGCAGGAGGAGACCGCGGATCCTCGCGCGGCCGTCGCGGCCGCCTTCGAGAAGATCGATGCGCAGGCGATGCGGGACACCGAGAAACGCCGGGACCGCAAGCACCGAACCTGGAAACGCTTCCTTCCCAAAGGCTGGCGCAACGAGCCCCTCGCGCTCGCCGCCGCGCCGGCACCGGCTTCGCCCGCCCCGACCCGCGTCGTGCGGATGAGGTCCCCGGCGGCCAAGCCCATGGGCGTCGACGAGGCCGCGCTGGCGCTCGAGTCCTCCGGGCAGGAGGTCCTCGTGTTTCGAGACCCGTCCAACGACCGCGTCTCCGTCCTGTACCGGCGGCGCGACGGCGACTTCGGGCTCATCGTGCCGGAATGCTGATCGGAGCTGCGGACGGCGTCGACGCGCCCGCGCCCCGGGATGACGGGTCGATCGACCCCCGTCTCGTCTTCTTCCACCTGCCGGGCGCCTCGCGCGACGCCGTGTTCGGCGAGCTCGCGAACCGGCTGGCCGCGCAGGGGGCGGTCCGCGACGCGACCGAGCTCCTCGGGCGTCTCTTGAAGCGCGAGCGCGACGGCTGCACCGGAGTCGGCCGGGGCATCGCCATCCCGCACTGCCGTCTCGACGCCCTCGGAGGCGAAGTCGTGGCCTTCGCCTCCACCGCCCAGCCCGTCGACGTCGGGTCGCTCGACGGCATCCCGGTCGACCTCGTCTTCCTCGTCGTGTCGCCCACCGTGGCCGCGGCTGCGCACCTCCAGGCCGTCGCGCGCGTCTCGCGGCTGTTGCGGGTTCCCGGCATCGCCGAGGCGCTGCGCGGTGCCGGATCCGCCGCCGAGCTCTACGCGGTGCTGCGTTCCGCCGAAGCCGTCGCGGGCGGTCCGTCGTGAGCGGGCCCTCGACGGGAAAGCCCGTCTCGCTGACCGCGGAGATCCTGCGCTCGCCCGAGCTCGAGGAGCTCGAGATGCGCGTCGTGACGGGGGAGACCGGGTTCGATCGCCCGATCGCCTGGGGCCGAATTCAGCGGCCGGGTCTGGCGCTGGCCGGGTTCCTGCCCTACATCAAGCCGGGGCGGATCCAGATCCTCGGCGAGAGCGAGCTCAACTACCTCGACACGATGCCCGAGGACGTGCGCCGGGAGCGCATCGAGTCGATCTGCGCCCTCCCGGTCGCGGCCTTCGTGATCACCAAGGGGCAGTCGCCCCCCGGCGACATCGTCCGCGAGTGCCGCCTCCGGAAGATCCCGCTGCTCGTCTCGGACAAGACGACCTCCGTCGTCATCCAGTCGATCACCCGGGTGCTCGAGGACTCCCTCGCGCCCTCGACGACGCTCCACGGCGTCCTCGTGGACGTGTACGGCATGGGGGTGCTCCTCCTGGGCGAGTCCGGGATCGGCAAGAGCGAGTGCGCGCTGGACCTGGTGCACCGGGGACACCGGCTGGTCGCCGACGATGCCGTCGAGATTCGCCGCTACCCGAGTGGCGCCCTCGTCGGCCGAGCGGCCGAGATGATTCGCTACCACATGGAGCTGCGCGGCATCGGGATCATCAACATCAAGCACCTCTTCGGCGTCTCCGCCGTGCGGGGCTCCAAGTCGATCGAGATGGTCATCGAGCTCCAGCGGTGGGATCCCGCCAAGAAGTACGACCGCCTCGGGCTCGACGGCGAGTCCTACGCGATCCTCGACCGTGAGCTGCCGCTCCTGCGCCTGCCCGTCGCCTCGGGCCGCAACCTGGCGCTGCTGATCGAGATCGCGGCCCGCAACGAGCTCCTGAAGACGCAGGGCTACGACGCGGCCAAGGAGTTCGCGCGGCGCGTCGACGAGGAGATCGCCAAGAACGCCTCGTCCGAGGGAGAAAGGCGCGGATGAGCCGGACCGCACCGGGGGGCGCGCCGGCGAGCGTGCCGGAGAGCCTCGTCGTCGTGACGGGGCTCTCGGGGTCGGGCAAGAGCTGGGTCAACAAGTGCCTCGAGGACATGGGGTATTTCTGCGTCGACAACCTGCCGCTGGAGCTCCTCGAGCCGCTCATCGACCAGGTCACCAGCAAGAAACGGGTCGGGATCATCCTCGACGTGCGCAACCCCGACTTCGCAACGCGGTTTCCCGAGATCCTGGCGCGCCTGCGCCGACGCGTCCCGGGCACCCGCCTGCTCTTCCTCGACGCTTCCGAGGAATCCCTCATCCGCCGCTTCTCGGAGACGCGGCGACCGCACCCGTTGGCCGGCCGGAAGTCTCTTCTCGAGGCGCTCCGCAGCGAGCGAACCATGCTGAAGGAAGTCCGCGCCGTCGCCGACGTCGTCGTCGATACTTCCGTGATGACGGTCCACGAGCTGCGGTCCTTCATGCAGAAAACCTTCGTCGGAGATCCCGAGAGCGCGGGCATGGTGATCTCGGCGACGTCGTTCGGTTACAAGTTCGGCACGCCGCACGACGTCGACCTGCTGTTCGACGTCCGCTTCCTGGCCAACCCGCACTTCGTGCCGGAGCTCAAAAGCAAGACGGGGATGGACCCCGCCGTCGCGGCCTACATCGAGCAGGACCCCGAAACGCCGGCCTTCCTGGATCGGCTGGTGCAGTTCCTCGACTACCTCGTCCCCCGCTTCGAGAAGGAAGGCAAGAGCTATCTGTCGATCGGGATCGGATGCACCGGGGGAAAGCACCGTTCCGTCTACATCGCGGAACAGCTCGCCGGAAGGCTCCAGGAGAAGGGATACCCGGTCCGCGTGTCCCACCGCGACGCCACGCGCGAATGAGATAATGGAGCCTTCCCGATGATCGGCATTCTGCTCGTCACCCACGGCAAGCTCGCCGAAGAGCTGCGCGCGGCCGCGTTGACCATCCAGCCCGGCCTCGAGCGCGTCGTGGCCGTTTCCCTCGAGTGGAGCGAGACGGGGGAGGACGCCCGCGAGAAGATCCGCCGCGGACTCGCCGAGGCCGACGCCGGAGAGGGGGCCGTCATCCTGACGGACATGTTCGGCGGCACGCCGACCAATCTCACCCTGCCGTTTCTCTCGAAGGACCGGGTCGAGATCGTGACCGGGGTCAACCTCCCGATGGTCCTCAAGTGCGCCTCGCTCCAGAAGAGCGGGCGCCCCGTCACCGAAGTCGCCCACGTCGCGAAGGATCGGGGCCAGCGCTCGATCTACGTCGCCTCGGACCTGCTCGCCGAGGAGGCGGTGCCGGCGCCCTCCGGGGCCGCGGTCGTCGTTTCGCAGAAAGAGGATCCGTGATCGAACGCGAACTCGCCATCCGCAACCGCCTCGGCCTCCACGCGCGGGCCGCCGCCAAGTTCGTCCAGACGGCCAGCCGATTCCAGTCGGAGGTCAAGATCCGCAAGAACGGCGAGGAAGTCGACGGAAAGAGCATCCTCGGCATCCTGCTCCTCGCCGCCTCCCAGGGCACGCGGATCACGCTCGCGGTCACCGGCGCCGATGAGCGGGACGCCTTCGCCGCGGTCGAGGACCTGATCGCGCGCAGCTTCGACGAGGAAGAGTAGCCGGGCCGGTCGCCCGCCATGTTGCAGGGGCTCTCCGTTTCGCCGGGCGTGGCCGTGGGCCGGGCCGTCATCATCCGCTTCGGCGGCCTCCCGGCCTTCCGGCGCGCTGTCGCCCCGGAAGCGCTCGACAGGGAGGAGCGGCGCCTGCGCCGTGCCGCCGCGAAGGCCGCGGAGGATTTCGGGCGCCACTCCCGCGAGTCCAAGGGCGACATGGGCTCGGAGCTCGCGGCCATCCTCGAGGCACACGGGCTGATCGCCGAAGACGAGACCTTTCTCGGAGCGATCGCCGAGCGCATCCGGCGCGAGCGTGTCAACGCCGAGTGGGCGCTGGCGGAGGTCACACGCGAGCTCGGGACCCGCCTGGCCGCGGCGGATTCGGCCGCGATGCGCGAGCGCGAGGCCGACATCGCGGACGTCGCCCGGGAGATCGGAGCGCACCTGTCGGGCGGGGAACGCCCCGTGCCCGCGGAGCTGCCGCAGGGCTCGATCCTCGTGGCCGACGAGCTCTCGCCGGTCGACGCCGCGCGCCTCGATCCCCGGCGCGTCCGCGGGCTCGCCCTCGAGCGCGGAGGACCCACTTCGCACGCCTCCATCATCGCCCGGTCCTTCGGGCTTCCCGCGGTCGTGGGGATCCCGGACCTCTGCGAGCTGGTCTCGCCCGAGCGAGCGATCGTGGTCGACGGGGACCGCGGGACCGTCGAAGCCGACCCCTCCCGAGCGGTCCTTCGCCGGAGCCTCGAGCGCGTCCGCGAGGCCAGGGAAAAGAGCCGCCGCCAGCGGGGCCGGGCCGCGCGCGCCGCCGTGACGGGAGACGGCGTCCGGATCGCCGTGCGCGCCAACCTCGAGCTTCTCGAAGAGATCCCGGCCCTCGAGCGATTTCGGGCCGAAGGCGTCGGCCTGTTCCGCTCCGAGTTTCTCTACCTTCGCGCCTTGCCGCACTCCCCGGGGGTGGAGGAGCAGCGCGACGCCTACGAAACGCTCCTCGAGGCCGCCGCACCGCACCCCGTCGTCGTTCGCACGTACGATCTCGGCGGCGAGAAGGGCATCGGGCCGGCGCCGGGTGAGAACCCGGCCCTGGGTCGGCGCGGGCTGCGTTACTGCCTCGCCCATCCCGAGCTCTTCTCGGAACAGCTCACCGCGCTCTGCCTGGCGGCGCGCCGGGGGAAGCTGCGCATTCTCCTGCCCATGGTCACCTCCCTCTCGGAGCTGAAGGCCGCCCGCCGGGCGCTCGAGAAGGCGGCCGCGCGCACGGGGCTTTCGCCGATCCCGGAGCTCGGCGTGATGATCGAGGTGCCCTCGGCGGCGCTTCTGGCCGACCGTCTCGCCACGGAGGCGGATTTCTTCTCGATCGGGACGAACGACCTCGCCCAGTACGGTCTCGCCGTCGACCGGGCCAACCCCGACGTTGCCGACCTCTATCGCCCGCTCCATCCGGCGATCCTGCGGATGATCCGGATGGTCGTGGACGCCGGGCAGGCGTCCGGCCGTCCGGTCGCCGTCTGCGGCGAGCTCGCCGCCGACCCGATCGGCGCCGCCGTCCTCGTCGGGCTCGGGGTGATGGACCTTTCGGTGACGCCCGTCGCGATTCCCGCCGTGAAGGACAACCTGTTGCGGATCGAAACCCCGCGGGTGCGCGCGCTCGCGGAGAAGGCGCTCGGCGCCTCCGAGGCTTCGGAGGTCGAGAGGCTTTTCGGAGGTGAGCCATGAGGGTCGTGCCCAAGCCCTGGGGCCGCGAGGAGATCTTCGCGGAGAACGAGCGTTACGCCGGCAAGCTCCTGCACATCAGCCCCGGACACAGCCTGTCGCTGCAGTACCATGAAAGAAAGGACGAGACGCTCTACGTTCTGGAAGGAGAGGTCGTTCTGCTCGTGGGCACCGCGGAGAAGATGCAGGAGATGAGGCTTTCCCGGGGCGAGGCCTTCCGGATCACGCCCGGGAATGCGGCACCGCATGCGCGCCGAGAAGCCCTGCGTGCTCGTGGAAGTCTCCTCGCCCGAGCTCGACGACGTCGTCCGGCTCGAAGACGCCTATGGGCGCGCGGGAACGACAGCGCCGTGACGAGACCGGGGGGAGGCGGAGGCTCGCGGGTCGAGCGTCGCGCGGGAGTCGCCCTGTGGCTTCTCGCCGGGACGGCGCTCGCCGCCGTGACGCCGACGCCCACGCCCCGCCCGAGGCTCTCGGGAGGTTTCGGCCGGCCGCGGTCCACGCCCGTCGCGCCGACCCTCACCGATGGAGGCCAGAGCCTGTCCGATGTCGTCCGCGCGGCCCAGGAAGGGCGCGACGGCGCGGCCGCGTCGCCTTCCGAGAAGAGCGGGATCACGATCGACAACCGGTCCCTCGTCAAGAATCCCGACAAGGGGAAGGTCTCGACCTCGGCTCTCCTGCCGACGCGGACTCCGGTGGCGGCCAGCCAACCGGCGAGCCCGGAACCGTCGGCGGACGCCTCCGGGGCCCCGCCGACCGGGGGCGAGGCCGAGTGGCAGGAGATCGCCCGCAGGGACCGCAAGGCCGTTGCGGACGCCCGGGCGCGGGTCGCGGAGCTCTCGGCCACCGCCAGCAAGCTCGAGAACGACTTCTACGCCTGGGACGACGGCCAGTATCGGGACCGCGTGATCAAGCCCGCCTGGGACCGGACGCTGTCCGATCTCGACGCCGCCAAGCGCCAGCTCGCGGAGGCCGAGAAGAACCTCGCCGATCTGCCCGAGCGGGCGCGCAAGGCCGGGGCCCTTCCGGGATGGATCCGGGAATGACGCCGGGCCTTCCGGCGCTCCCGCGCCGCGAGACGTACCGCGTCGAGACGTGGGGCTGCCAGATGAACGTCCTCGACGGACAACGCATGGGCGGCCAGCTCGAGGCCCTCGGGCTCGAACGCGCGGCGGAAACGCCGGGGGAGGCCGAGGCGAGGGTCGTCATCCTCAATACCTGCGCCGTGCGGGAGAAGGCCCAGGACAAGGTCTTCAGCGCGCTGGGGGTCCTCGCTCGCCGCAAGCAGGAAGACCCCGACCTCGTCGTCGGCGTGACCGGGTGCGTCGCCCAGGTCTCGGGGCCGGAGATCCTGGAGCGCGCGCCGTGGGTCGACTTCGTCGCGGGGACCGGCCAGGTCGAGAAGGTCGGCGAGCTCGTCGCCGCCGTCCGCGCCGAGCGGCGCCGGGCCATGGTGCTCGACCTTCCGGAGGAAGACCCGGTCTACCAGTTCCGCCAGATCAGCCGCCAGTCGCCCTTCCAGGCCTACGTCACGGTGATCGAGGGATGCGACCAGTACTGCACGTTCTGCATCGTCCCGTTCACCCGCGGACGGGAGCGCAGCCGCGCTGCCGCGGAGATCGTAGAGGAGATCCGCCACCTCGCGGGACAGGGGTACACGGAGGTCACGCTCCTGGGCCAGACGGTCAACGCCTACCGCGAGCCGTGCGAGGGCTTCGGGCTCGGAGAGCTCCTTCGCCGCGTCGGGGGGGTCGAGGGCCTTCGGCGCCTGAGGTTCCTCACGTCCCATCCGCGGTTGGTCGACGACGACCTGCTCGCGGCGCTCTCGGAAGTCGGGAACCTCGCGCCCTACCTCCACCTGCCGGCGCAATCCGGCTCGGATCGGGTGCTCTCGCGGATGAAGCGTCGCTACACGTCGGGAGAGTACCGGGCGACCGCCGACCGCATCCGGCAGCGCATGCCCGGGATCGCCCTGTCCTCCGACTTCATCGTCGGCTTCCCGGGCGAGACCGAGGCGGATTTCGAGGACACCCTCGCGCTCGTCCGAGACGTTCGTTTCGCCAGCCTCTTCGGCTTCCGCTATTCGCCCCGGCCCGGCACGGCTTCGGCCCGGTGGGGAAGCGAGATCGAGGTGCCTGAGGCGACCTCCGCCCGAAGGCTTCAGACCCTCCTCGACCTCCAGACTCAGATCCAGCGGGAGGAGAACGGACGCCTGGTCGGCCGCGAGTTCGAGGTGCTGGTCGAGGGCAGGAACCGCCACGGCCAGACGACGGGACGAACGGCCTGCAATCGCATCGTGCACCTGGAGCCCGGGCGGGCAGGCGGACGCGTTGTCGCCGGGTGGTTACGTCCGCGTCCGGATCACCCGGGGACTTCCCAACTCGCTGACGGGGCGCCTCGCCGCATAGGACCACCTCCATGATCAAGATGGAAATCAAAGGGCTTCTCATGGATCCGGTTTCGAACATGCCGGTCGTGATCCTTCGGGATCTGGAAAAGGGCCACTTCCTGCCGATCTGGGTCGGCATCTTCGAGGCCAATGCCATCGCCCTGGAGATGGAAAAGGTCTCGACCCCCCGGCCCATGACGCACGACCTCCTGAAGAACCTCCTGGCCGAGCTCGACGCCCGGGTCGATCGCATCGTGATCAACGATCTGCGCGAGAACACGTTCTTCGCCCGGATCCACCTGACCCGCGGCGACGCCTCGCTCTCGGTCGACAGCCGCCCGAGCGACGCGATTGCGCTCGCCCTTCGCTCGCAGGCCGAGATCTTCGTGGAGGAAGAGGTGCTCGAGAAGAGTCGCAACCTCCGCTCCGACTCCGATCAGGACCCCGACCGGCTCAAGAAGTGGCTCGAGGAAGCGAGCCCCGACGAGCTCGGCAAGTATCGGATGTAGGGCGAACCGCCCTCCGCTCGCGACACTCCGCGCCGACAATCGCGGCGCCCCGAAAGCGCGAGCTGAAAGCCGCGAGCCGAAAGCTATACTCCGGTCCGTGATCATCTCGATTACCAATCAAAAAGGCGGAGTCGGGAAGACCACGACGGCGATCAATCTCGCCGCCGCCATGGCCCAGAAGGGCATGAAGACCCTACTCATCGATCTCGACCCGCAGGGCAACAGCACCATGTCCTACCTCGACCGCCGCACGGTCGAGAAGTCGATGTTCGACGTCCTGACCGAGGCCGAGGTCAAGCTCAAGGACATCCTTCGGCCGTCGGGGATGAAGAACCTCGACATCGCCCCGGCCCGGATCTCGCTCGCCAAGCTCGAGTCCAAGCTGCTGGGCGAGATCGACGGCCACTTTCGGCTGAGGGACAAGATCGACGCCGTGCGTCGCTCCTACGACGCCGTCCTCATCGACACGCCCCCGACCCTCGGGATGATCACGGTCAACGCGATGGTCGCCTCGAGCCACATCCTGATCCCGATCCAATCCTCCTACTTCGCCCTCGAAGGCACCGACGACCTGCTCGAGACGATCGACAAGATCAAGGCCCGGCCCAATCCCAATCTCCAGATCCTGGGGGTCGTGATCACGCTGCACGACAAGCGCACCGTCCTCGGCAAGGACGTCTACAAACAGATCGCGGGGGTCTTCGGAAAGAAGATCTTCAAGACCACCATCTCCAAGAGCGTGCGCCTGGAGGAAAGTCCCGCCCATCAGGAGTCGATCTTCAGTTTCGCTCCGCGTTCGTCCGGAGCCGCCGAGTACTACTCCCTTTCCGAGGAGGTCCTTTCCCGTGTCTAAACGCCGTGGCCTGCCGATGGAATCGCGAATGAAGCACGATGCCCACTTCGTCGACTCGCTCTCCGAGCGCTTCGGGCCTTCGATCGGGCGCATGGTCCCGATCGAAGAGATCGAGACCAATCCCGCTCAGCCTCGCCGAAGCGTGGGCGACCTCTCCGAACTGCGAAAGTCGATCGAGTCCAAGGGAGTCCTCGAGCCGATCCTCGTGCGGCCCCTCCCCGACGGCCGCTTCCGGATCATCGCGGGGGAGAGGCGCTTCCGCGCGGCGCTCGAGGCGAGCCTGGCCGAGGTGCCCTGCATCGAGCTCGACGTTCCGGACAACGAGGTCCTGGAGATCGCCCTGATCGAAAACCTCCACCGCCGCGACCTGCATCCCTTCGAGGAGGCCGCCGGCTACGCCGCGCTCGCCGAGACCCATGGCTACACTCAGCAGCAGGTCGCGGCAGCCGTCGGCAAGTCGCGCGTCTCGGTCACGGAGGCCATGTCGCTCCTCGACATCCCGGAGGACCTCCGGGAGAAATGTCGGCGCGCCGACATCGACGCGCGCTCGGTGCTCCTGGAGATCGCGCGCCTTCCCGACCGGCGGAAGATGGAGGCGGCGATCGCGCTCGTGCTCGCGGGCTCGACGCGCGACGACCTTCGCGAGCAGAAGAAGGGGAACGCGAGGGAGTCGGACAAGCGCCGGAGCTTTCACTTCGTCTATTCGCCCAAGGACGGACCGTTCCGGCTCAACATCTCGTTTCAGAAGTCGCGAGTCGCCAAGGCCGAGCTGATCGATGCCCTCCGCGGAGTTCTCAAACAGCTGGAGTCCGGGGAGCTGGAGCTGGCCAAGAAGTAGTCGCCTCGCGACGCCTGGCACCGCTCGACCGATCGCCCTGCGACAACCTCGACCGAGCGCGAGGAGCCTCGCGGCAACGAAACACGGACACTCGCGACGACGATCCCGCAGGAGCGAGAGCCTTCCATAGTGTCCGATAAGATATATTATGTAAAGTCACGTTTCCGGCCTGCCTCCACGGCGCTTTACAAAGCCCCTCCCCGCTCTGCACTATCGCCTCGATGCGCCCGCGCCTGATCTCCCGGTCGGTTCTCCGCGAGATCTGGCCGCCCTTCGTTCTGGGCTTCGTGGCGTACACCTTCATCCTCCTCATCCGCACGATCCTCATCCTCGCGGACTTCGCCGTCCGGCGCAGCGCGCCCTTCGCCGAGGTCGCTCGCCTGGTGCTTCTGTCGCTGCCGTGGATCGTCGTCCTGACCCTGCCCATGGCGTTTCTCGTCGGCGTGCTCGTCGGCCTCGGCCGGCTCAATACGGATTCGGAGCTCGTCGCCCTGCGTTCCTGCGGCGTGGGGCCGGCGGCGCTCTACCGACCGGTGCTCGGGGCCGCCGCCGCCGCCTCCGGGCTGGTTCTCTTCCTGTACAACGTGATCCTTCCTCCGGCCAACGAAGCGCTCCAGGCCTCCATGGTCCGGGTCGCCGCGACTTCCATCGTGAACCTCGTCGCGCCCCGGACTTTCCGGGAGCCGCGTCCGGGGATCACGTTCTTCTTCGACCGCGCCTCGCCGGACGGGCGCGCCTTCGAAGGTGTCTTCCTGCGGCTGGGCGACGAGTCCGAGCCGCCCAACCGGATCATCGTCGCGCGGAGCGGCACCCTGACGCTCGAAGGCGACCGGCTCTGGCTCGACCTCTTCCACTCGACGGTCCACGAGCTCGACGTCGCCGACCCTTCGCGGGACCGGACGAGCCGCAACGAAACGCAGCGCCTTCTGCTCGCCGGCGATACGTCCGTGCCGGCGGGTGCGACCGTCCGCGTCCAGCGCGGGTTGCGTTCGCAGAACCTCCCCGAACTCTGGCGAGCCGCGCACACGCTTCCGGCCTCCGACCCGAATCGGCGGCTCGCCTGGGTCGAGATCCACAAGAAGTTCGCGATCCCCGTCGCCTGCCTGGCGTTCGCCATCGTGGGCGTTCCGTTGGCCCAGACGCTTCGCCGCGGCGGCCGGGGCGGCAGCTTTGCCCTGTCGCTCGCCGTGCTCCTCGGCTATTACCTGCTGCTGTCGAGCGGCGAGACCTGGGCGCAGGAGGGCCGCATGGGCCCTGCGCTCGCCATGTGGCTGCCCAACATCCTGCTCGTCGCCCTCGGGATCGCCGCGGCCCTGTGGCGCCCGGTCGGCCGGGCCCCCCACGCTCCCCGGCCGCTGATCGCCGAGCCGGCTCGGGCCGCCGCCGCGGTGGCTCCCCCGCGGCCGCCCGCTTCCCCGCGGCCGCGATTCGGCCTGATCTCCCTCGCCGACCGATACGTCCTGGCGCGGTTTCTCGGTGCGCTGTGTCTCGTGTTCGCCTCGGCGATGCTGCTGGCCGTGGTCGTCGACTACGCCGACAAGCTCGACGAGGTCGCCCGCCACCATCCTCCCGCCGCGGTGATCTTCGGCTTCTACCGTTCCTTCGCTCTTTCGATCGCCGTGCAGATCGCCCCGTTCGCCGTCCTGCTGGCGACCCTCGTCGGCCTCGGCGTCCTCTCCAAGAACGCCGAGGACACCGCGTTCAAAGCGTCGGGGGTCTCGCTCCTGCGTCTGGCCCTCCCCGTTCTCGTCCTGGCGGGCCTCTTCGCCGTTCTCGCGTTCGCCGTCGGCGAGTACGTTCTGCCGCTCGCCGAGCAGCGCCAGGCGCGTTTTCGCAACGTGATCTACGGCCGCGAGCCCGACTACGGCATCCGCACGGCCGCCGAGCGCAACTGGTACCTCGCCCGCGACGGCAGCATCTGGTTCCGCGAGGAGAGCCTCGCCGCCCGCGACACCCTGCTCGGCGTGGCGATCTTCCGGTTCGGCCCCGACTCTTCCCTGACCGACCGCACGGACGCGCGCGAAGCGGTCTGGACCGGCGAGCAGTGGACGCTGAAAGACGGCTCGACCCGGTCCTTCGCCCCGGACGGCAAGGAGCCCTACCGCCGGTTCGCCGAGGAACGCGTCCCCGGGGACCCCCCCGCCTCGGTCGTCGCCACGCGCCGCCGGCCGGAGGAGATGCGCTTTCGCGAGCTCGAGCGGCTGACCCGCCACCTGCGGGCGGGCGGCTATCCGACCTCGGGCCTCGAGACGGCCCTGCAGTCGAAGCTGGCGCAGCCGGCGCTTCTCCCGGTGATGGTGCTGCTGGCGGTGCCGTTCGCGTTCCGCGTCGGCCGCCGCGGCGCGCTCGCGGGCGTGGGCGTGGGGCTCGGGCTCGGGATCCTGACCCTCGTGGCGTCGGCCTTCGTCACCAAGCTCGGCGAAGTCGGCGCGCTGCCGCCGCCGCTCGCCGCCTGGTCGCCGAACGTGATCTTCGGGCTCGCCGCCACCTACTTCCTGGCGCGCCTCCGGACATGAGCGGCACCCGCGTCGTCGCGACGGCCCTGGCCGTCCTGCTCGGGCTGTCGCCGGCAGCCGTCGCCGCGCCGGCCGACGCCGCTCCCGAACCCGGGGTTCCCGAGGTCGTCGGGAAGACGCTGCTCGAGGAGGCGAAGCGGTACGTCTCCGACGGCGAGGCTCTCGTCACCGATCCCCTGCACTGGGACGCCCAGGACTTCCGGCGCTTCGCGGCCTTCGCGGCCTCGCTCGGCGTCCTCATCGCGACCGACGAGCAGACCTACCAGGCGATCCAGCTCCGCCGCTCGGCCACGACCGACGCGATCGCCGACGCCACGACGGACTTCGGAGGCCCCTACGCCTGGGCGATATCCGGCGGGCTCATCGCCGGCGGGCTGATCACGAAGAACCCCGAGATGCGCGACACCGGACGGGACGCGCTCGAGGCCGCGGCGTTTGCGAGCCTCTTCACCATGATTCTCAAGCCCGTCTTCGGCCGCGAGCGGCCGTACCAGTCCGACGGCCAGACGGTGTTCCACGGCTTCACGACCCAGTACTCGTCGTTCCCGTCCGGTCACGCGACCACGGCCTGGGCCGTCGCGTCCGTGATCGCCATGCGCACGGACGGGTGGATCGTCCCGACGATCGCCTACACCCTGGCGACGCTCGTCGCCTTCGACCGCGTCAACGATCAGAAGCACTTCGTCGGCGACGTTTTCGCCGGAGCCGCCATCGGCGTCGCCGTCGGCCGGTTCATCGTCGGCCGTCACCGGCGGGAAGAGGGGACTCTCGCGGGCGCGGAGCTGGAGATCGTCCCGATCCGGGACGGGCTCGCGGCGCGCCTGTCCTTCTAGCGCGAGGCGGTCGCCGGGCTAGGTGCCCTCTTCCCAGGAGCTCATGTACTTCTGCTGCTCGGGCGTCGCGGTGTCGATCGCGATCCCCATCGAGGCGAGCTTCAGCCGGGCGATCTCCCGGTCGATCTCCTCGGGGACGGCGTACACCTTCTTCTGCAGCGACGCGTGGTTCTTGACCATGAACTCGGCGGCGAGCGCCTGGTTCGCGAAGGACATGTCCATGACCGAGGCCGGGTGGCCCTCGGCCGCCGCGAGGTTGATCAGGCGTCCGTCGGCGAGCAGGTGGATCCTCCGCCCGTCCTGCAGGCGGAACTCCTCCACCGAGTCGCGGATCGCCCGGCGCTCACGGGACAGCGTTTCGAGGGCCGGGATGTCGATCTCGACGTTGAAGTGGCCGGAGTTGCAGACCACCGCCCCATCCTTCATGGCGCGGAAGTGCTCGTCCCGGAGCACCCCCTTGTTGCCCGTGACCGTGACGAAGATGTCGCCGATCGGCGCCGCCTCCGCCATCGTCATGACGCGATAGCCGTCGAGGGCGGCTTCGATCGCCTTCGTCGGGTCGAGCTCCGTCACGATCACCTGTCCGCCGAGGCCGCGCGCCCGCATGGCCACTCCCCGGCCGCACCAGCCGTAGCCGGCGACGACCACGTTCAGTCCGGCGATGAGGAGGTTCGTGGCGCGCACGATGCCGTCCATGGTGGACTGGCCGGTCCCGTACCGGTTGTCGAAGAAGTGCTTCGTCTTCGCTTCGTTGACGGCGACGACCGGAAAGCGCAGGACCCCGGACTTCTCCATCGCCTTGAGGCGGATGACGCCCGTCGTCGTCTCTTCCGTTCCGCCGATGATCCCGTCGAAGAGCGTCTTGCGCTCTTCGGCCGAGAGCCCTTTGGCCCACTGGCGGATGACCGGGTCGACGTCGGCGTCGCGGCCGAGCGCCAGGAAGAGGAGCGACGACACCAGGTCCGCCCCGTCGTCCATGGTGACGTTCGGCCGGTGCGCCAGCGCCGAGCGGATGTGGTCGTAGTAGGTGGCGTGGTCTTCGCCCTTGATCGCGTAGGTGGCGACTCCGTAGTCGGCCACGAGCGAGGCCGCCACGTCGTCCTGAGTCGAGAGAGGATTCGACCCGCACAGCGCGAGCTCGGCGCCGCCGGCCGTCAGCGTCCGGGCGAGGTTGGCGGTCTCGCTCGTCACGTGGAGGCACGCGGAAAGCCGGATGCCCTTCAAGCGGCTTTTCCTTGGCGAAGCGCTCGCGGATCTGGCGGAGCACCGGCATGCTGGCGTCGGCCCACTCGATCCGCGTCTTGCCGCGGGGGGCGAGCGCGAGGTCGCGGACGTCGCTCCGGGTCGCGGACGAGATGGCGGTGCTCATCGCACACCTCCCGCCGGCACGGCGAGCTCGACACCGGCGGCGCGGGCGAGCGCCTCGGCCCGGTCGGTCTGCTCCCAGGTGAAATCCGGAAGGCGCCGGCCGAAGTGGCCGAACGCCGCCGTCGCCTTGTAGATCGGGCGACGGAGGTTCAGCGACTCGATGATGCCCTTGGGGGTCAGCTGGAAGTGCTCGCGGATGAGCTCCACGATCTTGACCTCGGGGAGCTTCCCGGTGCCGAAGGTCTCGACGTGCACGGATACGGGGTCCGCGACACCGATCGCGTACGCGAGCTGTATCAGGGCGCGCTCGGCGATGCCCGCCGCGACGATGTTCTTGGCGACGTAGCGGGCCATGTAGGCCGCCGAACGATCGACCTTGGTGGGGTCCTTGCCGGAGAAGGCCCCGCCGCCGTGCGGGGCGCTGCCGCCGTAGGTGTCCACGATGATCTTCCGGCCCGTCAGGCCGGTGTCGCCCTGGGGCCCGCCGATGACGAACCGGCCGGTCGGGTTGATGTGGAACTTGGTGTCCTTGGTCAGGAGGTGCGCCGGGACGACGGGACGGATGACCTCCTCGATGATCGCTTCCTTCAGGTCGGGATGCTTGATCGCCTCGGCGTGCTGCGTCGAGACGACGACGGTCTCGACCCGTATGGCCTTCGGGCCTTCGTACTCGATCGTGACCTGCGACTTGCCGTCGGGGCGCAGGAAGTCGAGCTCGCCCTTGCGGCGCGCTTCGGAGAGCCGCTGGACGAGCCGGTGCGCCAGCGTCAGCGGCAGGGGCATCAGCTCTTCGGTCTCCCGCACCGCGTAACCGAACATCATCCCCTGGTCGCCGGCGCCGCCCGTGTCCACGCCCTGGGCGATGTCGGGCGACTGCGGATCGATCGAGGACATGACGGCGCAGGTTTCGTAGTCGAAGCCGAACTTCGCGCGCGTGTAACCGATGTCCTTGATTGTCTGGCGCACGATCGACGGCAGATCGACGTAGGTCCGGGTCGAGATTTCACCCGCGACGATCGCCAGGCCCGTCGTCACCAGGGTCTCGCAGGCCACGCGGCCCATGGGGTCGTCTCGAAGGACCGCGTCGAGAACCGCGTCGGAGATCTGATCGGCGATCTTGTCGGGGTGACCTTCGGTCACCGACTCCGAGGTAAAGAAGTGCCTTCCGGTCTGGAGCATGGTCAGGACTCCTCAGGTTGTGAGTGGGTCGTCCGTCGAAACCGCGAAGGCTAGCATTTCCAGGCCAGCCCAGTCAAAGAATCTCGAAGAAATGGAAGACGTTACGGCCGTACGCCCGGCTCCGGAGGGCCCGCATCCGCTGCGGAGTCGCCGGCGACGAACCCGCGTCGGCCTGGACGACCAGGACCCCGGCCGGGTCGAGCAGCCCGGCCACCTGGCCGAGCTCCTCCTCTGCTCCGCGGCCGTAGGGAGGATCCGCGAACACGACGTCGAAACGCTCGGCCTCGCGGGCGAGCGCCGCGATCGCCGAAACCGCCGGTCCCGGGGCGATCCGCACCTGCCCGCCCGGATCGCCCAGGCGCGCGAGCGTGTGCTCGAGGGCGCGCGCGTCCGCCTCGACGAGGACGGCTCGAGCGGCGCCCCGCGAGATCGCCTCGAGTCCCACCGCGCCCGAGCCGGCGAAGAGGTCCAGCACACGCGCGTCCGCAATTCGGTCGGGGCCGAGCAAGTCGAAGAGCGCCGATCTCGCGCGGCCGGACGTGGGCCGGGCCCCGACCGGGACGTCGAGTCTCCGGCCCTTCCACTTGCCGGCGAGGATCCGGACGAGCGAAGGCCGGCCGGCGCGGATCATGGCCGGGCTTCGGGAGGCGCAAACTGGAAGCGCAACTCTTCGATCTTGAGAAACTGGGAGTACGGCTCGGTCACGCCCACGATCTCGACGAACCCCGACGCCTTCTCCAGCCGGCGGACCTGGAACACGGCGCCGTCGAAGCGCCGAAGGAGTGTTCCGGGCTGAAGGAGATCGGGATGAAAGCGGGTCACGGGCGCCAGCGGGGAAAGGAAGAGCCCTTTGAGGCCCTCGAGGGCCGAGCGAAGGGATGAGCTCTCGGCCGTGTCGGTCGAGAATTCGTCGAAGCGGATCGTCCGCCGGTCGCCGTTCGCGCGGACGAGGGTCACGGCAGACGAGGACGCGAGCTGGCCGGTCAGGCCGGTCCGCCGGTCGGCCGGGATCGTCCAGAGATCCTGCCGGGAGAAGAACTCGCAGTAGAACTCGAGCTCGCCCGCGCCGAGGCGTTCGCGCTTGACCTCGTCCTTGCCATTCCGGCTCGTCTTCCAGACGAGCATGCCGTTGCGAAAGAGCGTGAGGCGATCGTAGCCCTCGTTGGACTGGCGCACCCACTCCGCGCAGAAGGTCGGCCCCGGGGCCGGCGAGGGCGCGGGCGCGGCCGGAGTCGCGGCGAGGGCCGCCGCGATTGCCAGCGCGAGCGTCATCTGCGCCTCCGCGCGGCCGCCAGCGCGAACGCCAGCTCCTCGCCGGCGGCGATCTTCCCGTCCTCGCGCGCCGCGCGCGCCGCCTCGAGCGCCCGGCCGACCGCGGGCCCCGGCTCGACTCCGCGGGCGAGGAGGTCGGCCCCGGAGATCGCGAGCACCGTCCGATCGCGCGCCGCGAAGGCCTCGGCCAGCGCGCGTGCGTCCCGGGATCCGACGAGCGCCCGGGCGGCGAACGCCTCGTCCGCGGAGAGGCCGCGGACGAGGCGGCGTCGCTTCGACGGCGCCAGGGTCGCCAGACCAGCCCGCAGGCGCCGCCGCGTCTGCGGCCAGCGCAACAGCATCTCCCGCTCCCGGCCCGTGACCGACAGGCGATCGGCGACCTGGCGGAGCTCCCGCGGCGTCGAGGGCGCCATCCACGCGAGAAGGTAGCAGAGCCATCCCGGGGCGACTCCCGTCCGCGCCGTTCGCTCGATCCGCCGGCCCGCTCCTCGCGCGGCGCGCGCGAGCGCCGGAGCGATCGCCCGGTCGACACCCAGGCCCCGGAGGAGCCGGGGCGCGCGGGCGCGCCCCTCCTCCGTGAGGATCAGCGCGAACTCGCGCCGCAGCCGGTCGCCCGACACGGCGTCGAACGCGCCCGCCGCGATTGCCGCTTGGATCTGACGCCGCGCCTCGGGTGCGACCGCGAAGTCCAGCCGGTTTGCGTAGCGCACGGCCCGCAGGGCCCGGGTCGGGTCGTCTTTCGGGGAGTCGGGGTGCAGAAAGCGAATTCGCCGGCGCTCGAGATCCTCGCGCCCGCCCCGAGGATCGAGCAGCCTGGCGCGAGGGGACAACTCGAGGGCCATGGCGTGAATGGTGAAGTCGCGCCGCGCCAGGTCTTCCTCGATCGGTGCGCCGGACTCGACCTTCGGCAGGGCGCCGGGCCTCGCGTAGCTCTCGCGGCGGGTGGCCGCGACGTCCAGCCGCGCGCCGCCGGGAAGCTCCAGCGTGGCGGTGGCGAACCGAACGTGCGCGGTGCAGGCGGCGCCGAGCCGCGCCGCCAGCGCGACCGCGAGCTCCGACGCGATCCCTTCGAGCGCCACATCGGCGTCTCGCACCGGGCGCTCGAGCAGAAGATCCCGGACGGCGCCGCCGACCAGGTACGCGCGCTCGCCTCGTTCACGCGCCAGGAGGCCCGCCTCCCGCACGGCGCGCCGCAACGGCGCCGGAAGGGCCGCGAGGGTCGGGGCTCTAGAAGACGTATTCGACCGACCCCTCCCCCGCCAGGGCCTGGATCTCACTCGTCAGGCGCGGCGAGGGCGCGATGCGCATCGAGTCGGCCGCCTTGAGCGTCGCCTCGAACTCGCCCGGCCGAATGAGCCGGATGGAGACCGGTGTCGTTCCCGGGTGCCTCCGCAGCCGTTCCTGGAGTCGCGCCAGGACGCTCTCGTCGGCGTAGGCGAGGTTCACGCGGATCGCCAGCTCGCGCGCCCGTCGTTCCCGGATCCCCTCGAGCGGCGTGATCTCCTGAATGGTCAGCTCGAGCGCGCCGCCCGATTCCCGCACGTTGGCGGTCGCGAGCACCGGAAGGTCGTCCTTCACCCAGCCCTGGACCTTCTCGTAGAGGCTCGCGAAGATCGCGACCGGAACCGAACCGCTCGTGTCTTCGAGGGAGGCCTTCAGCATGGTCTTGCCCTCGTTGACGCCCTTCTTGATCTTCTGCTTCTTGAGATTGCCGAGCACGCCCGCGATGCGGACCAGCTGCTCGACGCGGCCGCCGAGCTCCGCGATGCGGGCCTCGGCGAACCGCTCGATCTCCTCGGCGAAGCGCGTCAGGGGATGCCCGGTGACGTAGAAACCGAGCGTGTCCTTTTCGCCCTTGAGCTTCTGGTCGAGGGCCCACTCGGGCAGATCCGGGAAATCGTCTCCCGCCGAGCCCTCCTCGACGGCCGCCCCGCCGAAGAGATTGGACTGTCCGAGTTCCGCCTCCTCCCGCCGCCGCGCGGCCCGGGCGAGCGCCCTCTCGCTGGCCGCAGCGAGGGTCGCGCGGTTCTTCCCGAGCGAGTCGAAGGCCCCGGCGGCAATCAGTGCATCGAGGGTGCGCTTGTTGACGAGGCGCGAGTCCATGCGCTCGGTGAAGTCCGTGAAGGAGGCGAAGGGTTTCCGTCGGCGCTCGTCGAGGATGGCGCGCGCGGCCGCCTCGCCGACTCCCTTGACGGCGGCCAGCCCGAAACGGATGGCCGACCCGACGGCGGCGAAGCTCTCGCCGGACTCGTTGATGTCGGGCGGAAGGACCGGGATCCCCGACTCCTGGCAGTCGCCGAGGACCTTCACGATGCCGTCGGTCGAGCCGATCTCCGCGGAGAGGTTGGCCGCGAAGAAATCGATCGGGTAGTGCGCCTTCAGGTACGCCGTCTTGTACGCGACCAGGGCGTAGGCCACGGCGTGGGACTTGTTGAAGCCGTAGCGGGCGAAGGGCTCGATGAGGGACCAGAGCTCCTGCGCCTTCTTCTTCGGAGTCCCGTGCTCGACGGCCCGCCGCAGGAACTTCTCGGCCTCGGCCTCCATGATCTCGCGCTTCTTCTTGCCGATGGCCTTGCGCAGGAGGTCCGCCTCGGCCAGCGAGTAGCCCGCGACGGTCTGCGCGATGCGCATGACCTGCTCCTGGTAGACGAGGATTCCGAGCGTCTCGGAGAGGATCGGCTCCAGCTCGGGCAGGGGGTACGTCACGCGCGTGCCGCCGCGGCGGCGCACGTAGTCCTCGACGGTGCCGGCATCGAGGGCCCCCGGCCGGTAGAGGGCGTTGAGCGCCGCGAGGTCGGGGAAGACGCGCGGCTTGGCGCGGCGGAGCAGGTCGCGCATCCCGCCCGAGTCGAACTGGAAGACGCAGGCGGTCTTGCCGGACCGGAAGAGCTCGAAGGTCGGCTCGTCGTCGAGGGGGAGATGGTCGAGGTCGATCTCAACGCCGAGGCGCTCGCGCACCGCCGCGACCGCCGCCCCGAGGACGTCGAGCGTGATGAGGCCGAGGAAGTCGATCTTGAGCAGGCCCATCTTCTCGACCGCGTTCATGTCGAACTGCGTCGTGATTTCGTCCTTGTTCGTCCGGTACAACGGCAGGTAGTCGGTGATCGGCCGGGGTGCGATCACGACGCCCGCGGCGTGCATGCCGGCGTGGCGCGACAGGCCTTCCAGCCGCTCCGCAATGCGGACGACTTTCGCGATCGACTCGTCGGCCGCCATCGCTTCCTTCAGGCCCGGAGAGTCCCGGAACGCGCGCTCGAAGTTGACGTCGGGCCCGTCCGGCACGAGCTTCGCGATCCGGTCGCCGAGCGCGACCGGCAGCGAGAGCACGCGGGCGACGTCGCGCACGGCGAGCTTGGGCTTGAGCTGCGAGAACGTCACGATCTGGGCGACGTTTTCGCGGCCGTACTTCCTCGTCACGTACTCGATGACCTCGCCGCGGCGCGCCTGGCAGAAGTCGATGTCGATGTCGGGCATCGAAATCCGTTCGGGGTTGAGGAAACGCTCGAAGAGGAGGTCGTAGCGCAGCGGGTCGATCTCGGTGATCCGCAGGGCCCACGAGACGATCGAGCCCGCGGCGCTGCCGCGGCCGGGGCCGACGGCGATCCCTTTCTCCCGGGCGTGGCGGATGAAGTCCGAGACGATCAGAAAGTACGAGGGGAACCCCATCTTCTCGATGACGGTGATCTCGTACTCGAGCCGCTCGCGGTACTTCTCGGTCGCGATCCGCTCGACTCCGGCGCCCGCTTCGGCGTCGAGCTCCGTGAGCCGCCGCTCCAGGCCCTCGCGCGCGAGGTCCCGGAAGTAGTCGGCCGGCGGCCGTCCGTCCGGCGAGGTGAACGTCGGCAGCTGGAGGCCTTCGGTGTCGAACGAAACGGCGCAGCGCTCCGCGATCGCGACGGTGTTCGTGACGGCCTCGATGCTCCACGAGCGAAACCGCGCCCGCATCTCCTCCGGGCTCTTGACGTAGAACTCGTCGTTGTAGAACCGCATGCGGCGCTCGTCTTCGAGCGTCTTGCCCATACCGATGCAGAGCAGCACTTCGTGCGGGAAGGCGTCGTCGCGGCGCAGATAGTGGCTGTCGTTGGTCGCGACCGCGGGGGCGCCGGTCTCGGTCGCGAGCCGCAGGAGGTCCGGGAGGATCGCCGTCTGCTGCGGCAGGCCGTGGTCCATCAGCTCGACGTAGAAGTTGTCCCGGCCGAAGATCTCCTGATACTCGAGAAACGCCTTGCGGGCGGCGCCGGTGTTGCCACGCGAGAGCGCCCCGGCAACCTCGCCCTTGAGGCAGCCCGAGAGCCCGATCAAACCCTCGGCGTGCTCGCGCAGGAGCGCCTTGTCCATCCGGGGCCGGTGGTAGAAGCCCGAGGTGTAGGCCTCGGAGACCAGCCGGACGAGGTTGCGGTAGCCCTTCTGGGTCGCGGCCAGCAGCGTCAGGTGATAGGCGTAGCCTTCCCCCGACTCGCTCGCGGCCTTCTCCTCGCGGTCCCGGCGATCTCCCGGCGCGATGTAGGCCTCGACCCCGATGATCGGCCGCACGCCGTTCTGCAGTGCCTCGTGGAAGAAGTGAAACGCGCCGAACATGTTGCCGTGGTCGGTGACGGCCACGGCCGGCATGCCGAGCTCGGCCACGCGCTTGCAGAGCTCCGGGAGCCTGTTCGCGCCGTCGAGGAGGGAGTACTGGCTGTGGAGGTGGAGGTGAACGAAGTCGCCGGGCATCGAGCTTCGATCATAGCGATCGCGGCGACGGAAGAGAAGCTCCCTGCGGCGCAAGGCCTGACGCGTATAGTCTCTGCCACGACCGCGTGATGAAGAGCGTCCTGCGTTTCGCCGCCGCCGCGTTTCTCGCCGCCGCGGTGCTTCCGGCGCAGGCGGGCTCTCCGGACGCCCCCGCGTCGACTCCGATCGGGCCCGAGGCCGCCTGGACGCCGCCCGCCGATTTTCGCGCCCGCTTCCACGCAGCCTGCGACGGCTCGGGCCGGGGCATGGGGGCCTGTTTCCTGGCCGAGATGCAGAAGGCGGGCGCCTCGCCCGCGGCGCTCGCGTTCGCCCGGCGCACGGGAAGTCAGGGATACATGACGCGGTTCCGAGCGGCGGGCCTCGTCGACGTGGCGTACGCCGAGTACCCCTTCCGGGCCAACGAGAACCAGCTGGTCTTTCTCGTCAACGGCGAACCGCCCATGGTCGACGTCGACGACGTCTCGCGCCTCCGCCCCGCCGGCCTCGACGCCAACCCCGCGTACGCGGACCTGAGGCGGGCGTTTCCGAAGGTCGCGCTCTTTCCCGGAGACCGCTCGAACGTCCGGCTCCCCCGGTCTCCGCGGCGCGGTGCGAGCCGGGGCCAGCGATTCGCGGTGGTGTACGAGCTGCGCGACGGCTGCCACGCCTGCGCGATCGTGGGTGAGGCCAGCATCGACTTCGTCTTCGACTCGGGCGGCCGGTTCGTGGGGACCGAGGTCGAGCAGGTCCGGCCGCGCGCCGGGCGGGGTCCGTCCGAGAAGTAGACGCCGTGCCGTTTCGCCGCGCCCTCGGCCCTTTCGACGCGACGATGCTCGTCGTCGGCGGGATCATCGGCGCCGGGATCTTCATCAATCCCTACGTCGTGGCCCAGCGCCTGCCCTCCGCCGGGCCGGTGCTCTGGGCCTGGATCGCCGGCGGCGCCATTGCCCTCGCCGGGGCGTTCGCCTTCGCCGAGCTCGCCGCGCTCTTCCCGCGGGCGGGGGGCGAGTACGCGTACCTCCGCGAGGCCTACCACCCGCTCGTCGCGTTTCTCTTCGGGTGGGCCTCGCTCGTGATGATCCAGGGCGGGGGAATCGCCGCGGTCGCCATCACCTTCGCACAGTATGCGCTGCGGCTGACCGGCGGCTCGGCGGCGAGCCCGAAGAGCCTCGCCGTCGGCGCCATCGCCGTCGTCGCGCTCGTCAACACGCTGGGCGTCAAACCGGGAAGCCGCCTCCTGAACGTCCTCGTCGTGCTGAAGATCGGGGCTCTCGCGGCGCTCATCCTCGGGGGCCTCTGGCTCGCTCCCTCGCTCGCGCCCGAGGTCCGGCCCCATGCCGCGCGGCCCCCCGCCACGGTCTTCGCGTTCGCCGCCGCGCTCGTGCCCATCCTCTTTTCCTACGGCGGCTGGCAGAGCGCGAACACGGTGGCCGAGGAGATCCGCTCGCCCGAGAAGACGCTGCCCCGCGCGCTCGTGGCCGGGACGGTGCTCGTCGTGATCGTGTACGTTGCGGTCAACGTGGTCTACCTCGCGACGCTCTCCCGCGACGGCCTCGCGGCGACTTCGACTCCGGCCGCCGACGCCGTGGCGCGGATCTTCGGACCCGGCGCGGACCGGTGGATCGCCGCGGCGATCGCGATCTCGACGTTCGGGTTCCTCGACGTTTCGCTGCTCGGACCGACCCGCATCTCCTACGCCATGGCGCAGGACGGTGTCTTCTTCGCGGGCTTCGGCCGGCTCCACGCCCGGTTCGCGACACCGCACCGCGCGATCCTCCTGCAGGCGCTCTGGTCGATCGTCCTCGTCCTGACCGGCACGTACGGCGGACTCATCGACTCGGTCGTCTTCGCGGACTGGATCTTCTTCGGCCTGACCGTCGCCGCCGTGATCCTGATGCGCCGCCGGATTCCCCTCGGCTCGCGGCCGAAGGGCGCATTCGCCACGCCCGGCGTTCCGGTCGTGCCGGTCCTCTTCGTCGCCGCATCCGCGTTCGTCGTCGCCGGCGCCGTCTGGTCCAACCCCGTGCGTTCTGCGGTCGGCGTCGCGATGATGGCCGCCGGCGTTCCGATCTACTATGCATGCCGCCGCGGAGCGGCGCCTTCGCCATGACGCTCGCGCGCGCTCCCTACATGGAGTGGGCGAAGTCCCGGCCCCGGCCGCGAATCGACCTCGCCGGCTCCAACCTTCTCCCCTGCACTCTCGACGACCTGCCGGGCGCCCGCGAGGCCGTCGACATCGCTGGCGAGAGCCCCGAGGGCTACGGCCCGCTGCGCGAGGCCATCGCGGCGCGCCACGGCGTCGCCGTCGAGCGTGTCGCGACCGCGGGCGGTTGCTCGGGCGCCAATTTCCTGGCTTGCGCCGCCCTCCTGTCCGCCGGCGATTCCGTCCTCGTCGAGAGCCCGAACTACGACCCGCTGCCGGCGGCCGCCCGCATGCTCGGCGCGAGCGTCGCCGTGTTTCCGAGGAGGTTCGAGGATGGATTCGACGTCGACGCCGACGCCGTCGCCGCGGCGCTGACCCCGCGAACGCGACTGGTGATCCTGTCCCATCCGCACAACCCGTCCGGCGCCCTGGTGTCCGAAGCGAGTGTCCGCGCCCTGGCGCGGCTGGCGGAGGAGCGCCGGATCCACGTCCTCTTCGACGAGGTCTACCGCGACACCGTCTTCGCCGGCCGCCCCGCGCCGGCGGCGACCCTCTCCGACCGGTTCATTTCGACGTCTTCCCTGACCAAGGCCTACGGGCTGGCCTCCCTGCGCTGCGGGTGGGCCCTCGCCTCCCCCGGCGTCGCGGAGAGCATTCGCCGCGCGCGCGACGTCGTGGATGTCTGGGCCCCGATGCCTGCCGACCGGGTCTCGGTCGTCGCCTTCGCCCATCTCGACCGTCTGGAGGCGAGGGCGCGCGGGATCGTGCGGGCCAACCGGGATGCCGTCTCGGCCTTTCTCGCGTCCCGGCCGGAGCTCGAGTGCGTGTTGCCCCGCTCGACGCTCGCCTTTCCGCGCCTGCGCGGCGTCCCGGATGCGGAGCCCTTCGTCGACCGGCTGTTTCGGGAGACGGGGACCGCCGTGGCCGCCGGCCGCTTCTTCGGGGCGCCGGCGCACTTCCGCATCGCCTTCGGCGGCGAGCCCGCGCGGGTGCGGGAGGGCCTCGATGCGATCGCCGGTGCCCTCGACGCCGCTTGACAACGGGAGCGCCCCGGCTTACGTTTCGCGGCTCGATCCAGCCCGAACAGGAATCCCCGAGAGGAGGGCACATGCCGGACCAACCGAAGAGCACCCAGGGCGGTCAGTCGGACTTCACCCAGTGGCACGAAGTCAAGAGCGGGGAGACTCTCTCCAAGATCGCCCAGCGCTACTACGGCGACGCGAGCCTCTACCCGAAGATCTTCGAGGCCAACAAGGATGTCCTCAAGGACCCGAACCTGATTCGCGTCGGCCAGAAGCTCCGGATCCCCTAGATCCGCGGCATGCCGGGCGCCATCGGCCGCGTGTTTCGACGGCTCGGCCTGCGATTCCCGGCGCTCTTTGTCATCCTGCTGACGGTGACGCTCGCCGACCTGGCGATTCCCGACGTCCTGCCCTTCGTCGACGAGATCGTGCTCGCGTCCCTGACCGCGATCTTCGGCCTCTGGCGGGACCGCCGGAGTCGCCCCGGCGGCGTCCCGAAGGCTCGCAGCTCGGATTCCACGAATCAGGTTTGAACGAGACAGCGTGACGGAAGGAGAAAGAGGAGGAACAATGCGGAAACAATCCTGGAAGTATCTCGCGGCGGCCGCGTGCGTCTTGACGCTCGCCTGCAACAGCGGCAAGGCTCCGGCGGAGGCGGCGATGAAGCTCGCCGACGAGGCCGTCGCCAGCGCCCGCGCCGAGGCGGAGAGCCTGGTGCCCGACGACTTCAAGTCGCTCTCGGATGATCTTGCCGCAGCCAAGGCGGCGTTCGCCAAAGGCGACTACAAGGGCGCGCTGGCCGCCGCGCAGTCGATCCAGCAGAAGGCCAACGAAGTGACGGCCAAGGCGAAGGCCAGCAAGGACGAGCTCACGGCGTCGTGGAACTCCCTCTCCGAGAGCGTTCCGAAGATGGTCGAGGCGATTTCGAGCCGCGTCGGCATTCTGTCCCAGTCGAAGAAGCTGCCCAAGGGGCTCGACGCCACCCAGTTCACCGCCGCCAAGGACGGCCTCGCGGCGGCCACCAGCGGGTGGGCGGAGGCGCAGGCGGCTCAGGCCGCGGGAAACTGGACCGCTGCGATCGCGAAGGGCAACGAGGTCAAGGCCAAGGCGACGGAAGTCATGGGCATCCTCGGAATGTCCGCCGCCGGCGCGCCCGCCGCGAACTGACAGTCTCCGTCGAGATTTCCAAGGGCCCGCCGCCGCGGGCCCTTTTTCTTGTGCGGAGAACGGTCGGGGTCCTTCGCCTCACTCCCACTCGATCGTGGCGGGAGGCTTGGAGGTGATGTCGTAGACGACGCGGTTGACGCCTCGCACCGTCGACACCACCCGGCTCGCGATTGCGTCGAGGACTTCGTGCGGCATGCGGAACCAGTCGGCCGTCATGAAGTCCGTCGTCTGGACGGCGCGGACCGCGAGGACGAACTCGTGGGTCCGACCGTCGCCCATCACGCCGACCGACTTGACCGGGAGGAGCACCGCGAACGCCTGGGAGATCGCGTCGTAGAGCCCGGCACGGCGGATCTCTTCGAGGACGATCTCGTCGGCCTTCTGGAGAATCGCCACCTTCTCGCGCGTCACCTCGCCGGGGATCCTCACGGCGAGTCCCGGGCCCGGGAACGGGTGCCGGGCGAGAAACTCCCGCGGCAGACCGAGCTCCGCCCCGAGCAGACGGACCTCGTCCTTGAAGAGCTCGCGAACGGGCTCGATCAGCTCGAACCCGAGCCGCTCCGGCAGGCCCCCGACGTTGTGGTGCGTCTTGATGACGGCCGACGGCCCCTTGATCGAGACCGATTCGATGACGTCGGGGTAGAGCGTGCCCTGCGCCAGATAGCGGGCGTCCGGAATCGACTTCGCCTCCTTCTCGAAGACGTCGATGAACGTGCGGCCGATGATCTTGCGCTTCTGCTCCGGGTCCGTCACGCCGGCGAGCCGCGACAGGAAGAGGTCAGCGGCATCGACCGCGTGGACCCGGATGCCGAGGTGCCCGAAGGCCTCGACGACCTGCGCGCGCTCGTGGGCGCGCATGAGGCCGTGGTCCACCAGAATCGGATGCACGCGCTCTCCGAGCGCCTCGCGCAGCAGAAGCGCCGTGACCGACGAGTCGACGCCGCCCGACAGCGCGCAGATGACTCGCGCCCGAAGGCGCCTGCCGGCGAATGGCCTCGACCTTGTCGTGGCGGAAGCCCGCCATCGTCCAGTCCGGCTTCACCTGGCAGATGCGAAAGAGGAAGTTCTCGAGGACCTCGCTTCCGTGGACGGTGTGCCGGACTTCGGGGTGAAACTGGATGGCGTACACGCGTCGCCCCGGGTTCTCGAATCCGGCGAGCGGCGTCGTCGGTGTCGACGCGATGACGCGAAAGCCCGGCGGCGGGGCCACGACCGAGTCGCCGTGGTTCATCCATACCGTCTGCTCGGGCTCGAGGCCCGCGAAGAGCTCGGAATCGACGGCGAGACGGGCCACGGCGCGGCCGTACTCCCGGCCCTCGTTGGCAACCTCTCCCCCGGCCGCCTGCGCGAGCCACTGCATGCCGTAGCAAAGGCCGAGCACCGGCACGCCGAAGGCCGTCGGATCGCCGGACGGCTTCGGCGCGTCGGCCTCGTAGACGCTCTGCGGGCCTCCCGACAGGATGATGCCGGCCGGGTTCCAGCGGCGGATCTCGTCGGCGGGAGCGTTCGGCGGAAGGACCACCGAGAACACCCGCGCGTCGCGGACGCGGCGCGCGATCAGCTGGGTGTACTGGCCGCCGAAATCGAGGATGACGATGGAGCGGGGCGCCGTCATGCCGGGCTCACCTTCCACAGGAGTGCGACCGGGCCCGCCAGGGCCGCGGCCGGCGCGACGGCCAGCACCGCACCCGCGAACGGCGCTGCCGCGGCGATCAGAGGCGCGACGAGGGCCCCCGGCGCCTGGCGCAGCGCGCCCCGTTCGGCGACCCACATGACGACCGCGCTGCCCACGAGGAAAAAGGCCGGATAGGTCGCGGCGAACGCCCGGCCGAAGCCCCCCGCCTTGCGCGCCTTGCGCCGGCCGAAGAGCGAACGCTCGGCCACCGCGATCGCGAGGATGAAGAGGAGGGACATCACGTACGCCGGCAGAAAGAAGACCAGCGCCTGCTCGAGAAACCGGAGCTCCGGCGCCGCCGAAGCCACGCGGTCGCCCAGCCATTCCTGGAAGAAGGGGTAGGTTCCGAAGCCCGGGTCCTTGCGACCGTGGGTCAGCAGGAAGACGAGCACGACGAGGAGGAAGGCGGAGGGCAGGAGCAGAGCCGCTTGCCGGAGAAACCTCACTACCCGTCCCATTGTAGTCGAACTCGAAATCCGCCCCTCGCTACAATGCGCACCGCGGTGCCCGTGAGAAAGTCGACGCGCAACTGGATCGGCGTCTTCGCCGTTTCCGCGGCCGCGGCCGTCGTTCTCGGACGCGTCCGCCCGGACGCCGGCTGTCTCGTGACGATCCTCCAGGCCCTCGCCGTCGCGGCGCTGCTCGTGCTCCTCGAGCGGGCGGCCGTCGCGCTCTTCCGCGTGATCGTGCGCCGCACGGCGCTGCGGCTCGCCTTTTCGTATTTCCTCATCGGTGTTGTCCCCATTCCGCTCCTCGCGGCGCTCCTGTCGCTCGCCTCCTACATCGTCGCTCACCAATACATGGCCAACCGCCTGCGGCGCGAGATCACGGCCGTCGGCGAGGCCGCCGCGGTCCGCCACGCCGAGCTTCCGGCGATCGCCGCGAAGTCGGGGCGTGTCTCGGCTTCGGGCGTCGCGTGGCTGAAGCTCGGCGACGCCGCGCCGTGGGTCGAGAAGCTCGCGCGCCCCGGTTTCCTCGTCGCCGCCGAGCGCCTGTGGCTCGCCGTGCCGTCGGGCCGCCCCGGCGAAGCGAAGCTCCTCGATCTCTCGGACCCGGCCTCGCCCTGGCTGCAGCAGCTCGCCGACCGCACCGGCTACGAGGTCGGCGCCGAGGCGAGCGAGGCGTCCGAGGAGACCCGCGGCGTCACGATTCGGACCGAGGCGCCGCCGAAGAAGGAGCCGAAGATCCTCGAGCCCCCTTCGCGCCGCCCCGCCGGGGCGCCGCCTCCGGGCGAGGGCCTCTGGAACGGCGAGTGGATCCACGCGTTCTACCTGGAGACGGTTCTCGACGCCCCGGCCGGCCCGACCTACGACGTCGCCATCCTGACGGCGGCGACCTCGCCGCGGCTGCTGTTCGAGCAGCTCTTCTCGCAGGGCGTGGCGGACGTCCATCGTATCTTCTGGATCGCCTTCGTGGCCGTGGCCGCGATCCTGCTCCTCGTCTATCTCGCCGCCCTGGCGATCGCCTTCGTGCTCGTGGGCTCGCTCGCGCGCAACGTCAACCGGCTGACCCGCGCCGCGCAGGCGATCGCGCGCGGCGACTTCTCGGTGCGCATCCAGTCGAAGTCGCGCGACCAGATCGGGGACCTCGCACGGTCCTTCGACGGGATGGCCGTCGTCGATCCAGAAGCTGCTCGCGGAAACGGCCGAGAAGGAGCGCCTGCAGAGCGAGCTCGCGATCGCCCGGACGATCCAGCACAAGCTGCTTCCACCGCCCGACGCGGAGCTGCCCGGCTTCACCGTGCGCGCGCACTTCGAGCCGGTCGCCGAGATCGGCGGCGACTACTACGACTACCTGCCGACCGGCGACGGCCGGACCGCGGTCGCCCTCGGGGACGTTTCCGGGCACGGGCTGCCGACCGGCCTGCTCGTCGCCATGGCGAAGGCCGGCCTCTCGACCCTGCTCGAGGCGGGCCACCGCGACGCCGAGCTCTTCGGCCGCATGAACGAGCTCATCCACCGGTCGACCGACCCGCGCCACTTCATGACGCTCGTCCTGCTCTCCTACGACCGGGAGACCCGGCGCGGCCGGCTGACCAACGCCGGGCACCTCGCCCCGTACCGGATCTCCGGGGGCCGCGTCGAGGCCCTGTCGCTGCCGGGGCTGCCGCTCGGCCTCTTCCCGGACCGCACCTTCCCGACGCAGGAGTACGCGTTCGCGGCGGGCGACCTCGTCGTCATTCTGACCGACGGCTTCGTCGAGGCGGTCGACGACGCGGGACGAGGCCGTTCGGCTTCGAGCGCCTCGAGGCGCTCCTCGCCCGCCACGCCCCCGAGGGCGCCGCGGCCCTGCGCGACGCCCTGCTCGCGGCCGTCCGGGCGCACACCGGCGGCCGGCCGGCCGACGACGACCGCACCCTGCTCATCCTGACCCTCGACTGATCCGGCGCTCCGAAAGGAGCGTTCGTCCCGCCGGGAGCGCGGACCGCCGCCGACTCGTCCAGGATTCGACGCGTCGACGCTCCGGTCGAGAAGGGACGAACCATGAAACGCGCCTTCCTGCTCCTCCTGCTCGCGGCCTCCGCGACTGCGGGCCGACTCGACCGCCACGAAGACCCGGACCGTCACGAAGCTCGCCGACGGCGTCTACGAGATCCGCCACCCGGACGCGCCCGACACCTTCCCGCAGAGCAACACGACGGTCGTCATCGGGGACCGAGGCGTCCTGGTCGTCGACTCGTGCCTGCTCCCGTCCGCCGCGCGAGAGGACGTCGCGCAGATCCGCCAGTGGACCGACAAGCCCGTCACCTGGCTCCTCAACACCCACTGGCACTTCGACCACACGCTCGGAAACGCGACCTACCAGGCGGCGTTTCCGGGAGTCCAGATCGTGGCGACGCGGCCCGACGCAGAAGACGATCGCCGACTACAACCCCGGCGTCGTGACGCGCTACCCCTCGCGCGCCGAGCGCTTCCGGAAGATCCTCGAGTCGGGGAAGGGCCCCGACGGCCGGCCGCTCTCGGAGGGCGACCGGAAGGACTACGAGCGCTCGCTCGCGGGCCTCGCGCCGGTCGTCGCGGAGTTCCGCAACGCCGTCCAGCTCCCGCCCAACGTGGCCTTCGACCGGGAGCTGACGATCGACCTCGGCAACCGCACGGTCGAGCTGCGCTTCCTCGGACGGGGGAACACGGCCGGCGACGCCATCGCCTACCTGCCGAAGGAGAAGATCCTGATCACCGGCGACCTGCTCGTGCATCCGGTCCCCTATCTCTTCGGCGGATTCCCGGTCGACCACCCGAAGACGCTCCGGACGATGGCCGCGCTCGACGCGCAGACGATCGTGCCGGGCCACGGCGAGATCCTGCGGGACAAGCAGTACATCTTCCAGGTCGCCGAGTTCCTCGAGGCCGTCGATGCGGCCATGGAGAAGGAAGTCGACGCGGGCAGGACGCTCGAGGAAGTGCAGGACGGTTTTCCGAAGACCTTCGACGTGAAGACCTGGCGGGCCAGATTCGCCGGGGCGAGCGTCGAGGAGGGAGAGGCCTTCGACAGCACGTTCGACGGCGTCGTCAAGGGGTCCTACACGCAGATCAAGATGCGCTGACCGCCGCGGTCCGCCCGCGCCGGCCCCGTCCGTGCGGTAGAGTTCGCGCCCAGACCAACGAAAGCGGAGCGAACATGCGAAAGACCGTCCTCGGCGCCCTCGCGATACTGCTGTCCGGCCTCGCCCGCGCCCAGAGCTCGCCCTTCGTCGACGCGAAGACCGAGCGGGCCCTCGTGAACGAGCTCTCGGGCGATCTCGCCTTCGAGACGCTCCGCATCACGACGCAGTGGCACAAGCCCTCGGGCTCCGAAGGCTTCTATGCCGTGGCCCGCGAGGTCGAGGCGCGCGCGAAGGCGGCGGGGCTCCAGGACGTGCGCTGGATCGACCAGAAGGCCGAGAACCCGAACTGGACCTGCCGGAGCGGCGAGGCCTGGCTTCTCGAGGGCTCGGGCGCCGACGCCGTCCAGACGAAGATCGCCTCCTCCGCCGACGTCGCGACCTCGATCGCCGACAACTCGCGGCCGGCCGACGTGACCGCGGAGATCGTCGACGTGGGCGCCGGGCGAGACGCCGGCCGACTACGCGGGCAAGGACGTCCGCGGGAAGATCGTCCTCGCCTTCGGCAGTCTGCGCGCTCGTGATGGAGCAGGCGGTCTGGAAACGCGGCGCCGCCGGGATCCTGTCGTGGTGCTCGTCGCGGCTGAATCCCCTGGCCGACTCGGCCGACCAGGTCGCGCTGGGTCTCCGTGCCCGACGAGCGACGGGCCGAAGGGCGAGAAGACGACCTTCGCGGTCGTGATCTCCGCGCGGGAGGGCAAGGCGCTGTCGGACCGGATGCGCGGCGAGAGCGCGCGGCGCTGGGGCGCCGGGGCGACGAAGGCGCCGCAGCCGCTGCGGCTGCGGGTCGTCGTCGACTCGGTCGTCCTGCCGGAGCGAAAGACCGCGATGGTCGAGGCGCGCATCCCGGGCACCGATCCGACGCTGCCCGAGATCGTCCTGACCGCTCACCTCCAGGAGGAGAAGTTTTCGGCCAACGACGACCAGTCGGGGGTCGCCAACGTCCTCGAGATCGGCCGGGCGCTGACGCGGCTGATCGCCGACGGAACGCTGGCCCGGCCCCGCCGCGGCATCCGGTTCTGGTGGGCCGACGAGATCTACTCCGAATACCGGTACTTCGCGGACCATCCGGGCGCCGAGAAGCAGTTCCTCGCCAACCTCAACCAGGACATGGTCGGAGCGAAGCAGTCCGCCGGGCACCGGACGCAGTTCATGGCCCGCACGCCCTGGTCGCAGCCGTCCTTCCTGTCCGACGTCCAGCAGAGCATCCTCGATGCCGTCGTCGACGGCAACAACGCCTACCTCGCGGCCTGGCAGGCGCAGACGCCGCCGCCCGGCTCGGCGTTCTCGAAGCCCATCTTCTCGCGGCTCGGGACGCGCGAGCCCTTCCGCGCGAAGGCGGTCCCCTACTTCGACTCGACGGACCATCTCGTCTTCAACGATCCCTGGGTGCGCGTTCCCGGCACCTCGCTGACGAACTGGCCGGACGAGTACATCCACTCCTCGTCCGACGACCTCTGGCAGGTCGACCCGACGCAGCTGAAGCGCAATGCCTTCATCGTCGCGGCGACGGCCTGGTGGCTCGCCAACGCCGACGCCAAGGACGTCCCGTTTCTCGCCGGCTTCGTCGCCGCGCGCGGAACCGAGCGCCTCGCGCGCGATCTCGCGACGGCGCAGGTCTGGATCCGCGACGGCCGGGGCAGCGACGAGGATCGGCGGCGCGCCGCCGCGGATCTGCTCGCCGTCTCGCAGGCCGTCGAGGCCGCCGCGGTCGAGTCGGCGCGCTCCATCGGTCCCGCACCCGACTCCGCGGTCGCCGACGGCGCGGCGGCGTTGCGTTCCTCGGGGGCCGCGCTCGCCGCGCGCCTCCCGGCCCGCCCCGCGGCGAGGACCCCGCCCTGGCGCGCCTGTCGGCGAAGACGCCGCGCTTCGCCGTGACGACCCTCGACGCCTGGATGGCCCTCGAGAAGCGGGTATCCGAGAAGCGGGACGCCGACAAGCGGGCCGCGCGCGAGCGCAAGGAGGCTGCCGAGGCGGCCCGCAAGAGCCCGCGGACCGGAGCCAAGATCGCGCCCGAGCCGCCGGACGACGACGGCCCCCAAGCTCTCGCCGCTCATGGGCACGGCCGCGCTGAGCTGGATCGACGGCAAGACGAACGCCGCCGAGATCGCCCGCCGCGTCTGCGCCGAGGCGCTCTCGGCCGGCTGGTGGTACTACGGCGAGACGACGCCGGCCCTCGTCGAGAAGTTCCTGGAGGAGCAGGCGAGGGACGGTCTGATCGCCTGGTAGTCCGGCACTCGACGCGGGCCGTCGACACGTGAAAGCATCCGGACGGCATGGCCGGCAAGCGCAGAAAGAAGGCCGAATCGAAGTCGCGCGGCCTCGAGGCGCGGGAGGCCGCCGAGGGGACGCCTCCCGCGGCCGCGACCGCGCTGCGGGACGCCGTCCGCCAGGACGGCGGCGCGGCCCTCGCCCTCTATCGCGACCCGCTCGGCGGCCACTGGCAGCTGCTCGCCTCGCTGCCGATCGAGAAGGTCGAGCCCACCGCGTTCCAGCGCGACCTGTCCGAGACGCACGTCAAGCGCCTGACCGGCGTCATCGACGCGCTCGGCCGCTTCCTCGACCCCATCATCGCGGTGCGCGGCGAGGACGGCGTCTACCGGACGCCCAACGGCCACCACCGCCTCGCGTCGCTGCGCAATCTCGGCGCCCGCTCGGTCACGGCGCTCGTCCTGCCCGAGCCCGAGATCGCCTACAAGATCCTGGCCCTGAACACGGAGAAGGCCCACAACCTCCGCGAGAAGTCGCTCGAGGTCATCCGCATGGCGCGCGACCTCGCCGGCCGCGACGGCCTCGCCGAGAAGGACTACGCGCTGGAGTTCGAGGAGGCGGCGTTCCTGACGCTCGGCGTCTGCTACGAGAAGAACGGCCGCTTCGCGGGAGGCGCCTACCACCCGCTCCTGAAGCGGGTCGACACGTTCCTGGCGAAGCCTCTCGCGAAAGCCCTCGAGGTCCGCGCCGAGCGCGCCGGCCGCCTCCTCGAGCTCGAAGAGGCCGTGGCGGCCGCGATGCAGGCGCTCAAGGAGAAGGGCTTCGAGAGCCCGTACCTGCGGACGTTCGTCGTCGCGCGCATCAATCCCCTCCGCTTCCAGCGGGGGGCGAAGGCCGACTTCGACGAGACACTCGAGAAGATGCTCGCCTCGGCAAAGAAGTTCAAGGCGGACTCCGTCAAGCCCGAGCAGCTCGCCCGGGCCGGCGGCTCCGCGGAGGAGTAGTCATGCGCCGCGTGCTCGCTCTGGCCGCGATTCTGCTCGCCGCCGCGGTGACGGCCGCTCGTGGGGAAAAGCCGCCCGATCTGGCGACCGCGAGGGTCGTCGACCTGACCCACGCCTTCGACGAGAAGACCATCTACTGGCCGACCTCCCCGTCCGCCTTCGAGCTCAAGTCGCTCGCCGACGGCAAGACGCCGGGAGGCTGGTTCTACCGCTCGAACACCTTCTGCACGCCCGAGCACGGCGGAACGCACCTGGACGCGCCGAGCCACTTCGCGAAAGACGGGCAGGCGGCCGACCAGATCCCCGTCCGGCGGCTGATCGCGCCGGCCGCCGTGATCGACGTCCGCGCCGCCGCGGCCAAGGACCCGGACTACCGCCTGACGCTCGCCGACGTGAAGGCCTGGGAGAAGGCCCACGGTGCGGTGCCCGCCGGCGCGATCGTTCTCCTCCGCACCGGCTGGAGCGCGCGCTGGCCGGATCGAAAGGCCTACCTCGGGGACGACACGCCGGGAGATGCCTCGAAGCTGCGCTTTCCCTCCTACGGGGAGGAGGCCGCGAGGTATCTCGTTTCGCAGCGCCGGGTCGCGGCGCTCGGCGTCGACACCGCCTCGATCGACTACGGAGCGTCCCAGGACTTCATCGTCCACGTCATCGCCAACGGCGCCAACGTCTTCGGGCTCGAAAACGTCGCGCGCCTCGAGGAGCTGCCCGAGTGGGGCGCCTGGGTGATCGCGCTCCCGATGAAGATCGCCGGCGGCTCCGGCGGCCCGCTGCGAATCGTGGCGCTCCTGCCGTGACCGCGGGCGCGACGGCGGCGCCGCACCCCTTCGGCCTGCACCGCTCGATCGACCCGCCCGGCGTCCTGCCCCAGCTGGCTCGCCGGCTCGACGCCACGCCGCGCGCCCTCGAGAACGAGATCGCGGTCGCGGTGCGCGCGCTCTCGATCGACTCGGCCTCCTTCCGCCAGTTGCGCGAGACGGAGGCCTCGACCGGAGAGACGGTGCGGGACCAGATCGCCCGCATCGTGCGCGAGCGCGGGAAGATGCAGAACCCCGTCACGGGCTCGGGCGGCATGCTGCTCGGCGAGATCGCCGCGGTCGGCCCGCGCCACCCCGCCGCCGGCAGCCTGACGCCGGGCACCGCGATCGCTTCCCTCGTCTCGCTGACGCTGACGCCGCTCCATCTCGAGTCGATCGGCGCCGTCCACATGGCGACCGAGCGGGTCGAGGTCACGGGGACCGCCATCCTCTTTTCGCGAACGCTCTTCGCCCGGCTGCCGGAGGACTTTCCGGAGGAAGTCGCCCTGGCCGCGTTCGACGTGGCCGGCGCTCCCGCCGGGGTGCTCCGCGACGCGAAGCCCGGCCAGACGGTCCTCGTCATCGGCACGGGGAAGGCGGGCCTCCTGTGCCTCGCCGCGGCGCGCGAAGCCGTCGGGAAGAGCGGCCGCGTGCTCGCCGTCGAGCCGAGCCTCGCCGCGGCCGGGCGCGCGCGGGCCCTCAATCTGGCCGACGCGGTCTTCACCGTCGACGCGCGCGACCCGGTGGCGATGCTGGCGTTGATCGAAACCGCGACCTCCGGCCGGCTCGCGGATCTCGTCGTCAACGTCGCGAACGTCTCGGGGACGGAAGCCGCGAGCGTCCTGTGCGCGAAGGACGAGGGCGCCGTGCATCTTCTTCGGCATGGCGACATCCTTTTCCGCCGCGGCGCTCGGCGCCGAGGGGCTCGCCAAGCCCACCCGGCTCTCCATCGGCAACGGCTTCGTCCCCGGCCACGACCGGACCGCCCTGGACCTGCTCCGGCGCCACCCGGCGCTCGCCGCGGCCTTCGCGTCGCTCTCGGGAAGGCCGGCGGCGTGAGCGCCGCGTCGACCGCCCTCGCGGAGACGATCCGCGGGTCGGGCGCGCGGCGCGTCGCGTTCCTCGGGCTCGCCAAGAACGCCGGCAAGACGACGGCGCTCACCGCCGTCCTCGCCGAGCTGCACCGCGCCGGCCTCCCCGCGGGCGCCACGTCGGCCGGCCGCGACGGCGAGGAGTTCGACGCGATCACGGGCGAGCCCAAGCCCCGCTTTCGCGTCTTCCCCGGCCAGCTCATCGCCTCCGCCGCGACGACCTTCGAAGCCGCGTCGTTCCCCCTGTCCGAGCTCGCGACGCTCCCCTTCGCGACGCGGTTCGGCCCGGTGCAGCTTCGCCGCGCGGACGGCGAGGGCGAGCTGGAGGTCATCGGCCCTTCCACGGCCTCGCAGATGGCCCTGACCGCGGCGGCGCTCGAAGCCGCGGGCGCGGAGATCGTTCTCCTCGACGGCGCCGTCGGTCGGCGCGCCTTCGCCGCCGGGCCGCGTCTGCGACGGCATCGTGCTCTCGGTCGGGATGTCGGCCGGCGACTCGCTCCCCGCCGTTCTCGCCGCCGCGGCTTCGGCGGCCGAGCTCATCGGGCTGGCCGCGGCGCCGCCGGAGGCGCGCACCCGTCCGTGCCCGGGCGCGATCACCGAGCTCTCGCTGCAGGAAACCGCGCCGGCGGCCGGCGAGACGCTCGTCGCCGAGGACTTCACGGCCTTCTTTCTCTCGCCCGCAGTCCGCCGCCAGCTGGCCGAGCGCGGCGTGCGCCTCGCCGTGCGAAAGCCGGCGCGCCTGCTCGCCGTGACCGCCAACCCGACGGCGCCGGCCCGCCCGCCGCTTCCCGCCGCGAAGTTCCTCGAGGCCGTGTCCCGCGAGATTCCCGGCGTTCCGGTCTTCGACCTCCTCGCTGACCTCCGGTCATAGAATCGGGGCGGCTATACTTTCGCCGCCGATGGCCTCGAAACTGGGCCTCTCCACCGAAGCGATCGAGAGCTGCCGGCGGCTCGCCCGGCAGGTCGCGGACGGCGTGCGCCGCGAGACCGAGCCGTACACGACCGTCGCGACGGAGCGGACGGTCCTGCGCCTGCTCGGGGTCGACGGCGTCGACGCCGACGAGGTCCCGATCCCCAATCGCCTCGTCGAGGCGCTCCAGTCCTGCGGCAAGCTCGGGCGCGGCGCCGCCGTCTGGATCGGCAGCGCCCTGGCCTCCGGCGCCGCGAGCGTCGCGGAGGCGGCCGCGCTTCTCTCGGACCCCCGCCGGGCGGCCGCCCAGCCCGCGCACCCGCGCTGGCGCGAGGCCGTCGCGCCCCTCGTCGAGGCCACGGTGGCGCGCATCCGCGCCAACCGCGCCGAGCGGCAGCGGCGCCAGGCCAGCCACCCGCCGGAAGAGCTGCCGCTGCTCTACGCGATCGTCGCGACGGGCAACATCCACGAGGACGTGGTCCAGGCGGAGGCCGCCGCCCGCGCCGGCGCGCAGTGCATCGCCGTCATCCGCTCGACCGCACAGTCGCTCCTGGATCACGTCCCCTACGGCGCCACGACCGCCGGGTTCGGCGGCACCTACGCCACGCAGGAGAACTTCCGACTCATGCGCGCCGCACTCGACGCGCTCGAGCCCGAGATCGGGCGCTACGTGCGCCTCGTCAACTACTGCTCGGGCCTGTGCATGCCCGAGATCGCCGCGATGGGCGCCCTCGAGCGGCTCGACATGATGTTGAACGACGCCCTCTACGGCATCATCTTCCGGGACATCAACCCGCTCCGCACCCTGATCGACCAGAACTTCTCGCGCCGCATCAACGCCGTCGCGGGAGTCGTGATCAACACGGGCGAGGACAACTACCTGACGACCGCGGACGCCGTCGAGCAGGCGCCGGCCGTCCTGGCCTCCCAGTTCATCAACGAGCGGCTCGCCAAGGAGGCCGGCCTCGAGGACTGGCAGATCGGCCTCGGGCACGCCTTCGAGATCGACCCGGCGCTCGAGGACGGCCTGCTCTACGAGATCGCGCAGGCGGAGGCGGCCCGGGAGATCTTCCCGGACGCTCCGCTCAAGTACATGCCGCCGACGAAGCACATGACGGGCAACGTCTTCCGCGGCTACCAGCAGAACACCCTCTTCGCGCTGACTTCGGTGGCGACGGGGCAATCGATTCACCTGCTCGGCATGCTGACCGAGGCCCTGCATACTCCGTTCCTCCACGACCGCTGGCTCGCCATCGACCAGATGAAGACGATCCGCGCGAACGCCCGGCACCTCGCCGAGGAGCTGCGCTTCGCGCCGGAGGGCCGGATCGTCCGCCGCGCCCGCGACGTCCTCGCGGGGGCCCGGACGATCCTCGGCGAGGTCGCGCAGAAAGGGCTCTTCGGCGCCCTCGCGGAGGGCGTCTTCGCCGACACGCGGCGGCGCCGGGACGGCGGGCGAGGCTACGACGGCGTTCTCGCCAAGGACCCGGACTATGCCAACCCGTTCATGGAGGCCTGGACGCAGGCCCCGGCCGGAGCCCGCGCGTGACCGCGCCCCGGCTCGTCCGCCCGTACGGCGACAAGAAGGGCGACGGCGCCGTGCAGGTCTCGTTCACGCTTCCCATCCCCCGCTCCGCCGTGGCGACCGAGGCCGCCAAGCGCTACGTCGCCAAGATGGGCCTGCGCGAGCCGTACGTGACGCTCGCCGAGGCGATCGCTCCGGACTTCACGTACTTCGTCGTGTACGGACGGTCCACGCACGACATCGACGTCGCGTCGATCGCGGCCGAGGAGGCCCCGGCCGCGGCGCTCTCGCGCGACGAGATCGACGCGGAGATCGCCCGCCGCTTCGGCCGGCGGCTCATCGTGCTCGGCTGCGCCCTGGAGTCGGACGCTCACACCGTGGGCATCGACGCGATCTTCAACATGAAGGGATTCGCGGGCGACTACGGCCTCGAGCGCTACCACGGCTTCGACGCGCGCAACCTGGGCGCGCAGGTTCCCGTGGCGGAGCTCGCCCGGCAGATCCGGGAGACGAAGGCCGACGCGGTCCTCGTGTCGGCCACCGTCACCCAGAACGACATCCACGTCCGCCACTTGACCGACCTCGTCGACATGCTCGAGGCCGAGCGCCTTCGCGACCGGGTGGTCCTCGTTGCGGGAGGCGCGCGCGTCGACCACGCCCTCGCCAAGGAGCTCGGCTACGACGCGGGCTTCGGACCCGGTACGACCGCCTCGCGGGTCGCGGCCTTCCTGCTCGAGGAGATCTCCCGCCGACACGCCGCCGCCGGGAGCGGCGCGTGAGCGAGCGGGTGCTGCTGCGCCTGCGCGTCGGAGCGGAGCAGGCGCACTACGGCGGCGGCCTCGTCGACGGAGCGTACGTCCTGAAGCTCTTCGGCGATGCCGCCACGGAGCTTCTCGTCCGCCACGACGGCGACGAGGGGCTCTTCCGCGCCTACTCTTCGGTCGACTTCCTGGCGCCCGTTCGCGGCGGCGACTACCTCGAGGTCGCGGCGGAGATCACGAAGGTCGGGAAGACCTCCCGGGAGATGCGCTTCGAGGCCCGCAAGGTGATCGCGGGCGGCCGACGGCTCCGCGGCCCGGGTCATCGACCCGCCGGAGCGTCGTCGCCCGCGCCACGGGAACCTGCGTCGTGCCGCTCGAGAAGCAGCGGGGCCGGGCCTGAGCGACGCGCTGCTGATCACGGTCGCCGGCGTGGGCGCGGAGGTGATGCGCGAGCAGCAGCCGCACCTGCCGCTCCTGCCCGACGAGGTCGGCGAAGAGTACGCCCGCGCCCACTCCGCCGGCGCGACGATCGGCCACGTCCACGGGCGCAAGCCCGACGGCCGGCCGACGCAGGACCTCGAGACCTTCCGCGCCTACTCCTCCGCCATCCGCTCGCGCTGCCCCATCCTCCAGCAGTTCTCCACGGGCGGCGCCGTCGGGATGGGAGTCGAGGAGCGCATCGCGGCCCTGGAGCTCCAGCCCGAGATGGCGACCCTGACGCTCGGCACCTGCAACTTCGGAGAGGACATCTTCGAGAACTCGCTGCCGACCATCCGCACGATCCTGGCGCGCATCCGGAAGTACGGCATCACACCCGAGCTCGAGATCTTCGACGTCGGGATGCTCGCGACCGCCGATGTCCTCTTCGCCAAGGGCCTCCTGTCACCGCCCGCCCACTTCGACTTCGTGCTCGGCGTGCCGGGCGCCGCCGCCGCCACGGCCGAGAACCTGACGCACTTCGCCCGCTCGATTCCGGCGGGCTGCACCTGGACGGTCGCCGGAATCGGGCGGCGTCAGACCGCGATGGCCACGATGGCGATCGCCATGGGAGGCCACGTGCGTGTCGGGTTCGAGGACAACATCTACTACCGCAAGGGCGAGCTCGCCGATTCCAACGCCCGCTTCGTCGAGCGCATCGTCCGGATCGCGCGCGAGGTCGGCCGCGAGCCGGCGACGATCGAGGAGGCGCGGCAGATCCTGCACATCCCGGCCACCGCGTGAGCGCCCCGGCGGAGAACGGGCGGCCGGAGCTCGCCCGGGGCCTCGGCCTCTGGGACACGAGCCTGCTCGTCCTGGGCCTGGTGATCGGCGGAGGGATATTTCTGACGCCGAGCGGAATCGCCAAGGCGGTTCCCGACGCGACCTGGATCCTCGGCCTCTGGATCGTCGGCGGCCTCCTCGCCGTCGCCGGCGGATTCGTCTACGCCGAGATGGGCGCGATGATGCCGAAGGCCGGCGGCATGTACGTCTTCTTCCGCGAGGCCTTCGGCGAGCTGCCGGCCTTCCTGTACGCGTGGGTCGCCTTCTGGGTCATCCTGATCGGATCCGACGCGGCCGTCGCGATCGGATTCGCTCGGTATCTCTCGGTCTTCTTCCCGTCGCTCTCGGACACGCACGTGGTCCTCGCCCTCGGGCCCGTCTCGATCACCGCTTCCCAGCTCGTCGCGGTCGGGCTGACGCTCGTCCTGTCGGCCACCCACTACGTCGGCATCCGGGAGGGGGCCCGGATCCAGGGCGTGCTGACGTCGGCGATCGTCCTCGCCATGCTCTGGATCGCGGTGGGCGGAGCGTTCGCCGCGCGGCCCGCCGCGGCACCCGCGCCCCCCTCGCCTCTGGCGGCCCTCTCGTTCGCGGGCGTCGGCACCGCGCTCGTCGCCATCTTCTGGACGTATTACGGCTGGAACGAGATCGTGGCGGTCGCCGGCGAGGTCGCCAACCCGCGGCGGAATCTGCCGCTGGCGCTGATCGTCGGGACCGGCCTCCTGACGCTTCCTCTACGTCGGCGTCAACGCCGCTTTCCTGAAGGCCATCCCGCCGGCCGAGATGGCCGGGGTCGGCGAGCCGGCGGCCCTCGCCGCGACCCGGCTCTTCGGCGGCGGCGCCGCGTTCGTCATCGCCCTCGCCATCACGGCCGCCGCCGCGGGCTGCACGTCGGCCGGCCTGGCCCCGGGGCCGCGGATCGTGTACGCACTGGCCAGGGACGGCATGTTCCCGGCACCCTTCGCGCGCGTCCATCCCCGCTTCCAGACGCCCGCTTTCGGGATCGTCGTCCAGGCGGTCTGGATGTCGCTGCTCTGTCTCTCCGGGGGCTACGAAGCGCTCTACACCTACGCCACGTTTTTCGTCATCCTCGCGTACGCGGCGACGGGGATCGCGCTCTTCGTCCTTCGCCGGCGCCAGCCGGACCTGCCCCGCCCGTACCGGTGCTGGGGCTACCCGGTCGTGCCGCTGGTGTTCGTCGCGAGCACCATCGTCCTCGCCGCCAACACGCGTCCGCGAGCAGCCACGCGAGACGCTCGCGGGCATCGGCATGCTCCTGCTCGGCCTGCCCGTGTACTACCGGATGCGCCGGCGCGCGCGGAGCGCCGCGTGATCCGGCCGCCGCGCGGCTTCGCCCTCGGGCTCGCCGCCCTCGCTCTCTCGGCCGGGCCGGCGCCCTCGCCGACGCTCACCGGGTTCACGCCGAAGCGCACGCAGTGGCAACAGGAGTACGAGCGGCGCCTCCTGGCCCTCCCGCAGCCGGCGGAGTGCCGCGAGATCCACCGCGAGATCACCCGGGCGCCGCGCATCGCCGGCACCGACGCCAACGCCCGCGTGGCCGAGTTCCTCGCGGCCGAGTACCGAAAGGCCGGGTGGTCGGTCGAGATGCCAGCCTACGAGGTCCTCCTCTCGTATCCGCGGAGCGCAAGTCTCGCGATCGTCGGCGAGCCCGACGTAGCCCTGGCGCGCGGCGAGCTGCCGATCGACTCCGACCCCGACACCGACGTCCCGGAAGCGGCGCTGCCCTGGAACGCCTACTCCCCCTCGGCCGAGGTCGTGGCGCCCGTCGTCTACGTCAACCGTGGGAGCGCCGAGGACTACGAGAAGCTCGCGGGAATGGGGGTCGACGTGCGCGGCAAGATCGCGCTCGCCCGTTACTTCGGCGGCTACCGCGGCGGAAAGGCGCTCGAGGCCGAGAAGCGCGGCGTCGCCGCCATCCTCGTCTACTCCGACCCGATCGACGACGGCTGGTTCCAGGGCCCCGTCTATCCGGACGGCCCCTGGGGTCCGCCCTCCCACTTCCAGCGCGGCTCGAACGTCTACGACTTCATCGTTCCTGGGGATCCGCTGACGCCCGGGTGGGCCTCCATCCCCGACGCGCGCCGCATCCCGGTCGCCGAGTCCGAGATCCTGCCCGAGATCCCGATGATGCCGCTCTCCGCCCGGGACGCGGCCGAGATCCTGAAGCGTCTCCAGGGCCCCCCCGTGCCGGCCTCGGCCTGGCAGGGACTCGCCGTGACCGACACGTATCGCATCGGGCCGGGTCCGGTGCGCCTCCATCTCAAGATCGAGAACACCCGCGAAAGGCGCCTGATCCGCAACGTCATCGCCACGCTCCGGGGGACCGAAGAGCCCGAGCGCAAGGTCCTCCTGTCGAACCACTACGACGCCTGGATCTACGGCGGCGTCGATCCCTCCTCCGGCACCACGTCGATGCTCGCGCTCGGTCGCGCACTCGGAAAGCTCGCCGCCGAGGGCTGGCGCCCCCGGCGCTCCATCGTGATCGCCGCCTGGGATGCCGAGGAGTACACGCTGACCGGGTCGACCGAATGGGGCGAGCAGTACGAGCGCGACCTGAAGCAGAACGCCGTCGTGTGCATCAACGTCGACGCGTCGGCCCTCGGAAAGCGCTTCGCGGCGTCGGCATCGCCGCTCCTCTTCACGGCGTTGCGGGAGGCCGCGCGCGACTTTCCCGACCCCGAGACGCCCGGCCGAACCCTCGCGGACGCCTGGACGCAGAATCGGGAGCCCGCCGGCGGCCCGGAGCCGCTTCCCGTGGCGATCCTCGGGAGCGGATCCGACTACACCGTTTTCTTCAACCACCTGGGGATCCCCTCGGCGGACCTCGTGTTCGACGGCCCGTACGGCGTGTATCACTCGGTCTACGACACGCACCGCTGGATGGAGACCCAGGGCGATCCGGGCTTCGTGTACCACGCGGCGATGGCGAAGTACGCGGGCATGCTCGCCCTGCGCTTCGCCAACGCCGACGCCCTCCCCTTCGACGCCGCCGCCTACGGCCGCGAGATCGCGCGGTACGCCGAGGAGCTCCAGCGGGTCCCGGGAGCGAAGCCCCTGGCCTCGCCGCTCTCGGAACTCGCGGCGCTCGCCCGAACCTGGAGCGAGAGCTCCGGCGCCGCGCAGAGGTCGATCGCCGCCCGAGTCGCCTCCGACCGGACGGGGCTCACCTCGATGCGCGATGCCAACGCGTGGCTCCTTTCCCTCGAGCGCGCTCTCATCGACCCGCCGGGGATCCCCGGCCGGCCGTGGTTCCGCCACCTCGTGTACGCGCCCCTGCCCTCCTACGAGGCCGAGACGCTTCCGGCGATCCGCGAGGCGATCCTGGAAGGGCGGATCGAGTCGGCCGGGCTCCAGGTCCAGCGGCTCGCCGGGAAGCTCCAGACCGCGGTCGCTGCCGCCAAGCGGGCCGCCGGAGAGCCCGCACCCCTGCCCCGGCCCACCGCCCGGCCGAGGTCGACCGGCAGACCATAGAGTCCGCCGGTCACGGTATCGCCCGAGGCGCGAGCGGCATCGAAATCGGCAGGCATGATCCGTTCCGCGCTGCTCATCGCGCTCCTGTCGGCCGCTCCCGACCAGCCACTTCCCGCGAAGACCTTCGTCGGGTGGATCACCGACGCCGAGTGCTGGAGAGCATCGCGCCGGCGGATTGAGGCGGGCGTTCCCCGTTCAGTTTCGAGCCCCGGACTTCGCGTCCAGGGCGCGCTCGGAGCTCGCGACCGTCGCCTCGGCGGGCGGGCACCAGCGCAGGATCCGATTCACGTACGCCACGGTCTCCCGATACGGAGGAACACCGCCGTACGCCTCGACCGCGCCCTCGCCGGCGTTGTAGGCGGCGAGCACGAGGTCGGGCCGATGGCCGAAGCGGTCGACCAGCTCGCGGAGGTACTTCACCCCGCCCTTCACGTTCGACGCCGGGTCGAAGGGCCGGCGGACGGACAGCCGCCTCGCCGTGGCCGGCATCAACTGCATCAGGCCGCGCGCGCCCTTGCGCGAGACGGCCCGCGGCTCGTAGTTGGACTCGGCGCGAATCAGCGCCGAGACGAACGCGGCATCGATGTCGAAGGCCTTCGCCTCCCGCTCGATGATCGCGTCGTAGGGTGTGGCGAACAGGGGCTTGCGCTCGGGACGATAGGAGAGGTCGAACACCCCGCCCGGGTCGAAGCCGTCCGGCTCGACCACGACCCTGTCGACGACGATCTCGTCGTCGACGATCCGGTCGACTCGCGCGATGTCCACGCGGTAGCTGCCGCCGCCCGGAAGGGAGATCTCCAGCTCTTCGGAGAGCAGCTGATATCCCGCGGCCTTCACGACGCGGCCGTCTTCGAAGACGATCAGCTCCGCCCCGGCCGGCGCCGCGGCCAGGGCGAGCCCGAGCAGAACGAGACCGCGGATATTGCGCCGGAGCATGCCGCACGAAGAACGCCCGGACCGCTCCGGACATTCCGCCGCGGGAGAAAGGCGCTTCATCGGCCCATTTTCGCACGCCCGGGCCTCCGGGCCCGGGGGTGGAACTCGTCGTAGACCCGGCGCAGGCGCCCCCGCGAGACGCTGGTGTAGATCTGCGTCGTGGCGATGTCGGCGTGGCCGAGCATCATCTGGAGCGCCCGCAGGTCCGCTCCGTGCTCGAGCAGGTGCGTGGCGAACGCGTGCCGGAGAACGTGGGGCGTCAGGCGGGAGCGGATCCCGGCCCGGCGTCCGTAGGCCTCGATCAGCTGCCAGAAGCGCTGGCGAGTCATGGCGGCGCCCCGCGCCGAGAGGAAGAGGTGCGGCGAACGCCGCCGGTCGAGCGGCGGTCGCGCCGCCTCGAGATAGCGCGCGAGCCAGCGGGCCGACGACTTGCCGAACGGCACGAGCCGCTCCTTCCCTCCCTTGCCCGTCACGCGCAGAATCCCCGCTTCGAGGTCGATCGCTTCCCTGGGCAGATTCACGATCTCCGAGACCCGAAGCCCCGAGGCGTAGAGGAGCTCGAGCATCGCCCGGTCGCGCAGACCGAGGGGGCCCCGGACGTCGGGCGCCGACAGCAGCGCCTCGACCTCCTCTTCGCTGAGACTCCGGGGAAGCGCGACGCCGACCCGGGGACTGGACAGGTCCTCGGTCGGGTCCTCGGGAAAGCCGAGGTGGGCCGCGGCGAAGGCAAAGAAGCCGCGGACCGCCGACAGAGCGCGCGACGCCGACCGCGACGAGAGTCCGCGCGAGCGCAGATGCGTCAGGTACCGGCCGAGGTCGGCGCGAGCGACGCGGACGGCTGCGATGCGCCGGGCCGCCAGAAACTCCCCGAACGCCTCGAGGTCGCTCCGGTAGGCCGCGACGCTCGCGCGCGAGAGCCCGCGCTCGACGGACAGGTGGTCGAGATAGGTCGGGAGGTCGCGTTCGAGGAATCGCGAGGCCGGGGACGCCGGCGGCGGCTCCTCGGACTTCCCTTTCCCCTTCGGGCGGCGCAGGCTGTGGCCCCTACCGCAGCGGCGCGGTCTCCGGGGTCAGCCGCTGCACGACCTCGAGGATCTCGTGGTCCTCGAGCACGTGGTCGCTCTCCTTGGCGCGGCGGAAGATCGCCTCCACGAGGTCCGGGCGGGCATCCAGGCCGCGGCTCTCGAGCCAGCACTGGACGTTCGAGAGGCCGCTCATCGGACCGACCTCGATGACCTGGTGCCGGCCGATCATCGAGGCCGGAACGCCGGAGTAGACGCGGTCCGAAAGCCACTCGTCGCCCTTCTTTCGCGCCTTGATGATCGCCGCGGCGTGCACGCCCGTTCCGGTGCGGAACGCGTCGCGCCCGACGACCGGGTAGTTGTCGGGGATGCGCACGCCCGTCGCCTCCGACACCGCGGAGCAGTAGTCGTGGAGGCGCGTCAGGTCGCGGTCGATCCAGCCGAGGAGCTGGAGGTTGACGAGGAGCTGGTCCATCGGCGTGTTCCCGACGCGCTCGCCGATGCCGAGAGCGCAGGCGTGCACGCGATGCGCGCCCGCCTCCAGCGCCCAGAGAGCGTTGGTGACGCCGAGGCCCCGGTCCTGGTGACCGTGCCAGTCCACCTTGACCTCGGGGTTGATCTCGTCGACCACGCCGCAGACGAACGCCACGAGGTTGCGCACGCCGTTGGGCGTCGCGTGGCCGACCGTGTCGCAGACGCAGACCCGGCCCGCACCGGCCCGGATGGCCGTGGCGTACATGCCGCGGACGTGCTCGGGATGCGCGCGGGTCGTGTCCTCGGTGACGTACATGACGGGGAGGCCTTCCCGCACCGCGAGGGACACCGCGTCCTCCGAGAGCCGAAGCATCCGGTCGAAGTCCCAGTCTTCGGCGTATTGCCGGATCGGCGAAGAGCCGATGAAACAGGCCACCTCGATCGGGATCCCGACCTTCTGCGAGATCTCGATGATGGGCACGATGTCGGCCGCTACCGTGCGCGCCGCGCAGTTGGGGCGGATCTTCATCTTGGCGCGGACGATCTCCTGGGCGAGGCGGGTGACCGTTTCGACGACGTGGGGCCCGGCCCCGGGAAGCCCGATGTCGGCGGAGTCGATCCCGAGCGACTCCATCAGGTGCAGGATCCCGATCTTCTGGTCGATCGAGGGACTCTTGACCGAGGGCGACTGGAGGCCGTCGCGCAGCGTCTCGTCGTCGATCTCCACCCGGCCGCGCTTGGGATACACCGCGCCGCCGGCGCGGTTCCAGTCGTAGATGAGGTCGGAGTCCGGCGGGTTCAAGAGGTCTTCTCCAGGCTCCGAGTTTAGCACCCGGACCGGCTCACGGCGTCGGCGCGCCGATCGAGAAGTCCGCGCCGATGAAGAAGGCGAACTCCGGCGATCCCAGGGGATCGGAGAGGCTCCCGCCGAAGATGCCCCGGCGCGCCACGTCCAGGATCTGGGTCGGGCGGACGCCGGTGGAATCCGTCAGCGTGACGGACTCGTCGCCCCAGGCCAGCCGCGCCCCCACGCGGCCGCGAATCGCCGGACTGAAGGCGTAGCGAAAAACGAGGTCCCAGAAGACCTCCTTGTTGTCGGACGCCGGATCGAAGCCCTCGTCGAAGGCGACCGTCTCCGTGCCGAGGACGGCGAGGGCGACGAAGGGCAGCTTCTCGCGGTCGTAGGTCGCCGAGAGCATCAGATCGGAGCACGCCCACGAGTAGCCGGCGGACAGGCGCGCGGCCGCGAGCGTCGCGGGAAGCTCGGCGTCCCGGTCCGCGAACACCGGAAAGCTCTCCCGATGGACGTCGATGTCGCCGCTCATGTATTCGCCATGAAGCACGAACGTCCACGGGCCGGGCTTCCACCGCACCTCGCCTTCGCCGCCGAGAATCGGGCCCGACGCGTCCTGGAAGGACAGGGCGGTCGCGTTGTAGCCCGAGGGCTTCGTCCACCGGAACGCCGCGGCGGCCTCGAGCCCCGGCCAGCGGTGGCGCCAGCCGGCCGCGATATCGATCCGCTGCGACGAAAGGTCCCGGGCCTCGGACAGCTCCTGGTTCTCGCCCCCGATGTTGATGACGTCGGTCGACCGGTTGTTCCGCCCTTCGCCGGCGATCTCCACGGAGTCCGTCTTCGTCACCGGAAGACGCAGCAGCAGGGCGAAGTTTTCGGCGCGGCCGGTCCCGTTGGAAAGCACCCGCGGCAGCCCGAGCTCCGGCTGGACCAGGCGTTGCTGCTCGTCGTGGGACGTTCCGAAGGCGACCCGTCCCCGCCACTCGAACGCCGGCGTACCGGCGCCGAGACCATCGGGCGCGAACCGGGCAAAGCCCATTCCGACGAGGACGAACTTCGGCGTGACGTCCGAGGTGTCGACCGTGGTCCCGATGTCGTAGCGGCGGGCGAGCGTCGAGTAGGAGAAGCCGAGCTCCGCGCCGAGGCCCGGCCGGGGAGGCAGGTCCATGCCGAAGAGCATGCCTGCGCAGAACACGCAGGCGCTGACCAGCTCGATCCCCACGAGCTAGCGGCCCGTGAACCGCGCCGGGCGCTTCTCGAGGAAGGCCGTCATGCCCTCCTTCATGTCGGAGGTGGCCGCGCAGAGCCCGAAGAGCGTCGCCTCGAGGAGCAGCCCTTCGGAGAGCGGCATCTCGAGACCGCGGTGCACCGCGTCGAGCACGTAGCGGCACGCGACCGGACCGTTGGCGAGGATCGCCTTTCCCATCTCGCGGGCGGCGGCCAGCGCCTGGCCGGCGGGGACGACCTTGTTGACGAGGCCGATCCGGAACGCCTCCGCCGCGTCGATCTGCTCGGCCGTCAGGCAGAGCTGCATCGCGCGGCCCTTGCCGACGAGCCGCGGCCAGGCGCTGCGAGCCGCCGTATCCGGGCAGGATCCCGAGCTTGACCTCCGGCTGGCCGAAGCGGGCATTCTCCGAAGCGATCCGCAGCGTGCAGGCGAGAGCGAGCTCGCACCCGCCGCCGAGGGCGTACCCGTTGACCGCGGCGATGACCGGCTTGCCGAGGTTCTCGATCTTCGCCAGGACGGCCTGGCCGCGCAGGGCGTGCTCCCGGCCCTCCACCGGCGTGAGCTTCGAGAGCTCGCCGATGTCGGCGCCCGCGATGAAGGACTTCTCGCCGGAGCCCGTGATGACGACGACACCCGTGCCGGCATCCTCGCGCGCGGCGTCGAGCGCGCGATCGAGGGCGGCCATGACCTCGCCGTTCAGGGCGTTGAGCTTGTCCGGCCGATTCACGGTCAGCGTGCGGATCCGGTCCGCGGTGTCGAGGAGAACGAGGTCGCTCACGTTACCCTCCGTACTCGTAGAAGCCGCGGCCGGACTTCTTCCCGTACCGGCCGGCGAGCACCATGCGTTTCAACAGCGGCGGAGGCGCGAAGCGCTTCTCCTTGTATTCGTCGTACATGATCTGCGCGATCGCATAGGTCGTGTCGAGACCGACGAAGTCCAGGAGCTTCAGCGGCCCCATCGGGTGGCCGCAGCCGAGCTCCATGCCCTTGTCGATGTCCTCGCGCGAGCCGACGCCCTCTTCCAGCGCGCGCACGGCGTCCAGCAGATACGGCACGAGGAGGCGGTTGACGATGAAGCCGGAGTTGTCGTGCGTGCGGATCGGCTCCTTGCCGAGCGAGCGCGCGAACTCGAAGACCGTCGACGCCGTCGCCTCCGAGGTCGCGATCGTCCGCACGACCTCGACGAGCTTCATCACCGGGACGGGATTGAAGAAGTGAAGGCCGGCAAAGCGGTCGGGACGCTTCGTGGCCGCCGACATCTCGGTGATCGTCAGCGACGACGTGTTGGAGCAGAAGATCGTCTCGGCCTTGCAGGCGGCGTCGAGGGCGCGATAGGTCTCCTTCTTGACCTCGAGGTTCTCGACGATCGCCTCGATCGAGCAGGTCGCAGTCGGCAAGGTCTTCGAGCCGCGTCGTCGACCGGATGCGCTTCCAGGCGGCGTCGCGGTCGGCCGCCGGGAGCTTGCCCTTCTCCACCGCCTTCGCGAGCGAGCCCTCGATCCGCGAGAGGCCCTTCTTGGCCGAGCTCGTCGCTGACCTCGCGGACGACCGTGTCGTAACCCGCCTTCGCACAGACTTCCGCGATGCCCGAGCCCATCAGGCCCGCGCCGAGGACACCCACGTTACGAATCGCCATGTTGCTCCGCACCCTCCTCCATTTCGGAATCCTCCGGCCCCTCCAGAATCTCGATCTCGCTGCAGAACTCCGAGAGCGTCAGGTCCCGGTCGAATGCCGGGCCCGTGAGTGCCAGCAGCGGCGTGTTCGGCGCCAGGACGATCCAGCCGTTCTGCGTCCAGTGGCGGACCGTTTCCCGGCACAGGCCGCTTTCGTTCAGGGTCGTGAGCACCGCGTTCAGGTCCGCAGTGCCCCGGGCGCGCAGGTCGCGCAGGAAGTCGTCGACCGCGGCCGCCCGGACCGGGAACTCGAGGATCCTCTGCGTCCACTCCATGGTCATGCGATTGCGAAAAGATACGGCATCCACTGCGCGCTCGGGTCGTTCGTCGTGTTGTCCACGGTCGCGCCGTAGACGACCAGCGGGCCTCCGGAGAATGTGATCCGAAGGGAGTGGCCGTTGCCGATCACGAAGCCGTTCAGGAAATCGGTCACCGTCGTCTGCACGAAGTAGTTCGCGGGATAGTCGTGCGAAGCGGCATGGACCTCCGTCCCGGCGGCGTCGAGCACCGTGACGTTCACGTGCACCGGAGCGTCGAGCGTTCGGACGCCCACGTTGTAGCGATAGCGGGAGACGTCCGCCGGACACACGAGCAGGCCGGTGACGGCGGCCCCGGGTCCCCCGGTCACGTCGGCCGGACGCACGACCGGCTCCGTGAAGCCGGTCGTACCCGCGGCGCCCGCGTCGTTGAAGATGCGGGTCAGAACCACGGGCGCCTCGCCGCCGGCCGCGTAGACGTCGATGCTGCCGAGGCCCGTCCGTCCCATGGCCGCGACGACGTCGTGCCAGGCGAAAGACTGTCCCGGGGCGAGGGAGAAGCCCATCTCCGGATCCCCGGGCGACGCCGACACGCCTGCCGGATGGAAAACGAAATGGCCGGAGATCGGCGTGAACCCCGGGTTCACGATCTGGACCGACGTCCTGAAGAACGAGCCGAAGCTCCCGGGCGACGAGCCGGCCACCGTGATGTATCCGACCAGCTCCTCGGCGGGGGCGGAGGACAGGCCGAACGCGACGTTGTCGACCAGGGCCGAGAGCGTGCCGCCCGCCTCGATCTTGTCGATGCCGACCTGCACAAGGGCCGAGGTCGCGCCCGCCGGGGCCGTGAAGGTGTCGCTGTCGGCGATCCACGTCCCGCGTGTCGCCGTCTCGGTCAGCAGGGCGCTTCCGCTGATGTACCCCTGGCAGACCGGACCCGGAGTCCAGTACACGACGGTTTCGGCCCAGCCGGTCGTGGTCTCCCCCTCGGTGAACCGCACGTCGGCCGCGAGGGTATAGCTCGCGCCCGCGATGACCGGAACGCACTGCGTCAGCAGTGTGACGAGCACTCCTCCGACGGCGCTGGTGCTGGTCAGAGACGCCGACCCCGACGACGGCGAGCCGGCGGAGTCCTGAGAGGACCAGGCCGACGCGCCCCCGTCCACGATGTCGTGGTGCCAGGCCTCGAGGCTCGAAGCGAAACCGCCGTCGGCCACGAGGTTCTGGGCGAGCGCGGCCGCCGCCGCGAAGGTGAGCAGGGCCCCGATTCCCGCGATACGACCACGCATGACGGTCCTCTTTGCTGGAAAACGCCGCGCTCGATCCGGGATCAGGCGACCGACTCCAGGACGAGGGCGATGCCCTGGCCGCCGCCGATACACGCGCCGGCAAGGCCGTAGCGGACGCCGCGGCGCCTCATCTCCTTGAGCAGGGTGAGCGTGCAGCGCGTCCCGCGTCGCGGCCAGCGGGTGGCCGAGCGCGATCGCGCCGCCGTTGACGTTCAGCGTCTGCGAGGTCGAGCCCAAGCTCGCGAACGACGCCGAGGATCTGGCCGGCGAAGGCTTCGTTGATCTCCCAGAGGCCGATGTCCTTCGGGGAGAGTTCCGCCTTCGCGAGCGCGGCGCGGGCGGCGGGCGCGGGCCCGAGTCCCATGAGCTCCGGCTCGACGCCGACGACCGCCCAGGACACGAGCCGGCCGAGCGGCTTCTTGCCGCGGACGGTTTCGGCCGAAGCGACGACGACGGCCGCCGCGCCGTCCACGATGCCCGAGGCGTTGCCGGCCGTGACCGACCCGTCCTTGCCGAACGAGGGCGGCAGCGCCGCCAGGCCTTCGAGCGTCGAGTCCGGGCGCAGGTGGTCGTCCTTCTCGACGCGCACGGTCTTGCGCCCCGCCTTGACCTCGACGGGAACGACCTCCTCCGAGAGGCGGCATGCGGCCCACGCCGCCGCGGCCCGCTGCTGCGAGGAGAGCGCGTACGCGTCCTGTTCGGCGCGCGTGATGCCGTACTTCGCGGCCACGCGATCGGAGGTCTGCGCCATGTAGAGGCCGCAGTACGAATCGAGCAGGGCGACCATCAGGGAATCCTCGAGCTGCCCCTGGCCCGAGCCGGAGGCCCTTGCGCGCGCCGCGGATGACGTGCGGCGCCTGGGACATGTTCTCGATCCCGCCGGCGAGCACGGTCTTCGCCTCGCCGAGCAGGATGCGGTGGGCGCCCTGGACGATCGACTCGAAGCCCGAGCCGCACAGCCGGTTGACGGTCAGGGCGGGGACCTCCTTGGGCACGCCCGCCTTGAGGGCCACGTGCCGGGCCCCGTAGATCGCGTCGCCCGAGGTCTGGAGGGCGTTGCCGAAGATCGCGTGGTCGATCTGGCCCGGCTCGACTCCGCTGCGGATCAGGGCCTCGCGGGCCGCATGCACGCCGAGGTCGATCGCCGAGACGTCGGCGAAGGCTCCGTTGTACTCGGCCATCGGCGTCCGCGCGCCCTCGAGGATGAAAACGTCGGTGGATTGCGCCATATGGAGCCGGGGAGTTTACCTCACTGCGAGGTCAGCCGAACGCTTCCCAGGCCCGCCGGTGGAACCGCTGGCGGACCTCGTTGAACGGGATCTCGCGCACCTCGGGGTGGATCCGATTCGTCAGCAGGACCGCGATCCGGTCGCGCTCCGGGTCGATCCAGAGCGAGGTCCCCGTGAAGCCCGTGTGGCCGAAGCTCGCCTCGGACATCTCCGGAATGGCGGAGCCGGCCCCCCGTCGCCCCTGCCATGCGAGGCCCCGCGCCTCGGCGAGGCCCGGTGTCCGATCCGACGTGAGGACGCGCCGTGCGGGATCGAGCCACGCCCGCGCGAGCGTCCAGACGTCGCGTGCCGTGCCGAAGAGTCCCGCGTGGCCCGAGATGCCGCCGCGGCGAAAAGCGTTGCCGTCGTGGACCTCGCCGCGAACCACGCCGTCACGGAAGTGTGCGTAGGCCAGGCCGCGGGACTCGACCATCGCCCGCTCGAACCGGTCTCCCCGCTCGGTCGCCGCGGTCGACGCCGCGTCGGCGGGAAGAAACCGGGCCGCCGACCCGGCGGGCTTTGCGACGAGCTCCGAGAAGGCACGGTCGAGCGACGAGGCGAAGACCGACTCGAGGATCTCCGTCAGGAGAAGGATGTTCAGGTCGCTGTAGATCACGCGCTCCCCCGCGCGCCGCCTCGGGCTCCAACCTCGCCAGCGTGCGGCGGTACGCGACCGCGCCCTTCGCCGAACGCGTAGAGGGGATGCCACGCCGGGAGCCCGGACGTGTGCGTCAGCAATCGCTCCACGGTGATGCCGTCGAAGCGCAGGGTCTTCCACTCCGGAAGAAACCGGCCGGGGGCGGCGTCGAGCGGCAGATTCGCTCCGCACGCGGCCGCGAGCGCCCCGGCGCACAGCGGCTTCGTCAGGCTCGCGAGGTCGAAGAGCGTCTCGGGCGAGACGGGGCTGTCCGCGGGCTCGACGGAAGCCCGGCCGGCGCTCGCTTCCGCGAGCACTTCGTCGGCCGACCCGACGAGCGCGCAGGCTCCCGGAAAAGAGCCCGCCTCGATCTCCTCGGCCAGGAAACGATCCAGCGGCGTCACGGGCCGAGCGATTCGATCTGGGCGCGCCGCGGCGCCACACGGGCGGCATTCGCGACGACCGCCGGCGGCAGGGGGTCGGGCTTGCGCAGGGACGCCCGTTCCCGTTCCATGGCGGCGATTTCCGCGTCGAGGCGGGCCGCGGTCCGCGGATCGCCTGCGGCCACTCGCGCCTCCCTCAGCGAGGCAATCGCCCGGGTATAGGGCTCGAGCCCGGCTTCGGCGACCTTGCGCGAGTCGAGGGCCGAGAGCGCCTCGATGATGCGGGCCCGCACCCAGTCGAACTCGGCCGGGTCGACCCCGAGACCGCGCGCCTTCTCGGCGTCGGAGGCCGTCCGGCCGACCGTACTCCGAACTCTGAGGTAAGCGTCGATCTGAGCCTCGGTCAATCGTCCGTCGGCCGGCACCCGGAAATGAGGCTCGACACGGCTCCGGATGGCTCGGACCGGATCGAGCCCGCCGGGTTCCGACGGCTTGCACGCAACGGCGCCCGCCACCAGAGCGATCGTGAGGGAAAGGGTCGGGCCGCGCCGCACGCGCTCAGTCTACTCATCCGCAAGCTCCTTTGGGCGAACGGTTTCCGCCCGCCTCCCCTTCGTTTACACTAACGGGGTTTCCTGGCTGGCGGATGCTCGACAAAATCGGCAAATACGAGGTCTCCGAGCAGATCGGCGTTGGCGGCTTCGGAGCCGTCTACCGGGGCCGGGATCCGTTCATCAAGCGGACCGTCGCGATCAAGACGTGCCAGGTCAACGACGAGGAGATCAAGCACCGGTTCTTCCGCGAGGCGGAGCTCGCCGGCAACCTCCACCACCGCCACATCACGACGATTTACGACTTCGGGGTCGAGAACGGGATCCCCTACATCGTCCAGGAGTTCCTGACCGGCGAAGACCTCGACAAGAAGATCAAGCGCGGCGATCCGATCCCGATGTCGCGCAAGGTCGAGATCCTGATGGCGATCGCCGACGGCCTCGGCTACGCGCACAACGCGTCGATCGTTCATCGCGACGTCAAGCCCGCCAACGTGCGGATCCTCGACGACGGCACGGTGAAGGTGATGGACTTCGGGATCGCCAAGTCGCTCCAGAGCGAGTCGAATCTGACCCAGACGGGGATCACCCTGGGAACCTCGGCTTACCTCGCGCCCGAACAGATCCGGGGCGAGGCGATCGACCGCCGGACCGACATCTTCGCTCTCGGCGTCCTCTCCTACGAGCTGCTGACCTACCGCAAGCCCTTCCGCGGCGAGCACCTCTCGACCGTGCTCTACAAGATCCTCAACGAGACGCCCGAGCCGATCGAAACCCTCGTCCAGGACGCGCCGCCGGCGCTCATCGCCGCCGTCAACTGCGCCATGGCCAAGGCACCGGCCGAGCGTTATCCGACCATGGAGGCCTTCCGAAAGGACCTTCACGGGATCCACCGCGAGCTCGTGGGTGGCTCGGGGATGTACCCGACCATGCAGGGCGCCACCGTGCGGACCGTGAGGCCGGAATCCGACGAACTGGACACCACGCTCGCGACGCCCGCGAGCGGCGTCGTCGCGAACCGGGTCAACATCACGCCCCCTTCGGGCGCTCTCGCTCGGGCACCGGCGCCATCGGATCGGACGCCGGTCTCCGGGTCGATCTCGGGTGCCCGGCCGAATCTCGAGCTCGTCAACTTCCGGGATCCGTCGGCCGAGGCGCCGGGCGACGAAACCACCCGACGCACGAGCGAGACTGCGACGGCGAGGGAACCGGCCGTCGCCAGGACGCGAATGGTGATCTTCGGCGCCATCGCGGCGGTGATCGTCGCCGCCGTCGCCGCCTACCTGGCCATGCGTCCCGGGGCGGCGCCCGCTCCGGCCCCCGCTCCCACGCCCGCACCGGTGGTCCCGACCCCGCTCGAATTCCCGGAGCCCAGGCTCGGTGCGGGCGAGGCGCCCGCGGTCCCGGCGCCTCCCGTCGCGGCCGCCCCGGTACCCACCGCCGCTCCGCCCGCGCAGCCGACGGCAGCCGGCGGCCGCGCCCCAGAAGTTCAAGGTTCAGTTCTCCTCGGTCCCCGTCGCCACGCTCTCGGTGGACGGGAAGACGATCGGGCCGTCGATCCCGGCCCGCGTGCTTTCCCTGGACGAAGGCGAGCACACGGTGCGGCTCGAGGCCAAGGACTTCCCCCCTTACGAGCGGAAATTCCGCGTCGGGCCCAAATCCCAGAACCGCGTCCACTACCAGTTCCCCGTCTCGATGCTCGTCATCCAGGCGCCCGGCTGGGCGGGGGCGCGGGTGCTCGTCGACGGCAAGTTCCGGGGCACGCTGCCCGACGCGGCCCGCCTCAAGCTGCCGCCGGGCTCCTACAGCGTGACGCTCTCGCGCGAGGGTGCCAACCCCCTGACGGAAAAGATCGACGTTCCCGAAGGAGCTCCGAAGACGTGGAACGCGCCGCCGCCCTCCCCTGCGGCCGCGGGAGGCAACTCATGAGACGACTCCTCGGCCTGGCCCTCGCGCTGTCCCTGATTTCCGGAGCCGGCTTCGCGCAGGACGCGAAGCTCGAGGCGGAGGCCAAGAAAGCGTTCGACTCGGGCCGCTTCAAGGAGGCCGGAGACAAGTACGCGAAGGCCGCGGAGGCCGCGGGACTCACGAACGAGCGCAAGGCCGAGCTTTCCCTCCAGAGCGCCTGGTCGTACTACATCGCCGGCAACTCCAAGAGCGCGCGCGAAGGGCTCAAGGTCGCGCTGCAGGCGCGACCCGACCTGCAGGTCATCGCGGACTTCTACAGCCCCGACTTTGCCAACCTCGCGTCGGCGGTCCGCGCCGAGGTCGCGGGAGCCAGCGTCCCGCCGATCGACGTGGAGGAGCTGAAGCGATCGGCCCGCGCGAAGCTCGCCGACGGCAAGGCCGAAGAAGCCCTCTTCGACCTCAAGCGCGCCGCCAGCTCGAACGATCCGGAGGTCGCCCGCATCCAGGCCGAGGCCAACGACCGCCTCGGCCGGACGACCGAAGCCGACGCCGCCCGGCAGCGCGCCTCGGACCTCGAAAAGGGGCTCGTGAGCTCGGCGCCGATCGGCGTGCCCCTCGACACGGCGGCCGCCGCTGCCGGGCGCCGCGCTCGTGCCGGCCGTCGCCCCGATGCTCGAGAGCGCCGAGAAGGCCCTCGCGGCGGGCGACTACCGCGCGGCGGCCTCCTTCGCGCGCCTGGCGTCGGACGCCGACTCCAAGAACGCCGAGGCGCACCGCCTTCTCGGCGACGCGGCCCTGGCCGGTGGCCAGCCGGCCGAGGCCGAGCGCGAGTTCACGGCCGCGATCGTGCTCGAGCCGGGCAACGCGAAGGCCGTCTTCGGCCTGGCCGCGCTCGCCGAGCAGCAGAAGAAGTGGAACACGGCCGCCAGTCTCTATCGCCGGGCCCTCGACCTCGATCCGAACAACGTCGCGGCGGCGCGCGGCCTCGGCCGCGCCCTCAACGAGCTCGGCGACAAGAGCGCGGCTCGCATCGCGTTCGGCCGGGCCATCGAGATCGACCCGTCTTCGGCCGCGGCGCGCAACGACTTCGGCGTCTTTCTCTTCCGCTCGGACGAGACCGACCGCTCCATCGAAGAGCTCATCGAAGCCGTGCGCCTCGACGGCACCCGTCCCGCGTATCACGAGAACCTCGGGACGGGCCTACCGCAAGAAGAGCATGTGGAAGGAGTCGGAGCGGGAGCTCGCCGAGGCCTCGCGCCTCGCGCCCAATGACGCCGGCGTGTGGACGGCGCTCGGCCAGGTCCGCGCGGCCCAGAAGAGGCTGGACGAGGCGGCCACGGCCTACGCCACGGCGCTTTCTCTCGAGCCGGTCAACGAGGAGGCGGCGGCCTCTCTCGGGGCCGTCCTCACGTCGGCCGGCAAGCTCGCCGAGGCCGAGGCCGCCCTCGCGAAGGCGATCGAAAACAACACGAAGTCCCCCGCCCTCTGGAACAACCTCGGCGTCGCTCGGGCGAGCCGGGGCAACTACGCGGGCGCCGCCGAGGCCTTCCAGAAGGCGCTCCTGCTCGACGGGAGCTTCGATGCGGCGAGGGCCAATCTCGTGCGCTCGAGCGAGCTCGCCGCCCTGGAGAAGGCCGCTTCGTAGCGTGGGTCCCGCCGGGCTCCTGCTGCTCTTCGTGGTGACGACGGCCGCCGCCCCCAGCGCCGCCTACCGCGCCGACGTCGAGGCGTGGAGGGCGCAGCGCCTCGCCCGGGTCCGCGCGGCGGACGGCTGGCTCTCGGTGGTCGGGCTCTTCTGGCTCGAGGAGGGCGAGAACACGGTCGGCAGCGCTCCGGGCAGCCGGGTCCTCCTGCCGGCGCCGGCTCCGCCGAGGCTGGGCTCGATCGACCTCGCAGGGGGCCGGGCCACCCTCCGACCCGCTGCGGACGCCGACGTGACCGCCAACGACCAGCCGGTCGCTGGGCCCGTGCCGCTCGCCTCGGATGCGGACGACGACCCGACGATGCTCCGCCGGGGAAGCGTCCTCTTCTACCTGATCCGCCGCGGGGACAAGATCGGCGTGCGCGTGAAGGACAGCCAGAGCGAGGCCCGCCGCACGTTTCGCGGCCTCGACTACTTCCCGATCGACCCCGGATGGCGCATCGAGGCACGCTTCGAGCCGTACGATCCTCCGAAGGCGATCTCGGTCCCGAACGTGCTCGGGCAGGACAATGCCGAGAAGTCGCCGGGCGCCATCGTGTTCGACCACGGCGGCAAGACCTACAGGCTCGATCCCGTGCTCGAGCGCGGCGAGACGGACTACTTCGTCATCTTCGGCGACCGCACGAACGGGACCGACACCTACGGCGCGGGGCGCTTCCTCTACGTGAAGCCTCCGGTCGACGGAAAGACGGTCATCGACTTCAACAAGGCCTACAACCCTCCCTGCGTCTTCACCGAGTTCGCCACCTGTCCCCTCCCGCCCCCCCAGAACAAGCTGCCGATCCGCGTGGAGGCGGGCGAGAAGGAATACCGCCACTAAGCGGGGTTCAGCGTTCAGGGTTCAGGGTTGAGAGTTGAGGGTCGAACTCTCAACTCTGAACTCTCGACTCTCGACCCCTTTCACTCGAGCGCGTCGAGCAGCTCCTTCAGCATCCTCGCCGTCGCGCCCCAGATCACCTGGTCGCCGTAGTGGTAGAAGAGGACCGGCTCTTCGCGCCCGGGAAACGGCCGCGTCTCGAGCGCCTTCGGATCGAGAACCGCCGCGAGGGGAACCTCGACGAGGGCGGCGATCTCGGACTCCTGCAGGCGGAAGGCGTACGGGTGCGGGATCGCGGCGACATAGGGCTCGACGTAGTAGTCCGTGACGGTCGTCAGCGCCGACAGGGCCCCCAGATACCGCACGTCTTCGGGCGCCACGCCGATCTCTTCCTCGGTCTCGCGGAGGGCCGTCTGGTAGAGCGTCCCGTCGTCGTCTTCCTCCCCGCCTCCCGGGAACGCGATCTGGCCCCGATGCCGCTCGACGCTCTCGGTGCGCCGCGTCAGCAGGACCCAGAGTGCGCCTTCCCGGACGTAGAGCGGCACGAGCACGCCGGCGCGGCGCCGGCCCTCCGTGGGTTCGACACCGACCCGCCCGCGGGCCGCGAGGCGGGCCCGCAGCTCGACCATCCAGGGCGCGGCGGCCGAGACTCCCGACGGGCCCGGCTCAGGAGGACGCACGGGCGCGGCTGCCGTCCGCCGCCGACTTGAGGTACGCCTCAACGAAGGGAGTCAGCCCGCCGTCCAGCACCCGATCGGTGTCGCCGGTCTCGAAGCCCGTGCGATGGTCCTTGACCATGCGATAGGGATGGAGCACGTAGGACCGGATCTGGCTGCCCCACTCGATCGACTTCTTCTCGCCGGCCCGCTTCTCTTCCTCGGCCCGGCGCTCGTCGAGGGCCTTTTGATAGAGCCGCCCCTTCAGCACCCGCATCGCCATCTCGCGATTGCGCCCCTGGCTGCGCTCGTTCTGGCAGGTCACGACGATCCCGCTCGGCAGGTGAGTGATCCGAACGGCCGAGTCCGTGACGTTGACGTGCTGGCCGCCGGCGCCGCTCGAGCGGTATGTATCGACACGGATGTCCTTGTCGGCGACCTCGATCTCGATGTCGTCGTCGATCTCCGGGGCCATGTACACCGAGGCAAAGGAGGTGTGCCGGCGCTGCGCCGCGTCGAAGGGAGAGATTCGCACCAGCCGGTGAACGCCCATCTCGCTCTTCAGGTATCCGTACGCGTGGTCGCCCACGACGTGAAGGGTCGCGCTCTTGATGCCCGCTTCCTCCCCGTCCTGCCGGTCGATCAGCTCCGCCTTCCAGCCGCGCGCCTCGGCGAAGCGCATGTACATCCGGAGGAGCATCTCGGCCCAGTCCTGCGACTCGGTACCGCCGGCGCCGGCGTGAATCGACATCCAGGCGTTCTTGGCATCCTCCGGGGCGCCCATCTTCACGGCGAGCTCGAGCTCGTCGGCGAAGGCCGTCGCGCCCGACAGCGACTCGCGGGCCTCTTTCTCGGCCGGCTCACCCTCGCGCAGCAGCTCCGAGAACGCCTCGAGATCACCGCGGAGCTCGTCCAGGCGCTCCGCGCTCTCGATCTTCTTCTCGAAGCCGCGGGTCTGGCGCAGGATGTCCTGGGCCTCTTCCGGCTTCGACCAGAAGTCGGGGTCGGCGGCCTTCTCCCTCAGGGCGTCGAGCGCGCTCCGCGCGGCGTCCTGATCAAAGATAGCCCCGAAGCGCGGAGAGGCGCTCCGAGGCGGCCGCGAGGGAGGAGACGAGGTCGTCGCGTTCGGTCATGGGGAGTGTCGGGGGTCGTGGGTCATGCGTCGTGAGCGATCGCGCCATCCGCGCGCGAGCCCGAAGAGTAGCACGGCGAGGGCCGCCGCATCGGCGACGACCGGGAGCCGGTGGCCCCAGCGCGTCCACGGGGTCATCCCGGTTTCGAGGCGCGCCGACCCGGTCAGGGTGATCCGCTCGTCGGGCCGGGATCGCGCGAGGATGCGCCCCCGCGAATCCACGATCCCCGAGATCCCCGTGATCGCCGCCCGCAGCAGATACCGGGAGGTTTCGACCGAGCGCATGACCGCGCCGGCGAAGTGCTGCTCCTGCGCCCCCCCGCGGCCGTACCAGGAGTCGTTCGAGATCGTTGCGAGCAGGTTCGCGCCGTCGGCGACCTCCCGCCGCGCGAGCGAGGGGTAGATGATCTCGTAGCAGACGCCGACGCCGATCGCGAGGGGCCCGGACTCGAGCAGCACGGGCGCCGGCGCCGGCGTGAACTCGCCGATCGCGGTCGAGATCCGCCGCACGAAGAAGAAGAGCCGCGGCAGGGGCACGTACTCCCCGAAGGGCACCAGGTGCACCTTGCGGTACGGCGGACCGGCGAGACCGTCCTTCGTCAGGAGACGGGCGACGTTGTAGTAGCGCTCCGCGTTCTCCTCCTCGAAGTCGTTGAAGAGGATCATGGGCCCCCCGGCGGCGATCGCTCCGAAGTCGCGGCGCAGGCGATCGCTGCCCTGCCAGTGGATCGGCAGGGTCGACTCGGGGATGACGAGGAGGTCCGGGCGTTGTCGCGCCGCTTCCTCCAACTGTGCGAGCACGGAGAGGTAGCCCTCGATCCTCCCCGCGGACGTCGATCGGTCCTCTTCCGTGAGATTGGGCTGGATGAGGCCGACCGATATTTTCGGGCCCGCCTCCTCCGGCCCCGCGAGCCTCAGCGATCCCCACGCTCCGAGCACGAGAACCAGCCCGCCGGCGATCGCCAACGGCCGGAGGCGCCGGGTGACGGCGGCGTGGGACAGGAGCGCCGCGACCGCCGCGACGGCGGCGCCCACGCCGTACACGCCCCAGACGGACGCCGACTGCAGCCAGATCGGATGCCGGTACAGCGCGTGCGCCGTCAGGTTCCAGGGAAAGCCGGCGGCGAACACCGTGCGCAGGTGCTCGGCCCCGAGCCACAGCAGAGGAAACGCGGCGAGCCGCCGGGCGCTCCCCGGGGGTGCGACGGCCGCGGTACCCCACGCCGCCAGGGCGAACGGCGGCGCGAGAATCGCCGCAGTCAGCCCGAGGCTCACGATCCCCATCGCGTCGCTCTGTCCGCCGTAGACGGTGACGACGTAAGCGATCCATCGGATCGAGAGGCACCAGTATGCGAAGGCGAACGCGACGCCGGACAGGAGCGCTCGCGTGCGGCTCTCCTCGAACACGAGCGCCGCGAGCCAGGGCGTCAGCGCGAGCGGAAGCAGGAGCACCCAGCCGAACGGCGGAAAGGCCAGTGCGAACAGCAGGCCCGAAACCGCGCCCGCGGCGAGCGTGCGCCAGCGGCCGACCCGCGAGGCCACGGGCTAGACCGGCCGGCCCGCGTGTCCGGAGCCGGCCCCGGCGGCGGCGTGCAGGGCCTCCTCCGCGCGATACGACGAGCGGACGAAAGGGCCGGCGAAGACGTGCCGGAACCCGAGGGCCTCGCCCCTCTCCCGGTACCGCTCGAAGACCTCCGGCCGCACGTACTCGACGACCGGCAGGTTCTCCCGCGAGGGCTGGAGGTACTGCCCGATCGTCACGATGTCGACCCGGGCCTCGCGCATCCGGTCGAGGAGCTCCTCGACCTCGTCCTCACGCTCGCCCAGGCCGAGCATGAAGCCGGACTTCGTCGTGAGACCCGGGTCCATCTCCTTCGCGGCCGACAGCAGCCCGAGCGACCGCTCGAGCTTCGCGCCGCGGCGGACGTCGCGATAGAGACGCGGCACGGTCTCGACGTTGTGGTTGAAGACGTCGGGCTTCTCCGCGACCACGGTCGCGAGCGACTCGCGGCGTCCCAGAAAATCGGGTGTCAGCACCTCGACTCCGGGCGCCGGGTCGAGCGTTCGGACCGCGCGGATCGTTTCGGCGAAGTGCGCCGCCCCGCCGTCGGGCAGGTCGTCCCGGTCGACGGACGTCAGCACCACGAAGCGGAGATTCATCCTCTCGACCGCCGTGCGCACGCGCCGCGGCTCCAGCGCGTCGACCGGCAGCGGCTTTCCGTTGGCGATGTGACAGAAGCCGCAGGCTCGCGTGCAGACGTCGCCGAGGAGCAGGAACGTCGCCGTGCCGCGGGAGAAGCACTCCCCGCGGTTCGGGCAGCGGGCTTCCTCGCACACCGTGTGGAGGGCGTTCTCGCGCATGACCGACTTGACCTCGTGGAGATCCGAGAGGCGGAGCTTGCGCTCGCGGATCCACTCGGGCGCGCGGACGGGCAGGGGCGCGGGCCGGGCTTTCACTGGCCGTCCGGAACGACCCAGGGCGACTTGACGTTCTCCTGCTTCGTGAGCTTGGCGGCCGCGCGATTGGCGTCATCCTCCGAGCCGTAGGGCCCGACGCGGACGCGGTAGACCCGGCCCTTTCCCTTCGGCCCGGCGGCCGTCAGGATCTGCGACCGGAATCCCCGGCGCGCCAGCCGGCCCGACAGCGCGCCGGCCTCGTCGCGGGACGAGAGCGACGCCACCTGCACCCAGAACTTCGAGGCCGCAATCCCGGCCGGGTTGTCGACGGGCCGGGCGGCCGCGGGTCCCTTGCCCCCCGATGCCGAGGCCACGGGCGAAGACTCTTCGGACGTCCCGTCCTCGAAGGGGTGAAGCGTCGCCGGGGCGGTCGGCTCCACGGGAGCCGGCGTCGCCCGCAGGGACCCCGGCGCGAGCTCCGTGCGCGAGCCGAGCGGCCCGGACGGAACCGCGGCCGTGGGCACGGCCGTCTCGATCGGCGGCATCGCGTCGGTCGCCTCGGAATCGCCCGGGAGCGCTCCGGACGCGACCTCGCCGGACTCGGGAACCGGTCGGTCCCGCCCGGACGAGCCCGCCATGAGGCCGAAGAAGAACGCCACCGCCAGGGACAGCAGGAGGGCCAGAAACGCCCCGACCGCCTGACGGGCGGTCAGGGAGATCTGGTAGTGCGTGCGCGGCTCGGGCACGCAGGGAGTTTAGCCTGCCGGCGCCAGCCGGCAAAGAGTCCCTAGGTCCGTTTCAAGAACATCGAGATCAGGTCGATCGGCAGAGGAAAGACGATCGTCGAGTTCTTCTCGTTGGCGATCTCGGTCAGAGTCTGGAGGTATCGCAGCTGCAGCGTCGCCGGCTGGCGATCGATGATCTCCGCGGCCTTCGAGAGCGCGGTGGCGGCCTCGAGCTCGCCCTGGGCGTGGATGATCTTGGCGCGCTTCTCGCGTTCGGCCTCCGCTTGCTTCGCCATGGCGCGCTGCATTTCGGGCGGCAGGTCCACCTGCTTGACCTCGACCAGCGAGACCTTGATGCCCCAGGGCTGCGTGTGCTCGTCGATGACCTTCTGCAGGTCGAGGTTCAGCTTCTCGCGCTCGGACAGGAGCTCGTCGAGGAGCGCCTGGCCGAGGACGCTCCGCAGCGTCGTCTGGGCGAGCTGCGAGGTGGCATACAGGTAGTTCTCGACCTGGACGACGGCCTTTTCCGGCGCGACGACGCGGAAGTACACGACCGCGTTGACCTTCACCGACACGTTGTCCTTGGTGATGATGTCCTGCGGGGGCACGTCGTGAACGACGGTGCGGAGCGAGATTCGGACCATGCGCTCGAACGGCCAGAAGATCAGGACGAGCCCCGGCCCCTTGGGCTCCTTGCCCAGGCGGCCCAGCCAGAACGTCACCGCCCGTTCGTACTCGTTGAGGACGTTGATCCACTTGAAGAGAAAGAGCAGTCCGATGAACCCGGCGATCGCGAACCCCGGAAGCGAGAAAGGACTCATCCGTTCCTCCGTTCCACCCGCAGCGTGTCTCCGTCGATCCGCACGACCCGCACGGCGTCGCCGGCCGCCAGGCCCTCGGGGCCGGCGGCCTCCCAGTACTCTCCGACGACCTGCACGCGGCCCCGCGCGGCGCCGGGGCCGAAGCCGTCCACGACGCGCCCGGGTGCGCCGACCATCGCCTCGAGGCCGGTGCGCGGCGGGACCATCCGAAGCTGCAGGGTCTTCCAGGTCAGGAGCCCGACGACCCCGAGCGTCAGCACGAGCCCGGGGACGATGATCCCGAGGTCGACGCGGTAGCCCGCGGCGTCGCCTTTGCCCGAGAAGAGCAGCAACGAGCCCGCGACGAGCGCGATCGCGCCCCCGAGCGAGAGCAGGCCGTGGCTGACGATCTTGATCTCGGCGACGAAGAGGAGGATCGCGAAGAGGATCAGGCCGATGCCCGCGATGTTGACCGGAAGGACCGAGAACGCGTAGAGGGCCAGGAGCAGCGAGATGCCGCCGACGACCCCGGGAAGGATGGCCCCGGGGGTGGACAGCTCGAAGTAGAGCCCCACCAGACCCAGCAGAAAGAGCACGTAGGCCACGTTGGGGTGCGAAACCACGCCGAGGAGCTTCTCCATCCGGCCCATGTCCCGCCTCTCGATGCGCGCGCCGGCCAGCGCGAGCCGGGTCTCGGTGCCGCCGACGCGGCGCAGCGTCCGCCCGTCGGCCTGCGCCACGAGATCGGGGACGTCCCGCGCGACGATCTCGACGAGCCCCGCCTCGCGGGCCTCGGTCTCGGTGTAGGACACGCTCTTCTCGACCGCCGCTTCCGCCTTCTCGACGTTGCGGCCCCGTTCGCGGGCGAGCGTCCGCACGAACGCGCGCGCGTCCTGCTCCGCCTTCTCGTTCAAGGTCTTCGGCAGGTCCTGCCCCTCGCCGCCGACGGGATGCGCGGCCCCGGCGTTCGTGCCCGGGGCCATCGCGGCGATGTCTCCCGAGAGCAGCAGGAAGAAGCCGGCCGAGGCCGCCTGGGCGCCCGAGGGCGCGACGTAGGTGGCGACGGGGACCTTCGAGGCGAGAATCGCCGAGCTCATCTCGCGCGTCGAAGCCAGGAGCCCTCCCGGAGTCGACAGCGTCAGCACCACGAGCGCCGCGCCGTCCGCCTGCGCTCCCGCGAGGAGCCGGTTCAGGTACTCCGCGGAGGCGGGGTGAATCGGCGTATCGATGCGTCCGGAAACGACCAGGGGCGCCGGTTGCGAAGCCGGCGAGAACGCGGCAACCGCGAGTACCGCGGCGGCGAGCCACGCGCGCGCTTTCATGCGATCTTCGAGTCTATCGCACCCGCCCCGGCTCGGTTATAAAGGCGCGTGCGCATCCGACCCACCGAGGCCATCCACCTGGCGGCGATCGCGGTGCTCGCCGTCCTCACCGTCATTTTCTACGACCGGTTCGCGGACCCCAACGGGAATCTCCTCGCCTACGGCGCTCTGGCCGCGGCGATCGGCGTCATCGTGCCCCTGGCCAAGCGCGAGGATCAGCTGCCGGCCCCCGTGACGCTCTTTCTCGACTTCTACCCCGCCATCTTCCTGCCGATCCTCTTCAACACGCTCTCGCCGCTGATCATGGCGACGCGCGGCGGGGCGCGGGACGAGATCCTGATCGCGGCCGACCGGGCGATCTTCGGCGTGGACGTGACGGTCTGGCTGGAGCGCTTCGCCCGCCCGGGCGTCAACGACGTGTTCTACGTCTTCTACGCGACCTACTATTTCATCGCGCTGTCGCTGGGGCTCGTTCTGTGGTCCCGCGACCGCGCGACCGCCCGCCGGTACGTGTTCACGCTCATGGTCGTCTACTACGTCTCGTACGCCGGGTACTTCACGATCCCGGCGCTCGGCCCGCGCTTCGCCCAGGCCTCGCTCTACACGAAGTCGCTGACCGAAACGGCCGTCGCCCGGGCGATCAACGACTCGATCAACTTTCTCGAGAAGACCAAGCTCGACGTCTTTCCGTCGGGGCACACGATGATCTCGGTGGCGGTCCTGATCGTCGCCTGGAAACGGGCGCGGGACGTTTTCTGGATCCTCCTCCCGATCGCCACGGGCCTGATCATCTCGACCGTCTTCTGCCGGTTCCACTACGTCGTCGACCTCATCGCGGGAACGATGCTGGCCTTCGTCAGCGTCCCGGTGGGAGACGCGATCTACGATTGGATCATGCGCCGCCGCGCCGCCGCGGCCGGGCCCTAGAGCGGCTTCTCGTAGATCCGGTAGGTCTTGTAGAGCTTGCCGCCCCAGAGGCGCACGGCGCCGATGACGAGCTCGTTGTCCTCGAGCAGCCACGACACCTCGGCGCCCGTGTAGCCCCTCTGGAGCAGGAAGCGGAGCGAGTCGGCCATCATGATCGACTGGACTCCCGACTGCCTCCACGGCTGCTTGACGCCCAGGGTCACGACGCGCACGGTCTTGATGTTCTTCTTCGCCAGCAGGAACTTCAGCCAGCCGAACGGCAGGAGCCTCCCCTTCGTCGGCGCTATCGCGACGTTGTAGTCCGGCAGCATCAGCATGAAGGCGATCGGTTCGAGCGACCCGTCGGGCTTCTTCGCCTCGGCGATCCAGAGCAGCTCCTCGACGAGGAGCGGCTTCAGGCGCTTGGCCATGAAGTCCATCTCCTCGGGAGTCATCGGAACGAACCCCCAGTTCTTCTCCCAGGCCTCGTTGTAGACCTCGCGGATCTTCGCCAGGTCCCGCGCGAGACCGCCCCGCGAGACGTTGCGGACCTGGATGTCCGGCGCGCGCTTGCGGAATCGATCCGCGACGCGCGAGAGCCGCTCGAGCGGCTTCTCCTCGAGCGGGAACCAGTAGGCCAGCAGGTCCTTGGCCTTGCGGAACCCCTGGCCCTCGATGAGTCCGACGTACGACCGCGGGTTGTAGGTCATCATCAAGACGGGCGGCGAGTCGAAGCCGTCCACGAGGAGGCCGGCCTCGTCGTTCAGCGTCGGGTTCGTGGGTCCGCGCAGCACCGTCATCTTGCGCTCGCGTCCCCAGAGCGCGGCCGCGTCGAGAAGCCGGCCGGCCACGACGGGATCGTCGACCGCCTCGAAGAAGCCGAAGAACGCGGCTTTCTCTCCGTGGAAAGCGTTGTGGTTGCGATCGAGGATCGCGGCGATGCGGCCGACGTCTTCGCGGCCTCGCCGGGCCATGAAGAGCTGGATCTCGCCGTGGCGGAAGAACGGGTTCTCGTCCTGAAACACCTTGGCCACGTCCGAGCGCAGGGGCGCCACCCAGTGCGGGTCGCCCGCGTAGATGCGGTCCGCGACGTCGAAGAAACGCGCCAGCTCGGCCTTTCCGCGGCCGATGCGCTGGATGACGACGTCCGTCGGCGACGCCGGCGTGCTCGAGGTGCTCAACGGGCCCGGCCCGGGGTCAAGCGCGGCTGGCGTGCACGATGCCGACCTCGCGGCCGACCTTCTCGAACGCCTCGAGCGCCCGGACGAGCTGGGCGCGCGAGTGCGTGGCCATGAGGGACGTGCGGATCAGGGCGCGGCCCGGCGGTGTCGCCGGCGACAGCACGCAGTTGACGAAGACGCCTTCTTCCTGGAGCCGGTGGACCATCCGGAGGGCCGTCAGGTCCTCGCCGACGACGACCGGAACGACCGGAGTCCGGGACTCGCCCGTGTTGAGGCCGAGCGACCGGAGCCCTTCGGCGAAGAAGCGCGTGTTCTCCCAGAGGCGGTCGCGGCGCTCCGGCTCCCGGTCCATGATCTCGACGGTCGCCAGCGCGGCCGCCGCGGAAGCCGGGGGTGGCGCCGCCGAGAAGATCAGGGTGCGCGCGCGGTGCTTGACGTAGTCGATCACGGTCGCGTTGCCCGTGATGAAGCCGCCGACCGAGGCCATCGACTTCGAGAAGGTCCCCATGATGAGGTCGACCTCGTGCTCGAGGCCGAAGTGCTCGGCCGTTCCCCGGCCGGTCTTGCCGAGGACGCCGATGCCGTGCGCATCGTCGACCATGACCCCGGCCGCGAACTCCCGCGCCACGCCCACGATCTCGGGCAGCGGCGCGATGTCGCCCTCCATCGAGAAGACGCCGTCCACGACGACGAGCCGGCCCTTGGCCTCCCCGTCGTTGCGCATCTGGCGGCGAAGGTCCGACGCGTCGCTGTGCTTGAACTTCTTGACGTCGCCGAAGGAGAGGCGCGCGCCGTCGATGATGCAGGCGTGGTCCTGCTTGTCGAGGTAGACCGTGTCGCCCTTGCCCACGAGGCACGCGATCGCACCGAGGTTGACCTGGAAGCCGGTCGAGAACGTGACGGCCGCCTCCTGGCGCATGAACTCGGCGAGGCGCTCCTCCAGCCGGACGTGCAGATCGAGGGTTCCGTTCAGGAATCGGCTGCCCGCGCAACCGGATCCGTACTTTCGAATGGCGTCGATCGCGGCTTCCTTGACGCGCGGATCGTTGGTGAGGCCGAGGTAGTTGTTCGAGCCCATCATGACCAGCCGGCGGCCGTCGAGCACGACCTCCGGGTCCTGCGCGGACTCGATCACGCGGAAGAAGGAGTAGAAGCCCGTCTGGCGGACCCGCGTCGCGTCTTCGTACCGGTAGCACTTCTCGAAAACCGGAGCAGTCCCCACCGCCTCCGGTCGGATCGCCCGGGCGACCTTGCTCATTGCTTTCCCCCTGCCTGATAGAAGAATCGGCGGCCGGATCTTAGCAAATTTTACAAAGCCGCGCCTCGGGGCCCTCCGGGCAGCCAGCCGGCCTTCCGGTACCAGGTCCAGGCCGCCGAGAGCCCCTCGGACAGGGGAACGGGCGCCGGCAAGGCGAGCTCCCGCGCCAACGGCCCGGTGTCGCAAAGCCAGTCGCCGGCCAGGAGCTCTCGCGCCTTGTCGGCATTGAAGGGTCGAGAGCGCCGGGTCAGGGTCTCGACCACCGTCTCGGCAGCCCCCAGGAGCCGCACGACGACGTCCGGCACCCGGATGAGACGGCCCTGGCGGCCCGAAGAAGCCGCAATCGCGGCGGCGAGATCGCCGACCGCAACGGCCTCCGGGGCACAGAGAAATCGGATCTGCCCGGCGAGCTCGGCCTTGCCTGCCGCACGCGCAATCGCGAGGGCCGCGAGCTCGGCGCCGACCAATTGGATCCGCGTGCGGCCGGCGGGTACGGGAATCCAGCCCGTCGCCGCCATCTTGAAGTAGACGAAGAGGCCGCGGTCTCCCGGACCGTAGACGACTCCGGGCCGCAGGACCGTCCATGGCCCCTTCCACAGGCGCTCGACGGCCTCCTCCGCCTCGCGCTTGGAGACCCCGTACCAGGAGACCGGCCGCGCCGGATCGCCGTGGCCGACCGGGCGGCCGCCGATCGACGGGCCCGCGGCGGCCTGGCTCGAGACGAGAACGAAGTGGGCGTCGGGCGCCACGGCGCGGGCCGCCTCGAGCAGGCGCTCCGTGCACTGCACGTTGACCTCCCGGTACTCCTCGAGCGTTCGCGCCTTCGTCAGCCCGGCCACGTGCACGATCGCGCCGGCCCCGGCGGCCGCTCTCTCCAGATCGGGGGCGCGGTCGAGGCCCGCGGCGACCACCTCGATCGGCAGGCCCGAAAGAAGACCGGCATCGACGCGCCTCGGATCGCGCGCCAGAAGACGCACCCTCCAGCCTTCCGAGGCCAGGGCGCGCGCGACGTGGCTTCCGACGAAGCCCGTGCCGCCGGTCAGGAGCGCCGTCCGCATCGGGGGAATTGTATTGACTCGCTGCCGCACTCAAGACAGCATTCGCCGAATTCATGCGGATTCCACGGAATCTCTTCGGCTCGTCCCTGACGGCCGGCGCCGCCTTCCTGTCCGCGAGCCAGATCCTGGCCGCGGCACCGCCCTCGCCCCCCGTCGTCGAGTACCGGATCGAGGTGACGCTCGACCCGGCGGCCAAGATCCTCAAGGGCCACGAGCGGCTCACCTGGCGCAATCCGTCGGACGACACGGTCTCCGAGCTCCGGTTCCACATGTACCTGAACGCCTTCAAGAACAACCGCACCACCTTCATGCGCGAGTCCGGCGGACAGCTGCGCGGCGACCATGCCGGAGACAAGCCGGAGGACTGGGGCTGGATCGACGTCTCCTCGATGAAGACCGCGCAGGGCCAGGAGCTTCGACCGGGCGCCCGCTTCGTCCAGCCGGACGGGAACGACCCGGCGGACGAGACCGTCCTCGCCGTGCCGCTTCCCTCGCCGGTCGGGCCCCGGGGCGAGATCGTCCTCGACATCGGGTTCCAGGCCAAGCTGCCAAAGATCTTCGCCCGCACCGGCTTCGTTCGCGACTACTTCCTGGTCGGCCAGTGGTACCCGAAGATCGGCGTCTACGAGCCGGCCGGCGTTCGCGAGCGCAAGGCCGGGGGCTGGAACTGCCACGCCTTCCACGGCAACTCCGAGTTCTACGCCGACTACGGCGACTTCGACGTCTCGATGACGGTCCCGTCGAAGTTCATCGTCGGAGCCACGGGCAAACGGGTCGGGGAGACGAAGGCCGCCGACAAGACGACCTATCGATACGTGCAAAACGACGTCCACGACTTCGCCTGGACGGCCGACCCGCGCTGGCTCGTCACCGAGTTCACGTTCGACCCCGCCCGCGACGTGCCCGCGGGGTGGAGCGCCAAGGCCGCCGGTGAGCTCGGAATGACGGAAGCCGAGATCGCGCTCAAGCCCGTGCATGTCCGACTCCTGCTTCAGCCGGGCCACGAGGGCGTGCGGGACCGCTACCTGCGCTCCACGAAGGAGGCGCTGTCCTTCTACGGCCTCTGGTACGGCGCCTATCCGTACGAGACGCTCACGGTGGTCGATCCCCCGGACGACGGCCAGGGCTCGGGAGGGATGGAGTACCCGACTTTCATCACGGGCGGCATCCTCGCGCCCTTTCTTCTTCACTGGCCGTTTCGCGGCGTTCGGGTCATCGAGATCGTGACGATCCACGAGTTCGGCCACCAGTACTGGTACGGCATGGTCGGATCCAACGAGTTCGAGGAGTCGTGGCTCGACGAAGGGTTGAACGACGACTCCGAGGCTCGCGCCATGGAGCTCGCCTACGGACCCCGGGACGTGGCCGAGTTGCCGGGCGGCTTCGGGCTCGACTCGCTCACCTTCCGGCACCTCTACTACACGGGCCTGCCCAATCTGGACCCGATCCGCCGCTGCGCCTGGTGCTTCGCCTCGGGCAACTCCTACGGCGTCAACTCCTACATGAAGACCGGCCTCTTCATGGCGCAGCTGAAGAACGACCTCGGGGCGAAGGTTTTCGCGCGCGCCCAGCGGGCGTACTTCCAGGAATGGTCCTTTCGGCATCCCACGACCTCGGACTTCTTCCGGACCTTCGAACGCGTCGCCGGGCGCGACCTCTCGACCTACCGCCGCAACCTGATCGACGGCACGGCGCGCCTCGACTGGCAGGTCGTGACGGCCAAGACCGACGAGGCCAATCCCGATGAAGGCGTGTTCGACCGTCCGTCGGGTCGGGTCACCCTCGAGGACGGGAAGGTCGCGCTGCCCGTCAAGGAAAAGGCCCCGGCGGGCGCGGGCAAGGCGCCGAAGGTGTACGCGAGCCGCGTGCTCTTCGGCAACACGGGCGACTGGCCGCATGGCGCGCACGCGCGCATCGCCTTCGAGGACGGCACGATCCTGGACCGCGAGATCCCGGCGGCGGCGAAGTGGGTCCGTTACGACATCCGCTACAAGTCGAAGCTCGCCTGGGCGGTCGTCGATCCCGACCGCAGGAACGCCTGGGACTGGAACCACCTGAACGACTCGAAGGTCCTGCGCTCGGGCAAGGGCGCGGCCCGGGTCATTTCGAAGCGGGCGCCCGTCAAGTACACCGGCTGGTCCGCGTGGCTGCTCGCGACGTGGAACCAGCTCGCGTGGGCGCTGGCATGAGGACGCTCGCCGCGGGATTCCGCGCGCTCTCGCACCGGAAGCTCATCCTGCTCCTGGCGCTCTCGGCCGCCGTGGTGGGCCTGCTGTCCGCCATGCCGCTCCACTACGCCTTCGGCCGGTATCTCGGCGGGACGCTGGCGGGCGAGCACTTCCTGACGAACCACCCGACCTTCGCGCCGATGGACTTCGTCGATTTCGGCCGCGAGAACCCTTCCCTCCTCTCCGGCGTCACGGAGGGGTCGCGGCCCGGCGTTCTTCTCACGGTCCTGCTGCAGGCCTTCTTCGCGGGCGGGATCGTCGTCGTGCTCGGCCGCGGGCGCTTCACGTTCGGCCAGTTCTTCGAGCCGGCGCGGAGGAACTTCTGGCACAACGTCAAGTGCCTCCTCCTCTTCGTGCTCCTGCTCGTCGTCGTGTACGGCGCCGTCTTCGGCGGCGCGTACGCCGCGGGCGAAAAGCTCTTCGAGAACGTCCCGCCGGATGCCGGGAGCCGGGCCGCCTGGGACTGGGGACTGAAGATCCTCGCGGTCCTGATCTGGGGGGTTCTCTCGCTCCTCTACGATTTCGCCCGCGCCGCGCGCCGGTACGATCCCTCGATCGGGGCCTGGCGGGCCTGGGGATTCGCGCGGCGCGCGCTCCGCGGATCGCGCCTGCGCGCCCTCGGCCTCTTCCTCGTCTGGCTCGTCCTCGGCGGCGGGGCCTGGTTCGCCGCCTTCGCGTTCGCCTGGTCGAGGCCCGCGCAGTCCGTGGCGGCGCATCGCCGCCGTCCTCCTGCTGCAGTTCGCTCGTGCTGGGGGTGCGGGCCGCCGTCCGCGTCGGGACCTGGGGCTCCTACCTCGAGTTCCTGGACCACCGGGTGGCCCGAGCGCTCGCCTCTCCGCCGCAACCGGTGTACGTCCCGGCCGCGCCGGCCCCGCAGACGCTCTGAGCTAGCGCGCCGCCCACTCCGCGATCCGGCGGACGCCCTCGCGGATACGGTCGCTCTTCGTCGCGAAGGAGAAGCGCACGCAGCGGTCGTCGCCGAACGCGTCGCCCGGCACGGCCGCGACGTGCGCCTCGTTCAGGAGCCCGTCGCAGAAGCCGGCCGATCCGGCCACACCCTTGCGGGCGTAGAGCCCGGAGACGTCGGCAAAGGCGTAAAAGGCGCCCTCGGGCATCGGACAGCGGACTCCGGGGATCGCGGCGAGGCCCCCGACCATTGCTTTCCGGCGGGTCTCGTAGTGGGACAGCATCTCCGCGACCGAAGCGGACGAGCCGGCGAGATCCGTGAGGGCCTCGAGCGCGGCCGCCTGCGAGATCGACGACGCGTTCGAGGTCGTGTGGCTCTGGTACGAGGTCATGGCCGTGATGAGCTCCGGCGGCCCGATGGCCCACCCCAGGCGCCAGCCGGTCATGGCGAACGTCTTCGAAGCGGCCCCGGTCACGACGATCCGCTCGTACCGCGAGCGCAGAGCCGCCGCCGAAGCATGCGTGCGGCCGTCGTACAGGAACCGGTCGTACGTCTCGTCGTAGATGAGCCACGCCTTGCGCGCCGCGCACCAGTCCACGATCCGGGACAGCTCCGCGGCGTCGGTCACGGCGCCCGTGGGGTTGTTCGGCGAGTTGACGATGACGCCGCGCACGTCCCCCGATGCGGCGGACGCGAGCGCCGCGGCCGTCGGGTGCCAGCCCTCGTCGAGCGACGTCTCGACGAAGACCGGCTTCGCGCCCGTCAGGCGCACCATCTCGGGGAACGAGACCCAGTAGGGCGAGAAGAGGGCGACGTCGTCGCCCTCGTCGAAGAGCGCCATGCAGACGTTGAAGACCGCCTGCTTGGCCCCGGCGGTGACGATGATGTTCTCGCGCCCGATCTTCGCGGCCTGCTCGCGGGCATACTTCGCCGCGATCGCGTCGCGGAGCGCCGCCTCTCCCGCGACGTCGGTGTACTTGGTGCGCCCGGTCTCGATCGCGCGCACCCCCGCGCGTCCCGACGTGGGCGGGCGTCGCGAAGTCGGGCTCGCCGATCGACAGATCCACGACGTCCACGCCCGAGGCCGCGAGGGCCTTGGCCTTCCGGCCGGCGGCCGTCGTCGAGGAGGGAGCGAGCGCCGCGATCCGGCGCGAGAGCCGCAGACTCCATCACCGCTTCCCTTTCCAGGAGCGGGCGAACGCGCCGAACGCCCGGATCCTCTTCCGGCCGAGCGCCACGAGGAGGAGCTCCACGCCGATCCAGCCGCCGTAGACCCAGATCATCGTGTGGCGGAGAGACGGGAAGAAGAACTGCACGATCCAGAGCGCGAAGAGGCCGGCGGCCTCGTACCATTCGAGCGTCATCGAGGCCAGGAAGATCCAGCCGAGAAACGCCTGGAGGATGGTCAGCAGGATCTCGAGCCGCTGAAAGTCGTCGAAGGGCAGCGGCTCGGTGCTCCCGTGGCTCCAGCAGTAGACGACGGCGAGGAGGCCCGACAGCACGCCCCACTGGTTGATGTTCGACGACACCATGTTCATGAGGGCCACCGGCGCCCGCGTGATGCGCCGAGCCCACGCGAAGGCCGACGTCTTCTCGGGGAACTCCGAGATGAACGGCGCGACCCACTGGATGAACGTGAACTGCGAGATGCCGAGGCTGACCGCGACTGCGAGCATCGAGTTCAGGAACGGCTCGGCCACGAGGAAGATGACGATGCCGCCGAAGGCGAAGAGCCCGAGCACCGCGGCCCAGCGCTTCCAGCCCGAAAACGACAGGGCCCAGCGCGACACGCGCGGGATCTCCTCGTCCTCTTCCTCGGAGTCTTCCCGGGGCGGCATCCTCAGCAGGATGAAGAGGTAGACCACGTAGGTCGCCGTGAGCACGGCGGCGTCGACGAGGGAGAGGCTCCCCTTGGCCCAGACCAGGATGAAGTACGCGAGCGGCGGCAACAGCCCCAGCACTTCCACGGCGTGGTCGTCGTGGAGGTGGATCGCGCCCAGCTTCTTCCCGCGGCGCCGGCGAGAGTAGAACGCCGCGACCGCATAGATCATCGGCCAGCCGAATCCCGTCAGGAGGCGCAGGCTCCCGGTGAAGTTGGCGATCGCCAGGTGGACCATGTCCGGGTTCTTCCCGGCCTTCCAGGCGATGACCGCCTCGACGGCGAACTCCGGCATCGTCTGGATCAACGCGAGAATCGCGAGCGCCAGCCCCTGCGAGATCAGGAACTCGGCCGCCTCGGCTCCCCAGGCCACGACGAAGGCCGCGCCGATCATCGCGGGGAAGGTCCAGAGCGCCGACCAGGCCGAGCCCGGTGCGCCGAGCTCCACGGCCGCGGCCAGGAACTTCTCGTCGCGGAGCCACTTCATGGCGCGCGGTTATAGCATGGGCCGTCGTGCCCGCGATCGAGTCCCCGTCGAACCCTCTGATCCGCGACATCACTCGCCGTCTCGAGGAACGCACTCACCTCCTGCTCGAAGGCGAGAAGGCGATTCTCGACGCGGTCGCCGCCGGAATCGCGCTCGAGCATCTTCTCCACGACGAGAGCGTTCGGCCCGGACGCCTGGCCGCGCTGACCTCCGCGCATCCGCGGCTGGTGTCGCGCGCCGTGCTCGAGCGCCTCGCCGACGCGCGCACGCCGCAGCACCTGCTGGCGGTGGCGAAGCGCCGCGACGTTCCGGTCGCGGAGATCCTCGGGCGGGAGGGCCCCATCGTGTTCGCGTTCGCCGTGCAGGACCCCGGCAACCTCGGAGCCATCGTCCGGGTGGCCGAGGCCGCGGGGGGCGCCGGCGTGATCGGCGCGCCGGGGACGGCGGATTTCTTCCACCCGCGCGCCGTCCGCGGGAGCGCCGGCAGCGTCCTGCGCCTCCCGGTCTCGGGCCGCGTCTCGTTCGAACCCTTCGCCGCCGACGCGAAAGCCGCGGGCCGGCCCATCTGCGGAGCCACGGCAGCCGGAGGCGAGAACGCGTTCGAGGCGCCGCTCGACCCGCGCTCGGTGCTCGTGGTGGGAGCCGAGGGAACGGGGTTGCCGGCGGGCGCCTATCGCTACCTCGACCGCAGGCTCACGATCCCGATGCGGTCGCCCGTCGACTCTTTGAACGCGGCCGTGGCCACGGCCCTGCTGCTCTATTCGCCTTCGCTCCGGCGCCTCTAGCGGCGCTCGGACTCCCGGCCCAGGGCTTGCGGGGCGCGACCTTCTTCTTCTGGCGGTTGCCGATCCCCTTCATTCCGAGAACACCTCGGCCTGGAAGATCCAGACGCGGGCCTCGGGCTCTCTCCACGCGTCCGGGGGCAGGCCCGCCTTGCGCGAAACCTCCTGAAGAAACCTCTCGCGGTCGAAGCCCCACTCGGTCGCCACTTGAGGAAGAAGGAGTCCGCGCCGGCCGCGGCTCTCGAGGATGAGCCCGTCCCGGCCGATCTCGATGTCCTGGAGTCCTGCGATCGCCTGCGGCGCCGTCAGGACCGAGATCTCGAGCCGGCACTGCGGGAGCTCCTCGGACGAGAGCGGCGGGAAGCGCGGGTCCTCGAGAGCCGCTCGCAGCGCGTATTCCGAGATCACGCGAGTCAGATCGCCGTGCGGGGCCAGGGTTCCGATGCATCCCCGCAGCCGTCCGTCCTTCTGCAGCGTCACGAAGAGCCCTCGGGTCTGCCCGAACGCCTCGGCCCGGTCGGAAGCCAGCCGGGGCGGCGGCTCTCCTCGGAAGTGAGCCTCGAGCGTCTCCCGGGCGAGCCCCAGCAGATCCCGGCGTCCGGCCTCGGACAGCGGCCGCGTCTCGGCGCTCAAGCCGACGTCCCCGTCGCCGGCCTGGCCGAGGGCTCGAGCGAAGCCAGGAAGTCCGCCACGGTCTCGCCGAGCAGCTCGAGCTGGCCCTCGAAGAAGTGATCCGCCCCGGGGATCACGACCATCCGATGCCGGCCGGCCAGAAACCGTTCGAGCTCCTCGGGGGGACCGAATCGGTCGTTCTCCCCGACGACGAACAGGGAGGGCGCCTCGGGCAGCGGAACCATGCGACCGGACTCGGTCGCGAGAGGCAGGCCGAGAGCGATGAACGTCGCGAGGCGCGGGTCGCGCGCGGCGGCCTTGAGTCCGACCGCCGACCCGAACGAGAACCCGCCCGCGGCCATCGGCAGGCCGGCGATCCGCTCGGCCTCGTCCATCGCCGCCCGAAAGTCCTCGATCTCGCCGTGTCCGGCGTCGTATCGCCCCTCCGAGACACCGACACCGCGGAAGTTGAATCGCAGGGTGTCGTAACCCGACCGCGTCAGAGCCTGGACCGCGCGATAGACGACCTTGTTGTGCAGCGTGCCGCCATGGAGCGGGTGGGGATGCGCGAAGACCGCCGACCCGCGTCGCGGCGCCGCGGCCTCCTTCCAGAGGCCCTCGAGGGCCCCCGCGGGGCCGCGAACGCTCACGGATCGAAGCCTGCCGGTCACTTCTGCCCTCCGGTTGGCGAAATGTCCGTCTCATCGTATCCTTCCCGCCGATCCGAGGTCACCCGAAACGCCTCCGGCTGACAGGAGAACGCGATGAAGAGGATCGTCCACATCGTCGGCACCGGCACGATCGGAGAGCCGCTGATCGGGCTCTTCACCGACTTCGGAAAGTACCTCGGCGTCGACGAGGTCACCTTTCACAAGCGCACCCCGATGACGACCGAGCGGGCCAAGGTCAACCACTTGATGGAGCGCGGGGCCCGACTCGCCGTCGACTCCGACAAGCTCGCCGACTTCGAGGCGCTCGGGCACAAGGTGTCCCACGAGGCTGGCGCCGCACTCGAGCGCGCCACCGTCGTGATCGACTGCACTCCCGCCGGCAACGAGAACAAGAAGGTCTACGAGAAGCTCTCGGGGCCGAAGGGCTTCCTCGCCCAGGGCAGCGAGTTCGGCTTCGGGAAGATGTACGCGATGGGCATCAACGACGAGGCGCTCGTTCCCGGCCGCGACCGCTTCCTGCAGATCGTCTCCTGCAACACCCACAACATTGCGTGTCTGATCATGACGCTCGGGACCAACGACGCGGGCGCGCGCATCCTCACGCGGGGCCGGTTCGTGTGCATGCGGCGGGCGAACGACGTGTCCCAGGACGCCGGCTTCGCGCCCGCGCCGTCGGTGGGCAAGCACGACGACCCCGAGTTCGGCACGCATCACGCCCGCGACGCCTCCGCGCTCCTCTCCACCATCGGGTGGAAGCCGCCGATCTTCTCCTCGGCGATGAAAATGAACACCCAGTACATGCACGCGCTCTGGTTCGACATGGACGTCTCGGAGCCGACATCGCGGGAGCAGGTGCTCGCCCGGCTGAAGGCGAACCGGCGGATCGCCGTCACCGAACGGCGCTCGGCCAACCAGATCTTCTCCTTCGGCCGCGATCACGGCTACTATGGCCGCATCCTGTCTCAGGCCGTGATCGCGTCGCCGACCATCTCGGTCCGGGGCGGCAACGAGATCGTGGGCTTCTGCTTCACGCCCCAGGACGGCAATTCGCTCGCCTCCTCCATCCACGCCGCCCTCTGGCTCATGGATCCGGAACCGAAGCAGCTCCAGGAGCGCATGTCCGTGCTGGATCGGTTCTTCTTCCGGGAGATCTGACGAGCCGCGTTTTCTTGCGCCTCGCGTAACGGAATCCCGGCGCCTCCCTGCTACCATGGCGCATGGCCTGGGTGACGTGTCCCCACTGCGGGTTCACGCAGATTCCTGCGGCGCAATGTCTCAAGTGCAGGAAGCGCCTCGATCGGCCGCGGGCGGGCGAGCCGGTCGGACCCGGGGGGGCGCCGACGGCCCCCGCGGCCTCTTTCCTTTCCACGATTCCGCGCCAGTACCTCCTGGTGCTCGCGGCCCTCGCCCTGGCGGTGATCACCGGGGTCCTGATCTGGGGCTCGCGCGCGTCCAGCCCGGGCGCCGTCGTGGCGGCTCCGCCGCCGACGACACCCGAGCCGTGGACTCTCGACCTGACCGGCCGATGGCAGGGCAAGATCGCGACGACGATCGCCGGAACACCTTCCCGACCGGCGCTGCGCGAGCTGTTCGTCGAGACCGACCGCTCGGGCAACATCGTGGCGGCCGGCGTAACTCTCACCGACCCGGGGCGGGGCGGGGCGGGGGCCGGCTACCTCACGGTCCCCGACGGTGGGCGCCGCGTGCGCGAGCTGGCCGCCGCACTGGCGGCCTCGCCCGGCGGCGCGCCGCTGTCCATCGACTTCATCCCGTTCGCGCCCTGGGTGCCGAAGCGCGATCGGACGTGGCGGGCGGTTGAAGGACAGCGACGGAGCGCCGAAGCCACGACCTACCTCCTGCTCGAATCGCTGGAGCCCGACTACCTGGTCCAGGCGGGCGTCAACGCGAGCGGCTTTCTGTCCTATCTCTATCTCTCCCCCGCGTACGCTTCGGGGCGGGGAACCGACGCGCTCTCCAGGGTCATCCATCCCGGTCCCGAAAGCTCGCTGCGCGGGTTCCGCAACCTCGTCTGGGACCTCTCCGGCGCAGCCGACTTCGTCGGGCTGGAGGTCGCCGTCTCGATCTCGGGACCGGCCGGCGCGGCCGACCGGATCGTCCTGCGCCGCTGAGGGCGCGGACCTTCGGGCGCGCCGGCTCTTGGGAGGATGCCATGCCCCGATTCATCCGACGATTTGCCAATCGCATTCGCGGCTTTCTCGCGGAACCGGCGCTTCGGGCCATTCGCGGAATTCCGCCGGATGCCGCCACGCAGGTCCAGCTCCAGCTGGCCTACCGCCGGCTCGTCGACGAGGGTGGGCCGCTGCCGCCGATGGACAGGGTCGGCTTCCAGGCCTACTCCCAGGCCGACGAAGATGGGATCCTGCTCTTTCTCTTTTCGGTCCTCGGAGTCTCCAGGAAGCTGTGTGTGGAAATCTGCGCCGGCGACGGTATGGAGTGCAACACGGCCAACCTGATCGTCAACCACGGCTGGCACGGCTTGCTCGTGGATGGCAACGAAAGGCTCGTCGAGAACGGCAGACGGTACTACTCGCGGTCGAAACAGACCTACGCTTACCCTCCGCGATTCGTTTGCAGCTGGGTGACGCGCGCGAACGTGAACGACCTGCTCGCCAGCAACGGGTTCGGGGGCGAGATCGACCTGCTGTCGCTCGACCTCGACGGCGTCGACTACTGGATCTGGGAAGCCCTGGAGGCCGTGACTCCCCGGGTCGTGGTCGTGGAATACCAGGACATCCTCGGGCCGGAGCGGGCCTGGACGGTCCCCTACGCCGATGATTTCTCGGCAGCCTCCTATCCGAAGACGCTGGGGATGCCGAACTACGCCGGCGCTTCCCTGAGTGCATTCGTCAAACTGGGGCGGCGCAAGGGCTATCGGCTGGTCGGGGTCAACCGCTACGGGTACAACGCCTTCTTCGTCAGGAACGGCCTCGGTGATCGGCTCGTTCCCGAGGTCGAGGCCAGGGAGTGTTTCGGCCATCCCAAGGTGGTCTGGGGGATGAGGGAGCGATTCCCCACCGTCGAGCACTTGCCCTGGGTCGAAGTCTGATGGCGACCCGGCTCGACCCCTCCCGGTACCCGACGCCGCCCGCACGGATCCCGTGATCGCGCCGCCGGAGTCCGACGTCCACGTCTGGTGGTTGTCCCTGGAATCCGACGAGCTCGGGGTCGAGCGAGCCCTGAGCGTTCTCTCCGCCGAGGAGCGCGCGCGGGCCGATCGCTTCCACTTCGCGCGTGATCGGCGCCGGTTCGCCCTCGGGAGGGCCGCCCTCCGGACGCTCCTCGCCGCCTACACGGGCACGGAGCCCGATCGAGTCGCGCTTCGCGTCGGCCCGGCAGGCAAGCCGTACCTCGCGGAGCGTGCCGACATTCACTTCAACCTCTCCCATTGCGAAGACCGCGGGGTGCTGGCCGTCGCGCTTTCGCCGGTGGGAGTGGACCTGGAGAGGGTACGCGACATCCCCGAGGCGCTGACGATCGCCGAGCATTTCTTCACGACGTCGGAGATGGGAGCGCTGCGCGCATTTCCCGAGGCGGAGCGGTCGGAAGCTTTCCTGCGCTGCTGGACCCGCAAGGAAGCCTACGTGAAGGCGCGAGGAGGAGGCCTGTCGACGCCGCTCGATTCGTTCGACGTGACGCTCGATCGGGGCACGGCCGGCCTGACTTTGCACTCCGAGTCGGCCGATGGAAAGTGGAAGCTCTGCGACGTGGACGCCGGACCGGGCTGGGCCGCCGCGCTGGCCGTCGAACGCGAATCACCGAACCTCGTCCACCGGGTCTGGCCACCATCACTTTAGGCGCCTCGCGCAAACGCCTGCAGGACAAGGCAATCGGCGGGTTCCGGTCGCCTTGGCGGAAGGGGCCCCCCGCGCTCGCGTTGCCGCCTATGCGGGGGGACCCTGTTTTGCTATCATCGGGCCTCACCATCATGACCAAAGAACGCGCGACGGCGGGTACCTCCCTGGAGAAGGCTCGCCCATTTTTCCGCGCCGACCTTGGCCACGCCCCCATTTCGAGCTAACCCATGAATGGCGAACGACAGCGGCGGGTACCTCCCGGGGAGGAGTCTGCCCGCCGTGAGCCGGACCTCCCGGATTCCGTTCCCTCGATGACCAGTCGGCGCGCCTCCGCGCGGGAGTCCGTCACGTCATGAGCGACGCCGTTTACCTGCGCCAGAACGCGGTGGCCGAGCCGCTCTACAACCAGTGGTACGCCTGGCCCTATCTCGTCTCTCCGATGACGGCGCCGATGTACGTCGGCAATCTCCACCTGCGCCTGATGGAGTCCTTCGTCGCGAACCCGCAGGTCCACGTCGCGGCGCTGAAGAACCCGGAGATGGCGGGCGGCCCCTTTCTGGGCTTCGAGGAGACGCTCGGTTCCTTCCGTGGCGCGGCTCCTCGAGCAAACGCGGCGGCGGAGCGCGCCGCTGCTCGAGTTCGCCGACGCGGTGCGCGACCTGTCGCGGATCCTGGCCGGCGCGGACGGCTCGTCCCTCCAGCCGTTCTATCCCCGGGTGCCCGAGCCGCTCCAGGGCTTCGTGGAGCTGATCTACGACGTCCACAACCAGCCGGCGATCCGCTTCCTGGAGTCTCTCCTGTACCGCAGCCGCTACTACGACGAGTCCGCGCAGGGCCTCCATTTCTCGGTCGTGAATCGAGACGACCGTCCGTTCGTCTTCAGCACGCCTCGCCTCGCGGACGACGGACGTCTCTCTCTGTCCCTGCCCTACCGCGCCGAGGGCCTCGACCGCGTCTTCCGCATGCGGGACGAGCCGCAGCCGCTCGCGTTCGCGAAGGAAGCGCTCGACATCTCCGGCGCCGCGGACGAGCGATTCGAGGGCCTGTTCACCGAGCGAGCCGCCCCGGCCGTCGGAGCCGCCGGGAGACTCCGGAGTCCGCGTCCGCTACTTCGGGCACGCCTGCGTGCTGATCGAGACCCGCGACACGACGATCCTGACCGACCCGGTCATCGGATACGACCACGGGCACGGTCTGCCGCGCGTTCAGCTTCGCGGACCTGCCCGCCCGCATCGACTACGTCCTGATCACGCATGCGCACCAGGACCATTGCATGCTGGAGACCCTTCTCCAGATTCGGCACAAGATCCGTCACGTCGTCGTTCCGAGGAACAACGGCGGCGGCCTGGCCGATCCCTCCCTCAAGCTGGCGCTGGAGAACTCGGGCTTCACCGGCGTTTGCGAGATCGACGAGCTCGGCCTCGTCGAGACCGCCGACGGCTCGATCACGAGCATCCCCTTTCTCGGCGAGCACGGAGACCTGAACATCCGCAGCAAGACGACCTACCTCGTTCGCGCCCTCGGCCGGTCCTTCCTCTTCTGCGCCGACTCGAACGCGTTCGAGCCGAGGCTCTATGACCACCTCGCGGACGTCGTGGGCGACCTCGACGTCGCCTTCGTCGGCATGGAGTGCGACGGCGCGCCCATGAGCTGGCTCTACGGACCCCTCGTCACGGCGCCGCTCGCGCGCCGGATGGACCAGTCGCGGCGGCTCGACGCCTCCGACTGCGAACGCGGGATGGAGCTCGTCAAGCGCCTGCGGCCCGCGGGCGGTGTACGTCTACGCCATGGGCTCGGAGCCCTGGCTGACGTACCTGACCTCGATCCACTACACCGAACAGTCCCGACCCATCGTGGAGTCGCGCGCGCTCGTCCGAGAGTGCCAGGCCCTCGGCATCTGCGCCGAGACGCTCTTCGGAAAGAAGGAGCTGCAGCTCGGATGACTCCGACGCCACCCATCGCGATGCATGGTCCCGCCTCACACCCGCGCAGGAGCGGCTCCTGGCCGCGTGGAACGACACCCGGACCGAGTATCCGAGAGACGAGACGATCCCGGCGCTCTTCGAGCAGATCGCCCGACGGTTCCCGCACGCGATCGCGCTCGTGTCGGCGGACGGGCAATCGACGCTGACGTACGACGCGCTCAATCGGCGCGCGAACCAGCTCGCCCATCACCTGATCGGACCTCGGCGTGCGACCGGAGACGCGGGTCGGGATTCACCTCGAACGGACGTTCGAGATGATCGTCGCGATGCTCGCCGTACTCAAGGCGGGGGGCGCCTACGTTCCCGATCGATCCCGCCCTTCCCCTGAAGCGAGTGTCCTTTCTGCTCGAGGATGCCGCGCCGTCGGTCGCTGATCAGCCGGGAGTCGCTCGCCGACGCCCTGCCCGCCACCTGGGTCCCCCTCGTCTGCCTCGACTCGGATGCGGATGCGATCGCTCGGCAGAGCGAGCTGGACCCGTCCCGATCCGGATCGGCGCTCGACCTCGCCCACGTCCTCTACACGTCGGGCTCGACCGGAGAGCCGAAGGGCGTCGCCGTCGTGCATCGCGGCGTCGTCCGCCTCGTCCGCGGCACGGACTACGCGCGCTTCGGCCCGGACGAGGTGTTCCTGCAGGCCGCGCCGACCTCCTTCGACGCGTCCACGTTCGAGATCTGGGGCGCGCTCCTGAACGGCGGCCGCCTCGTCGTGCTGTTCGGCCCGGACGCCCGGGCTGGACGATCTCGCGGAGGCCATCCGACGGCATGGCGTGACGACTCTCTGGCTCACGGCCGGCCTCTTCCACCTCGCCGTCGACGAGCGGTTGAGGATCTCGCGTCGTTGCGCCAGCTCCTGGCCGGAGGCGATGCTCTCTCCCCGTCTCGCGTCCGGCGCGCGCTCGAGGCGATTCCCGGCTGCACGCTGATCAACGGCTACGGCCCGACGGAGAGCACGACCTTCGCCGCCTGCCACGCGATCCGGCGATCTCGCCGCCGACGCGTCCAGCGTCCCGATCGGCCGGCCCATCGCCAACACGCAGATCTATCTCCTGGATCCGGAACGGCGATGGGTGCCCCCGGGCGATGACGGGCGAGCTCTACATCGGCGGCGACGGCCTCGCGCGAGGCTACTGGAATCGCCCGGACCTGACCGCGGAGAGCTTCGTCGGAGAGCCCGTTCGACGCGGCTCCCGAGGCGCGCCTCTACCGGACGGGCGATCTGGCCCGCCTGAGCCCGGACGGCAACCTCGAGTTCCTGGGCCGCGCCGGACCAGCAGATCAAGGTCCAGGGCTTCCGGGTCGAGCTCGCCGAGATCGAAGCGGCGCTCCAGCGCCACCCGGCCGTCTCCCAGAACGTGGTCGAGGCACGCGAGACGCCGGCCGGCGGCCGGCGGCTCGTGGCGTACGTCGTCCTCCGACCGGACGGCGGGCCCTGCGACGACGGCGAGCTCCGCGCACTTTCTTCAGCGGGAGCTTCCGGAGTACATGGTCCCCGCCGCATTCGTGTCGGCTCGCCTCGCTTCCGCTCACGGCCAACGGCAAGGTCGACCGCCGCGCCCTTCCCGAGCCGGGGCGGAGCGCGCGCTCGGAGCGGGATCGCCGCCGCGCTCCGCGATGGAGGAGTCGATCGCGCAGGTGTGGCGGTCCGTTCTCGATCTCGACGCGATCGATTGCGACGCAGAATTTCTTCGACCTCGGCGGCAGCTCGCTGCTGCTGATCGAGGCCCACGCCAGGCTCCAGAAGCGCCTCGCGACGGCCCTGCCCATCACGACGCTCTTCGAGCATCCGACGGTGCGGTCTCTCGCGTCGCTCCCTGGGTGGCGGATGCGAGCCCGAAGAGTTCGTTGCGCGCGTTGCGCGAGACGAGTCCGCGACAGGCGCCGGGCTCTGCCGAACCGCCCGCGCCGGAGACCACGCCATGACCGCCGCCCGGGAGCCGAGTGCTCCGAGGCGATCGCGATCGTCGGGATGGCGGGGCGATTTCCCGGCGCCGCTTCCGTCGCGCAGCTCTGGGAAAACCTGAAGGCCGGCAGGGAGTCGATCTCCGCTCTCAGCGACGAAGAGCTGCTCGCCTCGGGAATCGACGCCGCGCTCGGCTGGCCGATCCGCTGTACGTCAAGGCGCGCGGCGTGCTGGAGGACGTCGATCTCTTCGACGCACCCTTCTTCGGGTTCACGCCCCGCGAGGCGGAGCTGACGGATCCGCAGCACCGGCTCTTTCTGGAGACCTGCTACCGCGCGCTCGAGGACGCGGGCTGCAATCCGGACACGTTCGACGGCGGCATCGGAGTCTTCGGCGGGATGAGCATGAACACGTATCTGCTCGCGGCCCGCGGCCGAGACGCGGCGTTCTGGAAGGAGCTCACCGAGTCCTACCAGATCGGCGGATACCCCTCCGTGCTCGGAAACGACTACAACTTCCTCGCGACGCGCGTCTCCTACAAGCTGGATCTCAAGGGGCCGAGCATGGACGTCCAGACGGGGTGCTCGACTTCGCTCGTGGCGGTCTGCCTGGCGTGCCGGGCGCTGCTGCAGCACGACTGCGACGCCGCTCTGGCGGGCGGCGTCTCGATCACCTTCCCGCAGAAGAGGGGCTACCTCTACCAGGAAGGCGCGATGGGGTCTCGCGACGGCCGATGCCGCGCCTTCGACGCCGCCGCGGACGGGACCGTCTTCGGCTCCGGCGTCGGCGTGGTCGTCCTGAAGCGGCTCTCCGACGCGCTCGCGGACGGGGACTCGATCGTCGCGGTGATCCGCGGGTTCGCGCTGAACAACGACGGCTCGCCGAAGGTCGGCTACATGGCCCCGAGCGTCGAGGGACAGGCCGAGGTGATCGCGACCGCCCAGGCCGTCGCCGACGTGGATGCCGAGTCGATCGGCTACGTCGAGACGCACGGGACCGGAACGCCTCTCGGAGACCCGATCGAGATCGCCGGCCTGACGCGCGCCTTTCGCTCCGCCACCGACGGCGAAGGGCTTCTGCGCCATCGGATCGGTCAAGCCGAACGTCGGCCACCTGGACATCGCCTCCGGGGTCACGGGCCTGATCAAGGCGGCGCTCGCCGTTCGCACCGGCCTGATTCCGCCGAGCCTCCACTTCGAGAGCCCCAACCCGGCGATCGATTTCGCGAACTCCCCGTTCTTCGTGAACACCCGTCTCTCCGAGTGGACAGCGCCGTCCGGCCCGCGCCGGGCCGGCGTCGAGCGCGTTCGGCGTCGGGGGCACGAACGCGCACGTCATCCTCGAGGAAGCCCCCGCCGCCGCGGCCCCGGCGGCCCGCTCCTGCGAGCTCCTGGTGCTCTCGGCCAGGACGCCGACCGCGCTCGACGCCGCGGCGGCGAACCTCGCCGCGCCATCTCGCCGAGAACCCGGCGAGACCGATCTCGGCAACGTCGCCTTCACGCTGCAGGACGGCCGGACGCGCATTCGCCCACCGGCGCGCCTTCGTGTGCGCCGAGCGCCGCGGACGCCGCCGCGGGCCTGCACGAGCCCGCGTTGCGGCGCGAGGCCGTCGGACGCCGGCGACCGCCGCGGCCGATCCGTCGGCATTTCTGTTTCCCGGACAGGGCGCCCAGCAGCCCCGGGATGGCCCGGGAGATCTACGAGAGCGAGGGGCGATTCCGGGAGGAGGTCGATCGCTGCTGCGAACTGCTCGGCCCCGAGCCGGGAACGAAACTTGCTCGACCTGCTCCTCGACGCCGCCGAAGGAAGGGGAAGCCCCCGAGAAGAGCCCGATCCACCGCACCGGAGATGGCCCAGCCGGCCCTGTTCGTCGTCGAATACGCGCTCGCGCGACTCTGGGAGAGCTGGGGCATCCGCCCGGCCGCGATGCTGGGGCACAGCCTGGGCGAGTTCGTCGCGGCCACCCTGGCCGGCGTCTTCTCGCTCGAAGACGCGCTCTCTCTCGTCGCCGCGCGCGGGCGGCTGATCGAAGCCCTGCCCGGGGGGTCGATGCTCGCCGTGCGGATGGACGGAGGAGCAACTGGCTACGCTGGCGCGCCCCGGCCTCTCGCTCGCCGCGGTCAACACGCCGTCTCTGTGCGTGCTGTCGGGCGCTCCGGAAGTGATCGAGGGCCTCGAGTCGGAGCTGTCGGAGCAGGGCATCGTCCATCGCCGCCTCGCAGACCTCGCATGCGTTCCATTCGGAAATGATGGATCCGGTCATCGGCCCGTTCGAGGACCTCGTCGAGGAGGTTCGTCTCCGTGCCGCCGTCGATCCCGTTCGCGTCGAGCGTGACCGGGACGTGGATTCGCACCGAGGAAGCCGACGGACCCCGCGTACTGGAGCGCGCACCTTCGCCAGACCGTGCGATTCGCACGCGCGGTCGGGGAGCTCCTGTCGGAGGAGAAACGGGCGCTGCTCGAGGTCGGCCCCGGCCAGGCCCTGTCCCTCAACGCGCGACGTCACCCCGGCGAAGACGCCCCGGCACGTCGTGCTGTCCTCGCTGAGCCACCCGGAAGACCGGGAGTCCGACCGCGCGTGCCTTCTCCGTTCGGTCGGCCAGCTGTGGATGTCCGGACTCGAAATCGACTGGATGGCGCTTCAGGCGGGACGGGGCCTGCGGCGCATGCTCCCTTCCCACGTATCCCTTCGAGCGGACCCGTCACTGGATCGACGACCGCCGAGAATCCGCCGCCTCCAGCGCCATTGCCGACGAAGCGCCGCGAGATCGAGCCTTCGCCGGCGCCGTCTCGCGGGACCGACGCCCCGCCGGGGAAAACAGAGGTGAAGACGATGAACGAGAACCTCGCCGCCGCCGCCTCGCGCCATCCGCGCCTTCTGTCGAGAGTCCAGCAGCGTCTTCGCCGACCTCTCCGGCCTGGCGCCCGAGCAGATGTCGCCCGTCCGCGACTTTCCTCGAGATCGGTTTCGACTCTCTGCTGCTGACGCAGGCGAGCCAGCACCTCTACAAGGAGTTCGGGATCCGGATCGCGTTTCGGGAGCTGATGGGAGATGCGTCGACGCCCGACGCTGCTGGCGAGCTACCTCGACGCCCGGCTGCCGCCCGACGTCGTGGCGGCAGCGCCGTCCGTCGCCGCCGGCCGGCGACCGCGCCGCGCGCGACGCCCCTCGGCGCCCGCGGTCGGGACGGCGCCGGCGCCCGCCTCTCCGGGCCTTCTCGAACGGCTGGTGACGGAGCAGCTGCGCGTCATGACGCAGCAGCTCGCGATGCTTCGCGACGAGGCTCCGGTCGATCTCCCCTCGGCGGCTGCGCCGCCGCTCCCAGCGCCGACACCGCGAACGCGGCCTCCCGGCGGCGCCGACACAGGCTCCGGCTCCGGGCGAGAAGCCCGCCTTCAAGCCCTTCGGCCCCTACAAGCCGATCGACAAGGGCTCCGACGGCGCGCTCACTGCGGATCAGCGAGCGGTACCTGTCCGGCTTCATCGAACGGTACTCGCGCCGGACCGCGAAGTCCAAGCGCCTCGCGGAGGAGCATCGCTCCCACTTCGCCGATCCGCGCGTCGTCGCCGGGTTCCGCCTCGACTGGAAGGAGATCGTCTACCCGATCGTCGCCACCGGATCCTCGGGCTCGCGCGTCTTCGACGTGGACGGCAACGAGTACGTCGACATGCTCATGGGCTTCGGCCTGAACCTCTTCGGCCATTCGCCGTCGTTCGTGACCGAGGCCGTCGCCGAGCAGCTGCGCAAGGGCGTCGAGATCGGACCGCAGTCGCCGCTCGCGGGCGAGGTCGCCCGCCTGATCAGCGAGTTCACGGGCATGGAGCGCGTGACCTTCTGCAACACGGGCTCCGAGGCCGTGATGGCCGCGATTCGCCTCGCCCGCACCGTCACGGGGCGCGACACGGTGGCGCTGTTCTCCGGCGCCTACCACGGCACGTTCGACGAAGTCCTCGTGAGGGGCGTCCGAACCGGCGGGAGGGCACAAGTCCCTTCCGATCGCGCCGGGCATTCCCTCCTCGCACGTCCAGGACGTCCTCGTGCTCGACTACGGAACCGACGAATCCCTCCGGATCTCTGGAATCCCGGATGGGCGAGCTCGCCGCCGTGCTGGTCGAGCCCGTCCAGAGCCGGCACCCGGACCTCCAGCCCGGGGAGTTCCTCCGCGAGCTGCGGAAGATGACCGAGAAGGCGGGGACGGCTCTGATCTTCGACGAGGTGATCACGGGCTTCCGCGTCCATCCGGGCGGCGCGCAGGCCCTCTTCGGCATCGCCGCGGACCTCGCCACGTACGGGAAGGTCCTCGGGGGAGGCCTGCCTCTCGGCGTCGTCGCGGGCAAACGCGCCTTCATGGACGCCCTGGACGGCGGAGCGTGGCGGTTCGGCGACGACTCGTTCCCCGAGACCGGCGTGACGTTCTTCGCGGGCACATTCGTCCGCCATCCGCTCGCCATGGCCGCGGCCCGTGGCCGTGCTCCATCGCCTGAAGGAGGCCGGACCGGCGCTCCAGGAAGGGCTCAACGCGAAGGCCAACCGACTGGCGAGCAGGATCAACGCCTGCTTCGAAACGTATCGAGTTCCGAGCAAGCGTCGAAAACTTCGGCTCGATCCTGTTCTTCGGGTTTCCCAGCGACCAGAGACTGGCGAGCCTGCTCTTCTACCATCTGCGCGATCACGGCGTTCACATCTGGGAGGGCTTCCCCTGCTTCGTGACGGAAGCCCACACCGAGGAGGACCTCGACTTCGTCGTCCGGGCCTTCGAGGCGAGCGCCGCCGAGATGCAGGCCGGTGGCCTGCTGCCGGCAGCCGGGCAGGACGCTCGGAGCGGCCGACCCGGTCGCGCCGCCGCCCGCGGCGACCAGAACGCCCGTCTCCGCGAAGCGGCGACTCCGGCCGCGTTCCCCCTGACCGATTCCCAGAGGGAGATCTGGCTCGCCTGTCAGATGGGGGCGGAGGCCTCGTGCGCGTTCAACGAAGGGCGTCTCGGTGCGGCTCCGCGGACCGCTCGACGTCGCCGCCGCTCGCGCGGTCCCTCGACGACCTGGTCGCCCGGCACGACGCACTGCGGACGACCTTCGATCGCACCGGCGATCTCCAGCGCGTCGGCGAGCGACGCCGCGATCGATGGCCGGATCGTCGACTCGCCGGCCGCGCGCCGGTCGACGCCGAGGCGCGGCTGCGCCAGATCCTCCTGGAGGAAGCCCGGACTCCCTTCGACCTCGAGCGCGGTCCTCTCGTTCGCGCCCGGCCTCGTGCGCCTGGCCGCCGAACATCACGTCCTCGTCCTGACCGCTCATCACCTCGCGTCCGACGGCTGGTCCACCAACGTGCTCCTCGGACGAGCTCGCGTCGCTCTATTCGTCTCGTCGCGACGGAGCGCCCGGCCTTGCGGAGCCGGCGGCCCGCTTCTCCGACTTCGCCGCGCGCGAGCAGGCCCGACGTCGCAGTCCCGAGGCCGCCCCGACGGAGGCCTACTGGCTGGCGGAGTTCGCCTCCCCGCCTCCCCCGCTGGACCTGCCGACCGACCGGCCCCGGCCCGGCCGTCAAGACCTACTCCGGCTCGACCGTGCGGCGCACGATCTCGGCCGAGTCGTTCCGGAGGATCCGGAGCGCCGGAGCGAAGGAGGGATGCACGCTCTTCACAACGCTCTTCGCGGCCTTTGCCGCGCTCCTCCATCGTCTGACCGGCCAGGACGACCTCGTCGTCGGAATTCCAGCTGCCGGCCAGGCGATGGATGCGGCCGACGATCTCGTCGGACACTGTGTCAATTTCCTGTCGATCCGGTCGCATGCTCCCCGGCAGATCGAGGTCCGGGAGTACCTCCGCGCCGTTCGAAAGAAGATCCTCGACGCCTACGATCACCAGGACTCGACGTACGGGAGGTCTGATTCAGAAGCTGGCGTTGCCGCGCGATCCGAGCCGGCTGCCTCTCGTCGAGGCGCAGTTCAATCTCGAACGGCTCGGCGCGGGCTCGCACTGGGAAGGTCTCCAGATCGACGTGGACACGAATCCGAAGTCCTTCGTCAATGACGACCTTTTCCTGAACGTCGTCGAGACTCCGGACGGCCTCGTGCTCGACTGCGACTTCAACACCGACCTGTTCGATGCCGCGACGGTCGAGCGGTGGCTCGAGTACTTCGAGAACCTCCTCGACGGAATCGCCGAAGATCCCGCCCGGCCGCTCTCCGCCCTACCGCTGGCGAGCGCCGCCGAGCGCGAGCGCGTCCTGGTCGAATGGAACCAGACCAGGCGCCGCCACTCGCGGGCGGCCGGCGCGCATCAGCTCGTCGAGGCCCAGGTCGTCCGATCGCCGGGCGCGATCGCCGTCTCGTTCCGCGACCAGCGGCTCTCCTATGCAGACCTGAACGCGCGCGCGAATCAGCTGGCGCACCGCCTGGCGAGCCTCGGCGTGGCGCCCGGCTCGCTCGTCGGGCTGTGCCTCGGGCGCTCCCTCGAGCTGCCGGTGGCCCTGCTCGCGGTCCTCAAGGCCGGCGGCGCGTATGTGCCGCTCGACCCGTCCCATCCCCGGGAGCGCGTCGCGGCGATCCTGGAGGACGCGGGAGCCATGCTCCTGATCGTCAACGGAAGCTTCGAAGCTCCCGCGGGCGCACGGATCCTCGACCTCGGCGCCGAGCGCGACGCGATCGCGCGAGAGAGCTCCGAGAACCCGCCGATCCGGACGTCGGAGAACGACCTCGCCTACGTCATGTACACGTCGGGATCCACGGGGAGGCCGAAGGGCGTCGCGGTCGCCCATCGCTCGCTCGTGAACCTGCTCGAGGCGATGCGGGAGCGCCCGGGACTGGACCGCGAGGACACGCTCCTGGCCGTCACGACGATCTCCTTCGACATCGCGACACTGGAAGTCCTCTTGCCGTTGACGGTTGGGGCCCGAACGGCTCTGGCCGGGCCGGAGGCCGCGGCCGACGGCGCCCGACTGGCCGAGGAGCTGTTCCGCTCCCAGGCGACGGTGCTCCAGGCGACGCCGACGACCTGGAGGCTCCTGATCGACTCGGGCTGGAGAGGCCAGTCGAACCTGAAGATGCTCTGCGGCGGCGAGCCCCTCGCCCGCGACCTGGCCGACGCTCTGCTGGCGCGGGGCGAAGCGCTGTGGAACATGTATGGTCCCACAGAGACGACGATCTGGTCGGCCGTTGGCCGGATCGCCGCCGGCGAGAGCACGCCCCCGATCGGACCACCGATCGCCAACACCCAGTTCTACGTCCTCGACGAAGGCCTCCGGCCGGTTCCGATCGGCGTGCGGGGCGAGGTGTTCATCGGGGGAGAGGGCCTGGCCCGAGGGTACTGGAACCTGCCGGATCTGACCGAACGAAGC
>CAWEMP010000017.1:0-24119 GCA_963810205.1 uncultured Acidobacteriota bacterium
CGTTTCGGTCAGCGGCGCGGCCGAGCCACGGCCCGGCCGGTCGCGCCGCGCCAGACCGAAGTCCGTGACGACCGCGCGCGCGCCTCCCGGCCGGCGCTCGTCGGGCTCGAGCATCACGTTGGCGCTCTTGAAGTCACGGTGGACGATGCCGGCCTCGTGCGCCGCCGTCAGCGCCGCCGCCATCTGCTCGACGAGCGGCAGGGCCTCGTCGGGAGTCAGGCGGCCGGCCTTCGAGAGACGCTCGGCGAGGGTCTCGCCGGAGAGGAGCTCCATCGTCAGGAACGCGAGCGTCCCGTGGTGGAAGACGTCGAACGTGCGGCTGACGTTGGGGTGCGTGACGCTGCGCGCCAGGTGCACTTCCCGCAGAAAGCGCTCCATCGCGCGCTCGTCGCCGGCGACGTCGGGGCGGATCGTCTTCAGCGCGACGCGCTCGCGCAGCACCTGGTCCTCGGCCTCGTAGACCTCGCCCATGCCGCCGCGGGCGATGAAGCGGACGATCTGGAAACGGCCGGCGAGGACCTCGCCCTCGGCGAGCCCCGGCGCTCGCCACATCTGTTTTCCCGAGCCGGACGGGGGAGAGGGCCGCGTGGGCGCGTTGGGATCACTCATCGGCCGGCGGGCGGGACTCCTTCTGGCGCTCGAAGTCGACCTGGGCAGCGACCTTGGCGATGCGATCCGCGAAGACGACGACGAGGTCGTCGCGGCGCGCCGTCGCGAGCGCCCGGCGGACCGCCTCCGACTCGTTCTTCGCCTCCTCGATCGCGTCGGCCTTCATCCCGTGGCGGATGAGTCCGTCGCGCAGGTGGCCGACGACCTCGCCCGGAGGACGCCCGCGCAGGTCCTCGTCGTCCCGGAGGATCACGCGGTCGAAGTGCGGGGCGGCCTCCTTCGTGATCGCGTCGAAGTCCTCGAGCCGCCGGTCGCCCGGAGCGTTCAGGACGACGACGAGGCGTCCGCGTTTGATGGATGCGAGGAACGGCGCCACCATCGCCATGCCGTGGGCGTTGTGGCAGTAGTCGATCATCACGCGGAAGTCGCGGAACTCGTAAAGGTTGGCGCGGCCGGGCGCCTGGAACGGCGTCGGGTGGAAGGTCGTCAGGCCCCCGCGGATGTCGTCCATCTCGATGCCGGCGGCGAAGGCCGCGAGCGAGGCGGCCAGGGCGTTGGCGATGTTGAAACGCGCCTTGCCGTCGAAGGTGATCGGGATCTGCCGCGCGTGGACGAGCGGGATGCGGAGAGTCGAGCGGTAGAGGCAGAGCGTGTCGTGCCGGTCCATCACCGCGCCGAGGCCGCCGGCGGCGACATGCGTCTTGAAACGCTCGTTCTGCGGGTCGAGGGAGAAGTACGCCACCCGCGCCTTGACGCGGTCGGCGATCCAGGGCGTCATGGGGTCCTCGGCGTTCAAGACCGCGACGCCGTCGGGGAAGAGGCGCTCGACGACCAGGGACTTCAGGCGCGCCAGGTCCTCCAGCGTCTCGATGTCCCGCAGCCCGAGGTGGTCGGCGGCGATGTTCGTGACGATGCCGACGTTGGCCCAGTCGTAGCCGAGGCCGAAACGCAGGAGGCCCCCGCGCGCGGTCTCGAGCGCCGCGAAAGTCACGGTCGGGTCGCGCAGCACCGCCTGCGCCGAGGCCGGGCCGGTGCAATCGCCCTTCATGATCTGCTCGCTTCCGACGTAGACGCCCTCGGTCGTCGTGAGGCCCACGTGGTGGCCGGCGTAGCGGGCGACGTGCGCGAGGAGCCGCGTGGTCGTCGTCTTGCCGTTGGTTCCGGTGACCGAGACGATCGGGATCCGCGCCGCCGCGCCCGGGGGATACAGCATGTCGATGACGGCTCCCGCGGCGTCCCGCGGCGTGCCCTCGGTCGGGTCGGTGTGCATGCGGAAGCCGGGCGCCGCGTTGACCTCGACGATGCCGCCGCCGATCTCCGCGATGGGGTGCTCGACGGAGGGCGAGATGAGGTCGATGCCCGCGATGTCGAGCCCGACGATCCGGGCGATGCGCTCCATGAGGTGGATGTTCGAGGGATGGACCGAGTCGGTCACGTCGCGCGAGATGCCGCCCGTCGAGAGGTTGGCGGTCGACTTGAGGTCGACGGACTCTCCGGCGGCGGGGACGGAGCGGGGGGTCAGGCCCCGGCGCGCCAGCAGGGCCAGCGAGAGCTCGTCGATCTCGATCTTCGTCAGGATCTTCTCGTGCCCGATCCCCCGGCGCGGGTCCTTGTTGACCTCCGCGACGAGCTCCTCGATCGAGTGCTTCCCGTCGCCGACGACGAAGGCCGGCACGCGCTGCGCCGCGCAGATGAAGCGGCCGGCGATCACGAGGAACCGGAAGTCGTAGCCCTCGAGAAACTGTTCGACGATGACCTCGTCGCGGAACTTGAGGGCGTCCTTGAACGCGAGGCGCAGCTCGCTTTCGCTGCGGATGTTCGTCAGCACGCCGCGGCCGTGCGACGCGTCGAGCGGCTTGACGACGACGGGCCAGCCGAGCTTTTCGGCGATCTCGACGGCCTCGTCCTCGTCCTGCGCGACCTCGCCCTTCGGCACGGGGACGCCGTTGTCGCCGAGGAGCTTCTTCGTCAGGCTCTTGTCGCCGGCGATCTCGACGCCGAGCTGCCCGGTCGTCGAGGCGATCGTCGCCTGGATGCGCTTCTGGTGGACGCCCGTGCCGAGCATGACGAGGGAGCGGTCATTCAGGCGGAGGTGCGGGATCCCGCGCGCCGCCGCGACCGCGACGATCGAGCGCGTGGACGGGCCGAGCGCCCAGCGCTCTCGGGTGCGCTTCAATTTGTCGATCGAGGACTCGAGATCGAGGTCGACCTCGAGGCCCGCGCAGTGCTCGACGACGTCGAGGGCGAGCTTGCCGGCGCGCACGCCGACGCGCTCCTCCTCCATCTCGTAGACGAGGTTGTAGACGCCGGGCGTCTTCGTCTCGCGGGTGCGGCCGAAGGACACGGAGATGCCGACCTCCTGCTGGATCTCGATCGCCACGTGCTCGGCGACGTGGCCGAGCCACGTCCCCTCGGCCAGGCGCTTCAGGAACCCGCCGGCCGCGCCTTCCGAACAGTGGTGCTCCTGGAGGCCGGGCAGGAGCTTCTGGAGCTTCTCGCCGAACCCGCGGATCTCGCTCGACGGCTTCTCGCTGAAGGGGCCGAGGTCGATCCGCATCCAGACGCACGGGCGGTAGGACCAGAAGTTCGGCCCGTTCAAGACGAGCGTTTCCAGAAGACGAATGCCCTCGGCCATGAGCCTCCCGTTGCCGGGGAAGACTATAGGAAGAGAGCTAGTTCGCGGCGATCGGCCGGCGCTTCTCGACGTCGAACCGATCGCCGGCCGTCAGCACGTGCAGGAAAGCGCCGGAGAGAGAGAACGGGCTGGCCGGATCCGACTCCGAGAGGCCGTGGGCGACGGCGCGGCTGCCGTCGATGACGAAGACCTGCCCCGAGCCGATCACCTCGATCTCGCCCGAGCCGTAGTAGACGATGGCGGTGTCCTCGTCGATGCCCACGCCGAGCTTCGAGGGCTCGATCGCGACGGCCGTGAGCAGCCGCCCCAGGCGTTTTCGCTGCGAGAAGTGCTGGTCGATGATGAGCCGCGTGATCACGCCGAGCCCCGGCGCCAGATCCACGCCGTCCCGCCGGAGCTGCATCCCGGCCTCGCCGCCCGTGATCATCGTCGCCGAGAAGGCCGAGGCGCCGGCGGAGGTGCCGGCGAGGGCCCCGCCGCCGACGAGGCTCTCGTGAATCGCCTGGAGCGCCGGGCTGCCGGCCAGGATCGCAACCAGGCGCGACTGATCGCCGCCCGTCATGAAGACGCCCGTGGCGCGCTCGATCGCCTCGAGGTTCGCCGGGAGATGCGCGTCCTCCCGCGAGACGATGGGCAGCGGAAAGGCCTCGCCCGCGCCGATCTTCTGAAAGACGTCCTGGTAGAACAGCGCGCGCTCGGCCGGGATCGCCGAGGCCGTCGGCAGGATGGCGATGCGCGCTTCCGCTCCGCCGGCCTCCGCCACGAAGCGCTGGAGAATGTCGGGTTTCTCGAACTTTTCTTCGCCGCCGCCGACCGCGAGGATCGAGCCGTGCGGGCGGTTCTTCCGGGGGGATTTCATCCTCGGGTCGACAGAGTACGCGGCGCGCGCGATTCCGTCAACCGCGCGTCGCGCTCAGAGCGCTCTCACGTACGCGCTCTGATCCAGCTTCCACACGACGACGCCGCAGAAGCGCTCGCCTTCCGGGCAGACGGGACGGACCTGCGCGTGGTGGCGGAGCGTGCACGGCGGCAGCAGCCACGGGCCGATCCGGGGGTTGACGTCGCGGATCTGGAGCGCCTCGTCCAGGGACGCGCGCCAGATCTCTTCCTGCGCGTTGTAGCAGAGACGCATCGCGAACTTGTGGTGGAGGTTCAGCAGGTCCGCGGACTCGGTGAAGCGGATGGCGACGGCGTTCGGCAGCAGGTACGCCGCGAACTCGTCGGCGACGCCGCGGGAGCGGAGCTCGCCGATCGCGCGCCAGGTCTCGTCCATCGTTTCGCGGTAGAGGGCGGCGGCCTCGGGCACGTCGTCGACGAGCATCGGGACGACGTAGTCGGGCTCCTCCGAGAGGTAGGCGGGCAGCGCGGGCCGCGACGCGGGGGTCATGCGATGGCGCTGGTCCTGGCTGTCGGCGGTGTGCGAGAGCTTCTTGCGGAACGTGTACGAGGGGTGGAAGAGAGCGCGCGAGAGCTTGTCGTGCGTCGTGAGCGTCAGGGTCTCGCCGAGGATCCGGTTCTTCGAGGGGTCGAGGACCATGCGGATCGCGTCGTCGTCGGAGAGCGCCGTCCGCGGAACGCCGAGGATCTCCCGCACCGCCGCGGCGAGGACCTCTTCGTTGTTGGCCTTCCAGTCGACGAGGCGCGAGACGCGGGGACCGAGCTCGGCGTCGAACTCCCTCCGGAACTCGCGGGACGAGCCGCGCACGCGCGGAAGGGCCTGGAAAGCGGCGTACTCCGGCGTTTCCTCCAGAGGCAGCGGGTCCTGGAGGACGGTGGCGTAGAGGGGATCGTGGCGCAACACCTCGGCGACCATCTGCCCGACGACCTCGCGCTGCTCGGCCGGCGCGTCCATGGACTCGCAGAGCCGCCAGTATCGGAAGAGCGTCACGCCCGAGACCGTGTGGTACAGGTACGAGAACGTCGCGACGGGCAGCACGTAGCGCGCGATCTCCTGCGCCCGCTTCTTGACCGAGCCGGCGAACCGCGTCCGCCCGTCGCCCCGCGTGCGCCCCGGAAAGAGGCCGAAGTAGCGCTCGCCGGCGAGGGGCGTCAGCAGCTCCGTCAGCCGCGCGTAGGCCTCCTGCTGGCGGCGCGCGATCCTCTCGTAGATGTCCCGCTCGGGCGCGCCCATCGGGGGCACGGCGTAGTTGCCCTTGCTGACCTCGACGTAGCGCTGCGAGACCTGCTCGGAGTTGTAGAACGGGTGCGAGTGCAGGAACGTCCACAGGAACTGCCGCGAGACGTTCTCCATCGAGAACTGGAAGTGCGCGTGCTGGTAGGTCGTGTGATGCCCGGCCTCGTAGATCGACTTCGCGATCGCGTCGCGGCGGTCGGGCCGCGCCGAGGCCTGGTCCTCGGTGACGATCCCCTTGGCCGAGTAGCAGGTCCGGGCGGTCGCGACGACGTTCTCGTACGGCCGGTCGAAGGCGTGGACGAGGCGGACCTTCGGCGGGGGAGAGGAGAAGGCGAAGCGGCTGCGGGAAACGGGAAGGCTCGACATCGAATCTCCCATTCTAGTCCTCGGGTCGCACGAGGTTCGATAGCATCGCGCGGGGATGGAGGAACGGGCCGACACTCAGCTGCTCGAGGCCGCCCGCCGTGGCGACGCCCGTTCTCTCGAGGCCCTGCTCGAGCGTCACCAGGCACAGGTCTACCGCTTCGGCATGAAGATGTGCCGGGACCCGGAGGACGCCCGCGACGTTCTGCAGGACACGCTCCTGGCGATGGCGCGGAGCGTCCACGACTTCCGGGGCGCGTCCTCGATCTCGACGTGGCTCTACACGATCGCCCGGAGCTTCTGCATCAAGAAGAGGCGGCGCAGCAAGTTCGCGCCGGAGCCGGAGCGTTCTCTCGAAACCGACGCCGCGCCCGAGACGGCCGAGCTGGCGGACCCTGGCCGGGGCCCGGATGAGGTGCTCGCCGGCAAGGAGGTCCGAAATGCACTCGAGCAGGCGATCGGCGCGCTCGATCCCATGTACCGGGAGGTCCTGCTGCTGCGGGACGTGGAGGGTCTCTCGGCCGCCGAGGTCGCCGAGGTGCTCGGGGTCGGCGTCCAGGCGGTGAAGAGCCGCCTCCACCGCGCGCGGATTTCCGTGCGTGCGCACGTCGCCCCGCTGCTCGGGATCGCGCCGGAGGGGGGCGGCGCCCCGCCGGGAACCTGCCCCGACGTGCTCGACCTCTTCTCGCGGCATCTCGAGGACGAGATCAGCGCCGACGTGTGCGCGGAGATGGAACGCCACCTCGAAACCTGCGGCCGCTGCCGCGGGACCTGCGAATCCTTGAAGCGCACCCTCGCGCTCTGCCGGACGACCCCTGCGGCCCCGGTGCCGCCCGGGGTCCAGGATTCGGTCCGGCGCGCGGTCCGAAACTTCCTGGCGGTACCTTCCTGAACCCTTTTCGCGGCGGTTGGCTCTGACCGGGCGTGGAGGAACGATGAAGACCGTCCAGGTGACGGAGGAGACCTTCGAGGCCACGGTCAAGTCGGGGATCGTGATCCTCGACTTCTGGGCCGCCTGGTGCGGCCCGTGCCGCGTTTTCGCCCCGGTCTTCGAGGCGGCCGCGGAACGCCACGCCGACGTGGTGTTCGGCAAGGTCGACACCGAGGCCGAGCCGGGGCTTGCCGCGGCATTCGACGTGCAGGCGATCCCGACGCTCATGGTGCTGCGGGACGGCGTGCTCCTCGCGGCCCAGCCGGGAGCCCTCCCGGCCGCGGCGCTCGACGGGCTCGTCGAAAAGGTGCGGGCCCTCGACATGGACGAAGTGCGCAGGAGCCTCGACGCCGCGAGGGCGGTTTCGCGCGAGACCGCGGACGAGGAAGGCGCCTGATGTGCCGGCGGGTGGCCTGCTCGAGATGCGGACGGCCGACCTTCGCCGGCTGCGGCGCGCACGTGGAGCGCGTCCTCGCCGGCGTGCCGCTTTCCGAGCGCTGCCGCTGTGACGAAGAAAAGGCGGCCGGGGGAGAAGCGCCCGGTCCGGCAAAGCGGCGATCGTGGTTTTCAGGCCCCGTGGGGAAGGATTGACCGGAATGGATCGCTGGATCGAGTTCGTCGCGTTGTTCGCCGGTTGGATCCTTCTCCAGCGCTGGTTGCTGCCCAGGCTCGGGGTGCCGACTTGAGCGGTCCCCTCGCCGCGCCGGTCGGCGCGGAGGAAGGCCTCGGCGGGCACGGGCGACGGAGAGGACGGTTGCCCGTGACGCGGCGGCGACTCGCGCTCGCTGCGCTCGCCCTTTCGGTTGGATGGACGCAGGCCGTGCGCGCCGAGGAGCCCGCGCCGACCCCGATGCCGCTGGTCCTCGTCAACGAGCGCCACCCTATGCCGCGCGTTCTGACCGGCGGCATGCCTTCGCGTGCAACGGGCTTCCAGGAGCTCGCCGGCGCCGGTGTGCGGACTTGCGTCGACCTGCGCTCCGATTCCGAGGTTTCCGAGGAGACGCGCGCGGCCGCGGAAGCGGCTGGGCTTTCCTACGAGCGGGTCCCCGTGCGCACCGAGGCCGATCTCGACCTCGCGAGCGCTCGGGCGCTCGACGCGCTGCTCGACGATCCGGCCCGCTATCCGGTGGCGATCGTGTGCACGACCGGCAATCGGGTCAGCGCCCTGGTGGCCCTGCGGGCCTTCTGGCTCGAGGGCTCGACTCCCGAGTCGGCACTCGCCCTCGGCCGAGCCGCGGGCCTGACGCGATTGGAGCCGACGGTGCGTTTGCTCCTCGGACTGCCGCCGTCGCCGGACCCCACCCCGCCTCCCAGCCCCACGCCGACCCGGCCGAACTGACCGCCCCGACCGGGTTTGCCGGTCCTCGCGTCTGGCGAACCCTTTCCCGGGGATCTGGCTCATACGAGCTGGAGGCGCCATGCAAACGAATGAAGCCGGTTGGGATCGCTCGCTGCGAGTCGTCGTCGGGCTCGGCGTGTTGTCGATGACCGTAGTCGGGCCGCAGACCCTCTGGGGCCTCGTGGGGCTCCTGCCGCTCGTGACCGGGCTTTGGGGCCACTGCCCGCTCTACCGCGTGCTCGGCGTGAGCACCTGCACGGTCAAGACGTAGGAGCCGGTGGGATGAGGACCGCGCAAACGTCCGCTGCACGCGCACGGCCGATCCGATGAAACTGGCCCTGCTGCTCGCGGTCCTCGCGGCCCCGGAGCCGCTGACGCTCCAGCAGGCCGCGTCCCTGGCGGCGGGCGGCGCTCCTTCCGTCGAGCGCGCGCGGGCCGAATCCGAACAGGCGCGCGCGGCGCAGTCCGCGGCGCGCGCGGCGCTGGGCCCGACCCTCTTCGGAGACGTCGGCTTTCTGTCTTCCAACAACCCCGTGACCGTGTTCTCCCTCGCCCTCGAGCAGCAGCGCTTTTCGGCGCAGGAGTTCTTCCAGTCGGACCCCAACGACCCGCCGTTCACGAAGGACTGGAGCGCGGCCGTCGCCGCGGCATGGGCGATCGATCTCTTCGGGTCGGCGCGGGCCGCGGCCCGCGCGGCGGGCAGCGCGGCCGATGCCGCCGAGCGCGCGGCGCGCAGGACGGGCGACGGCGCGGCCCTGCAGGCGATCGCCGCATTCGTCGAAGCGCGGCGGGCCGAGGACACACTTTCGATCCTGGGCGAGCGGCAGGTGGACGCCGAGAGCGACGACGCCCTGGCGCGCGCGCTCTTCGAGGAGGGGCTGGCGACTTCGGCCGATCCTGCGCGCACGCTGGCGGTGCTGGCCGAGGTCCGCGCGGAAGCCGCCGGCCAGCGCGCCGCGGCCGACTCTTCGCGCGCGGCGCTCGCAGCGCTCATCGGGGAAGAAGCCGCTTCGAGGCCCCTCGCCCCGCTGCCGGGACCCGCACCGGCCGCCGTGGCCCCGGCCGCCCCGCGCGACGACGTCGTCGCCGCGGAGCTCTCCGTCGGAGGCCGCGCGCGAGGCCGCGCACTCGGCCGACGCGTCGCGGTGGCCCGCGCTCGTGGTGACCGGGCGCTACGAGCTGCACTCGCCGACGCCCGGCGGCCGATACGGAGACTCCGCCACGGTCTTCGGCGGATTCCGCATTCCGGTGTTCACGTCGGGCGCCATCAAGGCGCAGGTGGCCGAGGCGCGGGCGCAGGCCCGCATCGCCGAGGCGACGCTGACCGAACGCCGGCGGACGGCGCAGAGCGAAGTCGTCTCCGCGCGGGCACGGTCCGAGGCCGCCGTGCAGCGCCTGGCGGCGTTCGACGAGGCGCATTCGGCGGCGCGACGCGCGCGGGAGATCCAGGAGGCCCGGTACGAGGAGGGCGCGGCCCGCCTGTCGGACCTGCTCGACGCCCGGTCGGCGGAGCTCTCCGCGCGCATGGGGGCGGTGGGAGCCGCGGCCGACCGCGTGCTCGCCGAAGCGAACCTGCGCATGGCCCTCGGCCTGGCGCCGGAAGGGGAGGGAGCGCGATGAAGCGAATCGCTGTTCTGGTGGCGTTGGCGGCGGTCGCCTTCGTCGGCTGCGGCCGGAAGGCCGCCCACGAAACGGCCGACGCCGGGCAGCGCGCGTTGGCGACGGCGACCGTCGAGCGCAGCGATGCGGCGTCGTCGGTGGAGGTCGATGGGACCGTCGTCGGCGCGACGGAGGCGATCCTGTCGAGCCGCCTCGCGGCCCCGGTGGTCGAGGTGCGGGCGGTTCCGGGCCAGACGGTCCGGGCCGGCACGGTGCTCGTCCGCCTCGCGGACCGCGAGTCCGAAAGCGCGCTCGAGGGCGCCCGGTCCGCCGTCGCGGCCGCCCGCTCGTCCTGGGAGATCGCCTCGCGCAACCGGGCGCGGTTCGAGCGGCTCGAGGGGAAGGGGGCGACCACCGCGATCGAGATCGAGCGCGCCCGCCAGGAAGAGGCCTCCGCGGCGTCGGCCCTCGCGTACGCGCAGGCCGCGCTCGCGCGGGCTGAGGTGGATCGGTCGCAGTCGGTCCTCGTGGCGCCGTTCGACGCGATCGTCGTCGAGAAGATGGTCTCGGCGGGAGACCTCACGGCGCCCGGTCGCCCGCTCGTCCGGCTGTCCTCCGCGAAGGGGCGGCGTGTCGAGGCCGCGCCGGGCGAAGAGGAAGCCGCGCGGCTCGCCGTCGGTGGCCTGCTGCCGGTCATCCTCGGGGACAGCGTCGTGGAGGGCCGGATCGTGGAGATCGTCGGCGCGGTCGATCCGGAAACCCGCCGCCGCATGGTGCGCGTGGATCTCCCCGCGGGCGTCGAGCCGCCCGTCGGCAGCTTCGCGCGGCTGCGACTCCCGGGGTCGCGCGCGGCGAGGCTGGTGGTGCCCGCGCGCGCGATCGCGGCGCGGGGCGGCCTCGAGGTCGCCTGGGCTATCGGCAGCGACGGTCGGGTCTCGCTCCGCTACGTCCGGACGGGGCCGTCCGCGGGAGCCGGCCTCGTGGAAGTCCGGTCGGGGCTGGAGGCGGGCGAGCGGGTCGTGCTCGATCCGCCGGCCGACCTCGCGGCCGGCACACGGGCGGTCTCGTGACGCTCGACCCGCGGACGCGGCTCGCGCAGGAGCGGGAGCGGCTCGGCGTCGCCGGGCGCCTCGCCGCCGCCTTCATGGACTCGAAGCTGACGCCGCTCCTCGTGGCCTTCGCGCTGGCGCTCGGGGCTCTCGCCGTGGTCGTGACGCCCCGGGAAGAGGAGCCCCAGATCAAGGTTCCGATGATCGACGTCTTCGCGTCGCTTCCGGGCCGCGGCGCGGTCGAGGTCGAACGCGAGGTTTCGGCACCCCTCGAGAAGGCCCTCTGGTCGATTCCCGGGGTCGAGTACGTCTACTCGACCTCCTCGCCGGGTTCGGCGTTCGTCGTCGCGCGGTTTCGCGTCGGGGAGGACCCGGACCGCGCACTCGTCCGGGTCCGCGCGAAGCTCGACGCGCTGGCCGACGTCTGGCCGCGGGATCTGCCGCCGCCGCTCGTGAAGCCCCGCTCGATCGACGACGTGCCGATCTGGGCGCTCACGTTCTGGAGCCCGACGCAGGACCCGGCGACCCTGCGGCAGATCGCCGCGGAGGTCGAGAACGAGATCAAGACGATTCCCGACGTGTCGGACACCGCGCTGATCGGCGGCCTGCGGCGCGAGTTCCGCGTCGAGCTCGATCCGGCGCGCCTGTCCGCGCGGGGCTTGCCGCCCGGCGCGGTTCTCGCCGCGCTCGCCGCGGGCAACCGTCGGACCGTGGCCGGGGAGCTCGTCGCCGGCGACCGGGGCCTCGTGGTGGAGGCGGGCGGCTTCCTGGAGTCCGCGCGCGAGCTCGGGGAGGTCGTGGTCGCCGAAAGCGGCGGGCGGCCGGTGCGCCTGGCCGACGTCGCGTCCGTCGTGGACGGACCGGAGCGGCCCGCGTCCTACGTGACGCACGGCGAGCCCGGCCAGCCGGGGCGCCTTGCGGCCGTCACGCTCGCGGTCAGCAAGCGCCGCGGGGCCAACGCGATCTCGGTCGTGCACGCGATCGACCGTAAGCTCGAGGCGCTCGCGCCGCGGATCCTGGCCGCCGACGTCCACACGACCGTCACGCGGGACTACGGCGAGACCTCCTCGGAGAAGTCCAACGAGCTCCTGAAGCACATGGCCCTCGCGACGCTGTCGGTGGCGCTGCTGATGGCCTTCGCCCTCGGCCGGCGGGAAGCGGGAGTGGTCCTGCTCGCCGTGCCGGTCACGCTCGCGCTGACCCTCTTCATCTTCATGCTCTTCGGCTACACGCTCAACCGGATCACGCTCTTCGCCCTCATCTTCTCGATCGGCATCCTCGTGGACGACGCGATCGTCGTCGTCGAGAACATCGTCCGGCACCTGCGCCTGCCTTCGTCCCGGGGACGGCCCCTGGCGCGCGTCGCGATCGAGGCCACCGACGAAGTCGGCAATCCCGACGATCCTCGCCACGTTCGCGGTCATCGCGGCGATCGTGCCGATGGGGTTCGTCGGCGGACTGATGGGGCCGTACATGCGCCCGATCCCGGTCGGCGCCTCGGCCGCGATGCTCTTCTCGCTGCTCGTCGCCTTCGCGATCTCGCCCTGGGCGGCCCGGCGGCTCTTCCGCGGCGCGGGCGTCGAGAAGGCCGGCCACGGCGAAGCCGAGCGCAGCCGACTCGCGGTCCTCTACCGGAGGGCGATGACGCCGCTGGTCTCCGAGGGCGGCGGGCGCGCGCGGGCGATCTTCTTCGGAGTCATCGCCGCACTGCTCGCCGGCGCGGTCGCGCTCCTTCCGCTCGGCGTCGTCCACGTGAAGATGCTGCCCTTCGACAACAAGAACGAGTTCCAGATCGTCGCGGACTTTCCCGACGGCACGACCCTCGAGACGACGCACCGCGCCCTCTCGGAGATGGCGGACGCCCTCGCGTCGCTTCCCGAGGTCGTCGGGACCGAGGTGTACGCGGGGACGGCGGCCCCGTACAACTTCAACGGCCTCGTACGCCACTACTTCCTGCGCTCGGCCCCGCACCAGGGCGACATCCAGGTCTCCCTCCTCGGGAAGGGCGACCGGCGCCGCGCCTCCCACGTGATCGCCCGGGCGGCCCGCCCCCTGCTCGAGCCGATCGCCCGCCGGTACGAAGCGCGCGTCAAGATCGCCGAAGTACCGCCGGGGCCGCCCGTGCTGCAGACGCTCGTCGCCGAGATCTACGGTCCGGACGACGCGGGCCGCCGGGAAGTGGCGCGACAGGTGCGGGACGTGTTCCTGCGGACGGAAGGCGTCGTCGACGTCGACTGGTATCTGGAGAGCCCCCGCGAGAAGGCCGTCTACCGGCTCGACCGCGAGAAGGCAGGCCTGTCGGGCATCCGCGAGGCCGACGTCGCGGCCACGCTGCGCCTGGCCCTGTCGTCCGATGCGGCCGGGGAGATCCACCTGCCAGGGGTCCGCGAGCGGATCCCGCTCGTCGTGACGCTGCCCGACGACTGGCGGCACGATCTCTCGGCGCTCGGCGCCCTGTCGGTGACGAGCGCGGGCGGCCACCTCGTGCCGCTCTCGGAGATCGGGCGTTTCGAACGCGTCCCGGCCGAGACGTCGATCTACCACAAGAACCTGAAGCCGGTCGTCTACGTCACGGCCGACGTCGCCGGGAGCCGGGAAGCGCCGGTCTATGCCATCTCCGCCCTCGAGAAGGGGATCGCGGGGATCGCGATGCCGGGCGGATACCGCATCGAGACGCGCACGGCCACGGCCCCCTTCGACACGGCGCGCTACGGGCTCAAGTGGGACGGCGAGTGGCACGTCACCTACGAAGTCTTCCGCGACCTCGGTCTGGCGTTCGCGGCGGTGCTCGTCCTGATCTACGTCCTCGTCGTGGGCTGGTTCAAGAGCTTCACCGTGCCGCTCGTCATCATGGCCCCGATCCCGCTGACACTCGTGGGGATCCTGCCGGCCCACGGCCTCTTCGGCGTTTTCTTCACGGCGACCTCGATGATCGGCTTCATCGCCGGGGCCGGCATCATCGTGCGCAACTCGATCATCCTCGTCGACTTCATCGAGCTGCGGCGGCGCGAGGGGATGGGCCTCTCCGAAGCCGTGCTCGACGCGGGCGAGGTGCGGTTCCGCCCGATGCTGCTGACGGCGGCCGCGGTCGTCGTGGGCTCGGCCGTGATGCTGCTCGATCCGATCTTCCAGGGACTGGCGGTGTCGATGATGGCGGGGGAGGTGGCGGCGACTCTGCTGTCCCGGGCCGCGGTGCCCGTCCTCTTTTACATGCTCAAACACGCGGAGGAGAAGCGGGCCGCGAAGGGGACGGCCGCATCCTCCGTCGAAACCGAAAGGAGCTTCGCATGACTCGGACCGTCGAAGAATGGCTGCGCGGCATCGCGGGGACATTCGTCCTGGCTTCGCTCGCGCTCGGATGGTTCGTCCACCCGGGATTTTTTCTCTTCACGGGGTTCGTCGGCGCCAACCTGCTGCAGTCAGCCTTCACCGGGACCTGCCCGATGATGTGGCTGCTCGAGCGGCTGGGCGTCGGCCATGCGCCGGCGCGTCCGTAAAGGGGCTCTAGCCCCAGCGCGGCGAGCTCGTCGAGGTTGATGCCGAGCGCCGTCTTCGCCGACGATTTCGTGCGTGAGGGCGGAGTTGGCCGGGTGGAAGCGCCCGGCGCGCGCGTCGCGGAAAAGCCGCTCGAGCTCGTTCTTTTTGAACATTCCGGCGCCGCCGGAGAGCTCCATGGCCGTGTCGACGACCTTCCAGACGCCCTCGGTCGTCCGGTGCTTCGTCCCCATGATTCGGGCGGGCCAGCGGGCGCCGTGGTCGACGCCGGTCGACCACTCCTCGGTCGTCCGGTCGATCAGCGGCTCGAGCGCTTCCAGCTCCATCACCATCTCGGCGACGCCGTGCTGCATTGCGGGGTGATGGGCCATCGAGCCCGAGACCGCGAGCGAAGTCCGCTTGCCGAGCGAGTCGACGGTCAGGTCGAGCACCCGGCGGCCGAGCGCGTAGTAGACGTGGGCGAAACCGATCAGGGCCCAGGCGAAGATCGACAGCACGAAGAGATCGACGCCGGCCGCGCCCGCCGGCACGACCCGGGCGATCTGGTCGTCGGGGATGAAGACGCCCTCGAGAATCGTGTCGTCGCTGCGGGTGGCGCGCATGCCGAGCACGTCCCAGGTCGGCTCGACACGATAGCCCTCGGAATCGCGCCGCAGGAATCCATGCACGATCTTCGGCGCCTTCGGGTCCGTCGCGTCCATTCCGTGGAGACCGAGGAAGGTCCAGACGGGCGTGAGGCTGCCGAAGGCCTTGCGGCCGGTGAAGCGATAGCCTCCGGCGACGCGTTCCGCGCGCGTCGTGGAGAGCAGCACGGGCAGGTCGTGGCCGATCTCGGCGTGGCCGGCGGCGAAGACCGCGCCCTTCCCGGCGGCCTCGAGGATCCAGTCGCAGGAGGAATCGCCGGAGCCTCGGACCTGCGACGCCACGCCGCACCAGTACGTGTGCATGTTGGTGCCGAGCGCGGTGGCCGGCGCCCAGTAGGCGAGCCGGCGGGTCTCGCGCATGCAGTCGGCGAAGGAGAGGCCGAGTCCCCCGAGGTCGCGCGGGACGGCCATTCTCAGGTAGCCGCTCTTGCGCAGGTCCTCGAAGTCCTCGCTGAAGAAACGGTTCTCGCGGTCGTACCCGGGCGCCCGTTCGTGGAACGTCCGAAGCATCTGGTCCGAGAGGATCCGGCCGGAGTCGCTCATGTGCGCTCGCTCCTTCCTCGAAGGCTCAGGGGTATACGACGACGAGGCCACGGATTCAAGGGTTCCGAGGAGCCGATAGAATATGACGCCCATGCAGCTTCCGATCTATCTCGACTACCACGCCACGACCCCCGTCGACCCGCGGGTCCTGGAGGCGATGACGCCGTACTTCACCCGCGTCTTCGGTAACCCGGCCTCGCGCGGCCACGTGTTCGGCTGGGAAGCGGAGGCCGCGGTCGACGCGGCGCGGGACCAGGTGGCGCGGGCGATGCACGCGTCGGCGAAGGAGATCGTCTTCACGTCCGGGGCGACGGAGTCGGACAACCTGGCGATCCTCGGGGTGGCCCGTCTTTTCAAGGCGAAGGGCGGCCACGTGATCACGGCGCCGACCGAGCACTCGGCCGTCCTCGATTGCTGCCGCGAGCTCGAGCGCGAGGGGTTCGCGGTCACGTACCTGATGCCGGAGAAGACCGGCGAGATCCCTCCCGAGCGCGTGCGCGAGGCCATCACGGAGAAGACGGTGCTCGTCTCGCTGATGCTCGCCAACAACGAGATCGGCACCATCCAGCGGATCGCCGAGATCGGGGCGATCTGCCGCGGGAAGGGCGTCTTCTTCCACACCGACGCCGTCCAGGGCTTCGGCAAGATCCCCTTCGACGTCGAGGCGATGAACGTCGATCTCGCCTCGATCTCCGCGCACAAGATCTACGGGCCGAAGGGCGTGGGAGCGCTCTACGTGCGCGCCCGCAATCCGCGCGTCCGGCTGGAGCCGATCGTCTTCGGCGGCGGCCACGAGCGGGGCATGCGCTCGGGCACCCTCAACGTGCCGGGGATCGTCGGCATCGGCAAGGCGGCCGAGCTCTCGGTGAGCGAGATGCCCGAGGAAGCCCCGCGCATGCGGCGGCTGCGCAGGCGGCTGCACGATGCGATCGTCTCGCGCGTCTCCGACGTGACCCTGAACGGCGCGCCGCTGCCCGAGATCGAGGCCAACGGCGCGCTCGCCCCGGGCGCCGTGGAGCGCCGGCTCCCCGGCAACCTCAACCTGTCCTTTTCCGGCGTCGAAGGCGAGGCGCTTCTCGTCAGCATGAAGGACGTCGCCGTTTCGTCGGGCTCGGCCTGCACCTCGGCTTCGCTCGAGCCCTCGCACGTCCTGACGGCGATCGGCGTGCCGGCGGACCTCGCCCACGCTTCGATCCGATTCGGCGTGGGCCGCTGGACGACCGAGGAAGAGGTGGACTACGCCGCCGAGACGGCGGTCAGGGCGGTCGCGCGTCTTCGGGAAAAGTCGCCGCTCGTCCGCGCATAGGATCTCGGCTTCGGTTTGACCCGGTTGCTCACGGACCTCGTCCGCGGTGTCTCGGCCTACACCGGCCTCCTCGAGAGGGTCCGGCGGGGAGACCCGCGCCTCGTCGTCTCGGGCGGAGTGGGCGCGCTGCCGGCCGTGCTCGTCGCGGCCCTCGTCGAGGACCTCGGGCGCCCGGTCGCCGTGGTCGTCGCCACCGAGAAGGACGCCGAGCAGTGGCTGGGGGACCTCGCCGCCGCCGGCCTCGAGCGCGTTTTCCACGCCCCGGCGCCGACGCTGACGCCGTACCAGCGCATCCCGGCGTCGCTCAAGTCCCGCCGCGACGAGTTCTCGCTCCTCACGGCGCTCGCGGCCGGCGGACCGCCGATCGGCGCCGTGCTGCCCGCGCGGGCGCTCTTCACGCGCCTGCCCGACCCCGCCCGCTTCTCCGGGCTCTTCCTCCGGATCCGGGAAGGAGAGGAGCTCTCGCTGCCGAGGACCGTGGAGCGCCTGGTGCGCCTCGGGTACCGGCGGTCGGACCTCGTCGTCGAGACCGGCGACCTCGCCGTGCGCGGCGGGCTCTTCGACGTCTTCCCGCCCGACCGCGACCTCGCCGTGCGCGTCGAGCTCGACGGCGACACGGTGGCGTCGCTGCGGCTCTTCGATCCCGACACGCAGCGCTCGCGCGAGAGGATCGCCGAGGTCGCGCTCGCCCCGTTCGCCGCCTCGGAGGAATCCGAGGAGGCGCGGCGCCTGATGACGGAGCGGATCGGCCGGCCCCCGTCGGAGGCCGAGCGCCTGGTCTTCGCCCCGGCGGTCTCGCCGATGCCCGCCGGCTGGCTCGACCACGCGGCGCCGGCGCTCATCGTCGTCGTCGAGCCCGCATCGGTCGAGGAAGAGATCGCCGGCTTCGCCGAGCGTGTCGGCGCGGACCGCGATCCGGACCGCGACGCCTTCACCCCGGAGGAGCTGCTGCATCCGGCCGGGCGGATCCGGGAGCGTCTGGAGGCGGCGAGCCTCCGGTTCGACCGCCTGGGCGCCGGCGCCCCGGCCGGGGACACCGTCCGGCTGCCGGCCGAAGCGATCGCCGGCCACGACGGCCGCGCGGCCGAGGCGGCCTCGGACCTCACGCGGGCGCTCGCCTCGGGCGAAGAGGTGTTCGTCGCGACACGGCCCACCGGCGGCGCGGAGAAGCTCCGCCGCCTCGCGATCGAGTACGGGTTCCACGTCTCCTCGGAGCGGCGGGAGGGCGTGGTCGTCTCGATCGCGGCGGAGATCTCGGCGGGCTTCCGGCTGCGCGAGCCCCGCCTCTCGGTCTACGCGGAAGAGGAGATCTTCGGCGAGGAGCGGCGTTCCGCGGCCGCGCGGCGCCGGCCCTCCGAGGCGTTTCTCTCGGACCTGCGGGACCTCCGTCTCGGGGACGCCGTCGTGCACGCCGACTACGGGATCGGCCTCTTCCGCGGCTTGAAGCGCTTCCCGGTCGAGGGCGAGGAGCGCGAGTTCATGGAGATCGAGTACGCCGATCAGAAGGCGCTTCTTCTCCCCGTCGAGCGCCTCGATCTCGTGCAGAAGTACTCGGGCGTGGAAGGCGTCGAGCCGGTGCTCGACAGGCTCGGCGGCGCCGGGTGGGGCAAGCGCAAGGCCTCGGTGCGCAAGGCCATGCGCGACATGACCGATCAGCTCCTCAAGCTCTACGCGCGTCGCAGCACGGCCGACGGCTTCGCGTTCTCGAAGGACTCGCCCTGGCAGAAAGAGTTCGAGGATGCCTTCGAGCACGTCGAGACGCCCGACCAGGCCCAGGCGATCGCGGACGTCAAGCGCGACATGCAGTCCGTCAAGCCGATGGATCGCCTCCTCTGCGGCGACGTGGGCTACGGGAAGACGGAAGTGGCGATGCGGGCAGCGATGAAGGCGGTGCTCGACGGCAAGCAGGTCGCCCTGCTCGCGCCGACGACGATTCTCGCCGACCAGCACTTCCGGACCTTCCAGCGCCGATTCGCGGCGTTCCCGGTGGTCATCGAGCTGCTGTCGCGCTTTCGCTCGCGGCAGGAACAAAAGGCGGTCGTCGCCAGAGTCGCCGACGGCTCGGTCGACATCCTGATCGCCACCCACCGGATGCTGGGCCGGGACCTCGCGTTTCGCGACCTCGGGCTCCTCATCGTCGACGAGGAGCAGCGGTTCGGCGTCGCGCAGAAGGAGCGCCTCAAGGAGTGGAAGGCGTCGATCGACGTGCTCGCGATGTCGGCGACGCCGATTCCGCGCTCGCTTCACCTTTCGCTCTCGGGGCTGCGCGACCTCTCCATCATCGAGACGCCGCCGCGGGACCGCCTGGCGATCGAAACGCAGGTCGTGCCCTCGAGGCCGGAGGTCATCCGCGAGGCCATCGAGGCGGAGCTCGAGCGGGGCGGCCAGGTCTTCTTCGTGCACAACCGCGTCGAGTCGATCGGGCGCGTGAAGCAGACCCTCGAGCAGCTGCTGCCCGAGCTCCGGATCGCCGTGGCCCACGGCCAGATGCCCGAGGCGGAGCTCGAGAAGGCGATGGTGAAGTTCTTCACGCGCTCGGCCGACCTGCTGCTCGCCACGGCGATCGTCGAGAACGGCCTCGACATTCCTTCGGCGAACACGATCCTGATCGATCGCGCCGACACGTTCGGCCTGGCCCAGCTCTACCAGCTGCGGGGCCGCGTGGGCCGGAGCGACAAGCCGGCGTACGCGTACCTGCTCATCGATCAGACCGCGGCGCTCTCGGAGATCGCCCGCCGTCGCCTCGCGTCGATCCAGGAGTTCTGCGATCTCGGCGCCGGCTTCCGGATCGCGGCCAAGGACCTCGAGATCCGCGGCTCGGGCAACATCCTCGGCGGCGAGCAGTCGGGCCACATCGCGGCGGTCGGCTTCGAGACGTACCTGTCGCTCCTCGAGGAGGCGATCCGGGAGATGCGCGGCGAGGAGGCCGTGCCGGAGCGCGTGCTCACGATGTCGCTCGGGCTCGACCTGGCCATCCCGCACGACTACGTGGCCGACGAGAGCTGGCGGATGATGATCTACAAGAAAGTGGCGCGGGCGTCCGACGACGCGGCTCTCGAGGAGGCGCGGCGCGAGATCGCGGACCGGTTCGGCGAGCCTCCGCCCGCCGTCGGACGGCTCATCGCCTATGCGCGGCTGCGGGCGGCCGCCGAGCGGCTGGGGGTCACGTCGCTGACGCGGCAGGCCGGCCGGGTGCACGTCCGCTTCGCCGAGAACGCGCCCGTCGACCCCGAGCGGCTCCTCGCCTTCGTGCGGCAGCGTCCCGGCGCGAGCTTCTCGCCGGCCCGGGTGCTGACCCTACCGGCTCCCGAGGGCGAGGCTCTCCTGCCCGCCCTGAACGACCTCCTTCCCCTCTTCGCCCGGGCCGCCGCCTGAGGAAATTCCCCGGGACGCTCTGTGTTATGAAAGGCCGCATGAAACGGACGGTCCTCGCACTGGCGGGTTTCCTCGGCGCCCTCGGCCTGCCGGCCGCCGAGCTCGTCGAGAGCATCGTGGCGCGGGTCAACGACCAGCTCATCACGCAGTCCGAGTACGACCGGCGGCTCTCGGTGGCCCTGAGGTCGGCGCGGGGCTCGGGAGACCAGACGCAGCTGCGGACGCAGATTCTCGAGGACATGATCCGGGAGAAGCTGCTGGACGAGCGCGCCAAGGAGATGGCGGTGAGCGCCACGGACGAAGAGGTCGAGGCGGCGGTCCAGCGCGTCAAGGCGCAGTACAACCTGAAGTCCGACGCCGAGTTCGATGCGGCGCTGGCCGATTCGGGCATGAAGCGGGACGACCTGCGGCGGCAGATGCGCGAGACCATCACGCTGCAGAAGGTCATCGGGCGCGACGTCGCGTCGCGGATGGACCTGTCCGACGACGCCCTGCGCGTCGAGTACGAACGCCGGAAGGAGCAGTTCTACGCCGTTCCCGCCACGGCGCACGTCGCGGAGATCGTCCTCCGGTTTTCGCCGGGCGACGCCGAGGCCCAGTCGCAGGCCGTCGCGAAGATCGAGGAGATCCGCGTGAAAATCAAGGGCGGCGCCGCCTTCGCGGAGCTCGCAAAGGAGTCCTCCGAGGGCAACACCCGCGAGCGCGGGGGAGACCTGGGAACGGTGGCCAAGGGCGAGCTCGTCGAGGCGCTCGACGTCGCCATCTTCTCGACGGCCGACGAGTACCCGGCGCCCGCGCTGGTGCCGGACTCGATCCATCTCTTCCGGGTCACCGAGCGCAAGCCCGCCGGGTTCAAGCCTTTCGCCGAGGTCAAGGACGACCTGCGCAAGCGGATCTCCGACGAGCTGTACGAGAAACGGTTCACCGAGTACATGGAGAAGCTGCGGCGCGAGGCCTTCGTCAAGATCTACGACCCGGAGCTCGCCAAGCTCGACGGGAAAAAGGCCTCGTAGGCTGACGCTCCGGCTCCCCCTTCCTCCCCGATTCTCCTTCGACGCGGTCGTGCGCTCGCACGGCTGGTACGACCTGCCTCCCTTCGCATACGACCGGGAGGCCGCCACGCTCCGGACGCGCGTTGCGGCGGGCGAGGTCGTCTTCACGGCCCGCGGCGGCCTGCTCGAGGCGGCCGGATCCGGCGTCGCTCGCGCGGAGCTGGCGCGGATCGCGCGCCGCGTGTTCTCGCTCGACCTCGACCTCTCGGCCTTCGGCGCGTCCCTCGATCCCGGATCGCCTGTCGCCCGAGGGCTCGAGCGCGGGGGAGGGCGGATGCTCCGCGCTCCGGGCCTCTTCGAGGACGCCGTCAAGATGCTGCTGACGACCAACTGTTCCTGGGCGGCGACGCGCGGGATGGTCACGCGGCTCATGGCGCTGGCGGGAGCGGAGACGGCCTTCCCCGGCGCGGAAGAGATCGCGCGGCTCGCCCCGGCGACGCTCAAGAGCCGGGTGCGCTGCGGGTATCGCGCGGTCGCGCTGTCTCGGTTCGCCCGCCGCGTCGCATCGGGCAAGCTCGACCTCGCGAGCTGGGAGCGGGCTGGCACGCCCGCCGGCGAGATCCGCGAGGCGATTCTCGCCGAGCACGGCTTCGGGCCCTACGCGGCGGAAGGGCTGCTCCGCATCCTCGGCCGACACGACTACCTGGCGCTCGACTCCTGGGTTCGAAAGAGATACCGGCAGCTCTACCGCGGCCCGGCGAAGACGGTCGACCGCGCGATCGCGCGGCGCTACGCCCGCTACGGCGAGTATCGCGGCCTGGCGCTGTGGCTCGAGTTGACTAGCGACTGGCACAGCTAGCCGTCGCTCGCGCTTGCGCGGGATCTGCGCCCTCCGGGCGCACCGGCGAGCGGCTCGCCGGGATGCCGGGCTCGACCGCTCGCCTGATCCCGCGCCGCGCGCTCGCTCCCGCGGCGCGAACCTCCTCCCTCCCTTCGGTCGGGAGACTATTCGCGCCGCGAACGGATGGGGCCTCGTGGCGGAAAGCCCTACCGTTGGGACACTCGGTGCACGCGATGCACAAGTGCTTGTGCGAAGCGGCGTCGAGGGCGAGTGCCGGGGGTTACGCCCGTTTAGCGCTCCGAATGTTTTAAGGCAAACAACTTCGCTTGACTAATAAACCTCGGCGCTCCTAACATCGCGGCCAGTGGCCAAATCTGGCTAAAAGTGGGAGAAAGTGGTCCCGGATCTCCGACGGGACAAAACTGAATGGATCGCTTTCGAGGAAGCGCGCCGGCCCGTCTCGACGAGAAGGGGCGGCTGAAGGTGCCGAATCTCTTTCGGCAGCAGATCGAAGAGGCGTTCGGACGGGATCTCTTCGTGACGTCGATCCACGGTCGCAACTTCCTTCTCTACCCGCTCCCGATCTGGCGCCAGCTCGAGGAGAAGCTCGCCGAGCTTCCGGCGATTCACCGCGCGAAGAACAAGTTCCTCGAGCGCGTCAACTACTTCGGGCAGGACGCCGCGATCGACGCGCAGGGGCGCGTGCTGGTGCCGCAGATCCTTCGCGACGCCGCGAAGCTCGCGCCCGACGTCGTGGTGACCGGGAACATCGATCACCTCGTCGTCTCCGACCGCGGCGCGCTCGCCAAGCGGCTGTCGACCGAGGAGTTCGGCCCCGAGGACTACGACGAGCTCTCGAAGCTCTTGCTGTGAACGGGAGACCGAGCAATTGAAACTCAGCCGCCGCACACGCCCGTCCTCGTCGACGAAATCGTGGAGTGGCTCGCGCCCGAGCGCGGCGGCTTCTTCGTCGACGCGACCCTCGGCGCGGGCGGCCATGCGGAGGCGCTTCTCGCGCGGGGCGCGGGCGTGCGGCTGCTCGGCATCGACCGGGACCCGGACGCGCTGGCTCGCGCGGGCCAGCGGCTCGCGCGATTCGGCGAGCGCGTCCGCCTGGTCGAGGCCGACTTCGGCGATCTCGACGCCATTCTCGACGGATCTCCGGCTCCCGACGGAATCCTCGCGGACCTCGGCGTCTCGTCGATGCAGCTCGATCAGGGAGAGCGGGGATTCTCGTTTCGACGGGACGGACCCCTCGACATGCGGATGGGAAGAAGCGGTCGAAGCGCGGCCGACATCGTCGCCACGGCTTCGGTCGAGGAACTGACACGGATTTTCCGTGATTTTGGGGAGGAGCGAATGGCGGCAAAGATCGCGCGCGGAATCGTAGCGGAGCGGACTCGTGGCCCCATCCAGACGACGCGTCAACTCGCCCGCATCGTGGCCGAGGAGAAGGGGACCCGGGAGAAGATCGATCCCGCCACCCGCGTGTTCCAGGCGCTGCGGATCGAGGTCAACCAGGAGCTCGTCGCTCTCGCGCGGTTTCTCGCGGCTGCGTCGGCGCGCCTGAACCAGGGCGGCCGGCTCGCGGTCGTGTCCTACCACTCCCTCGAGGACCGGATCGTCAAGGAGACGTTCCGGCGCGAGTCGGGCGTGTGCCTCTGCCCGCCGAAGCTGCCCGCGTGCGTCTGCGGCGTCCGGACGGCGCTCCGGGTGCTGACGCGGCGGCCGATTCGCCCGGGAGAGGCGGAGCTGCGCCGCAACCCGCGTTCCCGGAGCGCGCGCCTGCGCGTCGCGGAGAAGCTGGCCGACACGACGGAGGCGCTGGCGCAGGTCGGCTGACCATCCCATGAGCACCGTCTACGCCCAGACCAAGCGCGTCGAGAACCTGCACCTGACGCGCGAGCGCGACCGCCGCCGGGGGCGCGAGCTCGCGACGTTCCTGCTCGTCGGGCTGCCGGTGGCGTGCGCGTTCCTGGCGTACGCCGCCCTCCACATCGAGACGGTCCGGGTCGGGTACCTGCGCGAGGCGCGCCAGAAGACGATGGCCGAGTTGAACGAAGAGAACCGGCGGCTGCGCGCGGAGCTGGCCCAGGCCTCCTCTCCCGAACGCGTCGCCGCGGTGGCGCAGCGCAAGGGGTTGCGTCCCCCGCACCCGGGCCAGGTCCAGGTCGTCGAGGCTCCGGAGCCGGGAGGCTCCGCCCGGTGAGCGGCGTCAAGCGCGGCCGCTCCCGCCTTTTCGCGCTCATCCTCGCCCTGTGGGG
>CAWEMP010000018.1:0-233442 GCA_963810205.1 uncultured Acidobacteriota bacterium
TCCTTCTCGATGAAGAGAAGATGGTCGGCCGAAGCCGCGCCGAGCTCGGCCGCGAGCATCGCGCCGCCCGAGCGCGCGAGCTCGTCGGCGTGGATCCGCGGTGCCATGCCGGCCCGGCGCGCGGCTTCGAGGATCGTCCGGGATTCGCCCACGGTGAAGACGCCCTCCTCGCAGAAGACGTCGCAGTATCGCGCGAGCTTCTCGCGCGCCGTGCGGGGCACGATCTCCTCGGCGACGAGCCGGACCCACTCGGAGCGGTTCCCGGAAAACTCCGGGGGAATCTCGTGAGCCGCGAGAAGCGTCGGAACGAGGCGCGGGAGGGCCGGGTCCGTCCCGAGCTTCCGGAGAAGGTCCAGGGCGCGGATCTCGTCCTTCTCCGTCAGCCCATAGCCGGACTTGGCCTCGGCAGTCGTCGTCCCGTGGGCGAGCATCCGGGACAGCCGCCGGCGGACCGCCTCTTCGAGCTCCGCGTCCGTGCCGGCGCGTGTGGCCCGGACCGTCGCGTGGATCCCGCCGCCCTCGGCCGCGATCGCGGCGTAACTTTCCCCGGCGAGCCGCCGACCGATCTCCGGGCCGCGGTCGCCGAGCCACACGGGATGCGTGTGCGCGTCGACGAGGCCCGGGACGACGGCGCGCCCGCGGGCGTCGAGCACGGCGTCGGCGGGACGACCGCCGTACTGCCGCGCGTAGTCCTTCGCGGCTCCGACGAAGACGAGCCGCCCGGCCTCGGCGCGCACGGCGGCGTCGCGGATGCGGAGGATCTCGCCCTGAGCCTTGCCTCGCTTCGCGTCGCGGCCGAGCGGTGTCGCGAGGCAGCCGATGTTGCGGATCTCGAGGGAGGCCATCGTCATCCCGAGCGCAGCGAGGGATCCCGGGCTCAATCAGCCTCGCGCGCGGTCGAGCACGGGATCCCTCGGCGCTGCGCGCCTCGGGCTGACGGTCGACCGCTACGCGCCGACCGTCAGCCCGCCGTCTCTTCCTTGTCCGCCTTGCGGGTCATGTAGGACAGCGGCCGGTCTTTCTCGTCCTCGTCGCGGTCGAAGTCGAGGACCTGCTGGAAGAGCTCGATCATCTTCTGGAGCTGGAGCCGGAAGTTCGCCCGCTGGACCTTCAGCTCCTGGATGGCCTTCTCGATCTCGGCGGAGCGCTGGAGAGCCTGGTGGGTCAGCTTCTCGCCCGAGTCCTGCGCCTGGCGGACGACGAGCTCGGCCTCCTTGCGGGCCGCCGCGCGGATGTCCTCGGAGGCCTGCTGCGCCGACAGCAGCGTCTGCTTCAGGATTCGCTCGCGCTCTCGGTGCTCCTCGTTCTCCTGCTCGAGCGAGCGCAGCCGGTTCTCGAGGTCGGCATTCTCGCGGGCCAGGACCTCCATGTCTTCCGCGACGTCGGTCAGGAACGTCTGGACCTCGACGGGGTCGAGGCCTTTCCACTTGCGCGAGAACTCGCGTTTCTGAATCTCGAGCGGGCTCGTGCGTGGGCGCATGGGAACCTCCAGTACCTCTAGAGCGGCGCCGAATAGGCCAGCCGCGCCACAAAACGCGTCAGGAGATAGATGACGAGCAGAACGAGCAGGGGCGAGAGGTCGATGCCGCCGGTGCGCGACGGGGGCAGCAAGCGGCGGAAGGGGCGAAACAACGGCTCGGTCACGCCCCAGAGAAAACGCACGATCGGATTGCGCGGGTCCGGATTCACCCAGGAGATGAGCGCGGCGATGATGACGATCCATTGCAGGCCGGTCAGCAGCCAGAGGATGGCGTCGAAGACGGCGCCGGCGGCCGATCCGCCGACGTTCATGGCGCCTCCCGCGGGCCGAACAGCGCCGTTCCGATGCGCACCTCGGTCGAGCCCTCCTCGACGGCGACCGCGAAGTCGTGGCTCATGCCCATCGAGAGCTCGGGCAGCGTCCGGCCGAACCGCTCCGCCAGTCCGTCGCGGATCGAGCGCAGCTCCCGGAAGAAGGGCCGCGACTTCTCGGGGTCGGGATCGAAGGGAGGAACCGCCATCAGGCCGCGCACGTCGAGGTGCGGGCTCGCCAGCGCGGCCTCGCACAGCCGCGGCGCATCCTCGGCGAGCGCGCCCGACTTCGATTCTTCCCGTCCGATGTTGATCTCCAGAAGCACCGGCAGCGTCCTACCCGTCTCCGACAGCAGCGCCTCCAGGCGCGCCGCAAGTCTTTCCCGGTCTAGTGTTTCGATGGCCCGGAACCATTGTAGCGCCGTCCTGGCCTTGTTCGTCTGCAAAGGTCCGATCAGGCGCCACTCGAGCGCCGGAAACTCGGCTTTCAGGGCGGCGGCCTTGGCCGCCCCTTCCTGGACGCGGTTCTCGCCGAAGAGCGTGATGCCCGCTCGGGCGGCGAGCGCGACGGTCAGCGGGCTCTGCGTCTTGGTGACGCCCATGAGGGCGACGTCCTCGGGCCGGCGGCCGGACCGCGCCGCCGCCGCTCGGATCGACTCCAGGATGTCTTCGCGCCGCCGCGCGATCTCCCCGGCGCCGGGAGTCATGGCTCGCGGTGGAACTTCTCTCCGGCCATGTCGCGCTCGCTCGCATCGGCGCCGAGATTGGCCAGCCGGTCCGCCTTCTTGTTGTCCTCGCGCGGGACGTGGGCGATGGCAAATCGGCGAAACGACCTGGCGCGCTGGATCGCCTCGGCGAAGAGCGGCCGCAGGTGAGGCGCCTTGACCCGGTAGCGTCCCAGCATCTGCTGGACGAGGAGGAGGCTGTCGGAAGCGATCGACACGTCCGAGGCCTCGCGCTCGGCGGCGCGCCGCAGGGCCAGGAGGAGCGCGCGATACTCCGCGACGTTGTTGGTCTGGTGCCCCAGCGCCTCGAAGTGCTCCTCGGCCGGCAGGTCCCCTTCCGCGGAGACGTAGACGCCCGCGCCGGCGGGTCCGGGGTTGCCTCGCGCGGCCCCGTCGACGAACGCTCGAAAGCGCACGAGCTCGTCTACGAGCTCTGCGGCTCGTAGTACAGGATCCGCTTGCAGCTGTCGCAGTAGATGATCTCGCGCCCCTGCTTGAGGATCTGCATGGCGGCCGGACGGATCTTGACGTGGCAGGCGGAGCACGACCCGCCGACGGCGAGCACGACCGCGAGGCCGTGCTTCTTGTCGACGAGACGCCGGAACTCGGCGCGGTCGCGCGGCGGAATCTGCGCCTCGAGCTGCTCGATCTCGTTCTTCGCGCTGACGAGCTCGTCGTTGATCGCGCGCTGCGCGACGCGCCAGTCCTTCATCCGCTCTTCGTGCTGCTCGGTCTCGGCGGGGAGGTTCTTCTCGCGCTCCTCGAGATCCGCGCGGGCGGTCTCGATCTCTTCCTCGAGCTCGAGGAACGTGTCCTCGGTGGATCGGATCGACTTCTCGACGCCGTCGATCTCGTTCAACGCGGCCGAGTACTCGCGGCTCGACTGGACGCTGCGCAGCTGCGCCTGGTACCGCTTGAGCTTCTCCTTGAGGTCGGCGAGCTCACCCTCGGCCTTGCGCCGCTCGAGCTCGGCCTGGGTCAGCCGGGCCCGGAGGTGGGCGACGGCTTCCACCTTCTCCCGGTACTCGCGGTCGACCTCGATGAGATCGGGCGGGACGGTGTCGCGTCTCTTCTCCCGCTCGCGGACGAACTGGAGGCGCGTCTGGAGCCGGTAGAGCTGCCCGAGGAGATCGCTCACCGCGACACCCGGGCTGCGAAGAAGCCGGAGATGAAAAAGGGTGTTCCGGTTGTGGAACACCCTTGCGTTGGCCGCGCGTTTGCAATTCGGTTTCGGATCAAAAGCCTCAATCTGCCGCCTTCGTTGGTGGGTCCACCCGGATTCGAACCGGGGTCTGACCGGTTATGAGCCGGTGGCTCTGGACCGCTGAGCTATGGACCCCTCTGAATATAACAAAGGGGCGCCTCCTGCCAAGCTCCCCGAGCGTCAGCGGATGGTCTCCAGGAACGGCTTGAGCTTCTTGGCTCGCGACGGGTGGCGGAGCTTGCGCAGGGCCTTGGACTCGATCTGGCGGATCCGTTCCCGCGTCACGTTGAAGGAGCGACCGACCTCCTCGAGGGTGTGCTCGGAGCCGTCGCCGACGCCGAAGCGCATCTTCAGCACCTGCTCCTCGCGGGGCGTCAGGGACTTGAGGACCCGGCGCGTCTGGTCCTGGAGGTTCGAAACGAGCACCGCCTCGATCGGCGAGAGCACCTGGCGGTCCTCGATGAAGTCGCCCAGATGCGAATCCTCTTCCTCCCCGATCGGCGTTTCGAGCGAGATCGGCTCCTGCGCGATCTTCATGATCTTGCGGACCTTGGACACCGGCATGTCCATTCGCTTGGCGATCTCTTCGGCGTTGGGCTCGCGCCCGAGCTCCTGAACGAGGGAGCGCGACGTGCGGGTGAGCTTGTTGATCGTCTCGATCATGTGGACCGGGATGCGAATCGTGCGCGCCTGGTCCGCGATCGCGCGCGTGATGGCCTGACGGATCCACCACGTCGCATACGTCGAGAACTTGTAACCGCGCCGATGCTCGAACTTCTCGACGGCTTTCATCAAACCGATGTTGCCTTCCTGGATGAGGTCGAGGAACTGGAGACCGCGGTTGGTGTACTTCTTCGCGATCGAGACGACGAGGCGCAGGTTGGCGACGATCAGCTCGTGCTTGGCCTGGTCCGCCTCCTCCTCGCCTTCCCGCACCATGCGGAGCGTCTTCTTGACGTCCTCGTGCGAGACGCCGAACTTCTGCTCGAGCTCGCGGAGCGACTTCTTGTACTTCGCGATCCGGCGCTTGTAGAAGTCGAGCCGCGTCGGGTTCTTCTCCTTCTTGAGGGTGTTGGTGTCCTGGCGGATCGTGATCTCGGGGACCGACATCTGGCGGTCGATGTCCTTGAGGATCCCGATGGCGCGGTTGAGGACGGCGGGCGTGAAGTCGGCGGCCCGGATGAGCTTCGCCATGTCGGCGATCTTCTTGTCGATCGAAGCTTCGATGCGCGCGAGGGTCTTGGTGCCCTTCTTGATCGTGCGCGCCTTGAACTTCATCCGCTTGATGTCCTTGTCGAGCGCGCCGATCTTGCGGAAACTGCCGAGGATGCCCTCGATGCGCCGCGTCGAGCGGTCGTCGAGGCCCGGCCTCTCTTCCGGCTCCTCGTCCTCGTCGGGGGCGTTGACGAGCTCGTCGACGATGCGCGAGTCGCGGCCCGCGTTCTCGAGGAGCTTGAGGATCTCCTCGAGGACGACGGGGTTGTTGGCGAGGGCCTGGTAGATCTTGGCCTCGCCCTGTTCGATGCGCTTGGCGATGCGCACCTCGCCCTCGCGGTCGAGGAGCTTGACGGTGCCCATCTCGCGCAGGTACATCCGCACCGGGTCGTTGGTCTTCTCGACGGCCTCGCGGGCTTCGTCGGCGGACTCGGCGGCATCGGCCGCCCGGCGACGCGCGGCGCGGTCGGGATCGGTCACGATCTCGATGCCGACTTCGAAGAAGCGGGCGTAGATGGCCTCGAGATCCTTCGGCGCGGCGGTGGCCTCGTCCGACAGGATCGTGTGAATCTCCTCGTAGAGGATGTAGCCCTTTTCCCGGCCGCCCTTGAGCAGAACCCCGACTTCCGGGAACTTTTCCTCAATCGCCAAGTTCATTTCCTTTCCGCGACCTCAGCCTCGCGATCCGTCGATCTCTGTCCTGCTTGTCCCGAAGGAGCTGGTCGAGCTCCGCGTTCGGGCGCCCCGCCGCTTCCGCCTGCCGGATGGAGTTGAGCAGCGCCGCGCTCTCCCCCTCCAAATGTTTGATTTCGAGGGCCTTGAGGAGCCGGTCTACGTCCTTCTCGGTCGGCTCAGGAGATTCATCCAGCGCGACTGCAGAGAGAAACGTTCGCTCGTCCTCCGTAAGGTCTGCGATTTGCTGCTGAAAATCAACAGGTTCCGGCGTCCCGGCGGTCTTCCGGAAGGCGGAAACCACCCTTTTCACTCTCGGGTCCGACAGGTATTCGTCTTTCAAGCTCCTTAGAATCAGTGAGTTGAGCTCTCCGGCGGCCAGTGCCCGGAGAATTTTGCGCTCTGCGGCGGGCGCTGTCATTGCGGATAACGTTGAGCTATTCCCCGGCGTTCCCACACCTATAGAACGCGACATCGGAGCCTTCAGGTTCGCTTTGTCGCCTCCCCAGAGGACCTCGATCGGCACGGCAACGGCCTCGGAGACTTTGCGGTACTCCTCGTAGCGGAGGATCCGGTCGGGAATGGCGTTGACGATCTCGAGGATCTTGCCCACCCGCTCCCGCTTCTCGGCCGACGCGAGGCCGCTCTCCTGCGGGCGCAGGTCCTCGAGAAGCCAGGTCAGGTAGTCCGGGGCCTCGTCGATTCGCCGCGCCAGCGCTTCGGGCCCCTCGCGCTGCAGCAGGTCGTCCGGGTCTTCGCCCTCGGGCAGCTTCGCGACACGGGCCTGGAAGCCCTGGGCCAGGAGGAGCGCGAGCGCGCCGCGGGTGGCGTTTCGGCCCGCCGAGTCGCCGTCGTAGCAGACGATCGCGTTGGAGGTGAGGCGGCGCAGCCGCTCGGCCTGCTCGGGCGTGAGCGCCGTTCCCATCGACGCGACGGTCTCGGCGACGCCCGCTCGGACGAGCGCGAGGTGGTCGAAGTAGCCTTCGACGAGAACGACGCGATCGCGGCGCCGGATCGGCTCGCGCGCCGAAAAGAGGCCGTAGAGCAGGCGCTTCTTGGAAAAGACCGGCGACTCGGGGGAGTTGAGGTACTTGGGCTCGCCTTCGGGGGACAGCGCCCGGCCGCCGAAGCCCACGGGCCGACCCCGCTCGTCCCGCACGACGAAGAGCAGCCGGTCGCGGAAACGGTCGTAGGCGCCCTTGCCTTCGGCCCGCGGCTGCAGGAGCCCCGCCTCGATGAGCAGGTCCTCCGCGAACGCCGGGGTGAGTGCCTTGCCGATCGAGTCCCACGCGTCCGGCGCGTGGCCGAGCGCGAGCTCCGTCCACAGCGGCTCCGGGACGCCGCGCTTCTCGAGGTACCGGGCGGCGGCGTTGCCGGGCCGGCCCAGACGCTCGCGGTAGAAGCGCTCTGCCGCGGCGATCGCCTCGTAGAGCCGGTCGCGCCGGTCCTCGCGCGGGCCGCGCCGTTCGCGCCGCGGAATCGTGACGCCGAAACGGCCGGCGAGAACCTCGACCGCCTCGGGAAACTCGAGCCGGTCGATCTGCCGGAGGAAGTGGATGACGTCGCCGCCCGCACCGCAGCCGAAGCAGTGATACAGGCCCTTGTCCCGGTCGACCGTGAAAGAGGGCGTGCGCTCGTTGTGAAACGGACAGAGGCCCTTCCACGAGCGCCCGGCCTTCTTCAGCGTCGTGTGGTCGCCGATGACCTCGACGATGTCGGCTGCGGATCGCAGCTCGGCGAGAACGTGGTCGTTGATGTCGAGGTCGAAGGCCGTCATGGGTCGTGGGTCGTGAGACCGGGCAGGCTCCTTCTTATCTCAATTCCAGAACGGTCGCCCCGTTTCCGCCTTCGGTCCGGTCGGCGGACCGCAGCGACGCGACGGCGCCGTGGTTCCGGAAGTGCTCGCGGATTCCCTCGCGCAGCCGCCCGGTCCCGTGACCGTGGATGACCCGCAGCCGGGAGGCGCCCGAGAGCAGGGCCTGGTCGAGGGCGCGTTCCGCGGCTTCGAGGGCCTCGTCGAGGCGCTGTCCGATCACGTTGATCTCGGCCGTGGGGCCGGTCCCGGGTCCGGGATCCGGCGTCGAGGGCCGCGACGCCTGCCACCGGCCTTCCGCCTCCGGCCGCCTGTCCCCTCGCGCCGGCTCCAGATCCGAACGGCGCACGCGGATCCGCTTGCCCCGGGACTCGAGATGCGCCCAGTCGCCGTCGAATGCGACGACCCGGCCCTCGCCGCCGAGCCCGCGGATGCGGGCCGAGTCGCCGACGGCGACCTCGAGGGAGCGGCGCTCCTCCGCCTCCCGAGCCTCGGCGACGACTTCTTCCGCCGCCGCCGCGAGCGTCGCTTCCTCGAGGACGCGGGCCGCGGAGGACCGGGCGAGGCGCGCGCTGTCCTGGCGGGCCGCGTCGAGCTCCTCGGCGACCCTGCGCGACAGCTCGCGGCGCGCCCGCTCGAATCCGGCCAGGCCGTCGGCGAGCATGCGGGCCTTTTCCTGGGCGAGCCGGCGGCGCGCTTCGGCGAGCCCCTCGGCTTCGGCCCTTGCCGCCGCCTTCTCCCGCGTGAGGTCGGCTTCGAGCCCGCGCAGTCGCTCGAGGGCTTCCTCGGCTTCCGTCTCGGCGCGCTCGCGCCGCTCCCAGGCTTCGCCGAGAAGCTCGCGGGCGCGCTCGAGCACGGGCTCGGGAATGCCCCGCTCCCGGGCCACCGAAAGCGCGCGGCTGCGGCCGGCCAATCCGGGATGCAGGCGATAGTTGGGACGGCCGGTCTTCTCGTCGAACTCCATGGCCGCGCAGAGCGCGTCTTCGCGGGACGCGGCGAAGGTCTTCACCGCGGACAGGTGCGTCGTGACGAGGGCGCGGCCTCCGCTTTCGAGGTAGGCCTCGAGGAAGGCCACGGCGAGGGCGCTGCCCTCCTCGGGGTCGGTCGCGCCGCCGATCTCGTCGATCAGGGCGAGCGAGCCCGGGCCCGCGTCGGCGAGGATCGCGGCCAGCGTCTCCATCGACGAGGAGAACGTCGAGCGGTCCGAGAGGATCGCCTGGGCGTCGCCGATCTCCGTCCGGATCGAGCGAAAGACCGGCAACCGCGTGCCGGCGCCGGCGGGGATCGGGATGCCCGACTGTGCCAGGAGCGAGAAGAGACCCGCGGTCTTCAGCACCACCGTCTTTCCGCCGGCGTTGGGGCCCGAGACGACGAGCAGGCGGCGATCCGGCTGCAGCTCCATCCCGAGCGGCACCGCCTCCCGGCCCTCTCGCGTCTCCCCGAGGACGCGCCGGCGCAGTTTCTCGTAGCGCGAATCGAGGAGCGGGTGGCGCGCGTGGACGAGCGCCCAGGCTCCGTCGTCCGAGATCTCCGGGAGCCGCCCGTCGCCCATCTCGCCGAAGGCCGCCTTCGCCTCGAGTGCGTCGAGCGCCGCCAGACCCTCGACGGCGCGGCGCAGCTCTCCGCCCTGCGCGAGGATGGCCCGGCCGAAGTCGGCGAGCAGCCGCTCGACCTCGCGCCGCTCCTCGGCGGAGAGGAGCGCCAGATCGTTGTTGGACTCGATGACCTCCATCGGCTCGACGAAGACGGTCTGGCCGGAGCCCGAGCGGTCGTGCACGATTCCGGGCACGCGCGCGCGGCTCGAGGCCTGGACCGGCAGGCAATAGCGATCGTTGCGAAGCACGACGACGGAGTCGCCGAGGGCGTCGCGCCGGTCGTCGAGAAGTTTTTCGAGAAGGCGCGAAACCTCGCCCCGCCGGCGGCGCAGCCGCGAGCGAATCGCCGCGAGCTCCGGCGACGCGTCGTCCTTGAGATGGCCGTCCTCGCCGAAGAGCCGCGACGCCCGGGAAAGGAGCGTGTCGAACGCGGGCAGGGCCTCGCGGTGAGCCGACAGGTGCGGGGAATCGGCCTTCGCCAGGGCCCGACGGACGGCGTCGGACGCGCGGGCGGCTCGCACGATCGGGCGGAACTCCTCCGGGGCGCCGGCGCCGCCCGAGCTCTCGAGGGACTCGAGCGCGGGACCGATGTCGTCGAGCCCGGCCAACGGCAGCCGGCCGTGCCGGATCAGGAAGGAGGAGGTCTCGGCGGTTTCGGCGAGGAGGCGGGCGACGTCGCTCTCCTGGTGCGCGGGGGTCAGAGACAGAACCGCCGCCCGGCCGGGCGGCGTTCGAGCGAGGGCCGAAACGAGCCGAAGGACGACGCCGAACTCGAGTGACTCCCGGTCGGCGCCGCCTCCGTCTGCGGAAACTAGACCGAAGCCCGACGCTCCTCCGACAGCTTGCGGAGCATTTTCTTGCGGGCCTGAATCATCTTGCGTTTTCTCTTCGCGCTGGGCTTCTCGTAGTGCTGGCGTTTCTTCAGCTCGGAGAGGATGCCGGATTTTTCGCACTTTCGCTTGAAACGCCGCATGGCGTTCTCGAAAGACTCGTCTTCTTTGACATGGACCAGAGGCACGGACACTCACCCCCTTACCTGCGACCTTCAGAGAGCAGGCAATTCTAGAGAGGCGGCTCCGGAGAGTCAACGGGAAGGGCGCTATCCCTAATCGGAAGAAAGGCTTAGAATCACTCGAATCTCCGGGCGCGACTTTACGAACAGGGGCCAATGCCCCGATAATGCCAGCAATGACCGATTCTGAGGCGCCGGACCGGGCGAAACAGCTCGAGACCGAGATCGAGCGGCGACTCTCCGAGAGGTTCGCCGCCCTTCGCGAGGAATTCGATCGCCTCCGCCTGGAGACCGACCGTCGGTGGTTCGGATTCCTCGAGAAGTTCGATCAGGACCTGAAGGGCGTCGTTCCCGCCGAGCTTCTGGACGCGGGTCCCGGCAAGGCCGCCGCGGGCGCGTCCCCGCAGTCCGGCTCGGTCGCGATCGATGCGGCGCGGGCCCTCGACCAGGCCGCCACGCAGGTGGACGTGCTCCACCGGTTCCTCGACGAGTGCCGCAAGCGCTGCTCGCGTGCCGCGCTGCTCGTCGCGCGCGGCGGATCCATCGGCGCGTGGAAGGCCGTCGGATTCTCGAGCCACGGCGGCGACGACGATGCGGTGCGGCAGATCGCGCTTCCCCTGTCGGAGGGCGGGCTCCTCGCCAAGGTGATGACCGGAACGGCCGTGCGCCTTCCCGCCTCGAACGAGATCTCGACGCTTCTGCGGGCGCCGAGGGTCTCGGACGCGGTGGCGATTCCCATGGTCGTGCGCGAAAAGATCTCCGGCGCGCTCTATGCGGACGCCGTGCTCGGCGAAGAGGAGCTCTTCGATCCCGACGCGCTGGCCCTGCTGACGTACCTCGCCGGGCTCGTCGTCGACCGGCTCGCCTCGAGAAAGCTGAAGCCCGCTCCCGCGCTGCGCGTGCCCGAGGCCTTCAAGAAGCCCGAGCCCGCGGGCATGTGGATGAACGAGGAACCGGCGGTCGAGGAGCTGCCGCCCGGCGCCGAGATCGAGGCCGCCCCCGCGCCGCCGTCGCCGGCACCTCACTTCGACGAGCGAGGCCCGCAAGCTCCGGCGCTCCCGGCCGGGAGCGCGGCGATCCCGATGCCGGAGCCCTCCCGGAGGCTGGCCGGGCCGCTCGCGGTGGCGGAGGGCGACGAACGGCAGGAAGAAGCGCGGCGCTTCGCCCGCCTGCTCGTTTCCGAGATCAAGCTCTACAACGAGCGGGCGGTGCTCGAAGGACGCGAGGGCGGAAACCTGTACCAGCGCCTCAAGGAAGACATCGACCGCAGCCGCCAGATGTACAACGAACGGATTCCCCAGGACGTCCGCGCTTCGAGCAACTTCTTCCAGGAAGAGCTCGTGCGGATTCTCGCCGATGGACGGCCCGAGGCTCTGGGTATCTGACGCCATCCCGGCGGACCACATCCTGACGCGGAGGCCGAAGGTGACGCGGCTCGCGGTTCTCGGGGCTGTCCTGCTCCTGCTCTTCGGCCGTGCGCGCGCGGAGCTCGCGGCGGTGGAGGTCTCGGGCGACTTCGACGCCGAGTTCGCGCGCGCGGCCGACCTGCTCGACGAGGGCCGGCGGAGCGAGGCCGAAGCGGTCCTCGCCGAGGTGCGGCGCAAGGCCGCTCAGCCGGCCTGGGACGCGCGCGCGGCTCTGCTGCTCGCGTCCGACGATGCGCGGCGCCAGGAGTGGGGGGCGGCGGCCGCGCTTCTCGAGAGCGTCAACGCCGCCCCGATCGGCCTCGAAGCCTACCGGAGGCTGCGGCTGGCCGAGGCGCTCGACCTCGCCGGCCGTCCGGAGGAGGCGCTCGAGGAGGCCCGCCGCTCGTTCGAGGCGGAAGGACGCTTTGCGTTTCGCATCCGCGCGGCGATCCTCCTGGCGCGTCTCTACGAGGAGCGCGGGCAGGCCGCGGAGGGTGTCCGCGTGCTGGCGCTCGCCGCCGACGCGGCCGCATCGCCCGGAGAGAGCGCCGAGGTCGCGATCGGACAGATGCGTCTCGGGCTCGCGTCGAAGGACCCGGCGGCCGTGCGGGCGGCGGCGCGGCGCCTTCTGCTGGAGGCTCCGACCTACGACTCCCACGCGGCCACGCCGGCCTTCGCGCGGCGGGCGGCGGCCGATGCCGAGCGGGACCTGACGCCCGCCGAACGGGGCCGGCGCGGCCGAGCCCTCGTCGACGCCGGCGACGCGAAGCGCGGAGTGGCTCTTCTATCGAAGGATCGGCCGGAGGCCTGGCCCGAGGGCGAGCGAGGATCGAACCTCCTCGCGCTCGCTCGCGGCCAGCTCGCCTCCCGCAACATCCGCGCCGCCGAGGCGACGGCGGCCCGCGTTCCCGACGACGGAACGCTCTCCGCCTACGACGCGAAGCTCTTCCGCTGCGACGTCGTCGTGGCACGGCTGCGCGAAAAGGGCCGGTCGAAGCTCGACCCCGCAGATCCGCGCCTCGATCCGGTCAAGGCGGCGCTCGCGGCGCTCACCGACCCGGCGCTGCCCGTCCCGGTGCGCCGCGGGGCGCGGGAGCGCCTCCTGCGCTTTGCGGCGGACGCCGAAGATTTCGACGGGGCGCTCGTCCTGGCGCGCGAGCTGTCGCAGGACGACCCGAACGGGCTCGAAGGCTTCGAAACGCTGTGGCGGCTGTCCTGGAAGCGGTACCGCGCGGGCGACTTCGCCGGCGCGCGCGCCGGCTTCGAGGCGCTCTCCGGCCTCTACCGCGGCGTCTCGACGTCGCGACGGCTCTCGTACTGGCGGGCCCGGTGCCTCGAAACCGAGGGGCGAGCCGAGGAAGCGCGGACGCTCTTTGCGGAGCTCTCCGCCGCCACGCCGCCCGATGTCTATGCCCGTTTCTCCCGCGCGCGGGTGGACGCGCCGGCGCGGCTCGAGCGAGACGCACTGCGCGATCCGTCGACGGCGACGGCGGCCTTCGCCCGCGTCGACGAGCTGCTGCGTCTGCGGATGTTCGACGAGGCCTCGGCCGAGGCCCGCACGCTCCTCCCGTCGCGGGGGCGGGAGCTGCGCATCGCCGAGGCGGACTTCGCGCTCGGCCGATTCGTGACGGCGGCCGTTTCGATCAAGAAGGCGCTGCCCGAGATCGGCACGGCCGAGGAAGGGCGGGTCCCGGACGGCTGGAGGCGGCTCTACTACCCGATCGAGGAGGGCAGCTTCCTGCCGGAACGGGCGAAGGAGTACGAGCTCGACGCCTCGGTGCTGCGCGGCCTCGTCCGGCAGGAGAGCGTGTTCGACGCCAACGCGAAGTCGCGCGCCGGTGCCATGGGTCTGATGCAGCTCATGCCGGCGACGGCGAAGAGCCTCTCGCGCTCGGTCCTGCGCTCGCGCTATCGCCGCGCCTTCCTCTACGATCCCGGCGTCAACGCGCGTCTCGGCGCGGCCTACCTGCGGAGCCTGCTCGACCGCTTCGACAACTCGACGATCCTCGCGCTCGCCGCGTACAACGGAGGTCCCACGCGCATCGCGCGCCTCGTCCGCGAGAATCCCGGCCTGCCGGAGGACGAGCTCTTCGAGTCGATCCCGCTGTACGAGACGCGCGACTACGTCCGCCGGGTGCTTCTCTACGCCGAGTCGTACCGCGAGCTTTACCCGTGAGGCCCGTTGCGAGGGCCGCCCCGATACCCGGATCGACGACGCCGGCGTAGGGGAGGGGCTTGCCCCTCCCTCTTCACCAGGACCCTTCCGGGACCACGAGGATCGAGCAGCCGGCCTCGCGCAGGACGTGGCGCGTGATCGCGCCCCCGGCGCCGACGACGAGGAGGTCGTAGGGCTCCGCCCGAAGCTCCGCGAGAATGCCCCCGACGGGGCTCTCGGCCTGGCGGACCGAGAAGCGCGAGAGCACACCGAGCTCGCGCAGCGTGGCCACGCCGCGCTCGAGGTGGGCCTGCGCGTAGGGCAGCGGCGTGCGGTCCGGGTGCGTCACGTGCAGCAGCGTCACCGCGGCTCCGAGGCGGCGCGCGAGCCACCCGCCGGCGCGGACGTCCGTCTTCCCGGGCTCGCCGATGGCCGTGCAGATGAGGATGCGCTCGAGCTTGCGCGGCCGGCCGCGCGCGAGCAGCAGCGGGATCGTCGTCTGCGCCGCGAGCTCCTCGGCGAAGCTCGGCGAGCCGCGTCGGCTGCGCATCGATTCGACCTCGCCCGCGCCGGCGATCACGAAGTCGTAGGGCGCCTCCCGCGCCTCGCCGGCGATCTGCTCCGCGGCGTCTCCGCGCCGCACGCGAATCGCGGCCTCCGGCAGCCCGGCCTCGGCGGCCCGGCGGCCGAGGGTCTCGCGCAGCGCGTCCTGGCTCTGGGCGTCCGGCGCGATGCCGAGAACGGTCGCCACGCCGTCGAGTGCCGCGACGAGGGGCGGCGCGAGCTCCAGCGCCGTGGCGACCCCCGAACCCTCGTCGCAGACGAGCAGGCGCGGCGTCGGCTGCCGCAGGATGTGCCACTCGTCGAGGACGACCCAGGGCCGCCCGGACGGCGGCTCGACGTGCGCCGGGACGTCCACGTCGAGCAGGATGCTCTCTTCGCCGAACGGGAGCGGCGGCACGACCTGGCGCACGCCCGCGAGCGGCGGCATCCGGATGCGGACCCGCCGCCGGGGCCCGGTGAAGGTCCGCTCGACGATGTCGCCGCGCCCGAGGACCGGCGCGTCGCGCGGCGGCTCGCGCTCGGACAGCGTCACCTGCTCGGGACGGATGAGGACCCGGACCCGGTCCCCCTCGTCGTGCGGGACGTCGGGCGGAATCGGCAGCGTCAGGGGTCCGAGCTCCACGTGGTCGCCACGCGAGCCGCCGACGAGGATCGTTCCGGCACCGAGAAAGGTCGCCACGAAGAGGGATCGCGGGCTCTCGTAGAGCCGGTCGGGCTCGCCGACCTCGAGCAGCCGGCCGCGATCGATGACGCCGATCCTGCGGCCGAGCTCGAAGGCCTCCTCCTGATCGTGCGTGACGAGGATCGTCGTCACGCCGAGCGTCTTCTGGATCTCCTTGAGCGTCTGCCGCAGCTGGACCCGGATCTTCACGTCGAGCGCGCCGAAGGGCTCGTCGAGCAGGAGAACGGTCGGCCGGTAGGCAAGAGCCCGCGCCAGCGCGACGCGCTGTCGCTGGCCGCCGGAGAGCTGGCTCTCGAACCGGCTCCCGAGGCCGCCGAGGCCCACGAGCTCGAGCAGCTCCTCGCGCCGCTGCTCGCGCTCCCCGGGCGGCGCCTTCCGGATCCGGAGGCCGAACTCGATGTTCTCGGCGACGGTCATGTGCCGGAAGATCGAATAGTTCTGGAAGACGAAGCCCGACGTCGCGCGCCTGGGGAGCCAGGTGAGTCACGTCGCGGCCCGCGAGCCGGACGACGCCCTCGTCCGGCGAGAGGAGGCCGGCGATCATCCGCAGGATGGTGCTCTTGCCGCTCCCCGAGGCGCCCAGCAGCACGAAGAGCTCGCCCGCTTCGACCTCGAGCGACACGCGGTCCACCGTGACCTCTCCCGCGTAGCGCTTGGTGACGTTCTCGAGAGCGATCGACATCGCGCTAGTCGTTCCGCTTTCCCGTGTAACGGAGCAGGACGAAGAAGATGAGGAAGGAGAGAAGCGCGAGGACCGCGGCCACGGCGTTGGCGGCCTCGACGTTGCCGGCCTCGAATTGGGCGAAGATGTAGAGAGGCGCCGTCTGCGTGCGCAGGCGCAGGTTGCCGGACACGAGGACCGTCGCTCCAAACTCGCCGAGGGAGTGGGCGAATGTCAGGAGCGCGCCGGCGAAGAGCCCGCCGCGCAGCGTCGGCAGGATGACCCAGCGAAACGTCTGCCAGGCGCTCGCGCCGATCGTGTAAGCCGCCTCCTCGTAGGTTTCCTCGAGCTCGTCCAGGACCGGCTTGACCGCGCCGAGCATGTACGGGAACGTCACGAAGAGGTGGGCGAGGAGGACGCCCGCCGGCGCGAACATCGGCTGGATTCCGAGGGGCTCGAGGAGGCGGCCGAGCAGACCGATGGGCCCCCAGAGAAGCAGCAGCGAAGTCCCGACGACGACCGTCGGGATCGCCACCGGCAGGTTCACGACGATCCCGAGCACGCGCTGACCCCGGAAGCGGTACCGCGACAGGACGTAGGCGGTGTACGTTCCGAGGACCGCGTTGACGGCCGCCGTCGCGAAGGCGATCAGCAGCGAGAAGCGCAGCGCGAACTGCGCCTCCCGCGAGGTCAGCGCCGCGGCGAAGGCGCCCGTTCCGCCGCGGAACGCGAACACGAAGACCGCCGCGAGCGGCATCAGGATGAGGGGGAGAAGGGCCAGGACGACGAAGGTGACCGGCACCGTCGCCCGGCGCCCCGTCCGCACGATCGCGCTTCCGGGGGCGCTCAAGGCTTCTGCCCGGCGTTCATCACGCGATTCTTCCAGATGGCTTCGACGATGTCTCTCTTGGCCCGGCGCCAGCCTCCGAAGTCCGCGATCCGGAAGGCGTCCGCAATCGCGCCGAAATCGGCATTCCCCGCGTTGAGGCCCTCGTCCACGCTACGGAACCCGTAGCGCACGAAGATCCGCTGCGCCTCCTCGCTCCACAGGAACTGCGTGAACGCTTCGATGAGCGGCCGCTCCCGCACCGAGACGTTCCGGCCGACGACGACGAGCGTGTGCTCCGAGAGAATCGTCCGCGACGGATAGACGACGTCGGCCGAGAGCCTGCCGCGGCCCCGGTCGAAGATCGCTTCCTGCTCGTACGTGATGAGGGCATCGCCGAACCCCTGGGAGAACTGCGTCCGCGCGGCGCGGGCGGAGGAAGCCTGGGCGACGACGTTTTTCCAGATGCCCGCGAGCATCGCCTCGCCGGCCCCGGGACGATCCGGCTCGGCGCGAGCGCCGGCGCCGTATTCGGCGACGATCGCCCAGTTCGCGCCTCCCGAGGTCAGGGGATCGGGGTGCACGATACGCGCGCGGCGGAGGGCGAGGTCGCCGAAGTCCCGTATGCCGAGCGGATTGCCGGCGCGCACCAGGATCACGAACGGCGTGAGGTTGACGACGCCTCCGTGCGGCAGGCTCTTCCAGCTTCCCTCGGCCACGACACCCGCGTCGGCGAGCCGCTCCGCGTCGCTCTCGAGGGACAGAAGAACGAGCTGCGCGGGAACGCCGAGGATCACCTGGTTGGTGACCGTGCCCGATCCCGCAAAGGAGGAGATGAACTCCACGTCGCCGTGACCGCCGTCTTTCCAGATCTTCCGGAACGCGGGGAAAATGCCGTCGTTCATCGCATCGGCGAGGATGCTGAACCCGTAAAAGACGATCGTCGGAGGCGCCGCCTCGGCGCGCGAGAAGGGCAGCCACGGCCAAACGGCCCAGACGAGCAGGGCCGCGAGAAAGAGGGCCGGCGCCACGGCGCGGCGGCGCGGCGTCTGCAGGCTCATCGGGCGGGGCTCTCGGCCACGACGCGCCGAGGATATCGCCTTAGAATCCAGCCGTGAGCGAAGCCCGCGAGTTTCGCGTGAAGACGGGCCGCAAGATCGAGCGACTCGACATCACGAAGCAGGTCGAAAACGCGGCGAAGGCGCTCGGCCGCGATTCGGGCGCCCTGCTGGTGACGACGCCGCACACGACGGCGGCCGTGACCGTCGGGGAGGCGTGGGATCCGGACGTCACCGGCGACATCGAGCGCGCGCTCGACGCCTGGGTGCCGAACGTCCGGTTCGACCACGGTGAAGGCAACTCGCCGGCGCACTTCTTGTCCGAAGCCATCGGGAACGCACGGCTCGTGCCCCTGGAGAAGGGAAGGCCGCTGCTCGGCCGGTGGCAGGGCGTCTTCCTGATCGAGCTCGACGGGCCGCGCGAGCGGACCGTCCGCGTCGCCGCGCTCTAGCGTGGCGGGAAGAGCTGCCGCTCTTCCTTCTCCGTGTGCGCCTCCCAGCGGCGCGCGAGGTTGGGAAAGAGACGCCGGGCGCCCGCGACGTCGCCCTTCTCCTCGACGAGCCGCCGCATGAGGCCCGAAACCTCGCGGATCTGAACGTGCTCCAACCGGAGCTGTCGTCCGAGCCGCGCTTCGTCGGTTTCGTGGGCCGCGGGCGCCAGCCCGTGTCCGGCCGCGGGCGGGAGGATCGTGCCTTCCTCGAGCTCCGTGTGTCGCCGAAGCTCGTCGTCGAACGCGGCGATCGCGTCCCGCGCCGGCGACAGTGCTCCCGTGTCGGCCGCGGCGAGAAACGCCCCCAGGAGGAGGTCCAGCCGCCGATGCGCGAGCCCGAGGTCCTCGACTTCGCTCACGGCGCGCGATTCTGGCACGGGCGCAGCCGGCGGTGCGGACTACAATCGACCCTCGGTTCGGGGGGAGGGGGGTCGCCCCAGGTGGTAGAGCCCGGCACGCTTCTCGAAGGTAAGTACGAGATCCTCGACAAGATCCGCGAGGGCGGCATGGGGTCCATCTACCGCGTGCGGCACCGCCTCCTCGAAGAGATCCGGGTCGTCAAGGTCATGAAGCCGAGCACGGTGGCGGACGCCGACCTGCGGCGGCGGTTCGTCGAGGAAGCGCGGACGGCCACCCGGCTGAAGCATCCCAACATCTGCACCATTCACGACTTTGCCATCGACGAGTCGGGCATGGCCTACCTCGTCATGGAGTACATCGAGGGGTCCAGCGTCTCCGAGTTTCTCAAGCTCCAGGGCCGGCCCGCCCTTCCCCTGGCCCTGGAGATCGCGCACCAGAGCCTCCTCGCCCTGGGCTTTCTCCATCGCAAGGGGATCGTGCATCGGGACGTCGCGCCCGACAACATCATGCTCACCCGCGACGAGCACGGCGGGCCCCTCGTCAAGCTCATCGATCTCGGGATCGCGAAGGTCGCGGAGGGCCCTGTCGACGCGACGGCGACCGGAGTCTTTCTCGGCAAGCTCAAGTACGCCTCCCCGGAGCAGTACGGCTCGCTCCCGAAAGGACAGCGCCTCGACGGCCGGAGCGACCTCTACGGTCTGGGCATCGTTCTCTACGAGCTCCTGACCGGTGTGCTGCCGTTCGAAGGGGACACCGTCGTCGAGCTGTTGCGTGCCCACGTCTTCGCGCCCCCGCGGCCCTTCTCGCAATCCGATCCGGAGGGGCGCATTCCGGCCGAGCTGCGCGGCGCGGTTCTGAAGTCGCTGCAGAAGCGCCGCGAGGATCGATACGCGAGCGCCGAGGATTTCGACCGGGAGATTCTCACGATCCAGAGCAGTTACGTCCGACCGGAGGATCTCGATGAGACCCGCGCGGTGGTGGCGAAGCTCCGGCCGAGCCGCGAGATCCGGGTGTCGCCCGCAACGCCGAGCGCCCAGGACCACCTCGACCAGCAGTTCGGCCAGGCAGCGACGCCGAGACCCACGCGCTCGACCGAGAGCGATCTGACCGCCGCGGCGCCGGCGGCCGCGAGCTGGAGGGGCCGGGATGCCGAGATTCCGACCGTGCCGGTCGACGCCGTACCGGGCCGCCGCCGGCCAGCGTGGCTCGTGGCCGCTGTGGCGGTGATCGCGGCGGCGATCGCGGCCTACGTCGTGATATCTCGGTCGAAACGCACGGAGGCGCCGGTCGTCCCATCCGCGGCGCTCGCGACACCCGCAGCGATGCCTGTCTCGGCCGAGCGCCCGACGCCGGCACCCACGGCCCCGCCGACTCCGGAGCCGACGGCCGCGCCGCCGACGCCGCCCCCGACCGCCGCTCCGGCGGCCCTGCCCCCGACTCGATCGCGGGCGGTCGTTGCGCATCCGACCGCATTTCCCGCGCGGCCGCTCGCGGTTCCCCCGCCGCCGGTGATCTCCGCGCCCGCCCCGGCGCCGGCGGTCGAGGCCGTTCGGCTGCCCTCTCCCGTTCCGGCGGTCCCCACCGAACCGGCGAGGGCCGCGATCGCGGCGCCGCCGCCCTCCCCCAGGCCGGCGCCGACGGAGTCCGACCGGTTGCGCGAGGCCGTGCGCCTCTACGAGACGGCACAGAACACGCTGAATCCCGACCTCTACGTTCGCATCTTCCCGGGGGTCGACCGCTCGCGCGTCCAGGAGGCGTTTGGCAACTTCCGTTCGCAGGCGGTCGAGTTCGAGATCCGGAGGATCGAAATCGATCCGCGCGGCGGCTCGGCGGACGTCTACGGATTCGAGTCGCGCCTGGCCGTACCGAAGGTGGGCAACGAGCAGCGAGTGAACTCCGACCGCGTGCTGCACTTCGAGAAGCGTGGCGACGCCTGGGTCATCACCGCGATCCGCTGAAGGGGAAGGATCTGCCCCGGCCCTTGCGTGCGGGAGACAATGACGCCATGCAAAGCGTCCGATGGTTCCTCGCCGTCCTGAGCCTGTCGGCGTGCTCCTTGTCCTGCGCGAAACCCGCCGATCCGGTCCGGGCGACGATCGACGCCGTCGTGAAGGCGGCCAACGCCCGCGACGCGGAGGCGCTGCTCTCTCGCGTGGCGACTGAGTTCGAGGCGGCCGACGGCTCCAACCGGGCCGAAGTCGAGGCGCGTCTCAAGGGGTACTTCGCCGCGTACGAAATCCTGCACGTGCAGGTCTCCAACGTCCAGATCGAACGGGGCGACGAGGCCGCGCGCGTCCGGCTGCGGGCGGAGATGACCGGCCAGCCCCGGTCGATCGGCGGTTTCGGGGGAATGTTGCCCTCCGCGGCGAAATACGACTTCGACCTGCGCCTCGTCCTCGACGGAAAGGAGTGGAAGCTCGCCTGGGCCGGCTGGGAGCCCGTGGCGGGCTGACGCCCGGCCGCGGTTTGACTCCCCGCGTCAATCTCCTTATCCTTCCCGGTCCGCTCTGCTCCTCAGTAGCTCAATGGCAGAGCATCCGGCTGTTAACCGGAGGGTTGTAGGTTCAAATCCTACCTGAGGAGCCAATCATTTCAAGCACTTGCGAGATCGATATCGTTGCGCGTCATGCTGCTCGGGGTGAATCTCGGGGGAGTATCGCAGTCAATTTCCGCTCGCTTTCGGTCGGTCAAGGACTGCTACGGCCGCGCTGAGCGTCTCCCCTGAGAAGTGCCCGTAACGCTTTGTCATCCTCACCATCGTTCCCGCGCTCCAACCCATGATCGCGCCGACAACCGGAAGACTCTGGCGACCCGGCCGGCGGGGCCCCTCTGAGACTTCCCTTCCGCCGCGTTGGAACGCGAGCTGAAGGGCCAGGAGTGAGCAGAAAGCTATTCTCCTGCTAGGGGTGATTCCGGGGACCCTAGCGATCTTCGGTGAGGCGGCCTCTCAGCTCTGTAGTCCTGCCTCCCGCAGCGGCGCGCAGGCGAGCCACTTCTCGCAACCATCTCTCGAAAAGCGCTGCCAATCGTCAACGATTCCGAAACTTGTTGGCGTCTTGGACATCATGATTTGGTGCAGGCCGCCGGGATCGTTCCGAAGAGGTTCTGGATCGTTGCAGTGACATCGACGGAGGCGCGCCCCGATTGAACGAGGGCGTCCTTGATCCGCTGGTTCATGGGCCAGGGCCAGAGGGGCTGATTGGTGAGATTGCCGTCTTTGTAGTTGGTAGCAGAGGTTGGCCCCGCGGGTGGTATTGAAGATGTTCTCGCCGGAGGCGTAGGCAGCCGGCGAGGAGCCCGACCAGACGTTGCTCGCTGATCCACTGAGTGTGGAAGACGAGGCTGACTCCGCCGAAGGACGTGATGTCGGAGGCCCGCAGGTTCTGTGGCGACGGACGGTTGTCGAGAACCGTAGAGTCCGAAGGGCATGACCGAGAGGTTCGTGCCGGGAGCGATGTAGGCCGCGGTGTCCTTGATCTCGATCGAGTCGAGCTGTGTCACGAAGATGGCCTGGGAGGCTTTGAATTTGTCGGTGGACAGGACGTACGCGAGGCTGCCGAGCAGCCTGGCGTAGGCGTTCTTGTCCCCGTCCTCCCGGTCGGCGGCGAAGATTCCGTAGGGCTGATTGACGTCGTAGTTGCGTGTAGGTGCCGGCGCCCGCTCCCGTCCAGGGCTGGCCGTCGTAGTCCTTCAGGACGTAGCGTCTGCGGCATGCCCTGGCCGCTCCAGGTTCCCAGGCAGTTCTCGCAGGTGAAGTGGTAGTTGTTGTAGGCGAGCGAGTAGGTCATCTTCGGGCCGACCGACGGTCGAGCGCTCCCAGCGGCCCCACGCGCGCCGGATGGTGGTGTAGTCGCCGCCCTGGGACATCGAGAAGATCTTGCGCGCCGTGCCCCAGCCGGCGACGTCCTCGAACAGATTGTAGGAGCCGTAGTGCACCCCGAAGATGCTCGTGTTGTTGTCCGCGGCGTCCCAGGCGGCGACCCGCCGGACGACGTTGTTGTTGGAGCGTCGGAGGGTCACCACGGAAGTCGTTGGAGCAGCAGGCGTTGATGCCCTCGATGACGAACCAGTCGTTGTAGTGAGAGCTGAACGGGGGGCAGGCCGCCCTTCCCGTTGATCAGGACCTTCCCATCGTTGAGGGCCCGGATGGTGATGGGGAGCCCGGAGGCGCCGTTGAGTCCCTTGGGCGGCAGGATCATGCTCTCGTAGCCGGTGTAGGTCCCGTCCAGGAGGCAGAGGGTCTTGCCCGCCGTGGCGACCGGCCAGAACTTGGAGACCTGGAAGGGCGTCGAGGAGGAGAGCCCGTTGCCGGTGCCCGTGGGAGAGGCGTAATAGTTGCAGGTCGCCGCCTGAGAAGTCGCGCCGCCGAGTGCAACCAGCGCCGCCACGAGAAGCCCGATTCGCAGCTCACGCCGGAGGGAGGGGCGACTCGGGTAACTCCGCGGACCCGACACCAATCCCCTACTCTCGTCTCTCGCTCCGCGCATTCCTGACCTTTCCACGAGCATGTGCTCCACCTCCTGAGTAAATGAAGGACTGAGTAAAGAAGGACCATAGGCCGGCGGAGCGGGAGCAAGCCACTGGTCACGAGAGCCGAACAAGGACAGGGTGAGCCTGTCTGCCAACCTGTCCGGTTGAACACGCTTCGTGCGGAACCCTTGGGGGGAGGAGTGATCTCGTTTCGTCCTGGAGGAGGCTGGCTTTAGCCGCTTCGGCGTTGACGCTGCTGAAGGCCTCCTTGCCGCTTGGGGCCGAGAGGTTGCAGACTCAGGGTGATTCAGCAGGAAACCGGAAGACGCGATGCGGTTTCTGCTCGGCGTGAATCTCGGGGTATCCCAGATCGGAGACGATCGCGAACGGTACTAGAGAGAATAGGGGTCGTTGCACCCAAGTCCCTTGAGAATACGGGCGAAACCGTAGCGTGTGGGAAACGGTCAGATACGGCCGCGAAGAGGAGCGCCGTAGCTGTTGACCGGAGGGTTGCAGGTTCAATCCTACCTGAGGAGCCAATCAGAAGCTCATCGTCGGCGCGAAGTCGTCGAGACCGCGGGCTGGGGCGAAGCCGCTCCACCTCCAGCAGCTCCCCGCGGAGCGCTCGCCCCGGCGCCCCCGAGATCGCGACCTGGAAACGATCGTCGGCCCCGCGTTGACTCCCGCCGGCGCGCGGTCAAGTATGTGTTCACGGGGCGCGGTCGACTCGACCCGTTTACCCGCGACAATGGAGGCAACCATGCGAAAGCTTCTGGCGGCCGTCGGCGTCTCCTGGCTCCTGCCCCTCGCCCTGCTCGCCCAGGTCACCGCGATCCGGGCGGGCCGGCTCGTCGACCCCGAGACGGGCCGCGCGGCGCCCGAACAGGTCATCCTCGTCGAGGGCGGCAAGATCACGGCCGTCGGGCCGGCGCTTGCGATCCCCGCGGGCGCGGCCGTCATCGACCTGTCGGACCTGACCGTGCTTCCGGGTCTCGTGGACACGCACACGCACCTCGGCATCACGTACAAGGACGTTCCCGAGCACAACTACTACTACCTGACCTACGTCATGGAGTCGACGCCGCTTCGGGCGATCCAGGCCGCCTCCAACGGCATCCAGCTCCTGAACTCCGGCTTCACGGTCGTCCGCGACCTCGGCAACAACGCCCTCTACGCCGACACGGCGCACCGCCAGGCGATCGAGCAGGGATGGATCCCGGGGCCGACGCTGATCAACTCGGGACTCATCATCGGCGGCAAGGGCGGGCAGTTCTGGCCCACGCCGGAGATGGTCAAGTACCACGACATCGTCTATCCCGAGTACCTCGACGCCGACACGCGCGACGAGATCATCAAGGCCGTGCGGGAGAACATGCTGTTCGGCGCGAGGATCATCAAGATCTGCGTCGACTGCAAGCCCTGGGGCTACTCGGTCGACGAAATGAAGCTCTTCATCTCCGAGGCCGCGAAGGGCGGGCTCAAGGTCGCCGGCCACGTCCAGACCCCCGAGGGCGCCAGCCGCGCGATCGAGGCCGGCATCTGGTCGATCGAGCACGGCTTCGCCCTCACCGACGAGCACTACAAGCTCATGGCGCAGAAGGGAATCTTCCTCGCCTCGACCGACACGCCGTTCACGCCCTATGCCGGAAAGAAGGAGGAAATGGAGAAGACCGCCGCGCAGCTGAAGAGCGCCTGGCGGCACGGCGTCAAGATCACCTTCTCGACCGACATGGACTACTGGGAGACAGGGCAACACGCTCACCCGCGGCGAGCGCACGATCAATTTTCTGCTGACCTGGAAGGCCGCCGGGATCCCCAACGCCGACATCCTGAAGGCGATGACGATCACCGGCTACCAGTGCGCGCAGGTCGAGAAGCAGCGCGGGCCGATCCGGGCGGGGCTCGCCGCCGACATCATCGCCGTGCGGGGCAATCCTCTCGAGGACATCGACGCACTGCGCGACGTGCGATTCGTCATGAAGGACGGAATGGTCTTCAAGCGCGACGGCGTGATGACGCCGGAAAAGTTCTTCCACGCGGGCCCGGTCTACGGATGGAACAAGCGGTAGGGCGAGGATTCGGGCGTCAGGCCGTCTTCCGGTACAGCCCGTTGGCGGAGACGCGGCGGCCCGTCTCGACCTTGGGACGCGCGGTGCGGGTGGGCTCGAGAGGCAGGAGGCCGAACCGCGCCATGTCGCGGTCGAGCTCCGCGGCGTCCACGAGAACGTGGCGGCCGCCGCTGTCGAAGCCCTCGTAGACGTCGGGCTCGCCCGCGACGGCCCGGGTTCCGCGGCCGGTCAGGTCGGTCTCGGGCGTGAAGACGGAGACGAGCAGTCGCCCTCCCGGCTTCAGCACGCGCGCGGACTCCGCGAGAGCGCGCTCCCACTCGGCGCGGCTCTGTGCGCAGTGGTAGAGGCCGAGCGCTACGACGAGGTCGTACGTCGCGTCGGCCGCCGCGGAGAGATCGTCCATGCGCCCGACGCGCACCCGCCTTTCCGCTTCCGCCGGCGCCCAGGATCGCGGCCAGGCGCTCGCGCGTCCTGGCCACCATGGCCGGCGAGGCGTCGAGCGCTTCGACGTCGAATCCCTTCTCGGCGAGCAGGACGGCGTTGCGGCCCCCCGCGCAACCCAGATCGAGGACACGGGTCTTCGAAGGATCGGGGTACTCGCCCACGAGTTTCGCCAGGCGCACGTCGGGCTCCCGCGCCGCAAAGCGCTCGACGTTCTCGGCGGAATCCCAGAACGAGCTGGCCAGGTCAGGACCTCACTCGAGCGTTCTCCCTTAGCCTACTTCCGTCGAGGGGGGCACTCCGGCGGCCAAGCCTCGTCGCCTCCTTCGCGCAGCAGGAAGAACTCGCCCGAGTCCGGTCCCTTCGTGTCGCGCGCGAAGAGGAGCGACTTGCCGCTGGGGGAGAACACGGGGCCGATCTCCGTGCCGTTGACGTTGACCTCGGCGGGGAGCTTGACGCGCGAGGACCAGCCGGCGGCCGTCCGCTTCGTTTCGAAGACGCCGTCGGCCGTCATGACGATCATTCGCGAGCCGTCCGGCGAGGGGAGGGGCTCGAACTCGTCGCCGGCCGTGTTGACGGCCGGCCCGAGATTCTCGACGACCCAGCGCCCTTCCGGTCCCATCCGCGCGCGCCAGATGTCCGTGCGGCCGAGCCCGCCCGGCCGGTTCGAGCCGAAGTAGAGCCAGCCGTCCGGCGCGGGGCGCGGGAACCATTCGGCGCCCGGGGAGTTGACGGGCTCAGGCAAGCGGACGGGAACGCCCCATGTCCCCTTCGTGTCGCGCTCGACGCGCCAGATGTCGAGGTCGTGGCGCTTCACGCCGTCGGTCGAGCGCGACGAGATGAAGTACAAAGTGCGTCCATCGGGCGTGAAATAGGGGTCGGCTTCTAGGCCGTCGCCGGCGAAGATCGGATCGCGCGGCGGCGACCAGCCCTTCTCGCCGCAGCGGCTGACCAGGATGCGCCAGCCTTCGAAACTGGGCGAGCTGCGGACGAAATAGAAGTCGCCGGTCAGGGGATCGAAGGCGGCGTGGGACTCGAACTGGGCGCTCGAGATTCCCGCCGGCTTCCACCCCTGGACGTCGGCGGCTCCGGACGCCATGGCGGGGAGCCCGGCGAGCGCTGCTGCGAAGATGATGCCGATCCCTATCACCGACCGCCGGCAGATCGCCTCATACCGCGCCGGGGACATCGCGACCGGCCCAGGGTGACGAGCGATAGGCGCTTTGCCCTCCTCGAACGGCGGTGTTCCGCTCGCCCGCCGCTGCGGGGCCACACGACCGATTTCCTTCACAGGATCCGCCTCCTCGGCGGTCGAGTATGCCGCACAGGCGCGGACGAGGCCATCCTCCTCGTGGCCGAGTGCGCGTAAGAAACGTGGGCGCATTGGCGGCGCCGTGAGACCAGGCGCCGGACCGCAGATGCACTAACCCCCGCAGATCCTGCTGTAGTAGTGTGCTCCGACTGGATGCAGTGACAACCCCGGTGGTCGAGTTCAGGCTCGGATCCAGCCAGGGGGCGCGATGCGCGAATCGTCAGCAGGGCCGGGGCGCGGCCCGATCGGCAGAAGGGTCGTGCCCGCCCACCGACGAGTGCTGGCAGCCGCCGCGCTCTTCGGCGCCGCAGCGATTCTGATCGCCTTCGCCGAACGGCCCATCGAGCCGGTGTCGCTCGACGTGCGGCTCTGGCGCGCGCTTCGCCAGGCCGGATTCACCGGCCGGGTCGAGTCGACGCTCGAGGGGCGTCTGGGTCGTCCGGTCGATCCGGCTCTCGCTGCCATCGGCAATGCTCTCTTCTTCGATCCCGTCCTCGCCCTGCACGCCGACAACGCCTGCGCGGGCTGCCATTCGCCGGCGCACGGCTTCGGCGATAGCCAGTCGATCGCCATCGGCGTCCAGAACAACGGCGTGGTGGGGGCGGGGCGTCGGGGGCCGCGCAACCAGCGACGCTCGCCGATGGTGCTCAACAGCGCCTTCTATCCGAAGCTGATGTGGAACGGGCGGTTCCGCAGCCCTTCCGGTGACCCGTTTCAGAACTCTCAGGGATTCGCATTTCCCCCGCCCGAGGGAGCCAACCGGTTCCCGGCTTTCGACCCGAACGTCACTCACCTGCTGGCCGCCCAGGCGCACCTTCCATCCACCGAGCTGGTGGAGATGGCCGGTTTCACGGGCGCCGGCGGCCCCTTCGACGACGGGTTCGGCCATCCGGTGCCGCCGCCGGATGCCGGCGGGTTTCGCAACGAACCGATCCGCAACGCCGTACTCGAGCTCGTCAACGCGGCGCCCGGGTACCGGGCGGCCTTCGCTGCCGTCTTCCCGCAGCGTTGCCCAGGGCGATCGGATCACTTTCGCCATGCTGGGCCAGGCGATCGCGGAGTTCGAGTTCTCCCTGACGTTCGCCGATGCGCCGGTGGACCGTTTCATGCGGGGCGATCACGCCGCGATGACTGACGCACAAAAGCGGGGCGCGCTCCTCTTCTTCGGGAAGGCGGGCTGCGTGCGGTGCCACGCCGTGTCGGGTGCGGCGAACGAGATGTTCAGCGACTTTGACATGCACGTGGTAGCGATACCCCAGATCGCACCCGCCTTCGGGCCCGGGACAGGCAACGTGAAGTTTGCAGGCCCGGGCGAGGACGAGGACTTCGGCCTGGAAGACATCACCGGCGATTCCGCCGACCGCTACAAGTTCCGCACCTCGCCGCTGCGCAACGTCGCCCTGCAGCCGGCGTTCTTCCACAACGGCGCCTTCACGACCCTGGAGGACGCGATTCGCCACTACAACAACCCCGCGCAGTCGGCCCGCGGTTACGAGGCGGCGGCGAAGGGTGTGGCGCCGGACCTGGCGGCGCGGCTGGGCCCGATCGAGCCGGTGATCGAGCGGTTGAGCCCGCTGCTGACGTCGCCGACGCGCCTGACGCCTCAGGAGTTCTCCGACCTGGTCGCCTTCGTGCGCGACGGCCTCCTGGACCCGCGCGCCACGCCGGAGAACCTGCTGCGCCTCGTCCCCGCCGAGCTGCCGAGCGGACTGCCCGGGCTCGTCTTCGAAGCCGCAACCCCCTGACGGGCGGCGGGGGGCTCACCGAGAAAGGAGAATCCCATGGCGGTACCACGCAACCGGATCCTGCTCCTGGCGGTCGCTCTCCTGGGACTTCGGGCGGCGGCGCGCGGCGAGGAGGTGCTGTACGGCGGCAACGGCGGTCACAGCAACGCCAGCTCGATCAACGACGGCTCGCTCGTGATCCTCGACCAGGTCACGGCGGCGTTGACCGTCGTCGGGCACCCGACCGGCATCGCTCGCCTGACGGGAATCGCATTCGACTCCTCGGGCGCCCTCTATGCATCGACGCAGGAAGCGGGTGGATTTCCCCCGCCGGCGCCGCCCATGTCGAGCACGCTCATCCGGATCGACCCGGACACGGGCGCGCTCCTGTCGACGATCGGACCGATCGTGGAGGGGGCCGGCGGGTTGGCGATCAGCATTTCGGACATCGCCTTCCAGCCGGGCACGGGCGTTCTGTTCGGGATCCGCTCGTCGGTCGACGGGGCGGGCGCCCAGGGCCTGCTCTACACGATCGATCCCGCGACCGGTGTCGCGACCTTCGTCTCCAACACGAATACGTACTTCCCCACGATCGCGTTCGCGCCGAACGGCACGCTCTACGAGTCGGCGGCGGTCCTCGGTACGCAGGGGCCCGCCAGCCCGACGATCCGGACGATCAATCCCTCGAACGGCGCCGTTCTGACCTCGGCCCCCACGACCTTTCATCTCGGGGCGCTCGCCGTTCGCGAGGACGGCACGATCTTCGGAAGCACCGGAGACCGGCACGCGATCGTCACGGTCGATCCCGCGACAGGGGCGTTCACGGATGTCGGCGACACGGGCCAGAACTTCGTCGGTGCCCTGGCCTTCCGGCGACCCGGATCCGACTCCGGCCCGTGCGTTTCGGACGACCACACCCTCTGCCTGAACAACGGTCGTTTCGCGGTCGCCACCCGGTGGCGGAAGACCGACGGAGAGACGGGGGAGGGAACCGGCGTGAAGCTGACCGCCGACTCCGGGTACTTCTGGTTCTTCAACTCGGCCAACATCGAGCTCGTCACGAAGGTCTTGAGCGCCTGCGGAGGCTCGTTCAACCGTTACTGGGTGTTTGCGGCTGGGCTGACCAACGTCGAGGTGACGCTCTCCGTGCGCGACACGCAATCCGGAGAGTTGCGCACGTACACCAACCCGCTGGGCAATGCGTTCGCGCCGGTGCAGGACACCAACGCGTTCGCGACCTGCCCGTAAGGAGCTCGGCCAAGCCGAGGCAGGTCCCCGCGACGAAGGAGGTCCGGCGGGATCGGGCTGCGATAGAGTGCAGCCCGGCCGCAACGCCACCCCGGCGTCCGCGTTATCCCCTCGAGGAGGAGTTCATGACGAAAACTCGCCCCCGTTTTCTTGGTGTCCTCTTGGTTGCTGCCGGCGCGTGGCTCGCCGCGGCCGCGCCCGCCGAAGCGCAGCAGAAGAAGCCGAACATCATCTTCATCATGGGCGACGACATCGGCTGGTTCAACATCGGCGCGTATCACCAGGGCATGATGGCCGGCCGGACGCCCAACCTCGATCGGCTCGCGGCCGAGGGCATGCGGTTCACGGACTATTACGCCGAGGCGAGCTGCACCGCGGGCCGCGCGAACTTCATCACCGGCGAGCTCCCGATCCGCACCGGAATGACGACCGTCGGCCAGGCCGGCGCGACGATCGGCATGCCGGACGCGGCGCCGACGATCGCCACGGCGCTGAAGTCGATGGGCTACGCCACGGGCCAGTTCGGCAAGAACCACCTGGGCGATCTCAACCAGTTCCTTCCGACCGTCCACGGCTTCGACGAGTTCTACGGCTACCTCTACCACCTCGACGCGATGGAAGACCCCTGTCACCGGAACTACCCGGAGGCGGCGAAGAACACGGTCGGGCCGCGCAACATGCTCCACACCTGGGCGACGGATGTGGACGATCCGACGGTGCAGCCGCGCTGGGGAAAGGTCGGGAAGCAGAAGATCGAGGACGCCGGCACGCTCTGCCCGGAGCGCATGAAGACCGTCGACGACGAGATCCTCGCCAACGCCCTCAAGTTCGTCGACAAGTCGAAGGCCGCCGGCAAGCCCTTCTTCCTCTGGCTGAACCCGACGCGGATGCACGTCGTGACGCACCTGTCCGACAAGTACGAGGCGACGCGCACGCCCGCGAACGGCTGGTCGATGGAGGAAGCCGGCATGGCGCAGCTCGACGACGTCGTCGGCTCGGTCATGAAGTACGTCAAGGACAACGGCCTCGACCAGGACACGATCATCGCGTTCTCGACCGACAACGGCACGGAGAACTTCACGTGGCCCGACGGCGGCCAGACCCCCTTCGCGGGCGGCAAGGGCACGGCACTCGAGGGCGGGTTCCGCTGCCCGGCGATGATCCGCTGGCCCGGAAAGATCCCCGCGGGCAAGATCGAGAACGGCATCATCTCCGGCCTCGACTGGTTCCCGACCTTCGTCTCGCTCGCCGGCAATCCCAACATCGTCGCGGACCTGGCGAAGGGGAAGGCCCTCGGCGGCCAGACCTTCAAGGTGCATCTCGACGGCTACGACCAGACGGATCTGCTGATGGGCAAGGGCCCGTCGAAGCGCCACGAGGTCTTCTACTTCACGGAGGGCACGCTCTCGGCAGTGCGCCTCGACGACTACAAGTACCGCTTCACCGATCAGCCCAATGGCTGGCTGGGCGCGACGCTCAAGGTCGACTGGCCGATCCTCGTCAACCTCCGTCTCGACCCGTTCGAGCGGACGGGGATGTACAACGGCAAGGACGGCGGCTCGATCGCCTACTACGACTGGTTCAAGTTCGAGTTCTGGCGCTTCGTCTACGTCCAGCAGGAAGTCGCGAAGGCCGCGCAGACCTTCCTCGAGTACCCGCCGATGCAGAAGGGCGCGAGCTTCAACCTCGAAGCCCTGAAGGCGGAGATGGAGAAGAGGATGGCGGCCCAGCACGCCCAGTGACGCGGTCCTGAATACCCGAATCCTCGACGTCCCTCTTCCGACGGGAGAGGGACGTTTTCTTTTCCGCCAGCCGACGGGCCCGGTGACCCTGCAAGGAAAAGGGCCCGCCCCACGCGCGGGCCCGAGCTCGCTCCGGACTCCGGAGCGTCGCCGCTAGCGGGATTCGAAGCGCCGGCGAATCGAGCGCGACTCGGGGGCAGGGAGGTCGGTCGGGTAGGGAGTCGGCGATGCGTAGAGGGTGTTGCAGCCGCGGGCGCACACCCACCAGCCATTCGGGTCGGCGTCTCGACGATCCGACGCGACCTGTCCCCCGCAGCGCAGGCAATACACGCGCTGGACTGGAGCCGCGGACGAGGTGAAACGCTCGATCAGGCCGAGACCGCAGCGCCGCAACTCGTCCGGGCCGAGGTCTCGCGGCCCGGTCATGGAGCCGCTGACTGTATGGCGGGACACCAAGAATCGCTGTGACGGGAGACACAGTTCACGCCGATTTTTCGGCGTCAGGCCCGGGGTGGAATCTCCTCCGGGCGCCTGCCGCGGTCGGCGGGGTCGCGACGCGCGTGCTTGCGGGGGTCGTACGGAACGGCTGCGTAGCAGATGGGGCACTTCAGCCGCCCGTCCTGCGGGATCGGCGCGAACCGCGGCGACCGGCACGCCGCGCAGATCCAGCGAGCCAGGCGCCGCTCCTCGCCTTCGAAGGCCATTGGACGGAATGTTAACGCGTTCGCCGACCGGTAAGGCGCTCAGTCTCGGTCCGGAGCGCTTTCCATCCTCTGTCGCTGGTCGGTCGAGGTCAGGTTGCCGACCGCGATGTTGCCGAAGACGGGGACGAGCACCGGCAGGAACCGGTCGCGCGTCGTCGGGCGGATCCAGCACGCGATCGGCCATGCGAAGCAGCGAAGCGCGTTTCGTGTTGCGCGATGCGAGCGCAAGTCACCTGATTCCAGGACGTGGCACGGATTCTGCTCTCTTCCTCCACCGTGGGCGCAGTGAGCGCCCGCGGAAGAAAGGAGACAGCGATGCGACCCATGACTCGTCTCTTGCTCGCAGCGTGCTGCGGTGCTCGCCATCGCGGCCGGCGCGGCTCGGGCGCAGGAGCCCGATCCCGCGACCGAAGCTCCCCAACCGACGGCGACCGTTCCTGCGGCGTCACCGACCCCCAACCCGATGGCTCCGACGGCGATGCCGAACGAGGCGGAGTCGAGCGTTCCGCCGGCCGAGACGCAGGTGGAGCCTGCGGCGCCGCCGGAAGGCGAGAAGCCGCCGGTGGAAGCCGCGCCGGAAGACGTGGCGGCGCCGCTTCCCGTGACGGCGCCGGAGCGGCCCGTCAAGAAGCCGGCCGCGAAGGCCGCGCCGAAGAAGCCGCTCGAAGCGGCTCCCGCCCCGGAGAAAAGCGACCGCGAGAAAGCGCTGAGCTCCGCCGCCGCGGGGGCTACCGACCCGGGCGCCCTCCCGCCCTCGGACGGCAGCGTCTCCGGTTCGGCGGCTCCGCCCGCGCCCGCGGATGCAGCGCCCATGGTTCCACCTCTGGCGGAGTCTCCCGATACGACGGCCGCTCGTACGGACGCCGGCGAGAAGCCGGTCGACTCCGGGAGGGGCTCGGGAACCTGGGTCGTTCTCGCGGCCCTCGTGCTCGGCATTCTCTTCGTGGTCGGACTGACGATGCGGCGCCGGCAGGCCGAGGAGCTCTCGATCTTCGATCGCTCCGCGAGGACCCCGCGCACGACGCAGCCGCCGATCGTCCACCAGTCCTAAGACGTGCTCCGGTCCGTGCTCGAGGCGGGTGAAGCCCGCCTCTTTTTTTGCGGGCCCGGCGCTACTTCGGCGACCAGAGCTCGACTTCGGCCTTGAGGTGGTCGTCGATGCCTTCGGCGGGCTTGGGGCGGCTGACCCAGTAGCCCTGCATCTCGTCGCAGCCGTAGCCCTGGAGGAGCGTGAATTGATCCTTGGTCTCGACTCCTTCGGCGATGACGTTCAGTCGCGAGCCGTGGGCCATCTCGATGATCGCGCGCACGATCCCGGCGTCGGCGGGATTGACCGGCAGGTCCGTGACGAAGGACCGGTCGATCTTGAGCGACGTCACGGGGTAGCGCTTGAGGTAACTCATCGAGGAGTAACCCGTTCCGAAGTCGTCGATGGCGATGCCCACGCCCATGCTCCTCAGGACGTTCAGATTCGCCACGACGATCTCGGCTCCCTCCATCGCGGTCGACTCCGTGATCTCGACTTCGAGATGTTGCGGCTGGAGCCGGGCGTCGGTGAGCGCGCGCTCGACCATGTGCGCGAGGTTGCGCTCCCGGAACTGGCGTGCCGAGAAGTTGACCGAGACACGCAGGCTGTCGAGCCACGCCTCCTGCCAGCGCCGAAGCTGCAGGCAGGCCGATCGCAGGACCCAGTCGCCGAGCGGCAGGATCAGGCCCGTCTCCTCGGCGACGGGGATGAAGGTGGTGGGTCCGACGAGCCCCTTCGTCGGGTGCTGCCAGCGCACGAGGGCCTCGAGGCCGACGGTGCGACCCGTGACGATGCTGGTGATGGGCTGGAAGTGGAGAACGAGCTCCTCCTGGTCGACGGCCAGCCGAAGGCCTTTCTGCAGGGCGAGGTGTTCGGCGGCCTGCTCCGTCAGCTCGCGGGTGCAGAGCTGAAAGTTGTTGCGGCCGAGCTCCTTGGCGCGATACATCGCCGCGTCGGCGTTGCGCAGCAGCGCTTCGCCGTCGCTGCCGTCCTCGGGATAGCTGGCGATGCCGATCGATGCCGCGATCTGGACGGTGCGGCCGTCGAGCGAAAAGGGCCGGGCGATCAGGGAGAGCAGCTTGGCCGCGATGCCGGCCAGGTCCTCGCTCTGCCGGAGCTCCGGCACGAGGATGACGAACTCGTCGCCTCCCATGCGCGCCACCGTGTCGGCTTCGCGCACGGAACGCTTCAGGCGCAAGGCGAGCGACTGCAGCAGGCTGTCGCCGATGCTGTGGCCCCAGCTGTCGTTGACGTACTTGAAGAAGTCGACGTCGATGTAGACGACGGCGAGCTTGCGGCCGTGGCGCCTGGCCTGAGCCACGTCGACATCGAGGCGGTCGAGCAGCCGCGCGCGATTGGGAAGCTTGGTCAGCGGATCGTTGTAGGCCTGAGCGACGATCTGCGCTTCGGCGCGCCTGCGGTCGCTGATGTCCGTGAGCGTTCCGATCACCGCCGACTGTCCCTCGAACTCGACGGCGGCTTCCAGGACCTCGACCTCGACGGGCTGGCCGTTCTTGTGGATGGCGTGGAAGGTGTAAGGGACGCCGTCCTCGCTGCCCTCGAGCGTCTGCCGGACGCGGGAGAGGACGAGTGCGTGGTCGTCGAGAGCGACGAGGCTGACGACGGATTCGAGGTCGAGGATCTCGGCCTGGGTGTAGCCGAGCGTCGCCGCGAACTTCGGATTGGCGTACCGATAGCGGCCGTCCTGGATCAGGTACATTCCGGCGACCGACTGCTCGACGAGTCGGCGGAACTCGAGCGCGACCGGGGCTGTCGCCTCGACGATCCGGCGCCTCGCCGTGACGTCGCGGACGACGCCCACGACCCCCCGGATCCCGCCGGTCGAGTCGCGGTGCGGGGAGAAGACGGCGGAGAGCCAGCGCTCGCCTCGCGGACGAGGGCCACGAAAAGTCGTCCGAGGTGACGGTCTCGCCGGCCAGTGCCCTCTCGAGAAGGGCGGCCGCGTCTTTCTGGCGGGGCAGGGGGAAGACCTGGAGGATGTCGCGACCGAGAGCCGCGCCCGGCGAGACTCCCGTCAGCTCCTCCATACGGGGATTCCAGAGCGTGTGACGCAGATTGCGGTCGTACGCGAGGAGGCCGTCGCCCGTGCTCGCGATCAGCTCCAGCGGGAGAGCATCGCCGCGGTCGGCCTGCGGGGCGTCCTTTTCCGGCGGGGAGGGGACGGGCAAGTCTCCGTCTGTCCGCTCGACTCGCGGCGGTACTCCGATCCCGCTTCCCTCCGGAGACGTCATGATGAAAAAAAAGCTGTCAGGGATCTGACAGCTGATTCTAACAGGGCCGGCGGCCGCGGGGGTTACTTCGCCATCTTCGCGGCCGCGCGGATGGCGGCGTCGATCCCGGACTCCGCCCGAATGGCCCTCACGCGGGCGCGCGCCTGCTTGGAGAGCCTCCGGATGGCGCCGAGATACCGGCCCTGGGCCTGGCGCGCGGTTCGCTGCGCGCGAGAAATGGCGCGACGCGCCTTCGGTCCCTCGCGGGCCGCCGTCTTCGCGACCGACGCCGCGACGTCTTCGCCGAGGGCCGAGAGGCGGGCGCGCAGGTCGCGAATCGTCTTCTCGCGACGCTTCAGGGCGCTGGTGACGTCCTTGGCGACGATCTTGCCGTCCTCGAGCAGCATCTGCAGGGCGAGCGACGCGTGCTCAGCGGACAGTCTCAGAGTCTTCTTGGTCTTACGTCTCACGGTATGTGTGTCCTTTCGGAGGGGCATTCTATGGCCAATTTCGCCGTATGGAGCGCGTGCGAATGTCGTGAATCGAAGTCGTATGACACGTGTAGTTCGTATGTCCCGTGTAGTATCGGCGCCTTTTCAATGGAAAGGGGTAAAGGAATGCGACGGCTTGCCACACTCGTTTCTGTCCTGGCCGCGTCGGCCGCCCTCGGCGCCGGCCCGGCTCCTGAGCCCGTCGGCCTCTCACTGGCCGAGGCCACGCGGAGCGCGCTGGAGAAGAACAACGCGCTCTCCGTCGAGCGCCAGAACCTCGTGCAGGCCGATGCCGCCGTCACTGGCGCTCATGGCGCGTACGACCTCTTCTGGACCGCCGAGGGGAGATACCGGGACCACACGGACCCGATCAATTCTCAGTTCTCCGGAGCGCCCGAGGGCGAGCTCGCCCCGACGATGACGGATGCCACGATCTCGACCTCGTTTTCGCAGCTTCTGCCGACCGGGGGTCGGGTGGACCTGACGACGGGCTGGGGACGGGACACCACCAACGCGGTGTTCACGATTCTGTCGCCCGCGTACTCGACCTTCGCCGGCATCGCGCTGCGGCAGCCGCTCCTGCGCGACCTGTCGATCGACCCTGCCCGCGAAGCCATTCGCATCGCGGTGGCCCAGCGGGGCGAGACGGAGGCGCAGCTGCGCGCGTCGGTCGCGGACACCGTGACGCGGGTCGACTCGGTCTACTGGACCCTCGTCGCCGCGCGCCGCAACGTCGCGTCGATCCAGAGCTCCGTCGAGCTCGCCGAGCGCCAGCTCGAGGAGACGAAGAGCCGGGTCGAGGCCGGCGTTCTCGGCGAGACCGACATCGCGCAGCCCACGGCCGAACGGGAGCGCCGGATCGGCAACCTCGCTCTCGCGCAGCAGGCCGTGGTGCGCACCGAGACCGAGCTCAAGCAGCTCATCCTGGCCGATCCGGCCGACCCGCTCTGGGCCGCCGAGCTGCGTCCGACCGACGATCCCGACGCACAGTTCGAGCAGCCCGACCTCGAGGCCGCGCTCGCCTCCGCTCGCTTGAAGCGGCCCGAGCTCGTCGCGGCCGAGGCGCAACGCAGCGTGGCCGAAGTGGTCGTTGCGGCGCGCAAGAGCGACGTCCTGCCGCGGCTCGACCTCGTCGCCGCCTACGCCCGCAACGGCCTGGCGGGCGCCCCGAATCCCGACGCCGAGAGCTTCGACGGCCAGCCGATCGTGGTGCCGCCGCCGCTGCTGGGAGCGAGTGGCCGTTCGTACGGGACGATCTCGGAGAATCGGTTCCCCGACTACGCGGTGGGACTCGCCTTCTCGCTGCCGATCCAGAACCGGACGGCGAAGGCCAACCTCGCCATCTCGCGGTCGCAGCTCGAGCAGACGATCGTCAACCTCCAGAGCACGGGACAGCAGGTCGAGGGCGAAGTCCGCAACGCCTTCAGCGCTCTGGAGACCCAGCGGCAGCGCGTCGTGGCGGCGCGTTCCGGCCTCGAGGCTGCGCAGGTCCAGCTCTATGCCGAGCAGGAGCGCTTCGCGGTCGGCCTTTCGACGAACTTTCTCGTCCTGACGCGCCAGAACGAGCTCACGGTCGCCCGCGTCACCGAGACCGACGCGCTGACCGACTACCGGCGGGCGGCGACCGAGCTCGCTCGGGCGACGGGAGTCCTGCTCGAGCGCCGCAACATCTCCTTCGGCGACGCGCCCCCGCCGGCGGCGGGAGCCTCGCGGTGAGAGACCGCAACCGGTCGCGGCCCCGGCGGGCGGGCCGCGTGGCGGGCGTGACGGCGCTCGCGGCCGCGGGCGCCGCGGCGGTCGCCTTCGCACGATCGACCGACTGGCTGCGGGCGTTCGGGGATTCGGCGGCGGGGGAGCGGCTGGCGCGCGTGCGCTCGTCGCCCCAGTGGAAGGACGGACGTTTCCGCAACCGCGTGCCGACGGAAACGGTGGCACCGAGCCGCCTCGTCGAGACCCTGCGGCTCCAGGTCGCCGGCGACGAAGTTCGCTACCCGACGCGCCCGATACCGGTTCTCCCCGTGTCCCGCGCGGACTTCGACGCGGCGCCGGCCTCGGGCCTGCGCGTGACGTGGCTCGGCCACGCCACGGCGCTCGTGGAGATCGACGGCGTTCGCGTCCTGACCGACCCGGTGTGGAGCGAGCGCGTGTCGCCGTCGGACTGGATCGGGCCGAGGCGATTCTTCGAGCCGCCGCTCCCGATGGATCAGCTTCCGCCGATCGACGCGGTCGTGGTCTCGCACGATCACTACGACCACCTCGACATGAAGACGATCGAAGCGCTCGACGCGCGCGGCGCGCGTTTTCTCGTGCCGCTCGGCGTCGGAGCGCATCTGGAGAGCTGGGGCGTTTCTGCGGCGCGCATCGACGAGCTCGACTGGGACGAGTCGCGCTTGGTCGGCGAGGTGGCGGTGACGCTGACGCCGGCCCGGCACTTCTCGGGGCGCGGCTTCACGGACCGCGACGCGACCCTGTGGGGCTCCTGGGTCTTCGCCGGGCCGAGCCGCCGCGTCTACTACAGCGGCGACTCCGGGTACTTCGATGACTACCGCGAGATCGGAGCCCGGTACGGCCCCTTCGACGCGACCCTCATGAGTCTCGCCTCCTACGGGCCGACGTGGCCGCACGTCCACATGACGCCGGAGGAGCTCGTGCGGGCGCACGTCGAGCTCGGAGGGCGGACGCTGATCCCCGTCCACTGGGCGACGTTCAATCTCGCCTTCCACGACTGGAACGAGCCCGTGCTCCGCGCCTCGGCCGCCGCCGGCGCCCGGGGCGTCCGGCTGCTCGTCCCGCGACCGGGCGAGAGAGTGGAGCCGGACGCCGCGCCGGAGATTCCGGAGTGGTGGCGGGAGCGGTAGCGTCGGTTTTGGCTCAGCGCGCGCCGCAGGTCTGCAGGGTGCGGGCAGTCTGCGATTGGCGGTCCTCGACGGCGTCCTCGGTCCCCGGCCATTCCTGGCGGCGTCGTTGGCGCCGGGGCTTTTCGATGCCGCGCACGACGGGTTACACTTGAGGAAACGCCGGACTCTGGCAACCCACGAACGGGCTGCGGCTTCGCCAACGCCAGCCCGGTCCCCGGTCGGCGGCGAGAAAGTGAAATGTCCATGCACGTCCGATGGCCTTCGGAGTTGGATTCGCTACGGCGCCTTCTGGTTCTGGCGACGACCTTCCTGGCTTGTTCGGTTCGCCTGGCGGGCGAGGCGTCTTCTCTCGGAGTTGAGCAAGGCACACGGGCGCTCCCGGCGGACGGCGGCAGGAGCATCGGGCAGGCGCTCGACGATCTGCGCGGCTTCCGCCGAAAGGCTCTGGTTCTCGACGCGGCCTCGACGGACCTTCTCTTCCCGATCCTCGGAAAGATCCCCGGCTGGCAATCGGACCTCATGCTGATCAACCACCGGTCGACTCCGCAACAGCTGGCGATCTACTTCGTGGAACAGGGCAAGAACAACGGAAGCGCCGCGGGGCGGACCTACACGTTGCCCGCGAACTTCATGACCTATTGGCACGACTTCTTCGGGACGGCGCTCGGGATCAACAATGGACTGGGTTCGATCATGATCATCGGCGTCAACAGCAGCGGAGACCTCGACACCGAAGCCCGAATCGACGGCTCGGCGCGCCTCTTTCAGACCAACGCCGCAGGCGGGACGCTCTCGCAGATGTTCCCGGCCGTACCGGTCCACGACGCCCCGGCCGGAGCTCGGACGACCGCGCTGGGCCTGCGCTCGGATCAGAATTTCCGGGCCAACGCGGGCGTCGTCAATTTCGACACCGTCGCTCGCACGTTCACGGTTTCGATCGTGGGGGGGACGGTTTCGTCGTTCACGATCAGCGTTCCTGCCATACTCGATGATGCAGGTCCGAATCCCGAACGACGGTTCCTACGGGGACATTGCGCTCCAGTTCACGTCGGACTCCGGGACGTGGTGGAGCTCCTACGGCGCAAGCGTCGACAACATCTCGGGGGATAGCTGGTCGGCGCACGGCGCGCTGGTGTTCTGACCCGAGTCATCCGAGAGGCCATCGCGCCTGGGACGGGTCCCTTGCGTCCGCCCGGCGCGGTCCTGAACCGATCGCGCCATGGCGGGCGTAGTTTCGGCCGGAGGTGTCACATGATCCGGATCCGGCGCGGGGAGGAGCGAGGGCACTTCGACCACGGCTGGCTCGACACCCGCCACACGTTCTCCTTCGGCGATTACCATGACCCGCGCGCGATGGGATTTCGCGACCTGCGCGTCATCAACGAGGACCGCGTTCAGCCGGGCCAGGGCTTCGGGACGCACGGGCATCGCGACATGGAGATCGTCTCGTACGTGCTCGAGGGAGGGCTCACGCACCAGGACAGCCTCGGAACGGGATCCGTGATCACGCCGGGCGACGTGCAGTACATGAGTGCCGGCACGGGCGTTCGCCACAGCGAGTTCAACGCCTCGAAGACCGAGCCCGTGCACTTCATGCAGATCTGGATCATGCCGAGCGAGGAGGGTCTGCCGCCCCGCTACGACCAGAAGCGGTTCGAGGCGGTCGAGAAGCGGGGACGGCTGCGTCTGGTGGCCTCGCCCGCGGGCGACGACGGCTCGATCGCCATCCGGCAAGACGTTCGGATGTATGCGTCGCTGCTCGAGCCGGGGCAGTCCGCTGCCATCACACTCGCTCCGGGCCGCCACCTCTGGGTCCAGGTTCTGCGGGGAGGCCTCGACGTCAACGGACAGGCCCTCTCAGCCGGCGACGGTCTCGCCGCCTCGGACGAGTCCGCCTTCCGCTTCGCCGCCTCCGGCTCCGCTCCCTCCGAGTTCCTCACATTCGACCTCGCCTGAGGCGACCGCGCCGCGGCAGGAGCCCGCGCCGTGCACCACAACCCGTTTGCTCGTATTGATCTCCGTGCGTCATTCTTTCGGGTCGGGCTTTTTTCCACCGCTTGACGAACGGTTTAGTAATGGAGAATGCTTCTCCGTAGCGAATCGTTCGCCGCGAGGAGGTTCCGGGGCATTGAATCACCGCCCGGCCGAGGGGCCCATCGAGCGTCGCATGGACGACCTGGCCCGGCTCTGCCGCGACCGGGGGATGAACGTGACGCCGCAGCGCGCCGCGGTCTACCGGGCGTTGCTCGAGTCCGAGGACCACCCCAGCCCCGAGGCGCTCTACCGCCGGGTCCACCCGAAGATGCGGTCCCTGTCCCTCGCCACGATTTACAAGGCGCTCGACGCGCTCGTGGGCCTCGGGCTCGCCCGCGAAGTCGACGTCGCCGGCGACGCCAAGCGTTACGACGCGAACCTCGACCGGCACCACCACCTGATCTGCACCCGTTGCCGGCGTGTGATCGACTTTTACGACTCGAAGCTCGACGCCGTCGAGCCGGCACGGCGGCTGCGGGGATTCGTCGCGCGCACGGTCAGTGTCCAGGTCTTCGGCCTGTGCACGCGCTGCGCCCGCGGGAACCGGGACTAGACGCGTTCTTCCGGGAGGGACGTCCCCTCTCGGCTTCGATGCGGGGAGGTGGGGGATGAAGGGATCAACGATTCGGTGGCCTGCCGTTCTCGGGGCGCTGGGGGCGGCCGCCCTCGTCGCGAGCGCTCTGGTCATGCACGCCGCGCCGCCCGATCCGGCGACGCCCTCGTCGTCGGCGACGGCCTTCGCCGAAACGATGAAGAAGATGTCGGAGGCCCGGCCCGGCATCATGAAGGCGTCGGCGCAATTCCTGGCGGAGCGCTACGACCTCTCGGATCGGCCGGCGAAAGGCGTCACGATGTCCCGCGGCAAGGCCGTGCAGGAAGGCGTGCGAGCCAAGCTGCCGTCCGGAGTGACCTGGGATCAGCTCGCTGCGATGTCGCCGGCCGAGGTCAAGGCGAAGAACCTGTGGCCCGCGGGGTTCCTGCCGCTGCCGCATCCGAATCATCCCGAGGGCGGGATGATCTTTCCCAAGTTCACGATCGACGACGTCAAGAGGCAGACGGATCGGGACCTGACCCGGTTCGACCTCGACTTCGACCTCCCCGACACCGTGCTGCCCGAGTTCCCGCCGGCGATCTACCTCACGACGCACCCCGAGATGGGCGACGTGTCGCAGGGCAAGCTCGTCACGCTCGAGAACTACTGGAACATCTTCATCGACATCCTCAATCCCAAACAACTCGAGGGGCTCCGGCTGCTCGTCACGCCGTTCCCGCAGCAGCAGTTCAATGCGACCGACGACCGGCGCTCGGCCCGGCCCAGCATGGGCGTCACGTGCTTCGACTGTCACGTCAACGGCCACACCAACGGCGCCGCGCACCTGGTCGGCGACATTCGCCCGCAGGCCCTGCGGCACCGCATCGAGACGCCAACTCTGCGGGGAGTCAACATCCAGCGCCTCTTCGGGTCGCAGCGGGCGCTCAAGTCCGTCGAGGACTTCACCGAGTTCGAGCAACGCGCGGCCTACTTCGACGGCGACCCGGTCATGGCGACGAAGAAGGGTGTCAACATCCTGGAGCGGGGCAGTCAGGTCCACTTCATGTCGGAGTTCGAAGAGCTCCTCGACTTCCCGCCGGCTCCCAGGCTCGGCATCGACGGCAAGCTCGACCCGGCACTCGCCACACCCCAGGAGATGCGAGGCCAGGCAGTCTTCTTCGGTAAGGGCCAGTGCGCGACCTGCCACCCGGCGCCGTACTACACCGACAACTCGATGCACAACCTGCAGACCGAGCGCTTCTACACCAAACGGACGATCGCCGGAATGACGATGGTCGGCGACGGCTCGATCAAGACGTTTCCGCTGCGGGGCCTCAAGGACTCGCCGCCGTACCTCCACGACGGCCGCCTGATGACGATCGAAGACACGGTGGAGTTCTTCAACCTCGTCGGCGGCACGAAGCTGACCGAGGCGGAGAAGAAGGACCTCGTCGTTTTCCTGAGAGCCCTCTAGTCGCGCCGCGGCCGGGAGGCGTCGTCCTTCCGGCCGCGTCCGCTGTGGCAAGCTTGCCGGGATGACGGCCCCGGCCGCACCCGAGTCCTCCGAGCGCTGGCGGGCGCTCGCCTTGATCGCCGGCGCCGAGCTCCTGGCGATGTCGCTCTGGTTCTCGGGCTCCGCCGTGGCGCCGGCCCTGAAGGCCGAGTGGCGGCTGTCCGACTCGGCCGCGGCCTGGCTCACGCTCGCCGTTCAACTCGGCTTCGTCGCCGGAACGCTCGTATCGGCCCTCGGCAACCTGCCCGACGTCTTTTCGACCCGGCGCCTCTTCGCCGCGTCCGCCGCTCCTCGGCGCCGCCGCCAACGCCGCCCTCGCCCTGTCGGCCCGCGGGCGCCGCGAGCGCAGTCGCGCTGCGCTTTGCCGTCGGGTTCTTCCTCGCCGGTGTCTATCCGCCGGGCATGAAGATCATGGCGAGCTGGTTTCGCCGCGGCCGCGGCATGGCGCTCGGCGTCCTCGTCGGCTGCATCTCGCTCGGCAAGGGCTTTCCCTATCTCGTCAACGCCGTGGGGAGCGCCGACTGGCGGGTGAACGTGCTCGCCGTGTCGGCCCTCGCCGTCGCCGGCGGCGCGATCGTCCTCGTGTTCGTCCACGACGGGCCGCACGCGTCGCCTCCGGCGCGCTTCGACGTCGGGCAGATCGCGAAGGTCTTCTCCAACCGCGGCGTGCGGCTGGCGGACTTCGGTTACTTCGGCCACATGTGGGAGCTCTACGCGATGTGGACGTGGTTTCCGGTCTTCGTGCGCGAGAGCTTCGCGGCCCGGGGCGTCTCCCGGCCCGCTCTCGCCGAGCTGACGGCGTTCTTCGTGATCGGGGCGGGCGCGACCGGATGCGTCCTCGCCGGGCTCGCCGCGGACCGACTCGGCCGCACGGCCGTGACTTCGTGGGCGATGGGCCTGTCCGGCGCCTGTTGTCTGATCGATCGGCTTCTTCTTCGGCGGGAGCCCGACCGTGCTGCTCGCGGTCGCCGTCGTCTGGGGCGCCTCCATCGTCGCCGACTCCGCGCAGTTCTCCGCCTGCGTGACGGAGCTTTCGGACCCGCAGTACGTGGGCACCGCGCTGACGGTGCAGACCTGCGTCGGCTTCCTGCTGACGATGGCCTCGATCGAGCTCGTTCCGCGCCTGGCCCGCACCGTCGGCTGGCGCTGGGCCTTCGTCGTTCTGGCGCCCGGCCCCGCCCTCGGTATCCTCGCCATGCTGCGCCTGCGCCGCCTCCCGGAGGCGGTTCGGATCGCGCACGGCCGGCGCTGACTTTCGGTATCGGGGAGCCGGCTCCGGGATTCTCGGGAGACGATAGAGACATGTTCCTCGGCCACTTCGGTCTGGCCCTCGCCGGCAAGAGGCTCGCCCCCGCGGTGTCGCTGGGGACGCTGTTTCTCGCGACCCAGTGGGCGGATCTGCTCTTCTGGGTCGCGGCGCTCGCCGGTGTCGAGCACTTTCGAATCGCCCCGGGGGCCACGCGGGTGACGCCGATGGACTTCTACGACTACCCATGGAGCCACAGCCTTCTCGGACTCGCGGCATGGGGCGTGCTGATCGGCGGTCTGTACTTCGTGTTTCGCAGGGGCCGGGCAGGCGCCTGGGTGCTGGCGGTCGGGGTCGTGAGCCACTGGGTGCTCGACGTCGTCGTGCATCGGCCGGACATGCCGGTGGGACCCGGGGGTCCTTACGCGGGGCTGTCGCTGTGGAACTCCGTGCCCCTGACCGTCGTCGCGGAGGGCATCGCCTTCGGCGGCGGCGTCGCTCTGTACCTCCGGTCGACATCGGCAAAGGATCGGACGGGGGTGTGGGCATTCTGGGCGCTCACGGGCTTCCTCGTCGTGACCTGGGTCGCTTCGATCGCGGGGCCGCCGCCGCCGAGCGAGCGCGTCGTCGAATACGCGGGCCTGGCGATGTGGCTCTTCGTTCCGTGGGGCTGGTGGATCGACCGGCATCGGGCTATGGTTCGCGCATGAAATGGGCCCTTCGGATTCTCGCCGTGGCGCTGCCGGCCGCGGCGCTCGCGCAGTTTCCGGCCCCGGCGCCCTCGCGCGCCGTGCTCTCCGACCTTTCCTGGATGGCCGGCCGCTGGATCGACGACTCCGGCGGCGATCTCTCGGAGGAGGTCTGGACCGCTCCCGAGGGCGATTCGATGATGGGAATGTGGCGGTACGTTTCGGGCGGAAAGACGCGCATCTACGAGTTGCTGACGATCACCCTGGAGCCGGACGGGATCGTGATGCGCCTGCGCCACTTCGACCCGAAGCTCGTCGGGCGGGAGGAGAAGGAGAAGTCGGTGGAGCTTCACCTCGCGGGATGGAAGCCGCGCGAGGCGGCGTTCGAAGGTCCGGCGGTGGGCGTGCCGGGGACGGTCCGGCTGACGTACCGCCGGCCCACCGACGACACGCTGGCGACGACTCTCGAGAAGGAAGGCAAGTCGCAGGAATTCCGCTTCCGCAGGGCGAACTAGTTGAAGCTCTCCGTGGAAGTCCCCTACGGCGACATCGACGCCATGGGTCATCTGAACAACATCGCCTACCTGCGCTACCTCGAGTGGGCGCGCCAGAAGTACTGGCTCGCGATGCGCGGCTCGATGGAGTTTCTCGACATCGACTTCGTCGTCGCGCGCTGCGAGATCGACTACCGTTCTTCCTCCCACATGGGCGAGGTCCTCGAGATCGAGATCCACGTCTCGCGGATGGGCAATTCGTCCTTCGACTTTTCCTATCGCGTCACCGGCGCGGACGGGCGGGTGGTCGCCGAGGCGACGACGACGCAGGTCTGCTTCGACTGGCGCGCGCGCCGCAAAGTGCTGCTCTCGACCGAGCGGCGCCGCGAGATCGAGGCGTTCGAAGCCGGACCACAGTAGAATCCGGCGCCCTTTCGGAGGTTCCATGCGCCGCGTGTTGCTGCTCTCCGCCCTGACGCTGGCCGCGTTGCTGCCCGGCGAGGCGCCGGCCGAGGAGCCCGACGTCCGGACGAAGGTCGACGAGCTCTTCCGGGACTACGACCGGTCGGACACGCCGGGCTGCGCCCTCGGCGTCTTTCGGGACGGCCGGATCGATTACGCCCGCGGATACGGTATGGCGAACCTGGAGCTCGGCGTCGCCAATTCGCCGCAGACGGTCTTCGACATCGGCTCGACCTCGAAGCAGTTCTCGGCTTTCGCGATCCAGCTCCTCGCCCGCGAAGGAAGGCTCTCGCTCGACGACGACGTGCGCAAGTGGGTGCCGGAGATCCCGTCCTACGGAAAGACGGTCACGATCCGCCACCTGCTGCACCACACCGGGGGACTGCGCGATTACATCGAGCTCATGAGCCTCCAGGGCGTGATGACCGAGGACCTGACGGTCGACGCCGACGTTCTCGACATCATGGCCCGCCAGAAGGCTCCCAATTTCGCGCCCGGCGAGGAGCACCTCTACTGCAACACCGGTTACTTTCTGTTGTCCGTCATCGTGAAGCGCGCCAGCGGTCAATCGCTGCGGGACTTCGCGGCGCAGCGCATCTTCGGTCCGCTCGGCATGCGGCACACGCAGTTCAACGACTCCCACACGCGGATCGTCCCCAACCGCGCGACCGGCTACGGCAAGGGAAAGAACGGCGTCTTCGGGATCGACATGTCCGACTGGGAGCAGACCGGCGACGGCGCTGTTCTGACGACGGTCGAGGATCTGTGGCGCTGGGACCAGAACTTCTACGACCCGAAAGTCGGCGACGCGAAGGTTCTCGAGGCCATGCACGAGGTCGGGGTGCTCAACAGCGGAAAAAAACTGGAGTACGCCTCGGCGCTGTACGTGAGCACGTACCGCGGTCTTCCGGCCATCACGCACGGCGGTTCGTGGGCGGGATATCGCGCGCAGCTCATGCGGTTCCCGGAACAGAAGCTGTCGGTCGCGTGCCTCTGCAACAACGGGGGAGCCGCCAACCCGAGCCGGCTCGCCCAAAAGGTCGCCGAGCTGTACCTGGGCCCCCTCATGCAGCCGGCCGCGGCGGATGCGGGGGCGAGGGCGGAAGCCGCGCCGGCGCCGCCGGGAACCGCAGCCCTCACCGGCGCCTACCGCAATGCGGTCAGCGGGGAGCTCGTGATCCTGTCGCTCAAGGACGGGGTCCTCGTGGCGGAGGTGGCCGGCAGGCCGTATCGCCTGTCTCCCGCCGGCCCGAATCTCTTCCGGCGCGTCAACGGACCGGCCGGGATCCGGAGCGAGACCGCCTTCGAGCCGGGCGCGCCCGGGGCGCGGCCCCGTATGCGAATCACGACGGAGGAGGACGGCGAGGTCGAGACCGAGACCTTCGAGCCGGTGGAGCGCTGGACGCCGAGCCCGGAGGAGCTGGCGAGGCTCGCCGGGACATACGCGAGCCAGGAACTCGACACGTCCTGGCGCCTGGTCGCCGAGGGCGGAAAGCTCTTCATTCGCCACCGGGGCCAGCCGGAGGCGGCCCTCACGCCGACGGTTCGAGACGCCTTCACGGTCGGCGGGATGAGCCTCGCCTTCCGACGGGGGCCGGGTCGCACGGCGGGCTTCACGCTCGACGCCGGACGGGTCCGGGGAGTCGTCTTCACACGGGTCGCCGGCTAGGCGGGCCCGCCCGGAGGGCCGTTCTTTCCTCTTGCAACGGTCCTCGACGTGGGCAGAGAATCTCCCTGGAAATGGCCGAGCGGCGCAGTTTCGCGCGCAAGAAGCGGCGGTTCCTCGTCGAGTTCAACCTCCAGGGAGCCGCGTGCAACGGCTTTACCTACGACGTCTCGCCGACGGGCATCTTCGTGCGCTGCATCCGGCTGCCCGATCCCGGAACTTTCCTGACCGCGAACCTGCACCTGCCGGAGGGAAAGCGGATCCCCATACGCGGCAAGGTCGTGCGCTCGTTCCGGGTTCCGCCCTCGCTATCGCGGCTGATTCCGAGCGGGTTCTCGATCCGCCTGTCCGACACGCCCGAGGACTACTACCAGCTGCTGGCGACGCTGTAGCGGCCCGCGCCGGGCGGCGGTTCAGATCCCGCAGGCGTCGCGCACGGCCTGGTCGACCGTCGGCGCGGCGGGATCTCGCGAGACGAGCTGGATCGCGTCGCCCGCTCCGAGCTCGCCCTCCTCGAGGACGCGCAGGTAGAAGCCCGTCCGGCGGCTCCGCAGGAAGGCCTTCGGGAACTGCGGATCCTCCATCTTCATCGCGAGCTTGAAACAGGGACTTCGCGGCGAGACGACCTGGAGAAGCGCACTGCCCGTGCGGTAGACGTCATCGAGGCGGACCTCCGTCTCGAGCATTCCCTCGACCGTCAGGTTCTCGCCGAACTGGCCGTGAGGCAATTCGCGCCCGAGCGTCTCGCGCCAGTAGGCGTAGTCCGAGAGGTCGTAGGCGTAGACCGCCTTGTCGGGTCCGCCGTGGACGCGCAGGTCCGCCTGGGCATCGCCCTCGAGGCCGAGGCGTCCGACGTGGACGCGATAGAAGGACTGGCTCCTTGAAGATCGCGGTGCGGACCCTGCGGCCGCGGTGCTCGAGGGTTCGAGGCTTGGCGACCTGGACCGAATGGATACGCATGCGTTCTAAAGCGCTAACCTCCATCATAAGGTTGCAGAGGTTACACGGGCGACAGGCGCCGGGCAGCGCAGTTTTGCGCGACTTGACTCGAATTAGTAAATTAGTGGTAAGTTATTTATAAATGGGGCGGACGGCACGGGTCTCGCGGGAGCAGGTGCTGGCGGCGGCGCGCGAGACCTTCGTCGAGCGCGGTTACGAAGGCGCCACGCTCGCGGGCATCGGGGCGAAGCTCGCGGTGTCGCCCGCGGCGCTGCTTCGCCACGCGCCGAACAAGCGGGCGCTTTTTCTGGCCTGCATGGGCTCGAACGAGCCGGACATGGCGCCCCTCGCGTTCCTCCAGGAGCTCGACGGATCCGAGGAGCCGAGGGCGGTGCTGCGCCGCGTGGCCGAAACGATGGTCCCGTTTCTCGAAGCGAGGATCGGGCAGATCGTCGCCCGCTGGGTCTACTTCAAGACGCTCCCGGGCATCGGCCGCGTTCCCCTGCCCTTCGATCCGAATGCGCGGCCGACGCCGCCCCAGAGGAACCTGCGGTTTCTCGAGGACTACGTCCGCAGCGCGGTGAAGCGGGGGCGCCTGTCGGTGGCGAACCCCCGGGCGGCGGCCTTCGCTTTCTTTGCGACCGTGCATTCCTTCGTCTTCCTGCAGCACGTCGTCGAGGCGCTGGAGAAGCCGATGCCGCTCGACGAGTACCTCGACACGGTGCTCGACATCTGGACCCGAGGCGCGGTCGCGCCCGCTTCCCGGAGGAGGAAACGATGAACCGAGCCGCCGTCGCCGCCGCGATCGCCCTCTGCGCCGCCGGAGCGTCGGCCGCGCCGCGGGAGATCTCGCTCGCGGAATCGATCGATCGGGCGCTGGGCAAGAACCAGGACATCGCCGTCCAGCGCGAGGCCGTGGACGTGGCCGCGGCCAATCTCCAGCGCGCCGACGGGAGCTACGACCCCCAGTTCCGCCTCGACTTCCAGTGGCAGGAGCAGACCGAGGCCGTCAATTTCATCTTCTCGGGGGCGCCGCCGGGTTCGGTCGGGCCGACCTCGAACGGCGTCCTGGGCCAGGCCGCGATCACGGAGCTCCTGCCGACGGGAGGCACGGTGAGCCTCGGAACGACGATCGGCCGCGAGACGACCGACAACATCTTCACGCTCCTGACGCCGGCCTATTCGACCTTCGTGGGCATCGACCTGCGGCAGCCGCTCCTGCAGGACCGGGAGATCGACCCGCAGCGCCGCCTCATCCGCGTGGCGAGCCTCGAGCACGACCGCTCCAGGGCGCAGCTCCAGGCCGTCGTGGCCGACACGGTCGCCGCCGTGGAGCGGGCCTACTGGACGCTGTCCGCGGCTCTCTCCGACGTCGCCGTCCGGGAGGAGTCCGTGCGCCTGGCTCAGGTCCAGGAGTCCGAGACGCGGACTCGCATCGAGGCCGGGATTCTCTCCGAGTCGGACATCGCCGTTCCGCAGGCCGAGATCGAGCGGCGCCGGGTCGACCTGTACGCGGCCCGCGAAGCTGCCCAGCGCGCCGCACTCGACCTGAAAACGCTCCTGCTCGACGATCCGGGCGACCCGCTGTGGGACGAGACCCTTCGGCCGAGCGATGCGCCCGAGACGGCCGTCGTGCCGCTCGACGTGTCCGCCGACCTCGCGCTGGCGCCGGGCCGGCGTCCCGAGATCGCGGAGGCCGCCGCCAGCCTGGCCAGGCGCGACGTCGACAGCCAGGCCGCGAAAAACCGCATCCTTCCGCGCCTGGATCTCGTGGCCTCCTACGGCCGGTACGGGCTGGCGGGCACGGTGAACCCCGACCTGGTGACCGTCCCCAACTTTCCGATCACGATTCCACCCGAGGTGATCGGCGGGCTCGGCCGGTCCTACGGGACGATCGGAGAGAACGCGTTTCCCGACGCCACGGTCGGGTTCACGTTCGGCCTGCCGATCGGCAACCGCTCGGCGCGCGCGGACGCGGCGGCCGCCGACGCCGAACGACGGCAGGCCGCGATCCTTCTCGCACGCGAGAAGCAACGGGTGGGCGTCGAGGTTCGGACGGCGGCTCTCGCCCTCGAGGCCGCTTCGCAGTCGATCGAGGCGGCGCGCGCGGGGTTGCGCGCGGCGCGCACCCAGCTCGAGGCCGAGAACGTGCGCTTCGCGGCGGGCCTGACGTCCAACTTCTTCGTCCTGACGCGCCAGAACGAGCTCGCGCAGGCGGCCCGCACCGAGACGGCCGCGCTCACGAGCTACCGCAAGGCGCTCGCCGACTATGCGCGCGCCTGCGGAACCCTGCTCGCACAGCACCACATCCAGTTCGCCGACGACGGGCCGGCCGTCACCGCCGCCGGAGGTTCCCGATGAGATTCGTTCGATCGCTACTCCTGCCCGCGGGCCTCGCCGCGTCGCTTCTGGCGTGCCGGACCGAGGACGACGGGAAAATCGTCCAGCTGAGCGGCCGCATCGAGGCCCCGCTCGTGGATCTCGCGCCCAAGGTCTCCGGGCGCGTGGTCGAAGTCCTCGTCCGCGAGGGCGACCGCGTGAAGGCGGGCGACGTGCTCGCCCGGCTCGACCTGGGCGAGACGGCGCTCGCCGTCGACCGGGACCGCGAGGGCCTGCGCTCGGCCCAGGCGCGCTACGAGGACCTCGCCACCGGCAGCCGGCGGCCCGAAATCGCGGCCGCCGAGGCGGAAGTTCGCGACCGGCGCGCGGCCGTGGCGCTCGAGCGCCGGGAGCTCGAGCGACAGGACCTCCTCCTGGAGAAGAAGGTCGGCACCGTCCGCGACCACGACCGGGCCAAGACGGAGCTCGAGCGCGCCGAGGCGGCCTTGAAGGCGAGCGAGGAGAGGTTGAGTCTCGCCGTCGAGGGCTCCCGCCGCGACCAGACCGAGGGGGCTCGCTTCGACGCCGACCGCGCCCGGGTCCAGCTCAAGCAGTCCGAAACGGTCGCCCGGGAAGCCGAGATCCGGGCCCCGGCCGACGGCGTCATCCTCCATCGCATGGCCGAGCCCGGGCTCCTGCTGGCGGCCGGACAGCCTGCGCTGACGATGGCCTTCGCGGACCGTCTCTACGTCCGCACGTTCCTCCCGGAGACGAAGCTCGGCCGCGTGCGCCCGGGCCAGAGCGCCCGCGTGACCGTGGACGCCTTTCCCGGGAGGAGCTTTCCGGCGCGCGTGGCCGAGATCTCGCCCGACGCCGAGTTCACGCCGAAGGCGGTGGAGACGAAAACCGAGCGCGTCAACCTCGTGTACTCGACCAAAGTCGACCTTCTCGCCGGCTGGAAGGAGCCCCTCGTGCCCGGCCAGCCGGCCAACGTCGCCGTCGACACGGAAAGCGGCCCGCGGTGATCGAAGCGCGCGGCCTCGTGAAGGACTTCCGGGGTCACCGCGCGCTCAAGGGCGTGGACCTCTCGATCCGCGCCGGCGAGCTCTTCGGTCTCATCGGACCCGACGGTGCCGGGAAAACGACCTTCTTCCGCCTCGTGGCCGGGCTCCTGACGCCGACCGCCGGCACCGTGGAGCGCGAGCGCGGCACCGCGTTCGGGTTCGTTCCACAGCGCTTCGGCCTCTACGAGGACCTCTCGATCGACGAGAATCTGCGGCTGCGCGCCCGGCTCTACGGGGTCCCGGACGAAGAGGCCGGCCGACGCTCGTCGGACCTCCTGGCGCGCGTGGGACTCGATCGCTTCGGCGCGAGGCTCGCGGGCGCTCTCTCCGGTGGGATGAAGCAGAAGCTGGCGCTCGTCGCGGCGCTGCTGACGCGGCCCCCGCTGCTCCTTCTCGACGAGCCCACGACGGGTGTCGATCCGGTCTCCCGGCGGGAGTTCTGGGGTCTCCTGAGCGAGCTCCATCACGAGGGCCTGACGATCGTGATCTCGACTCCGTACATGGACGAGGCCGAGTACGCCTCGCGGATCGGCTTCCTCGACGAGGGGAAGCTCTCGGCCCTCGGCACCCGCGAGGAGATCGTCGCGTCGTACCCGCGCCGGCTCCTCGTCGTACGCTCGGCGGATCGAGTCCGTGTGCGCGAGCGGCTGGCCTCCTGTCCCGAAGTCGACGACGTCTCGCTCTTCGGCAGCTGGCTCCACGTCCGTGGCGCCGCGGGCATCGGGGACGCGCTGGCACCGACGGTGCGGCAGCGGCTGTCCGGGCTCGTGTCACCCGACGACGTGATTCCGATGGCGCCGTCGCTCGAGGACGTGTTCGTCCTGAAGAGCGAGGAAGACGGGAAGGCGGCATGAGCGCCGAACCCGGCACGTTTCTGGAAGCGCGCGCGCTGACGCGGCGCTTCGGCGACTTCACGGCCGTCGACCGCGTGAGCTTCGAGGTGCCGCGGGGCCGCGTCTTCGGCTTCCTCGGGCCCAACGGCTCCGGCAAGTCGACCACGATCCGGATGCTGACGGGCCTGCTCGAACCGACGTCCGGCTCGGCCACCGGTTTCGGCGGGCTCGACGTCGCGCGCGACACGGAGGAGTGGAAGCGTCGCCTGGGCTACATGAGCCAGAAGTTCTCGCTCTACCTCGACCTCACCGTCGAGGAGAACCTGCGCTTCTTCGGGTCGATCTACGGCCTCGAGGCCGCACACCTCGAGAAGCGGATCGCCTGGCTCGGCCAGCGCCTGGGCTTCACCTCGCTGCGGCCCACTTTGACCGAGACGCTCTCGACGGGCCAGCGGCAGCGCGTGGCGCTCGCGGCGGCGCTCCTTCACGAGCCGGAGCTCCTCTTCCTCGACGAACCGACCGGAGGCGTCGATCCGCGCGGGCGCCGGCTCTTCTGGGACCTGATCTACGAGCTGGCCGCCGAGCAGGGCATGACGGTGCTCGTGACGACGCACTACATGGACGAGGCCGAGCAATGCGACCGGCTGGCCTTCATCCTCGACGGGGCGCTGATCGCCGAGGGCACGCCGGTCGCGCTCAAGGCGGATCTCGAGGGGAGGATCTTCGAGGTCGTTCCGGAGGGCGACCCGTTCGCCGCTCTTTCCGGGATCCGGGAGGACGGGTCGCTCGAAGATGCTTACCTGTTCGGCGTGCGCCTCCGCGTGGTCGTGCGTCGGGGGCGGGTAGCCGAGGCCCGGGGGCGTCTCGCGCGACTCGGGGAGCCGCGGGACGCGGAACCGTCGCTCGAAGACGTCTTCGTGTCCCTCGCGCGCCGCAAGGCGAATGCGCCGCGCGCGGCGGTGGCGTCGTGAAGAGGCTTCTCGCGCTGACGTGGAAGGAGTTCCTGCAGCTGAAGCGGGACCGGATCACGCTGCGCATGATCCTGCTCGTTCCCATCATGCAGACGCTGATCTTCGGCTACGCGATCAACTACGACGTCAAGCACCTGAAGACGGTCGTCCTCGACGAGGCCAAGTCGGTCGAGAGCCGCGACCTGATCTCGAAGATGACGGCGACCGAGTATTTCCGCATCGTCGGTCACGTGTCGTCCTACGAGGAGCTGCGGCGTGCCATCGATTCGGGCCAGGCCTCCGTCGGCCTGGTCATCGACCGCAACTTCGGCAAGGACGCGCACCGGGGCGCGCCGGCGCGGGCGCTCCTGATCGTCGACGCCTCCGACACGACCACGTCGAGCCAGGCGATGTCGATCGCGTCGGGGATCGCGAACGGGCTCTCGATCCGCGTCCTGGCCGGCCGCGCCGGCTGGAAGTGGCCCTCGCTGCCGGTCGACCTGCGCGTGCGGCCCTGGTACAACCCCGACCTGAGGACCGCGACGTTCATCATCCCGGGTCTGATCGCCATCATCCTGACCTTCACGCTGATCCAGTTCACGGCCTCGGCGATCGTTCGCGAGCGCGAGCGGGGCACGCTCGAGCAGCTCCAGGTCACGCCGGCCACCCGCGTCGAGATCATCCTCGGCAAGATCCTGCCGTTCACCCTGATCGGCTACCTTCAGCTCACGATGACGGTCGTCCTGATGCGCTATCTCTTCGGCATCGTCATCCAGGGCTCGGTGCTCGAGCTCTACGTCGTTGGGCTCCTGTTCATCGCCGCGGTCCTCGGCCTCGGGATGCTGATCTCGACCGTCGCGAAGACCCAGATGCAGGCGATGCAGATGTCGACCTTCGTCCTGCTTCCGTTCGTGTTCCTGTCGGGCTACGTCTTCCCGATCGACGGGATGCCGCAGATCTTCCAGATCCTGTCGCGGGTGATCCCGGCCCGATACTTCATCGAGGTGCTGCGGGGCATCATCCTGCGGGGAGCGGGACTCCTGGAGCTGTGGCAGCCCGTGGCGTGGCTGACGCTCTACACGGTTCTGATCATCGGGCTCGCCGTCGCGCGATTCAAGAAGACGACCGCGTAGATGGGTAGATGGGGTCAGCCCTGCAACTCTGACACTTGGGGTCAGCCCTGACAGTCTGACATTCCGGTCTCTGAGCCGCCTGAATGCGATTCGAAACGTCAATCTTTCAGGCCAGGCACCAAACGTCAATCTTTCAGGGCTGACCCCAGCTAGCGGACGGAGACCACGATGCCGTTCTCGAAGACGACGGACTTGCCGACACTGCGGTAGGTCCAGGTCTCGCGGGCGGCGCCGGAATCGGTGGTCTCCGTCGAGACATCGTCGGGGGCTCCCAGGAGGGCGCGCACCTGGTCGGGAGTCATGTTTTCAGTGACGGCGCCGGTCGACGGCTGATCGGCTTCTCGCGCGACCGCGGCGCCCCCGGACGTGCGCGCGTCGCTCGCAGCGGCGGCGGACCGGGCGCGGTCGATCGGGGAGCCGCGGGTCTCGGCCGGAGTCGAGCGAGTCAGCAGCCCCTGGGTCTTGACGAGATAGGCGATGATCCCGGCCGCGAGGAGGAGAAGCAGCAGCCTCTTCATTTCGCGATGATACGCGCCCACGCGGAGGCCCGCCCGTCCGACGCTAGTATCTTGGAGCATTCATGAGCTATTGCCGCGCCGCGAAGGGGCATCCGTTCCACGGCCCGTACCACGACCGCGAGTACGGCTTCCCCATTCGCTCGGATGCGGCGCTCCTGGAACGCCTGGCGCTCGAGATCAACCAGGCGGGCCTTTCCTGGCTGACGATGCTGGTCAAACGCGAGAACTTCCGCCGCGCGTTTGCGGGCTTCGACCCCGGAAGCGTCGCGGCCTTCGGCGCGCGCGAGCGGCGCCGCCTTCTGGCCGACGCCGGCATCATCCGCAATCGGCTGAAAATCGCCGCCGTCATCGAGAACGCGCGTCGCATCCTCAAGATCCGCGAGACGCACGGCTCCTTGGCGAGATGGCTCGACGCGCATCACCCGCGCCCGGCGAAGGCGTGGGAGAGTCTCTTCAAGTCGACCTTCGTCTTCACCGGCGGCGAGATCGTGAAGTCCTTCCTCCTGAGCACGGGCTACCTGCGCGGCGCCCACGTGCCGAGCTGTCCGATTTACGGGAAGGTGGCGAAGAGGAAGCCGGCCTGGATGAGGAGCGCAGCGACGAAGGATCCCGGAATCGACCCGCCGTTCGCGAAAAAGCTCGGGATCCCTCGCTACGCTCGGGATGACGCGCGGGGGAGGGCGAAGCCCTCTCCGCGCGTCACTTCACGGGCCCGAAGGCCTTGACCTGCTCCTCGATGACCTTCCGGTCGCCGACGACGACGATGGTGGCCTTGTCGTCCAGGAGGTACTTCTTCGCCATCTCCTGCACCTGCTCCGGCGTCACCGCGTAGATTCGCGCGACGTAGCCGTTCAGATAGTCCGCCGGCAGGCCGTGCAGGTCGACGAACTCGAGCTGGCCGGTGATGCCGCCTCGCGAGGAGTTCTGGAGGACGAAGACGCCGGCCCGGTAGTTCTGGAACGCCTTGAGCTCCTTCTCGGAGGGCGGCTCGGCCTGGAGCCGGTCCACCTCGCCGAGGATCTCCTTCAAGGCCGGGCCGGTGACGTTGGTCGTGACGTCCGCGATCTCGACCCAGTACGCGTCCCGGTAGCGGTTGGAGAGCTGCCCCTGGGGCGCGTACGTGTAGCCCTTCTGTTCGCGGATGTTCGAGGTGATGCGCGAGGAGAACGAGCCGCCGAGGAGAACGTTCATGAGGAAGAGTCGGTCCCAGTCGGGGCTGGAGGGATCGATGACCGGCATTCCGACGTTGATCGTGGACTGCACGGCGCCGGGGCGGTCGATCAGGTAGACGGCGCGTTCGCTCGAGGGCTTCGGCTTCGAGGTGTTCGGCGCCGCGCCGCGCTTCCAGCCGCCGAAGGCCTTCCGGATGGCGGCCTCCACCGCGGCGGCGTCGAAGCGGCCGACGACGTAGATGCGCGACCGCGCCGCGCCGAAGTTGCGCGCGTAGAAGTCCTTGACCTGCGCGATCGTGTAGCCCTGGAGCATCGCCTCGGTCGGGAAGAGGCGCCCGTAGGGATGATCGCCGTAGAGCACGGCGCGGAACTTCTCCTGCGCGAGCGGCTGCGGCTGGCTCTTGGCGATCGAGAGCTGGCGCACCCGGTCGGCCTTGAGCCGCGCGAGCTCCGTCTCGGGGAACTTCGGGTGCTGCGCGACGTCGGCGACGAGCGCGACCATCTCGGGGCCGAACTCCGACAGGACGTCGCCGCCGATGTCGATGCGGTTCGAGCCGACGGCGATTTCGAGCTCGCCCCCCATGCGCGCCGTGTCCTCGGCGATCTTCGAGGCGCTTCGCGTGGCGGTGCCCTCGCTGAGCATGTCGCCCGTCAGGTCGGCGAGCCAGATCTCGTTGGCTTTCTCGTCCACGTTGCCGGTCAGGACGGCCAGGTTCACCGAGACCTTGGGGATCGTGCCGTACTGGACGAAGGTGATGCCGAGGCCGTTCTCCAGCGTCAGTGTGGTCGGTTTCGGGACCGAGAAGCCCCGGGGCGTCCCGGGCGCGGGCGGGGCCTGCTTGTCGGCGAACAGCGCCGGCGCGGCGGCGAGAACGACGAGAGACAGGGCGGCGATCTTCTTCATGGCTTCTCCTGCGAGCCCTGCTTGCCGTCGGCCTTCGGCTCGATTTCGAGAATCGTGCGGTTTCCCGGCCGGAGGTACTCCTGCGCGGTCTTCTGCATCATGGCGGGCGTGACCTTGCGGAACTCCGCCTCGATGCGGTTGATCTTTCCCGGATCGTCGTCGAACAGGGCGAAGGAGGCGAGCAGGTCCGCCTTGCCGAAGCCGCCGGTCTGCTCCATTTTGTCGTAGAGCTGAGAGCGAACCTTGACGAGGGCCCGGTCGAGCGTCGCCTGGTCGACGGGCGTGGTCTGGACCTTCTGAATTTCGACGTCGAACACCTTCAGAATCTGGTCCGACGTCTTGTCCTTGTCGTAGAAGAGCGAGACGTCCCACAGGGTGGGCCCGTTGATGTTGAACATGTCGCCGAGGCCGGAGTTGATTCCGCCCTCGACTTCTCCGGTCAGGCCGCTCTGCTGGACCAGGGCCTGGTAGAGACGGCTGTCCTTGCCCTGCACCAGCACCTGGTCGAGCAGTCCCATCGCGTAGTACTCGGGCGTGTTGCGGGCGGGCGTGTGGTACCCGACCGCGAGGGCGGGACGCGTGGCGAGCTTGTCGTCCTTGGTGACCCGCTTTTCCTTCTCCTGGCGCGGCTCCGAGATGTCGGCCTTCGCCGGAAGCTGCGAGGCCGGGATCGGCGAGAAATACTTTTCGATCCACGACTTCGTCGGCGCCGGATCGAAGTCCCCGACGACGACGAGGACGGCGTTGTTGGGCGCATAGAAGGTCTTGAAGAAGCTGGCGACGTCCGCGAGGGTCGCGGCGTCCAGGTGCGCCAGGTCGCCGTAGAAGTTGTGCGCGTTGTACCAGTTCGTGTTGGCGTACTGCGGCAGGTCGAGCCACGGGAACCCGCCGTACGGCTGATTCAGGACGTTGACCTTGACCTCGTTCTTGACGACTTCCTGCTGGTTCTTGAGGTTGTCCGCCGTGATGGCCAGGCCCTTCATCCGGTCGGCCTCCGCCCAGAGCGCGGTTTCGAGGGCGTGCGCCGGGACGACTTCGAAGTAGTTCGTGAAGTCGAAGCGGGTCGAGCCGTTGAGGACGCCCCCGTTGGACTGGACGAGCTTGATGAACTCCATCTTGCCCAGGTTCTCCGAGCCCTGGAACATCATGTGCTCGAAGAGGTGGGCGAAGCCGGTCCGATCCCTGGGCTCGATGCGGAAGCCGATGTTGTAGTAGACCGCGACGACCGCCACCGGCGCCGTCGTGTCCCGGGACAGCACCACCTTGAGGCCGTTGGGCAGCTTCGAGTAGTCGACCGGGATCTGGAAATCCGCCGGCGGCACGGCGGCGAATGCCCGGGCCGCGGACAGCGCCAGGGCGCCGGCGAAGGCGCCGATCACGGCCCGGGCGACGGGGCGCGACGCGAAATTCATGTCATCCTCCTCGATTCCGACGGCAGAGCTTACGTCGGAAAAAGGGGAAGGTTCTTGTCCGCCGAAACCGCCGCTTCATCCGCGTCCGACGGGTTTCGTCCCGCCGGATGGCTCCCCGGTCCGCACCTGCAGACCGTCTGGGGGCGCCTCGCCCGCTCACGCCGGCAGGTGCCGATGCGCCGCGAGACCCTCGAAACGCCGGACGGCGACGAGCTGGTCGTGGACCACGTCGAGGGGCCGGCCGGCCGCCCCCGGGTGATCGTGCTCCACGGCCTCGAGGGGAGCTCCTACTCGGTCTACGCGCAGGGACTCCTGCTCCAGATCCGAAAACGGGGCTGGCGGGGCGCGGCGATGAACTTCCGCTCCTGCGCGCGCGATCCCGGAGAGCTGTCGCGGATGCTCCCGAACCGGCGGCCGCGCCTCTACCACTCGGGAGAGACGGAGGACCTGGACTTTCTCGCGCGCACGCTCGCCGCCAGGGATCCGGCGTCGCCGCTCGTCGCGGTCGGCGTCTCGCTCGGAGGCAACGTGCTGCTGAAGTGGCTCGGCGAGGCCCGCGGGGACTGGCCCGTGGCCGCGGCGGTCGCGATCTCGACGCCTTACGATCTGGCGGCGAGCGGGCGGCATCTGGATACGATGGTCGGGCGCGCTTACACGGCGCGCTTTCTCGGCACGCTCAAGACGAAGGCCGCCGAGGTGCGGGCCCGCTTTCCGGAGGCCGCCGGAAAGATCGACCTGCCGCGCGCGCTGGCCGCACGCACGTTCTGGGAGTTCGACGACGCGGCCAATGCGCCCCTCCACGGGTTCGCCGGCGCCGACGATTACTATCGCCGCGCGAGCTCGCTCGGGTACCTGTCCGGAATCCGGTCGAGGACCCTGTGCCTCTCGGCGCAGGACGACCCGTTTCTGCCGCCCGAGGCGCTCGAACGGGCGCGCCGCGCTGCGCCGCCGTCCGTGGAGTTTCGCGTCACGCCTCGCGGCGGCCACATCGGGTTCGTGTCGGGGCCGGCGCCCTGGCAGGCGCGTTACTGGGCCGAGGAGCTCGCGATCGACTGGCTCGACCGGGCGTTGCGCGGAGCCGGGACCTGAGCTCGGAGATACGGGTCCCGAAAGAAAGAGCCGGGGAGCGGCGGTCAACCACTGCCCCGGCCCGCGATTCACGAAGAAACACTACTGTCGGTGGCGAAAGTTCAGTAGGGTTTCTTCGCGCTCGTCGCCTCGATCGAAGTCGCGACCGTCTTGCCGGACTGCTCGGTGGTCTCGAGCGAGACCAGGGAGCCGACCTTCAGATCGCCGTTGAGCTTCGTGGAGCCGTTCCAGTACACGGTGACTTCCTTGCCGCTGGCCTCGTCTTTGACGACGAAGCTCTTCGACTCGTTGTCGACCGACGTGACCGATCCACGCATTGCCTTGGCCGGGGCCTGCGAGGATTGGACCGCGCTGGGCTCCTGGGAGTCACGGGGCCGCTCCTGGGGTGCCGCAATGGCCGCCGCCGCGATGGCGGAGGCGATCGCCGCCGAAAGAATCATCTTTCTCATCGGAAACCTCCTTATTGACCGGGGTGTCCTCACCGAGAGGCACCTCGAGAAGGGAGTCGTTGCAATCGGCGGGCCAGCGGACCGGACGGCCGGGGCTCAGCGGGCCGGCGGCGCCGGGTCGTCCCACATCTGGTGCGTGATTCGCCAGGACCCGTTCGTCTGTCGGCGCAGCAGCGTGAGGAAGGTGCCGGCGTTGGAAGCGGACTTCGCGTCCTTCCCGCGGCCGGTGGTCCACGCGACGCGCGAATGGCCGCGGAGATAGGCGACATCGCAGGCGCCCCCGATCTCGTCGATCGGCTGCTCGAGCGCGGTGACGGTCGTCGGAGGGCCGTCCTTCGGAAACCAGAAGGCGCGGATGGCCGCCTCTCCCACGACCGGCTCCAGGCCGTGGTGGGGCAGCAGCACGGCGTCCGCGGTGAAGAGATCGAGAACCCGGGCCTCGTCGTTGGCGAGCCAGGCGGTGCGGTAGGCGTCGTGCACGGCGCGGATCCGGGCGGCATCGGCGGCGTCGAGGCCGGAGGGTCCCCCCGCGGCGATGGCGGCGAGGAGGAACAGGGTTGCGGAAGTCCAGACGCGCATGGCGGCTCCTTTCGAGTGGCTGCGAGCGAGTACGGGCCGCCGGAGATCGGGTTGCCGATTCGTCCCGGCCTTCGGGCCTCCCGTCCGAGCTAGGCGGGTGCGGCCACGGCCTTGCGCCGCGGCGCGCGCTTGCGCGGGGCCTGAATGAACTGCTCGGCGGTCACGTCGGTGTGGATGACGGTGCCGCGGCGCACCGTGGCGCCGTCGGGGATCTCGGCGTTCTTTCCGATCGTCGTGATGCCGACGCCGTCGGCGGGCTTCTCGCCGCGCGCGGCCTTGCCGATGCGGGCCTTGCGCCCGATGCGCACGGCCTTGTCCACGATCGCGCGCTCGATCTTGGCTCCCGCGTCGATCCAGGTGTCCGTGAGGATCACGGATTCCCGGATCCAGGCGTCGGGCCCGACGAAGACGCCGGGAGAGAGGATGCTGCGCTCGACGCGCGCGCCGGCCGAGATGATGCAGCCGTCGGTGATCATGCTGTCGCGGATCACGGCTCCGTTGTGAATCGCCACCGGCGGCCGCTCCTCCGATCGCGTGTGGACGATCCAGGCGCGGTCGTTCAGGTCGACCGGCGGCGGCGTCTTCAGGAGGTCCATCTGCGTCTGCCAGTAGGCTTCGGTGGTTCCGACGTCGACCCAGTAGCCCTGGAACGGGTAGGCGAAGACCCGCTGTCCCGCGGAGATCATGCGCGGGAGGATGTCCTTGCCGAAGTCGTGCGAGGAGTCGCGGCGCTTGGAGTCCTCCGTCAGCACCTGCGAGAGCATGGTCCGGCCGAAGACGTAGATGCCCATCGACGCCAGCGTGCCGGGCGGATCGGCCGGCTTCTCGACGAACTTGGTCACGCGCTGGTTCTCGTCGGTCGCCATGATGCCCATGCGGGTGGCCTCGTCGCGCGTGACGTTCAAGGTCGCGATCGTGCAGTCGGCCTGCTTCTCGAGGTGGAACGCGACGAGCCAGCCGTAGTTCATCTTGTAGATGTGGTCGCCGGAGAGGACCAGGATCAGGTCCGGCGAGCCGCGTTCGACGAAGGAGAGGTTTTGCGCGATCGCGTCGGCGGTTCCCTTGTACCAGTCGGTGACCGAGCGGCCGCGGTAAGGCTGGTAGATCTGCACGCCGCCGGTGAAGCCCCGGTCGAGGTCCCACGGCCGGCCGGACGCGATGTGCTCGTTGAGCGAATGCGGGCGGTACTGCGTGAGGATCATGACGTCCGAGATGCCCGAGTTCACGCAGTTGGAGAGCGTGAAGTCGATGATCCGGTACTTTCCGGCGAAGGGGACGGCGGGCTTCGCGCGCTTCTCGGTCAGCACGCCCAGGCGCGAGCCTTCGCCGCCCGCGAGGATGACGGCTCGGGCCCTCATCGCCTCCGGCCTAGCCCGGCGCGCGCGCGGCCCGGGCGCGCTCGTAGAGCGCCGCGTACTCCTTCGCCGAGCGCGACCAGGAGAAGTCGCGGGCCATGCCGTTCGCCTGCAGCTCGACCCATTTCGCGGGTTGAGCGTACACCTTCAACGCGCGCTCGAGGGCGTCCCAGAGCGCCCAGGGATGGAATTCGTCGAACATCACTCCCGTGCCTCCCGGGTCGCCGGCGTCGGTGACGGTGTCCGCGAGACCTCCGGTCCGGCGGGCGATCGGGACGCAGCCGTACCGCATGCCGATCATCTGGGCGAGGCCGCAGGGCTCGTACCGGGAAGGGAGGAGGAGCGCGTCCGCGCCGGCGTAGACGCGCCGCGAGTAGCGAGCGTCGAAGCGCAGGCGCACGCTCGCCCGCCGGGGATAGCGCATCTCGAACTCCGCGTACTCGTGCTCGATCGCCGGGTCGCCCGTTCCGAGGAGGACGAACTGGCCGCCGCGCTCGAGCCAGCGGCGTACGGCGGGAGCCGCGATGTCGAAGCCCTTCTCCTTGACCAGGCGCGACACGACCGCCAGCAGCGGCATCCGGAAGTCCCGCTCGAGGCCGGCCTCCTCCTGGAGCGCCGTCTTGTTGCGAGCGCGCTCGGGAAGCGTCGACGCGTCGAACTTCGCCGCGATGTCGGGGTCGGCGGCCGGGTCCCAGGAGTCGACGTCGATCCCGTTCAGGATGCCGGCGAGACGGTCCGAGCGCAGGCGCAGAACGCCGTCGAGCCCGTGCCCGCCCTCGGCGGTGAGGATCTCGCGCGCATACGTCGGGGAGACGGTCGAGAGGAAGTCGGCGCCGAGGATGCCGAGCCCCATCAGGGAGTCCCGGTAGGACTCGGGCAGCGCCTGGAGGGCGTCGCTGCGGCGGATCTTGTAGTTGCCGAGGAAGCGCCCGGCGCCCTGCGCCGCGTAGGGCAGGTTGTGGATCGTGAAGACCGACCCGATGTCGCGGAAGAACGGGTTCTCGCGACCCTCCGTGCCGAGCCACCAGACGGCCGGTCCCGTGTGCGAATCGTGCGCATGGACGACGTCCGGCTTCCAGGACAGCGCCTCGGACGACCACAAGGCCGCGAGCGAGAAGAACACGAACTTGGGCCCGTCCTCCTCGATGGTCCGGCCGTAGATCCACCGATCCTGCGGGATCGGCTCCCCCGTGACGAGGTACACGGGCGTGCCGTCGGACTCGGTCTGCCAGACATCGGCGCGCTGCTCGCCGCCGAGCGTGTAGACCGGAAACTGCGCCACCCGCAGGGGTTGGTAGCGCGGCCAGTCGATCGAGCCGTAGCCCGGGATGACGACTCGGACTTCGTGACCCAGCGCGGCGAGCGCTCGCGGAAGCGAGCCGACGACGTCCGCGAGACCGCCGACCTTGGCCAGCGGCGCCGCCTCGGCCGCCAGCATCAGGATCCGCATGGCGCGGCATTATGGCCCAGCCCTCCTTCGGCCGGCCCCGCGCCCGCGTGCTATCCTTTGGATGTTCTCGTCCGCTCGCCCCATTCCGGGCCCCTGCCGGCAATCCCGAACGGTCGAAGCGAGAAGGCGTGAGGGCGCCTCGGCGGGCCCTCCCGTCCGAGCGTCGCCGAGGGTTCGGAGATTTTCGCGAAAGGGCAGAAGCATGAAGCTGTACGTGGGGAACCTTTCCTATAACGCGGGCGAAACCGACCTGCGGGAACTCTTTTCGGCCTACGGCGCCGTGGAGTCCGTCGCGGTCATCACCGACCGCGACACCGGTCGCTCGAAGGGCTTCGGCTTCGTCGAGTTCGCCAACGATGCGGAGGCCCAGGCGGCCATCGCCGGCTTGAACGGCAAAGAAGTCTCCGGACGGGCCCTGACGGTCTCGCCCGCCCGGCCCAAGAGCGAGGGCGGCGGCGGCCGGGGCGGCGGCGGGGGCGGGAGAAACCGTTACTGAGTCGGGGCGCGGCACGGCCGATTTCGGCCGGGGGAAGTCCATGAATAAGGATTGGAAGATCCGAGTCCAGCCGGCGGGCCGTACGCCCTACGAATTCAAGGCGACGTTCGTGGGCCGGGTTTCCGGCCGCGACGAGGGCACGCTCGACGTCCGCTACCTGTACGGCGACGGCGACCTCGCGGTCCTGCTGGAGGACCTCGGGGCCGGAGCGCCCGAGATTTTCGGCCTGATCGAGACCCTGCAGAAGAAGGCGAGCGCGGAGATCGTGGTGGATGTGACCGAAGAGGCGATGGAGGTCCTGGGCCGCGGTCGCGCGCCCGGGCGGAGAAACGAGCTGACGTGAACGAACGCAAAAAAGACTGGGTCCGGATCGCCTTTTTCATCCTGTCGCCGATCGTCGGGATCGTCGGCACGGCGGCCTGGGCCCTCACCCACGGGGTCGCCTGGTGGCAACCGGCGCTCTTCTTCGTGCTCTACGCCTGCGTCGGCGTGTCGGTGACCGCCGGCTACCACCGGCTCTTCGCGCACCGCACCTACGAGTGTCATCCGGCCGTCCAGGCCTTCTATCTCTTCTTCGGCGCGATGGCGCTGCAGAACTCGATCCTGAACTGGGCCTCCGACCACCGCCTGCACCACCGCTACGTGGACCACGACTGGGATCCGTACAACATCCAGCGCGGCGGCTGGTGGGCGCACATCGTGTGGATCTTCTACAAGAGCGCGGCCGATCGGAAGTTCGACGACGTGCCGGACCTGCAGAAGAACCCCCTCGTTCGTCTCCAGTACCGATTCTCGAACCTGATCGGCATCGGCGGGGGCCTGGGGATCCCGACCCTGATCGGCTGGGCTTTCGGCGATCCGCTCGGCGGTCTGCTGTGGGGCGGCTTCCTCCGCGTCGTCGTGATTCACCACACCACCTTCTTCGTCAACTCGATCGCGCACCTCTACGGCACGCGTCCGTACACCGAGGAGAACTCGGCTCGGGACAACCCGTGGGTGGCGCTCGTGACCAACGGCGAGGGGTACCACAACTTCCACCACCGCTTCCCGACCGACTTCCGCAATGGCCTGCGCTGGTACCAGTGGGACCCGAGCAAGTGGTGGATCCGGTCGCTGTCCGCGGTTGGCCTCGCGCGGCGCCTGCGCCGCACGCCCGCGCTGGCGATCGAGCGCTCGCGTCTCCAGACGGCCATGGGCCGGGCGGAGAAGGAGCTCGCGTCGGCGCCCTCGCACCTCTCCGAAGCCATCCGGCAACGCCTCGAGTCGGCGCATCACTCGCTCGAGCGGGCGGCCGCACTCTGGAACGAAGTCTCCGAGAAGCGGCGCAAGGACTGGAAGGAATACCGGGAGCATCTCGCCCACGCCCGCGGGCAGTGGCGCGAGGCGCTGCGGCTGCTCGGCCGCGCCCCCGAAGGGGCGTAGCTCCGGCTTGAGGCCGAGGCCCGCGCTGACGGCGCTCGCCTTCTTCGCAGCGGTCGCGGCGGCCGCTGCGGCCGGGCAGGGGTTCCCCGGTGCCGACCCGATCGAAGCGTACCGGCGCGGCGTCGCCGCGCTCGAGGCGAGGGACGCCGTCCGCGCTTCGGCCGAGCTCGAGCAGGCTGCCGCGGGACTTCCCGGCCATCCCGACGTCCTCTACCTGCTCGCGAAGGCGAAGGCCCTCTCGGGCGATTCCACGGGCGCGATCCTCCTGCTGCAGCAGGTCGTCGCCGTCGGCTACGGCGGGGGCGCGCCGGCCGATCCGGCCTTCGCCGGGCTCTCGGAGCAGGCCGGATATCGCGCGCTCCTGCCCCGGATGGCCGAGAACACCAAGGCCATTGCGTCGAGCGTGACCGCATTCACGCTCCCCGAGAGGGACCTCATCCCCGAAGGCATCGCCTGGGACCCCGTCGGCCGCACGCTCTTCGTCGGCAGCCTCGCGAAGCGCAAGATCGTCTCCGTCGCGGCGGACGGACGGATCCGGGACTTCGTTCCGACGGGACGGGAGGGGCTCGGCCAGGTCGCCGGCATGAAGGTCGATCCGGTCCGGCGGAGCCTTTGGGCCTGCAGCCTCGAGAGCGAAGCTGCGGATGGGACGCGGCGCTCGGCGCTCTTCCGGTTCGATCTCTCGAGCGGCCGGCTGCGGCAGAAGCTCGCGTCGCCCGCGGGCGGGAAGCACCTCTTCAACGATCTCGCGGTGACGAAGGACGGCGAGCTCTATCTGACCGACAGCGAGGAGGGCAGCGTCTATCGCCTGCGGCCGGGCGCGAATGGGCTCGAGATCTTCTCGCCGCCGGGGAGCCTCATCTATCCCAACGGCATCGCCCTCTCCGCCGACGAGCGCTTCCTCTACGTCGCCAACGAGCCCGGGATCGTCGTCTTCGAGCGCGAGGCCGGGCGCTCCTTCCCGCTCGAGAGGCCGAAGGACGTCAGCCTCGCCGGGATCGACGGCCTGTCGCTCCACCGGGGCACGCTCGTTGGGATCCAGAACGGCGCCGAGCCGCATCGGGTGGCCCTCTTCGCGTTGTCGCCGTCCGGCGACCGCGTGACGGCCGGACAGGTGCTCGAGCGAGGCAACCCTCTGTTCGAGATCCCGACCACGGGAGCCGTGGCCGGCGACGTCTTCTACTACCTCGCCAACGCGCAGCTCTCCGCGCTCGGTCCGGGCGGGACGGTCAGGGACCCGGAGAAGCGGCGGCCTGTCGTGATCCTGATGCTCGAGCTGCCCCGGTCGGATCCGGCGCCCGCGGCGCCGCGCTAGGCCTGCGGCGAGTAGGTCGGAAGGGCCAGCGAGCCGTCGCGCCAGGCGTTCATCTCGGGCTCGCTCCGGAGGAGGTCCTTCAACGTGATCCTCCCCAGGACCTCGTCGACGGCCTTCTGGACCCGCCGCCACACCGAACGGATCGAACAGTCGGGCATGTGCGTGCAGAGCTGCTCGAGGCCGGAGTGGCCGTCGCAGAAGGCGGGCTCGTAGAGCCGCCCGCCGAGGGTCGCGAGGACGTGGCCGACGACGATGTCCTCGGCCGGGCGGGAGAGCGCGTAACCGCCGGACTGGCCCCGGGTCGACGTCACGAACCCGCCGCGGCGGAGGATCCGCATCATCTTGGCGACGTTGGGCTCGGAGATGCCCTCGGCGCGCGAGAGCTCGGGGATGGTGAGGCTCGCGCCCTCGCCTTCCCGCCCCACGCGGAGCAGGCACCGCAGCCCGTACTCTTCCTGCGACGTCAGTTTCATGGCGCGGCGCCTCCGGTCACATCATTCCGAGCTGGAGCTTCGCGGCGTCCGACATCATCTGCAGGCTCCACGGCGGGTCGAAGACGACCTGGACGTCGGCCTCCGTGATGCCGGGCACGGTCAGGAGCTTGCCCTGGATGTCCTCGCGCAGCACGTCGCCCATGCCGCAGCCGGGCGCCGTGAGCGTGAACTTGACGTCGATGCGATTCCCGCCCTCCGGCAGCGGCGTCAGAGCGCAGCCGTAGACGAGCCCGAGGTCGACGATGTTGACCGGGATCTCCGGGATCGAAACACGTGCGGAGCTGGTCCCAGGCGAGCTCCTCCGGAGTCCTGCCCTCGGAGGCGGCGGCGTCGACCGCGACCACCGTCTCGCCGATCGCATCCGCGTCTTTGCCGTCCACCCGCGCGAGGAACCCGACGGGCGTCATGACGGTGTAGCTGCCGCCGAGCGACTGCGTGATGATGACCGGGTCCCCGGCCTTGAGAACGATCGGCGTCCCGCTCGGGATCTCGCGGGCGGGTACGTCGCGCGATACCGTGGCTTCCTTGCGCATCTGCATCATGCCCCTCCGCTTCCCGTGTGCGGGCCTTCGGACTCGGTCGAGATGGTCGCGCCGTCGCTCGCCAGGGCGGCCTTCAGCGTGTGCCACGGGAGCGTGGCGCACTTGACGCGCACGGGGTACTCGCGCACGCCCGAGAAGACCTCGAGCTTGCCGAGGTCGACCGCGCCGTCGGCCTGCCCCTGGCCGGTGATCAGGTCGTGGAACCGCTCGAAGAGCGCCTCGGCCTCGGCGCGCGTCTTGCCCTTCACGCTCTCGGTCATCATCGAGGCCGAGGCGGTCGAGATGGCGCAGCCCGTGCCCTGGAACGCGACGTCGCGGACGCGATCGCCGTCGAGCGCCAGGTAGACGGTCTCGCGGTCGCCGCAGAGCGGGTTGTAGCCCTCCGCCTTGCGGTTGGCGTCCGCGAGGGCGTGGAAGTTGCGCGGCCGCTTGCTGTGGTCGAGGATGACTTCCTGGTAGAGATCGCGCAGGTCGGACATCAGCGGAACATCCCGATGACCTTGTCGATCGCCGCCGCGAGGGCATCGACCTCGTGGCGCGTGTTGTAGAGGCCGAAGGAGGCCCGCGCCGTCGCCGGCAGGCCGTAGCGGTCCATGACCGGCTGGGCGCAGTGGTGCCCCGTGCGAATCGCGATCCCCTCGCGGTCGAGGACCGTCCCGATGTCGTGCGGGTGAATGCCGTCGAGGACGAAGGAGAGAACGCCGGCCTTGTCGCGCGCCGTGCCGACCACCCTGAGCCCCGGGATCGCCGAGAGCGCCCCCGTCGCGTAGGTCAGCAGGTCGCGTTCGTGGGCTTCGATCGCCGGCAGCCCCAGCGCCGACACGTAGTCGAGGGCGGCGCCGAAGGCGATGCCGCCGGCGATGTTGGGCGTGCCGGCCTCGAACTTGTACGGCAGGTCGTTGAAGATGGTCTTCTCGAACGTGACCGAGCGGATCATGTCTCCGCCGCCCTGATACGGCGGCATGGCCTCGAGGAGCGCGGTCTTTCCGTAGAGCACGCCGACCCCCGTCGGGCCGTAGATCTTGTGGCTCGAGAAGGCGTAGAAGTCGCAATCGAGCGCGCGCACGTCGACCGGCATCCGCGGCGCGGCCTGCGCGCCGTCGACGAGGACCACGGCCCCGTGCGCGTGCGCGAGCTCCGCCATCCGTCGGACCGGGAGCACCGTGCCGAGGGCGTTGGAGAGGTGCGCGACCGCGACGATCTTCGTGCGCGGAGAGAGGAGCTTCTCGAAGGCCGACAGGTCCACCTCGCCCGCCTCGTCGAGCGGCGCCACGGCCAGGCGCGCCCCCTTTTCCTCGCAGAGCATCTGCCAGGGAACGATGTTCGAGTGGTGCTCGAGGCCGGTGATGAGGACCTCGTCGCCCGGGCCCACGCGCTGGCGGCCGAGCGTCTGCGCGACCAGGTTGACGGCCTCGGTCGTTCCTCGCACGAAAACGATCTCGTGGGCTGCCGCGGCGTTCAGGAAGGCCCGCGCCTTCTCGCGGGCGGCGTCGTAGGCGTCGGTGGCGTGGACCGACAGCCAGTGGACGCCGCGGTGGATGTTCGCGTAACAGGTCTCGTAGACCTGCCGCTCGGCCTCGATGACGGCGGAAGGCTTCTGCGCCGAGGCGGCGTTGTCCAGGTACACGAGGGGCTTCCCGTAGACCTTCGTCGCGAGGATCGGGAAGTCCCGGCGGACGGCGGCGAGGTCGTAGGACGTCGCCGTTTCGCGCACGGCCGTGCTCATGCGGCCTCCCCGGCGCCGGCGCCCGGCAGGCGAACGCCGAGCTCGCGCTCGACACGCATCCGGACCCCGGGCACCCGGATCCTCCCGACGACGTCGGAGGCGAAGGCCCAGGTCAGGAGGGCCCGGGCCTCCTCCTCGCCGATGCCGCGCGAGCGCAGGTAGAAGAGCGCTGCCGGGTCGAGCTGGCCGGTGGTCGAGCCGTGCCGGCACTTGACGTCGTCGGCGAAGATCTCGAGCGCGGGCGTCGAGTTGACGAGCGCCTCCCGCGAGAGGAGCAGGTTCTTGTTGGTCTGCACGGCGTCGGTCTTCTGCGCGTCGGGCCGGACGACGATCGTCCCGTGAAACACGCCGCGTGAGGCGCCATCCATGATGCCCTTGTAGAGCTCCCGGCTGACGGTGTGCGGCGAGGCATGGTCGATGACGGTGCGGTTGTCGAGGTGCTGCCGGTCCCGGCCGACGAAGAGGCCGTAGAGCGAGCACTCGGCGCCCTCGCCCGCGAGCACCGTCGTGAGCTCGGTCCGCGCGAGGGCGGCGCCGAGGGCGACGTTGTGCGACGTGAATCGGCTGCCGCGCGCCTGGGAGACCGCGAGCGTGTGGACGTGGCGCGCCTGCCCGCCCTCCTCCTGCAGTTTGGTGTGCTCCAGGAGGGCGCCGGGGGAGAGCGCGATCTCGGTCACGGCATTGGTGAAGCTCGAGCCGCCGCCCGTGTAGGTCTCGACGACCGAGGCCTCGGAGCGCTCGCCCGCGAGGACGAGGACGCGCGGGTACACGGCCTCGGGCGACGTCGAGGCGCCGGCGTCGTGGAGGATCTCGATCGGTTCGGCCACGACGGCGCCGGGCTCGATCTCGACGACGAGCACCCCGGAGAAGAGGGCCGTGTTCAGAGCGGCGAAGGCATTCTTCTCGAAGCTCGCGATGCGGCCGATCTGCCCTTCGGCCCCGCGCGCCGTCGACAGCGGTGTCACGCGGACTCCCCTCGGCAGAATGGCCGCGACGCGCGGCGCGCGCTCGACGCGGCGCCAGGCCGTCTCCGTGATCGGCTGGAGCCCCGTGTACCGCCAGGCCTCGTCCTTCGCCGTCGGGAAGCCGAGCTTCTCGAAGCGCGCGAACCCGTCGCGGTGGAGCGTCTCGATCCAGGCCGGTTCGCCGGCGGACGCGGGGGGCTCGGGAACGAAGCCCTTCTCGAGGGCGACCGCTTCCATGCCTAGCGTGCTCCGGCCGGCGCCGCGACGGAAGCGGGCGGCTCCTTCTCGAGCCAGGCGTAGCCGCGCTCCTCGAGCTCGAGCGCGAGCTCCTTGCCGCCCGAGCGGGCGATCTTGCCGTCGACGAGAACGTGAAGGAAGTCCGGGACGATGTAGTTCAGGAGCCGCTGGTAGTGCGTGACGACGATCATGGAGCGCTCCGGCGAGCGCAGCTGGTTGACGCCGCCGGCGACGATCCTGCAGCGCGTCGATGTCGAGGCCCGAGTCCGTCTCGTCCAGGATGGCGAGCGCCGGGTCGAGGAGCGCCATCTGGAAGATCTCGTTGCGCTTCTTCTCGCCCCCGGAGAAGCCTTCGTTGACGGGCCGCTTGACGAGGTCCTCGTCGATCTCGACGAGCTTCGCCTTCTGCTTGACGAGCGCCAGGAACTCCATCGCGTCGTATTCGGGCAGGCCCCGATGCTTGCGCACGGCATTGACCGCGGCCTTCAGGAAGTAGACGTTGGAAACGCCGGGGATCTCGACGGGATACTGGAACGCGAGAAAGATGCCTTCGCGCGCCCGCAGCTCGGGAGCCATGGCGAGGAGGTCGCGTCCCTTGTAGAGGACCTGGCCTTCGGTCACCGAGTAGCCGGGCCGGCCCGCGAGCACGTGCGCGAGCGTCGACTTGCCCGAGCCGTTCGGCCCCATGACGGCGTGGACTTCGCCCGCATTCACGGTCAGGTCGACGCCGCGCAGGATCTCGTTGCCGGCGACCGATGCGTGGAGGTTGCGGATTTGAAGCAGGGGCTGTGTCACTTATCCCACCGATCCTTCCAGGCTGACGCCGAGCAGCTTCTGCGCCTCGACGGCGAACTCCATCGGGAGCTCCTTGAAGACCACTTTGCAGAAGCCGTTGACGATCATGTTGACGGCCTCCTCCGGCGAGATGCCGCGCTGCTGGAAGTAGAAGACCTGATCCTCGCCGATCTTCGAGGTCGAGGCCTCGTGCTCCATCTGCGCGGTGGAGTTGTTGACCTCGATGTAGGGGAACGTGTGCGCGCCGCACTTGTCGCCGATCAGGAGCGAGTCGCACTGCGAGTAGTTGCGCGCGCCGTCGGCCTTCCCCAGGATCTTGACCATGCCGCGGTACGTGTTCTGCCCGTGGCCGGCCGAGATGCCCTTGGAGACGATCGTCGACCTCGTGTTCTTCCCGATGTGGATCATCTTCGTGCCGGTGTCGGCCTGCTGGTAGTTGTTCGTGACGGCGACCGAGTAGAACTCGCCGACCGAGTCGTCGCCCTGGAGAATGCAGCTCGGGTACTTCCAGGTGATCGAGGAGCCGGTCTCGACCTGCGTCCAGGAGATCTTCGACTTGCGGCCGCGGCAGGCGCCGCGCTTGGTGACGAAGTTGTAGATGCCGCCCTTGCCGTCCTTGTCGCCGGGGTACCAGTTCTGGACGGTCGAGTACTTGATCTCGGCGTTCTCCAGCGCGACGAGCTCGACGACGGCGGCGTGGAGCTGGTTTTCGTCGCGGATCGGCGCCGTGCAGCCTTCGAGGTACGAGACGTACGCACCTTCCTCGGCGACGATGAGGGTGCGCTCGAACTGGCCGGTGTTCGCCGAGTTGATCCGGAAGTACGTCGAGAGCTCCATCGGGGAGCGGACGCCCTTCGGGATGTAGCAGAACGAGCCGTCGGAGAAGACCGCGGAGTTGAGCGTCGCGAAGAAATTGTCGGTGTACGGGACGACGGTGCCGAGGTACTTCTTCACGAGCTCCGGGTGATCGCGGACGGCCTCGGAGAAGGAACAGAAGATGATGCCGACCTTCGAGAGCTGTTCGCGAAAGGTCGTCGCGACGGAAACGGAGTCGAAGACCGCGTCGACGGCGACACCGGCGAGCTTCGCCCGCTCGCGGAGCGGGATCCCCAGCTTCTCGTAGGTCTCGAGCAGCTTCGGGTCCACGTCCTCGAGCGACTTCGGCGCGTCCTTCTTCCTCTTCGGGGCCGAGTAGTAGACGGCGGCCTGGTAGTCGATCGGAGGGTAATGAACGTTCTGCCAGGTCGGCTCCTTCATCGTGAGCCAGTGGCGGTAGGCCTTCAGCCGCCACTCGAGGAGCCACTCGGGCTCGTTCTTCTTCGAGGAGATGAGCCGGACGACGTCCTCGGAGAGGCCGGGCGGGATCGACTCCGACTCGATGTCGGTGACGAAGCCGGCCTTGTACTCCCGGTTGGTGATTTCGAGTATCGAAGCGTTGTCGGAAGCCATGACTCACGGAGCATATTTGAATCTATACAATAAAGTCAATTATTGTGGCTAACCTAAAGCACTGAATTAGCAGGACATAAATGCGAACACCCACACGGTGGCGGGTGTTCACGGGTCCAGGAGTCCGGCGAGCCGTCAGCGGTCGTCTTTCTTCTTCTCCTCCTTCTTCGACGCCTTCGTCGGCGTGGGCCTGGGAGCGGTTCGCTCGCGGCCGCGTTCCGGGGGCGCGGCGGCCGCTGCCGGGGCGGGCTTTGACTGTCGGGAATCAGCGGCGGGCTGTTCCGCTGCGTGGGGCGAGGCCGCCCTCGGCTGGTTGCGGTCGTGCGCGGATGCCTCTCGCGACGTTGGCCTCGGGGCCGAGTGCTGCGGCTCGGAGGCCTGCGCGGGCGGAGGGCTCGCCGGCCGGTCGGACGACCGTTCACGGCTCGCCGCTGGCGGCTTGCGGGTCCGCCGGAACGGGGCGAGCCGTCGGCCGTTCCCGGGTTTGCGGACCTTCCGGCGCCGGCGGCCTGCGCCTGCGCCGGGGGCTCCGCCGTTTGCGGCCGCGCGGGCGGCGCCTGCCGCTCGCGCGCAGGAGCCACCGGTTGCTCCCGAGTCGCGAGCGGGCGTCCGCGACTCGGCGCGACGGGCTCGGGCTTCGGCGCCCGGCTGTTTTCCGTCTTCGGAGCGAGCGTCACGCCTCCGGACTCTCCGGCGGCCGGGCGCACGGCGCGCGCCGGCTGCGGGGCCTCCCGGTTTTCGCGCGTGACGATGCGGTTGGCCTCGCTTGCCGACACCGGCCGCCCGCGGTTCTCGCGGATGACGGCCACCTTGTCATCGAAGCGCGGAGGAGCGGCGGGCGGCGCGACCCGCGTGACGACCGAGCGGGACACGGCGGATGCCGGCGGACGGGCCGCGGGCGTCTGGCGCGTCGCGACCCGGATCGATTCGCGCGTCGGCACGATCGGGATCGCTCCGGTCACGACGGGGGCGCGCTCGACGCGGCTGACGACCGAACGGTCGCGGACGTAGTTGTTCGTGACGATGCGGCTCGAGACGAAGGTCGTCTGGTTGACCACCGTGACGTAGGTCCGGTTGACGTACGTGACGTGCGTGACGTTCACGTTGACGGCCGGCCGGCCCCACCAGGCGATGAGCGGGTCGCGCGGGGCGAGCGGGAACCACCCGATGTAGTCGGTGCCGACCCCCACCGAGACGGAGAAACCCGGCCCTCCGCCGACGAAGGCCACCAGGGCCGGGCTGTACGCGACGACCGCCACGCGGGGCGCGACGGGAACCCAGTACCAGCTCGAGCGCCAGGTCACCCAGCGGCCGTAGTGGTACGGCGCCCAGCCCCACGGCTCCGTCGAGACCCAGGTCCATCCCCACGGGTCCTGCCAGATCCAGCGGCCGACCCGGTACGGCTGCCAGCCGACGGCCACCGAGACCGGCGTCCAGCACCATCCGTAGTTCGGTACCTGTTGCCAGCGTCCGTGACGGTCGAGGTCCTCGACTCCCGCGATGTCGGCGGAAACGTACTGGTAGGAGCGCACGCTGGCGTAGCGCGCGTCGCGCTCGGCGACCCAGCGGTCCCAGCCGTCGGGCGCCGCGACGGCGACCATGTCGTACTGCGGCGGCTCCTGCCCCTCGATCAGGATCGCGTCGCCGGCGCCGAGCGGGACCTGACCGCCGCCCGAGGCGACGATGGCGCGGCCCCGCCGCACCTGCAAGCGGGTGTCGCCGTTCTCGCGCACGTCGATCCGATAGTCGCCGGTTCGCTCGAACGTGATGGCGGCATTGGGCGTGTCGACCTCGAAGACGTCGTCGTCGCCGAGCCGCCGGATCTGGAACGACGCGATCCCCGCGGACAGCGAGAACTGTTGCGTGTCCTCGGTCAGGTTCAGCGCGGCCAGGTCGGTTCCATTGGCCAGGCGGATGACGTTCCCGCCGTGGACCTGCAGCTCCAGGCGGCCGCCGGCGGTCCACACGCGGTCGCCGAGCGTCATCGGGATGTTCGCGTCCGCGGGCTGCCACTCGTCGGGATCGTCGCCCCGTGCGAACGAGACGTCTCCGGAAATGTACGCGAGGCGCGCCACCGTCTGGCGGATGTCGGAGTCCGGAGAACCGTAGTCATCCTGCGCGAACGCCGCGCCACCCGCAAAGGCGGCAGCGAGCAGGGCAGCGAGAACCGCGCTTCTGGCTGTGTTCATGGGGTTCCCTCCTCGGTCGCCAACATATTGCAATGTCCGTTCCCGATCGGCGCGCCGTTCTAGACTGAGCGCGTGGGCGACGGTCTGCGCCTCGCGAGCCCGCTCGAGCGCCCGCTGGCGGTTTTCGACGGCGATTGCGGCTTCTGCCGTCTCTGGATCGCGCGCTGGAAGGTCCGGACGGGTTCGAAAGTGGACTATGCGCCCTCGCAGGAGGTCGCCGAGCGCTTCCCGGAGATTCCAGAAGAGCGCCTGGCACGGGCATTCCAGCTCGTTCTTCCCGACGGCTCCGTGCTCGAAGGCGCCGAGGCCGTCCTGGCGCTGGCGAGCCGCTCGGCCGGCGCGGGCACGGCCCTGGCCCTCTATCGCCGCGTTCCCGGCGTGGCGCCGCTTCTCGATTTCCTGTACCGGCTCGTCGCGAGCCACCGGTCTGTCGCCATGGCGGTCACGCGCCTCCTGTGGGGAGGCTCGGTGCTCGCGCCGACGTATGGCGCGGCGAACGCGCTCTTCCTGCGCCTCCTCGGTCTCTGCTTCCTCGCGGCGTTCGTGTCCCTGTGGGTGCAGGTCGACGGTCTCGTCGGCGCGCGGGGCATCCTGCCGGTGGCGGAGTTTCTCGACTGGGTGCGTGCGCAGACGGGCGCCGGGCGTTACTGGATCCTGCCGACGATTTCCTGGATCTCTCCGAGCGACGCGGCGCTGCACCTCCAGTGCGCGGCCGGCGCCGCCGCCTCGCTGCTCCTGATCGCGGGCGTCCTGCCCGCCTGGAGCACCCTGGCCGCGTGGGTCCTGTACCTCTCCCTGTCGGTCGCGGGACAGACCTTCCTCGCGTTCCAGTGGGACATCCTCTTGACCGAGGCCGGCCTCCTGGCCGTCTTCCTGGCCTCGCCGCGGCTCCGGCGCGTCCGAAGCGGCCTGACGGCGCCGCGCCTTGCACGGTTCCTGCTCGTCGCGCTCCTGTTTCGGCTGATGCTCTCCTCGGGGGTCGTCAAGCTCGCCAGCGGCGACGCGGCATGGAGGAGCCTGAGCGCCCTCTCCGTCCACTACGAGACGCAGCCGCTGCCGCCGTGGACCGCGTGGTTCATGCACCAGTGCCCGCCCTGGTTCCAGACGGCCTCGTGCGCTTTTCTCTTTTTCGTCGAGCTCGCGGTTCCGTTCCTCTACTTCGCGCCGCGGCGGCTTCGGCACTTCGCCTGCGCAGCGACGATCCTGCTCCAGGTTCTGATCGCGGCGACGGGCAACTACGCGTTCTTCAACCTGCTGACGATCGCGCTGGCGGTGTTGCTCATCGACGACACGGCCTTCCCGGAGCGCTGGCGGGCGGCCGCGGCGGCAACGGCCGCAAGCCGGGGGTGGCCGCGCGGGATTCTCGTGCCTGCTGCTGCGGTTCTTCTCGCGGCCGCGGCGGTGCCGTTTCTGGCCTCGATCGGGTGGCGCTCGGCCATTCCGTCGCCGCTCATCGCGGTCTACCGGGCTCTCGCCCCGCTCCGGAGCGCCAACGGTTACGGACTGTTCGCGGTGATGACGACGGAGCGGCACGAGATCGTCGTCGAGGGCAGCAACGACGGCACGGACTGGCGGCCGTACGAGTTCCGCTGGAAGCCGGGAGATCCCCTGCGGCCGCCGTCCTTCGTCGCGCCGCACCAGCCGCGCCTCGACTGGCAGATGTGGTTCGCGGCGCTCGGGAGCTGGGAGCAGAACCCGTGGCTCGAGCGCTTCCTCGCAGCGTCTGCTCGAGGGCTCGCCCGACGTCCAGGCGCTCCTCGCGAATGACCCCTTCGCCGGGCGGCCTCCGCGTTACCTGCGCACCATGCTCTACGACTACCGCTTCACGGACGCCGCCGAGAGGCGACGGACCGGGGCGTGGTGGCGGCGGCGAGCCCTGGGTCCCTATGGTCCGGTCCTGGAGCGGCCGGGGGCCTGAGCGGTTTCACTATGATGGGCGGGCCGTTTCCCCCGAACCGATGCTGACCAACGAGCAGTTCGACCGCACCCGGCGCCTGGCGCTGCTTCTGGCGGGCATCGAGCTCGGCCCGCGCCACCGGGAGCTCGTCGAGCGCCGCAGCCGCCGGCTCGGGATCGGGGACGACGCCGGGCTCGATGCCCTTCTTGGCGGCGCCGAGCATGGCGACGCCGAGGCGCGCCGGCGGTTGATCGCTCTGCTGACGACGGGTTTCACCGGATTCTTCCGCCACCCCTGGCACTTCGACATGGCCGCCGAGCACGCTCTCTGGGCGGCGCATCGGCGGGGCCGCGCGCGGCTGTGGTCGGCCGCGGCCGCGACGGGCGAAGAGCCGTACTCCCTCGCCATGGCGCTCATCGAGGTCTTCGGGCGCGACGATCCTCCCGCCGCGATCCTCGCCACCGACATCGACTCGCGCGCGCTCCAGGCCGCGCGCGCCGGCGAGTATCCGGACGCGGCCCTCGCAGCGCTCGACGCCGGGCGTCGCGAGCGCTTCTTTTCCGAATCCGCGGCCTCCGGCCGCCGGCGAATCGCCGACGCGCCGCGGCGCCTCGTGGAGTTCCGCGAGGTCAGCCTGGCCGGACCGGTCTGGGCGGTGGAGGGGCCGTTCGACGTCGTGCTCTGCCGCAACGTGCTCATGTACCTCGAGGAGTCGCTTCGCCGCACCGCACTCGAGCGCGTGGCCTCGCTGCTCGTTCCCGACGGCCTGCTCCTCCTCGATCCCGCCGAGCATCTGGGGGAGGCCGCGCACCTCTTCGGCCGGGGAGAAAAGGGAGCCTTCACGCGGCGGAGACGGCAGCCATGACGATCGCCCGGCGCCTCGTCCTCCTTCTGGCGGTGCCGCTCGTCGTGCTGCTCGTCCTCGGACTCATTTCGCTGCAGAGGCTGTCGCGGATCGAGGAGCGGAGCCGTTTTCTCGCCGAGGACGAGATCGAGAGCCTGGCGGCGCTCGGCAACGTGTCGCGAACGTTCGCCGAGCTGCGTGTCAACGTCCGGAGCTTTCTGCTGAGCCAGGACGCGGTGGGGCGGAGCCGGGCCCGCGCGCTCTTCGATGCCGATCAAGAGGAGCTGTCCCGACTGCTCCGGCTGTACGCGGATCGGCTCGTCTCGAACGACCGGGAACGGAGGTTTCTGGACGAGTACCGGGAGATGAGCTCCGCGTGGATCGCTGCCGTCGAGAAGCTCATCGTCGTGGCGGAAGACGGGCGGCGGGAGGAGGCCCTCGCGGCGCTCGACGGGCCGGTCGCCGAGCTCGGCGCGCGGCTGAGCAAGTCGTCCGGCGAGTGGATCCGTTACGACGAGGACCTCGCCCGCACGGCCGGCCGCACGGTCGTCGAGACGACGCAGCGCACGCAGCGCGCCATTCTGATCGCCTTCGGGCTCGCCCTCGCTTTCTCCGGCGGCCTCGGCGTGCTGACGTTTCGCCGGATCGTCCGGCCGATCCGCGGCCTCCAGTCGAGCGTCGAGGCGATTGCCGGGGGCGACTACCAGATGGCGGTGCCTTTCACGAATGCCTCCGACGAGACCGGTGAGCTCGCCCGCTCGGTCGACGTCCTGAAGCGCGGCGCGATGGCCATGGACGAGCAGCGCTGGGTCAAGACGCACGCCGCCCGGATCACGGGTGAGCTGCAGGGCGCCGCGACGCTCGACGAGTTCGGGTCCCGCCTCGTCTCGACGCTCGTTCCGGTCCTCGGCGGCGGTGTGGCGGCTTTCTATCTCTTCGAGGGCGAAAGCCAGGGGCTGCGCCGCATCGCGGGCTACGGCCTCGCCGCGGGAGCTCCCGAGCGGCTGCGGTCGGGCGAAGGGCTCGCGGGCCAGTGCGCGCGGGAGCGCAAGCCGACGAGCCTGGCGGGAATCCCGCCGGACGCCCTGCGCATCGTGTCGGGCGTCGGCGAGGCCGCCCCGGCCCAGGCCACGGCCTGGCCGGTGACGTCCCAGGACGAGCTCCTCGCGGTCCTCGAGTTCGCGTCCTTCCGCGCGCTCGCCGCCAACGAAAAGGCACTGCTCGACGAGCTGCTGCCGGTCGTCGGGATGAGCCTCGAGATCCTGGCCCGCAACATCCGGACCCAGGAGCTTCTCGGCCAGACGCAGGAACAGGCGCGGCAGCTCGAGGAGCAGACCGACGAGCTGACGCAGTCGCAGCACGAGCTGCTGGCCCAGAAGGAAGAGCTCGAGGCGCAGCAGGTGGAGCTCGCGGCCGCCCGGGAGAAGGCCGAGGAAGCGACGCAGCTCAAGTCGATGTTCCTCGCCAACATGAGCCACGAGATCCGGACTCCGATGAACGCGATCATCGGCCTCTCGCACCTCGCCCTGAAGACCTCGCTGACGCCCAAGCAGCGGGACTACATCGGCAAGGTCCACAACGCCGGGACGTCGCTGCTCGGGATCATCAACGACATCCTGGATTTCTCGAAGATCGAGGCGGGCAAGCTCGACCTCGAGACGACGCCGTTCCAGCTCGACGAGGTGATCTCCACGGTCACGACCGTGACGGGGCAGAAGGCCCACGAGAAGGGCCTCGAGTTCCTGGCCGACGCCCCGACCTCGGTGCCGCAGGGCCTGCGGGGCGACCCGCTGCGCCTCGGCCAGATCCTGACGAACCTCGTCAACAACGCCGTGAAGTTCACCGAGCGCGGCGAGATCCGGCTCAAGGCGGAGCTGCTCGAGCAGACCGGCGACCGGGTCAAGCTGCGCTTCTCGGTCCGGGACACCGGCGTCGGCATGACGCCGGAGCAGGCGGCGCGCCTCTTCCAGCCCTTCACCCAGGCCGACATGTCGACGACCCGCAAGCACGGGGGCACGGGGCTCGGGCTGACGATCTGCAAGCGGCTCGTGGAGCTGATGGGCGGCCAGATCTGGCTCGAGAGCGAGCCCGGCGCGGGGAGCACGTTCTTCTTCACGGCCTGGCTGGGCCTCGGCACGGAGGCGCCGCGCGGCCGGTTCTTCCCGAGCCAGCTGCAGCACCTGACCATGCTCGTCGTCGACGACAACCCCGCCGCACGCGACATCCTGGCGGACGCGCTGAAGGACGTCAGCGAGCGCGTGGACGTCGTCGCTTCGGGCGAGGAGGCGGTCGCGGCCGTGAAGCAGCACGACGCGGCCGGTCCCTACGACGTCGTCTTCATGGACTGGCGGATGCCGGGCATGGACGGGCTCGAGGCGACGCGGCGCATCAAGAGCGATTCGACCCTTCGCGAAACAGCCGGCCGTCGTCATGGTGACGGCGTTCGGCCGCGAAGAGGTGCGCGAGGAGGCCGAGAAGCTCGACGTCGCGGGCTTTCTGTTGAAGCCCGTCACGAAGTCGATGCTGGTCGACACGCTCGTGTCGATCTTCGCGCCGAAGTCCGAGGAGGCCGCGGGGCCCGGCCGGCGAAAGTCCGCGTCATCGAACCGGCTCGGGGGCGTCCGGATCCTGCTGACCGAGGACAACCTCATCAACCAGCAGATCGCCGTCGAGCTGCTCGAGGGCGTCGGGGCGCGGGTCGAGGTCGCCAACCACGGCGGAGAGGCCGTCCGGATGCTCCAGGGCGTCGCGTTCCCGCCGCCCTACGACGTCGTCCTGATGGACCTCCAGATGCCCGAGATGGACGGCTACCAGGCGACGGCGAAGATCCGCTCGGATCCGCGCTTCGCGAAGCTCCCGATCATCGCGATGACGGCGCACGCCACGATGGAGGAGCGCCAGCGCTGCCTCGACGCCGGAATGAACGACCACGTCTCCAAGCCGATCGACCCGGACGCCCTGTACGCGACGCTCGAGCGCTGGGTGAAGCCGACGGGAGGTCCCGGTCGGCCGAGCCCCGCGCCGCGACCGCGCCGATGCGGGCGGGCCGTCGGACCTTCCGGCGATCGAGGGCGTCGACGCGGCGGACGGCCTCGCGCGCGTCGCGGGCAACACGCGGCTCTTCCGGAGCCTGCTCGAGCAGTTCGCCGGCAAGCAGGGCGGCGCCGCCGATGAGATCGCCGCCGCGCTCGAAAGCGGCGATCGCAAGACCGCCGAGCGCATCGCCCACACGGTCAAGGGAGTGGCCGGCAATCTCGGGATCCGGCGGCTCCAGGCCTCGGCCGAAAGGCTCGAGCGGGCGCTGCGCGACGGGGACGCGGCGTCGCCGGCGGCGCTTTCGGAGTTCGCGTCGCTGCTCGGCCCGCAGGTCGAGGCCATCCGGCGCGCGCTCGGCGTCCGGCGCGCGCGCCGGCCGCGCCGGCGGCCAGGCCCTTCGACGCCGGGGCGGCCCGCGCGGCGATCGGCCGGCTCCGGCAAGCTGCTCGCGTCGAGCGACGGCGGCGCCGCCGACGCCTTCGCCGAGCTCTCGGGCGCCCTCGCCGGCGCGGTCGGGAAGCCCCGGCTCGACGCTCTCGGCGAGGCCATCGACGATTTCGACTTCGAGGGGGCGCTGTCGAAGCTGGACGCGATCGCCGGAGAATGCGGCGCGGCCGAGGAGTCCGCATGAGCGAAGCCGAGGACCGGAAGACCCTGCTGCTCGTCGACGACGCGCCCGCCAACATCCAGGTCGCCAACGCCATCCTGAAGGACGACTACCGGGTCCGAGTCGCCACGAGCGGCGCGAAGGCGCTGGAGCTCGTCAAGGCGAAAGCCGGCGCCCGACCTGATCCTCCTCGACGTCGAGATGCCGGAGATGGACGGCTACGAGGTCTGCCGGCGCCTGAAGGCGGATCCCGAGACCCGGGAGATTCCGGTGATCTTCCTGACGGGAAAGACCGAGGCCGAGGACGAGACCCGCGGCTTCTCCGTGGGAGCGGTGGACTACATCCACAAGCCCTTCTCGCCCGCCGTCGTGAAGGCGCGCGTGCAGACGCACCTCGCGCTGCGCGAGACGCGCGAGCAGCTCGCGCGGCAGCTCGCGGCGATCCAGCACGAGCTCGAGATGGCGCGGAAGATCCAGCTCTCGATCCTGCCGCGCGAGGTGCCGCGCATCGAGGGACTCGAGATCGCGGCGCGGTACGTCCCGATGACGTCCGTCGCCGGGGACTTCTACGATTTCCTCCCGGTGGACGAGAAGCGCTTCGGGGCCCTCGTGGCCGACGTGTCGGGGCACGGCGTGCCCGCCGCGCTCGTCGCTTCGATGCTGAAGATCGCGCTCGCCGCTCAGGCCCCGCACGCCTCGGACCCGGCGCGTGTCCTCGCCGGCCTGAACCAGGCGCTCTGCGGCAAGTTCGAAACCCACTTCGTGACCGCGGCTTACGTCTTCGTCGACACGGAGAAGGGGACGATCGACTACGCCGGCGCCGGGCATCCTCCCCTCGTGCTCTGCGGGAAGGCGGCCGGGAGCGCGCGGGCCGTCCAGCAGAACGGTCTCTTCCTCGGCATGTTCCCGCACGCCAAGTACTCGGGAGTCCAGGTGCGCGATCGCTCCGGGCGACCGCTGCGCGGTCTACACCGACGGCGTGTCGGAAGCCCGCAACCGGGCGGGCGAGGAATTCGGGACCGACCGGCTCCAGGCCCTGCTCGAGGCGTCCGTGGACGAGCCGGCGGACCCCTTTGCCGACCGGGTGCTCGACGCTCTGAACGAGTGGACCGCGCGGCCGCCGGGCGAGGGGCACGACGACGACATCACGCTGCTCGTGATCCGCGCGAGCTGAAGCGGCTGCGCGCCGCGACCCTCAGACGCCGAAGCGGTCGGGACTCCAGGACAACCCCAGCTCTCCGGGTGGGGCCATGTAGCCCGCGAGGGCGGAGGCCGCGACGACGGCGGGACTGGCGAGGAAGCCCTCGCCGCCGTAGCCCATGCGGTTCTGCCAGTTGCGGTTGAAGGACGTGATCGCGCGCTGTCCCGCGCGTCAGGGCGTCCGGCCCCTGGCCGAAGCACGGACCGCACCACGACTGCCGGATCTGGCCGCCGGCCGAGCGGAAGACCTCGGCGATCGACTCGCCGCCGAGGCGCGGGTCCGGCTTCTCGATCTGCCGGCCGACGCCGCCCGATCCCGGAAAGATCGTGAACGTGCGCGCCACCTTGCGGAAGCCGAGCTCGCGCGCGGCGTGGAGGACGAGGGCGGCCGAGAGGAGGTCGTCGTAGCCGCCGTTGGTGCACGAGCCGATCATCGCCCGGTCGAAGCCGAGGCGCTCGCGCGCCACTTCCTCGGCGGGAAAGGCGTTGCCCGGCGCGAACGGCTTGGCGATCATCGGCGCGATCTCCGAGAGCGTCAGCGTCTCGTCGAGGGCGTAGACGGCGTCGCTGCCCGGGGCGACGCGCGGATAGGGAAGCGGGCCGAGCCCCTTGGAGCGGTACCAGCGCGTCGGTGACGTCGTCCTCGGCGAAGATGCCGTTCAACGCCTCGGCCTCCGCCATCATGTTGGCGATCGTGTTGCGGAACGCGATCGGGAGCTGTCGCTCGGCGTCCACGAACTCGACCGACATTCCCTGCGACTGCTTCGCTCCCCAGCGGCGGAGCAGCTCCAGGACGATGTCCTTGCCCGAGACCCACGGCTGGAGCTTTCCGGAAAGAACGACCCGGCGCTGCCTGGCGAGCGTGAAGTAGATGTAGCCCGTGGACCAGCCGAAACCGAGCGTCGTGGAGCCCACGCCGAACCCGACCGCTCCGTAGGCTCCGTACGCGCGGCTGTGCGAGTCGGCTCCCGGGATGAACTGGCCGGGAAGGACGAGGCCCTGCTCGGGGAAGTAGAAGTGGAAGATCCCGTCGCCGGGGTTGGCGTAGTAGGGCTTTTCGAGGCCGTGCAGGCGGGCGAACTCGCGGCCGATCGAGGTCTGCCGGTCGTCGTCCTCCCGGCCGGTGAAGACGAAGTGGTCGTTGGCGATCGCGGCCTGCCGCGGGTCGATCGCGCGCCCGCCGGTGATCTGGTTGAAGGTGTGGATCGCGAACGGGGCCGTCCCGTCGGAGGCGGGCAGCAGGTCCGCGTAGACCCGCAGCGTCGCTCCCGGCTCGACGCGCGCGTCCTTGTCCACGCGATGGGCCCACACGATCTGCTCGGTCGTCGTCATCCGGCGCGCGAGATCCGGGTCGGGGAACCGGATTTCCGGGGTCCGGCGGACCGAATCCCGGAACTCGCGCCGGCCCACGGCGAAGATTCCGCCGCTCGAGCGGATCTCCTCTTCCTTCGGCGAGAGCGGAATGGGCGTGTACGTCTTGCCCCGCGTCTCGTTCGTCAGGCGCCGCGTGGCGGGGTCGAAGACGAAAACGTCTCCGTCCTGCGCGTCCTCGACCGCCTCCTGCGACTGCACGACGTGCAGACCGAGGTTGAAGGCGTTGCGGCGGAAGATGTCGCCCATGTTGCGGCCGCAGACGACGACGAGCTCGTGGCCCTCTTCCTCGGCGACGCCCTTGAGGCCCGCCGGGCTCATCTCGCGGGAGGAACCGATCGCGAAGCGCTCGCCGGCGACCAGGAACGTCTCGCCCCGGTGGACGCGCTGGCGGAAGTCGGGCATCAGGTGGCGGAAGGAGCCCGCCTTCCAGCGCTCGTCGAGCGTCTCGAGGCTCTCCGACACGCAGTCGGCCGCCGGCGTGATCTGGTCGGTGTCGATCGCGTCCAGCTTCCGGCCGGGGGTCTTCGGATCCCAGAAGATCAGCGCCCGGCCCCGCAGCACGCGCGGCGCCCCGCCTTCGGCCGGATCGTCGGAGGGGCGAGGCCCCGGAAGGTCGGCGGGGAGAATGCCCGGTTTCAGTCGGGCGGGCTCGAGCCTGTGGTTCGTCACAGGCCGGCCATCCTACCGCGCGGAGGGTTCGCCGGGGAGCGTGTTGCCCTGCGCCAGGTCCGCGTGGCGGACCCGTTCCTCCCAGGTCAACTCCTGCGCCCGCTCGAAGAGGCGCGCGGCGCGGACGAAAGCGAGCTGGGCGGCGTCGTAGTCGCGCTCGCGCAGCAGACGCTCGCCTTCCTGCTCGCTCGCGCGGCCCTCGCCGAAGATCTCGCCCGCGCTCTCACGCGCGTTCAGCCGGTCGGCCTCGATCCGGGCCAGAGCGGCCTTCAGGCGGAGGTTTTCGGCCGGCTGGCGAAGCTCGGGATGCACCTTCTTCGCATGCCGGGCCGCGGCGCGATTCGAGGCGGGGAGGGCCGAGAGCGCGGCTGGCGCGGGGGCCGGGGCCGGAACGACGATCCGGGCAGGATCGGGGGCAGCGGGCGGCGCGGGAGCGGGCACGGACGCCTCGATCGTGGCCGGTTCCGGCCGGACCGGGCCGCGAGCCGACTGAATCTGACTCGCCACGAAGAACGCTCCGACGGCGACTCCGGCCGCGGCGGCGAGCGCCGAAAACGGACGTGCCCACGCGCGGGCGAGCGCCGGCAGGGGAGGAAGCGACCGTCGGCGAACTTCGGAGAGATCCGCGATCGGTTCCACCCAGGCGGCGGGCTCGGCCGGGGCCTCCACGGCGAGCGCCGGCGCGGCCACCGCCTCGGACTCTGCCGAGGGGCTGTCTTCGATGACGGCGTCGCCGCGGCGTCGCCGCGGGGCGTCGGGAGCGGGCAACGGCGGAGGCACTTCCGTTGCGCTGGACAGCGTGACGCCGTGAACGACGACGGGATTGGTCGATTCCCAGTCGGAGGACGGCGCCACGCTCTGGCTCTCGGGATTCAGCAGCTTGTAGAGAAAGAGCGCGAGGTTTGCCGTGTAGAGCGAGAACGGGTTGCCCGTGACCATCTGCTGCAGGGCCCGATGGGCGTCGATCGCGGACTCGAAGCGCGTCTCGGCCGGGGCGAGGCACTTTCGGAGGAAGGTCTCGAGCTCCTCGGAGCGCGGGTCCCCGGCGCGCAGCTCGGCCGATGGAGTCTCGAGCGACGGCCTCCTCCCGGTCAGAAGCTCGATCAGGATCGCGCCGAGCGAGTAGACGTCGGAGTTTGCGCCCACGGGCCCGCCGTGTCGAACCTCGGGAGCGAGGTACGGCCCGATCTCCGCCGTCAGGCGCGCCGACTGCATCGCAGGCAGCACGCCGTCGGCGACGCCGAACCCGCCGACCCGCACCGCGGCGTCGTGCGAGATCGAGACGAAGCCGGGCCAGAGCAGGCCGTGGTCCGCGGGGCGGCCGTCGATGAGCGTCTGGTGAGCGTGCTCGAGCGCGGCCGCGATGCGTTCGGTGATCAGGAGGGCGTATTCGGCGGGGATGCGGATCCCGAAGGCGCGGACCCGCGAGAGCATCGTGTCGAGCGTCCATCCCGCCGTTTCGTCCCAGGTCAGAAACGGGATGCCCTCGACCTCGTCGAGCAGGGCCCGCGGGACGATCGCGTCGTGGACCATGACGCCGCGCAGGGCGTTCTGCCGGATCGTCCGCTCGATCGTGTCGCGCGAGAGCTCGGCGGACTGGAGGATGCGTAGCCTCACGAAACGCCGCTCGTCGGCGGCGTAGAGGGCGCGGAAGACCGTGCCGAGGGAGTCCTCGGAGAGCTGGGCGACCAGGAGGTAGTCCCCCAGGTGCCGCGAGAGGAACGGCGCCGGAGTGGTCATGGTCCGGCTGTCCTCGCCGATGAACTCGGCCTCGAAGAAAGCTCACGCCGGCGATGTGCGTCGTGGGTCAAGGCCATCGTCCTCTTTGGTTTCAAAGAGTTTAGCAGCTTCCATGCCGCCTGCAGCACGGCGGGCGCCTGTGCCTAAGCGTCTGAAATCAAAGGCGCAGTGGCCGTTCGGACAGGGGCTGGCCGGTCGAACCGGTGACAAAAAAAGGCGGAAGCGCGCCGGGCGCCTCCGCCGGATTGTCCTGGCGCACGGGTTACTTGACCGCGATCAGCTCGACTTCGAACAGAAGGGTGGCGTTGGGCGGAATGACGTTGCCTGCCCCGCGCGCGCCGTAGCCGAGCTGCGCCGGGATCAGGAGCACCCGTTTGCCGCCGACCTTCATGGTCGCGACGCCCTCGTCCCAGCCCTTGATCACGCGGCCCTGGCCGATCGGGAACTCGAACGGGGTCCCGCGGTCGACCGAGCTGTCGAACTTCTTGCCCTTGGCGCCGTTTTCCCAGAGCCAGCCCGTGTAGTCCATGACGCAGATCTGGCCGGACTTCGGCGTGGCGCCCGTGCCTTCCTTGATGTCCGAGTACTGCAGTCCGCTCGGGGTCGCCTTCATCTTGAGCTCGCTTTTCTTCTCCGCCTCGGGGGCGGGGGTCGGTTTCACGTCGTCGGCCACGGCGGGCGCGACGGCGAGCGCAGCGGCGAGCGCTGCGGGCAGGAGGATGGAGATCCGCTTCATCGCTTTACGTCCTTTCTGACTTTGGTTCGAGTCGAGGGCACCGAAAGCGCGGAAGTCTACCCCAACGAGCCGGGAACGGAAGCCGTGTTAGAGATACCCCCGCATGCGGGCGGCGCTGGTGCGGGCGGGGTTCCTCGCCATCGGGGCGATCTACCTCGCCATGGGGATCGTCTCCGCCCGCGTCGCCCTGCTCGGCGCGCGGGACAGGGTCAACGGCGTCCCCGGCGCGCTGCGGTTTCTGCTCGATCGGCCGCACGGCGCCTGGCTCCTCGGCGCGGTCGTCGCGGGTCTGGCCGGGATCGCTCTGGCTCACGCCGCGAGTGCGCTGCGCGGGCCGGGCGGCGCGGTTCTCCGGATCGGCCTGGCCTTCAACGCTCTGGGTTATGCCGCGCTCGCGCTGACGGCGGCGCGTCTCCTGCGGCACGCCGGCCGTCACGCCGGCGGCGCCGCTCTCGAACGCGAGGGAGTGTCGTGGCTTCTGTCGGAATCCTGGGGCGCTTTCGTTCTCGAGTCGATCGGCGCCGGCGTCATCGCCGGCGGCCTCTGGGAGATCGTCCAGGGCGTCCGCGGGAAGCTGCCGCTGCGGGCCGACCTGCTGCCGCGGGCCGTGCGCCGGGCCATCGTCGCCATTTCGCGGTTCGGCCTCGTCGCGCGCGGCCTCACTCTCGCCGCGCTCGGGTACTTTCTGATCCGGGCCGCCGAGGAGCTCGATCCCGGGGCCGTGCGGAGCCTCGGCGGGACGCTCGACGCGCTGGCGCACACCGCCTTCGGCCCGGCGTTTCTCGCCGTGGTCGCGGCCGGGCTCGCCTCCTACGGCGTCTACCTCTGGGCCATCGCCCTCCTGCGCCGACGCGTCTAGACGATTCGTTCCCGCGTCAGTTCAACCCGAGCCACTGGCGAACCGTCTTCGCGACCCTTTCCGCCGACGGCGGGTCGAGGTTCGACAGCACGACGACCGTGTAGCCGGTGTCGAGGTCCATCTCGAGAACGGCGTTGACGCCGGCAGTTCCGCCCGCGACGCCTTTGCCGCCCTGGAGCTTCGCGGGGGCCGCGCCCGGCGCCGCCTCCTGGCCGGAGTAGTACCAGGCGGTCCACGCGGGCGAGAGCAGCTTGCCGCTTCGCATCGCCATGTCGAACCGCAGCAGGTCGCCGGCCGTCGAGTAGCCGCCGCCCGCCGAGCTGCCTCGGCCCGGGAGCGCGTAGATGTTGGTCCGCGCCTGGGGCAGGGGCTGGTCGTTCTCGTCCACGGACATGTAACCGACCGCGCGATTGGAAACGACGGCGTCCTGCATGTACGAGTCCGAGTCCTTCATTCCCGCCGGCGCGTAGATGTGGTCGCGCACGTAGTCGTAGTAACTCTGGCCGGAGACTTTCTCGATGATGAGGCCCAGGACGACGTAGCCGGCATTCGAGTACCGCCGGCTCGTTCCCGGTTCGAAGAGGAGCGGTTCCGACGCGAAGAGGCGAAGGTAGTCCTGGAGCGTCCGGATCCGGCTCTTCGGCGTGGCATCGAACGTCTCGCCGAAGAAGTCGCCGAGGCCCGAGGACATCGTCACGAGCTGCCGAATCGTGATCCGGTCCGCGGCCGCCAGAGGATAGTCCGGCAGGTGCTTGCGGATCGTGTCGGAGAGCGACAGCTTGTCCTTTTCGGCGAGCTGCGCAATCGCGGTCTGCGTGAACGTCTTGTTGATCGACCCGAGGTTGAACTTCGTTTCCGGGCGGTTCGAGATGCCGAAGGCCCGGTCGGCCTGCCCGTAGGCCTTGTGGAAGAACGGCGTGCCGTTCTTCGCGATCAGGACGACTCCCGAGAACTCGCCGGACACGGCGAGCTTCTGGAGATGAGCGTCGGCGGCGGCGGCCACTTCCGCGTCCGAGCCCTTCCGGCTCTCTCGAACGGCGTCCGGCCCCTCGGACTCGTCGAACCGCAGACCCCGGATGCCCCCGGGCGGAACGGGGTCGAGCTGAACGCCGACCTCGAGCCACTCGCCGGATTTCTTCGCCCGCGCGAGGAAGGACGCCCTTTCCGCGGCCCCGGCCGAGCATTTTCCGAAACTCGAGCGGCCCGATCTGGCGGGCGATTCCGGACAGGCGCTGTGTCCGCTGCTCGAGGGACGCCTCCTGCAGGGCTGCGGCCGAAAAGTTTTCGGCGATGAAGGCCCGGATCGCCTCCGGGGTGCCCGCGTCGAAGGCCTTCAGGAGCGCCTGAACACGACGGCCCTGGGGCGTGTCGGGGGGGACATCGGCCGTCGGGCAGCCGAGGTCGCCGAGGCGAGACAGAGAAAGACCGCGAGCACGGACGCGTAGCGAAGTCTCATGCCTCCGTCTACGCGCCCGCCTCGGGGAAGTTACGCGGCTTTCGCCGGCGCCGCTACGCCTTCATCTTCGCCAGGATGTCCTGGATCCGCTTCTTCTGGGTCGCGTCGGTCGTCATCGACATGGCCTTGGTGTAGTTCTCGACGGCGGCCTTGGTGTCCCCCTTGGCCGCGAGCGCCTCGGCGAGGCTGTCGTAGCAGTTCCAGGAGTTGGGGTAGTCCTTGACGTTCTTGCGGAAGACCGCGATCGCCTCGTCGGTCTTCTTCTGGCCGAGAAGCTGATAGCCGTACTGGTTCATGTCCGCCTCGGTCGCGATCTTCAGGGCCTGCGCGCGCAGGTCCTCCGCGGCCTTCATGTCGCCCTTCTTCTCGAGGATCGCCGCCTTCGTGCGCAGGTTCGCGAACGTGACCTGGGTGGCGACGGACTGGTCCGCCCACTTCAGCGCCTGGTCGAGGCCCGCGTCGTGCTGGAGCGCCCACTGCGCCGCCTGGTTCCAGGCCTGCCACCCGAAGCGGGGCAGCCCGCGGAGCTGCTTCTGGAGGCTCTCCATGACGACCGCGTTCGTGTCGACCGCGACCGGAAACGAGATCGCGAGCTTCTCCCACTGCATGACCACGTCGACGGAGGTGTCGGTCGGGTTCTCGAAACGGTACTCGAGGCGCTCCTCGAAGTCGGCCGGCTTCGGCGTCACCGAGAAACGGACCACGTCCTCTTTCTCGTCGTAGCTGAAGCTGCCCCAGGCCGTCGCGGTGCCCGAGAGCATGACCGACCAGTCCTTCTCGGTCGGGAGCATGTGCAGCCCGTACGTTCCGGCGGGGATCTTCTTGCCGCCCACGGTCACGGGCGTCGAGAACTCGATCGTCGTGTTCTCGTTGGCGCCCGCCCGCCAGACCTGGCCGTAGGGAACCAGATCCCCCCAGACCTTGCGCTTGTTGACGGCCGGCCGGTGGTAGTCGATGGTGATGTCGGTCAGGCCCACGACCTGGCTCACGGTCGCCGCCGGGCTGGCCTGCGGCACGTTCAAGGGCGGCAGTTGCGCCAACGCCGCCCCGGCGGTGGCGAGAAGCCCCGCCAGTGCGAGGGAAAAGAAACGGCTCTTCATTTGACCTCCTCCTTACGGATGTCCTTGGAGGTCCTTACGGGGAACGGGGCGGTGGGTTTATTGGGGGATTGTCGGTGCGTCAGGCGGCGCTGACGCCGCGGACCGGACCGTGCGCGGATTCGGCGTCGGCGGCCCGGCGGGAGGCGCCGTTCTTCAAGGCGCAGAAGAGCAGGTCCGCCCGGCGGCGCACGCCGTGCTTGACCAGGAGGTTGGAGACGTGGAACTTGGCGGTCCGCTCGGACATGTGGAGCCGGCGGGCGATCTCCTTGTTCGACAGGTTGTCGAGCACCGCCTCGAGGACCTGCCGCTCCCGGCGGGTCAGCCCCTCGAACCCCGTCGCGTAGACCCGCAGCGGCACCGTGCACAGGGCCGAGTCGACGAACCGCGACAGGAGCGCGCGACCCACCCAGAGGCCCCCGTTCGCGACCGTCTGGAGAGCGGTCGTCAGCGAGCGGACGGCGTCCTCGTAGGTGAGGAGGCCCTTGATGCCCAATCGCAGGAGGGCGAATGCCGTGTGGTCGGCAAAACGCTCGCCGAGCACCAGGATGCGGGCGGCGGGCTGCCGGGCGTGGATGCCGGTCACGACCGCTTCCGTCACGGGAAGCTGGGGATGAGCCTCGACCACGTGCACGGAGGCCTTCGGGACCGAGAAACGCTCGAAGTCCGGTATGCGGTTGGCCTCGAGGCGCCGGGCGGTCAGACGCAGGCCTGCGTCCGAAATGAGCCTCTCGAACTCCGGCAGGACCAGCGGATGGCACCAATAGAGACCGACCGTAGAAGAGCGATGAACCGTCACTATTTTGGAGGGTAACGGATTCCCGTATGCCAGGGCAACCCTAAATTTCCGGGACTGTCCTCTCCCGAGGTCTACCCTCCGGAGCCCGCGGAGCGGCGGTCCTCGCGCGCGGGAATCGGCGTCGCGTCGGCATAGACCGCGCGGCACCAGCCGCGGTACTCCGGGCGCTTGCCGCGCACGACGTCGAAGAAGAGTTCGCGCAACGCGGCCACGTTCGGCCCCATGCGCCCCGAACCGATCGGGCGGTGATCGACGCGCGTCACGGCAGCGATCTGCACGCCCGTGCCGCAGAAGAACGCCTCGTCGGCGAGAGGGATCTCGGTGCGGTCGATCGGGCGCTCGACGACGGGTAAGCCCAGCACGTCGCGGACGAGCTCGAGGATCGTGCGCCGCGTGATGCCTTCGAGGATGTTGTCCGTCACGGGCGGCGTCACCAGCGCGCCGTTCCTGACCAGGAAGAAGTTCTCCGCCGAGCCCTCGGCCACGTGGCCGTCGTGGTTCAAGACGATGGCTTCGTCGAACCCGGCGCGCTGGGCGTCGGTCTTGGCGAACGCGGAGTTGACGTACGAGCCCGTGATCTTCCCGCGGGCGGGGATCATGTTGTCGTCGATGCGCCGCCACGAGGAGATGGTGGCGTGGACGCCTTCCTCGTTCTCGAGGTAGCGGCCATAGGGCATGGCGACGATCGAGACCTCGGGCGTCAGATTGTGGAGGCGGACCCCGATCGACTCGTCGCCGTAGAAGGCGAGCGGCCGCGCATAGCAGTCCTCGCGCAGGAGCTCGGTGCGGATGAGGGAGACGAGCGCCTCGGTCAGATCCGCGGCGGTGTAGGGGAGCGTCATGTCGAGGAGCCTCGCGGACTCCAGAAAACGACGGAAGTGATCGTGCGGCCGGAACACGAAGAGCTCCTGCTCCTCGGCGTTCCAGTACGCGCGGATCCCGGCGAAGCAGCCGGTTCCGTAGTTCAGCGCGTGGGTCAGGACGCCGACTTTGGCCTCGGCGTACGGGACGATGCGGCCGCGGAAGAAGGCGTGGCGCGGAAGAGCCATCGGGGACCTCCTGGCGAGCGGTTGCGGTACCAGTCCACTTTTCAAGTCCATATCGGGTGTATCCTCAAACTGGACATCAACATGGACCTGATGCTGACGGGAATCAATAGCCACCTCCGCCCGAAGTGGACTGGGCCCTTCGGTCACGGATGACGCCCCAGGGCTTCGTCGGCGCGCTGGGCCGCTGGACCGACGGCGGCGGACCGGTGTATCGCCGGCTCGCGGCGGCCATTCGGGGCGCGGTCGGCCGGGGCGAGATCCGCGCCGGCGAGAGGTTGCCGTCCGAGCGCGTCCTCGCCGCCCGCCTCGCGGTTTCGCGGACGACGGTCGTCGCGGCCTACGAGGAGCTTCGGAAGGACCGCTGGATCGAGAGCCGCCAGGGAAGCGGGACCCGCGTGCGCGGCTCCGCGACGCGGCCCCCGGTGCTGCTCCTGCGCGAGGACCCGTCCGGCTCCTTCCGCCGCCACCCGGTCTGGCGGAGCTTCACCGAGGGCCCGGGCGGAACGATCGAGTTTCTCGGCGCGCACCTTCCGGCGCCGGACATTCTCGCGCGCGAGGCGTCGAGGATCGACGAGAAGGCGCTGCGCGAGCTCGCGAAGGGGCCCGGATACCTGCCGATGGGTCTCCCGGCACTGCGCCGGGCGATCGCGGGGCACCTCTCGGCCGCCGGCCTCGAGACCAGCGAAGACCAGGTGCTCGTCACGCACGGCGCCCAGCAGGCGATCGGGCTGGCGGGCGCCCTGCTCGTCGAGCGCGGCGAAGCCGTCATCGTCGAAGACCCGACGTACCTCGGCTCGATCGACATCTTCTCCGGCCAGGGCGCGCGCCTGGCCACCGTTCCGGTCGGGGGCGACGCGGCCTGGGTCGCGAAGCTGAAGGAAACCATCGCGCGCACGTCGCCCCGGCTCGTGTATCTGATGCCGACCTACCAGAACCCGACCGGCTTCGTGATGCCGGAGGCGTGTCGACGCGCGGTCGCGCGGCTGTCGCGCGAGCTGCAGCTTCCGATCGTGGAGGACAACACGCTCGCCGACCTGTCTCTGACGGGCCGCCCGCCGGCGCCGATCGCCGCGTTCGAGCCGGACGCCCCGGTGCTGACCGTCGGGTCCCTGTCGAAGCTCTTCTGGGGGGGCCTCCGCATCGGCTGGATCCGCGCGTCCGAGGAGATCCTGCTGCGCATGACGCGCTTGAAGATCATGGCCGACCTCGGCGGGTCGCTCATCGGCCAGCTCGTCGCGGTGCGCCTCCTGGCCGAGGCCGAGCGGGTCCGAGCGGCCCGGCGCCGGGAGATGCGGGAGCGCCTCGACCGGCTCACCCGGCTCCTCACCCGCCACCTGCCCGACTGGTCGTGGACGCCGCCCGCCGGCGGCCTGTCGCTCTGGGTCAAACTGCCGCGCGGCGACGCGAGCACCTTCGCGCAGGTAGCCCTGCGCCACGGGGTCGCGGTCGTGCCGGGCACCCTCGCCTCGCCCGAGGGCTCCTTCGGCGACCGGCTCCGCATGCCGTTCGTGCTCGAGGCCGGGCCGATGCGCGAGGGTGTGGAGCGCCTCGCACGCGCCTGGGAGGCCTACGCCGGCGGCGAGGCCCGCCGACGGCGCGCCGCGGGCGTCCTGGTCTGACTCGTCGCTTCGCTTGCTCGGAGGTCTGCGCCCTTCGGGCGCACCGGCTTGCGGCTCGCGCGCGAAGGGGCTCGACCGCAGCGCCTGACCTCCTCGCTGCGCTAGCGCTCCCGCGGCGCGGGCCTCCTCCCTCCCTTCGGTCGGGAGACTCCCCGCGCCGCGAACGGAGGTGCGCGGCGGGGCGGAATCTGGACGGTCGTCGGGGCGTCAGCTACCTCAGGTAGCGGTCGAGGAACTTGAGGATGGCGCTCCAGCCTTCGATCTGGTTCTTTTTCTTGGTGAAGCCGTGCCCCTCGTCGGGGAAGACGACGTACTCGACGGGCACGCCGTTCTTCTGGACTGCGGCGACGATGTCGTCGGATTCGCTGCGGATGACGCGCGGGTCGTTGGCGCCCTGGACGACGATGAGCGGCCTGCGGATCCTGTCGGCGTGGAAGAGGGGAGACGTCTCCTTCAGGAACGCCGCGTCCTTCTCCGGGTCGCCGATCTCCTTGTAGAGCGCGACGCGCTGCGCCTCCCACCACTTCGGGATCGACTCGAGGGTCCGCAGCCAGTTCGAGACGCCGAAGATGTCGACGCCGACCGCGAACTCCTCCGGCTGGAACGCGAGGGCCGCGAGGACCATGTAGCCCCCGTAGCTTCCGCCGATGATGCCGATGCGGCCCTGGTCGACGTACGGCAGGCCCTGGAGGTACTTCTTGGCCGCGACGCAGTCCCACAGCGGTTCGCGCCCGTGCTTGTGATCGTCGGCCGTGAAGAAGGACTTGCCGTAGCCGGAGCTCCCGCGGTTGTTGATGCCGAGCACCGCGTAGCCGTGGTTGACGAGGTACTGGATGTACGGGCTGTATTGCCGGCGCGTCTGGCCGCCGGGACCGCCGTGCACCCAGACCAGCGCCGGGACTTTCGCCGCGGGACTCGCCTGCCACGGCTTGTAATAGATGTTGGGGATTTCCATCCCGTCGAACGACTTAAACCGAACGACCTCCGCGTCGACGAGATCCTGCGGGTCGACGTCCTTCGACATCGTGTCGGTCAGGCGGACCGGCGCCTTCGCCCCGAACGGGCAGACGTAGAGGTTGTTGGGGCCCAGATCCGAGTCGAGCTGGAACGCGAGCTGCGTCTCGTCGCGGGACACGCGAACCGACGACACCTCCCCCGCCGGAAGGGCCGGGAGCGGCACGGGCGCGCCGGTCTTTCCGTCCCAGACCTTCAGGACGCTTCGCCCGTCCGCGTTGACGGCGGAGAGGCGGTACTTGCCGTTCCTCGAGAAGAAGGTCCAGGCGACGTCCCAGTCGGCCTTCTCGACGTCCTCCGACTTTCCGCTCGAGAGCTCGTAGCGCCGCACGCGGGTGAACTCGGATCCGTCATTGGTCAGGTAGTAGAGCCACTTCGAGTCCACGTCGAAGGTCGCCGGCTCGTAGCTCGCCGTGCCCTCGTGCTTCGAGATGTGAGTCATCGCTTTCGAGGTCGCGTTCCAGAGGTAGATGTCGCTGTCGGCCGTCGTGTTGATCTTCTGGAACGCGAGCCACTTCCCGTCCCCGGAGACGTCCCCGAAGTCGTAGCCGACCTCGTCCTTGTAGGTCATCGTTCGCGCGTAGGTCTTCGTGTCGTACCGGTAGATGTCGAAGAAGCGCGGGTCCCGCTCGTTCGAGCCGACGTAGAATGCCGCGCCGTCACGGGTCCACTTTGCGAAGATGGCCTTGAGCTTCTCGCCGGGAGTCAGGTCCCGCTCCTCGCCGGACGGCGTCTGCACGTAGAGGTGGTTGAGCTCGTTGCCGCCCTGGTCCCGCGTGTACAGGAACCGGTCGTCGTTCGGAAAGTAGGAGACGGCGAAGGTCGTGTCGGCCGGGGACCGGGTCAGCGCCGTCGGCGCGCCGCCGGCGGTCGGTATCGACTGGACGTTGTAGATCCCGGAGGCGTTGGACGAGAAGAGGAGCTTCCTTCCATCGGACGAGAACGAGGCGCCGGTGATCCCCGTCGTCGCCATGAACTGCTCGATCGTGTACTCCTTCGAGGGGCGCTTCGGCGGGTCGGACGCGAATGCGGGAAGGGCGAAGGCGGCGAGCACCGCGGCCAGGCCAAGGGTTCGTCGTGTCATGCAGAGTCCTCCCGTGTGCGCACTACGCATTCGGCCCCCAAGGAGTTCCCAAGAATATCCGCTAACCCGCGCGCGTCCCGTCCGGAACCGGCCGCTCGGGCACGGCGAGGGCCGGAGCCACGCCGTCGGCGTACCCGAGGTCGAAGAGCATGCCCTCCGAGACCATCCCCATCATCGTCCGCGGCTCGAGGTTGACGACGAAGAGCGCCTGCCGGCCGACGATCTCGGCCGGGTTGTCGCGCTCGCGCTTCATGCCGGCGAGGATCGTGCGGGTGTGGTCGCCGAAGCCGACGGTCAGGCGCAGGAGCCTGTCCGACTTCGGCACGTCCTCGACCTTCTCGGATCGTCCCGACGCGGACGTCGATCGCCTCGAGCGCGGAGAATGGAACGGCGGGCTTGACGGGCGCGGGCGTCATGCGTGATCTCCCTCGGTCATGGCGGCTCGAATGTCCTCGAGCGCCTGCTCCATGCGGTCGCGATGGGTGCGGAACGACAGGACGCAGATGCGGATCGCGAAACGCCCCTTCAGACGCGTGCCCGTGAGGTAGACGCGCCGGCGGCCGTTGATCCGGTCGAGGAGCGCCCGGTTCGACGCGTCGAGCTCCTCCTCGGAGCACCCGGCACGCGTGCGGCGGAACGCGACGATCGAGAGCTGCGGCTCCGCGAGGATCTCGACATCCCGAATCTCCCGCAGGCGCTCGCAGGCCCACCGGGCCAGGGCGAGCTTCTCCTCGAGGTTGGCGCGGAACGGCGCGGCGCCGTGCATCTTCAGGGGCAGCCAGACGCGCAACCCCCGGAAGTCCCGCGAGAGCTCCGGCGACAGCAGGTTGAAGTCGGTCAGGTCCGCCTCCTCCTGCATCGTCGGCATGTAGTCGGCCGACAGGGCGTGGGCGCGCTTCAGGGCCTCTCCGTCGCGGACGAGCAGCGCGCCGGTCCCGTAGGGGAGGAAGAGACCCTTGTGGGGGTCGAGGACGATCGAGTCGGCGCGCTCGATCCCCGCGAGCGCCCGCCGCCCTCCCTCCGTGAGCAGGAAGAAGCCGCCGTAGGCGGCGTCCACGTGGAACCAGAGACGCTCCCGCGCCGCGAGCCCGGCGAGCGCGGGCAGATCGTCGACGGCGCCGGTGTTCGTGGTCCCGGCGTTTCCGACGACGAGAAACGGCGACAGGCCCGCTTTGCGGTCCGCGGCAACGGCGGCCGCGAGCGCGTCCATGCGAATCCGGAAGACAGGCGTCCGTTTCGATCTCGCGCACGCGATGTTCCGGGAAGCCCGCGAGGCTCGCGGCCTTCTGGATCGCGTGATGCGCCTGGTCCGAGACGTAGATCGTCCCGGAGAGAAAGTCCTCCGGCAGCCGGTCGCGGCGGGCGGCGACGAGGGCCGAAAACGTCGCGAGCGAGCCGCCGCTCGTCAGGATCCCCCGGGACTCGCGTGGGAGTCCGGCGAGGTCGCAGAACCAGCGCACGACGTTCGATTCGAGCTGCGCGAGGCCGGGCGCCGCGGCGAAGACGCCGACGTATCGGTTGGTGGCATCCGCGACGAGGTCTGCGACGGCGGACTGCGGCAGCCCGCCGCCGGGGATGTAGGCGAGGTACCCGGGGCCGGCGGTGTTGAAGCTCTTCGGGATCACGCGGTCGAAGAGAAAGTCGAGGAGCTCTGCGGCTGGAGCGCCGGTCTCCGGGAGACCCTCGGCGAGCGAGCGGGCCAACGCCGCGCCTCCCTTGGTGTCGGCCGACGGTTGAAGCGGAAGTGAGTCGACGTGCGCCACGATCCGCTCCGCCGCTTCATCGATGAGCTGCCGCAGCGCATCTCCGGTCAGCTCGAGACTGCGATCCTCCCCGGTCACGCCGCCATTGAATCACCCCCGCACGAGCTTTTCGCCACGCGCCAGTATCGGTTCGCGGCGCGAATAGTCTCCCGACCGAAGGGAGGGAGGAGGTTCGCGCCGCGGGAGCGCAGCGAGCGGCGGGGGTCAGGCGAGCGGTCGAGCCCGCATCCGGGCGAGCCGCTCGCCGGTGCGTCCGCAGGACGCAGACGCCCGCCGCTCGCGGAGCGACGGTACAATCGACGAGACGGCATGGAGGCGGGTTTACAGCGTCGCGGGAGCTCGAAGCTCGGCTCCGCCTTCGTCCTCGTGTTTGCGGCGCTGCTCCTCCTGCGCGCCCGACCGCTCGTCGGCGCCTACGTCGAAAAGCTCCTGTCGCGGCTCTCCGGCGCCACGCTCGCCGCCGCAGCCGCGCTCGCGGTCGGCGCGTTCGCGTTGACCTGGGCCGGTGTCGCGAAGCGCCCTCGCACGACGGCGGCGATCTTGTCGGCGATCGCCGGGTCGATGGTCGTCCTCTCGGGCAATGGCGTGGCGGCGCTTTCCGCTTCGGCGATTCTGCTGGCGACGCTCCTCGCCGGCGATGCGGCCTTCCGCCTCCTGCGGGGCGCGGAAGCCGTGCGCGGAGATCTGTCGGCCGCCTTCGCGTCGGGCCTGGCGGTCCTGGGAACGGCCGTCCTGTTGCTCGGGGAGACGGGCGGACTCGGGCTCGGCACACTTTCGGTCTTCGTCGTCGCGCTCGGCCTGCTGCGCCGGCGCCGCATCCCGGCCCTCGCGCGCCTCCTCCGGGAATCGGTGCGCCTGCCGCGCGGCGACGCTCCGGCCGTGCTCGAGGCGGCGTGGCTGGCCTTCGCTGCGCTCGTCCTTCTCGCCGTATGGGCCGGCGTGCAGGCGCCCGACGTCTCCTGGGACGGGCTCGCGTATCACCTGCCCGAGGCCCGCGACGTCGCCGTCGCGGGGCGGGTGCGCCCGCTGCCGGATCTCCATCCCCAGTCGCTCCTGTGGCGCGGACACGACGCGTATCTCTCCCTCGCCTTTTTCGTCGGGGACGAACGCATCGTGTCGTTTCTCCAGTGGGCGGCCGGCCTCGGCGTTTTCGGGGCCGCGCTCTCGCTGGCGAAGCGCGTCGGCGCCGGCGGCGCGGCGGCGCTCGTCGTCCTGGCCCTGGCGGCGTTTCCGACGGCGATGCTCCAGTTGAAATCGGCTTACGTCGACTGGCCGGCGGCGCTGCTGGCGACGGCGGCGGCGGCTCAGGTCGCCGCCGCGCCGGGCGACCGCGGTCGCATGCGCGTCGCGGGTTTCCTCTTCGGAGCCGCGTTGGCGACGAAGGTCTTCGCGCTCTTCGCCGCGCCCGCGCTCGCCGCGCTCGCGTGGCGCGCACGACCGCGGCCGATGCGCCTCGCGGCCGCGGCCCTCTGCGCTCTGCTTCCGCTCGGGCCGTGGCTGGCATGGAGCGAGCGGCGCGCCGGCTCGGTCCTCGCGCCCTATGCGGACTCCCCGCGGGAACTCGCATCGCGGATCGCCCGGGGCGACTTCTTCACGACGTCGCCCGCTTCCGGAGCACCGCGCCCGGGAAGTCCGGCCGATCGGGTCGCGGCCTTCGCGTGGCTTCCGTACGATCTCGTCTTTCATTCCAGCCGGTTCGAGGCGAATGGCGACGGCTACAACGGGATCCTCGTCCTCCTGCTCGTCGCGGGGCTCGCCGGTTGGGGCACGAAGCGGATCGGGCTCTTTCTCGCCGTGACGCTGCCGTTTCTGATCCCCTGGTCTCTCCTGTACCTGCCGTCGATCCGTTACCTTTTTCCCGTCTATCCGCTGTTCGCGGTCTTCACGGCCGAGGGGCTGCGCCGGCTGACCGGGCGCTTTTCGGGGGCCTCGGGAGTCGCCGCCGGCATGGCCGTGCTCGCCGCCGCGGGCGCTTTCCCGGTCCAGCTCGGCTCGAGCGGCCTCGAGTGGAAGGCGGCCTTCGGCCGAATGTCGCGCCAGGACGTACTGGCCGCGCGGCTGCCCTCGTTGCCTCTCCAGTCCCGGCTCGGCCCGTCGGATCGGGTCGTTTTTCTCGGCGAGAACGACCGGTTTCACTGTCCCGCGGAGCTCGCCTGGAGGGCCGACTATCTCCCCGTGGCCGCCTGGGGGTCGGATCCGGCGGCCTGGAGAAAGGGGCTCGCCGCTCTGGGCATCACGGCGGTCATCGTGCGCACGGACCGCGTCCGGGTCCCCGAGGCGCTCGCACCGATCTCCGACCTGGTGCAACTGGCCGGCGCCCATCGCGACTCTCTCCTCTACCGCGTCGACCTGCTAAAATGAAGGCATCGGCGACTCCCGAAAACCCATCGGCTTCCGCGAGACGACGCAGGCTCCTCCCGGAGCGGGAGAGCCGCGCGACTCGCTGGCGTTGCGTTTCGATCCGTCACGGCGAGTGATGCTGAGCTTCGAAGTGATCCTTCCGGACCAGGACGAGATCGATGCGCTTCGCTACGCACGCCGGGCGATGATCCGGGAGGAACGCACCCGCGGGCTCGATTGGGATGAGCCGTCGATGGAAGACCCGTTGCTCTCCGGCTCCGAGCTCCGGTGGTTTGCGCTGGCTTCCCAGGCGGCGTGGTGCCGGCAGAAGGTCCGGGAGCTCGTCGACCGCGCCAACCGCGCCGTGGATGACATCCGGGCCGCCCGAGGCCGTTACCCGGAGTAACAGTCTTGCGCCAACCCAACGGCCGCCGGCTCTCCGATACCGTGCCGAGGTGGCCTGTTTCGAGTCACTTAGATCATTCGCGAAAATTCGGCACGGGGTTCGCTCTTTCCAGCGACATGAGCAAGCGCATCGGCTTCTCGGAGATCGAGGAAACGCGCGAGCCCGTCGGCTTCTCGGCGGCGTCGACCGCTCCCCAGCTCGCCGAGTCGAACGTCGTGCTGCGCGCCCGCCTGCTCTCGACCGACAGCGCGAGCCTGGAAGCGCTGCGCTATGCCCGCCGGGCGATGCTCCGCGAGGAGTGGACCCGCGGCGTCGAGGAAGGCGAGCCCTCGCTGGAGGACGCCGTCTTCTCCGCCTTCGAGGTCGCGTGGCTCGTGCGGGCCTCCGAGAGCCACCGCGGTCGCGCCAAGCTCGCCGAGCTCGTCGAACGGGCCAACCGCGCCCGGCGAGAGCTCGACGCCCGAAGGTGAGGCGGATCGTACAATCGTTCTCATGAGCGGCCGGCAGTTCCGCAAGCTCCTCCTACTCGCCGTGGCCGTGGGCGTGGCCTACTGGGTCTACAAGGATCGCCCCACGGTTTCCGGTTTCATCGACTCGATCACGGACCCGCTGATGGGGTCGCGCGCCGCGGTCAAGAGCTCGGAGCGCAACCGGGTCGTCGGCGACGCGACGGCGGCGATCAGCGAGCAGAGCGATCTGCCCGTGGGAAGCCTGCGCGAAGGGATGACGTCCCGCGAGGTCGAGGATCTGCTCGGCGACCCCGACTCGCGCGAAGACGAAACCGTCGAGGGCGTCAAGCGAGTTCGGTGGACGTACAGCCGGGCCCGCCGCGTCCTCGTCTTTCAGAACGGGCGGCTCGTCTCCATCATCATCCGGTAGGCGGCCGCGGCGGCGCCGATCAGACCGAGGCGCGGTTCCAGGACGACGCGGACCGGGATCGCCGAAAGAAGCCCGTCCATCGGCGGCTTGTTGCGGAACGCGTGGAGGAACGGCCGCCGCCGGAGTGCGGCCAGAATCTTGGGCGCGATGCCGCCCGCGATGTATACGCCGCCGGTCGCGCGATACTCGAGAGCGCAGTTGCCGGCTTCGGATCCGTAGATCGACACGAAGAGATCCAGGGCTTCGCGGCACAGGGCGTCCCGCCGGGCGAGGCCGAAGCGGCTGATGACGGCGGCGCGGTCGTCGCGGCGCTCGAACTCGGCGGCCACGGCGCGGCTCTCGCGGGCCGCCCGCTCGGCCTTCAGGAACTCGTAGAGGTAGACGAGGCCCCGCCCCGAGAGCACCTTCTCGCGGGTGGCGCGGCCGGTCTGGCGGCGCAGGAAGACGACGAGGCGGTCCTCGAGCGGGTTGCGCGGGGCGAGGTCCGCGTGGCCGCTCTCCGATGGCACGACTTCGTAGTGGTCTCCGACGGGGACGAGGCAAGCCTGTCCCAGGCCCGTTCCGGCGCCGATGATTCCGATCGGTCCGCGCGGCTCGACCCGCCCGCGCGTCAGCGTCGCCAGCTGGCGGGCCCGAAGGACCGGCAGACCGAGGGCGTTCGAAACGAAGTCGTTCAGGACACGCACGCGGCGGATGCCGGTCGCGCGCGCGAGGCGGGACTCCTCGATCCGCCAGGGCAGGTTCGTGACCTTGGCGGCTCCGTCGCGCACGGGTCCGGCGACGCCGAATCCCGCCGCCTGCGGCTTCGAGCGCTCCCCGGCGAGGAAGATCTCGACGACCTGCTCCAGGCCCGGGTACGCGGCGCTCGGATATCGTTCGCTGCGGACGAGCGACCGGCCGCGCGGACCGATCTCGAAGATCGCCAGCGCGGTCTTCGTTCCTCCGATGTCGCCGGCGAGAATCCGCATCGGTGCGGGAACGCTAGCAGAACCTGTTTCCGGCACGGATGTGGCTTAGAGTCCGGTGCGCACCGGGGCTCGCGCAGGCAAAAAAAAGCCCCGGGTCGGGGTGGGGCCGCCCGGGGGGCGAAAGGAGGAGGTTGAGGTTCCTTTGCTCGCCATGGAGAGATAGCAAGCGCGTGGCCAGCCTGGCGCGAGGACTCAACTATTTGCTGCAGAATAGCTTACGTTCACGGCGCCGCCCGCAACTGACGAGAATTGTCACCAGTGGACGAGGCTATCCTGCCTCAATTTTGCGCGCGGCGATGGTCCTGGCGCTTTCTCTCGCAGCCACCGGCTGCATGTACCTCTTCTCGGAGAAGCGGACGGTCTACGAATACGACCCCGCTTACGGCGTCGACAGTCCCCAGTTCCTGCGCTCGCTGGACGCGCTCGGAAACGAGATGGCGCCCGGAAACCGCGCCGCTCTCCTCCAGGATGCCGACGGGATCTTCCCCCGCATGCTCGAGGCGATTCGCGACGCGACGCTCTCGATCAACCTCGAGATCTACATTTTCGAGGACGACTCCGTCGGCCAGCGGTTCGCCGAGGCGCTCGCCGAACGCGCGCGGGCGGGCGTGGAGGTCCGGCTGCTGGTGGATGGGTGGGGCTCGGACCTCGGGCGGCTCGAGGAGAAGCTCGAGCGCGCCGGGGCGCGCGTCCGCATCTACAAGCCCCTGCGCATCTACTCCATCGATCGCGTCGGCAACCGCACGCATCGGCGAATCCTCACGATCGACGGCCGCATCGGCTTCTGCGGCGGCGTGGGCCTGGACGACCGCTGGCTGACGTGGCGCGAAACGATGATCGAGGTCGAGGGCCCGGCCACCGCCCAGCTCCAGCACGTCTTCGCGCAGGACTGGATGTACACGACCGGCGAGGTCCTGAACGGCGACCGCCAGTTCCCGCGCATCGCGCCGGCCGGCGACGCGCTGGCGCAGGTGATCGCGGCCGCGCGAGCCGACTCGAACTCCGCGTCGAAGCTGCTCCTGTACATGGCGATTCAGGCCTCGCGTCGGAGCATCTGGATCGAGAACGCCTACTTCGTTCCGGACTGGCAGATCCGCGAGGGGCTCACGGCCGCGGCGCGCCGCGGAGTCGACGTGCGGATCATCGTCCCGGGCGAGCACATGGACGCGCCAAACGTCCGCGCGGCGGCCCGCTATCACTACGGCGAGCTGCTGGACGCCGGCGTCGCCATCTACGAGTATCTGCCGACCATGATGCACAACAAGGTCATGGTCGTCGACGGCATCTGGTCCACGGTCGGGTCGATCAACTTCGTCAACCGGTCGATGAAGAAGAACGCCGAGGTCAACATCGCGGTTTACGACAGCGCCTTCGCGACGCAGGTCGAGAACATGGTCCTCGCCGACCTCGACCGCTGCGACGTGCTGACCAAAGAAGAGTGGAAGAAGCGCGGCATCGGCGCTCGCATCGGGGAAATTTTCTTCTGGCTCTTCTCGGAGAACTACTGAGGATCCGTGGCGGCCCGCAGGCGGCGGGCTGAGTTAGGATCCCGACGTGCTCCACGACCTGCTGCCGCTCGAGCGCCCGCTCGTGGTCTTCGACACGGAGACCACCGGCACCAACTCCCGGTCGGATCGCATCGTCGAGATCGCCTGCGTCAAGATCCATCCGGACGGCCGGCGCGAGGACTGGGAACGCCGCCTCAACCCCGGCATCCCGATTCCGGCCGCCTCGACCGCGATCCACGGCATCTCCGACGCCGACGTCGCCGATGCGCCTCGCTTTCGCGACGTCGCGGCGGAGCTTTCCGCCTACCTCCGGGGCTGCGACCTGGCCGGGTACAACATCGCCGGGTTCGATCTGCCGGTGCTCCGGGCCGAGTTCCTGCGCGCGGGCGTGCCCTTCGAAGTCGCGGACCGGCGGCTCGTCGACGCCCAGCGGATCTTCTTCTCGCGCGAGCCCCGCCACCTCGCGGCGGCCGCGCGCTTCTACTGCCAGTCGGACCACGACGGCGCCCACGGGGCACGGGCCGATGCCGAGATGACGCTGCGCGTCCTCGTGGGCCAGCTCGAGCGCTATGCGGAGCTGCCGCGGTCCGTCGGGGAGCTCCACGAGCAATTCTGCGCGGGCATCGACCAGGACATCGATCCCGAAGGTCGCTTCCGCCTCGTCAACGGCGAGCCCACGGTCAACTTCGGCAAGAACCGGGGGCGGCTCCTGAAGGACATCAGCCGCGAGGAGCCCGGGTTCCTGCGCTGGATTCTGAAGGGCGACTTCTCGGAGCCCGTCAAGTCGGTCGCGCGGAAATACCTGCCGGAGGGCTAGGACCCTAGTCCTTCTTGCCGGCCTGCCTGAAGCGCAGCGTCTCTCCGCTCTCCACGCTGCGGAAGCGCAGGTTGCCCGGCTCGAGCTCGACCGACCACTTGCCGATCGCTCCGCGCATCGCCAGCGCGCAGGCCGTGATGCCGAGGGTGTCGCCCGCGAAGCCGTCGCCCTGCGGCTTGACCGTGAAGCTGCAGGCCGAGGTCAGCTCGCGTTCGGTGAAGGCGCCGACGTCGTTCGACAGGACCGTGATCGCAGGGTCGAAGTGGGGAATGTAGGTGAAGTAGATGTCCTGCCCCTGCGATTCCAGCCGGATCACGCCCTGCTGGCGAACGCTGTCGCCCTGGTATCGACCGGTGACCTGCACGAAGATGTCGTAGGGGTGCGAGGGGTCGATCGTGACCGTGCTCATGTTCAGGATGAGCTGGTTTCCGGGCGTCGAGCCTTCGAACCGGCCCTGCAGGATCGAGGCGATTGCGTAGATGCGATCGGGTGTCGCGGCGGGAAGCGGCGCCGCCATGACGCCCGTCAGGGCGACGGCGGCGGAGATGCAGGCGGCCAGATGCCTTTTCATGGTTCCTCCGCGGTTCCGGCAGTGCGAGATCCGTTCCACGGCCGTCCCGCCGCCCGCACGGTCCCCCGGGCAGGGAGGAAGCGGCGGCCCGTCATACGCTTGCGCCTCCAACCGAGTCGGTAGCTCGACGGCCGCCGGTTCGAGCGGGCGTCCCCTCCGGGGGACGGATTGATCCGATTCGCGGGATTTGCGACAGACCCTGGACCGTGCGTTGTATTGCCTTCCGGAACGCCTCGTTCAGCGACTCCTCCTCGGCCCCCGAGTAGGCGGGTCGCGTTTCCAGCTCGTTGGCGTCGAACTCCGTGATCGTGCGGCCGCTGGCGTTGCGGGCCGTCACCGTCCACTCCGCCTTGCCGTCGTAATAGCGGTCGCTGTAGACGGCGGCGAAGCTGTGGACGGTGACCGTGATGGTCGGCGCGTCCTCGCCGGCCGCCGACGACCAGCGGCAGCCGGGGAAGGAGTTCTCGATTCCGCCGCGCACGGCCGCGATCATCTTGTCCGAGGCCTCCGGCTCGGCCCGCTGGTCGAGCACCTCCAGGTTCCACGACAGGAGACCGGCGGGACAGGCCACGTCCGCGTTGGGAAAAGAGACCGGCCGGACCTTCGGCGGCCCGCAGCCGGCGGCAACGAGGGCCGACAGGGCGAGAGCGGCGACGGTCGACTTCATGGCAGCGTCAAGAACGCAGGGAGGCCGTCGTCTTCTTCCGCTTTCCGCCGGCCCCCGGGCGGGAATAGCTCTTCGCCATCGCTTCGCTCTCCTTCCTGAGGTCCTCGACGAGCTCGGGTGGCGCCAGGGCCTGGGCATGACGCCCGTACGCGAGGATGAATCGCCGGGCCTCGCGCAGGGACTCGGCCGGCAGCTCGAGGATCGCCTCGCCATCGGGTCCCGTCTCGAGCTTCTGCCGGGCATGCCAGACCATCTCGCGCACCTCTCCCGAGACCTCCGGCGAGAATCGGACCCGAAACCGAAAGGCCGAACCCTTCCCGACGAACAGGCCGAAGGTGTTCCGAAAGAACGCGTCCGCGTCGAAGTCCTTCGGAATCGCGTAGCGCTCGGCCGTGACGCGGGCACCGGCGATCCGCGAAAGATAGAAGTTCTTGATCTGCGACTGGTCCTCGGCGAGGACCATCCAGTCCCGGCCCGCGAGCACGAGCGCATAAGGCCGAATCGTGCGCGGCTCGCCGGGGCCCTCGCCCGGGTGCCGGTAGCGCATCGCCAGCGCGACGCCTTTCTGCAGCGACTCCGAGACGGCCTGCCACGTTTCTTCCGGCACCGGCCGGAACGCGGCCGAGCGCAGAGTCAGCTTCTCCCGGACGATCTCGGGGCGCATCCGCACGGAGGGAGGCATGAGGCGCGCCAGCCGGGCGTAACAGGAGGAGAGGCTGCGCGCCAGCGGGGTGCCGCCGAGAAGCTGCAGCACCTGGGCGGCGACACCCATCGCGAAGAGGTCCTGGCCGTCGACGGGAAGAAACGGGAGGACGTAGTCGTCGCGCCGGTAGGCGTAGCCGTTTTCCTCGCGCCGGAACTCGATCGGCGCTTCGAGCTCGTCGCGCAGGTAGTCGATGTCGCGCTGGACCGTTTTCGAGGAGACGGAGAGCTCCGCCGCGAGCGAGCTCGTGTTCGGAAACCGGCCCTCCTTGATCTGGTGGTGGATCAGCTGGAGCCGGCGCCAGAGCGGCCGATCCTTGAACGCACCCTCGCGGCCCACGGGCCGGATTCTCTCCCGGCCCGTGGCAGAAATTGTCCGCGGTGTGCGGGAGATCACGGCTGCGGGTGTCATGACCGGTGCGGTCGAGCCTCTAACGCGCGTCGTTCCAACGGGTTGAGAATCGCCACTCCGTGGCTCGCCGCTTGCACACTCCTCTGTGCATCATGCAGATCCCATACGACCTCGAGTTCGTCGAGAACCGGCCCCGTGTGGACGCTCAGGCGCGCGCGGTCGCGATGCCGTACGGCACGTGGCGCGGTCGCGAGGCTCGGTCCGAGCAGGACGCCTTCGACGCGCTGCTCCACTGGGTCCACCGCGTGATCTCGCGGCTCGAGAGCCGGCCCCGCTAGCCCCGCGACTCGCGCCACCCTGCGGAGCGAGTTCAGCAACTCGCGGGGTTCTACTTCAGGAGCGGCAGGATCTCCTTGGCCGTCGAGGCTTCCTTCCCGCTCGGGTCGAGCTCCAGATACTTCTCGAGGTGCTCCTTCGCCGGGGCCTTCTTGTTCTGGTTGAAGCAGGCCATGCCCAGCCAGAAGTGCGCGTTGGCGAAATCGGGTTTCGCCTCCACCGCCTTCGCGAGCATGCCTTCGGCTTCCTTCATCTTGCCCTTGTTGTACGACTCGATGCCCTTGTTGTAGAGGATCTCCGGCGAGTCGGGGTTGGCTTCCGCCCATTTCGCCTGGAATTCCGCGGCGGCCTTCTTGTCGCCCGCCTTGCCCGCGGCGTCCGCCATCATCTGATAGAGGTTGGTCAGCGACGGATCGAGGTCCGTCGCCTTCTGCCCGTACTCGATGGCCTTGGCCCAGTCCTTCTTTTCGTACGCCATCTGCGCGAGCGCCTGCCAGCCGGCGGGAAGGTCCGGGTTCTGCTTCACGGCGTCCTGGAACTTCGTTTCGGCGGCGGCCTTGTCGCCCGCCTGCATCGCCTCGACGCCGGCGTTGAAGGCCATGACGGCCTTGTCGTTGGCCGACATCTGGGGCGCCGCGGCCGCGACGGCCTTCGCCTGCGCCTCGGTCTTGCTCATGAGCTTCGCGTTGATCGTGCCGATCTCGGCGATCGGAATTTTCTTGTCGATGTCGAAGGGGAGATAACCCTCCTTGGAGAACTTGAAGTGGTAGGGCATCGTGCAGTCCTGCAGGATGTTCGCGTAGTTGCCCTTGGCGTCGGTCTTGATCTCGAGGTTGAAGCTCGTCAGGTTGGGCGTCGTGACCGTGATCGTCACGTCCGCCAGAGGCGCGCCCGTCGAATCCGTCACGGCCCCGACGGCGCGGCACTGCGCGCCGGCGTAGAGGTGCCCGGCCCCGAGCAGCGCCGCGAGGCCGCCGGTCAACCGCATCATCGTCGTTTTCATGATTCTCCTTTGGGGCGGGGCGGCGTCGGGAGCCCGCCTCGCGTCCGGATTCTATTGAAGTCCGGCCCCCACGGGAAAACGAGCCCCGGGCTCCCGGGATTCCGGGCCGGCTAGGCCTGCGCCCGGGGCTCCCGGACGGGGCGCGGGATCGACTCGAGGACCTCGCCGGCCGTCTTGTACCGGCCCATCGGCATGACGTGGATGCCGCGGGCGAGCTTCGTGATGCCGGCCGCGAGCTCCCGGGCGATCGCCAGGCCCTCGGCCTTCTCGTGCTCGGGGCCCCGCTCGGCGGCCCTGCGCATGCGGTCCTGGATGGCCGGAGGCACGACCACGCCGGGCACCTCGTTGGCGAAAAAGAGCGTCTGCTTCAGGGAGAGCAGCGGGATCAGGCCGACGAGGATCGGAATCGCCCGGGCCTCGGGTCGCTCGAGAAACCGGGCCAGGGCCTCGAGGTCGTAGACCGGCTGTGTCTGGGCGAAGGTGGCGCCGGCCTCGATCTTCGCGCGCAGCTTCGAGAACTCGATCTCCAGGTCGGACGCGGCCGGGTTGGAGGCGCAGGCGATCGCGAAGCGCGTCGGCGAGCCGATCGCGTTTCCGGCCAGGTCCGCGCCGGCGTTCAGTCCCTTGGCCATCCGCAGGAGGCCCAGGACGTCGACTTCCGAGACCTGCTTGGCCTGCGGGTAGTCGCCGATCTTCAGGGGGTCGCCGCCCAGGCACAGGATCGCCTTGATGCCGAGGCCGGCAGCGCCGAGCAGGTCCGACTGCAGGCCGAGGACGTTGCGGTCACGCGTCGTGATCTGCACGACGGCGTCGAGCCCCACTTCGCGCTGGATGAGGGCGGCCACCGCGATGGAGGACATCCGCAGCCGCGCCATCGGGTTGTCGGTCACGTTCACGGCGTCGACGCCCTTCGTCTTGAGCAGCCGCGCCCCTTCGATCGCCGCGGCGCTGTCCGCGCCCCGGGGCGGCTCGACCTCGGCCGTGATCACGAACTCTCCGGGATCGGCGAGTCCGCGCTTGAGGCGCGAGGTCTCGATGGCCGTCTCCGCGAAGTGCTCGATCTCGGTCTCGACGATCACGGAGACGGGATGGGACGCCCGTGCGCGCTTCTTGCCCGAGACTTCGCGCGCCATGGCGCGGATGTGCTCCGGGGTCGTGCCGCAGCAGCCGCCGACGATCGCGGCCCCGGCGTCGACGAAGGCGGCGGCATACTCGCGGAGGTAGTCGGGGGAGGAGAGATAGACGCTCCGGCCGTGGACCACGCTCGGGTATCCCGCGTTGGGCATCGCGGAAAGCGGCGCGGAGATCGTCGCGGGAAGCCGGGAAAACAGCTCGTGCGTTTCCTGCGGGCCGAGCGTGCAGTTCATGCCGACGGCGTCGGCGCCCGCCAGCACGAGCGTCGAGAGCGCCGGGGCGACCGCTTCGCCGAAGGCGGTGCGCCCGTCGGCGAGGAACGTCATCTCGGCGACGATCGGGATCTCCGCCGAGAGGCCGCGCACCGCCCGGACCGCCTCCGCCGCTTCGAGGAGGCTCCCGAACGTCTCCAGCAGAACCAGGTCGACGCCCGACTCCAGAAGCACGCGTGCCTGCTCCTCGAAGATCTCGCGCACCTGCGTCAGCTGCAGCGAGCCGTACGGCTTGACGAGAGCGCCGAGCGGGCCGATCGAGCCGGCGACGAAGGCGAGCTCGCCGGCCGCGGCCTCGCGCGCCAGGCGCACGCCCTCGCGGTTGATCTTCTCGAGCGAGTCCGCCCACTCGTGCGACGTCAACTTGACGCGGTTGGCGTCCCAGGTATTGGTCGTGAGGATGCGGGCGCCGGCCTCGAGGTAGTCGTCGTGCACTTCGCGGACGGATTCGGGGTCGGAGACGTTGAGCGGCGAGCGCGCCAGCTCGGGCGAGGCGCCCCGGGAGGTCAGAAGGGTCCCGATCGCCCCGTCGGCGAGCAGAACCTCCTCGGCGATCGTCCTGCGGAAGTCTTTTTTCATTCTGCGCCCAACAAAAAAGCCTCTCGACGAGAGGCGCCGGTCCGTGCGGACCGGTTCGCGGCGCCCTCATCTTCTTCTCCAATTCCGTAGCGGAGAATCCGGAATTGGCACCTGTCGATCCGCGCCGCGACGCGCGGTCCGGTTGCCGTGGGGTCACTCCGCCTTCGCGCGAGTCACGGCGGATTTTTCGGGCCGGTCCCTCACCCACTCTCGATGGGGTCAAAGAGCTGCTCAGAGGTTAGGCCCCGCCGCCCCGGAAGTCAACGGCGGGGCCGGAGCCGCATTCCCGGCCCTCGCGGGCCCGGGGGGCGGGGATCGGCACCCTGCTAGAATGCGGCCGTCCTCATCGCCCGACCGGGCGCTCCGCCGGCTCCTCGAAAGGAGCCGCACATGTTCCCCGCACTCGCCCTGACCCTCTTCCTTCTGGCCGGCGATCCGTCCGAGGACCCCTGGATCGAGGTTCATCTCTCGATCGCGCGCGACCCGTACACGTCGAGCGATCACGTCACCCTCTGCCGCGTGCGCGCGGTCAACCACGGAGGTCGCCGCTGGCCGGGCCGTTCGCTCGCCTTCGAGGCGCGCGCGCGTGGCGGCGGCGTGACCGTGCGCGAGCGCGGGCGCTTCGGTCTCGAGCTTCCCCCCTATGGCTCGCTCGAGACGCTCATCTCGCTGCCGGGCCGGCACGACCGCGTCGAAGTCTCGCCGATCGCGCCGGGCGATGCCGACGCTCGCGAGCGCCGCCCCGGCAAGCCGTCCTCGGGTCCGAAGAAGCGCAAGCGCCCCCGTTCGTGAGAGCCGACGGCGATACAATGCCGGCGCATGAAAATCCTCGTCATCGGCGGAGGGGGGCGCGAGCACGCCCTGTGCTGGTCCCTCCATCGGAGCCCCTCGGTCGAGGAAATCTTCTGCGCGCCCGGAAACCCGGGCATCGCCGAGGTCGCGGATTGCCTGCCGATCTCGGGCTCGGACATCGTCGAAATTGCGGACCTCGCCGAGAAGCTCCACGTCGATCTGACGGTCGTGGGGCCCGAGCTTCCCCTCTCGCTCGGGATCGCCGACGAGTTCATCAAGCGCGAGCTCCCGATCTTCGGGCCCACGCGCCTGGCGGCGCAGATCGAGTCCTCCAAGGTCTTCTCCAAGGAGTTCTTCTGGAGGCACAACATTCCGACCGCCGAGGCGACCGTGTGCCAATCGGCCGACGAGGCGAAGCGGGCGATCAAGCGGTACGGCTTTCCGGCCGTGCTCAAGGCCGACGGCCTCGCCGGCGGCAAGGGCGTCCTCATCGTCGAGTCCGCCGAGGACGCCGAGCGGGCCCTCCGGCTCTTCTTCCAGGAGCGCGTCTTCGGCGCCGCGGGCGACCGCGTCATCGTCGAGGAGTTCCTCCGCGGCCAGGAGTCGTCGTTCCTCGCGCTCTTCGATGGCGAGGTGTGCGTGCCCCTCCCGACCGCCCGCGACTACAAGAAGATCTACGACGGCGACCGCGGGCCGAACACCGGCGGGATGGGGGCGCATTCGCCGGCGGGGGTGTTGAACGCCGAGACCGCTTCGCAGGTCCTCCGCGACATCCTCTGGCCCACCTTCCGCGGCCTCCAGGCGGAGGGGCGCTCGTTTCGCGGGGTCCTCTACGCGGGGCTCATGGTCACCGAATCGGGCCCGAAAGTGCTCGAGTACAACGCGCGCTTCGGCGACCCGGAGACCGAGGTCATCCTGCCGCGCGTCACTTCCGACATGGCCGAAGTCATGCTCGTCCGTCGCCCGGGGCGGCCTCGAGCGCTTCCTGCCGCTCGAGGTCAAGAACGAGGCGTGCGTCGGCATCGTGCTGGCGGCCGGCGGCTATCCGGGAAGCTACGAGAAGGGCAAGCCGATCACCGGCCTCGCCGAGGCCGCGCGGATGCCGGGCGTGGAGATATTCCACGCCGGCACGGCGCGGGAGGGCGACCGCCTCGTGACGGCGGGCGGCCGCGTGATGGTCGTGACGGCCACGGCTCCGTCGATGACCGAGGCCGCCGCGCGCGCATACGAGGCGGCGGACCGGATCCAGTTCGAAGGCAAGCACGTGCGGCGCGACATCGCCGCCGGAGGAGTCCGGCCGAGCCGGATCTGACGGACAGGCTCCGCCGTGTCCGTCATCCCGAGCGAAGCGAGGGATCCCGGGCTCGTCGAGCCGGTCCCGTAAATCCGGGATCCCTCGCGCTCACGCGCTCGGGATGAAGCGCGGCGAGAGCCGCGCTTCAGTTACCGCAGAGGTCCGTGTCCGCGCACTTCATCTCGAAGAACGCCCCGTCCTGGGTGCCGCCGTCGAGGATGTTGACGTAGCCCTCGATCGTCGGGAAGCCCGTCGCGGGGCTGGTGACGTCGGCGAAGACGATGCACGAGATGACGCTGTCCGGGATCGCCGCCACTGAAAAGACGTCGTTCGTCTGGCGGACCTCGCCGGGCTGCAGGTCGTTGACGTTGACCACGTTGCCCACGCGCTGTCCGTTGGTCGCCGAGTTGGGCGTGACGTCGTAAAACGAGAGCGCGATGCTGACGGGGCCCGTGCCGTTCAGGTCGGTGTTCGTCAAGCCGAGGTTGGTGCGCAGGGCTCCCGCGGGGGTCGGGGCCGGACGGGTGTCGCGGATCGTCCCGACGAGCGTCGTGTTGGCCGACTCGAAGAAGAGCGAGCCGGGATACGCGATGGCGACGGTGCCCGTCGAGAACGGACTGTACGTGCGCGCCGTGACCGTGCCCTCCCAGCCGAAGTTCGAAGGGAGGTTCTGGAACGTCACGAGGAGCGTCCCGAACGACAGGTCCGCGGCGCCGGGCGCGAGGATGCCGAGGGAGCCCAGGTACTGGACCATGTCGTCCTGGTGGAAGTTGTCGAGAGCGAGCAGGTTGGTGCTCTGCGTCGGCGTGCAGCCCTGGTACGCGCTGTTCAAGGTGTAGCAGTACTGGAACTGGGCGACCACGCCGTCCACGGACGTGTTGTTCGTGATGTCGATGGAGGTGCGAAAGAAGGACGTGCCCTGCACGCGGGTAACGATGTTGACCTGGGCGGAGTACGCGGCGGCGGCGGCCTTGGGGTCGAGCTGCGGCGCCCGGGCATCCGTCGAAGGCGACGGGGAGTTGCGCGTGATGACCCGCGTGGCGCGGCTCGAATTCAACCCGTTCTCAGCCAGGAGGGGCGAGGCCGCCAGGCCGAGGACAATCGACGCGAGGACCCAGAGGCTCAGTCGCTTCATGGATTTCATCTCCTGTTTCCGACGTTCGCGAACAAGATTAGCAAATCCCGGTCCAACGTGCCGACCTGGGGTTCTTACGGATCTCCCGGCTCGAGCGTCCCGTTATCGAGACTTTCTGTCCTCCGTGGATGAGTCCGGCTCGCTCGACTCTCCGGCCGTCGGCGCCGCGGCCGCCGTCCGGATCCTCACCAGAGTCCTCTTGATCGCTTTGGGCTGGTCGAATGGACAGGGCGATTCGTGCGGCCGGCCCCGCTCTACTTCAGAAGGGCCTTCACCGCCGACTCGAAATCGGCGTAGGACTGTTTGCCGGAGAGGACCCTCGCCTTCTTCCCGTCGCGGGCGTAGAGGACGGTGAAGGGGAGCTCGCCGCCCCACTTCTCGTCGACGGACTCGATGAAGACCTGGTCGTCGCCGCCGCTCGCCTTGCGATAGTTGGGAAAGTCGGGCTTCGTCTTCGCGAGGAACTTGTCGACGGCGGGAAGGTCCTTCGCCGAATCGATCGAGACGCCGAGCACCGACAGGCCCCGGCCGCGGTAGTCGCGTTCGAGGCGCGCGATGTCGGGGAACTCCTCGCGGCACGGCACGCACCAGGTCGCCCAGAAGTTCACCAGAACGACCTGGCCCTTTCGTTTCGCGACGGCGTCGGCGAAGCCCTTCGCGTCGAGCTCGCCCGAGAGCTTCGGGGCATCGGGCGCCGCGATCGCCGCGGCTCCGTTCAGAACGAGGAGGGCGGCCGCGGCCGCCCTCCGAAGCCGAGAGTGGCGGGAGCGACTAGGCACGCTTGATCGTGCAGCCGAAGGCCTTCGTCTCCGCCTTGGAGACGGGCTGGCCGGCGAGGATCTGGTCGAGCGCGTTCTTGAGATCGGGCGAGGTGACCTTCGTCGGCTCCTCGTAGTTTTCGTCGATGCGGCCGTGGTACAGGAGTTTCCCGTCGGAGCCGACCACGTAGACCTCGGGCGTGCGCTTGGCGTCGTAGAGGTCCGCGACCTTGTTGCCGGGGTCCTTGACGAGCGTGAAGGCCCACTTGTGCTCCTTGGCGTGCGCCTTGACCTCGTCTTCGGGCTCGGTCTTGTTGCTGTTGATGCCGACGAAGAGGACGCCCTTCTTGGCGTAGTCGTCGGCCATCTGGCGCATCCGATCGTTGTAGGCGTTCGAGTACGGGCACTTGGTCGCGATGAACATCAGAACGACGGCCTTGTTGGCCTTTTCCGCGTCGGCGAGCGAGAAGGACTTTCCGTCGATCGTGGTGAGCTGGAAGTTCGGGGCGGCGGCGCCGATCGCGGGCCCGTCGGCGAGAGCAGCGCCGGCCAGGGCCACGGAACGCCGCAAAACACAGGGCAATTCTGAGGGTTTTCATCACACGCTTCTCCTTGAATGGCTCGAAAGCGAGCCGCGGGACCGATTATTCCCCCGGGGTGGGCGGAGTCAGCCCCGTCGGGGCCGCAGCCAGCGGCGGCGCGGGGGCCCCGCCTCGAGGGCGGCGATCCGGCCCTCGAGCGATTCGACCCGGCGCTGGAGGTCCCGGAGCGCCTGGCCGTCCGCGGCGCCCGCATCGCGGACCCGCTCGACCTCTTCGCGCAGCGCCTCGCTGTCTCCCCGCGACATGAGTGACCCGCCGGACCTCCGCCAGCCCGAGACCTTCGACCTCGGTCAGCCGCCGCACGGCGGCAAACCGCTCGACGTCCCCGGCGCCGTACCGCCGATGTCCGCCGGAGGTCTTGCGGATGTAGAAGAGGCCGGGAAGCTCCCGCTCGTAGAAGCGGAGCGTCGAGACCGGGATGCCGGTCCTTTCCGCGACCGCGGAGATCGTAAGACCGTCGGGCTCGGGCGCCATCGGCTCCCCGAGGACGCTCCCGCCTACACCGCGAAGAGCGGTCGGATCACCACGGGGTCGAACTTCCACAGGTACTTGTAGGCCCCGTTGAAGAAGTCGATCGTGATCTCGTAGTGCGCCTCGACGGTGATCGAGTCGCGCTGCTTGGTGATCTTGAGGTTTTCCTTCTTGATCGGAAGCTTCAGCTCCTCGGCCTTCCTCAGGATCTCGAACTCGATGTTCTTGGGGTCCTTGATCGAGCCGAACGCGGCCTGCTCCTGCATCGCGTCGTAGAACTCGGAGGTGGCGATCTTGACCGGGACGACCTTCCACAGCAGATAGCCGACGACTCCCAGAACGACGAGCCAGACGATGCACCCGAAGTTGGCGCCGCCGCGAATCCCTCGCCGTGACCGTGTCATGCGTTTGTCTCCTCCGGCTCGATCTGCGCCGATTCTAACCCGGCTCGCCGGTTATCGGACCGGGAGAAACGCGCGGTTCCAGCGCATGCGCGCGAACGCGTCGCGGATCGACCGGAGGATCGGCGGCCGCGGCGCGTCGGAGGGGCGCGGCGCGAGCGACCAGTAGACGAAGAGGGCGCGGCCCACGAGATGGCTCGCGGGGACCGGCCCCCACGAACGACTGTCGCTCGAATCGTCGCGGTTGTCGCCCATGACGAAGTACGCGCCGTCGGGCAGGCGCAGCGGAACGAGCTGGTCGCGGCGCCGGCGCGCCTCGGGAATGCTCGCGTCGTCGGGCCAGACGCGGTCGTCGGCGTGGAAGACGTACGGCTCCGGGAGGGGCCGGCCGTCGATCGAGACGGTCCGGTCGCGGATCGCCACGGTCTCGCCCGGGAGCCCGACGACGCGCTTGATGAAGTCGCGGCGCGGGTCGCCGGGGAACCGGAAGACGACGACGTCGCCGCGGCGCACGGCGCGGCCGGGCAGGAGCGCCGCCCACGGTGCGGCGAGCGGGGCGTAGAGGAACTTGTTGACGACGAGGCGGTCGCCCGCCAGCACGTTCTTTTCCATCGACGGGCTCGGCACGTCGAAGGCCTGGAAGAGGAAGGTGCGGGCAAAGAGGGCGAACACGACCGCGGCGGCGAGAGGATCCGCCCGCTCGCGCAACGGCCTTCGGGAGGGCGTCGGCGCGGCGGCTACCGGACCACCGTGAACATCCGGTCCCATCGCGTCCGCGAAAAGAAGTGGATGGCGACTTCGGCGAGCTGCCGGATCTTGGCGACGGGGCCTCTCCAGATGTGCGAGTTCGGCTCCGCCTCGTACGACCAGTAGAGCATCGAGGGCCGGCCGAAGATGTTGGCGCGCGGGATCGCCCCCCAGTAGCGCGAGTCGAGCGAGTTGTCGCGGTTGTCGCCCATCCCGAAGAACGAATCGGGCGGCACCGTGAACGGGCCGAACTGGTCGCGGCGGCGAGCCATGTCGGGCACCCCGGGGCTGTTGGGGTAGGTCTCGGGGTCGATGTGCTGGACCGAGGGCACGTCGTAGGGCTGCCCGTTGACGAGAAGCCGCTTGTCCACGACCTGCACGGTGTCGCCGCCCCTGGCCACGGCGCGCTTGACGAGCACGTTGCCGGGGTTCATGTCGTCGCCGGGCTTCTTGAAGACGACGATGTCGCCCGGCTTCACGTCGCGGTAGGGCAGGAACTTCGCCAGCCCCGGGATCCGCGGCGCGAACGCGAACTTGTTGACGAGCAGGTGGTCGCCGACGAGGATCGTGCGCTCCATGGAGCCCGTCGGCACCTGGTAGGTCTGCACGACGAACGTCCGGACGAAGAGGACGAAGACGCCGGCCACGAGCAGCGACTCGTACCACTCGCGCAGCGTCGAGTGCTTCTTCTTCTCGGGCGTCTCCGCGGCCCCGGCGACGGTCCCGGCGGGGGAGGGTGTGTTTTTCATTCGACTTTCAGCACGGCGAGGAACGCTTCCTGCGGGATGTCCACGCGGCCCACCCGCTTCATGCGCTTCTTGCCCTCCTTCTGTTTCTCCAGCAGTTTTCGCTTCCTCGTGATGTCGCCGCCGTAGCACTTGGCCAGCACGTTCTTGCGGATCGCCGAGACCTGCTCCCGGGCGATGATCTTCGAGCCGATGGCGGCCTGGATCACCACCTCGAACATCTGCCGGGGGATGATTTCTTTCATCTTGGCCGTCAGGAACCGCCCCTTCACCGTGGCCTCCTCCCGGTGGACGATCAGCGACAGGGCGTCGACCGGGTCGCCGTTGACGAGCAGGTCGAGCTTGACGAGGTCGCCCTCCCGGTAGCCCTGGAACTCGTAGTCGAAGGAGGCGTAGCCCTTCGAGATGGACTTCAGCTTGTCGTAGAAGTCGAGGACGACCTCGTTCAGGGGGAAGTCGTAGATGAGGACGACGCGGTTGGCGGCGAGGTACTCGAGGGACTTCTGGGTGCCGCGGCGCTCCTCGCAGAGCTTGAGCAGTCCGCCGAGAAACTCGTCGCGCGTGATGATCGTGGCCGTGATGTAAGGCTCTTCGACCTTGACGATGGAATTCGGGGCGGGCAGGTGGTTGGGGTTGACGATCTCGAGCACCTCGCCCTTCGTGGTCGTGACGCGATAGTTCACGCCGGGCGCCGTCGTGATGAGGTCGAGGTCGAACTCGCGCTCGAGGCGCTCCTGGATGATCTCCATGTGGAGCAGTCCGAGGAACCCGCACCGGAACCCGAAGCCGAGCGCGGTCGAGTTCTCGGGCTCGAAGGAGAACGAGGCGTCGTTCAGCCGGAGCTTCTCCATGGCGTCGCGGAGGTTCGCGTACTCGTCGGCGTCGGTCGGGAAGAGGCCGGCGAAGACCATCGGCTTGGCCTCGGCGAAGCCTTCGAGCGGTTCGGCGGTCGGCCGCTTGATCTCGGTGATCGTGTCGCCGATCCGGGTCGAGTGGAGGTCCTTGATGTTGCCCCAGAACGAGCCGACCTCGCCGACCGAGAGCTCCGCCACCTCCTCGGCCTGCGGCCGGAAGACGCCGAGGGCCTCGACGTCGGTCTCCAGGCCGGTTCCCATCGCGCGGATCTTCGTGTGGGGCCGGAGGCGGCCGTCGACGATGCGCACGAGCGAGGTGACGCCCCGGTAGGAGTCGTACCAGGAGTCGAAGAGGAGGCCCTTGAGCGGCGCGTCCGGATCGCCCTGGGGCGGCGGAATGTCGCGGACGATGCGCTCGAGGAGCTCGTCGATGCCGATGCCCATCTTGGCCGAGGTCAGGACGGCGTCGTGCGCCGGGATGCCCACGACCTGCTCGATCTGCTCCCGCGCCTTCTCGGGCTCGGCGGAGGGCAGGTCGATCTTGTTGATGACGGGAACGATCGTGAGGTTGTGGTGAGTGGCCAGGTACGCGTTGGCGAGCGTCTGGGCCTCGACGCCCTGCGTCGCGTCGACGACGAGGATCGCGCCCTCGCAGGCCGCGAGCGAACGCGAGACCTCGTAGGAGAAGTCGACGTGGCCCGGCGTGTCGATCAGGTTCAGGACGTACACGTGGCCGTCCTGCGCCTGGTAGCTCAGCGTCACCGCGCGAGCCTTGATGGTGATCCCGCGCTCCTTCTCGAGATCCATGTCGTCGAGCATCTGCTCGTGCATCTCGCGCGCGGCCACGGCTCCGCAGCGCTGGAGGATGCGGTCCGACAGCGTCGTCTTCCCGTGGTCGATGTGCGCGACGATCGAGAAGTTGCGGATGAATTTGGGGTCGGTCATCGGCGAACGAACGGCGATAATACCGACCGGCGATCGCCCGGCATCCGCCGCGGGACCTCTCCTTCGACCCACCTGGCACATCGGCTCGCGGCCGAGGAGTCTCCGCGAGCCAGCGGCGGAGCCTCGCGCCGCGGAGCGAGGCGCCCCGGGACCAGGCTCGCGGCGAGCCCCTGGCGACCGCGACCGGTGCGCCGAGGCGCAGGTCCGGGCTGGCCGTCACGTTCCCAGCGGCCAGCGGGAACGGGCCTGGGCCACTTCGAGCGGCTGCGCGCCCTCCCGCCGGTGCCGGAGGAGACCGGCCCACGCGATCATGGCCGCGTTGTCGGTCGTGAACGCGCGATCGGGCAGATGGACCGGCACGCCGTGCCGGCCGCCCCAGGCCGAGAGCGCCGCGCGCAGCTCCGAGTTCGCCGCGACGCCCCCCGAGAGGGCGAGCGCCCGGACGCCCGTCTCGCCGTGCACCTCGTCGACGCGGGAGACGAGCGCCCGGACGATCGCGCGCTGGAAGGACGCGAGCAGGTCGACGAGGTCGGGATCGAGCCGTTCCGGGATCGAGCGGCGAGCCGTCGATGTTGCGCCGCTGGAGCTCGCGCAGCATCGCGGTCTTCAGGCCCGAGAACGAGAAATCCCGCGATCCCTCGACGCGGCCGACCGGGAAACGGGAAGCGGTTGCCGCGCCCGCGGGCGGCGATCCGGTCGACGACGGGGCCGCCCGGGTATCCGAGGCCCGCGCGGCGCGCGATCTTGTCGAACGCCTCGCCGGGCGCGTCGTCGCGCGTGCGGGCGAGGGGAACGATGCGGTCCGCCTCGACCCGCACGAGCTCGGCGTGGCCGCCCGAGACGACGAGCCCGTGAAACGGGTACGCGATCGTCAGCGGCGGCTCGCCGTTCGGGCGCAGGAACGCGGAGAAGAGGTGCCCCTCGAGATGGTTGACGCCGACGAGCGGGATGCCGCGCGCGAAGGCCAGCGCCTTGCCGGCGGAGAGCCCGACGAGGAGCGCCCCGATCAGGCCCGGGCCGGCGGTCGCCGCGACGAGCCCGACCTCCTCGAGCCCCACGCCGGCTTTTTCGAGCGCCTCCTCGAGCGCGGCCGGCAGGTTCTCCAGGTGCGCGCGCGCCGCGACCTCGGGCACGACGCCGCCGTAGCGCGCATGCGCCGCCATCTGCGAGGAGATGACGTTCGAACGGACCCGGCCTTCCTCGTCGAGGACGGCGACCGAGGTCTCGTCGCAGGAGGTCTCGATGCCGAGGACGATCACGAGCCCTGCGGCTTCCCGTCGACGGCCGAGCGCAGGCTCGCTCCGAACGGCGGCCGGCAGATCCCGCGGTCGGTCACGATGGCCGTGACGTATCGCGCCGGCGTCACGTCGAACGCGACGTGGCGGGCCGAGACTCCCGCCGGAGCGATCGTCTGGCCGGCGAAAGAGAGGACTTCGCCCGCCGCGCGCTCCTCGATGGGAATCGCGTCCGCCGTCGGGGCACGCGAGGTCGATCGTCGTCATGGGCGCCGCGACGTAGAACGGAACGCCGTTCTCCTTCGCCAGCACCGCGAGCGCATAGGTCCCGATCTTGTTCGCCACGTCGCCGTTGGCGGCGATGCGGTCGGCCCCGACGACGACGGCCTCGATGCCGCCGCGCGAGAGGAAGTGCCCGGCCGAGCTGTCCGTCATGAGCTCGACCGGGATCCCGTCGCGCGAGAGCTCCCAGGCCGTCAGCCGCGCGCCCTGGAGGAAGGGCCGCGTCTCGCAGGCGAGGACACGGATCGCCTTGCCGGCCTCGACGGCGCCCCGGATCACGCCGAGCGCCGTTCCGTATCCGGCGGTCGCCAGGGCGCCGGCGTTGCAGTGCGTCAGGACCGCCCTCTCGCCGGTCAGGAGCTCCTGTCCGAAGCGCCCGATGCGCAGGCACGCGGCGATGTCCTCGGCGGCGATCGCGTCCGCCTCCGCCGTCAGGGCGTCCTCGATCGCCTCGGGCGAACGCCCGGCGACGGCGGCGAAGGCCCGATCCATGCGTTCGAGCGCGGCGAAGAGGTTGACGGCCGTCGGCCGCGTCGCGGCGAGCAGGCGGCCGGCCGTCTGGAATCGCTCGGCGGGCGGCGTGGAGCGTCCGCTGCGCATCGAGAACGCGGCCCCGTAGCCGGCGGCGACGCCGATCGCGGGCGCGCCGCGCACGGCCATGTCGCGGATCGCGAGAGCGATCTCCGGCGCCGTCCGGAGCGACAGCCAGACCTCGGCTCCCGGAAGCAGTCGCTGATCGAGGAGGGCGAGATGGTCGCCGTCGCGATAGAGGGGCCGCAGGATCTCGGCGGCGGTCACCTCGTCTCCCGGACGACGAGCGCCGCGCCGTTGCCGCGCGGGTCGGCGACCGGCCGGAGGGTGCCGTCCGGGTCGACCGCGATGGCGTGGACGCTGCCGATCGGGCCGCGCTCGCGAATCTCGTGGCCCATCGCGCGGAGCGCCTCGATCCAGGCCGCGTCGAAGCGGCCGCGCTCGATCTGGATCGCGTCGGGCAGGTCCTGCTGATGGAACCGCGGCGCCGCGAGTGCGGCTTCGAGCGGCTCCCGGCGCAGGACCCGATTCAGGAGCACCTGCAGGTTCGTCGTCGGGATCGTCGAGCCGCCCGGCGTCCCCCAGACGAGAACGGCCCTGCCGCCGGCGACCGCGATCGACGGGCACATCGCGGAGAGCATCCGCTTGCCGGGCCCGACCGCGTTGGCCTCGCCCTGGACGAGGCCGTACATGTTGGGCTGCCCCGGGCGCGTCGCGAAATCGTCCATCTCGTTGTTCCAGATGAACCCGAGTCCCGGCGCCACGCGCGCGCTGCCGAAGGAGTCGTTCAACGTCGTCGTCACCGAGACGGCCATTCCGTCGTCGTCGATGACCGAGAAGTGCGTGGTGGTCGGCTTCTCGCCCGGGAGCGACGGCAGGTCCGCCGTCGGCGTGGCGCGGTCGGGGCGGATGGTCGCGACGAGCGCCTTCAGTCGCGCGGGGTCGGTGAAGATCTTCGGGTCGAACCGCGCGAAAGCCGGGTCGCCCAGCCAGCGATTGCGGTCGCGGAACGCCCGCTTCTCGATCTCGGCGAGCCAGTGGGCGGACTCGGGGCCGGTCGGTCGGATGCGGTCGGCGCCGGCGAGCTCCGCCATGATCGCCATCTCGGCGAGCACGGGGCCGGACGAGGGCGCCGGTGTCGTCACGACGTCGACGCCCTGGAACCGAAAGCGCACGGGCTTGCGGACCTTCGCTTCGTAGCGTGCCAGGTCGCCGCGCGTGATCAGTCCGCCCGCGCGCTTCTGCCCGTCCTCGATCGCGCGCGCCACGCGGCCGCGGTAGAAGCCGTCTTCGCCGAGGTCGCGAATGGCTTCGAGCGTGCGCGCGAGGTCCGGCTGCCGAAAGACGGCGCCGGGCGCCGGCGGCGCCCCTCCCGGCAGGAAGATGCGCGCCGTCGGGAGGTCGGCGGCGAGGCGCTTCTGCTCGTCGGCGATCGACTCGGAAACCGCCGCGGTCATCACGAACCCGTCCCGCGCGAGCCGGACGGCCGGCTCGACCACGGCCTTCCACGGCAGCCGCCCGGCCCGGCGGTGCGCGAGGGCGAGACCCGCGACCGAGCCCGGGACGCCCGACGCCAGCGGGCCTTCGAGCGACGAGGGCGGCGCGCCGCCGGCCCGCGGAGCGGTGTAGAGATCGCGGCGGGCGGCGCGGGGAGCCATCTCCCGGAAGTCGACCGCCAGGACGTTGCCGCGCGCGTCGCGGGAGATCCAGAACCCGCCTCCGCCGAGGTTGCCGGCCTCGGGCCAGGTCACGGCCAGAGCGAACGCGACGGCGACCGCGGCATCCGTGGCGTTGCCGCCGGCTTCCAGGATCGCGATGCCGACCCGGGCCGCATTCTCTTCCGCGGCGGCGACGGCGCCGCCGGCACCTTGCGCGGAACGAGGCGCCGGCGCGCCGACGGCCATCGCCGCGCACAGGCCGAGCACAAACGCGGCGACGAGGCGCCTTTTCACTGCGCTATTCTACCGGCCCGATGAAGTCCATTCGGGATCTCCCCCTGCGGGGCCGCAAGCTCTTCCTGCGCGTCGACTTCAACGTGCCGCTCGAGAACGGCCGCGTCTCCGACGATACCCGGATCGTCGAGACGCTTCCGACCGTGAGGCTGGCCCGGGAGAACGGGGCCCGGGTGATCTGCGCCTCGCACCTCGGCAAGGCCAAGGGCAAGCGCAAGCCCGAGCTGTCGCTGTCGCCCGTCGCCGTGCGGTTCGCGGAGAAGCTCGGCAGCGCGGTGCGCTTCGTCGACGACTGCATCGGCCCCGAGGCCGCCCGGGCGGCAGACGCGCTGGCCGACGGCGAGGTCCTCCTCCTCGAGAACCTGCGGTTCCACGCCGGCGAAGAGTCCAACGACCCCGAGTTCGCGAAGGCGCTCGCGTCGCTCGCGGAGGTTTACGTGGACGACGCCTTCGGCGCGGCGCACCGCGCCCACGCCTCGGTCGTCGGCGTGCCCGAGGCTCCTGAAAGAGAAGGGCGCGGGGCTGCTCCTCGAGAAGGAGGTGCGCGAGCTGTCGCGGCTGCTCGAGCCGGAACGGCCGTTCGCCGCGATCCTCGGCGGCGCCAAGATCTCGGGCAAGATCGACACGCTTGCGCGTTCTCTCGCGCCGCGCGGACATTCTGCTGGTGGGCGGCGGCATGGCGAACCACTTCGTCCGCGCGCTGGGACTCCCGATCGGCCGGTCCCTGCTCGAGGAAGACAAGGTCGAGCTCGCGCGCGAGATCCTCGACTACTGCAAGGACGGCCGGCAAGACGATCGCGCTGCCCTCGGACTTCGTCGTGGCGAAGTCGCCGGACGACGCCGCCGGCGCGCGCACGGTCGGCATCAACAAGATCCCGGACGACCTGATGGCCCTCGACGTCGGACCGAAGACCATCGAGCAGTTCGCGCGACTGCTTTCCTCCGCGAAGACGATCTTCTGGAACGGTCCGATGGGCGTCTTCGAGAAGGCGCCGTTCGACAAGGGCACGCGTGCCCTGGCGATGCTCCTCGCCGATTCGAAGGCCGTCACGGTCGTCGGCGGCGGCGAGAGCGTCCAGGCCGCGCACGAGGCCGGCGTGGCGGACAGGTTCACCCACGTCTCGACGGGCGGCGGCGCCTCGCTCGAGTTCCTCGCGGAAGGGAAGCTGCCGGGCATCGAAGCTCTGGATTGAGCGACGGCCCCATGAAGCTCTTCGTCGCCAACTGGAAGATGCACAAGACGCGCGCCGAGGCGGGCGCGTACGCGCGCGACCTCTCGGCGGCGATCGGCGACGGCATCGCGGGCCGCGAGCTCGTGCTCGCCCCGTCCTTCACGGCCCTGTCCGACGCGTGCGACGAGCGGGGGCGCTGGTCGCTCGCATGCCAGAACGTGGCCGCGGAGAGCTCGGGGGCATACACCGGCGAGGTCTCGGCGTCGCAGGCGCGCGATGCCGGCTGCCGATACGCCATCGTCGGGCACTCGGAGCGGCGCCGCCTGTTCGGGGAGGATTCCCCGGTCCTCGCGAAGAAGCTGCGGAGGTGCCGGGAGGCCGGCCTGACGCCGATCTACTGCCTCGGGGAGACGCTCGAGGAGCGCGATGCGGGCCGGACTCCGGCGATCCTCGAGAGCCAGGTCGAGACGCTCGCCGCGGACCCGAAAGAGCTCCCGCTCGTCGTGGCCTACGAACCGGTCTGGGCGATCGGGACCGGGCGCGCGGCCGGTCCCGCGGACGCCGAGGCGGCGCGGAGCGACCTGGCGGCGCTCCTCGGGGGGCGGGCCGGTCTCCGGATCCTGTACGGAGGCTCGGTGACGCCCGAGAACGCCCCGGCTCTGTCCTCCCGGACCGCGTTCGACGGGTTTCTGATCGGCGGAGCGAGCCTGTCTCCGGCGGCATTCGCCGCGATCGCCCGCGCTTGACGCCCCACCTCCCGGCGCGTACACTTCCCGCCCTTTTCGTGGAGGCCCTTTGCTGTACGCCGCCCTGGTCGTCATCTACGTCATCATCTGTTTCTTCCTGATCCTCGTCGTCCTGCTCCAGCAGGGCAAAGGCGCGGACATCGCCGGAGCTTTCGGCGGCGGCGGCAGCCAGACGGCCTTCGGCGCGCGCGGCGCCACGACCTTCCTGCACAAGCTGACGACGGGAGCGTTCGTGGCCTTCATCCTGCTCTCGGTCCTGCTTTCGATCATGGAAGCGCGGCCGAAGAGCTCGGTGGTCCAGACGCTCCCGGCCGCGGCGGCCCCGAAGGCTCCCGCTCCGGCGGCGCCGGCCGGGTCGCCCGACGCGGCCGCGCCGCAGCCGGCCGCCGGAGAGCCCGCGACGCAGAGCCCCGTGAAGCCATAAAATCGTCCCCCGTGCCGTCGTGGTGGAATTGGTAGACACGTACGTTTGAGGGGCGTATGGGGTAACCCATGCCGGTTCGAGTCCGGCCGACGGCACCATCTTCAAGAACCAGTAAGCCGTAAGCCGTAAGCAGTAAGCCGGGCGGATCCATCCGCGACGCTTAGTGCCTACCGCTTACTGGCCCTACGGAACTGGATCCGCTCCGCCCGCCGCCCAGGGATGGCATCGCAGGATCCGCGCGGCCGCCAGAGCGAATCCCTTCGGGTTGCCATAGCGCAGGATCGCTTCGCGCCCGTATGCGGAGCAGGTCGGCGTGAACCGGCAGCGGACGAGGCCGCTCGAGGCGAGGGATGGCGAAACGGCGCTCCGGTAGAGGTCGATCGACGCCACGGCCGCGCGCGCGCTCCACTGGGCGTGCGGCGGGCGCAGCGCGTCTCCGACCAGGAAACCGAGGCAGGCCGCCAGGGCCGGCGCGAGGAGCGAGGCGCGCTGCGCCGGGGCAGGCGTCTCAGCGACCGGCGCGGCTGGCATACGAGGAGATTCCGGGGATGATGAGGCGCTGCCCGCCGAGCGCCTTGACCGTGGCGAGGATGGCGATCATCACGTACAGCAGCGACGCGATCGACATCGTGACCGCGTAGACGCACGAGAGGGACGGGACCGCGATGCCGACGATCGTCGCGGCCACTCCGGCGGCGACCAGCGCGGCGAAGAGGGCGAGACCGTTGCGCGCGTGCCAGCGCACCTCGGGATCCCGTTTTTCGACCAGCAGCGGGACGAATCCGAGGAAGGCGGCGTAGCAGAGCGCGAGGAGCCAGAGTCGGCTGGGGGAGGAGGGGCCCTCGGCGCTCATCCGGGCCGAGGATACAGCGACAGCTATTGGGTGCGCAGGCGGATCGTGCCGTTGACCGTTTCGCAGTGCAGGGACTCGCCCCCGCCGTTCAACTTGCCGCGGGCCTCCTTGGGCCCGAACTTGCCTTCGACCGGAAGCTCGAAGTCGCCTTCGATGTGGCCGTTCACCGTCTCGAGATCGTAGCTGACCGGCGAAGTCTTCGCGAAAGCGACGTCGATCGAGCCGTTGACCGTCTCGATCCGGCTCTTCCGGAGCGGCCCGTTGAAGGCCACGCGCACCGAACCGTTGACGGTCGACGCGCTCGTCGGCCCCTCGAGGCCCGCGAGCTCGATGGATCCGTTGACGGCGTCTCCCGAAAGCGTGCCGAGGAAGCCCGAGGCCACGACCTTTCCGTTGCACGTCTCGAAGCGCACCTCGGCCCGGGCCGGGATCTGGAGGACGTAATCCACGTGGGCGTTCGAGCCTCCGAAGTCCAGGAAGCCGAAGACGCGCCGCCGCTTCGGGTTGACGGTCTCGACGCGGATCTCGTCGCCCACCTTCTGGACGCGGATCTCGGTCAGGCGGAGCGTCTCCTCGGCGCGTGAGCCGTCGGCCTTTTTGAGGGCCCGCAACTTGAAGTACGGCTTCTCCCAGGCGGTCGCCTCGATGTGCCCGTTGACGTTCTCGACGGAGACCCGGGTGACGCCCTCCATGGAGTAGGCTTTTTCGAAGACCTCCTCCTTGCTGCCCGCGAGCGCGGGAACGGCGAGGGCGAGGAGGGCGACCGCGAGGAAGACTTTACGCATGGCTCATCTGGATCTTAACTAACGGAAACGGGGACAAAAGGTTCATCGCTGGGGATGCGCCCCCGCATCTCTCATTCTGACCGGAGGATACGGATTCCCGTGCGCCGGTCCGACCTCCGGGGAGCCTCTCCGTCGGTGAGGACGGGCCAGGCTTCGTAGAGATTCCAGAGGGGCAGGAGGAGCGGCAGGTTCCTCCGGAGCGACCCCCAGGCCCCCGGGGGGCGGCCGTCCGGGAGGCGGGCCTCGAGCGCCAGCCAGCGCCGCGCCCGCCCGCCCCGGGCGTCCCGGAGCCCGAACGACACGGCCGCGCAGAGCCCGACCCCCGCCCAGATCCAGGGTATCGCCGCTCGGGCTGCCGGAAAATAGCGCCAGAGGACCAGGGTCAGGAGCAGGCCCGCCGCGTCCGCGGCGGCCGCGCAGACGAGCACGTCGAGAAAGAACGCGAGCAGGCGGGTCCGGCGCATATAGAGTGGGTGGCCGCGGAATTGTGAAGGGCGGCCACCCGATTGTGAAGCCCGAAAGCGTCAATTCGCCTCCGCCGCGCCCCCGGGGCGGCGTTCTCGCGGACTGTCACCTGCACTTCGAGGGGTGCCTGCCTCCGGCCGAGATCGAACGGCTCGCGCGCGCGGCGGGCCACCCGTTCGCCGACCCGGCCGCCTTCGAGGCCGCGCGCGGCGGCGTGCGGGATTCGCAGGGGTTTCTCGATCTCTTCGCCGAGGTTTGCCGGCTCTTCCGGCGGCCCGAGGACTACGTCGGCGCGGCGCTCGCGGTGGCGGAGTCGCTGGCTTCCGACGGCCTGCGTTACGCCGAGATCTACGTCTCTCCCGAGATCTTCCCGAGGATTGGCCTCGATGCCGCGGCCTGCCTCGAGGCGATCGACGTGGGATTTCGGGAAGGCCTCGAAACCCACGGCATCCTCTGCCGCATCCTGCTCGACGCCGTGAGGCACTGGGGTCCCGAGTCGGCCGACCGCGTGCTCGACCTCTACGAGCGCATGCCCCTGACCTCGATCGTCGGCTTCGGCATCGGCGGCGACGAGACCGCGGTTCCCGCCGCGGCCTTCGGCGGGATCTACCTGAGAGCGCGCGCGTTGAAGCTGCGAACGTCCGTTCATGCGGGAGAGTGGGCGGGGCCCGAGTCGGTCCGCGAGGTCCTCGACGCGCTCCGCCCCGACCGCATCGACCACGGCATCGGGGCGGCGCAGGACGCCAATCTCCTCGCGCGCCTGGCCGAAGAGGACACCATCCTCTGTGTCGCCCCCACCAGCAACCTGAGGACCGGCGCCGTCGCCGACGCTGCGTCCCATCCGCTGAAGAAAATGCTCGCGGCGGGCGTTCGCGTGACGCTCTCGGCCGACGACCCGTCGCTCTTCGGGACGACGACCGCCGGCGAGTACCGCTTCGCCCGGCAGAGTCTCGGGCTCGACGAGGCGGAAATCCGGACGCTCGCCGGCAACTCCTTCCACGCCGCCTTCTGCTCGCGCGAGGAGCGGGAAGCGGGGCTCCGGGCGCTCGCCGGCGCACGGGTGTAGCGGCGGCGCAGGCGCCGGCGAAGGAAGGCGGGGACGAGCCCCGCCCCTACGACGAAGGCCCGATCCGGCGGACTTCGATCCGGGCGTCGGTCAGCGTCGCTTCGAGAGACTCGGCGATCGATCGGCGGACTTCGAGCTCGAACACCGGGTCCGGATCGAAGCGCTCGGCGAGAAGCCGGATCTCCGGCGGGCGCAGAAGGCGCCGCACCGCGCCGGCGCGCGCGTGCGTGGACCGCGCCTCGAGCCGTACGGTCTCGTAGACGGTGCGGGAGCCGCACGCGGCCAGCGCGATCTCCGCGGCCTCCCGGTACGCGCGCGCGAGTCCGCCGGTGCCGAGCTTGGTGCCGCCGTAGTAGCGCACGACCGCGGCGACGACGTCCGTCAGGCCCGAGGATTCGATCGCGCCCGCGATCGGCCGGCCGGCCGTGCCCGAGGGCTCGCCCGCATCGGAGGAACGGAGCGCCGCGCCGCGGCCGCCCGCGAGCTTCCAGGCGAAGGCCACGTGCGTCGCGTCGTGGTGCTCCCGGCGAAGCCGCGCGAGGAGCGCTTCGGCCTCGACGCTCGAGGCCGCGAACGCCGCGATCCCGAAGAACCGCGAGGCCTTCTCGCGGACCTCGCCGCGGCCCTCGCGAGCCGGGACCAGGCGCGCGTCCGATTCGGCCGTCACGCGCCGAGGGTCTTCTCGTAGAGGGCGCGATAGCGCGAAACCAGCGCCTCGGTCGGGAAGTCGCGCTCGGCCCGCCGCCGGGCCGCCGCCGAGAACGCCGACCAGAGGGCCGCGTCGGAAAGCAGGCTCGTCGCCGCCCGCGCCATGCCCTCCACGTCGCCGACGGGCCGGAGGTATCCGTTGACGCCGTCCTGGACGACCTCGGGCAGCCCGCCCGCGGCCGTGCCGATGACGGGCACGCCGCAGGCCATGGCTTCGAGCGCGGCGAGGCCGAAAGACTCGGCGTCGGAGGGCAGGAGCATCAGGCGGGCGGCCGGGAGGATCGTCTCGATCGCGGCGACGTTGCCGAGGAACGTGGTCTTCGACTCGAAGCCGCCTTCCCGCGCCAGCCGCTCGGCGAGGGAGCGTTCCGGGCCGTCCCCGATGAGGAGCAGGCGCGCCGGCATGGCCTTCTGCACGCGCTCGAAGACCGCCAGCACGTCGCGCACCCGCTTGACCGGCCGAAAGTTCGAGACGTGCACGACGAGGGCCTCCCCCTCGCGGGCGATGGTCCGCGCGAACGGCGACGCGCCGTCCGGCCGGTACTGCCGTGTGTCGACGAAATTCGGCACGACCTCGATCTCGCGCTTGACGCCGAACTCCCGGACCGTGACGTCCTTCAGGTACCGCGACACCGCGGTCACGGCGTCGCTCTGGTCGATCGACCACCGCGTGATCGGCAGGTACGACCGGTCCTGACCCACGATCGTCACGTCCGTGCCGTGGAGGGTCGTGACGACCTTCAGCCGCACGCCGTTGCCGTTGCCCATCTCGCGCGCCAGGATCGCGGAGATCGCGTGAGGCAGGGCGTAGTGGACGTGGAGCAGGTCGAGGTGCACCTGCCCGGCGACCTCGGCCATCTTCGTGGCGAGCGCCAGCGTGTAAGGCGGCGAGACGAAGAGGGGATACGACGGCGCCACGACCTCGTGGAAGTGGACGCGCGCGCGCGGCAGGTCGAGCCGCGAGGGCAGCGCATAGGAGATGAAGTGGACCTCGTCGCCGCGGTCGGCGAGCGCGATGCCGAGCTCGGTGGCGACGACGCCGCTGCCCCCGAAGGTCGGATAGCAGGTGATCCCGATCTTCATGCGCTCAGAAGCCCGGCTCGGAGCCCTCGAAAGCCTGGACGAGGTCGGGGATGCGCGGCGGGCACCGGGCGAGAAAGCCCTCCGCGAACTCGACGTTGATCATCATGCCGAACTCGCGGGCTCGCGCCTCGATGACGTCGAGAAACTGTTTCTGCGCCAGCATCGTCGCGGGCTCGGTCGAGCCCTCCTTGTGGAACTGGCTCTCGAACGCGCGCATGGCGGCCCGCCGCGTCTCGATCACGTCCGACACGTCGACGAGAAATTCCGGGCGGCGCGAGTCGAAAGTCGAGAAGTACACGGTCTGCTGCGGCCGATGGGCGGGGTGCTGCGTCTCGAGCTTGCGCGTGCCGGCGTAGTAGCAGGCGTCGGTGACGAGCTGCCCGGCCCGCCGATGATCGGGATGGCGATCGTCGGGGAAGGGCGTCAGCACCAGGCGCGGCTTCTCCCGGCGGATCACGTCGATGACGAGGAGCTCCTCCTCGCGCCCGCGCCGCAGCCCCCCGTCGCCCAGGTCGAGCGCCTCGCGAAAGTCGGCGCCGAGGATTTCGGCGGCGCGCCGGGCCTCGCGCGCGCGGATCTCCGGCGTGCCGCGCGTGCCCATCTCGCCCCGGGTGAGGTCCACGATGCCGAAGCGGTAGCCGCGCTGCTTGAGCTTGACCAGCGTGCCGCCGCAGGTCAGCTCGACGTCGTCCGGGTGGGCCGCGATGGCGAGGACGTCAACCGGCATTCGCATCTCCTTCGTCGAGGCCCAGGTCCACGACCGCGACTCCCGCGGCCCCGGTGCCCGCCACGCCGCGCAGTCCCGAAAGCACCTCCTCGCGGCCGAAGTAGAGCATCGCGGAGAGGGGAGGATAGATCCGCTCGGCGGGGATCTGGCCGACCGAGGGAAGCAGCGCCCGCTCGAGGCGCTTGCGCCGGTTGGACGACACGTCTCCCTTGCGTTCGGCCGCCTTGCGAGCCCGGTCGGCGAGCTGCTCGAACTGGTAGGCGATCTTCTTCGACGCGTTCTCGAGGGCGCCGGAAAGCGAGGCGTCCAGCCCCTCGAGGTCCGGGCCGAGCGCCGAAAGCTTCCGTTCGGTCGCGTGGGCCAGGTCCGAGAGTGCGTCGGCCTGCGGGACCGGCGCGGGAGGGGCGGCCGCGAACGGCTGGAGCAGATCTTCCTCGGGAATCTGAAGCTGCTCGGCCAGCCGCCGCTCGACGGGCCCGCGGACGACCACGTGCGTGCGCGGGAAGAGGACCGGCGGAGTGATCCCGAAGAGCGGAAAGATTGGAAGACTCTGGGCGTGATACGCGATCTCCGCCGCACCGAGCACGCTCGCCGCCATGGGGAAGAGATACGACTTCAGGGCCGGGCGGGTTATGACGTCGGCCGAGGGGAAGGCCTCACCGGCCTTCACACGCGCGACGGCGGCGGGCACGTCCGCGACGCGGCGGCGGCCGTCTTCGTCGATGAGGAAGAAGGAAAAGCCCTCGGGCACGGGCGCGGGCACGGGCCGGCCCGCTCGGCGGAGATCCTCCTCGGTCCGGCGCAGCACCGCCGAGAGGGCCGCGGACTTCTCCGCGGCCGCGAGGAAGATCTCGGCGGTCGCGGGACGCGCCTCCGGCGCGAGCGGTTCGAGCACGAGAAGCGGCTCGGGCTCCACGAGATCGAGGAGCGTCTCGATGAACGCCTCGCCGTAGCCGGTCCCGGGCGCGCTGCGTCTCGCGAAGGCCTCGAGCACGTGGACCGCGGCTTCGTGACGCGCGTCGGGACGGAAGGCCTCGACGATGCCGCGGATCCCGTCCGGGATCTTCAGCCGGCCGACGGGTTGCCGGTTCTGCCGGTCCGCGCCTTCGAGCACGAGCTCCTGGGGCCCCTCCGGCGTCGGCCGCGCGGTGCGGGCGATTTCCTGGAGGTCGTGGTCGTCCGTCAGCGCCCAGAAGACGGGCGCCGCCGGCACGCCGCGACGCGAAAGCTCGCGCGCGATGCGGATGGCGTCGAGCGCCTTCATCAGCGTGAAGAGCGGGCCGGTGAAGATCCCGACCTGGTGCCCGGCGGACACGGCGACCGCGCGGCCGTCGGCGAGAGCCTCGGCCATCCGCGCCGCCTCTTCGCCCCGGTGGCGAAAGGCCGAGGCGGGAACGCGAGCCCGGACGCCCGAGGCGAGCAACTGCCTTCCGCGTTCCGCCGCGGCGTCGAGTGTCGGCGGATCGGGGAAGAACTCCGGGAGGCCCCGGAGGAAATCGAGGAAGAGCGGCGACAGGCCCGGGTACTTCGAAAACGGGATCACGCGGGCCCCCCGGGCTTGCGCGCGAGAACGATCAGGCGCGGCGAATCGGCGCCGACCGGCGCCTCGTCGAAGCCGCCCCACATGCCCTCGACCGTGAGCCCCGCGCGGCAGAAGAGCTCGGCGAGCTCGTCGGCGCCGTATGCGCGCACGCTCTCGCGAAAGATCTCGGTCGAGCCCTCGCGGCGGACCTCGATCTCCTTTTCGATCCGGCGCGTCTCGGCGTTCCAGGAGCGGCGGATCGTGTACTGCTTCTCGCCGCAACATCGGCGCTCCTCGGGCACCAGGCGTCGGACGACGTAGTCGCGGGCGAATGTGTCGCACAGGAAGGCGCCGCCGCGGCGCAGCACGCGCTCGATCTCGGCGACGACCGAGACGTTCTCGGACTCGCGGAGAAAGTATCCGAAGCTCGTGAAGAAGTTCACGACCGCCGCAAAGGACCCGTCCGAGAACGGCAGAGAGCGCATGTCGCCGCGGACGAGGAAGAGATGGCGGTCGCGTCGCCGTGCGAGATCGAGCAGCGGCGCCGAGTAGTCGAGCCCGATCGGCGCCACCCCCGCTTCGGCGAAGGGGACCGAGTGGCGGCCGGACCCGCAGCACAGGTCGAGCAGGGGCGCGGGTCCCGGCGGGAGGTGCGCCAGCGCGAACGCCGCCTCGCGGCGCGCCGCATCGAGGTCCCGGTGGGGATAGAGGTCGAGATACTCCTCGCCGAACCAGGACTCCCACCACGTCATGGCGCGCGATTATGGCAGAGGGGTCGGAGGCGTTAGAGTTGCCCGCGATGAACGCTCTGCGGATCACGGTCATGCTTCTCGCGCTCCCCGTCGCCGCCGCGGCACAGCGGCCGCCGCGTCCGACGCCGACTCCTGTCCCGCCGTGCCGGTCCGCTGAAGATCACCGCGCGCAAGGAGCGGATGGACCGCTATCTGCTCGCGGCGATGCGCCGGTCGGGCGTCGACATGTGGCTCGTCTTGACGCGCGAGAGCACGACGGACCCGGTGGCCTTCGACGTGGCCGCGGAAAACGCGGTCGGCCGCGCCGCCTGTCTCTTCGTCGACCGCGGCGAGACCCTCGAGCGCGTGGCGGTCGTCGCGAGCTACGACACGAACGCCTTCGAGAAGTCCGGCCTCTACACGCGCGTCGTCCCCTACGGCAAGGAAGGCGCCGGCCCGGCGCTGAAGGAGCAGGTCGAGCGTTACTCGCCGAAGGTGATCGCCGTCAACCAGTCGAAGGACTTCGCCCTCGCCGACGGCCTGACGGCCGGCAACCTCCAGTGGCTGCGGGAGACGCTCGGGCCCCGATCTCTCGAAGCGGCTGGTCTCGTCGGAAGCCGTTCTCGTCTCGTTCCGCAGTCGCAAGACCCCGGCCGAGATCGCGAAGATGCGCGAAGCGGTCCGGAAGACCGAGGCGATCCTCGCCGAGGCGCTCTCGCCCGCCGTCATCACCCCGGGCAAGACGACCGAGAAGGACGTCGCCGACTTCATCCGCAAGCGCCGCCGCGAGATGGGCCTCGCCTCGTCGTGGGGCGACGACCACGACCCGAACGTGACGGCCGGTCTGGCGCGCGGGCACTCCGGCGCGACCGAGGCGCTGATTACGCCGGGCGCCGTCATCCACATCGACGCGGGCGTCGACGACGCCGGGTACAAGACCGACGTCCAGCGCCTGGCCTACGCGCTGCGTCCCGGCGAGACGCAGGCTCCCGAAGAGGTGCAGAAGGCCTTCGACACCGTGAAGGCGGCCAACCGCGCCGCCGCCGCGGCCCTGAAGCCCGGGGTCAAGGGCTCGGCGGTCGACGCCGCGGGCCGCAAGGTGGTCACCGACGCCGGGTATCCGGAGTTCGTCCACGCGACCGGGCATCCGATCGGGTTCTACACGCACGACCTCGGCCCCCTGCTCGCCCCGGATTGGCCCGACCGCTACGGCAAGCTCGGGGCCTACACGATCGAGCGCGATCAGACTTTCGCCGTCGAGCCGAGCGCTGCAGACGGAGCTGCCCTGGATGATGGGCGGCGCGGTCGGTTTCGGCCTCGAGGAGGACTACGTCGTGACCGAGAAGGGGAGCGAGCCCCTGGGCTCGCTGCAGGAGACGCTGATTCTGATCCCCGGCGCGCCATGAAGGACACGCGGGTCGCGGCGGTTCTTCTGCTCGTCCTCACGGCCGCCTGCGGCGGCGGCCTCAAGACGGTGACGAAGGACGGGTACACCGCGGTCCTCGCGTACTCGTCCCGGGAGCGCTACGCGGTGGCCGTGCGCGGCGAGTCGCGGCGCATCGAGGGCGAAGCCGACGGCGCGCCCCTGGTGAAGGTCGCGCGGCCCGACTTGAAGAAGGTCTGGCAGTTCCGGCCGAAGACGAAGAAGCTCTTCGAGTCGGTCTGGGCGCCGACCGACGAGATCGTGCCGGGCTATCCGCTCGAGCCGAACTTCGACCCGCGCGCCTACGCCGACCGTTTCGGCGCTCAGATCGAAAGGATCGGCGACGACACCCACGGCCTCCATCCCTGCGATCGCTGGCGCATGACTCTCCCGTCGGGCGACACGGTGACCATCTGGGCGGCGCGGGACCTCGAGAGCCTGGTCGTCAAGATCGAGCACGTGAAGAAGGACGAGAACGACGAGTCCCAGCCGTTCACCACGACCGAGCTCCTCGACGTGCGTATCGGAGCGGACCCCGACCTCTTCGAGAGGCCCAAGGGCTACACCGAGGTGAAGAGCTACCAGGATCTGTCGAAGTAGCTCTCCGCTCGATGTCGCCGTGAGGCATCATCCGTTCGCGGCGCGGATCGTCTCCCGATCGAGGGAGGAGGAGGTCCGCGCCACTGCAGCCGTCATCCGCGAGGATCGCGAGCGATCGAGGCCTTGGGCGAGCCGTCGCCGGTCGCCGTGAGGCGCAGATCCTCGCAAGCGAGGCGCTGTTAGGCGGCTATGCGTTCTCTTCCGCGGATCGGCTGCAGCGGCTCGAAGTCCCGGAACAGGATGTGGTCGTAGAAGTAGTGCACGAGCAGGAACGACAGCACGACCACGTAGTAGCTCTTGTCCTGCGGGAAATCGAGGCCCTTCCAGAGGATGAGGTAGATGACGCCGGCCGAGAACGTCGCGCCGATCATCGAGAAGTAGAACTTCTTCGTGTTCTCTTTCCCCGCGAGGGCGCGCGCCAGGCCGCTTCCGATTCGCCCCGAGTCGGCCTCGCGGCCGAGCATGAACCACGTCAGCGCCAGGTACTGGAGCGAGTGCCAGGTGTTGAACCCCTGGAAGGAGATGTCCAGGTTGTCGAAGATCGGCACCACGAACGCCATCGCCACGGTCATCGTCATGAAGAGCAGCCGCGGCCAGGAGGTTTCGCCCCGCCGAATCTCGCGCAGGGTGCGCGCGACGTAGAAGAGGAAGAAGGCCGCGTAGCCCACCGTGAAGGCGACGGCGACTCCGCGATGCTTCAGGAAGTTCGGGAAGAGCAGCACGGCATCGCCCAGCGCGAACCGGTCCTCGACGAACTTGTACATCGCCATGAGGTAGAGCGCGCCGAGGATGACGCCGCCGTCGAGCCAGCGGTCGAGCGCGCGCACGGGTCCGCCCGCGCGCATGCGGTAGGTCTCCGAGATGAACTGGGCCTGGTGGGTCACGTGGAGCGAGGCCCAGAGAAAGAAGCCCGTCAGGAGCAGGATGAAGGCGTAGACCGAGCCCAGGATGACGAGGGTCGGAATCAAGACGAGCGGCAGGTAGGCCAGCACGCCCCAGCGCTTGCGGAAGCGCGGCTCGAAGGCCGTGCGCAGGTACGTCGAGTACATGTGGGGACCGCCCACGAGGACGGTCACCGAGAGGCCGACGATGAGGCTCGAGGTCCCCTCCGAGACGCCGACCTTCTTCAAGAACCCGTACGACACGTACGGCAGGAAGACCAGCACCCCCGACAGGGTCAGGAACAGCAGATCGAAGCGCTTGTCGCGGATCCAGAGGGCGGTGTCCTCGCGCGGACCCGCCATGGCCGTGGACGACATTCCAACCTCCCTGAAGCGAAACGCGGGTTAATCCTACCAAGCCCACCCGGCGGCGGGAACCAGTAAGATTATCAGCTTCCGATGCTGCAGCTGGGCCCCGTCCGGATCGACCCACCCCTGGTGCTCGCCCCGATGGCGGGCATCACGGACCACGTGTACCGGCTGATGCTGCGCCGGATCGGCGGGGTCGGCCTGGTGACGATGGAGTTCATCTCGTCCGAAGCGATCACGCGGGGCAACGCGCGCCAGTTGCGCAAGCTGGTCTTTTCGGACGAGGAGCGGCCCCTCTCGATCCAGATCTACGGCTCGGACCCCGAGCGCATGGCCGCGGCCGCCGACATCGTCGAGGAGCTCGCGCCGGACGTCTGCGACATCAACATGGGCTGCCCGGCCAACAAGGTGCTCAAGGGCTGCGCCGGCGCGGCGCTGATGGGCGACCTGCCGCTCGCGCGCCGGATCGTCCGGGCGGTCAAGGCGCGGCTCTCGATTCCGCTGACCGTCAAGTTCCGGCTCGGTCTCGACGATCAGCGCGTCAACTTCCTGGATCTGGGCGCGATGTGCGAGGACGAGGGCGTGGCCGCGGTCGCGATGCACGCGCGCACGGCGCGGCAGATGTACACCGGCCGCGCCGACTACGCCCGCATCGCGGAGCTGAAGCGGCGGGTCGCGATCCCGGTCATCGGCAACGGCGACGTCGCCGCGCCCGAGGACGCGCTCTCGCTTCTGCGCGAGACCGGCTGCGACGGCGTGATGATCGGCCGCGCCACGATGAAGAATCCCTGGATCTTCCGGCAGATCGCCGACCGGCATGGCGGGGCAGGCCGGTCCGCGAGGCCGACGCTCGCCGAGCGGCGGGACCTGATGCTCGCGCACTTCTCGGCGATCGAAGCGACGGCCCACGACCCGAAGGAGGCGCTCCACAAGCTGCGCACGATGACCGGCTGGTACACCAACGGCCTGCCGCACGGCCGCGCGCTGCGGATCCGAATCTCGGAGCTCGCGACACCTTCGGATTTCCGGGCGGCCGTCGGCGAGTTCTTTCGGGAGGTCGAGCTGGCGATCGCCTCCTGAGGCGTCCGCTTTCGGGAATTCCGCCCCCGCGTTTTTTCGTTCGAAGGTTGCGATGAGAGCCCGAGCCCTGCCCGCCCTTCTGCTCGTCCTCCTCGCGGCCCGCGGCGGCCTCCGCCCAGACCCGGCAGGCGCCGATGTCCACGGAGGTCGGTCAGTTTCCCCTCTACGTCACGGTCGAGTACCTCGGAATGGCGGGCGTGAAGACGGTCGTCCGCGATCCGTCTGCGGGCCCCCGAGCTCTCGATGGCTGCCGCCAAACGGGGTCTCCGGAGCTTCTCGGGCGAGCTCCAGGGCAGCTTCACGAAGGGCGAGGACATCGTCCAGTCGTTCAAGTACCCGGTCTCGGGCGACGTTTCGGAGCGAACGACGTTTCAGTACGCGTTCCTGCGCTCGGTCGAGCCCGGCTCCTACAGGCTGAAGCTCGTTCTGGCCGCGCCCGGCGGCAAGCAGGTGGGCGAGGCATCGACCGACGTCTCGGTCCCGGAGGTCGGCAACGTCTTCTCGCCGGACCTCGCTCCGGGCGAGGCCTCGACGCTCCCGGCGGCCGAGGCGATCGTGATCGCCGACGAGGCCGGCTCGACCGCGGCGTCGACGGGCGGGTCGAAGCTCAAGATCATGCCCCCGGCCCGCGAGACGCCGATCGGCCTGCTGCGGCTGGAGGCCGACGTCGAGCCTCCGATCACGAAGGTCGAGTTCTACCTCGAGGACAAGCTCATCCTGGCGCGCTCGCGGCCGCCGTACACGGTCGAGATCGATCTCGGCGAGGTGCCGCGCAAGCAGACCGTCCGGGCCGTCGGGTACGACGCCTCGGGCCGGCTCATCGACGAGGACGCGTGGGCCATCAATCAGGGCAGCTCGCGCCTGGCGGTGAAGATCCTGCCGCAACCCGGACCCGGCCTCGGGCAACGTGCGCATCAAGGTCGTCGTGCAGTCGATCTCGGGCGGCGTCGCCAAGCAGGTCGAGCTCTTCCTGAACGACAAGAAGCTCAAGGCGTGGGCGACCGACGGGCCCTACGAGGTCACGATCCCGATGACCGAGTACTCGCGCGGCGAGTTCCTGCGCGCGACGGCGATCGGCGACGACGGCAAGGAAGCCAACGACCTTCGCTTCCTGAAGGGGCCCAGCACGACGATCGAGAGCGTGCGCGTCGACGTCGTGCAGCTCCACGTCTCGGCCGTCGACAAGGAGCAAGCGCTTCGTCAAGGGCCTGACCGAAACGGACTTCTCGGTCCAGGAGGACGGCCGGCCGCAGAAGGTCACGGGCTTCGAGGTCGCCGAGAAGCTGCCGCTGACGATCGGACTCGTCGTCGACGGCTCGGGGTCGATGGAGAAGGTCATGCCCTTCGTGCACGACGCCTCCATCGAGCTCTTCCGGGGCCTGATGCGCGAAAAGGACAAGGGCTTCGTCATCGAGTTCCGCGAGCAGCCCCGCATGCTCCAGTCGCTCACCAGCGACTCGCAGGAGCTGCAGCGCGCCGCCGGCGAGACCTCCGCGCGCGGCGCGACGGCGCTCTTCGACTCGGTCGTGCTCGGCCTCTACCAGTTCCGCGCGCTGCAGGGCCGCAAGGCGCTCGTCGTCGTCTCCGACGGCGCCGACAACCACTCCCACGTCGACTACGAGACGCTGCTGCGCTATTGCCGGACGGCGGGCGCGCCGATCTACTTCATCGGGGTCAACCTCTCGGTCCTCGACTTCGGCATCCGCGGCCAGCTCAACGAGATCGCGCGCGAGTCCGGCGGCGAGGTCTTCTACATCTCGAACGCCGAGAAGATCGAAGGAAGTGACCGAGCGGATCGAAGAGGAGCTGCGCTCCCAGTACATCGTCGCGTTCCGCACCGACTCCCAGAAGCCCGACGGCGAGTATCGCGCCGTCACCGTGGCGGTCAGCAAGCCCGGAGTGACGGCGCGGACGATCAAGGGCTACATCCCGTAACGTCGCTCGCGCGCGCTCGGTGTCCTGCGCCCTCCGGGCGCACCGCCCTGCGGCTCGCCCAAAGGGGCTCGACCGCAGGGCTGGCCACCTCGCTTCCGCTCGCTCCCGCGGCGCGAACCTCCTCCCTCCCTTCGGTCGGGAGACTACTCGCGCCGCGAACATCTGCGATAGCGGCGGCTATTCGGGAAAGTTGGCGACGATGGCGTGGCGGCCGGAGAAGCGGACGACGCGGGCGGGCGGTGAGGCCGTCATCAGCTCGACGAGGTCCGTCAGGCGCGCGACGGCGACGAGGGGGCGGCCGCTCTGCCACGCGGCCCAGAAGCTTCTCGCGATCCCAGAAGAGAGCCTCGCGGACCTCGGGATTCGTCTCGAACTCGGGTTCGAGCTCGCCCTTGTAGCCGGCGACGGGAATGGGCGTCTTGAGCTCCCAGGAGAGGCCGTTCAGGTAGTCGCGGTAGCCGACGATGGGCGCCTTCCATGGAGTCGCGGCTTCCCGCGCCGCGGCGGCGAGCTCATGGGTCAGCCGGGCGTGGGGCGTCTTCGGCCAGCCGACCGCGACGGCCGCGAAGAAGCAGACCCACCCGGCGGCGACGGCGGTCAGCGCGAGCCGCGGCGAACGGGACGCCAGCAGCACGGCGAGCCACGAGGCGAGGACGAGCCCGGCGAAGGCCGGCGCGACGACGGCCTCCAGGTGCAGCTCCTTCGCCGCCGCCCGAAGCTGCGGGTGAGAGAGCAGGCCGACGGCGAGAAGCGTCGCCAGGACCGCCTGGGTGATCCACATCCCGCGCGCGCCGGCCTGCGGCATTCCGCGGGCCGCGAGGACGGCGGCGGCCGGGATGGCGGGGAAGAGGTAGGGCGGCAGCTTGCTGCCGGACGTCGAGAAGAAAACGAAGACGACCGTGAACCAGACGAAGAAGAAGAACCCCTCGTCGCTCGCGCGCAGGCCCCGCCAGAAGCCGCGAACGAAGAACGCCAGGCCCGGCAGGAAGCCGAGGACGAAGACCGGAACGAAGTAGTAGACCGGGCCCGGCCGTTTGGCGGCACCGGTGGCGAAGCGCTGGAAGTGCTCGCGCACGAAGAAGAAATCGAGGAATCCCGGGTGCCGCTGTCTCGACCGCGAGCAGCCAGGGCAGCGCGAGGACGAGAAACACGAGCGGCGCGGGCGAGAGAACGAGCGCCCGCAGGGCCGTCGCGAGCCTCCCCGTCGAGACCGCCCAGGCGAAGACGATGGCGGCGGGAAGGACGATCGCGATGAGGCCCTTCGTCAGGAACGCGCCCGCCGCACAGGCGCCACAGAGCGCCGCCATCGCAACCCAGGGCCGCGTCTGCTCGCGCCGCAGGACCGCCGCGCGGCCGGCCAGAAGCGTCGCGGTGAGCAGGAACGTCAGGAGGCCGTCCGTCAGGTTCGTGCGCGAGAAGAGGAATCCCATCGGCGCGGCGAGAAAGAAGACCGCCGCCGCGGTTTCGAGGCCGGCGCCGCGCGCCGCGAGAAAGACGAGGAGCATCGTCCCGAGTCCGGCGAGCCGCGTCGGCAGGCGGGCCGCCCACGGCGTCTCGCCGAAGAACGAGAGCGACGCCGCGTTGGCCCAGTAGAGCAGGGGCGGCTTCTCGAAGTAGGGAACGCCGTTGAGCCTCGGGACGACGAGGTCGCCGCGCGGCGAGCATTTCCCGAGGGATCTCGGCGTAGCGCGTCTCGTCGGGCTCGGCGAGTCGGGAGCCGCCGGGCTCGAGCCAGACGACGGCGAGCAGAGCAAAGAGCGCCGCGAGGAGGGTCCGCCGACCCGGAGAGGCGTCCGCGAGCTCCTCCATCACCGGGATCGGAGTGTACTAAGATTCCGGCCGCTTGATCGAAGAGCCGCGTCATCGCTGGGCCGTCGTGCTGGGCGCCTCGTCCGGGTTCGGAGAGGCCTGCGCGCTGGCGCTCGGCCGCGCGGGCTGGAACGTGTTCGGCGTCCATCTGGATCGGAAGGCCACGCAGGCCAACGCCGACCGCATCGCGGGGGAGATCCGCGCCGCGGGGCGGCGGGCCGAGTTCTTCAACGTCAACGCGGCCGACGACGAGAAGCGCGCCGAGGTCGTCGCCGCGATCCAGAACGTCTGCGGAAACGATCCGCCCTCCTCGCGCGTTACGGTGCTTCTCCATTCGCTGGCCTTCGGCACCCTCAAGCCCTTCTTCGGCGAGCCGCGCGAGAACGCCATCTCGAAGGCCCAGCTCGAAATGACGATGGACGTCATGGCGAACTCGCTCGTCTACTGGGCGCAGGACCTCTTCTTCGCGGGCCTGCTCGCCCCCGGCGGCCGGATCTTCGCGATGACCTCGGCGGGCGACCACATCGTCTGGCCGTCGTACGGCGCGGTTTCCGCCGCCAAGTGCGCGCTCGAGTCCTACGTCCGGCAGCTCGCCGTGGAGCTCGCGCCGAAGGGCATCACGGCCAATGCGCATCCGCGCGGGAGTGACGGATACGCCGGCGCTGCGCAAGATCCCGGGCAACGCCGGGATGATCGAGCGGACCCTGGCGCTCCACCCCGCGGCCCGCCTGACGACCCCGGACGACGTCGCGCGCGCTCTCGTGGCGCTGTGCGGCGAGGGCGGGGCCTGGATCTCGGGCAACGTGATCGGCGTCGACGGCGCCGAAGACATCGCGGGCGGAAGGTAGACGCCGTTTTGTCCCCGGGCCCCTTCACCCTCGTCAAGGAAAAGGCCGGATTTCGCGAGTTTCGGCTCGATTTCAACGGGCTGTCCGTCCTGCTGCTGCCCAACCGCGTGGCGCCGGTCGCGACGTTCGCCGTCGTCTACCACGTCGGAAGCCGCAACGAGGCGGTCGGACACACGGGCGCGACGCATCTGCTCGAGCACCTCATGTTCAAGGGCACGCCCGAGTTCGACCGCGCCCACGGCACCGCCGTCGCCGCGGTCCTGGAGTCGCTCGGCGCGCGGTTCAACGCGACGACCTGGTTCGACCGCACCAACTACTACGAGACGCTCCCCTCGGACCAGCTCGAGGTCGCCGTGCGCATCGAGGCGTCGCGCATGCGACGGGCGCTCCTGCGCAACGAGGACCGCGTTCCCGAGATGACGGTCGTGCGCAACGAGTTCGAGCGCGGCGAGAATTCGCCGTTCCAGGTGCTCTACAAGCTGACCTTCGCGACGGCCTTTCGCGAGCACCCGTACCACCACCCGACGATCGGCTGGCGGAGCGACATCGAGGAGGTCTCGACCGAGCGGCTGCGGGAGTTCTACGACACCTTCTACCATCCCAACAACGCGACGGCCATGGTCATCGGCGACTTCGACGAGGCCGACGTGCTCGCCCTGATCGCCCGCGAGCTCGGCGGCATCCCGGCGTCGGGCCAGCCGATCCCGCGGGTCTACACCGTCGAGCCGCCGCAGGAGGGCGAACGGCGGTTCGTCGTGCGCCGCGTCGGCCAGGTCGCCTGGGTCGGGCTGTCCTGGAGGACGGTCGATGCGCGGCACGCCGACACGCCGGTCCTGGCCGTGCTCGGCAACCTCCTGGGCGGCGGCATCACGTCGCGCCTCCACCAGGCTCTCGTCGAGAAGACGCTGGCGCTGTCGGTCTCGGTGGTGCCGTGGCAGCTCCGCGATCCCGCGCTCTTCTCGGTGTTCGCGCCGGTGCGGCCGGGCGTCGAGCCTTCGGAGGTCGAGTCCGTCATCCGGCAGGAGATCGCGAAGATCGCTTCCGACGGCGTGACCGAGGCCGAGTGCGCCAAGGCGCGCACCCAGATCGAAGCCGAAGTCATCTTCGACCGGGACTCGACCGACCAGATCGCCGCATCGCTGTCCGAAGCGATCGCCGTCGCGGACTGGGAGTGGTACGCGGACTACCCGGGCCGCATCCGCGCGGTCACTCCCGACGACGTGCGCCGCGCCGTCCTGACGTACCTCCACGACGACGGGCTGACGGTCGGCCTCTACCTCCCGAAAGCCGGGCGAGGTCGGCGCCGCGGCGGCCGACGACGGGGAGGCCGCGTGAGCGTGTCCGCCCCCGCTCGCCGCGCGCCGTTCGTGGAGCTGGTGCGGCACCGCGAGCTCTCCAACGGCGCCCGTTTCTACGTTCTCGAGAACCACTTCAACCCCACGGTCGCGATCTCGGGATCGCTGACGGCCGGACGTCTCTTCGCTCCCGCCGATCGGCGGCTGATCGCTTCCGTGACGGCCGGCGAGCTGATGAAGGGCACGGCGCGCCGCACCAAGCTCCAGCTCGCGGAGGATCTCGAGAGCCGGGCCGTCAGCCTCGGGTTTTCCTCCGACGCGTCCGACCCCGTCGGCGTCGACGTCTCGGGGGGCGCGCTCTCCCGCGAGATCGACGTGCTGCTCGAGGCGCTCGCGGAGGTCCTTCTCACTCCGGCGTTCCCCGAGGACGAGCTCGAGCGGGAAAAGAAGCGCCTCGTCGGCTCGATCCGCCAGCAGCAGGACCAGACCTCCGTCCGGGCCTACGAGCGGGCGATGCGCCGGATGTACCCGCTGGCGCACCCGCTGCACGCCTTCAGCGGCGAGGAGCGGATCGCGCGCGTCGAGGCGCTGTCCCGCGAGGACCTCGCCGCGTTCTACGCCACGCGCTACGGGGCCGGGTCGCTCGCGCTCGTCGTGGTGGGCGACGTCGAGGCCGAACGAATCCTGGACCGTCTCGAAGCCCTGCTCGGCGCGTGGCCGGCCGGTCCGAAGCCGGAGATTCCGCCCGTCTCGGTCCCGCCGCCTTCGCCCGGACGCGAGACCGTCGAGATGCCGGACAAGGCCAGCGCCGACGTCGTCGTCGCCGTGCCGGCGAACCTCAAACGCACCGACCCGGATTTCTACGCCTGCACGCTCGCCAATGCTGCGCTCGGGCAGTCGTCGCTGACGTCCCGCCTCGGCGTGCGCGTGCGCGACACCGAAGGGCTGACCTACGGCATCCATTCGAGCTTCTCGGCCACGCACGTCGCCGGTCCCTTCACCATCGGCCTGACGGTCAAGCCCGAGAGCCGCGACGCCGCGCTCGTCTCGACGCTCGAGGAGGTCGGCAAGCTCCTGAAGGGCGGGCTCACGGCGAAGGAGCTCGCCGAGGAAAAGAGCTCCCGGATCGGGCGGTTCAAGGTCGACCTCGGCTCGAACTCCGGGATCGCCAACGCGCTCGACTCCGCGGTCTACTACGGCTTCGGTGTTTCGTACCTCGACGAGTTCCCGTCGATGGTCGCCGCCGTCACGAAGGAGGAGGCCGACGCCGCCTTCGCGGCGCGGGTCCGTCCGGAGGACTTCACGATCGTGTCGGCGGGGACCTTCGGAAGATCGGTCTGAGCTCCCGATAGGTCTGGAACTCGCCTTGCGGACATGAAAGAATCCCGGCCGAGATGAGACGCCCCCAGCATCGCCGCCCGATGCGGCGCCGTCCCGGCGAAGCGCCGCCGACGCACCGCGTCTGGCTGTCCAACGAGCAGCCGATGCGCGAGGGGCCGTCGCCGGACGGCCGCGTCTACTTCCGGATCCGCTTCGACAACGAGCCGTCACCCGAGTGGATGCGCGCGTACCGCGCCGGACTGCTCGGTCTGATGCCCGACGACCGCGACGCCGTCCTGCGCTTCGAGTTCCAGGGGGATTCGGTCCGGTTCGCGGCCGGCGAAGCGGAGGTCGCAAAGCTGCGCCGTGTCCTGGAGCAGCGCGTCCAGGCCGTCAACGGGATCCTCTCCGGCGGCCGCGCGGTCGAGCCCTAGGCTTCTTCCGACGCCCGGGAGGCGACGCGCGTGAACCGCCGGTTTCTGGTCGAACACGTCCTCCGGCCCTACAAGTGGCCGCTTCTCTTCGCGTTCGTCGCGATGCTCTTCGAAACGCTCGCCGGGCTCCTGCAGCCGTGGCCCCTGAAGATCGTTCTCGACTCGGTGATCGGGCACCATCCGCTGCCACACTTCCTTTCGGGTCTGCACGACACGCTGGGGCGCCACAAGGGCGGGACGATCGCCGTCGCGGCGATTGCGACCGTGGCGATCGCGCTGCTGAACTCGATCGCCTCGTACATCGACTCGTACCTGACGACGAGCGTGGGCCAGTACCTCGCGCACGACCTGCGCAAGAAGGTCTACCACCACCTGCAGCGGCTGTCGCTCTCCTACTACGATCACCACAAGCTCGGGAACATCCTGTCGACCATCACCGACGACATCGACAACGTCCAGGCGTTCTTCTCCGCGTCCGTTCTGTCGATCGTCATCGACGCGACGACGATCGTCGGCATGTTCGGCGTGATGATGTACCTCGACTGGAAGTTCACGCTGATCGCGATGGCGGTCACGCCGTTCCTGTTCCTCTTCGTCCAGCGCTTCACGCACCTCGTCAAGCAGTCGACCAAGCAGGTCCGGGCCAAGCAGAGCGAGATCGTCTCCGACCGTCGAGGAGTCGCTCGGCGCGATCCGTGTGATCCAGGCCTTCGCCCAGGGCGACGTCGAGGAGGAAAAGCTCGCCAAACGCAGCCTCGAGTCGGTCGACGCGGCGCTCTCCGCCCGCAAGATCAAGGCGCTGCTCGGGCCGGTCATGGACGTCGTGGCCGCGATCGGGACGGCCCTCGTGCTCTGGTACGGCGCGAGCCTCGTCCTCGCCAACGAGATGACGGCCGGCTCCCTCGTCGTCTTTCTCCTCTACCTCGGCAAGATGTTCAAGCCGATGCAGGATCTGGCGAAGATGACCAACTCCGCCTCCAAGGCGGCCGTGGGCATGGACCGCATCGAGGAGATCCTCGAGAGCGACGCCCTGCTGCCGGAGTCGGCCGACGCGAAGCCGGCGCCGAAGCTCGACGGCAACATCGCGTTCGAGCACGTGGCCTTCGGGTACGACGCCGACAAGCTCATCCTGCAGGACGTCCACTTCGACATCCCGGCGGGGAAGATGGGCGCGATCGTCGGTCCGACGGGCGAGGGCAAGTCGACGCTGATCAACCTCATCCCGCGCCTCTACGACCCGGCCAAGGGCACGGTCCGGATCGACGGGCACGACCTGCGCGGGTTCGAGCTCAAGTCCCTGCGCGATCAGATCAGCTACGTCCAGCAGGAGACGGTCCTCTTCGACGAGCCGATCTGGCAGAACATCGCCTACGGAAAGCCCGATGCGACGCGGGAGGAAATCGTCGAGGCCGCGAAGCTCGCCAACGCCGACGAGTTCATTCGCAAGCTCCCGAAGGGCTACGACACCCTCGTCGGCGAGCGCGGCGCGGCGCTCTCGGGCGGGCAGCGCCAGCGCATCGGCATCGCCCGGGCGATCATCCGCAATTCGCCGATCCTCATCCTCGACGAGGCGACCTCCGGCCTCGACGCCGCCTCCGAGGCACTCATCGTCGAGGCCCTCGACCGGCTGATGAAGGGGAAGACCTCCCTCGTCATCGCGCACCGGCTCGGTACGATCAAGCAGGCCGACCGGATCATGGTCCTGAAGAACGGGCGGATCGCGGAGCAGGGCACGCACGACGAGCTGCTGGCCCGCGGAGGGCAGTACGCGGAGCTCTACCGGCTGCAGTTCGGCGGCCAGGCGGCCGCCGCGAAGCGCGCGCCGGAGGGTAAGATTCCCGGCGCATGAGCCGCCAGGCGACGCGAACGCTCGTCGTCCTTCCCGACGACGGAATCGGGCCGGTTCTCGCGGCGATCGCCGGCGCGAAACAGTCGATCTTCGTCAAGATGTTCCTCTTCACCGAGCCGAAGCTCATCCGCGCCCTGGCGGCGGCCCACAAGCGCGGGGTCATGGTGCGGGTCATGCTCAATCCCGCGCGACGGTCGGGACAGTCCGAGAACGGAGAGGCGAAGAAGCGCCTCCGGGCCGCCGGGATCACGGTCAAGGACACGCATCCGGACTTCGACGTCTCGCACGAAAAGTCGATGGTCGTGGACGGCCAGACGGCCTTCGTCAAATCGCACAACTGGGCGCCCAAGAACTTCGGCGGAACCCGCGACTACGCGGTGATCACCCGCGATCCCCGCGAGGTGGCCGAGGTCATCGAGGGCTTCGAGGCCGACTGGAAGCGGGAGACCTTCGATCCCGACGATCGGCTGCTGATCTGGTGCCGGGGGAACGGCCGCGCCCGCATCGCGCGCTTCATCGATGGGGCGAAGAAGGAGCTCCTCCTCCAGAACGAGCGCTACCAGGACCCCACGATCGTCGAACGGCTCGTGGCGGCCCACGGGCGGGGCGTCAAGGTCCACCTCATGTCCCTGCCGCCGCACGCTCTGAAGGACAAGAAGCTCCTCGAAGGCGTCGCGGGCCTGCGGGTCATGCACGACATCGGGATCAAGATCCACAAGCTCAAGGGCCTCCACCTCCACGCCAAGATGCTGCTCGCCGACGGAAAGCGAGCGATCGTCGGGTCGATGAACATCGCCCCCGGGAGCTTCGAATCGCGGCGGGAGCTCGCGATCGAGATCGAGGACAAGCCCCTGGTCCACCGGCTGAAGAAGACCTTCGAGGAGGACTGGAAGAACTCGCACCCGATCGACCTCACGGACGAAGGGATCCGGAAGGACATGGCCAGGCACGGGACGCCGGAGGAGAAGCTCGCCCGCGTCTTCCGCCGGAACGCCTAGCTCCCCCTACTGCCGCTCCTCCCACTCCAGCCGCCGGTAGTCGAACGCCTCGACTTCGCGGGCGTTGAACTTGACGATGTCGAAGTAAGGCGACAGGTCGAAGTCGCGCGGCACGCAGAGGGTCGGATGCCGCGCCCGCAGGAGGCCGCTCCAGGCGCGGCGCGTCGGGCGGCCGAGCAGCTGCTGCCGGATCCGCTCGGCGGCGGTTCGCGGTTTCTTCCGAACCGGCACCGGGAGGATCGGGAACCGGACCTTGCCGAATGCCTCGGCGAGGAGCGACGAGCAGATCGTCTCGGTCTCGACCCCGCTCCCGAAGTGCAGGGCGTCCTCGCGCAGGTCCGGCGGGATCATCTGGAAGGGGAAGAGGTATCGCGTGAGGTCCCAGAAGTTGCGCCGGTCGTACTTCCAGCCGATGCGCGAGATGACGTGGTCGAGCACGATCGCGAGGTCCTCGGGCTTCAGGCCCACGGGCCGGCAGATGCGGACGTTGAGGTCGACGTACTTCGTGAGGGGCGAGACGACGACGCCCCGGTCGACGAGCGCCTCGACGAGCAGGTGCTTCGCCTCGCGCCCGAAGCGCCGCTGCGTCTCGGCGCGCGTGGCGGCGTCGCGCCGGAGCAGCGCGTCGCCGATGAAGATCGCGCTGTGCGACCACGACGACGTCGTCAGGTACTTGATCGCCTGCGAGACGCGCTGATCGCCCTCGACGAGCAGGACGTCGCCCGGCCGGATGGTGGCCTTGAGCTTCTCCGGGTCGTTGTAGACGAAGCGGCGGTAGCGCTTCCGGCGGCGCGTGAGGCGGCGAATGAACCAGTTCGAGAGCGCGCGGGTCGGGGAACCCATGCCCTATTGTGCGCCCGGGCGGAGCGCGCCTACTCGTCGGGGAGCTCGGGCTCTTCCTGCACCTCGCGCTTGGTGCCCGGCGCGAGCAGGTCCATCAGGAGGTCCGGGAGGCCCTCCGAGAACTGGCTCCGGGGCATCACCTGCGTGACGCCGGCGGCTTCGGCCTGGCCCGCCAGCTCCTTGTCGACGTGGGAGAGAAACCCGATGACCGCGAGCCCGGCCGCCTTGCCGCGGCGCAGCTCCCGGACCGCCGAGAGCGCGTCGCCGTTGGACGAGAGCTCGAGCAGCACGGCCCCGGCGTCGGGCGCGGCGCTGGCGCGCACGAGGTCCTTGGCGCCGACGAAACGCACCGGCACGTTCAGATGGCGGGCGGTCGCCTCGATCTTCGACCGGAAGAAGAGGTCTTCGACGCAGGCGACGACGGACTTGCTCATGGGCCGGTCGATTCTACTGCCGAATGCGGACGAACCCTTCAGAACATCTTCACCACGTCGACGAGGTACCGGTTGACCCAGAAGTGCGCGTCGAGGCGGCGCTGGATGCTGAAGGAGCCCTGGAGGTAAACGCGGGGAAGAAAGGTCCATGCGACCCCCAGCCGGTGGCCCTCGTACCAGGTGTGGTACCACCAGTCGTCGGTGTTGTAGGCCCCCATCGTCGCGTTGCGCTGGATGTACTGGTAGGCGTAGAAGCCCCGCCAGTCGCCGGGCGTGCCCGACCTGGCCGGCGAGGACGACGGCCTCGAAGGCGAGTCGTCGCCCTTGCTCGGCCGCGAAGTTGTCGAAGCCGTCGAGGGAGACCTGGACGGGAACGCTCTCCGACGGGAAACCGCATACGCAGAAGCAGGTCGGCGACGTGAAACTCGGAGGCAAAGGTCGGCTGCGCCGTTCTCGACGCGGGTCGTGTTCTCGCGGATGTAGGGGGGAAGAGCTCGCGCGGGTCGAAGCTCCAGTAGGCCAGCGAGGCTTCGAGCGAGAAGCGCGACGGATCGCCGGTGCGCCACTGGACCTGGCCGGCGCGCGATGCGCGTCTGGTCGCTGTAGTGCTGAGGTCCGTAGAAGCCGGCGCCCGAGAGCGTCCACGCGCCGTCCGGGCTCGTCCAGGACGCCGCGATCCCGGGCGTCTGGATGTCGCGATCCCACAGCAGCTCGGAGGCCGCGAGCGGCATGCCGAACCGTCCGGCCTGCACCGTGAACCGCCCCGGTGTCCAGCGGACGTACCAGCGGTCGGCGGAGGCCCACCGCGAGATGTAGTTGTCCTGGAAGGGATAGGCCTCGGGCTCGGTGCCGTAGTCGAAGATCCCCGCGCACGCCGATCCGCAGGTCGTCCCACGGCTCGAAGTCGATCTCGGGACGCAGCTCGAAACGGCCGCGGCTGATCGCTCGTAGCCCCGCCAGTGGTCGACGTGGTCGTAGCGGGCGAGGAAGTCCCAGCGCAGGGAGAACTTGGGCCTGGCCGGCGGCTCCTCGAAGTACTGCGGTTCCTGCGCGACGGCCGCTGCGGCCGCGCCGAGCATGCCGGCGAGGAGGGCGGCCGTCGCTTTCACGCGGCCTGCGCGGTGACGCGCGTCAGCGCCTCGTAGAGGTCGTTGACGGTCTGGTAGCGGTCCTTCGGGTCCTTCTGCATGCACTTCAGGATGATCTGCGAGATCCGCGGGTCGATCCTCGGATTGCGCGCCTGCGGCGGAGGGGGATTCTCCTGGATGTGCTTGAGGACCACGGCGAGCGGCGTGTCGCCTTCGAAGGGCAGCGTGCCGGTGAAGACCTCGTAGAGCACGACGCCGGTCGAGTAGATGTCGGAGCGGAAATCGAGCGTCTGGCCCCGCGCCTGCTCGGGCGACATGTAGTCGGGGGTCCCGACGACGGTCCCTTCGGCCGTCATCCCGCGCTCTTCCTTGAGGCGGGCGATGCCGAAGTCCATGATCTTCAGGCCGCCGGTCGACTCGATGATGATGTTCTGCGGCTTGATGTCGCGGTGGATCACGCCGACCTCGTGCGCGGCGGCCAGGCCCGCGCAGATCTGCTTGGCGATCCGCAGGCCCACGGGGGTGGGCAGGATGTCGCCGGCCTCGACCAGCTGCTTGAGCGTGAGCCCCTTGACGAACTCCATCGACAGGTAGCGCAGGCCGCCCGGACTCGCCGAGGTCGTGCGTGCGGAGGATGTTCGGGTGCGTGATGCGGCGGGCGAGCCGGATCTCCTGCTTGAACCGGTCGAGCAGCGTCGGGTCCGCCGACAGGGCCTCGCCCCGCAGGGTCTTGATCGCGACCGCGTCGTCGAGGTCGCGGTCGTGCGCGCGGTAGACGACGCCCATGCCGCCGCGCCCGAGCACGCCCTGGATCTCGTACCGGGACGCGAAGAGCTGGCCCACGACGGGCTCGCCGCCCGGCCGGGTCGCCGGGGAGACGGCGGTGCGCGCGACGGTCTCGGCGTCGGCGGCCATCGACATCGTCAGCGAGGCGACGTATTGCTCGAGCGCGGCCTTCTCGCGCAGCTCCTCGAGCATCGCGCGGAACGATCGCGCGAGGATGCCGATCTCGTCGTTGGACTCGACGGGCAGGTCCGGCGCGTCGAGGTTGCCGACGCGGACCTGTTCGGTCGCGCGCACGAGGCGGCCGACGCCGCCGGTGATCCGGCGGGCGAGGAAGAACGACAGAACGAAGGCGATGACGAGCGCGGCGAGGCCGACGGCGACCAGGATCGCCTGGATCTGGCGAAACGCCGCGAGCTCCCGCTCGCGGCTGCGCAGCGCGACGGCGGCGCCGACGAGCTGGTCCGTCGAGGAGCGGATCGGCAGGAGATACGCGAGGTAGGTCTCACCCGACAGGTCGAGCGCGAGGGGACCGATCGTCCGCCCCTGGCGGAGCACCGCCTGCACCAGGTCGGGCCGCCGCTCGATCGCCAGCATGGCGGCCGAGGTTCCGGGGCCCATCGTCGACGCGGCCACCGCGACCCTCGCGGGCTCGGACGGCTTGGCCGCATCGGCGAGGAAGACGACCTGCGTGTTGAGGAGGCGCTCCAGGTTGCGCGCGACGTCGTCGTCGATCTGGAAGGCCGCGGCGATCACGCCCGTCAGCCGCGCGCCGCCCTCGAGCACCGGCGCCGCGACGACGTGGTAGAGCTTGCCGCCCGAGAGCCAGATGCCTTCGGTCTGCGCTCCCTGGAGGGCCCCGGCGATCGTCGGCACGGCGGAGAGGTCGGCGGCGTAGGGGAGCGGCCGGTCCGTGCGCGCGAGCGCGACGCCGGCCGGGGTGGTGGCGATGAGGAAGTCGGCGCGCACGCTCGAGGCCTGCTCGCGCTTCAGGGTGTCGAACACGGTCGCCGGATCGGGGCGACCGGTCTCCGGCACGAGGGTCGACATCATGGAGATCGTGCCGGCGTTGTTCACGATCACGGCGAGCGCCCGGTGGAGCTCGTCGTAGCGGTTCTGCTGGAACGACTCCCAGCCCGGGCCGGCCTTCTTGAGGTCCTCGGCGATCTTCGCGTCGGCGACCTGCCGCGCGCGATAGGCCGAGACCGCGACGGCGCCGCCCACGGCGACGAGGATGAGGAGGGCCATCGCCAGGAAGATCTTGAGGGTCAGCGAGAACTTCGGCGGCGCCGGCGGCGGGAGCTTCAGGCCCTTCGGGCGGACCTCCGCGGAGGTCGACCCGCCGGCGGGAGCCTCAGTAACGCTCATCTTCGGAGTCGGGAGGCGGGGGCTTGTAGTCCTTGCCGTACTTGTTCTTGTGGGTCTCGGGCTGAAACCCGGAGACGTCGACGCGGACCGTCACGGGCGCGTCGCCGGCGGCCCTGACGACGATCGGAAGGGTGACCTCCGCGGCCGCCTGCTCGTTCCACGCCTTGAGCACGCGCGCGCCGTCCGGCACGCCCTCGAACCGGAACGCGCCGTCGGCTCCGGTGACCGCCGCGAAATCCGAGTCGACGACCAGGACGAACCCGACCATCTGGGGATGGATGTTGCAGTAGACGCGGACGACGCCGGCCTCCTCGAAGGTCTTGGGCTTGGAGGCGCCGCTGCGGTAGAGGCCGAGGTCGAAGCGGTTGGCGCCGGAGACGGAGAAGACGTTGTGGTAGATCGGGTCGGCATTGGGAAATTCGACGGTGGCGTTCTTCGAAACCGCCACGACCCGGGGCTGGAACCGCTTCGAGGCGCTCTTCATCTGGGCGGTGGCCTTCGTCCCGTTGGATCCGTGCGCCCCCTCGATCCAAACGACCGTATTGGAGACGTCCGGCAGCTCCTTGCCGTCCCTGACGAGGACGACACTGCCCGCGACCGTGCCCGCCGGAGCGGCGGACGCCGTGAGCAGGATCGTCAGAACGACGGCGGCGCCGCGAATTCCCATGGTGCCTTGGAAAAAATCATAGCATCCGGCTCCCTCGTGCTCCCTTCCGGTCGCCCATATAATCGACGCACTGATTCAAATCACTTAGGTGGAGGGTGCATGGCGCACGGAGCCGGGTCGGATTTTCGCCCCTACGTTTCTCCGGACCAGGACATCCCCGAGTTCACGCTCAAGGCGGTCCTGCTCGGCATCTTCTTCGGCGTTCTCTTCGGCGCGGCGACGGTCTACCTCGCTCTGCGCGCCGGGCTGACGGTCTCGGCTTCCGTCCCGATCGCGGTCCTCGCGATCGCGGTCTTCAAGAAGATCGGAAACTCCACGATCCTCGAGAACAACATGGTCCAGACGATCGGCTCCGCCGGAGAGTCGGTCGCGGCCGGCGTGGTGTTCACGATGCCGGCGCTGCTCTTCCTCTCCGACGGCGAGCACTACTTCAAGTACGTCACGATCTTCGTCCTGTCGGCGGTGGGCGGGACGCTCGGCGTCCTCTTCATGATCCCCCTGCGGCGCGCCCTCATCGTCAAGGAGCACGGCAACCTCAAGTACCCCGAGGGCGTGGCCTGCGCGGACGTGCTGATCGCCGGAGAAAAGGGCGGCGACCTCGCCCGCATGGTCTTCAAGGGCGTCGGCGTCGCGATGCTCTACAAGTTCCTCTACGGCATCCTCGGGCTCTGGCGCGAGACGGCGACGTGGTTTCGCACCGGGAAGAACGGCAAGATCCCGGACGCGACGCTCTCCTGCGACGTCACGCCGGAATATCTGGGTCTCGGATACATCATCGGCCCCCGCATCGCGGGCGAGCTCGCCTCGGGCGGCGTGCTGTCCTGGCTGGCGCTGATTCCCCTGATCTCGATCTTCGTCGACGAGGGGCGCATCGTCCAGGACTTGAAGAACCTGGGCTTCACCGACGCCTGGATGGCGAGCCACTACCACGCCGAGTGGATCTACCGTGCTTACGTTCGCTACATCGGCGCCGGCGCCGTGGCCTGCGCGGGCGTCATGACGCTCGTCAAGACGCTGCCGACGATCGTCTCGGCCTTCCGGGAGTCGGTCAAGAGCTTCGGCAAGGGCGGCGAGAAGACGGCCGCGGTCCGCACGGAACGCGATCTCGGCATGGGCCTCGTCGTGTTCGGTTCGCTCGTGCTGGCGCTGCTGATCACGGTCCTGCCGGGCTTCCCGCACGGCCCGTTCCCGGGCTCGCTCCTGATGGGGCTTCTCGTGGTCGTCTTCGGCTTCTTCTTCGTGACCGTGTCCTCGCGCATCGTCGGCATCATCGGCACCTCCTCCAACCCGATCTCGGGCATGACGATCGCGACGATCATGGCGACCTGCGTGGTCTTCGTCGCCGTGGGACGCACCGGGGACGTCTACCAGGCCGTCGCCCTCTGCATCGGCGCCATCGTCTGCGTCGCGGCGGCCAACGCCGGCGCCACCTCGCAGGACCTGAAGACCGGTTACCTCGTCGGCGCGACGCCCCGGCGGCAGCAGATCGGCTTCATCATCGGCGTGCTGACCTCGACGCTCGTGATCGGCGGGACGCTCTTCCTGCTCGACAAGACCTACGCGATGGGCGAGCCGCACGGCATCGGCGGCCCCAAGCTCGCGGCGCCGCAGGCGACGCTGATGGCGACGATCATCAAGGGCCTCCTGGCCCAGAACCTCCCGTGGGCCCCCGTGCTCGTCGGCGTCTTCCTCGCCTTCATGGCCCAGATGGCGGGCGCGCACGCCCTCTCCTGGGCGGTCGGCGCCTACCTGCCGCTCTCGACGACTTTCCCGATCTGGATCGGCGGCATGATGAAGGCCCTCGCCGACAAGATGACCCACCGCAAGGAAGAGAGCGAGCTGTCCTCGGGCATGCTCTATTCCACGGGCCTCGTCGCGGGCGGCTCCCTCGGGGGGGTGCTGATCGCGCTGGTCGCGTTCATCGGCGACTCGGTCCTCCACATGGAAAGCCCGACGCTCATCGAGCGGCTCGACCTCGGGGCGAAGCTCTACCCGGCTTTCAAGAGCGGCGTCGCGGGAGACGTCTTCTGCGCCCTGGTCTTCGCGGGCCTGTGCTGGCTGCTCGTGCAGAACGCGAAGAAGAAGCTGGAAGCGTAGGCCGCGCGGTGCGCGGCTCTACGCTTCCATCCCGAGCGCCGAAGGCGCGAGGGATCCCGGACTCGATGAGCGGCTCGGCATTGTGGCCCGGGATCCCTCGTCGCAGCGCTCCTCGGGATGACCGCCCGGGGTTCAGATCACCCCGAACTTCTTCCCGACCTTCTTGAACGCGTCGACGGCGCGGTCGAGGTCGGACCGTTCATGGGCGGCCGAGACCTGGCAGCGCAGCCGCGCCTGTCCCTGGGGAACCACCGGGAAGCCGAACCCGGAGACGTAGATGCCCTCCTCGAGGAGGGCCTTTCCCATGGCGAGCGCCTTCGCGGTCTCGCCGACGATGACCGGCACGATCGGATGCGTCCCGTGGGGGATGCGGAATCCCGCCTCGGAGATGGACTTGCGATAGTAGGCGGCGTTGTCCCGGAGCTTCCGGACCGGCGAGGCGTCTTCGCGGAGCAGCCGGAACGACTCGAGCGCTCCCGCCGCAACCGCGGGGGGCAGCGAGTTGGAGAAGATGTACGTGCGGCTCCGCTGGCGGAGCGTGTCGACGAGAGCCTTCGGGCCCGTGACGAATCCGCCGGCCGCCGAGCCCATCGCCTTCCCGAGCGTCCCGGTCGTGACCGGGATGCGGCCGAAGACGCCCTGCTCCTCGGCCGTGCCGCGCCCCGTCGCGCCGAGGACCCCGGTCGCGTGCGAGTCGTCGACCGCGAGCACCGCGCCGTGCTTCTCGCAGAGGCGCACGGCCTCCGGGAGGTTGGCCTCCTCGCCCTCCATCGAGAACACGCCGTCGGTCATGTAGAGCTTGTAGCGCGAGGTCGTGTCTTCCCCGAGCATCCGGTCGAGCGCGGCGAGGTCCCCGTGCGGCGCGCGGAAGCGCGCGGCCTTGCACAGCCGCACGCCGTCGATGATGGAGGCGTGGTTGAGCTCGTCGGAGTAGAGCCCGTCGGGCTCCTCGAGCACCGCGGCGAAGAGGCCCTCGTTCGCGGCCCAGCAGGTCATGTAGAGGATCGCGTCGTCGCAGTCGAAGAAGGAGGCGATCTCCGCCTCGAGCTCCTTGTGCAGCTCCTGCGTGCCGCAGATGAAGCGCACGGACCCGAGGCCCGCGCCCCAGCGGTCGACGGCTTTCTTCTGGGCCTCGCGGATGCGCGGGTGGTTGGCGAACCCGAGGTAATTGTTGGACGTGAGCATGACGACCTCGCGGCCGCCGACCTTCACGCGCGGGCCCTGGGCCGACTGGAGGACGCGCTCCTCCTTGTACGTGCCGGCCTCCTTCAGCGCGGCCATCTGCGCGGCGAGGTGGTCGAAGAGGGTCACTTGCCCTCCGACAGGATCCTTCCGGCGACGCGGTCGCCCGGGAAGGCGGCCTCGAGGGCGGCGAGCGCCCGATCGAACGCGGCCGCTTCTCCGGCCATGATCTCGGCGCAGAGGGTCGGCGTCCGCACGAATTCCATCGTCCCCGTCAAGCCGCGCACGACGATCGAGTCCGCCGGCTCCTCGACGACGAAGAGGATCCCGTCCACCTCCTCGAGCGCCCGGGAAGCGATTCGCTCCGCCTTCTCGATTTCGTCCCGGGCCAGGCACACGCCGGCGAGGCCCACCACCTGGAAGTGGTTGGGCTCGAACTCGGTGCGGTCCCAGTTCTTCCAGACACGGCTGCGCGGGACGAGCTGGAAACGGTAGGCGACGTTGGACAGTCGCGACTCCTCGACGGCGAACTCGGCGATGCGCCGTCCGGTCAGCTCCTGGTTGGGGTCGGGCTTGGGGGGCTTGCTGGTGGGCATGTTCAGGGTCTCCCGTTCGGATAGAAGACGACTTTCATCGCGCGGCGGTCGTCGAGGAGCTCCATCGCCTGGTGAAATTTGTCGAGCCCGTCGAATTCGTCCGTGACGAGGTCCTCGACGTCGAGTCCGGCCCGGAAAAGGTCGGTCATCTTGATCCAGGTGTCGAAGATGCGCCGGCCGATGATGGCGTGGATCGTCACGCCTTTGAAGACGACGTCGTTGGTGTAGTCCCGGATCGTCACGGCCTTGTCCCGCGGGATCCCCAGGAGCGAAACCACGGCCCCTGGCCGCGCCGCGGCGAGGCCCAGGTTGATCGACGGTTCGGCGCCGGAGAGCTCGAGAACGACGTCGGCGCCGCCGCCCGTCGCTTCGCGGAGGCTTCCGACCGGGTCCTTGGTTCGGGGCAGTTCGATGACGGACGCCTGCGAGAGCCCGCGCGCCTTGGCCCAATTGCGCGCATGCGCGGCGGCGAGGCCGTTGACCTCGGTGATCGCGATCCGGGCGGCTCCGGAGATGCGCGCGATCTCCGCGCACATCGCGCCGATCGGCCCGTAGCCCAGGACCGCCACCGACTTGCCGGAGAGATCCGCGACCTGGGTCGCGTGCACGGCGTTGCCGAGGGCGTCGAGAAACGCCCCGACCTTCGGCGGGATCATGTCCCGGTCGAGCGGCACGACGTTGAAGGCGGGCACCACGACGTACTGGGCGAAGCAGCCGTCTCCGTGGACGCCGAGGATCTTCGTGTTCTCGCAGATGTGCCGCCGGCCCGTCCGGCAGGGGCGGCAGGCCCCGCAGGTCACGTGCATCTCGGCCGAGACGTACTGACCTTCCGAAAGGTGCGGCCGTTTCCCGCCCGGTCCGAACGCGACGATCTCGCCGCAGAACTCGTGGCCGTAGATGCGCGGCGGCCGGACCATGCCCGCCATCGACGCGTCCCACTGGTAGATGTGCTTGTCCGAGCCGCACACGGCGGTCGCAAGCACGCGGATCAGGACCTCGGCCTGGCCGGGGACGGGGACCGGGACCGACCGGACCTCGGTGGCGCCGGGCCCGGCGCGCCGCCTTCGTCTTGACGACGGCGGTCATCTTCTCCGGGAAGTGGGCGCCAGCCTCCGCCCCTGACCGGGGGTCGTCGCCTTGGCCGCCATCAGTCGCCCGCCTGGTCGTCCCGCACGAATCCGCTCCGCGCGCCGGCGGCCGCGGCGTGCGCGGAGTACACCGAGACGGGCTTGACGTACTTCGCGACGATCGCGCGCGTGCCGCCGACCCGCAGCTTCTCGAAGAGGAACGTGAACTTCTCCTCCAGCGTTTCGCGGATGGCACCCTTGGTGCCCTCGGGCAGGTTCCAGACCTGCTCCTTGTACGGTCCGATGGCCTTCTTGCGCGTCTTGTAGAGGAACTGCGGCTGCGTCTCGCCCTTCTTGCGCTCTTCGCCGGCGTTCTCGTCGAGCCAGCGCTCGATCTCGCGCTTGAGAGGATAGGGAAAAGCGGGGTGGTCGTAGACGGTGTTCATGAAATCGGTCGCGAGATGGATCTCGGCGCAGTCATTGTCGGGAAAGTGCCCGAAATACTCGGGCGGCAGTGTCGAGGCGCCGTGCTGCACGGCGCCGGCGAGGCCGTACTCCTCGCGCGCGACCTTCGAGATGGTCTTCAGGACGTTGAAGTCGATCGCGACCCGCTCGACCGACCCGTCGGCCGCGACGACGCCGCCGTGGGAGGAGCCGGTCTGGACCGAGACCTTTTCGATCCCGTGGCCCTCGCCGAGAGCCTTCCGGTAGACGTTCATGTAGGCGCGGAACTCCTCGGGCGTCGAGTTCTCCTTGCCGACCTCGCCGATCTCGCCGCCGACGGAGATCGGCATGTCCTTCGGCTCGCGCGCGCGGATGAATTTCGTGAAGCGGGCGCAGAGCGTCGCATTGACGTCCTGCTGCGCCTCGAGGGTCGGCTTCGACAGGTCGACGAGCGTCGAGGTGTCGATGTCGATCTGAAGGAAGCCCGCGGGGATCGCTTCCTCGATCAGCGCCTCGATGGCGGCGATCTCCTTGTCGGCCGCCTCCTTCATCTTCTTCGGGTTGGTCTGGAAGTGGTCGCCCTGGAGAAAGAAGGGGCCGCTCCACTCCTCGCGGATCGCCGCCGCCAGCATGACCGCCGCGTACTCGGCCGGCCGCTGCTCCGTGTAGCCCATCTCGCTTCGGGCGATCTCGAAGATCAGGGTGCCGACCTCGAGCTTCCGGGCGGCGCGCATCGCCGCGCGCGCGGTGTCGTAAGACATCATCCGCACGTTGACGGCGGGGACGGTGAACCCGGAGACCTCGCCGCGCCCGCGCGCCTCGTAGAGAGGGAGGATCGACGCGGGGAGGATGCCGAGCGACTCGGCGGCCTCCCGGATGGCGTGGCGCGCGGCGTCGCGCGCCTCCGCCGGCGCGAAGACCGCCGTCCAGACGAGGGCGTCGATCATCTCGGTGCGAAAGCGCGCGGGATTCGTCACGACGACGCCGCCGTCGAGGCGGACGGTCGCCGAGCGGATCAGGGCTTCTCGAAGCTCGGCCGGCGACGAGTAGAGGTTCATCATGACTCCACGTCCGAAAGTGCCCGGGGATTCTAATCCAGCGCCGTATGCTACGGTCTTTCCGTGACGTCCGTGGAGCTCGCCGAGGCCCTGTCCCGGGTGCTGCCGGCGGAGGCGATCTTCGCCGACCCCGACTCGCTGGACGCCCACGCGCACGATGAGACCGAGGACCTTCGCTCGCGGCCGGCCCTGGTCGTCGCGCCGCGATCGGAAGAGGACGTGCGAGCCGTTCTCGCCGTGGCGCGCGAGCGTCGCTTTCCGGTCACGCCCCAGGGCGCGCGCACCGGCCTCTCCGGCGGGGCGCTCCCGTCGCCCGGAGGCGTGGCGCTGGACCTGACCCGGATGAACCGAATCCTCGAGATCGACCGCGAGAGCCTGTTCGCCGTCGTCGAGCCCGGCGTCGTCACGCAAGTCCTGCAGGAGGAGGTCGAAAGGCTCGGCCTGTTCTATCCGCCGGATCCTTCGTCGCGGGGCTCCTGCACCATCGGCGGCAACATCGCCGAGAACGCCGGCGGACCGCGCGCCGCCAAGTACGGCACGACCGGGCGCTACGTATCGGGTCTGCGCGTGGTCGTGCCGGGCGGGGCTGGCCTCCCATGCGGGGCGGTCCTGGCGCTCGGGGGCCGGAACCGCAAGGACGTCGCGGGCTACGATTTGTTGCCGCTTTTCGTGGGCAGCGAGGGCACGCTCGGCGTCGTGACGCAGGCGACGCTGCGCCTCGTTCCCCTCCCGACCCACCGGCGGCTTCTCTGGGCCTCGTTCTCGGAGGAGTCGAAGGCGCTCGCCGCCGTGTCCCTTCTCTACGCCGGCGGCCGCGAGCCGTCGGCCTGCGAGTTTCTCGAGAGGCGGGCGGCCGAGGTCTCGGCCGCCTTTCTGGCGATGACGCTTCCCGCCGACGCGGACTCGCATCTCTTCGTCGAGGCGGACGGTTTCGACGAGGAGACCGTGTCGCGCGACGCGGAGCGCTTCGGCGAGCTCCTCGCCGACTCCGGGGCGACGGACGTCCGCGTCGCGATGACGCAGCGCGAGGAGCGGGACTTCTGGAGGCTGCGCCGGGCGGTCGGGGAGGCGGTCAAGTCGCTCGGTCCGTACGCCGAGGAGGACTGCGCCGTGCCGCGCGCTCGGCTGCCGGAGCTCCTGTCGGCGGTGCGGCGGATCGCGGCGGCGCGCCGGCTCGACGCGGTCTGCTACGGTCACGCCGCCGACGGCAACATCCACGTCAACGTGGTTCAGCCGGCCGGGGGAACGCGCGCGCTGGCTCGCCGAGCGGGCGGAGGCGGTCGGAGGAGATCTTCCGCGCCGTCGCCGCTCTGGGCGGGACGATCACGGGCGAGCACGGCGTGGGCGTGACGCAGCGGGCGTACCTGCGGCTGCGCCATTCCCCCGAGGTGCTCGCGGCGATGCGGGGGGTCAAGCGGCTCTTCGACCCCGACGGGATCCTGAACCCCGGTAAGATCTTCGAAGACGAGGACGCATGATCCGCCTCTCGCGCACGATCCACTTCAACGCCGGGCGCAGCCTCTGGCGGCGCGACTGGAGCCCCGAGAGGAACCTCGCGGTGTACGGCGACGAGGGGCCGCACGGCTACGGCCACAACTACGAGCTCGAGGTGTCGGTCGAGGGTAAGGTCGATCCCGAGACGGCGATGGTCGTCAATCTGACCGACCTCGACCGGATCCTGAAGGACGAGGTCGACGGGCCGCTCGATCACCGCAACCTGAACCAAGACGTGGCCGAGTTCGCGCGAACCCCGCCGACGGCGGAGAACCTGGCGGCCTGGATCTGGAAACGGGTCGGGGAGCGAATCACGCGCGAGAAGTGGCCGTGCCGGATCGTGCACCTGCGTCTGCGGCTGACGCCGCATTTCGCGGTCGAGATCGAGGAGTAGCGCATGGGACCCGTTCTCGTCGTCGGCGCCACCGGGCAGCTCGGCACGGCCGTGATCGACCGCCTCGTGAAGGCGCACGTCCGGGTGCGCGCGCTCGTCCGACCGTCCTCGCCGCGGGAGTTCGCGACCGCGGGCGTCGAGCTGGCCTTCGGCGACCTGCGGGAGCCGGAGAGCCTCGTCGCGGCCTGCCACGGGATGGCCACGGTCGTCGGCACGGCCAATGCCGTCGTGCCGCGCGGCAAGGTCACCTTCGAAGAGGTCGATGGCACGGGCTACGAGAACCTGATCGACGCCTGCCGGGCCGAACGTGTGCGGCGAATCATCTTCATGTCGGTCGCGGAGACCGCGCACGACAAGAGCGTGACCACGTTCCGACTGAAGCGGCGGATCGAGGAGAAAATCCAGGGCAGCGACCTCGCCCACTCCATCTTCCGCGGCTCTCTCTTCATGGACGACTGGTTCGCCCTGATGGGAAGCTCCATCCCCCTCCGGGGCTCCGTGGCGGCGACGCTGCGGCGGCCGTTCTGGTTCTCGAAGGCCTTCTTCGCGATGGCCGGGACCTCCATCGAGAAGCGCGGGATCGCGTTCGTGCCGGGAGACGGCCGATCGCGGCACGCGTTCGTCGCCCTCGACGACGTCGCGGCGATTCTCGCGGCCGCCGCGGCGGCCCCGGAGGACGGGGAAAACGTCGTCGAGGACCTCGGCGGGCCCGAGGTCCTCTCATTCGACGACGTGGTCGCGGTTTTCGCCAGGGTCGTGGGACGGCCGCTCCGGAAGATCCGCACGCCGGCCAAGGTTTACCGCGTCATCGCGGATCTTCTCGAGCCGCTCTCGCCTCCGGCCGGAAACCTCATGGCGATGAGCTGGGTCGTGTCGATCTGCGACACCGCGTTCGACGGACGGCCGCTCGCACAGCGGTTCGGCGTGCGCCTGACGAGCGCCGAGGAGTTCCTCCGGGCCAAGGCGGCCCTGCCGCCCGAGGTCTGATGCTCTTTGCGCTCGGCCTCGCGCTCTCGCTCGGAATCGGACTGTCGCTCGGGTTGATCGGCGGCGGCGGCTCGATCATCACCGTGCCGGTCCTCGTCTACGTGCTCGGGGTGCCACCGCACCGGGCCGTGGGAATGTCGCTCGCCGTCGTGGGCTCGACGGCGCTCATGGGAACCTTGCTCCACGACCGCCGCGGTTCGGTCGCATGGCGGACCGGCATGCTCTTCGCGGGCAGCGGCATCGTCAGCGCGTACCTCGGCTCGAAGCTGACGCGACTGGTGTCGCCCTCCGTGCTCCTGCTGCTTTTCGCCGCCCTGATGCTCGTCGCGGCGACCGTGATGCTGACGCGGCACGGCCCCGGCCACGACACGGCCGCCCACACGCCGAGCGCCCCGGGGTCGGCTCTCGCCGGACTCGGCGTGGGATTCCTGACCGGGTTTCTCGGGGTGGGCGGCGGATTTCTGATCGTGCCCGCGCTGGTGGTCTTCGGCGGCCTGGGAATGCGGGCCGCGATCGGGACCTCCTTGTTCGTGATCGCGGTCAACTGCGCGGCCGGTCTCGCGGGGCACCTGACCACGGGCGACGCCGACTGGAAGCTGACGGGCCTCGTGGCGCTGCTGGCGATGGGCGGTGCACTGGCCGGAACGGCGCTCTCGCACCGGGTCCACCCCCACGGCCTGCGCCGGGCCTTCGCCTGGTTCGTCGTGGCGGTGGCGCTGTATCTCGTCGCCCGGAACTACAATGCGGTCTTCTGAAGCGGCCGCTCGACGCGGCCGACGGGAGCAGAGAGTGGTCCTCGGCTCGAGGGCGTGAGCCCGAAAAACTGTGAAGAGATGACCGTGGCAACCGAAGCGGCCCCGATGTACTTCGAGCAGTTCTACCTGGGCTGTCTCGCGCAGGCGTCCTACATGATCGGCTCGGAGGGGGAGGCGGCGGTCGTCGACCCGAGGCGGGATGTCGACGTGTACCTGGAGGCCGCGAAGGCGCGCGGCCTGCGCATACGCCACGTCATCGAGACGCACCTCCACGCGGACTTCGTCTCGGGACACCGCGAGCTCGCCGAGCGCAGCGGCGCGACGATCTACTTCGGCGCGAAAGCCGGCGCGAAGTTCGCCCACGTCGCGGTGCGGGACGGCGACGAGATCCCCATGGGGCGGGTGACCCTCCGTTTTCTCGAGACGCCGGGCCACACGCCGGAGTCCGTCTCGATTCTCGTGACCGATCACGCCCGGTCGGACACTCCCGAAGCGGTGCTCACGGGGGACACGCTCTTCATCGGCGACGTCGGCCGGCCGGACCTTCTCGGGGCGCGCGTGAGCCCGGAGGACCTGGCCGGCCAGCTCTACGACTCGCTCCACGAGAAGCTGCTCAAGCTGCCCGACGAGGTGAAGGTCTTTCCCGCGCACGGCGCGGGGTCGCTCTGCGGACGCAACATTTCGAGCGAGACGAGCTCGACCATCGGCGAGCAGCGCCGGTTCAACTGGGCGTTGCGCCCCATGCCGCGCGAGGAGTTCGTCCGTCTCGTCACGACGGATCTCCCGGAGGCGCCGGCCTACTTCTCGCGCGACGCGGCGTTGAATCGCGAAGGGCCCGGATCCCTCGACGAGCTTCCGCCGCCGCCCGCGCTTTCGCCCGAGGACCTCGCCGGGCTGCAGGAGGCGGGAGCCGTCGTCCTCGACACGCGCCCGGCGGCCGAGTACGGCGCCGGGCACGTCCCCGGCTCGCTCCAGATCGGCCAGTCCGGCCAGCTCGCCTCCTGGGCGGGCGCGCTGATGTCGCCGAAAGGCCCGATCGTTCTCGTGGCGGAAGACGAGGAACGCGTCGGCGAGACGCGCACGCGACTGGCGCGCGTGGGCCTGGAGAACGTCGCCGGGTACCTGGCCGGCGGGATCCGCGCGTGGGACCAGGCGGGACGGCCCCTCGCCCGCACCGAGCAGATCACCGTGGACGAGCTTCGCGAGCGTATCGCCGAGGACCCGACGCTCCAGCTCGTCGACGTGCGTCGGCCCGCCGAGTGGGCCGGCGGCCGCATCGGGCGCGCCGTCTCGATGCCGCTCCACCACCTCGCGGACCTCGCCGCTTCGCTCGAGCGCTCACGCCCGGTCGCCGCGATCTGTGCCGGAGGCTACCGCTCGTCGATCGCGACGAGCCTGCTCGAGCGGCTGGGCTTTCTCCGTCTCACCAACGTCGTCGGCGGCATGGCCGCCTGGACCGGCGCGAAGTACGAAACCGTCAACGCGAGCTAGACAGGAGGCGGGATGAAGAGGGCACTGGCCGGCGCGGCGGCGCTGTCGATCGCGCTGGCGGCGCAGGGGCAGGAGAAGGCGGCGGAGAAGAAGACCGAGGGCTTCTGGGACGCGAAGAAGTCGGCGTGGGTGGGGCTCACGCCGGCTCAGAAGGACCAGGCCTTCCAGTTTGCCGAGGACTACAAGCGGTATCTCGACGTCGCGCGGACGGCGGACGGCTCGACGCGAGAGGTGGTCCGGCTGGCGAAGGCGGCGGGCTTTTCCGAGTTCAAGGAGTCGGGCCAGGTCAAGGCCGGGGCGAAGCTCTGGATCAACGGCCGCGACCGCGCGCTGATCCTCGTCGTCGTCGGGTCCGACCCCATCGTCGCCGGATCGCGGCTCGTCGGGACACACCACGACAGCCCGCACATCGACCTGAAGGCGCGCCCGCTCTATCTGTCGGGGGGATTCGCGCTCTTCAACACGGTCTACTACGGCGGCATCAAGAAGTACCAGTGGGCGAACCGGCCGCTCGCCCTCGTCGGCCGGGTCGACACCACCGACGGCAAGCGGATCGACGTCTCGATCGGACTGAAGGATGGCGATCCGACGTTCGTCATCGCCGACAACGCGCCGCACTCGGACAAGCCCCTGCGCGAGCGCAAGTACACGGAGGTGCTCTCGGGCGAGGAGCTCGATCCGGTCGCCGGCAGCATTCCCGGCGCCGACTCCTCCGTCGTCGCGCAGGTGATGTCGACGCTCTCGTCCACGTACGGCCTCAAGGAGCAGGACTTCGTCTCCTCCGAGCTCGCTCTCGTACCCGCCGCGCGCCCGCAGGACGTGGGCATCGACCGCGGCCTCGTCGGCGCCTACGGCCAGGACGACCGGCTGTCCTCCTACTGCGCCGCGCGGGCGGTCCTCGATCTTTCCGGCACGCCGAAGAAAACGGCGATGGCCTACCTGTCGAACAACGAGGAGGAGGGCTCGGTCAACAACACCGGCGCCGCCTCGCAGTTCTTCAACTCGACGCTCGCGAAGCTCGTCGCCGCCGAGCGCGGCGGCAAGTACACGGATCTCGACCTGCGCGAGGCGCTGGGGCGCTCCGAGGTCGTCTCGGCCGACGTCAACGACGGCATCAATCCCCTCTTCTCGCAGACGAGCGAGCCCACCAACGCCGCGCGCCTCGGGCTACGGCGTGACGATCAAGAAGTACGGCGCCGGCTTCGACGCCAACTCCGAGTTCATCGCGCGGATCCGTGCGATCCTCGACAGGAACGCGATCGCCTGGCAGACCCAGACGCCCAAGGTCGACGGATATTCCGGCGGAACCATCGGCGGGTTCCTGTCCGCCTGGGACATGGAGGTCATCGACCTCGGCGTGCCGCTCCTGTCGATGCACTCGCCCTTCGAGATGTCGTCGAAGGTCGACGTCTGGAGCTTCTACCGGTTCATGAGCGCCTTCTTCGGGTCGTAGGGGGCGCGTCAGGCCCCGGTCGCCGCGTTCGTCCCCGCTGGCGGGTGGGTTGATACTAGGGGACAACGATGTCTCTTCCGGCCGGAACCCGGCTCGGCCCCTACGAGATCCTCTCGCCTCTCGGCGCGGGTGGCATGGGGGAGGTGTACCGCGGCAGGGACGGCCGGCTCGGCCGAGAGGTGGCGATCAAGGTGCTTCCGGAAGCCCTCGCCTCGGATACGGAACGGCTGAGGAGGTTCGAGCAAGAGGCGCGGTCGGCCTCCGCGCTGAATCACCCCAACATCGTCACCATCTACGACGTCGGGCAGACGCAGGGCGTTTCGTGGATCGCGATGGAGCTGGTCGAAGGACAGAGCCTGCGCCAGCTTCTCGCGGCCGGACCGCTGCCGATGAAGCGGACGCTCTCGGTGGGAATGCAGGTCGCGGAGGGTCTGGCCCGGGCTCACGCCTCCGGGATCGTGCACCGGGACCTGAAGCCGGAAAACGTCATGGTCACCTCGGACAGCCTCGTGAAGATCCTGGACTTCGGCCTCGCGAAGTGGGCGACGAGGCTGCCCGAGGGGAGCCAGGCAGCGACGGCCACCCAGCAGACCGAGGCCGGCGTCGTGGTCGGAACGGTCGCCTACATGTCGCCCGAGCAGGCGACGGGCAAGCCCGTGGACCATCGCTCGGACCAATTCGCGCTCGGGATGATCCTGTACGAGATGGCGACGGGACATCGTCCGTTTCAGGGCGCCACGTCGATCGAAGTGCTGTCCGCGATCCTGAAGGAGGAGCCGAAGCCGCTGACGGCGGCGTGCCCGGAGGCACCGGAGCCGCTCGCGTGGATCGTCGGACGGTGTCTCTCCAAGGAGCCGGAAGAGCGCTACCAGTCGACTCGCGATCTCGCCCACGACCTCGCCGGCCTGCGCGACCGAGCGGCCGCGCCGTCGGCGCCCGCCGCCGCGTCGGCTCGCCGGCGGCCATCGCGCGCCGGAATCGTGGTCGCCGCGGCTCTGGTCGCGGCCGCCGCGGTCCTCGCCGGCGCCTGGCTCCTCACCCGGCGGCGCGCGGCGCCGGCCGATCCGTCCGCTCGTTCCATCGCGGTCCTCCCCTTCCAGAACGTCGGCGGCCGCGCGGAGGACGAGTACTTCTCGGACGGCATGACAGATTCCGTGACCACGGACGTGGCGAAGGCCAGGGACCTGCTCGTGATTGCCCACAACAGCGCCTTCCGATACAAGGGCGCCACGCCGGATGTCCGGAAGGTCGGCGAGGATCTGGGGGTGCGCTATGTCCTGCAGGGCAGCGTGCAGCGCTCGGGGGACTCGGTGCGCGTCAACGCCCAAGTCATCGACGCGACGACGGGCTACAGCCTGTGGGCCGAGAAGTACGACCGGCCGATAAAAGAGATCTTCGCCGTCCAGGACGAGATCTCGAGGTCGATCGTGGAGGCTCTGAAAGTCGCGGTGGAAGCGCCGGTGGCTCCCGGCGGTCCGCCGACGCCGGTCCCCAATCTCGAGGCCTACGACGCGTACCTGCGGGGGATGTACTACGCGAACGCCTACGGGTGGATCGAGAAGGACAAGGGAATCCCCTACTTCGAGCGAGCCGTGGCCCTCGATCCCGGATTCGCCGCGGCCCACGCGGCGCTGGGCGCTCAGTACGGGCGAAAGTCCTTCGAGAAGGATCCCGATCGGCAGTGGGAGCGGAAGGCCGTCGTCGAGATCGAGAAGGCTCTCGCGCTCGATCCCCGTCTCGCCGATGCGTACGTCGCGCGCGGGTCGCTCTCGTGGACGCTCGCGAACGGCTTTCCCCACGAGAAGGCGGCCGCCGATTTCCATCGGGCGATCGAGCTCAATCCCAGCCTCGCGTCGGCCCGCACGTCGATGGCCTCTCTGTACGCGCACGTCGGCCTCTTCGAAAAGGCTCTCGCCGAATACCGGGTCGCTCTCCGGATCGACCCCCACAACATGGACGCCCTCTATCGCATCCCGCGGATCCACCTCTACCAGCAGAAATACGCCGAAGCCCTGGAGGAATTCGAGGCGACCCCCGAGTTCCGCCAGGACTTTCAGGTCCCGCTCGCGCTCGCGCACCTGGGAAGGGTCGCGGAGGCCGTCGGCCGCGCTCGCGCCGAGCTGACGAATCCCACGCACGCCATTCAGATCTACGACCGCGCCAGCACCCGCGCCGTCGTATTCGCCCTGTCCGGCTCCCGCCGCGAGGCGGAGGAGAGCATCGCCGCCGCGCAGGTCGGGGTGGCCGAAGGCAACTCTCACTTCCACCACGCCGCCTACAACCTCGCCTGCGCCTCCGCGCTGCTGGGCAAGAAGAGGGAAGCCCTGGCCTGGCTTCGCCGGACGGCCGAGGAGGGAATGCCCTGCTATCCGCTCTTCGACAAGGACCCGTTTCTCGACGGCCTTCGCGGCGATCCGGAGTTTCAGGCCTTTCTGGCCGAAATGAAGGCGAAGTGGGAAGCGTTCAGGGCCGCCCTGTGAGCGCCGCGAGAGCGCCGACGTAGTCCTTCGGAAGCGGCGCGGCGACGTCGATCGCGAGCTCCGGCACGGCGATGCGCTCGGAGTGGAGCAGGGGACGCGCCACCGCGGCCAGGGCGCGGCGCCGCTTCGGATCCCGCACGCCGCGCCAGCGCGTCGCCCCGCCGTAGAGGTCGTCGCCGACGATCGGGTGGCCGTGGGCCGAGAGGTGGACCCGGATCTGGTGCGTGCGGCCGGTCTCGGGGAAGAGCCGCAGGTCGGCGACCGAGGGGAGACGCGCCAGCGTTTCGTAGCGGGTGAGGGCGGCCTTGCCGTCGTGCCGGACCTTCATCTTCCGTCCGTCCTTCGGATCCCGGCCGAGGGGGTCCTCGTAGAGCGCCGCGTGCGGCGTCGGATGGCCCCAGACGAGCGCGCGGTAGGTCTTTCGCGCGCCACGGGACTGGAAAGCCCGCGAGAGCTCCCGGTGCGCCGCGTCGGTCTTCGCGAGAAGGACGACCCCCGAGGTCCCGACGTCGAGCCGGTGGACCAGAAGGAGGGGGCCCGCGGGGTCCTCGCCGCAGGCCTCGAGGAGCCGTGCGACGGCTCTCGCCGCCGACTTCTCCTCCCTCGCCGAGGTCGCCATCGAGACGCCGGGCGGCTTGTCGAGCGCGACGGCGAGCTCGTTCTCGAAGAGCCTCAACGGGCCTGGAACCGGTCGTACACCATGCGCGAAAGCTCGGCCCCGAGCCGGAAGGTGTCGTTGTCGGCGCTCGCGCGCTTGTCCTTGATCCTCCGCGCGCAGATGGCGATGACGAAACGCGCCTTCGGTCCCTTGACGTACGCGGCGTCGTTGCGGACGTCGCCCTTGAAACCCTTCGCATCCGGGTTCTTCTCCTCGTCCCAGCCGGTCTTGTTGGCGACGAGGATCTCGTCCGTCTCGAAGGGGAGCGAGCGCGGGATCATGGCCCGGTCCTGCTGGGTCGCGAGCAGCGCGATCATCTCGTCGCAGGCGGAGCGCGAGACGACCTTGCCCTGCGCGATGAGCTCCATCAGCGTCGCGGCCTCGCGCGGCGTCGTCGAGCCGAGGCCGTACTCCTTCTCCTCCTCGGGCAGAACGTCGGCGTGTCCGTCGCGGAAGGTCGGACGGTAGAGGCGCGTCTTCGTCAGGCCGAGGGAGTCGAGCAGCGCGTCGACGTTCGCCGTGCCGACCATTCCGACGAGGAGGTTCGTGGCCGTGTTGTCGCTGTACGCGATCATGAACTTCAAGCAGGTCCGAGACCGTGAGCACCGTCCCGTCGTGGAGCATGTTGAGCGGGACCGTCTCGTCGCCGGCCTTGTCGGAGTCGTGGAGAGTGACCGGCGTGTTCTTGCCGAACTTGCCCGCGGCCATCTGCCGGTAGACCTCGGCCATGACGGCGACCTTGATCAGGCTCGCGGTCGGGAAGCGCTGGTCGGCGTTGACCGCGACGATCTCGCCGGTGTCGAGGTTCTTCGCGTAGAGGCCCATCTCGCCGTGGAAGGCCTTGATCTTCGCGGCGATCTGCGCCTGGAGCGGGCCGGGGGCCGGCGCGGCGACGGCGGCGGCGAGGAATGCGGCGGCGATCATCGAGCGCCGATGCTATCCCGCTCGGCGCGGCGGGATAAGCTCCGCCTCGCCAATTCGAGAGGAAAAGCGATGAAGAGAATGCTCGCGACCTGGCTCCTCGTCTGCGGTCTCGGCGCGACCGCGCTGCGCCCAGGAGAAGCCCGCGGAGAAGCGCCGCTCCGGACGCCGCGAAGAAGGAGCCGCCGAAGGCCGAGCAGTCGGTCACGCAGCACACCGCCGTGATCGGCGGGGCGCCCGTCGCCTTCACGGCGACCGCCGGCACGCTCGTCGTGCAGAACGCCAAGGACGAGCCGTGGGCGAGCATGGGCTACGTCGCGTACGTCCGGAAGGACGCGGGCCCGGCCGCGCGGCGCCCGATCGCGTTCTGCTACAACGGCGGCCCCGGGCTCCTCGTCGATCTGGCTGCACATGGGCGCGCTCGGTCCGCGGCGCGTCGTCGTCGCGGACGCCGCCCCGACGCCGCCGCCGCCGTACCAGGTCGTCGACAACGCCTACAGCCTGCTCGACAAGGTCGACATCGTCCTGATCGATCCGGTCGGCACGGGAGTCAGCAAGCCGCGTCGGCGACTTCAAGAACCAGGACTTCTGGGGCGTCGATCCCGACATCGAGTCGATCTCGCGGTTCATCAAGCAGTACGTCTCGGACAACGGCCGCTGGAACTCGCCGAAGTACCTGATCGGCGAGAGCTACGGCACGACGCGCTCGCCCGGCATCGTCGACTGGCTGCAGAGCAAGGGCGGCATGTCGTTCAACGGCGTCGTGCTCATCTCGCTCGCGACGGACCTCGGCGCGATCTTCGCCTTGCCGGGCAACGACCAGCCGTATCCGCTGATTCTCCCGAGCTACGCGGCGACGGCCTGGTACCACAAGGCGCTGCCGAATCCGCCGAAGGACCTCGAGCCCTGGCTGACGGAGGTCCGTCGCTTCGCCGCGGGCGACTACGCGGCGGCGCTCGCGGAGGGCGACCGGCTCTCCGACGAGCGTCGCGCCGCGGTCGTCGCAGAAGCTGCACGAGTACACCGGGCTCTCGGAGGAGTACCTGCGCCTGGCCGACCTGCGCGTGTCGCGAGAGCGAGTTCACGCAGGAGCTCTTCCGGCAGAAGGGAATCACGATCGGCCGGCTCGACTCGCGGTTCGTGGGCCCGACCTTCGACCCGCTCGCCAAGGAGACCGAGAACGACCCGCAGTCGAACTCGATCACCGGAGCGTACACGGCCGCGTTTCTCGACTGGTACCACGAGGGATTGAAGTTCGGCGAGGGCAAGTCCTACGTCGTCACCGCCGACGCCTGGCGCACGTGGGACTTCAAGCACGCGGTCCCCGGGCTGCCCTTCCCCGCGCCGACGCTGACCAACACGAACATCGACCTCGCGCGCGCGATGGCCTTCAATCCGAGCCTGCGCGTCCTGGTGCTGAACGGACAGTTCGACCTCGCGACGCCGTTCTTCGCGAGCGAGTACATGATGGCGCACGTCTCCCCGCAGAAGGACGTCAAGGCCCGCATCGAGATGAAGTACTACCCGGCGGGCCACATGATGTACGTCAACGAGGGCGCGCTCAAGGCGATGAAGGCCGACATGGCCGACTTCGTTTCGCGCACCGTCGCTTCGCGCTGACTCGGGTTCTGCGCCCTCCGGGCGCACCGGCTTGCGGCGTCGCGGACGGCGCTCGACCGCAAGCCTGTCCCCTCGCGGCGCCAGTGCGGCTGAAGGCCGTAGATCCCGAGCGGAGCGTTTGCTACGGTATTGCGACCTGGTACATGAGCGCACCGCCCGAGTAGAAGGGCATGTAGAACGTTCCGGCGCAGTTCATGTACGAGCGGCCGTTGACCGACATGCTCGAGCAGCCGACCGGCGGAAGCGTCGTGACGACGGTGCCGACGGCCGGCGCGTAAGCGACGGGCGCGGCGTAATAGACCGGTGCCGGGGCGTAGTACGCCGGCTGGGCGGCCGTGGCGACCGCGGCTCCCACCATCGCGCCGGCGACGGCGGCGCCGGCGACCGCTGCTCCGGAGTAGCCGTGATAGCAGCACGGCGGGTGGTACGCGACGGCGACACCGCCATGGTAGCCGCCTGCGGCGACCCAGGCCCGGGCGGGCGACGACAACGCGAGGAACATGGCGGCGGCAAGAAACGGCGCGAGGGTTCGAGTCTTCATCGTGTGCTCCTGTCCGTCCTACTGCTTCACGGTCTTCCAGTCGACCTTCGTCGCGCCGGCGGGCGGCGTGAAGACGAACCGGTCGGCGGGAACGGTCGCCGAGAGATTCCAGTCGGAAAGCGACGTCACGACCCGCGGAGTCCCCGGGACGTTCTTGTACGTGACGGCGATCCGGCGGGGAAGCGGCTTTGCGCCGTCCTCGATCCAGACCTGCCAGTCGGCGTCGGGCTCGGAGAAGGCGAGGTGCCGGCAGGCGATGCCGTCGATGCGGGCCTCTCCCGCGTCGAACGCCGTCGTGACGCCCTCCATCATCTTGGCGTACGGGTCCTTCAGGAGAAACCCCGCGGCCGGAAACGCCATCTGGAAGCGGTCCATCAGCATCATCACCGTTTCGTCGATCGTGGGCGGAGCGTCGGTCTGACCGTAGAACGCGCTCTTCGTGGAGTAGATCGCGACGGTCTTCCCGTCGTACCAGAGCGACGCATCGTGAAGATCGCCGGTCGTATCGAGGCGAACACGGTTCGGCCGGGTGACCGCGACGGTCGACACGGCGAAGAAGTCGAGGAGCGGGCCCGTTGACCGAGGGCTGCTCGCGGTCGGACACGGCCTGGAAGGTGAAGCTGCCGGCGCTCTTCAGAAGGTCGCTCATCGCCTTGAGGCGTTCGAGCGCGGCGGGCTCGAGCGGCGGCGGTGGCACGGGTGTCGCCGCCGGAGCCGGGGCGGACGTCTGCGGCGCGCTGCTGGCAGGGCCCACAGCAGCAGCGCCGGGGCGGCGGCCCAGACGGCGAGGCGGTTCCGGGATGGGATTCTCAACGTGGCCTCCTGTTCCGGAAGATGCGGGTTCGAGCGGCCTCGGATTAGATCACAGCGGTTCGTGGGCGAGCCGCCGTTCGTTGTAGGCTCCGCTCAACCTTGCCGCTCTCCGCAGGCTCGCGACTCGGCCCTTACGAAATCCTCGCTCCGATCGGCGCGGGGGGAATGGGCGAGGTCTACAAGGCGAAGGACACGCGGCTCGATCGCACGGTCGCGGTCAAGGTCCTGCCGCAGCACCTCTCGGCCTCGCCGGAAATGCGCCAGCGCTTCGAGCGGGAGGCGAAGACGATCTCGCAGCTCTCGCATCCCCACATCTGCGCGCTCTACGACGTCGGCAACGAGGACGGGACCGAGTACCTCGTCATGGAGCTATCTGGAGGGCGAGACGCTGTCGGACCGGCTCGCGAAGGGCTCGCTGCCGCTCTGTCGCAGACGCTGACGTTACGGCGTCGAGATCGCCGACGCGCTGGACAAGGCGCACCGGCAGGGGATCGTGCACCGGGACCTCAAGCCCGGCAACGTGATGCTGACGAAGACGGGCGTCAAGCTGCTCGACTTCGGGCTCGCGAAGGCGATGGCACCGTCGGCGTGCCGTCGTCGGGCGCGACGTCGCTGCCGACGGTGATGGGCGCGGCCACGGGCGACAACCTGACGCAGGAAGGCACGATCCTCGGGACGTTCCAGTACATGGCGCCGGAGCAGCTCGAGGGCCGCGAGGCCGACGGCCGGACGGACATCTTCGCCTTCGGCTGCGTGCTCTACGAGATGGCGACGGGGCGCAAGGCCTTCTCGGGCTCGTCGCAGGCGTCGCTCATCTCCTCGATCATGAAGGAGGAGCCGGCGCCGGTGTCCGCGGTGATGCCGACCTCGCCGCCCGCGCTCGACCGTGTCATCCGCAAGGCGCTCTCCAAGGACCCCGAGGACCGGTGGCAGAGCGCCGGGGACCTCGGCAGCGAGCTGAAGTGGATCGCCGAGGGCGGCTCGGCGAGCGGCATCGCGGCGCCGGTCGTGCCGACGCGCCGCAAGCGCATCGCCTGGCTGCCGTGGGCGGCGGCGCTCGTCCTCGCCGCCGCGGGCTTCGCCGCCGGCCGCCTGTTCCAGCGCGCACCCGAGGCGGCGGTCCTTCGCGCGTCGATCGATCTGCCGCCGCAGCTCGATCTCGAGCGCAACAACGCGTCGCTCGCGCTCTCGCCCGACGGGACGACCCTCGCCCTCGCGGCGACCGGCGCCGACGGCCGACGACTCGCTCTGGGTCAGGCGGATGGACGGGTTCGGCGTCCAGCCGCTGCCAGGCACCGACGACGCCATGATCCCGTTCTGGTCTCCCGACGGCCGCTCCATCGGCTTCTTCGCGGAGCGGAAATTGAAGCGGGTGCCGGCCGCCGGCGGCGTCGTGCAGACGATCTGCGAGGCCGCCGACGGCCGCGGGGCGAGCTGGAGCGTCGACGACGTCATCGTCTTCGCCCCCGCCCCGTTCGGCGGGCTCTGGAAAGTTTCGGCGGCCGGCGGAACGGCGACACCGCTGACCCGAACCGACAAGCCGGGTGCGACGCACCGCCTGCCCTTCTTCCTTCCGGACGGGAAGCGCCTTCTCTACTTCTCGGGATCCCAGACGTCGGACAAAGACAAGCAGAGCGCCATCGAGGTCCTCGACCTCGCGACCGGCAAGTCGACCCTCGTCGCCCGGGAGAACAGCGAGGGACGGTACGCCGAGCCCGGGTACCTTCTCTTCGTTCGCGAAGGCAACCTCATGGCCCAGCCGCTCGATCCTTCGAGCCTGAAGATCACGGGCGGGGCCGTGCCGATCGCCGAGGGCGTCCTGTTCCAGCCGTTTCGCTGGTTCGGCAACTACACCGTCTCGCGGACGGGGCGGCTCGTCTTTCAGGGCAGCGGTGCGGTGCGCCGGAGCCAGCTCACGTGGTTCGACGTCGACGGGAAGGAGCTCGGCCGCGTCGGGGAGCCCGCGAACTTCTTCTCCATCGCCCTCTCGCCCGACGCCCGGCGGGCCGCCATCACCTACATCACCGGACAGGCCGGAGCCAAGCCGGAAGCCTGGCTCTACGACCTCGACCGCGGAGTCGGTGCTCGCTTCTCGTTTGGGGACCAGGGCAGCAACTTTCCCATTTGGTCGCCGGACGGGCGCGAGATCGCTTTCGGAGATCCGGGCGGCGGCGTCAGCGTCAAGTCGGCCGACGGAACGTCGGCGCCCAGGGTCATCTGGCCCGCAGAGCACGAACGTCTGGCCTCTCTCGTGGTCTCCCGACGGGAAGCTCGTGCTCCTTCGGATCCAGGACGCCAAGTCGGGCGGCGTCGACCTCTGGGTCCTGCCCCTCGACGGCGAAAAAAAGCCCCGGATGCTCGTCTCGACCGATCCCGACGAGTTCGTCAACGGCTCGATCTCGCCGGACGGAAAATGGCTGCAGTACATCGCCAACGAATCGGGACGCCGCGAGGTCTACGTCGTGCCTTTCCCCGGGCTCGGCGAAAAACGGCAGGTCTCGACCGGCGGCGCCATCACGGGCCGCTGGCTCGGGGACCGGGCCATCCTGTATTCGCAGCCGCCGGACGGCAAGCTCTTCGCCGTGGACCTCGAGGCTCGGGGGACCTCTCTGCAGGTCGGCGCGCCGCGCCCGATCTTCGGGGGGAAGCCGGCGCCGCGAGGGGCCTTCGACGTGACGCTCGACGGGAAACGGATCCTGTTCGCCGTACCGGTGGAGGACCGCTCCGCCCAGATCCGATTCGTTTCGGACTGGCGCGCGGAGCTCGCGAAGAAGTAGGGGCGGGGGCTCACCTAGCTCCAGTCGACCCGAATCGCCGGCGGCTGCATGAGCGTCTGCATGACGACGCAGTACTGCTCGGTCTTCTCGGCGAGCGCGCGGAGCTGATCCGGGGTCGCGTCGGGCGCATCGACGGCGACCTTCAGGCGAATCGTCTCGAAGCCGACGGGGACCTCCTTCGAGATGCCGAGCGTGCCCGCGAGGTCGAGGTCCCCTTCGACGGACACCGCGATCGACTTCGTCGGGATCCCCATCGCCGACGCGACCATCTGGCAGGTCACCTGCGCGCACGCGGCGAGCGCGCCGAGGAGCAGATCGCCCGAGCAGGCGCCCGTTCCCGCGCCGCCCGACGCCCGCGTGGGCCTGGGCCTCGTAGACCGCGCGGCCGATGTCGACCGAGCAGGCGATCGGCGCGCCGGTCTCGGCGCCCCTCGCAGTGAGCGTGATGCGAGAGGTCGAAGGCTCCGCGCGGTACTTGTCCTTGAGCGGCTTCTGGAGCGAGCGCAGGTCCATGCCGGTGCCTCCTGAACTAGTGTATGGCCGGGAGGGAGCATGAACGTCCTGGCCGTGGTCGAGTGCATCGCCGTGTTTGCGACGGGCCTGCTCGCCGGAATTCTCTTCGGCGACCGAGCGGGCAACTCGTACGCGCGCGGGAAACTGCCGGCGGCCGCGTTCCTGGCGTTTCAGCGGGAGCAGAACCGCCGGTTCGCCGCGATGATGCCGGTGCCGATCCTGGCCGCCGTCGTCGCAGGCTCCGCTTGGCTCGTCCTGATGCGCTCGCGCACCGGCTCAGCGGAATTCATGCTCCTCGCGGCGGGTCTGGCGTGCCTGGTCGTCTGGGTCGCGATCACCCGCATCGTGAACATCCCGATCAACGGCCGGATCGATGCGGGGGACGGGGCATCGCTCTGGCCGCGCTGGGAGCACGCGCACACGGTGCGCACGGTCTTCGCCGTTCTGGCCTTCCTGTGCGAGCTCGCGGCGCTCGCCGTCTCCCGGAGCGCTACGCCGTGACCGGCCGCGCGGCTTCCTTGCGCGGGTACTTCGTCGCGACGTAGTCGTCGACGAGCGCGCGGAAGGCCGCGGCGAGCTCGTCGTAGTTGCCCTTCAGCGTCGTGAAGTGCTGGCCGTCGATGTAGACGGGGCAGTGCGGCTCTTCGCCCGTGCCCGGCAGCGAGATGCCGATCGAGGCGGCCTTCGACTCGCCGGGGCCGTTGACGACGCAGCCCATGACGGCGAGCGTCATGTTCTCGACACCCTCGTGCTCCTGCTTCCAGACGGGCATCTGGTCGCGGATGTAGCCCTGGATGCGCTCGGCGAGCTCCTGGAACGTCGTCGAGGTCGTGCGGCCGCAGCCGGGGCAGGCGGTGACCGACGGCGCGAACGAACGAATGCCGAGCGACTGCAGAAGCTCGCACGCGGCGTAGACCTCTTCGCGCCGGTCCCCGCCCGGTCGCGGCGTCAGCGAGATGCGGATCGTGTCGCCGATGCCCTCGTTGAGCAGGACGCCCATCGCCGAGGAGGACCAGACGAGGCCCTTCATCCCCATGCCCGCCTCGGTCAGGCCCAGGTGGAGCGGCTGGTCGGTCTGCGTCGCGAGGTCCCGGTAGACGGCGATCAGGTCGAGCGGCCGGGAGACCTTGCAGGAGATGATGATCTGGTCCTTGCGCAGGCCCGACTGCAGCGCGAGCTCGGTCGACTGGAGCGCCGAGAGGATCATGCACTCGTTGATGATCTCTTCGGAGGTCTTGCCGAGGTCGCGGTCGGTGTTCTCCTGCATCTTCGCCATGACGAGCTCCTGGTTCAGGGAGCCGCCGTTGACGCCGATGCGCACGGGCTTGCCGTTGTCGACCGCGATCTTGCAGATCGTCGCGAACTGCTCGTCGCGCCGAACACCTTTACCGACGTTCCCGGGGTTGATGCGGTACTTGTCGAGCGCCTTCGCGCACTCGGGGAACTTCGTCAGCAGAACGTGGCCGTTGTAGTGGAAGTCGCCGATGAGCGGCGCGTCCGCGCCGGCGTCGAGCATGCGCTTCTTGATCTCGGGCACCGCGGCCGCGGCCTCGGGGATGTTGACGGTGATGCGGACGAGCTCGGAACCGGCCCGGGCGAGCTCGATGCACTGCGTGGAGGTGGACTTGACGTCGACGGTGTCGGTGTTCGCCATCGACTGGACCACGACGGGCGCTCCGCCGCCGACCATCACCTTGCCGACCCGGACCCCCACGGTCTGGTGGCGCTTGCGCTGATTCATCGACCGTTGAATCTACCAGATGCGCCCGTGCCCGGCCGCCTGGCGAAGCTCTATCTTGTATGCTCCCCGCAACTTGGACCGTCGCTTGCGCTTACTCGGGACCTGCGCCCTTCGGGCGCACCGGCGAGCGACTCGCCCAAAGGGGCTCGATCGCTCGCCTGGTCCCTCGCGGCGCGCTCGCTCCCGCGGCGCGAACCTCCTCCCTCCCTTCGGTCGGGAGACTATTCGCGCCGCGAACGAAGTAGAGAGTGCCTCGAGGGGGAAGACGTGAGTCTCGCCACCGGCACGCGCCTCGGCCCCTACGAGATCCTCGCGCCGATCGGCGCGGGAGGGATGGGGGAGGTCTACAGGGCGCGGGACGGGAAGCTGCAGCGGGACGTCGCGATCAAGGTGCTGCCGGAGCTCTTCGCCGCGGATGCCGAGCGGCTGGCGCGGTTTCAGCGCGAAGCGCAGGTGCTGGCGGCGCTGAACCATCCGCACATCGCGGCGATCTACGGCCTGGAGGAGTCCGGCGCGACGGCGGCGCTGGTGCTGGAACTCGTGCCGGGGGAGACGCTCGCGGAAAGGATCGCGTCGGGGCCGATCCCGGTGGAGGAGGCCATGGCCGTCGCGCATCAGATCTCCGACGCCCTCGAGGCCGCGCACGAGCGGGGCATCGTGCACCGCGACCTGAAGCCCGCCAACGTCAAGATCACGCCCGACGGGAAGGTCAAGGTACTGGACTTCGGGCTGGCCAAGGCGCTCTCGACCGACGGATCGTCGCCGGACGTGACGTCGTCGCCGACGATCACGGCCGCCGCGACGCAAGCGGGCGTCGTGATCGGAACCGCGGCGTACATGTCGCCCGAGCAGGCGCGGGGCAAGCCCGTCGACAAGCGCACCGACATCTGGGCTTTTGGAACAGTGCTCTACGAGATGCTGACGGGCAGGCGCTGCTTCGAGGGCGACACGGTGTCGGACGTGCTTGCCTCCGTCCTGCGCCAGGACCCGGACTGGTCGGCTCTCCCCGCCGAGACACCGGCGAACGTGCGCCGGCTCCTTCGTCGGTGCCTGGAGCGGGACCGCAAGAACAGGCTGCGCGACATCGGGGACGCGTGGCTCGAGGGCCCCGCGGATGCACCGGCGGCAACGGGAGTCCGGCGCGGATTTCCGATCGCCTGGGCCGCGGCCGTGCTCCTCGCCCTGGCGGCTGGATTCGCCGTGGCCCGCTGGACCGGCCGGGCACCCGCCGCGACGACCCCCATCGCGACCCATTCCGTGGTCCCGCTGCCTCCCGGCACGCGGCTTTCCGGTTGGGCATCTCCGGTGCTCGCCCTCTCCCGCGACGGCCGCTCGCTGGCCTTCGTGGCCGAGAAGGATGGCGAGCCGCAGAGGCTCTGGGTGCACCGGCTCGACCTCGACGAGAGCCGCGTCGTCCCCGACAGCGATGCGGCCGAAGGGCCGTTTTTCTCTCCCGACGGTCAGTGGGTCGCCTTTGCCGTGAACGTTTCGCAAGTGGCGTCCGGCGGGAGGGCAGAGCTGAAGGGAGAGCTCAGGAAGTACTCGCTCTCCACGGGCCTGACGCAGACGGTCGCTCCCATTCCCGACTATCACGGAGGAAGCTGGGCCGAGGACGGCTCGATGCTCGTGGCGGCGTCGACGACCCAGGGTCTGTGGCGAATTGCTGCCGGCGGCGGCAAGCCCGACGTGTCGGCGGAGAGGGTGATCTGGCAGGGCCGCGAGGACCGGCTCCCATTGTCCTGGCCGCAGGCTCTCGCGGGAGGCGCGGCGCTCGTCACCTTTGACGGCCTGAGCCGTTGGGGAGGCGCCGCGATTCTCGACTTCCCGACGCGGACCCTGGAGAGGCTCGCCGGAGACACGTCGTTTTCGCGATACGCCGCGGACGGCCGCCTGCTGATGCTCCGGCGAGATCGCTCGGTGCTCGCCGCTCCCTTCGACGCGCGGACGCACCGGATCACGGGGCCCGCGGTCGCCGTGCTGCGGGAGGTCGCCACGGGCGGGAACGGCGCCGGAGCACTCGCCGTCTCGGAGAACGGGACCCTGGTCTATGCGAGCGGTTACCTTCTTGGAAGCGGTCTGGAGCAGAGGCGGCTGGTCCGCCTGAGCGAGAGGGGGGACGTCGAGATCCTCCCGTTCGAGCCGGACGCCTTCGTCCGCCTTCCGAACGTGTCGCCGGACGGCCGGACTCTCCTGGCGTTGACTGCGGACGGGTCGGTGTTCCTCTACGATCTAGTGCGCGGCGTTCGCAGTCGGCTTCCGATCGGGAATCTGCAGGGCCACGGGTTCGTGGGGATCTGGTCGCCCGACGGCGAGAGCGTCACGTTCACCGTCTCGTCCGAGGGCGGGCAGGGGTGGAGCATCGTCCGACAAAAGGCGGATGGCAGCGGTCCGCCCGAAGAGATCGTCCCGAGCGGCGAGGAGAAAAACGCGCTCGCCTGGACGAGCGATGGCGGTTCCCTGATTTTCACTCAGTGGGGAGAGGAGCCGGCGCTCTGGATTGCGCCGGTCGCCGAGAAGGCCGCGCCGCGCAAGCTCGTCGAAGGCTTCGTCGGAACCGCGAGCATCTCTCCCGACGGGCACTGGTTGGCGTACGACCGTCAAGGGATCGAGGGCTGGGAGACGGTCGTCGAGAGGCTCCCCGCGCCGGGCCGCAAGGTGGCGATCGCCGCGGGAGGTAGGGCGCCTCGCTGGTCCCCCGACGGGCGCGCGATCTACTTCCGGAGGGGCGACAGCCTTTTTCGCGTAAGGGTCACGCCGGGAGAGAAGCTCGAGCCGGACACCCCCGTGGAGCTTTTCCGGCTGGCGAACTGGCAGGGCTATGCCGTGGCTCCAGATGGGAAGAGCTTCTTTGGCATCGTGCAGGCCGCCGATTCCGGCATTGTGCGGGAGCTGCACCTGGTCACGAACTGGTTCTCGGAGCTCGAGCGCCTCGCGCCGGCGGCCGGGGCAAAGCCGTGAGGAGTTGATGAAGGAGATGGCGCGGACGCGTTTGGCCGCCGTGCTGCTGAGCGCCTGGGCCGGGATCGCATTGGCCGCCGACCCGGCCGTCACGATCCTCAAGGCCGCCCGACTGATCGATGGGCGCGGCGGCCGGCCGATCGCGCCCGCGATGGTGCGGGTCGAAGGCGAGCGAATCGCCGAGGTCGGGCCCGCCCTCGCGATTCCGGCCGGCGCCCGCGTCATCGACCTCGGCGACGCGACGCTCCTGCCCGGCCTCATCGACCTCCACACGCACCTGACCGACAAGTTCGGCGTCCACTGGGAACAGGCCCTGACGACGACGACCCCCGGCGAGGCCGCGCTGTGGGGCGCGAACAACGCGCGCGACACCCTCATGGCCGGCTTCACCACGTGCCGCGACATGGGGCCGACCTGGCCCTACGTGGACGTCGCCCTGCGCAACGCGATCGACGCGGGCGCGGTGCCCGGGCCGCGCCTCTTCGTGGCCGGCAACTACGTCTCCTCGACCGGCGGGGCCGGCGACGCGCGGCAGTTCTCGATCTACGTGGACGTCCCGATCGTCCGGAACCTGGCCGACGGGCCGGAGGAAGTGACGAAGGCCGTGCGCACGAACTTCAAGAACGGCGCGGACTTCATCAAGATCCTCGCAACCGGCGCGATCCTCTCGAAGGGCATCGCGCCGGACGCGCAGCAGTACTCGGACCTCGAGATCGCGGCGGCGGTCGAGGAGGCGAACCGCTGGGGACGGCAGGTCGCGGCCCACGCGCACGGGGCGAAGGGCATCAAGAGCGCGATCCGCGCAGGCGTGCGCACGATCGACCACGGCTCGTATCTCGACGACGAGGCGGTCGCGCTGCTGAAGGCGGGCGCGCGGAGGACGTTCTACGTTCCGACGCTGTACACGAGCGAGGTGATTCTCGAGAACGAGGGCGCGACGATACCGGAATCCGAGGTCCAGAGAATGCGCCAGATCCGCGACATCAAGGACGCGGCCTTCCGGCGGGCACTGGCCGCGGGCCTGCCGATCGGATTCGCCACCGACTCGGGCGTGATCCCTCACGGCAGGAACGCCCGAGAGTTCGCTCTCCGCACCGGTCTCGGCGAGACGCCACTCTCGGCGATCGTCTCCGCGACGAGCCTGAACGCGGAGATCATGGGCTGGTCGGACCGCGTGGGGACCGTCGAGAAGGGGAAGCTCGCAGACCTCGTTGCGGTGTCCGGCAATCCCCTCTCGGACGTCACCGAGCTCGAGCGCGTCCGGTTCGTGATGAAAGGCGGCGTCGTCTGGCGGGACGATCTGTCAGGCGCGTGCCCGGATGCCGGCAGGGGAGCCGGACCTTGAGCCTCTCCGCCGGTACGAAGCTCGGTCCCTACGAGATCCTGGCTCCGATCGGCGCGGGCGGGATGGGGGACCGTCGCTTCGGTGACTCGGAGGTCTGGCTTCGCCACCGGCGCGCGGCTCGCAGACGGCGCTCGACCGCGCGCCTGACCTCCTCGCGGCGGTCCGCTCCCGCGGCGCGAACCTCCTCCCTCCCTTCGGTCGGGAGACTATTCGCGCCGCGAACAACTGGGAGATTGTCTTTGAGAGGTCTCCGATGAGTCTGGCGGCGGGTACGAAGCTCGGTCCCTACGAGATCCTGGCTCCGATCGGCGCGGGCGGGATGGGGGAGGTGTACCGGGCGAAGGACACGCGGCTGGAGCGGACGGTGGCGATCAAAGTGCTGCCGCAACATCTTTCTTCATCCCCCGAGGTCCGCCAGCGGTTCGAGCGCGAGGCGAAGACGATCTCGCAGCTCTCGCATCCCCACATCTGCGCGCTCTACGACGTCGGTCGCGAAGGGGAGATCGAATACCTGGTGATGGAGCTTCTCGAGGGCGAGACGCTCTCGGATCGCCTCGCGAAGGGGCCGCTGCCGCTCGAGCAGACGCTGCGCTCCGGAGTGGAGATCGCGGACGCCCTGGACAAGGCGCACCGTCAGGGAATCGTGCACCGGGACCTGAAGCCCGGCAACGTCATGCTGACGCGGTCGGGCGTGAAGCTCCTGGACTTCGGACTGGCCAAGGCGATGGCGCCGTCTACGCAGCAGTCGAGCCTGACGGCCCTGCCCACGCAGCAGGGCCTGACGCAGGAAGGCACCATCCTCGGGACGTTCCAGTACATGGCGCCCGAGCAGCTCGAGGGCAGGGACGCGGACGCGCGGACGGACATCTTCGCGTTCGGAGCGGTCCTGTACGAGATGGTCACGGGGCAGAAGGCGTTCTCGGGTTCGAGCCAGGCCTCGCTCATCTCGTCGATCCTCCGCGACGAGCCGAAGCCCATCTCGCAGGTCCACCCGACCTCTCCCCAGGCGCTCGATCGAATCGTGCGGACGTGCCTCGCCAAGGATCCCGAGGAGCGGTGGCAGTCGGCGAGCGACCTGAAGCGGGAGCTCCGGTGGATCGGCGAGAGCTCGCAGTCCGGCGCGGCGGCCGCGACGGGGGTCGTCCCCCGTTCGCGGGCGTCGCGCGCCTGGCTCCCGTGGGGGCTCGCGCTGGCCTCCCTCGCAGCCGCCCTCGCCCTGGCCTTCGTTCTCCACCGCCGAAGCGCCGTTCGCCCGTCCGCGGTCCATTCCTTCCTTCTGCCGCCGGAGAAGACCGCTTTCGAGCTGACCGGCGACGAGTCCGCGCCACCCGCGCTCTCGCCCGACGGCGCGCGGGTCGTCTTCGGCGCGTCGGGAAAGCTCTGGGTCCAGTCGGTGTCGACCGGCGTGACGTCGGCGCTGCCGTTGACCGAGCACGCGCTGTTTCCGTTCTGGTCGCCCGACAGCCGGTCGATCGGCTTCTTCGCCGGCGGGAAACTGAAGACGATCGAAGCCGCCGGCGGCCCGGTGCAGGTCCTGTGCGATGCGCCGACGCCCCGCGGGGGGAGCTGGGGCCGGGCGGGCGTCATCGTTTTCGCTCCGGACTTCCGGGGCGGGCTTTCGCGCATTCCGGCGGGTGGCGGCGCTCCCGCGGCCGTGACGACGCTCGATGCCGCGCGGCACACGACGCATCGCTGGCCCTGGTTCCTTCCGGACGGCAAGCGGTTCCTCTTCCTCGCGGCCAACCACGCCAACTCGCGGTCGCAGGACTCGGGGATTTACGTCGGATCGCTCGACGCGGGGCCGGCGCGCCGCCTGATGGCGTCCTACGGGAGTGTTCAAACGGTGCCGGGCTGGGTGCTGTCGGTTCGCGACAACAGCCTCATCACGACGCCCTTCGACGAGGACCGCGCCGCCGTCTCGCCGCCGGGCGTCAGCGTCGCCAACGACGTGAACTTCGACTCCGGCGTGTGGCGGGGCGTCTTCACGGTTTCCCGGACGGGACTCCTCGCGTACCAGGTAGCGCGCGAGGGAACGGGAGGGCAGCTCACGTGGCTCGACATGTCAGGCCATGCGGCCGGAACGATCGGAGAGCGCAACGAGTCGTATGCCCTGCGGTTGTCGCCCGACGGCCGCCGGGCGTCCGTGATCCAGGGCGATCCGAACAACGACATCTGGATATACGAGCTCGAGCGCGGTGTTCGGACCCGTCTCACCACCGACGCGGGTGTCCTCCCTTCTCCGATCTGGTCTCCCGACGGTTCCGAGATCCTCTTCGTCAGCGGTGTGGCGATCGAGATGAAGCCCGAGTACGTCGTGGCGAGGCTTCCGTCGTTCGGAGCCGGCGAAAAGAAGGTCGTCCTGCGCTCGCCCGCCCGCATGGAAACGACGGACTGGTCGCGGGACGGAAAGTACCTGTTGTTCGACCGCGGCAACATCGGCGCCACCGACATCTGGGCGGTGGCGCTCGCTCAGCCGGACAAGCCATTTCCCCTCGTCCAGACTCCGTTCCTCGACACCACCGGAATGTTTTCTCCCGACGGGCGATGGGTCGCGTACGTATCGATGCAGACCGGCTCCTGGGAGGTTTTCGTCACGGCGTTTCCCGCGGGCGGCGCGCCGTACCAGGTCTCCGGCTCGGGCGGCCGCCTGCCGCAGTGGGGCCCGGACGGCAAGACCCTCTACTTCATCGCGGAAAACGAGCTCATGGCCGCGGAGGTCGACGGATCCGGACCCCGGTTCGAGATTCGAGCGCCGAAGCCCGTGTTCCCCCTTCCCCTTTTCATCGGCCCCCGGTTGGCGAGCGCGTACGCCATCACGCCCGACGGAAAACGGCTGCTCGCCAACGCTGCCGGCGACGTGTCCGCGCCGCGCGTCGCGCTCGTCGCGAACTGGACCTCGGATCTGGCCAGGTGACCCTCTCCACCGGGACGCGCCTCGGCCCCTACGAAGTCCTCGCGCCGCTCGGCGCGGGCGGGATGGGGGAGGTCTACCGGGCGAAGGACACGCGGCTGGGGCGCGAGGTCGCCGTCAAGGTGCTGCCGGAGAAGGTCGCGGGCGACGCGGCGGCGCTGGCGCGGTTCGAGCGCGAGGCGCGCGCGGTCGCGGCGCTGTCCCACCCGCACATCCTGGCGCTCCACGATTTCGGCAGCGAGGGCGGCGTCACGTACGCCGTGACCGAGCTTCTCGACGGCGAGACCCTGGCCGATCGTCTCGCCCGCGGCCCCCTGCCGGCGAGCGAGATCGCCCAGGTGGGAGCGCAGATCTGCGGCGCCCTCACGGCGGCCCACCGCAAGGGCATCGTGCACCGGGACCTGAAGCCTGCCAACGTGATGCTGACGAAGTCGGGCGTGAAGCTGCTCGACTTCGGGCTCGCCAAGCCGAGCGAGGCGCCGGACGGCCTGACCTCGGCCCACACCGCGGCGGCGGACGTCACGCGCGAGGGGACGATCGTCGGCACGCTCGCCTACATGTCGCCCGAGCAGGTCGAGGGAAAGACCTCCGACGCGCGGTCGGACATCTTCGCTCTGGGCGCGACGCTCTACGAGATGGCCACGGGCCGGAGGGCCTTCGAGGCGTCGAGCCAGGCGGGACTGATCTCCGCGATCCTCTCGGGCGAGCCGCCGGCGGTGTCGGCGGTCCAGCCCATGTCGCCGCCCGCGCTCGACCGGATCGTCCGCGGCTGCCTGGCCAAGGACCCCGACGCGCGCTGGCAGACGGCGCACGACGTGGGCCTGCAGCTTTCCGCCCTCGGCGATTCCGGAACGGCCGCGGCAACCGTCGTGCGGCCACAGGCGTGGCGTGGCCGCCGCGTGCTGCCCTGGGCCGTCGCCGCGATCTTCGCGGCCCTGGCCGCCGGGGCGCTCTGGAAGTCGGGGCGGCCGCCCGTCGTTGCGGCACGGACCATCCAGTTCCCCCTGCTTCCGCCGCCCGGGCGCGCCTTCTACACGACCTACGAAACGCTGACCGTCGCCGTCTCGCCCGACGGCTCCCAGATCGCCTACGTGTCGGCTCCCTTCGCCGTTTCGGCCGCCCGCCGCGGCATCGCTTCGCCGGAGGCGGCGGACACGCGCAACATCTGGATCCGCGACCTGGCGACTCTCGAATCGCGGCCGGTCCGGGGGACCGAGGCCGCGATCTCGCTCTTCTGGTCGCCCGACGGGAAATCCCTCGGCTTCTTCGTGCCCGGCAAGCTCAAGCGGATCGCGCTCGTGGAGGGCGCGTCGGCCGTTCCGATCTGCGACGTGCCGGCCGGAGGAGGTAGGGCGGGGACCTGGAGCGCGGGAGGCGACATTCTGTTCGGGAGCGTCCAGGGGCAGGTGATCTACCGGGTTCCGGCGGCCGGCGGCTCGCCGGAGAAGCTCATCGAGATCTCGGGCGACGAGTTCCGCGTCGTCTGGCCCTGGTTCCTGCCGGACGGGCGGAGGTTCCTGTATCTCGCGCGGCTGCGCGACGGTACGTGGCGTCTGATGCTCGGTGAGACCGGAAAGGCCGCTCGCGTTGTCGCGGCGATCAGCTCGGCCGCCCAGTACGTCGAGCCGGGCTACGTGGTCTTCGTTCGCGAGGGAGCGCTGCTCGCCCAGCGTTTCGACCCGGACGCCGGACGCCTGACCGGCGATCCGATCTCGATTGCCGAATCGGTGAACTACTTCTTCTCGACGGGACGTTCTTCGTTCGCCGCGTCCGCGGCGGGAACGATCGCCTACCAGACGCACGAGGACGTGAGCCGGCTCGCCTGGTTCGATCTCGCCGGCCGGGCCCTCGAAACGATCGGACCGCCCGGCAACTACCTCAACCTGGCCTTCGACCGGGAGGGGCGCCGGGTCTTCTTCGACCGCACGCGGCCGGGCATCGGCACCTTCGACATCTGGTCCTGGGACCTCGAGCGAGGGCTCGAAACGCCGATCACGACCGAGACCGACACCGAGATTTCGCCGGTCGAGCTCGCCGACGGCAAGAGCATCGTCTATTCGGCCAATCGCGGGCGAGCGCCCGAGCTCTACATTCGCGACCTCGGCAGCGGCGCCGAGACGCGGCTCACGAGCGCCCAGAACGCGTTTCAGCAGGCCCAGGATCTTTCGCCCGACGGCCGGACGCTGGCGTACGTCGAGCGCACGGCCTCGGGAAGCTTCGACATCTGGACCCTCTCGCTCTCCGGAGAGCGAACAGCCGTCCCCTTCCTTCAGTCGAAGTTCGACAAGAAAGAGGTGCGCTTTTCTCCCGACGGCCGCTTCCTCGCCTTCGTCGCCAACGACTCGGGGCAGGCCGAGGCCTACGTGGCGCCGTTCCCGGGTCCCGGCGAAAAGGTCCGCCTCTCCTCCGGGGGAGCGCGCCTGCTGCAATGGAGCCGCGACGGGAAGACGCTCTTCTACGTCGCCGCCGACGGGCGGATGATGGGGCTCCCCATCGCGACCGCCCCGTCGCTGAAGACGGGATCTCCGACGGCGCTCTTCAGGATCGCGGGCAAGCCGTGGCTGAACTTCCGGGTCTCGCGGGACGGGACGCGGTTCCTGGCGGTTGTCCCCGAGTTCGCCGCCGACGAGCAACCCATGACGGTCGTCGTCGACTGGCCGGCGTCGTTGAAGAAGTAGGCGCTACGGCGTCGCGACGGCGTTCTTCGCGCCGGGCGGGGGCGGGTACTCGGCGAGAAGCTCCGAGACGGCGCGGTCGATGTCGCCCCGGAGCGCATCGGGACTCGTGCCGAGCAGCGCCGACTTGAGTCCGCGCCAGATCAGCTTCTGCTCGGAGTCGCGAATGTTGATCCAGAGGGTGCCCCCCTGGCGGTACTTCGTGCTCGTTTCGTACAGGCCGCTCCACCAGCTGTACGAGCTGACGCGATCCTGGGACGAGGCTCCTTCCGCCCGCGTCGAGTAGGAGACGTAGATGTCAGGCTTGGCGCCGGCCGCCACGGGCTGGACGCCTTTCTTCTTGAGGGTCTCGTCGATGGCCCTCCGAATGTTCTCGTCGATGAATCGTCCGTCGACGACCGACCCGCCCCCGGGCGGCTTGAAGTCCGGATCGTCGTACCACGCATACGTTTTCGGGGGCGTGAAGCGGAACGCAGGATCGAAGGCGTAGTCGTAGGTCGGGGCGCCCGCGCAGGCCGCGAGCCCGGCGACGAGAACGAGAGCCGCGAGCGTGGAAAGACGGGGGTTCCTCATGTGGTCACCTCGTGGGTTGCGCTCCGGGCGGCGGCGGGAACTTCGAGAGCAGCGAGTCGATCTCGCTGCGGATTTCGCGGCCCGCGGCGTCGGGGTTTTCGCCCTCGAGCCGCGTGATCGAGCCGCGCCAGATGAGCTTCTTGTCGGCCGTGCGGAAGTCGATCGTGATGGCTCGCGACTTCTCGTACATCACGCTCTCGTAGCCGGTCAGCCAGGCGTAGTTGGGGTCCTTGACCTCGTCGGACACGCTCGTGTCGCCGGTGAGAAAGGCGACGAGCAGCGACGCCTTCGCGGGATCCACCTTCTGGTAGCCCTTGCTCGCGAGGCTCGCGTCGACCGCGGCGTGGACGTGTTGCGAGATGAACTCACCGTCGATGATCGAGTCGCCGTGGGGCGGCGGGTATCCCGGGCCGACCCACCAGGAGTAAGTCTTCGCCGCCGCGAAGTCGGCGGTCTTGTCCCACGCGAACTGGGGCGCGGGATGAGTGCCGCGGCAACCGGCGATGCCGATCGCGCCGGAGACCAGCAGAAACGACAGGCGCCGCAGGGTCCGAGTCATGTTCGCTCCTCCAAGAGTTCGGCGACATTACACCATGCGCGGGATCGCATACGCTTGCCCCCGTGGGCGCCGACAAGCGGGCGCCGGGGCCCCCGCGGCGTTATCCCGGCAGTCATCTTTTCGCGCTCCGCCGCGATCCGCTCGCGTTCCTGACCCGGATCGCCCGCGAACACGGCGACATCAGCCGGTTCCGTCTCGGGCCGATCGACGTGCACCTCGTGAGCCGCCCCGACTGGATCCGAGATGTCCTCGTAACGGATGCCCATCTCTTTCACAAGGGCCGGGGTCTCGAACGTGCCAAGCGGCTGCTCGGCGAAGGCCTCCTCACGAGCGAGGACCCGCTCCACTTGCGGCAGCGGCGGATGATGCAGCCGGCCTTCCATCGCGACCGCATCGCGCGTTACGCGGACGTCATGACGGCGCACGCCGAACGGATGAGCGCGCGCTGGCGCGACGGGGAAACGCGCGATCTCGCGCAGGAGATGTCGCGCCTGACGCTCGCGATCGTGGGCAGGACGCTCTTCGACTCCGACGTCGAGTCGGAGGCCGGGGAGATCGGCGCAGCGTTGACGACGACGATCGAGCTCTTCGGCCGGACGTTCTCGCTGCCGTTCTTCGAGATCCTCGACCGGCTGCCTCTGCCGTCGAACCGCCGCTTCGCGAAAGCGCACGCCCGCATCGACGCCACGATCGCCCGCCTGGTCACCGACCGGCGCCGCTCTCCCGGCGGCCGCACGGACCTTCTGACGCTTCTCGTCCAGGCGAGCGACACCGAGGGCGACGGCGGGGGAATGACCGACGAGCAGGTGCGCGACGAAGCCGTCACGATCTTCCTGGCCGGGCACGAGACGACCGCCAACGCCATGACCTGGACCTGGTACCTGCTCTCGCAGAACCCCGAGGTCGAGGCGCGACTGCACGCCGAAGTCGACGCGCTCGACGGGCCTCCCGGATTCGAGGACCTCCGGAGGCTCGTCTACACCGAGATGGTCTTCGCCGAGTCGATGCGTCTCTTTCCTCCGGCCTGGATCATCGGCCGTCGGGCGATGGTCGATTACGCGATCGGCGGCTACACCGTCCCGCGCTCCTCCATCGTCGTTTGTAGCCAATGGGTGACGCACCGGGACCCACGCTTCTTTCCGGACCCGGAGCGGTTCGATCCGGAACGCTTCCGCCCGGAAGCGAGGGAGGCCCGGCCGAAGTTCTCCTACTTCCCTTTCGGCGGCGGCCCGCGCGTCTGCATCGGCGAGGGGTTCGCATGGATGGAGGGGGTGCTTCTCCTCGCGGCGCTCGCCCGCCGGTGGCGCCTGCGTCTGGCGCCAGGCCACCCCGTCGTCCCCGCGCCGTCGATCACGCTGCGCCCCCGCCACGGGATGCGGATGTCGATCGAATCACGCCGTTAGACGGGCTGCGACCCCTGTTGTAGGCTTCGGCCACTTGAGTCTTTCGGCCGGGACACGCCTCGGGCCCTACGAGATCGCTGCGCCGATCGGCGCCGGCGGCATGGGCGAGGTCTACCGGGCGAAGGACACGCGTCTGGACCGTCAGGTCGCGGTGAAGGTGCTGTCCTCGCACCTCTCGGCGAGCGAGGAGGTCCGGCAGCGGTTCGAGCGCGAAGCCAAGACGATCTCGCAGTTCTCGCACCCGCATATCTGCTCGCTCTACGACGTCGGGCGGGAGGGCGAGACCGACTACCTCGTGATGGAGCTCCTCGAGGGCGAGAGCCTCGCGGACCGGTTGGGCAAGGGCGCGCTTCCCACGGAGCAGGTCCTGCGCTTCGGGATCCAGATCGCGGACGCGCTCGACAAGGCGCACCGGCAGGGGATCGTGCACCGGGACCTCAAGCCCGGCAACGTCATGCTCACGAAGACGGGCGTGAAGCTGCTCGACTTCGGCCTCGCCAAGCCCTTGACCGCAGCCGGCGCTCGGCCCGTCTCCGGTGCCTCGGTCCTCGCGACGGAAGCGCAGGTCAGCCAGCCGCTGACGGAGCGGGGAACCGTGCTCGGCACGTTCCAGTACATGGCGCCCGAGCAGCTCGAGGGCGGAGAGGCGGACGGCCGCTCCGACATCTTCGCGTTCGGCGCCGTGCTCTACGAGATGGCGACGGGCAAGAAGGCCTTCACAGGCAAGAGCCAGGCGTCCTTGATCGGCTCGATCCTGCGGGACGATCCGCCCTCGATCACCGAAGCGGCGCCGATGATCCCGCCGGCCCTGAATCGCGTCGTCAAGACCTGTCTCGCCAAGGACCCCGAGGACCGCTTCCAGACCGCGCACGACGCCAAGCTCCAGCTCGAGTGGATCGCCGAGGGCGGCTCGCAGGTTGGCCTGCCGGCACCCGTCGCCGCGCGGCGCAAGAGCCGCGAGAAGCTCGCCTGGGCGATCGCGGCCGTCGCCATCGTCGCAGCGGCCCTCGCCGCCTACGGTTACCTGCGCCGCGCGCCAAAGCCGCTCCGGCTGACGCGCTTCGAGATCTCGACTCCGGAAGAGATCGTGGCGCTGGACGCGCCGCGCGTCTCGCCGGACGGGCGCTACGTGGCGTTCAACGCGACGGATTCCTCCGGAAAGACGCGGATCTGGCTGCGTGCTCTGAATGCCCTTGCGCCGCAGCCGCTCCCCGGCACCGAGGGGACGACCCGGCCCTTCTGGTCCCCGGATTCCCGGTTTCTCGGCTTCTTCGCCGAAGGCAAGCTGAAGAAGATCGACGTGACCGGAGGGCCGCCGCAAAACATCTGCGACGCGCCGACCGGCTCCGACGGTTCGTGGAGCCCGGAGGGCGTGATCCTCTACGACGGCCGCGGGACGGATCCGATCAACCGCGTTTCGGCCGCGGGAGGCGTTCCCGTCGCGGTGGTCAAGCCCGATCCGGCGAAAAAGATCAGCCAGGTCGGCTGGCCGGAGTTCCTGCCCGACGGCAAGCACTACTTCTTCATGGTGATCGCGACCCGGGCCGAGGACAGCGCCTACCGCATCGGATCCCTCGATTCGAACGAGTCGAAGCCGTTCGCTCCCGCCCAGACCCTGCTCACGTACGCTCCCCCCGGCTATCTCCTCTTCGTCCGGGATCGGACGCTCGTCGCCCAGCCCTTCGACGCAAAGGCCCAGAAGACGACGGGCGAGCCCGTGCCGCTGGCCGAGAAGATCGGTGTCGACAGCGTCGGGCTCGCTCGCTTCTCGGTCTCGCGCGAGGGCACGCTCGCCTATCGGACCGGGGAGTCCGGGACCCGCCTGCTCTGGGTGGACCGCAACGGCAAGGAGCTCGAGGCGGCGGGCGAAGCGGGCGACTCGCGAGAGCCGGCGCTGTCGCCGCGGGGCGACCGCCTCGCTTTCGACCTGACCGACGCCCGGGCCAACAACGCCGACGTCTGGGTGCGCGATCTCGCGCGCGGCGTGAACTCGCGGCTGACGTTCGGCCCGGTCGACGAGTTCGCCCCGACCTGGTCGCCCGACGGAAGCCGGATCGCCTACGCCGTGGACAGCAAGGGAATCTTCGAGAAGGCCGGCGACGGAACCGGCGAAGAGAAGGAGCTGCTGAAGGCGGAGGAGCTGATGTTCCCGACCGACTGGTCCCGGGACGGCCGGTACATCGCTTTCACGCGGCAGGGCAAAGACACGGGCCTGGACATCTGGGTGATGCCGACCTCCGGCGACGGGAAGCCGGTACCGATTCTCAAGACGCCCTTCAACGAAAACGGCACCATCTTCTCTCCCGACGGCCGGTTCATCGTGTACGTGTCGACCGAATCCGGCCGCAACGAGATCTACGCGCGCAGCTTCCCCGGCCAGGGCGGCAAGTGGCAGGTCTCGGCCGGCGGAGGCACGGACCCGCATTTCAGCGCCGACGGCCGGGAGATCTTCTACCGCGCGCCGGACCAGAAGGTCATGGCCGTGGACGTGAAGGCGGGCGCAGGGTTCGAGACCGGCGTTCCCAAGGCGCTGTTCCTCGGACGATTCCAGCCGGCGACGGCCCGCAACCGGTTCGTGCCCGCGCTCGATGGCCAGCGTTTCCTGATCGTCGCCCCGTTGGGGCGCGACGCCATGGCGCCGACGACGGTGGTCCTCAACTGGTTCGCCGGACTCGGGAAGTGAGCCGTCGCTCGCGCTTACTCGGGGCCTGCGCCCTTCGGGCGCTCCGGCCTGCGGCTCGCGCGGATGCGCGCTCGACCGCAAGCCTGGCCCCTCGCGGCGCGCTCGCTCCCGCGGCGCGAACCTCCTCCCTCCCTTCGGTCGGGAGACAATCCGCGCCGCGAACGCAACGGAGAGCGCTGTTGAAAGGTCTTGAAATGAGTCTGGCTGCAGGAACGAAGCTCGGTCCGTACGAGGTGCTCGCGCCGATCGGGGCGGGAGGGATGGGCGAGGTCTACAAGGCGAAGGACACGCGGCTCGGACGCGACGTCGCGGTCAAGGTGCTGCCGGCGCACATGTCCTCGTCGGCGGAGCTGCGGCAGAGGCTGGAGCGTGAGGCGAAGACGATCTCGTCGCTGTCGCACCCGCACATCTGCATGCTCCACGACGTCGGTCACCAGAACGGGACCGACTACCTGGTGATGGAGTTCCTGGAAGGGGAGACGCTGGCGGACCGTCTCTCGAAGGGCGCGCTGCCGATGGAGCAGGCGCTCAAGATCGGCGTCGAGATCGCCGGCGCTCTCGACGCGGCGCACAAGAGCGGCATCGTTCACCGGGACCTGAAGCCCGGCAACGTGATGCTGACGAAATCGGGCGTGAAGTTGCTCGACTTCGGCCTCGCGAAGCTCGCCGTTCCGGAGAAGAGTGCGGTCTCGCAGGCGACGAGCCTTCCGACGGCCCTGCAGGAGAGCCAGCCGCTGACGACGCGGGGTACGATCCTCGGAACCTTCCAATATATGGCGCCCGAGCAGCTCGAGGGCGGCGAGGCCGACGCGCGGAGCGACATCTTCGCCTTCGGCTGCGTGCTCTACGAGATGCTCACTGGGCAGAAGGCCTTCTCGGGCAAGAGCCAGGCGAGCCTGATTTCCTCGATCATGGGCTCCGACCCGCCGCCGATCTCGTCGATCCAGCCGATGATCCCGGCCTCGCTGGACCGGATCGTCAAGGGCTGCATCGCGAAGGAGCCCGATCATCGCTGGTCGACGGCCCACGACGTGATGCTGCAGCTCCAGTGGATCGCGGAGGGCGGTTCGATGGCGGGCGTGCCGGCTCCCGTCGTCGCTCGCCGAAAGAACCGCGAGAAACTCTCGTGGGCCGTCGCGGCCTTGGCCCTCCTCGCCGCCGCCGCCTTCGCGTACGGGTTCGTCCGCCGCGCGCCGAAGCCTCCCGAGCTCATGCGGTTCGAGATCGCGACGCCGCCGGAGGTCACGACGATCGACGTCCCGCGGATCTCTCCCAACGGAAAGATCCTGGCGTTCGACGCGACCGACACGGAGGGCAGGGCCCGGATCTGGGTGCGGCCGCTGAACGCGCTCGTCGCGCAGCCCCTTCCGGGCACCGAGGGCGGGGTCCGTCCGTTCTGGTCGCCGGACAGCCGGTTCGTGGGATTTGTGGCCGACGGCGTTTTGAAGAAGATCGACGTCACGGGAGGGCCTCCGACCAAGATCTGCGACGCGCCCGGAGCATCGGACGGGAGCTGGAGCCCGGAAGGCGTGATCCTCTTTGACGGCACGGGCGCCGATCCGATCTATCGAGTCGCGGCGGCGGGGGGGACGAAGGTGGCCGCCGTCAAGCTCGACGCGGCGAAGAAGGAAACGTCGGTTGGATGGCCCGAGTTCCTTCCCGACGGCAAGCACTTCCTCTACCTTCTCGGCGGCGAGAAGGCCGAGGACAGCGCCTACTGGATCGCCTCGATCGACTCGAACGAGAAGAGGATGCTGGCCCCGGCGCAGACGCTCGTGACCTACTCGCCTCCGGGCTATCTGCTCTTCGTCCGCGACAAGACCCTCGTCGCGCAGCCCTTCGACGCGAAGGCCCTGAAGACGACGGGCGAGCCGATACCTCTGGCCGAGCAGATCGGGACGGACAACGTGGGACTGGCGCGCTTCTCGGTTTCGCGCAACGGGATCCTCGCCTATCGGACGGGAGAGTCCGGAGGCCGGCTGGTCTGGCGGGACCGCGCTGGGCGGGAGCTCGAGACCCTGGGAGACCCCGGAAACTACGGAAACCCGATTCTTTCTCCATCCGGCGATCGGCTCGCCTACAACCTTGCCGACGCTCGAACCGGCAAGGCCGACATCTGGATCCGGGACCTGGCGCGCGGCGTCAACTCGCGCTTCAGCCTCGGCCCCGGCAATAACTTCCGCCCGCTGTGGTCCCCCGACGGCGGCGGGATCGTGTTCACGTCGGACCGCGAGGGGACCCTCGATCTCTATCAGAAGTCCACGCAGGGCCAGGGCGGGGAAAAGCTGGTCCTCCACTCGGACGAAGCGAAGTTCGCCTCCAGCTGGAGCCGCGACGGACGCTACATCGCCTACAGCAGCCAGAACCCGAAGTCGAACTGGGACATGTGGGCACTGCCGACCTTCGGGGACAAGAAACCCATTCCCATCCTCGTCGCCCCGTTCGTCGAGAGCCAGCCCGTGTTTTCGCCCGACGGACGGTTCGTCGCGTACGTGTCGGCGGAGTCCGGCCGCGCGGAGATCTACGTTCAGACCTTCCCCGACGGCGCGGGGAAGTGGCAGGTCTCCAATTCCGGCGGCGGCGACCCGAGCTGGCGGGGCGACGGGAAGGAGCTCTTCTACCGGACTCCCGACCAGAAACTCATGGCGGTCGAGATCCGGACCGCCGGGGGCGACGTCCAGGCGGGCATCCCGCAGGCCCTATTTCCCGTCCGCATCCGGCCGGGCAACGCCCGCAACAAGTACATTCCCTCCGCGGACGGCCAGAAGTTCCTCTTCGACGCGCCGCTCGGCCGCGAGTCGATGAGCCCGACGACCGTCGTCGTGAACTGGTTCGCGGGCCTCGGGAAGTAGGCCCGTGATCGCAACCGCGGAGCGCCGCTGGGGCCTCGCGGCCGTGACGGCGGCGCTCGGATGCCTCGCGCTCCTGGCCGTGCGTTCGTCCGCGGCTCCCGAACCGCGGGTGGGCGCGCTCCTGGTGGTCGCGGCCGCCCTGGAGCTGTTCCACGGCTTCCGGCGCTCGAGCGAGGCGGGGCAGCGCGAGGCCTGGACGGGCGGCCTGATCACGCTCCTCATGGGACTCCTGCTCCTGAATGCTCCGGACCTGGCCGCGGGGGCGCTGGTCGTCTTCTTCGGCGGCGGGTTCGCGCTCGACGGGATTCGGCACGCGAAACACGCGCTCGGAGCGCGAAAGGCCGGCCGCCCGTTCGCCGCGCATGCCTGGGCGGCCCTCGGCAACTTCGCACTCGCGGCGCTGCTCGCCGTGCTCGGCGGATGGGCGCCGGAGTGGATGGTTCCGATCGCCGGCGCGCTTCGCATCTTCGGGACGGCCTGGGGCATCGCGATGGCTCCGGTCTTCGATGCGGCCGACACCGGAGAGACGGTGGTTCGCGACCTCGGCCTCGAGGATCGGCCCGAAATCGCCGCGCTCGCGGAGCGGCTCGAGGCCGAGGAGGTCCACCGCGCGCCGATCGACCGGCACTGGATCTTCGTGCTGATCCTCACGCTCTTCGCGATCCACCTCGGACGGATGGGATTCGACCGCACGGCCCTCGGCGTCCTGGCGCCGAGTGTCGCCGTGATCGGCGATCTGTTCGTCGGGCTCGTCGTGGGATTCCTCATCGTGTTGCCGGGGCGCCTGGCCTTGCTCAGGCTGACCGGCCCGCTCGCTCGCCGAGCCGGCGACTGGCGCGCGGCGGCGAAGCCCTCCTGGCGGACGCGTCTGGTCGATCGCTGGCTGACCAGGCGGCTTCGCGCCAACATTCGAATGCGCGACGCGCGCTACTCGTTCGCCGCCGCGGCCTCGCGCAGTCTGCGGGTCGGCCTGCCGGTCGCGGCGGTCTTCGCGGCCACGATCCCGGTCTGGGGCATGAGCTGGTATTTCGACACGGAGAACTGGGCGTCCGGCGTCTGGGACTCGTGGGCCGAAGAGCGCACCGATGTCTGGCGCGCGGCGATGACCTCCGCGACGGCCGAAGGCGAGCGCGCCGCCGGGCGGCCGGCGAACTTCGCCGTGACGCCGGCCGGGCACCGAGAACGACTTCGCGTTCGTGGTCGTCGGCGACACCGGAGAGGGCGACGCCTCGCAGCACGTGCTCCGCCGCTCGCTGCTCCGCGCGGCCGCCCAGCCCGAGGTGAAGTTCGTCATCGTCTCTTCCGACGTCGTCTACCCCTCAGGCGAGATGAAGGACTACGAGCGCAAGTTCTGGCTGCCCTTCATGGGGGTCGAGAAACCGGTCTACGCGATCCCGGGCAACCACGACTGGTACGACGCGCTCGAGGGCTTTGCCGCGACCTTCTTCACGCCCGAGGCCGCGCGGCGGGCGCTGCGGGCGCGCGCCGAGGCCGATCACCAGCTGACGACGACCACCGACGCCGAGGTCGACAGGCTCGTCGCCGAGGCGGCGCGGCTGCGCGCGGAGTACGGCGTGCCGACCGGACTCCAGCAGGCGCCCTATTTCCAGATCCAGACTCCGGACTTCGCCCTGATCGCGGTCGACACTCGGCGTTCGCCGGGCGGTCGACGCGGCGCAGCTCGCGTGGCTCGAATCGGCGCTCGACGCGTCGCGCGGCAAGTTCACGATGGCGCTCCTCGGTCATCCGTTCTACGCCGTCGGCGCGTACCAGGGCGCCGCCAACGGAGGATTTCGCGGCGCTCCACCGCCTGCTGCGCGAGCGCGGCGTGCCTCTGGTCATGGCCGGCGACACGCACGATCTCGAGTACTACCGGGAGCCGGGCGCTCGCGGGTCGCGCGCCGATGCACCACGTGGTGAACGGCGGAGGCGGCGCCTATCTGAGCCTCGGCACGGCGCTCGCGAAGCCCGAGAGCATGCCGACGCCGGCCTGGGCGTTCTATCCCTCGACCGCGCCGATCGTCGAAAAGGTCGAGGCCAACAATCCGAGCTGGAAGCGCCCGGTCTGGTTCTGGGCGAGCCGGCTCGGCGGATGGCCGTGGTCGTCCGAGTGGCTCTCGGCCGCGTTCGACTACAACGTCGCGCCGTTCTTCCAGAGCTTCGTCGAGGTCCGTGTCGAGCCCTCGGCCGGCCGCGTCCGACTCCTGCCGTGGGGCGTTCACGGGCGCCTGCGCTGGTCCGACCTCCAGACTTCCGACGGGTTGCGTCCCGAGGGGGTCGCGGCGGAGGCGCCGGTCGAGTGGTCCCTGCCGCTCGGAGCGCCGGCGAGCTGAGGGCGCCGCTTCACGCGTCGCTATACACTCCGACCTGAACTCCGATGACGCTCGCCGCCGGCTCGAGGCTCGGTCCCTACGAGATCCTCGCGCCGATCGGAGCGGGCGGGATGGGGGAGGTTTACCGTCGCTCTCGCTCGCTCGCGGACCTGGCCCTTCGGCACCGGCGTTCGGCTCGTCCGGATGCGGACTCGCCGTCCGCCTGATCCGCTCGCGTCGCTCCCGCTCCCGCGGCGCGAACCTCCTCCCTCCCTCCGGTCGGGAGACTATTCGCGCCGCGGACGTCAGGGAGGGTGCCGCTGAGGGCAGGGGAGAAGGCGCCGTGACGCTCGCCGCCGGCACGAAGCTGGGCCCGTACGAGATCCTCGTCGCCGCTCGGCGCGGGCGGGATGGGCGAGGTGTACCGGGCGCGGGACGCGCAAGCTCAACCGCGACGTCGCGATCAAGGTGCTGCCGGCGGCGTTCGCGGAGGACGCGGAGCGGCTGGCGCGGTTCCAGCGGGAGGCGCAGGTCGCTGGCGTCGCTGAATCACCCGCACATCGCCGCGATCTACGGACTCGGAGAACGTCGGGCAGCGTCGAGGCGCTCGTGCTGGAGCTCGTCGAGGGCGAGACGCTCGCGGAGCGGATCGCGAGCGGGCCGATTCCTGTCGACGAGGCCCTGGCGATCGCGCGCCAGATCGCCGACGCGCTCGAGGCGGCGCACGAGAAGGGGATCGTGCACCGGGACCTGAAGCCGGCCAACGTCAAGGTCACGCCGGAGGGCAAGGTCAAGGTCCTCGACTTCGGCCTGGCGAAGGCGTTGACGGGCGACGCGTCGTCGCCGGACCAGACGCACTCGCCGACGCTGACGGCCGCGGCGACGCAGGCCGGGGTCGTCATCGGGACGGCGGCGTACATGTCGCCGGAGCAGGCGCGAGGGCAAGGCCGGTCGACAAGCGCGCCGACATCTGGGCCTTCGGCGCGGTGCTCTACGAGATGCTCTCGGGCAGCAAGGCGTTCGACGGCGAGACGGTCTCGGACACGCTGGCCGCGATGCTGCGCGCCGACTCGGACTGGTCGCGTCTCCCGCCGGAGCACGCCGCCCGCGGTCCGCGAGCGCTTCTGCGCCACTGCCTCGACCGCGAGCGAAGTACCGGCTCGCGCGACATCGCCGACGCGCCGATCGCTTTCGGACGGCTCGCGGGAGCGTCGTTCCCGGCGCGCTCGCCGCCGCCCCGGGTCCGCCGAATTCCCGCCGGGCTCCTGTGGGGTATTGCGGGGCTTCTCGCCGGAGCGATCACGGCGCCTGCTCTCGAGCGGGCGTCTTTCCCGGCACGCCTCCCCGGGCCAGCCGGTTCGTTTCGAAGTCGCCGCGCCGCCGGACCACCGCGTCGTGGGGACCGTCGCGCTCGCGCGAGACGGCAGCCATCGTCGCCTTCACGGCACGAGCGCCGGACGGCGTCGACGCGCTCTGGATTCGTGCGCTCGAGATCAAGCGGCGAGGTTGCAGGGAACCGAAGGCGCGCACCTTCCCTTCTGGTCGCCCGACGGCCGTTCCGTGGGGTATGTCGCCAGCGGAGCTCTCAAAGGCATCGCGACTCGGGTGGCCGCGCCTCGGAGCGACGCTGGCCTCTGTGACGACGACGTTCGCGGTGCGTGCTGGGACGAAGCCGACCGGTCGTCTTCGCGCCGGCATTACCGGGCCTCATGCAGGTTTCGGCCTCGGGAGGGATGGTCAAGCCGTGCTCACGCTCTGGACAAGCCGGAGCGGGACTTCCATCCGCGGCCCGCTTCCCGGACGGGCGGCTTTCCTCTACTTCGCCACGGGTCCACCGGACAGGGCCCGGCGAGATCATCGTCGGGGAGGTCGGGTCGGGCAAGGTCAAGCACGTCGTGCAGTCGAGCTCGATCGCGGCTACGCGAACCCGGGATACCTCTTATTCGTCCGCGGCCAGCTCCCTTCGGCGCAGCGCGTCCGACGCCGACGGCTCGGGCGTTCCCGTTCACGCGACGCCTCTCGGCGACGATCGTCGCCGAATTCGTCGACGAGGGGCCTGCGGGCCATCTCCGCTTCTCTCGAGGGAACGATCTGCTGGCGCGCTCCAGCGAGCTCGACGAGCCAGCCGGTGGTGCTCGATCGCCAGGGACGCGAGATCGGAAGGCTCGCGGAGGCCGGGACCTGGTACTACCCTCATCTCTCTCCGGACGGTCAGCGGCTGGCCGCCGCGGAGTGGCCGACACCACCGTCGGGACATCTGGACGATCGACATCGCTCGGAACGTGGCGACGCGCATGACTCTGGACCCGGGGGACGACCAGAGCCCGATCTGGTCGCCCGAGGGTACGCGGATCGTCTTCAACTCGGACCGCAAGGGCGCCTCGGGCAACCTTTACGAAATGCGGGCCGACAGCCGGGCAGCGAAGAGCTCGTTCTCGCGACCGAAGACGCGAAGACCGCCGAATCGTGGGCGCCGGACGGCCGCTCGCTGATCTTCCAGCTCAGTACGCCTCGAGACCGGGCGGACCTCTGGCTGCTTCCTCTCGAGGGAGATCGAGAAGCCAGCGCCGTTTCTGGCGACAACCTTCTCCGAGCGGAATGCCCGCTTCTCTCCCGACGGCCGGTGGGTGGCATACACATCCGATGTCTCGGGCGCCTTCGAGGTCTACGTCCGGCCGTTCCCGAATCCGGCGGAACGTGGAGAGTCTCGAACCGCGGCGACCAGACTCCTGCCTGGAGAGGCGACGGCCGCGAGATCTACTTCTCGCTCCCGATGACATGCTGATGGCCGCGGCTGTAAAGGGCACCGCGCCCTTTCAGACCGAAGCCCCGGCGCCTCTCTTCAAGCTCGCGGTCTCCGATGGCGGTCGATCCTCAGTACGACGTATTCCCGGACGGCAAGCGCTTTCTCGTCAACGCAGCGAGATCTCGTCGGAGGAGGAGCCGACCAACGTGCTCGGTGCAACTGGGCCGCGGCCCTCAAGAAGACCGCGAGGGCCAATGACGCTCGCGGCCGGGACGAAGCTCGGGCCTTACGAGATCCTGGCGCCGATCGGCGCGGGCGGGATGGGCGAGGTCTACAAGGCGCGAGACGAGCGTCTCGAGCGCACGGTCGCGGTCAAGGTCCTGCCGCCGCATCTCTCGTCGAGCCCGGAGCTGCGGCAGCGATTCGAGCGCGAGGCGAAGACCATCTCGCAGATCTCGCACCCGCACATCTGCGCGCTCTACGACGTCAACCGCGAGGGCGAGACCGAGTACCTCGTCATGGAGTACCTCGAGGGCGAGACGCTGGCGGATCGCCTGAGCAAGGGCCCGCTGCCGGCCGAGCAGCTCCTGCGGTCCGGGATCGAGATCGCCGACGCGCTCGACAAGGCGCACCGGCAGGGCATCGTGCACCGGGACCTGAAGCCCGGCAACGTGATGCTGACGAAATCCGGGGTCAAGCTGCTCGACTTCGGCCTGGCGAAGTTCCAGGCGGCGGGCCGCGACGTTTCGTCCGGCGTCTCGCGCCTCGCGACGGAGATGCAGGCGAGCCAGCCGCTGACCGAGCGCGGCACCGTGCTCGGCACCTTCCAGTACATGGCGCCCGAGCAGCTCGAGGGCAAGGACGCCGACGCCCGCAGCGACCTCTTCGCCTTCGGCGCCGTGCTCTACGAGATGGCGACGGGCAAGAAGGCGTTCTCCGGCTCGAGCCAGGCCTCGCTCATCGGGGCGATCCTGCGCGACGACCCGCCGGCGATCTCGGAGATCTCGCCGATGATCCCGCCGGCCTTGAACCGCGTCGTCAAGACCTGCCTCGCCAAGGACCCGGAGGACCGCTTCCAGACGGCACACGACGCGAAGCTCCAGCTCCAGTGGATCGCCGAGGGCGGCTCGCAGGCGGGGCTGCCCGCGCCGGTCGTCGCGCGCCGCAAGAACCGGGAGAAGCTCGCCTGGGCCGTCGCGGCCGCGGCGATCGTCGCGGCCGGACTCGCGACGTTCGGTTACCTTCGCCGGGCGCCGCGCGCGGCGACGCGCGTCGGCGCGTTCGTGCTGCCGGCCGAGAAGTCCGAGCTCCAGTTGTCCGAGGCGGGCTGCGGCTCGCTCACGGTGTCGCCGGACGGCCGCCTCATCACGTTCTCTGCGAAGGATGCCGACGGCAAGACCCTGCTGTGGCTCCGGCCCACGGGCGAGCTCGCGGCCAGGCCGATTCCCGGGACGCATGGGGCGACCTTTCCGTTCTGGTCGCCCGACAGCCGGTTTCTCGCGTTCTTCGCCGACGGCAAGCTCCAGAAGGTGGACATCTCCGGCGCGCCGCCGCTTCCGGTGTGCGACGCGCCGGCGGGCCGCAGCGGCGCCTGGAATCGGGATGGCGTCATTCTCTTCTCGCCGGACACGACGACGGGCCTCGTTCGGGTCCCCGCGGCGGGGGGCACGCCGAAGCCGGCGACGACGCTCGATGGCGCTCGCGTCGAGACGACGCACCGGTGGGCGACGTTTCTGCCGGATGGGCGCCACTTCCTCTACATGGCGGGCGCGCATTCGGCCGGCACGAAGAGCGACTCGAACGCGATCTACCTCGGGGCCCTCGACTCGAACGAGAAGACCCTCCTCCTGCAGGCCCGCTCGAACGTCGTCTATGCCTCGGGCTACCTGCTCTACGTGCGCGAGCGGATCCTGCTCGCGCAGCGCTTCGACCCGGGCGCCCGGCGTCTCGTCGGGGAAGCGGTCCCGGTGGCCGAGGGCGTGCAGTACGACCCGGCGTTTTTCCGGGGCGTGTTCGCGGCCTCGGAGGACGGCGTCCTCGTGTACGCCCTCGGCGCGGCAGGCTCGGCCGCGACCCGGCTCACGTGGATGGATCGCGCGGGAAAGCCGCTGGGCGAGCCCCTGGGGGAGCCCGCGGAGTACCAGGGTCTTTCGCTTTCGGCGGACGGAAAGCGCATCGCCGCCTGGATCAACGATCCGACGACGGGGGCCGGATCGATCTGGCTCGTCGACGGCCGCGGGGTCCGCACCCGTTTCACGTTCGGCGACCTCTCGGAGTCGCCCGTGTGGTCGCGGGACGGGAGCCGCATCGCGTTCCAGAGGCTGGACAAGAAGGGGGTCGATCAGATTCGCGTGAAGGCCTTGAGCGGCTCCGGCCAGGAAGAGCTCGTGTTTCAAGGAAAGCCGGCGACCCCGCTCGACTGGTCTCCGGACGGCGCCTACCTCGCGGTGCAGGTGCACCAGCGCAGCGGCGTCACGACGGGTGAAGACATCTGGATGGTCCCGCTCTCCGGCGACCGGAAGCCGTTCCCGTTCCTCGCGGGAGAGTTCAACGAGACCGGCGCCTCCTTCTCGCCGGACGGCAAGTGGGTGAGTTTCTCCTCGAACGAGTCGGGGCGGGACGAGCTCTACGTCGTTCCGTTTCCGGGGCCGGGCGGCAAGTACCAGATCTCCGCGGGCGGCTCCCAGGGAGGAGCCTTCTTCAAGGGCGGCCGGGAGATCCTCTACGGAACTCCGGATAACGACGTGGTTTCCGTGGACGTCAAGGCCAGCCCGTCGGGGCTCGAGGTCGGCCCGCCGAAGAAGCTCTTCAAGGTCCCTTCGGCTACTGCCGTCGCGATCACGCCCGACGGCGAGAGATTCCTCCTCGCCGTGCTCCCGCAGGGGACCGCGGCGCCGCGCGTGGCGCTCGTGACCAACTGGACGGCGGGGCTCGAGAAGAAGTAAAGACGGCTCAGCAAATGACGCTCGCGGCCGGAACGAAGCTCGGCCCCTACGAGATCCTGTCGCCGCTGGGCGCGGGCGGGATGGGGGACCGTCGCTCCGCTGACTCGGAGGTCTGGCTTCGCCACCGGCGCGCGGCTCGCGGACGGCGCTCGACCGCACGCCTGACCTCCTCGCTGCGCTTCGCTCCCGCGGCGCGAACCTCCTCCCTCCCTTCGGTCGGGAGACTATTCGCGCCGCGAACGATAGAGAGAGTGCCATGAAATGAAATCGCCGGGCTTGTTGGAGGTCGGCTGAGATGACGCTCGCGGCAGGAACCAGGCTCGGGCCCTACGAGATCCTGGCGCCGCTCGGTGCGGGCGGCATGGGAGAGGTGTACCGGGCGCGGGACACGCGGCTCGAGCGGACGGTGGCGGTGAAGGTGCTGCCGGAGCGCCTGGCGGAGGATGACGACGCGCTGGCGCGCTTCGGGCGGGAGGCGAAGGCGGTCGCGGCGCTGTCGCACCCGAACATCCTCGCGATCCACGACTTCGGGCACGAGGGCAGCGGTCGCCTATGCCGTGTCCGAGCTTCTCGAGGGCGAGACGCTGCGCGAGGCCCTCGCGTCGGGGCCGCTGTCTTCCCGCAAGGCGACGGAGTACGGCGTGCAGATCGCGCTGGGCCTCGCCGCGGCCCACGAGAAGGGGATCGTCCATCGGGACCTGAAGCCCGACAACATCTTCATCACGCGCGACGAGCGGCTCAAGATCCTCGACTTCGGCCTCGCCAAGCCCGGCGCTGGCTTCGCCAGACGCCCGCGACGAGACACAGTCGCCGACCGTCTCGGGCTACACGGAGCCCGGCAAGGTGATGGGCACGGTCGGCTACATGTCGCCGGAGCAGGTCCGGGGCATCGCGGTCGATCACCGGTCCGACATCTTTTCGTTCGGCGCCGTGCTCTACGAGATGCTGACGGGAAGCCGGGCCTTTGCAGCGGGAGACCGCGGCCGAGACGATGACGGCGATCCTCAAGGAGGAGCCCCGCGAGCCGACGTCGGTCGGCTGCGGATGCATCGGCGCTCGTCCCGGTCCTTCGGCACTGCCTGGAGAAGAAGCCCGAGAAGCGCTTCCAGTCGGCGCGGGACCTCGCCTTCGCCCTGGAGACGGCCTCCGGGACGACGGGCTCCGCCGCCGTGGCGGTCGCTCCGGCCGCGCCGCGCTCCGCCCCGGTGTGGAAGTGGCTCGGCGTCGCGGCACTCGCTGCGGCCGCGGCGCTCGCCGGCTACTTCGTTCGCGGCCGGTCGGGCGACGGCTCCCGCGCCGGACTGGAGCGAGGCGACGATCACGCCGCTGACGACGGATCCGGGCTACGAAGGGGAGCCGACGTTCTCTCCCGACGGACAGACGATCGCCTACGTCTCCGACCGCGACGGGAACTTCGAGATCTATCTGCAGCAGATCGCGGGCGGGCCCGCGCTCAATCTGACGAACAACCGGGCGGCGGACATCCAGCCGGCCATTTCTCCCGACGGCCGCGAGATCGCGTTCGTCTCGAATCGCTCGAGCAGCTCGGACATCATTCACGCGGCTCCCGGCCTGCCGCTCGTCGGAGGCGACATCTGGGTGATGCCCGCCCTCGGGGGTCCGGCCCGCCGGATCGTCGAGAACGGAGATTGCCCGTCCTGGACGCCGGACGGAGCGAGCCTCCTCTACGTTCACGGCACTTTCCGAAATACGCGGATCGCGCGTCGTTCCCGCGGCGGGAGGGGAGAGCCGCGACCTGCCGATCGAAGAGCCCTATCGTGGCCCGGTATTTCTGTTCCCGAGCCTCTCGGAGGACGGCCGGTGGCTGCTCTTCCAGAACGGCAATCAGGTCGAGGTCGTCCCCGCGAGGAGGCGGGAAAGCGAAGGTCCTCGCTCGCGGCGAGGCGCCGGCATGGGGGCCCGGATCGACGAGCATCCTGTACACGAACGACACGCCCGGCAAGGGCCGCACGCTCTGGCGGGCGCCCTTCTCGCTCGACGCGGGGAGAGCTTTCGGGACGGCCCGAGCCGCTCACCTTCGGGCGCGGCGCCGACCTCGGGGCGAAGGCCTCGCGCGACGGAACGGCGGTCGCGTTCTCCGCGGTGGACGAGAGTCTCAACCTCGAGGAGCTTCCGTTCGATGCGGAGGCCGGTCGCGCGACGGGACCGGTCCGGGAGCTGACCTCCGGAAACAACCGCGTGGGATTCTTCGACCCCGCCCCCGACGGGAAAGCGGTCGTCTTCGCGGCGGACCGCGGCGCCCGGGCGCATCTCTGGCGCATCGATCCGCCGGCGCTTCCGGTCGAGCTCACGCGCGATCCGAACTACTCGGAGACGTACCCCGAGTGGTCGCTCGACGGCAGCGAGATCGCGTTTTCTCGATCGGTCGGCGGAGCCGGCGAAGGCGCCCAGGCGCTCTGGATCATGAAGGCGGACGGCACCAACCCGCGGCGGGTCACCGACTTCTCAGGGCAGATGGTCTGGTTGTCGGATCGGAAGGCGCATCATCCAGCGCGGCGAAAACCTGATGCGGCTCGATCTCGTCTCGGGCGCCACCGAGCCCGTTGCGCGGGAGCCAGAAGCCGGACGCTTCTTTCCGTCGATCGCGCCGGTCAGTGGCTCGCGTACCAGAGCAGCGAGGGCGGCGCGATGAACATCGTGGCCATCCCGGTCGCCGGCGGAACCCCGCGGCTCGGTCGCGACTGGGCCGTACGAGGCCTACCACCCGTTCTTCTCGCCGTCCGGCCGCTGGCTGTATTTCCAGCCGGCGCACAAGAACCTCTACCGCGTGCCCGGCCCGGCGCAGGGCTGGGCGACCGCCGTTCCGCAGAAGGTGACAGACTTCTCCGGGCTCGACCTCTACATCGAAAATCCCAGGATCTCGCGCGACGGCTCGAAGCTCTTCTATACGCGAGGGCGTAGGACGGGGGACATCTTCATCCTCCACTTCGGAACGACGCGGAGACGAAGTCGCCACCGATGACGCTCGCGGCTCGAATCTCGCCGGGAGGTTGCCATGATCAAGATGTTGCTGTCCGCCGCGGCCGGATTGCTCGTCAGCTTCTGTTGCTCGGCCGCCGGCCCGGACCAGGCCCCGTTCACCGTCGGCACGGCTTCCGCGAATTCCGGCCAGAAAGCCACCGGCGTTCTCGCGGTCCCCGCGGGCTCCGACGCGGCGCTGGACATTCCCGTCGCCGTCGTCCGGGGGGCGCGGCCGGGGCCGGTGCTGGCTCTCGTCGCCGGCGCGCACGGGACCGAGTACGCCTCGATCATCGCGATCGAGCGGCTGATCGAGAGGCTCGACCCGGCGCGAGGTGTCCGGCACGGTCATCCTGGTCCCGCTCGTCAACACGCCGTCCTTCGAGCAGAAGGTTCCGCACGTCAATCCGGTGGACGGCAAGAGCATGAACCGCTTCTATCCCGGCAAGGCGGACGGGACGCAGACGGAGCGCGCCCTTCTACTCATCACGCGGCAGATCGTCGAGCGGTGCGACTACCTGATCGACTTTCACGGCGGCGATCTCGACGAGGATCTGCGGCCCTACAGCTACTGGCTGAAGACCGGAAACGAAAAGCAGGACGCCGCTTCGCGCCAGATGGTCCTGGCGTTCGGCCTCGGCACGATCATCATCTCCGCCGACCGCCCGACGGATCCCGGCGCCTCGCGCTATCTCGACGCGACGGCATCCACGCGAGGCAAGCCGTCGATCACGGTCGAGGCGGGCCGCGCGGGGACCGTGGACCCGGCGGACGTGTCGGCTCTCGTCGACGGGAGCCTCTCGGTCATGCGACTGCTCAAGATGCTGCCCGGCACGCCCGCGATGGTGGATCATCCGGTCTGGATCGAGTCCATCAAGACCATCGCGAGCGAGCAGACCGGGATCTTCTATCCGCTCGTCGCTCGTGGAACCTACGTCGCACAGGGCATGCGGGTGGGGTACGTGACGGACTACGTGGGTCGGAAAACCTTCGAGGCGCGCGCGCCGGAGGCCGGCGTCGTGCTCTACATCTGCTCGGTGCCCTCCATGAGGAAGGGGGACACGATCGCCAACATCGGGGTCGTCGCGGCGTCGCCTCCGCCATGAACCGTCGCTGCGCTTCGCTCGGGGTCTGCGCCTGCGGCGCACCGGCGAGCGGCTCGCCGGGATGCCGGCTCGACCGCTCGCCTGATCCCTCGCGGCGCTTCGCTCCCGCGGCGCGAACCTCCTCCCTCCCTTCGGTCGGGAGACTATTCGCGCCGCGAACGAAAGCGAGATGGCCGCGGAAGTGGGTCGGCTGACGTGAGTCTCGCGGCGGGAACGAGGCTCGGGCCCTTACGAGATCCTCTCGCCGATCGGCGCGGGAGGGATGGGGGAGGTCTACCGGGCGCGGGACACGCGGCTGGAGCGGACGGTGGCGGTGAAGGTGCTGCCGTCGCACATGTCGGCCTCTCCGGAGATCCGGCAGCGGTTCGAGCGTGAGGCGAAGACGATCTCGCAGCTCTCGCATCCGCACATCTGCGCGCTCTACGACGTCGGGCGCGAGGGCGAGACCGAGTACCTGGTGATGGAGCTCCTCGAGGGCGAGACGCTGGCGGATCGGCTGGCGAAGGGCCCGCTGCCGCTCGAGCAGACGCTGCGGTACGGCGTGGAGATCGCCGACGCGCTGGACAAGGCGCACCGGCAGGGGATCGTGCACCGGGACCTGAAGCCCGGCAACGTGATGCTGACGAAGTCGGGCGTGAAGCTGCTGGACTTCGGCCTGGCCAAGGCGATGGCGCCGGCGGCGACGCAGGCGAGCCTGACGTCGCTTCCGACGCAGCAGGGTCTGACGCAGGAAGGGACGATCCTCGGGACGTTCCAGTACATGGCGCCGGAGCAGCTCGAGGGCAAGGAAGCCGACGCGCGGACGGACATCTTCGCGCTTCGGCGCGGTGCTCTACGAGATGGCGACGGGGAAGAAGGCGTTCTCGGGCGGCGAGCCAGGCGTCGCTGATCACGGCGATCATGTCGAGCGAGCCCGCCGCCGATCTCGGCGGTGCAGCCGATGTCGCCGCCCGCGCTCGACCGCGTGGTGAAGAAGTGCCTCGCCAAGGACCCGGAGGATCGCTGGCAGAACGCCGCGGACCTCGGCAGCGAGCTCAAGTGGATCGGCGAATCCGGCTCGCAGGCGGGAGTTCCCGCGCCGATCGCCCTGCGCCGCCGCGTGCGCCTCGGGGCCACTGGCACGATCGCAGGCGTCATTCTCGGAGCCCTGGTCGGAGGGCTCGGGGTTCGGTGGTGGCTCTCCCGCGAGCCGGCGCGCGAGGCGCCGAAGCCAGCATGGCTCTCGATGCTTCTTCCCTCCGACGCGCCGCTGGCTTCCTACGGCGCGCAGACGCTCGCGTTCTCTCCCGACGGGACTCGCCTGGTCTACGCCGCGGAACACGGCGGAACGACACAGCTCTACCTGCGCTCCCTCGACCGTCTGGACGCGATGCCCGTTCGGGACAGCGAGGGCGCGATGAGCGCCTTCTTCTCCCCCGACTCTCGGTGGCTCGGGTTCTTCGCCGGCACCAGGCTCATGAAGGTCCCGGTCGAAGGAGGAGTGCCGCAGACGCATCTGCGAAGCCGCCGAGGTCCGAGGGGCGAGCTGGGGCTCGGACGGCACCATCGTCTTTTCCTCGGGCACCTCCGGATTGCTGCGCGTCTCCGCCTCGGGCGGGACATCTCGAATGCTCCTGCCCCGGATGCCAAGCACGGCGAGGTACCTTCTACTGGCCGGAAATCCTGCCGGGAGACGAGGCGGTTCTCTTCACGACTCGCTCGGCGAGGCGCAGGCCTCCGTCTTCTCCCTCGAAGACCGGCAAGCGCACGCGACCTGATCGAGGGAACGGAGCGCGCTATTCCCCCTCGGGCCATCTCGTCTTTGCGCGCGGCGGGTCGCTCTTCGCCGCGCCCTTCGATGTCAGGCGCCTGGAGCTGACCGGGCCCGCCGTCTCGGTCCTGGACGGCGTGATGATCCTCTCCCCGTTCAACAGCCCGTCTGTTCGGTCTTTCGGCCGTCGGAACTCTCGCCTACGCTCCCGGGTCTCCGCCCCGAGCACACCCTGGTCTGGGTCGACCGACAGGGCAAGGTCGAGCCGCTCCCTTCGAGCCCGCACCTACGAGGAGCCCCGCCTCTCGCCCGACGGGAAGCGGCTCGCGGTCACGATCCGGGCGAGACAACCCGGACATCTGGGTCCTGGACATCTCTCGAGGCGCGTCGGCGCGGCTGACTTTCGACGCGGGGGAGGACGAGACGCCGTCTGGACTCCCGACGGCGCCAGAGGTCACCTACAGCGCCGACCGCGCGGGAAGCCCTCGCGCCATCTACTCGAAGTCCGTCCGACGGCAGCGGCGCCGAAGAGCGGCTCCTGGCGAGCGCGACGCACCCTCACGTCAGCTCCTGGTCTCCGGACGGAAGGACGCTCGTCTACACCGAGTTCGATCCCGTCTTCTCCGGCGACATCTGGTCTGTTGACGTTCGGCGAGAAGGTCGCACCGGCGCCCCTGGCTGCGCACGCCCTTCAACGAGCGAGCGGCCGCGCTTCTCTCCTGACGGCCGCTGGCTCGCCTACGTCTCCAACGAGTCGGGACGCGACGAGATCTACGTGCAGCCCTTTCCCGGGCCGGGAGGCAAGTGGCAGATTTCGGTCTCCGGCGGAACCGAGCCGGTCTGGTCTCCCGACGGCAAGGAGATCTTCTATCGTGCCGGCGACAAGATGATGGTCGGTTCGCGTCGCGGCCGGCCAGACCTTCTCGGCGGAGACTCCGCAGTGCTGTTCGAGGGCCGCTTCGTGCCGACGCGCCGTGGCGACGCGGCCTACGACGTGTCGTCCCGATGACCGGCGATTCGTCATGATCCAGCGCGACGTGCAGTCGGTGGCCACCCACCTCAACGTGGTCCTGAATTTCTCGGAGGAGTTGAAGCGCCGCGCACCGGCGGAAGGCAGCCGTGACGCTCGCCGCCGGTCGCGCCTGGGCCCCTACGAGATCCTGTCGCCGCTCGGCGCCGGCGGGATGGGGGAGGTCTACAAGGCGCGGGACACGCGGCTCGAGCGGACGGTGGCGGTCAAGGTGCTGCCGTCGCACCTGTCGGCGTCCCCGGAAGTGCGCCAGCGCTTCGAGCGGGAGGCGAAGACGATCTCGCAGCTCTCGCATCCGCACATCTGCGCGCTCTACGACGTGGGGCGCGAGGGCGAGACCGAGTACCTCGTCATGGAGCTCCTCGAGGGCGAGACGCTGTCGGAGCGGCTGGCGAAGGGGGCGCTGCCGCTCGAGCAGACGCTGCGGTACGGCATGGAGATCGCCGACGCGCTGGACAAGGCGCACCGGCAGGGGATCGTGCACCGGGACCTGAAGCCCGGCAACGTGATGCTGACGAAGTCGGGTGTGAAGCTGCTCGACTTCGGCCTGGCCAAGGCGATGGCGCCGGCGAGCGCGGCAGTCGAGCCTGACGTCGCTGCCGACGCAGCAGGGCCTGACGCAGGAAGGCACGATCCTCGGGACGTTCCAGTACATGGCGCCGGAGCAGCTCGAAGGCAAGGACGCCGACGCGCGGACGGACATCTTCGCGTTCGGGCGCGTGCTCTACGAGATGGCGACGGGAAAGAAGGCGTTCTCGGCGTCGAGCCAGGCGTCCTTGATCACGGCGATCATGTCGAGCGAGCCGGCGCCGATCTCGTCCGTCCAGCCGATGTCGCCGCCGGCGCTCGACCGGGTCGTGAAGACCTGCCTCGCCAAGGATCCCGAGGACCGCTGGCAGATCGGCCGGCGACGTGGCCAAGGAGCTCAAGTGGATCGCCGAGGGCTCCGCGGCCGGTGTCGCGGCGCCGGTGGCGCTCGCCTCCCGCCGCCGGAATCGCGAGCGAATCGCCTGGGGCGCCTTCGGCGTCGCCGCACTGGCGGCGGCCGCCCTCGGGATCGGCCTCCTCCGCCGGCCGACGGCTCCGGCGCGCATCGTCCGGTTCGAGGTCGTCCCCACCGACGAGTCGCCCTACCGCGATGTGCAGGGCAGGATCTCGACATGGCGCCCGCCGTGTCTCCCGATGGCCGACTCCTCGTGTTCAAGGCGGCGGACAGGGACCGAAAGACTGTCCCTGTGGGCTCGCCCTCTCGACGGTCTTCGGGCTCGGCCCCTGCCGGGAACCGAGGACGGTGATCTACCCCTTCTGGTCTCCGGACAGCCGTCTCCATCGGCTTCTTCGCCGACGGAAAGCTGAAGCGCATGGACGCTTCGGGAGGTCCCGTCCAGGTGCTCTGCGACGCGGAGGCGGGGCGCGGCGGGACATGGAGTCGTGACGGCGTCATCCTGTTCTCTCCCTCCGCCGGGAGTCCCATCCACCGCGTGACCGCCTCCGGTGGCAAGCCCGAGCCGGTGCTCGCGTTCGACAGCGCCCACGGCGAGGACAGCCAGCGCTGGCCTCACTTTCTGCCCGACGGGCGGCACTTCCTGTACTTCTCCTATCTCGGCGCCAACCCGGAATCGAAGAACCAGAACGGCGGCATCCGCGTGGGCTCGCTCGACTCGAAGGAGGTGCGGGTCGTGGTGCCCGAGGCTTCGAATCCGGTCTACGCGGAGCCGGGCTACGTGCTCTTCGCGCGCGACGGAAACCTGCTCGCCCAGCGATTCGATGCGAAAGCGCTCCGAGCCTCGGGCGAGCCGATTCCGGTCGCTCAGGGCGTCGCCGTCATGGGCCCTCGGAAGTTCGGCTACTTTTCCGTCTCGGCGACCGGCGTTCTCGCTTACGGCCGGGCCGTGACCTTTCCCTCGAGGCTTCTCTGGTTCGACCGGCAGGGCCGGCAGGTGGGCGCGGTGGGGGAGGCCGGGGGCTACATCGGCCTGCGTCTCTCGTCCGACGGACGCAGGCTGGCCCTCGTGCGTCCGGGGAGCCGACGGCCAGAGCAGGAACGTCTGGATCTACGATCTCGTCCGGGGCTCGAAGGCACGGCTCGCGTCCGGAGGGCGACTCGAACGACGGTAGCGCCGTCTTGTCCCCCGATGGCTCCCGCATCGCCTTCAGCTCGATCCGCGGCGGCCCTCCGCGTCTCTTCGTGCGGTCGGTCGGCGGCGGGCCCGAGGAAGCCCTGCTCAAGACGAAGGACGCCGAGATCCCCGTCGATTGGTCCCCGGACGGACGCCTGATCGCGTACGTCGCCCCGGACGCGTCATCGAACTGGGACCTCTGGATCGTCCCGCTGCAAGGAGACCGCAAGCCTTTCCCCTTCGCCAAGACCAGCGCCATGGAAACGCACGCCAAGTTTTCGCCGGACGGACGCTGGATCGCGACCGTCGCGGACGAAGCCGGAAAGGAAGAGGTCTACGTCGCGCCATTCCCGGGGCCCGGGGAGAGGGTGCAGGTCTCGACGGCCGGCGGCACGACTCCGCGCTGGCGAGGAGACGGGAAGGAGCTCTACTACCTTGCACCCGACCGAAAGCTGATGGCTGTCCCGATCCAGACCGGTGGGGCGCTCGAGGCCGGGATTCCGACCCCGCTCTTCGAGACGCGCGGGGACATCGGCGCCTCCGGATACGACGTGACGCGAGACGGGCAGCGGTTTCTCGTCATCACGCCCGTTCGCGAGGACGCCGCGCTGCCGATCGCGGTGGTCTTGAACTGGACTTCGGTCCTCGAGAAGGCGAAGTGACGCTGTCGGCCGGCTCGCGCCTCGGTCCCTACGAGATCCTGTCGCCTCTGGGCGCGGGCGGGATGGGGGAGGTCTACAAGGCGCGGGACACGCGGCTGGAGCGGACGGTGGCGGTGAAGGTGCTGCCGTCGCACATGTCGGCGTCTCCGGAAGTGCGCCAGCGGTTCGAGCGGGAGGCGAAGACGATTTCGCAGCTCTCGCATCCTCACATCTGCGCGCTGTACGACGTGGGGCGCGAGGGCGAGACGCGAGTACCTGGTAATGGAGCTGCTCGAGGGCGAGACGCTGTCGGATCGTCTGGCGAAAGGGCCGCTGCCGCTCGAGCAGACGCTTGCGGTACGGACATCGAGATCGCGGACGCGCTGGACAAGGCGCACCGGCAGGGGATCGTGCACCGGGACCTGAAGCCCGGCAACGTGATGCTGACGAAGTCGGGCGTGAAGCTGCTCGACTTCGGGCTGGCGAAGGCGATGGCGCCGCGCGACGCCGCAGTCGAGCCTGACGTCACTCCCGACGCAGCAGGGTCTGACGCAGGAAGGGACGATCCTCGGGACGTTCCAGTACATGGCGCCGGAGCAGCTCGAGGGCAAGGACGCCGACGGGCGGACGGACATCTTCGCGTTCGGCGCGGTCTTGTACGAGATGGCGACGGGGAGGAAGGCGTTCTCGGCGGCGAGCCAGGCGTCATTGATCACGGCGATCATGTCGCTCGGACCCGCCGTCGATCTCGGCGGTGCAGCCGATGTCGCCGCCGGCACTCGACCGGGTCGTGAAGAAGTGCCTGGCCAAGGATCCGGAGGACCGCTGGCAGAACGCGGCGGACCTCGGCAGCGAGCTGAAGTGGATCGGCGAGTCCGGCTCGCAGGCCGGGGTGGCCGCGCCGGCCGTTTCTCGCCGCAGGAATCGCGAGCGGCTCGCGTGGGGTGTGGCGATCCTCGCGCTGCTCGCGGCCGGGGCCGCCGTGCTTCGCCACGGGCGCGGGCCGACGGCGTTTGCGATTCCGATGCGCTCCTCGATCATTCTGACGGACAAGTCGGCCTTGCGCAGCATCGCCCTTTCGCCAGACGGGACCAGGCTCGCCTTCGTCGCGAGGGATTCCGCCGGCAAGAACCTGCTCTGGATCCGGCCTCTGGATTCGTTGGCCGCGCAGCCCCTCCCGGGCACGGAGAATCCGTCGTTTCCGTTCTGGTCGCCCGACGGCCGCTCTTCTGGGTTTCTTCGCGGACGGAAAGCTCAAGAGGATCGACGCCTCGGGTGGGCCGCCCCAGACGCTCTGCGACGCGCCGGTTCCTCGCGGCGGGAGCTGGAGCCGGGAAGGCGTGATCCTCTTCTCGCCCGTCGTCGATGGTCCGCTCTATCGCGTCCCGGCGTCCGGCGGGCGCGCGACGGCCGTGACACGACTCGACAAGACACGGGGTGAGAGCTCTCATCGGTGGCCGTACTTCCTGCCCGACGGGCGTCACTTCCTCTACCTGGTCGCCAGCTTCGGGTCCGGGGCCGAGCGGGAGAAGATGGGGATCTACGTCCGGTCGCTCGACTCGAGCGAGGAAAGACTCATCGTGGCCGCAAAGTCGACCCTGGCGTACGCCGCGCCCGGGTTCGTGCTCTTCAGGCGCGAGCAGCATCTGGTCGCACAACCCTTCGACGCGCGGAAGCCTTCGAATCACGGGTGATCCCTTTCTGGTGGCCGAGAACATCCAGTACTTTCCTCAGACGTTCGGGGCGCTCTTCTCCGTTTCCGCAAACGGCCTGCTGGTCTATCAGGCGGAATCGAGCTCGGTCCTTTCGCGGCTGCTCTGGCTGGATCGAAGCGGCCGGGAGGTCGGTTCCGTGGGCACGGAGGGTGACCTGGCCAATCCGCGCATTTCGCCCGACGGAACGAGGGTCGCCCTGGACATCACGGATCATCAGTCGGGAAACTTGGACGTCTGGATCTACCAATCTTCGGCGGCGTCGCGACGCGCTTCACGTCGGATCCGGCGCTCGACGCCGGGCCAATCTGGTCGCCCGACGGGCAGCGAATCGCTTTCATGTCTCTGCGCCGAGGCCATCCGGACATCTATCAGAGGAGCTCGAGCGGGGTCGGCGCGAGGAGCCGGTTCTCGCGTCGGACAGAACGAAGTACGTGACCGACTGGTCGCCGGATGGGCGGTTCATCCTGTATCGCGCCGTCGATGCGACGACGAATCTCGAGTTGTGGGCGCTGCCGGTCGGCGGCGGCGGCAAGCCCATCCCGTTTCTCAAGGCGTCGTTCGGCGTGAGCCAGGGCCAGTTCTCGCCGGACGGGCGATGGGTCGCGTACGCGTCGAACGAGTCGGGGAAGTGGGAGATCGCCGTCGCGCCCTTTCCGGGACCGGGCGGCAACTGGAAGGTCTCCACGGCCGGAGGCACCGAGCCCCGATGGCGGCGTGACGGAAAGGAGCTCTACTACCTCGCTCCCGACGGCAAACTGATGGCGGTGGACGTGAAGACCGGACCGACCTTCGAAGCGGGTGTCGCGACGGCCGCTGTTCCCGGTCCGCCGCCGCGAGCCCGTGTCCGCCACCGACATGTTCAGCTACGACGTGTCCGCCGACGGCCAGCGCTTCCTGGTCAGTGACGGATGCGGGTGAGGTGACCACGTCGCCCCTGACCGCCATCGTCAACTGGGCGCCGGGCTGAAGAAGTAGAAGACGCTCGCCGCGCTGCTGACGAACGGAACCGCGGAACGGGAGAAGAAACAATGAAGATTCCTCCATCGACTGGCAGGGGTGATCGTGATCGCGGCGATCGACGACAGCGGCAGCGGCGCAGGATTCCGTCGACCGCCCGCATCGCCGGCGCCGCGATGACGAGCGGCGGCGCGTCGGCGTTTCTCGAGAAGCTGACCGACTACGGTCGGCGGCCGCGTGACGGGAAGCCGCGGAGCTGCGCGGGCGGCCTCGGAGCTCATCCTCGCGGCGTTGAAGGACGCCGGATACGCCAACGCGCGCTTCGAGGAGTACCCGCTCGAGTCGCGCTGGACACGCGGGCCGGCCAGCGGAAGGATCACGTCTCCGATCGACCGGGCGATCACGGTCGGGTCGTACGCCTGGGTGCCGGGCACGGCGGGGACGATCGCCGCGCCGCTCGTCGACATCGGCGCGCCGGCGTCGAATGCGCTTCCGGTCCCGGCCGACCGAGTGCGCGGCGCCGCGGTGCTCGTCGATCCGCAGAAGGTCGGCGTCGATCCGTCGTTCGTGGCGCGCGCGGCCCTGGCGCACGCCGCTCGCCGACGCCGGTGCGGCGGCGATGCTGATCCCGTCGGACAAGCCCGGCCGGATGGTCTACACGTCGGCGTTCGGCTTCTATCCCGAAGGCGCCGCTGCCGGTCATCTCGGTCGCGAAGCCGGACGCGCTGCTCCTGCGGCGGCTGCTCGCGAAGGGCCCGGTGAAGCTCTCGCTCGACGTGCGCAACACGTTCGACACGAGCCCGTACCTCGAGCGCAACGTGATCGCGGACCTGCCGGGGCAAGGACGCCGTCCGAGGTCGTCCTCATCGGAGCGCACTACGACTCCTGGGACCCCGCCGAGGGCGCCGACGACGACGGCTCGGGCGTGGCGGCGGTGCTCGAGGCGGCGCGGATCCTGAAGACGCTCGGCGTGACGCCGAAGCGGACGATCCGGTTCGCCTTCTTCTCGGGCGAGGAGGAGGCCACGCTCGGCTCGCGCGCCTACGTCGTCGCGCATGAGAAGGAGCTCGACTGCGCTCAAGGCCGTCCTGGTCATGGACTCGGGCGCGCAGGCGCCGAAGGGCGTCGAGCTCCACGGGCGGGCGGACCTCGAAGCCGCCGATGAAGAAGGCGCTCGCGCCGCTCGCGTCCTTCGGCGCGACGGCGACGACGCTCGAGGCCAGCTTCGACCGCGACCACGGGCCCTTCATGGTGGTGGGCGTGCCCGCCATGACGCTCTGGGTCGAGCCGGGAACCTACGACGAGCGCCACCACACCGTCATCGATACGTTCGACGGGGTCGACCCGCGCTGGCTCGCCGTCGACACGGCGGTGATGGCGATCCTGGCCTGGGAGCTGGCGAATGCGCCCGGAACCGGTCGGCCGGCGCCTCTCTCCGACGGAGGCCGAGGCGCTCCTGAAGAGCTCCGGCGTCGAGGGCACCAAGCGCATGGTCTACGCCGGCTCGCCGCGCTGACGGCGCGCGGCCGGGAGTCTCGCGCGGCGCGACAGGACCGGAAAGGAGAACCGTTGGACGGAATGACAGCGAATTCACGATCCTGGAAGAGGCGCTCGAGGCCTGGGGCTACGCGAGGCAGGGAGTCATCGACGAGCTCCGGAACATCCCGGAAAAGGACATCGGGTACCGACCGACGCCCGGAGAGCCGGACGGTCGCCGAGCTCGCGCGCCACATCATCGAGTCGGGGCTGCTGATGTCCGGCGAGCTCTCGCGCGAGGACGGCGACTTCCGGCGCAAGAGCTACGAGGCGCTTCTGCGGGAGCACGGCCGCGGCGTGTCGCGCCTGGCGACGCGCCGAGCCCTGCTCGACGGCGCTCGCGCGAAGTCACCGCGACGGCGAGCGCGCTCTCCGGAAGGCGGGGGAGCTGCACATCCTGCAGTTCATCCGGCGCTTCGACGGGAAGCTGGGGACGCGCCTCGCCTGGATGCAGCACGGGATCGCCCACGAGGAGTATCATCGCGGCCAACTGGCGCTGTACGCGCGACTGCTGGGGCGGGTGCCGGCCCTGACGCAACTGATCTACGGAGGCTGACGATGAAGGACCCGGACCCTGTTTTCGACTGTCGTTGTGGTGGCGACGGCCGTCGCGGCCGCGCTCGCCCAGGTCCAGACCAAGGAGTCGCAGATGTCCATGACCCCGGCCCAGGCGCTCCAGCGCCTCAAGGAGGGCAATGCCCGGTTCGTGTCCGGTAAGCCGCTGGCCCGCGACTGGAACGCCAAGGTGATCGCGACCTCGTCGGGGCAGTTTCCCTACGCCGCCGTCGTCTCCTGCATGGACTCGCGGGCGCCCGTCGAGATCCTCCTCGACCAGGGGATCGGCGACGTGTTCGTCCTGCGCTCGGCCGGCAACGTCGTCGACACCGACGTGCTCGGCGGCCTGGAGTTCGCGACGAAAGTGACGGGCGCGCACCTCGTGCTCGTGCTCGGGCACACCGAGTGCGGAGCGGTCAAGGGCGCCATCGACGGCGTCAAGCTCGGGAACCTGACCGCCGTGCTCGCGAAGATCCAGTCGGCCGTCCGCGATTCGGGCCCGGGCACCTCGAAGGACAAGGCCTACGTCACGAAGGTGACGGAGCAGAACGTTCGCGACTCGATCCACGAGATCAAGGCGCGCAGTTCGATCCTCCGCGAGCAGATCGACTCGGGCAAGGTCGCCATCGCCGGCGCCATCTACGACGTGGCCACCGGCACGGTGACCTTCCTGGCGGACTAGTCGGACTCGTCGTCCGCCGACGCCCTTCGTGACGGCGCCTTCCGGCGCCGCCGCGAGGGGCCGCTGACCCGATATAGGCTTTCCGGCGACGTGACGCTCACGGCGCGATCGCTCGGGCCCTACGAGATCCTCGGCTCGCTCGGAGCGGGCGGGATGGGCGAGGTCTATCGGGCGCGCGACCCGCGGCTCGAGCGCGAAGTCGCGGTCAAGGTCCTGCGGGGCCTTTCGGGCGGCAGCCCGGACGCCATCGCCCGATTCCAGCGCGAGGCCCGGGCGGTCGCGGCGCTCTCGCACCCGAACATCCTGGCGATCCACGACATCGGCGAGTCGAACGGCGTCGCCTACGCCGTCATGGAGCTTCTCGAAGGGGAGACGCTCCGCGGACGGCTCGCCGCGTCCGCGATCCCGGCCCGCAAGTCCGTCGAGTACGCGCTTCAGATCGCGCAGGGCCTCGCCGCGGCCCACGACCGCGGGATCGTCCACCGGGACCTGAAGCCCGAAAATCTCTTCCTCACGCGAGACGGCCTCGTCAAGATCCTCGACTTCGGCCTGGCGGTGCTGTCGACGCCGTCGGCTTCGGCCGACCTCTCGCAGTCGCCGACGGCGGGCACCCAGCCCGGGGTGGTTCTCGGCACGCCGGGTTACATGTCGCCCGAGCAGGTTCGCGGCCGTCCGATCGATCACCGCACGGACCTCTTCGCGCTGGGGGCGATCCTCTACGAGATGCTGACGGCCCGGCGGGCCTTCCGTGGCGACAGTCCGGCCGAGGCCATGATCGCGGTCCTGCAGGAGGACCCGATGTCCTCTCCGACGGGCACGCAGATCGCTCCCGACCTCGCGCGGATCATCTCCCACTGTCTCGAGAAGGAGCCCGGGGAGCGGTTCCAGAACGCCCGCGACTTCGCCTTCGCCCTCGAGGCGCTCCAGGTCGAGCCGTCCGCTCCCAGCGCGCCCTCGATCACGGCCTCCGGGCCCGCGGAAACCTCGATCGCCGTGCTGCCGTTTCGCAACATGAGCGCGGACCGGGACGCCGAGTATTTCAGCGACGGCATCACCGAGGAGATCATCAACGCCCTGACCGGCATTGCCCCCTTGCGCGTTGCCGCGCGCACGTCCTCGTTCGCCTACAAGGGAAAGGATACCGATGTCCGTCAGATCGGCCGCGAGCTCGGCGTCCGGGCGGTCCTCGAAGGCAGCGTGCGGCAGGCGGGGCGGCGGCTTCGGATCACGGCGCAGCTCGTCGACGTCGCCAGCGGGTACCACCTCTGGTCGGAGCGGTTCGACCGGGAGATGGAGGACGTCTTCGCCGTCCAGGACGAGATCGCGCGCGCGATCGCCGGGGCGCTCCACGTGAAGCTGATGGGAGCGGCGGACGCCCCCGTAGTGGTGCGCCCGACGCAGGACATCGAGGCCTACAACCTGTACCTCAAGGGCCGCTACAACCTGAACCTGCGCCGTCCGAAGCCGGCGATCGCGGATCTCGAGGCGGCGATCGACCGCGACCACCGGTACGCCGCCGCGTACCTGGGCCTCACCGAGGCCTATTGCTTCTGGGGTTTCTACGGCGGCATCCCCACGTGGGAGGCCTACGGCCGGGCGCGCTGGGCAGCCGACCGGGCGCAGGAGCTCACGCCGGGCGCCCCGGAAGTGCATCTGTCACTGGGGCTCATCGAGCATTACTTCGGCTGGGACGCGGCCCGCGAGGAGCGTGAGATTCGAACGGTCATCGAGAAGACCCCGCGTTCGACCGACGGCTACTTCTGGCTCGGCCTGTTCCTCGGCTGCGTGGGCCGGGCCCAGGAGTCGTTCGAAGCGACCCGGCATGGCCTGACCCTCGAGCCCCACAACGCCAACCTCCAGACCCAGCTCGGCTGGTGCTTCATGTACGGGCGCCGCTATGCGGAGGCGGTTACGGAGCTGCGCAAGGCTGCGGCGCTCGATCCCAACGCGGGGTTTCCAGCCTGGTCCCTCGGCATCGCCTGCCAGGAGTCGGGCGCCTACGACGAGGCCATCCGTGAGTTCGAGCGGGGCGTCGAGATCACGCAGGGCAATCACAGCCTCTACATCGGGCTGCTCGGAGGCGCGCTCGCCCGCGCCGGGCGGCGCGAGGACGCCGAGCGCGTGCTCGGCGAGCTCGAGCAGCGGGCGCGGCGCGAGTACGTGCCTCCTTTCGACCGGGCGGTGGTCCTGGCCCCGCTCGGCCGTGCGGACGAGGCCCTGGACGCCCTGGAGCGGGCGTACGAGGAGCGCAACGCCCTGCTGTGGTTCCGGATCCACTTTCCCGTGTTCGACCCCCTCCGATCGACTCCGCGCTGGAAGGCGCTCGCCGAGCGGCTGGCCCGCACGGCGCCGGTCCAGGATGCCGCGTTTCATGGTTAGAATCTCTCTCGACCCGGGAAGGAGCACTGCCATGTCCGCCGAGCCGTTGAGCCGCTGCGAGTTCGAGGCGAGCGATCTTCTCGTCAAGGTCGACATGACCCTGCCGGCGGACGTCAACGCCATCTCGCCCGTCGTCGGGAAGGTGATGGAGATCGTCACGCAGATGGGCTGCGCCGCCGGCCGCGAGTTCGAGATCGAGCTGGCGTTGCGCGAGGCGCTCGCCAACGCGATCGAGCACGGCAGCGGCCACGACCCCTCCAAGCAGGTCGAGTGCTGCGTGGCCTGCGATCACGCGCGCGGCATGCTGATCGTCGTGCGGGACCCCGGCCCGGGATTCGACCCGGCTTCGATCCCGAGCCCGATCCTCGGCCAGAACCTCTTCTCGACGGGCGGCCGCGGGATCTACCTGATCAACCAGCTCATGGACGAGGTGAAGTTCGAGCGCGGCGGAACCGAGATCCATATGCGCACGAAGCCCCCGGCGCCGCCCGCGTAGACGGGAGACTCAGCTCTTTCGCCAGCTCGTGCTCTCTCCCTTCGCCTGAATGCGCCATCCGTTCGCGCTAGATTTCGGCAGACCCTGCCGCGTCGGGCAGCGTCTGCTCCGTCTCCGTGTGACGCGAGGGCTCCGGCAGCTTCACGAAGATCGCCGCGGCGAGCGCCCCGAGCAGGAACGTCAGGCCCCAGAGCACGCGGGCGCCCGCCCGCTCGAGCACGACGGTCCCGGCCCAGGGCCCGACGCCGAAGGCGATCGAGAAGACCATCGTGTAGAGCCCGCTGTACTCCCCGCGGCGCGCGTCGGGCGCGATGTCCGTGGCGTAGGCGGCGGAGGCGGGAAAGAAGAGCATCTCGCCGAAGGTCCAGATGACGACCGTGCCGGCGAGCGACCAGAAGTCCCGCGCGAACGCCATGGCCCCGAATCCGGCGCCCGAGAGGATGGCGCCGAGGGCGAGGGTTCGACGGTGGGACCAGTGGGCCGTCGCGACGTTCAACGGGATCTCGAGGACGACGATGATGAGGCAGTTGAGCGAGAAGAGCAGGCCGAAAGTGCGCGGCGTGAAGCCGAGGTTGTCGACGATGAAGAGCGGCATCGAGGAGATGTGCTGGAAGAAGATGACCGTGACCGGCAGCACCCCGGCGAGGAAGAACAGGAAGCGCGGGTCCAGGTGGGCGGCGGTCGAGAGGCGCAGGCGGGTCGCCGTCGACGGGGCCGGCGTTCCGGCGGCGTAGAAGCGCTTCTTCTTCTTTCCCGTTCGGCAGGGCCACGGCGGCGAGGACGAGGCCGGCCGCGATCGACGTCGCGCCGTCGACGAAGAAGAGGTACTTGAAGGCGATCGTCGCGAGGATCCCGCCGACCGCCGGCCCGATCGCCATGCCGAGATTGATCGCGAGACGGTACACGGCGAACGCGGACTTGCGGCGGGACGGCTCGACCGTCTCGGCGAAGAACGACATCGCCGCGGGCCGGAAGGCCTCGGTGAGAACCGCCAGCGCGATCGTCACGATGGCGATCGCCGCCGTTCCGTGCGCGAAGGGGTACACGAGGAGCATTCCGCCCGAGAGAAAGAGGGATGCGCGCATCAGCGGGACGGAGCCCCAGCGGTCGGCGAGCCGCCCGGCGAGCGGGCCGCACACGATCGCCCCCAGGCCGTACAGAAAGAGGACGAATCCCGCGTGCTCCGCCGAGAAGCCCCGCTCGCGCGTCAGGTACAGGACCAGGAAGGAGAGGACCATCGAGCCCGCGCGGTTGACGAGCTGCGACCCGGCCACGACCCACACCGGCCGCGGCAGGAACCTCAGGTCTTTCCAATACTTCAGCACGGGCGCTCGGAGTGTTTACGAGCCGCGCCGGGTCCGGGTTATGCGAAACGCTTCAGGAGCCAGCCGGCTGCGAGGGCCAGGAGCGCCAGGGCCGCCATGAAGCCGAGCACGTAGAGGAGGATCGGCAGGAACCGCGCGTTTTGCGGATCGTCGCCCTCCGGATCATCCATGGATCCCCTGAGCGGCGAGCCACCGCTCCGCGTCGATCGCGGCCTTGCAGCCCTCGCCCGCGGCGGACACGGCCTGTCGGTAGGTCGGGTCGGCGACGTCGCCGGCGGCAAAGACGCCCTCGACGGAGGTGGCGGTCGAGGGATGCTTGATCTTGACGTAGCCGACGTCGTTCATCTCGAGCTGGCCCCGGAAAATCGCCGTGTTCGGCGAGTGACCGATCGCGACGAAGACGCCCTGGGTGGCGAAGGCCTCGCTCGCGCCCGTGCGGGTGTCCTGGAGCGTCACGCCCGTGACGCCCTTCTCGTCGCCCTGGATGTCGGTGACCGTCGCGAAGAGCTTCCAGGCGATCTTCGGATTGCTCCGCGCCCGATCCAGCATGATCCGCGACGCCCGAAAGTCCTCGCGGCGGTGCACGATCGTGACCTTCGAAGCGAACTTGGTCAGGAAGTTCGCCTCCTCCATCGCGGTGTCGCCGCCCCCCACGACCACGACCTCCTTGCCCTTGAAGAAGAACCCGTCGCAGGTCGCGCAGGCAGACACGCCGCGGCCCATGAGACGCGTCTCGGACTCGATGCCGAGGAGCTTCGCCGAGGCCCCGGAGGAGACGATGACGGCGTCGGCGGTGACCGATCCTCCGGCGTCCAGGTGCAGCCGGAAGGGCCGCCGGTCGAAGTCGACGCCGGTGACCGTGTCGAGCACGACCTCCGTGCCGAAGCGCTTCGCCTGCTCGCGGAAGACCTCCATCAGCTCGGGCCCCTGAATGCCGTCCTTGAAGCCGGGGTAGTTCTCGACCTCCGTGGTGATCGTGAGCTGGCCCCCGGGTTGCGGGCCTTCGAAGACGACCGGAGCCAGGTCGGCGCGGGAAGCGTAGAGGGCGGCGGTCCAGCCGGCGGGGCCCGATCCGATGATCGCGATGTGGTAGTGCGTCTTGGTCGGTGGCATGGCGCCGGGAGGATATCAGCGCCGCCGGGCCGGTATCATCGGCCGATGCGTCCCGCGCTCGCCCGAAAGCTCCAGGGGTTCGGGACGACCATCTTCACCGAGATGACGCGCCTCGCCAACGAGCGCGGCGCCATCAACCTCGCGCAGGGCTTCCCGGATTTCGACGGTCCGGAGTTCGCGAAGACGGCCGCCATCGACGCGATCCGCGCCGGCCACGGCCAGTACGCGCGCATGACCGGGATCCCGGAGATCCACCGCGCGCTCTCGGCGAAGTACCGGCGCGACTGGGGGCTCGAGTACGCGGCCGACGCGGAGATCACCGTGACCTCGGGCGCGACCGAGGCGATCTTCTCCGCCATCCAGGGCGTCTGTGACGCCGGGGACGAGGTCGTTCTCTTCGAGCCCTACTACGACTCCTACAAGGCCAGCGTAGCGATGGCCGGCGCGGTGCCGCGCGTCGTGACGCTGCGCGCCCCGGACTGGACGTTCGACGAAGGCGAGCTGTCCGCGGCGTTCTCCGGCCGGACGCGGGCGCTGCTCGTCAACTCGCCGCACAACCCGACCGGGAAAGTGTTCTCGCGCGCGGAGCTCGAGGTCCTGGCCGCGCTCTGCCGCGAGCGCGACGTTCTCTGCATCACCGACGAGGTCTACGAGCACCTCGTCTACGAAGGCCGCCACGTCCCGATGGCGACCCTGCCCGGCATGCGCGAGCGCACGATCACGATCTCGTCCTTCGGCAAGACCTTCTCCCTGACGGGGTGGAAGATCGGCTGGGCCGCGGCCCCGCCGGAGCTGACGGCCGCCGTCCGCGCGGCGCACCAGTTCGTCACGTTCGCCACGGCGACGCCCCTTCAGCACGGCGCCTCCGCGGCCCTGTCGGCCGGGCCGGAGTACTACGGCGCCCTCCAGTCGGACTACCGCGGCAAGCGCGACTATCTGGTCGCGGAGCTCGCGCGCCTCGGCTTCTCGGTCCGCGCCCCGCAGGGAACGTACTTCGCCTGCGCGGACTTCCGGCCGTTCGGCTTCGACGACGACCGCGTGTTCGTCCGGCACATGATCGAGAAGGCCGGCGTCGCCGCGATCCCGCCGAGCGTGTTTTACGACCACCCCGAGCACGGCCGCCACTACGTCCGCTTCGCCTTCTGCAAGAAACAGGAGACGCTCGAAGCGGCGGTCGCGCGCCTCTCCTCCCTCTCCCGGCGGGAGAGGGCGTGAGGGGTTCCCTGTGCGCCTAGCCCTCGTGCAGATGGACCTCGCCTGGGAGGACGTTGCGGAGAACCACCGCCGCGCGCGGCGGCACCTCGAGCACGCGCGCAACGGCGGGGCGAGGCTGGCGCTCCTGCCGGAGATGTTCTGCACCGGGTTCTCGATGGAGTCGGACCGCATCGCGCAGCCCGCCGGCGGCCCGTCGGAGACGTTTCTTCGCGACACCGCGCGCGAGCTCGGGATCTCGATCCTCGCCTCCGTTCCCGAGGCGGGGCAGCCGCGTCCCCGCAACATGGCGATCCTGGCCGGGCCGGACGGGACTCTGACGAAGTACGCCAAGATCCATCCGTTCACGTTCGGCGGAGAGCATCGCGTCTACGCGGGCGGGGACGGAATCGTCACGGTGCCCGTCGAGGGGGCGCGCGTGACGCCCTTCGTCTGCTACGACCTGCGCTTCCCCGAGCCCTTCCGCCTGGCCGCCGAGGACACCGACCTCTTCGCCGTCGTCGCCAACTGGCCCGAGGCCCGGCGCGAGCACTGGCGGACGCTGCTCCGCGCCCGCGCGATCGAGAACCTGTGCTACGTGGCGGGTGTGAACCGCGTGGGCGAAGGCGGCAAGCTCCGCTACGCCGGCGACTCGGTCGTCGTGTCGCCCTGGGGCGAGACGCTGGTGGAAGGCGGAGCGGAGGAAGCCGTCCTCTTCGCCGACGTCGATCCCGCCGCGGTCCGCGACGCCCGGGCGAAGTTCCCCGCTCTCCGGGACCGCCGCCCGGAGGCCTACCGAAGATAGCCGCGGAATCTCGCCCTTGATCCGATTGCATCTATTGCCGTGCCGGGCGTCGGCAGAGACTGCCCCCGGACAAGCGATGGGCCGACTCGTGCGGACCTCGATCGCTCTGGCCGCGCTCGGTTTGGCGCGGGGGCTGGAGGCGCAAGTCGTCACCCCGAGCCATCCTTCGTGGCCGCCTCTGGCGCGCTTCGAAATCGCCGTCCTGGCGGGCTACCGGTTCGAGAGCACGCTGACCTTCCGGGAGCCCGTGCGGTACGACCGCGTCGAGATCGACAACGCCCCGACCTGGGGCGTCACCGGGGGCTACAACCTGAACCCGTACTGGGGGACCGAGATCCAGTACAGCTACGCGAATGTCGAAGCGACCGCGATCGCGCTCGATCCGGGGGGCCCGGACCGCTCGTTCTTCGTCGGCCTGCACGATTTCCAGCTCGGCTTGTATGCCTACCTCGCCGAGCCGGCCGAGACTGTTCGGCCGTTTCTGGAGCTGGCCATCGGAGCGACGGTGTTGAACAGCGATCAGAGCCTCGACGAGAAGGTGCAGCTTTCCCTGGGCGTTTCGGTCGGCCTGAAGGCCTACCTCAGCGACCACGTCGGGCTGCGTGCGGAGGTCCACTACGTCCCCGTGTTCCTGTACTCGACCGGAACCGACCCGTGGGTGTGCTACGACTCCGTCTGCTGGGACACGGGCGGCCGTTATCTGCAGCAGGTGGATCTGCGGGCGGGCCTGACCTTCCGCTTCTGAGGGCTATTTCGGGGCTCGGCGGAGGAACCGCACTGCGTTGTCGTGCAGGATGTCCCGCTTCTGCGCGGCCGTGAGGAAGTCGGCGGACTCGATCGCCTCGATCGCGATGCGGGTCCGCTCGGGATCCTTCGTCGCGTCCGAGCCGAACAGGATCCGGGCGGCGAAGCCGGTCTCGACGAAGCGGCGCAGGTACGCGTGAAACCCGGCTCGCGGAAGCGTGCAGGCGATGACGCTCGTGTCGACGGAGACCTGCGGATAGCGCCACATCAAGGCGACCATCGCGTCGCCCATCGGCCAGCCGGCGCGCGAAACGACCACGCGGAGCTTCGGGTGGCGCACGAGGACGCTCTCGAGCCTGAGCGGATCGCCGAGAGCCGCTCGGTAGCCCGGAGCAGGCGCGGCGCCGGGCGGCTCCGGGCCGAGCGGGATTGCGACGGGCAGGTCGAGCTCCTCGGCGAGCGACCAGTAAGGCTCGAGTCGCGGGTCGTCGGGGGCGATGCCGTCCTCCTGGGCGAGCAACGGCCCGAGCACCTCGGCCCGACTCTCCTGGAGGCGGCGGCGCAGCCCCTCGAGGTCCGGCCGGCGGGCGTCGACGTGGAGGGCCCCCGCCGCGACCGCGGCGAGGTCGATGACCGGCGGCACCGGCGGTGCCGGTGCGAGCGACGGGGGAGCAGGCGTCGGAATCGGCACGGGCCGTGCGGGCGTCGCCGTCGCGGGCGGAGTCGGAGCGGGCGGCGGGGCCGCGGGCGCCGGTGCTGCCGGCGCGCTGGCGTTCGTGTCGGCGGAACCGTGGCGGTGGCGACACCGGGAGTCGGGATCGGCGGCGCGCCCGGCGCGCGCGTCGGGCTGACGTCGACCATGACCCAGTACCCGGGGCTCGGTGGACGGGGGAACGTCGTCTCGCGAACCGCCCAGCGCAGGCAGACGGCCACGGGAAGCGGCGGCCGCAACAGCACCTGGGACGGGCGGCCGTCGCCGCCGAGCTCGAGAAGCACGATGAACGGCGCGGAGTCCTCTTCCTTCGCCGAGTCGGCGCAGGCGACGAGGGCGTCGCGGAGCTTCTTCTCGTCGAAGCGCTCGGCGATGCGCGCGGCGTAGTCGCGGCCTTCGGCCGTCAGGAGCTTCGCCTTCGCCGCCGCGAGCGAATCGTCGAATCGGTCGGCGGCCAGACGGGACGGGAGCAGGGCGAGCAGGGCGGCGGCCGTCGCCAGGGCCCGCGGCGCGATCCGCACGGACGCCCTAGGGGCGCCCGGCCGTCGCGTGCGCGAACGCCGCGAGCGCTTCGACGCCGCCGGCGATCGTCTCGTCGGACACGGAGAACGAGAACCGCAGGTGCCCTTCGCCTTCGGGGCCGAAGACGATTCCGGGCACCGTCGCGACCTTCGCCTCGTCGAGCAGCGTGCGCGCGGCCGCGCGCGAGTCGGAGGGCAGCCACGAACGGCGTCCGGGGAAAGAGGTACAGGGCGGCCCGCGGCGCCTCGAGCGCGAATCCCGCGGCCTTCAGCCCCGCGACGAGGCGATCGCGCCGCGTGCGGTACCCGGCCTTCCACTCCCCGACGAACTCCGTGCCCCGCGCGAGGGCCTCCACGGCGGCCCACTGCGTCGGCGTCGACACGCCGTTGGTCGTGTAGAGCACGACCGTCTTGATCGGCATCTGGTAGCGCTTCGGGGCGAGGACGTAGCCGAGCCGCCAGCCCGTCATCGAGTAGCTCTTGGAGAGGGTGTAGCAGGTGATCGTCCGTTCGAACATCCCGGGCAGCGACGCCATCGCGACGGACGGCTCGCCCTCGTAGATGAGGTCTTCGTAGGCCTCGTCGGCGACGACGGCGAGGCCGCGCTCGCGGGCGAAGGCGGCGACCTCCTCGGTCTCGGACCGTGAAAAGACGTCGCCGGTGGGGTTGCTGGGGCTGTTCCAGTAGATGACCTTCGTTCGCGCCGTGACCCGGGCGGCGAGCGCCGCCGTCAGGCCGTTGCGCCGCGCCTGCGCCGGTGGCGACCAGGACCGGCGTCGCCTGGTGATACGCCACGAGATCGACGATCGGCGTCCAGTAGGGCGAGAGCAGCAGCACTTCGTCGCCCGGATCGAGCAGCGTCGCGAACGCGGCGAAGAGGCCCTGCATGCCGCCGTTGACGACGATGGGCGACTCGTCGTCGGCGGGGATGCCGTTGCGGTCGCGGGCTTTCGCGAGGATCGCCTGCCGCAGCTCCGGGATCCCGGAGGACGGCGCGTAGCGCGTCTGGTTGCGCGCCAGCGCGTCTCCCATGGCGGCCTTGACGCTCTCCGGCGTGTTCATCCAGGGCTCGCCGCCCTCGAAGCGCCAGACCTTCTGGCCCGAGGACAGGAGCTCGATGACGCGGTTGCGGACCTTGACGATCTCCGAGAATCCGACGCTCTCGAAGCGCCGCGCGGTGCGGGGAAACGAGCCTTCGGTCACCGTCGCGCCCGCCTCAGACGGCGGCCTTCCGGCCGGGTCCCATCAGGAAATAGAGGACCATGCCGATGACCGGAAGAAAGATGACGAGGAGGCACCAGAGGATCTTGGTTCCGGTGTCGGCGCCGCTCTTCAGGATCGAGACGATCGCGATGATGTCGAGAACGAGGACGACGAGGCCCAGGAAGGAGTACATGGGACCCTCCTTTACAGCTTCTCCGAGATCGCCTTCTGCTGGGTGAAGAGATAGAGATACTCGCGGCCGCCGGCCTTCGAGTCCGTTCCCGACATGTTGAAGCCGCCGAACGGGTGGACGCCGACCAGAGCGCCGGTGCACTTGCGGTTCAGGTACAGGTTGCCCACGTGGAGCTCGCGCTTGCCGCGCTCGAGCCGCTCGCGCACCCGCGAGTAGAGCGAGCCGGTCAGGCCGTACTCCGAGTGGTTCGCGACCCGGATGCCCTCGTCGAAGTTGCGCACCTTCAGGACGGCGAGCACGGGCCCGAAGATCTCCTCGCAGGCCAGGCGGCCGTTGGGCTGGACGCCGTCGACGACCGTCGGCATGACGAAGTAGCCCTGCTTCGGCCCGGCCTTGCCGCCCGCGACGACACGGCCTTCCTTCCGGCCGAGCGCCGCGTATTCGAGGATCTTCTTGTGGGCGCGCTCGTTGATCACGGCACCGACGGTGTTCTTCGGGTCGCGCACGTCGCCGACGGAGAGCGCTTTCGTCTTCGCCACCACGCGCGCGAGCAGGTCCTTGTGGACCTTCTGGTGGACGATCACGCGCGAGCATGCCGAGCACTTCTGTCCCTGGAAGCCGAAGGCCGCCGCGACGATGCCGTTGGCGGCTTCTTCGACGTCCGCGGTCTCGTCGACGAGGATGAAGTCCTTGCCGCCCATCTCGAGAATCGCCCGCTTGATCCAGATCTGTCCCGGGACGACGCGGCCCGCCTTCTCGGACACCTGCAGGCCGACGTCGCGCGATCCCGTGAAAGCGATGAGCCGCGTCTTCGGATGCTCGACCAGGGCGTTGCCGACGGTCGCGCCGCCGCCCGTGAGGAAGTTCAGCACGCCGTCCGGGACGCCGGCCTCGTCGCAGGCGTCGAGGAACATCGACGCGATGCCGGCGGCGTCGGAGGAGGGCTTCAGGACGACCGTGTTTCCGGCGACGAGGGCCGCGGTCGTCATGCCGGTCAGGATCGCGAGCGGAAAGTTCCAGGGCGGGATGACGACGGCCACGCCCAGCGGGATGTGCTCGAGCTCGTTGTACTCCCCGGGGTAGGGCGTCAGCGGCTGGGGGAGCGCCAGCCGCTCCATCTCGCGCGCGTAGAACTCGCAGAAGTCGATCGCCTCGGCCGTGTCGCCGTCGGCCTCGGCCCAGGACTTGGACTCCTCGAGCACCATCATGGCGGAGAACTCGTGCTTGCGGCGCCGGAGGATCGAGGCGATGCGCAGGACGAGGGCCGACCGCTCTCCGTGCGGCGTCCGGCTCCAGGCCGGGAAGGCCTTCGTCGCCGCGTCCACGGCCCTCGCCGCGTCGGCCACGGTGCCCTCGGGGAAGCGCCCGATCACCTGCCGGAAGTCGGAGGGATTGAGAGATTCGAAGTGCTTCGAGGCGCCGAAGTCCTTGCCCCCGATTCGGTTCTTGCCCCGGATCGGAAGCCGCTTTTCGACCGCGGCGAGCGCCGCGCGGAAGGCTTTCGCGTTGGCGTCGACGGAGAAATCGGTGAAGGGCTCGTTGCGGAACTCAGGAAGCAAGATGGGTCCTCCGAAGCGGAAAATCTATCAGAACGGGCGCTGGCGCCCGGCGGCTTCTGAGATGATTCCCGTCGTGACCACGGCGGCCGGGGCGGCGGCGCTTTCGAACGAGGAGATCCGCCGCTACGCGCGTCACCTGATCCTCCCGGAGGTCGGCCCGGAGGGCCAGGCGAAGCTCAAGGCGGCGCGAGTGCTCCTCGTCGGCGCGGGCGGCCTCGGCTCTCCCGCCGCCCTCTACCTCGCGGCGGCCGGGGTGGGGACGCTCGGCCTCGTCGACTTCGATCGCGTCGACGAGTCGAACCTCCATCGCCAGATCCTCTTCGGGACCTCGGACGTGGGGCGCCCGAAGCTCGCCGCCGCCGCCGCCCGTCTTCGCGACGTCAACCCCAACGTGCGGGTGGTGCCCTTCGAGACGCGGCTGACGTCGGAGAACGCCCTGGCGGTCCTCGCGGACTTCGACGTCGTCGCGGACGGAACGGACAACTTTCCGACGCGGTACCTGGTCAACGACGCCTGCGTGCTGCTCGGCAAGCCCAACGTCTACGCGTCGATCTTCCGCTTCGAGGGGCAGGCGTCGGTCTTCGGCGCGCGGGACGGGCCGTGCTACCGCTGCCTCTACGCGGAGCCGCCGCCCCCGGGAGTCGTGCCCTCCTGCGCCGAGGGGGGAGTTCTCGGGGTGCTGCCGGGGCTCCTCGGCACGATCCAGGCGGCCGAGACGATCAAGCTGGTGCTCGGCGTCGGCGAGCCGCTCGTCGGCCGTCTCCTGCTCGTCGACGCTCTCGGCATGCGCTTTCGGGAGCTGAAAGTCCGCCGCAACCCCGATTGCGCCGTCTGCGGCCCGCGCCCCACCGTGACGCGGCTGATCGATTACGAGGCCTTTTGCGGGGAACCGCCGGCGCCGGCCTCTGGTATCGTCCCGCCGATGCACGGCCACGTCGAGGAAGTGTCCGTCGAAGAGCTCAAGCAGATGCGCGACCGCGGCGACGCGTCGTCCTCGTCGACGTCCGGGAGCCGCGCGAGTGGGCGATCTCGGACCTGCCGGACTCGGTCAAGATCCCGCTCGGGACGCTGCCCGAGAGCCTCGACAAGCTCTCGAAGGAGGACGACATCGTCGTCTACTGCCGCACGGGCGGGCGCAGCGGGAACGCGGTCCAGTTCCTCATGCAGCAGGGGTTCGATCGGGTGCGCAACCTCGCCGGCGGCATCAACAAGTGGGCGGAGCGGATCGACACGTCGCTTCCGCGCTACTGACGCCGGCCACGCCATGCGCCGCGTCGGCCTGATCTTCCTCGCCGCGGGGCTCGCGGGGTTTCTCGCCTTCTCCTCTCAGCGCGCGCGCCATCCGTCGGTCGACGCCTGGGAAACCGGGCGCTGGCTCTTCGCCGGGATGGCCGTGATGGGCGTCGTGTTCGTCGTCCTGCCCGGCCCGCGGCCGTCCTAGCCGCCGCTCAGCCGGCGATCGTGGCGTCCGGGTCGTCCGCGAGCAGACGGTCGACCTTCGCGGCGAGGATGAAGTCGTTCTCGTGGAGCCCGCCGATCTTGTGCGTCCAGAGCGTCAGGTCGACCTTGTTCCAGTGGATCGCGATGTCCGGGATGATGCCCTTCGGCCTCGGCGACGTCGGCCACCCGATTGACGAACTTCATCGCCTCGACGAAGTCGCGGAATTCGAAGCGCCGCT
>CAWEMP010000019.1:0-125616 GCA_963810205.1 uncultured Acidobacteriota bacterium
GAGACCTGGATCTGCGGCGGCACGATGTCCGGGTACTGAGCGGTCGGGAGCTTCGTCATCGCGACGTATCCCGCCATCGTCGTCAGGATCGCGATGACGATCGCGACGATCGGCCGGCGGACGAAAAGGGCACCCACGACGCTACTTCCCGGCCTCTTTGGTGGGCTCCGCCGCCGGCGTCGCCGGGCTCGAGGCCTCCTTCGGCGCGACCGTCATCCCGGACCGCACCCGCTGGAGGCCCTCAACGACGATCCGGTCTCCGGGCTTCAGTCCTTCCTCGATGACCCACATGCTCCCTTCGAGCGGGCCGGTCTTGACGACGCGGATCGTCACCTTGTTGTCCGCGCCGACGACGGCGACCTGGTAGCTGCCCTGCAGCTCGGAAACCGCTCTCTGGGGAACGAGGATGGCGCCCTTCCTGACGTCCACGGCGACCCGGACCTTCGCGTACTGGCCGGGCCGCAGCAGGTTGCCGGGGTTCGGAAAAACGCCCGCGAGCTGGATCGTTCCGGTCTTCACGTCCACCTCGCGGCCGACGAGAAACGGCTTGCCGCGGTGCGGGAACACCGAGCCGTCCGCCAGGATGAGCTGCAGGGGGCCCTTCTCGATGTCCTGGTCGGCCCGAAGAGTCTTCTCGGGCGGTCCGTACTTGGCGACCCACGCCAGGTATTCCTGCTCGCTCGGATTGAAGTAGACCTTGATGGGATTGACTTGCGAGACCGTGGTCATGACGGTCTCGCGGTTGACGAGATCGCCGACCTGGGATTTCGCGACGCCGGCGATGCCGTCGATGGGGGAGACGACTTTCGTCCACTCGAGGTCGAGCTTCGCCTTGTCGAGATTCGCCCGCGCGCTCTCCACGTTGGCCTGCGCCGTGCGCTCCCGCGTCTCGGCGTCGTCCAGTTCCTGCTGGCTGATCGCCTTCTCGGCGGCCAGCGGTCGGTAGCGGGCTACCGTCGTCTTCGCGTTGGCAAGCGTCGCATCGTACTGGGCCAGCGTGCCCTTGGCCTGGTCGTACGTCGCCTGGAACTGGCGGGGGTCGATCTCGAAGAGCGTTTCACCAGTCCGGACCAGGAAGCCTTCCCGGTAGGCCAGCCGGAGCACGTAGCCCTCGATCTGGGGGCGGATCTCGGCGTTGACGAAGCCGTCGAGCGACCCGATCCACTCCTCGAAGATCGAGACGTCCTTCTGGATGACCGGCGCGACCTCGACGACCGGCGGAGGGGCCGCAGGTGGCTCCTCCTTCTTGCCGCAGGCGGAGGCGGCGGCAAGTGCGAGCAGCACGGCGGCTGAGAGCAGTAGTCGTCGGCTGCGCAGCGGCATGTTCCCCTCCGAAATACGGCGGCTCTTCAAAGTCAGCGGAATATATCGCGTAGGCTCGGAAAGCGGTATTCCGGATGGGGGCGCGACGTGGCTCATCTCCGAAGCTCACAATAGGCCCGACGGTCCGAATCGCACCATAGCTCCTTGGTCCTATGGTCCGGCGCGAGCGCCGTTGGCGCCGGGTTTCCGGGTCGTGGGATAGGGTTTCCTCGTGGAGACCGAGGTGCTCGCCGACGCCGAGACGGCGGCCCGACGCGCCGCCGGGGTCATCGCCGCCGACGCGCGCGCCGCGGTCGCCGCGCGCGGCCGCTTCGTCGTGGCGGTCAGCGGCGGCCGCACGCCCTGGGTGATGCTGCGGGACCTCGCCGGCGAAGAGGTTCCCTGGTCCGGCGTCCATGTCGTCCAGGTGGACGAGCGCGTGGCGCCGGCGGGGGATCCGGACCGCAACCTCACGCATCTGCGCGAAAGCCTGCTCTCGCATGCGCCGCTTCCGCCCGACCAGATCCACGCGATGCCGGTCGAATCGGCTGACCTGGAGGCCGCGGCGAAGGCCTACGCTCGCGTTCTCGAAGGGATCGCGGGAACGCCGCCCGTTCTCGACCTCGCGCACCTGGGCCTCGGGCCGGACGGCCACACGGCCTCCCTCGTGCCGGGCGATCCGGTGCTCGCTGTGGCCGACCGTGACGTCGCGCTGACGGGCGTGTACATGGGCCGGCGCCGCATGACACTGACGTATCCGGTGCTGAACCGTGCGCGGCGGGTGCTGTGGCTCGTGACCGGAAGCGAGAAGGTGTCGATGCTCCCGCGCCTTCTCGCTGGAGACCCGTCGATCCCAGCAGGCCGCGTGGCGCGCGAGAATGCGCTCGTGCTGGCCGACCGCGCGGCCAGGGGCGAACCGTCGTCTTGATGGCCTCCGCCGCGCGTACCCTCGTCGCGGGCGACCTCGAAGCGGCTTTCCTCCCAGGCCGGGGCATGCTCGGAGCGTCGCTCAAGCGGCGCGGCGTCGAGTTGCTGCGACGGGTCGACGACCTCGAAGCCTCGGCGGCGAGCGGCTCGACGGCCGGGATTCCGCTCCTTCATCCCTGGGCCAACCGCCTCGGTGGCCTCCGTTATCGCGCCGCGGGGCGCGACGTGGAGCTCGACCCGTCCTCGCCGCTCCTCCACTTCGATTCCGCCGGGCTCCCGATCCACGGCGTGCCGTGGTCCCGCCTCGCGTGGACCGTGACCGACGCCGGCGTGAACCGGTTGACCGCACGCCTCGACTGGGACCGCGGGGATCTCTTGTCCGTCTTTCCGTTCCCCCACCGCCTGACGATGCGGGCCACGCTCGCGCCGGACGGATTGACGATCGAAACCGCCCTCGGCGCCGGAGAGGATCGCGTGCCGGCGGCCTTCGGATTCCATCCCTACGTGGCGATCCCCGGGCGCCCGCGCGGGCAGTGGCGCGTGGAGCTGCCGACCATGCGGCGGCTCGTCCTCGACCCGCGCGGGATCCCGACCGGCCAAGAGTCGCGGTTCGCGGCGTTCGATGCCCCGCTCTCCGACCGCGCGTTCGACGACGGCTTTGCGCTCGAGTCGGAAAGCGCCTCCTTTGCCATCTCGGCGGGCGGTTTGCGGATCTCCGTCGAGCTCGTCGCCGGGTACACGCACGCCCAGGTCTATGCGCCGCCGGGCAAGGACTTCGTCGCTCTCGAGCCGATGACGGCGCCGACCTCCGCCCTGACGAGCGGCCGGGGGCTGCGGCTCGTTCTGCCCGGAGAGGAGCTCCGTACCGTGTTTCGCATCCGCGTGGAAGGGTAGGCCTCGGCGCGCGGATGGCCGTCCACGGATCCGCCGTGCAACCCTTCGGGCCTTCACCCGCACTCATGGGCGACCGAAAGGAGGTTCCCATGCGGATCGGGGTGGCCCTGGGTATCTGCGCGGTTGCGGCGACGGCGTTTGTCAAGGCGGACGATCCGTCGGGGACGGTCCCGGCGACGCCCGAGCTCGCGCGCGCGGCCTTCGCACGCTTCAAGGCTACGGACGGGAGGTGGGTCGGCAAGAGCACGAAAGGCTGGGAAGAGACGCTCCAGTACCGGACGATCGCCGGCGGCTCGACGGTCCTCGAGACCTCGTTCGACGCGCACCCAGGGGAGGAGATGGCGACCGCCTTCTACCTCGATGGCGACCGGCTCATGCTGACGCACTACTGCGTGGCGAAGAACGCGCCGCGGCTCGAGGCCACGGCCTTCGCGGACGGCGGGCGCACGGTGGTCTTCACGTTCGTCGACGGCGCGAACCTCCCGACGCGCGACAAGGGCCACATGGACAAGGCCGTGTTCCGGTTCGAGGCGGACGACCGCGTCGTCTCGCGCTGGACCTGGTACGAGAACGGAAAAGAGAAGTGGTTCGAAGAGATCGTCCAGACGCGCCGGCCGTGAGCGGGCCCGTGGACGACGACCGGGACCTCGTCGCGCGGTTTCTCGAGGACCGCGACGAGGCCGCGTTCCGGAAGCTGTACCGGCGCCATGCCGCCTTCCTGTACCGCTTTCTGCTGCGCCTTTCAGGCGGCGACGCGTCGGCCGCGGACGAGGGCGTCCAGGAGACGTGGGTCCGCGCGGCGCGCGGTCTTCCCGACTTCCAGTGGCGCTCGTCGCTCAAGACCTGGCTCGCCGGCATCGCGATCCGCTGGTGGCGCGAGTTCGAGCGCGCCGCGGGCCGCGAGGCGGAGTTGCCGGACGAGTCGGAGCTGCCGCCCGCGTCGCCCGTCCGAAGAGAGATCGAACGACTCGATCTGGAACGGGCGCTCGCGTCGCTCGCGCCCGGATACCGGAGGGCGATCCTTCTCCACGACGTCGAGGGTTACACGCACGAAGAGGTCGCCGAGTTGACGGGTGTCGACGTCGGCACGTCGAAGAGCCAGCTTTCACGGGCGCGAAGCGCCTTGCGCGCGCGCCTTTCGGGGAGGAACCCATGAGCGAGCGGGACGATCTGACGCCGGAGGAGAAGCGGGCGCTCGGCGCGCTGACGGCCGGTCCCGAGCCGCCGCCGGCGCTGGAGGAGGCGGTGGTCTCGAGGCTGCGCGCGAACGGCCTGATCGGAGAGCGGCGCCGGGCCGGGACCGGACATGGGTGCTCGCCCTCGCGGCGGGTCTCGCGCTCTTCGCCCTGGGTGTCGCCGTCGGCTCGCGGCGCGCGCCGGAGTCGTCGGCCCCGACGGCCCCGGCGATGACCCGCTACGTGCTCTTCCTCTACGACGCGCCGGACGAGACGGCGATCTCGGCGGCCGAGATGGCCGCGCGTGTCACCGAGTATCGGAACTGGGCGATCGGCCTGCGCAAGGCCGGGAGCGACATCACCGGAGAGAAGCTCGCTCCCGAGAGCCTCGACCTCGGCGCCGCGGCGGCGCTCCCGCGGGCCGCTTCCGCTCGGCGGGCTACTTCGTGTTCTCGGCGAAGGACCCGGCGGCCGCGCTCGAGATTGCGCGGTCCTGCCCGCACCGCACGGGCCGGGCCGCGGCGGCCGTCGCGGGCGTCGGGGCTTCGGCCGTTCGGAGCGGTCGAAAGTTGGGCGCCGGAAAGTGCCGTCCCTTCGGCCTGCGACCTCGCGGCTCTCACGCCGCGAGAAGCTGACCCTTTCTTTCCGCGTGTACTGAATCTCGACCAGCTTGGTCATCCGGCCGTTGGGTGCCTTGCCGACGAGCTCGAAGCTGTGGTGGTCGTTGTCGGTGATGACCAGCTTGGACTCGACCGGGAAGGATTTTCCGCTCACGGGGTCCCAGATCGTGGCCCGGCCCCCGATCGTCTTGCCGGGCGCGTCGGCGGTGCCGGTCAGCCAGATCATCCCCGTGCCCGCGGTGTCCATCCAGGCCGAGACGTACTTCTTCTGGACGTTGTCGTAGCCCACGTACCCGATCCCGGTGAAGGGCTCGCCCATCATGGATCCCTCGAACTGCTGCTCGACGTAGCGCCCGCCGAGGACCCAGCTGTTGACCGAGGTGCCGACGGAATCCTCCGGGGGCTGGGACGGGTCCAGCCGGGACCGGACCTTCGCGTCGAAGGTGCCGACGATCGCATCCAGCTTCTTGTGCGGCTCGCCGGGCGTCGAGGCCTTCTGCCAGGCCTCCATCCGGGCCTTGTCGTCGGCCGAGGCCGGCTTCTGGCCCGATTCCTGCGCCGAGAGCGCGGCCGCGACGGCGAGCGCGAGCGCGGCGACGATGATTCGCGGCAGCGGACGGGTCATCCTCGGTCCTCCTCAGTTGGAATGCGGTGGGATTCTACGCCGGTGAGGTATCGTTTCGGAGGGTGAAGAGGTCCAATATGACGACTGGACGGTGGCCCTTCGTTCTCGTGGCGCTCGCGTCGGCCTGCTCCACTTTGACGGTGAAGACGGACTGGGACCACACGGTCGATTTTTCCCAGTACAAGACGTTCGCTCTCGAGGAGGGGACGAAGGCCGAGAATTCCCTCGTCCAGAAGCCGCATCGAAAGCGCCCTGATCGCGACGCTCGCATCCCGCGGGCTCGCGGTCTCCGACAGCCCGGCGCTGCTGGTCTATCCTCACGTGCGGGTCACGCAGCAGAAGCAGGTCGACTACAGCACGTTCGGCTACGGCGGATGGTACGGCTGGGACGGCTGGGGGACGGGCGGCTGGAGCCCGGAGACGGCGACCGTGAGCGAAGTTCCGGTCGGCACGCTGAGCGTGGATCTGGTGGACGCGCAGAACAAGACCCTGGTCTGGCGCGGAACGGCCACCGACACGCTCACGAGCCAGGACGTCGTTAACCAGAAGGACGTCGACGCCGCCGTCGCGAAGCTCCTGAAGGGCTTCCCGCCCGTCCCTCCCGCGGCAGGCAAGTGATGGCTCTCGCCGGCCTGGCCCTGGCGGCCCTGCTCGCGTCCCCGCCGGCGGCCGCGGCCCGGCCCGCCTTGCCGTTCATCGACGACGACTATCCGAAGGCGCTGGCCGAAGCCCGCGCGAGGAAGGTCCCCATCTTCGCGGAGGCGTGGGCGCCCTGGTGCCACACCTGCCGCTCCATGCGTGCCTTCGTCTTCACCGACGCGAGCCTGGCGAAGTACGCGAGCCGCTACGTCTGGCTGTCGATCGACACCGAGAAGGCGCAGAACGCGGCCTTCTCGGAGAAGTATCCGATCCGCGCCTGGCCGTCGATGTACGTGATCGATCCGGCCACGGAGTCGATCGCCGTGCGCTGGGTCGGCGGCGCGACCGTGGGCCAGCTCGAGAAGCTCTTCGTCGATGGCGAACGGGCCGTCCGGGGAGGCGCGCCGGGGCGCGCCGCAGACGCTCGCGGCCGCGGACGCGCTCTACGGCCAAGGGCCAGTACGCGGAAGCGGCTCCGGCGTACCGCGACGCGCTCGAAGAGGTTCTCGGTCGGCTCGCCCGAGTACCCGCGGGCGGTCGACGCGCTGCTCTTCAGCCTGAGCGTGTCCAAGGAGTACGCGGAGTGCGCCGCCACGGCCCGCGCCGCGCTGCCCCGCCTTCGGACCGGGCCCTCGGCGGCCGCGGTGGCGGGCTCGGGTCTCGACTGCGCCCTCAAGATGCCCGCGGACGCGCCGGGCCGCGCCGAGGCGGTGAACGCCCTCGAGTCGGAAACTCGCGCGATCGTCGAGAATCCTCGGATTCCGCTCGCCGCCGACGACCGGTCCGCGCTCTACTCCTCGATCGTGGATGCCCGCGAGGATGCGAAGGACGAGGCGGGCGCGAAGAAGGTGGCGCTCGAGTGGGTCGCGTATCTCGACGCCGAGGCCGCCGCGGTCCGAACCCCCGAACAGAGGACGGCCCTCGACCCCAACCGGCTCGGCGCCTTCGATGCGGCGGGGCAACTCGAGAAAGCGATTCCGATGCTCGAGCAGTCCGAGAAGGACTTTCCCGACGACTACAACCCGCCCGCGCGCCTGGCCCTCGTGTACAAGAAGCTTCACCGCTACGACGAGGCTCTCGTCGCCTCGGACCGGGCGCTGGCGCGGGTGTACGGCCCCCGGCGGATTCGCGTTCTGACGCTGCGCGTCGAGATCTACGAGGGCCTGGGCGATACGGCCGCGGCGCGCCAGACGCTCGAGGAGGCGCATCGGTTCGCCGACGCGCTCCCGGCCGGCCAGCGGTCGGAGTCGGAAGTCGCGGCGCTCAGGAAACGCCTGGACGCGGCGAGCGGCCCGTCGCAAGCGTCCGCCCAAAAGCCGTGAGCTCCGCACCGGCGCAGGCGCGCTCGGCTCCGGGGCCGCGGGCCGCCTTCCAGGCGAAGAATCCGGCGACGGGGGAGGTCCTCGAGGGCGAGTTCCTCGAGGCGACCGCGGGCGACGTCGATGCGGCGGCGCGCGCCGCCGAGCGCGCCTTCGAGCCCTACGCGGCGCTTTCCCCGGCGCGCCGCGCCGAGTTCCTGCGGGCGATCGCCCAGCAGACGATCGCGCTCGGCGACCGGCTTCTCGCGCGCGCCGGCGCCGAGACGGGCCTTCCGACGGCGCGCCTCGAGAGCGAGCGCGCCCGGACCGTCGGGCAGATCCTGCTCTTCGCCGAGCTGATCGAGGAGGGGTCCTGGGTCGGCGCGCGCATCGACCGGGCGCTCTCCGACCGCAAGCCCCAGCCCCGGCCCGACATTCGCCGCATGCTCGTGCCGTCCGGCCCGGTGGCGGTCTTCGGCGCGTCGAACTTCCCGCTCGCCTTTTCGGTCGCGGGCGGCGACACGATCTCGGCGCTGGCGGCCGGCTGCCCCGTCGTCGTCAAGGCTCACCCCGCGCATCCGGGGACTTCGGAGCTCTCGGCTTCGGCCATCCGCACGGCGGGGCGCGAGACCGGAATGCCCGACGGCGTCTTCTCGATGGTCCACGGGCGCTCGCCCGAGGTCGGGATCACGCTCGTGACGCACCCCGCGATTCGAGCGGCCGCGTTCACCGGATCGCTCGTCGCCGGGCGGACGCTCTACGACGCGGCGGCGCTGCGGCCGGAGCCGATCCCGGTGTTCGCCGAGATGGGCTCGTCCAATCCCGTTTTTCTGCTGCCGGGCGCTCTCCAGGACCGCGGCGAGGCGATCGCCAGGGGCTTCGCGGCCTCGGTCACGCTGGGGTCGGGTCAGTTCTGCACGAACCCCGGCCTCGCGGTGCTCGTCGATGCGCCGGCCTCCAGCGCGTTTCTCCAGACGGCGGGCGATCTGCTCGCCGCGGCGGCGGCCGGCACGATGGTGCACGCCGGCATCAAGGCGGCGTACGACCGGGACATCGCCGAGGTGGCGCGGATCGCGGGTGTCGCGATCGCGGCGCGATCCCAGTCCGCGGGGGCCCACCCGGACACGGAAGCGCGCGCTGCGCTGCTGCTGACCGACGCGCGGACGTATCTCGCGAACCCGCGGCTCTCGGCCGAGATCTACGGACCGGCCTCGGTCGCCGTGCGCTGCGCCTCGCGGCTGGAGATGCTCCAGCTCGCGCGCGGCCTCCACGGGCACCTCACGGCGACCGTGCACGGCACCGAGCGCGACCTCGAGGAATTCCAGGAGCTCGTCGCGGTCCTGAGGCGAAAGGCGGGCCGGCTCATCTTCAACGGCTTTCCGACGGGCGTCGAGGTGTGCCACGCGATGCATCACGGCGGCCCCTACCCGGCGACGGCGGACGCGCGGGAAACCTCGGTCGGCTCGGCCGCGATCCTCCGCTTCGCGCGTCCGGTCTGCTACCAGGACTTCCCGCAGTCGGCGCTTCCGGAAGAGCTCCGGAACGAGAACCCCCGGGGCATCTGGCGCCTGGTCGACGGCGAGTTCACGAAAGACGCGGTGTGACCCGGTTTCCGGAGTCGATCGAGGTCGTCGACTCGCACACGGAAGGGGAACCGACGCGCGTAGTCATCGCGGGCTGGCCCGAGCTCGCGTCGGCGACGATGGAGGGCCGCCGGGAGGAGCTGGCATCTCGCTTCGAGCCCCTCTGGCGCGCCGTGGTGCTCGAGCCTCGCGGACACGATGCGATCGTCGGGGCGCTCCTGACGCCGCCCGTCTCGCACGGCGCGGTCGCGGGGGTCGTCTTCTTCGACAACGTCGGACCGCTCTGGATGTGCGGCCACGGGACGATCGGCGTCGTCCGGACGCTCGAGCACCTGGGGCGCATCGCTCCCGGGCGGATCCGCCTCGACACGCCGGTCGGGACGGTGGCGGCGGAGCTCGCGGTCGATGGTCTCGTGACGATCGAGAACGTGCCGGCTCGTTGCTTCGCCCGGGACGTCGCCGTGGAGGTTCCCGGCTTCGGGCGGGTCGTCGGAGACGTCGCGTACGGAGGCAACTGGTTCTTCCTCGCGCGGGACGGCGGGGAGCGGGTGGCGGGCGACAACCTCGAGCGCCTGCGCGCCGTGACCCTCGCGATCCAGCGCGCCCTGGCCGCCGGGGGGATCACCGGCGAGGGGGGAGCCGTGGTCGACCACGTCATCTTGTATGGGCCCCCCGGCCGGGCGGACGCCGACAGCCGCAACTACGTGATGTGCCCGGGCGGCGCCTACGACCGCTCCCCCTGCGGGACCGGGACCTCGGCGAAGATGGCGTCGCTCCACGCGCGCGGGCAGCTGCCGGCCGGCCGGCGCTACCGACAGGAATCGATCACGGGGAGCCTCTTCACGGGGTGGCTCGAGGAGAGCGAAGGAAAGCTGCTCCCGCGCATCCAGGGGCGGGCCTTCGTGACGGGGAAGGCGACGCTCTACTTCGACCCGCGGGACCCCTTCCGTTCCGGCCTGGCCATGGGAGGAGATGCCCGCCCCTGACGTGCTCGTCGTCGGCGCGGGCATCGTCGGAGCGGCGTGCGCCGACGCGCTCGCCGCCGCGGGCCTGTCGGTCGCGGTGCTCGAGTCGCGGTTCGCCGGCGGCGGCGCCACGGCGGCGGCCATGGGGCACGTCGTGGTCATGGACGACTCGCCCGCGCAGTTCGCGCTGACGCAGCGCTCTCGCCGCCTCTGGGAGGAGCTCGCGCCCGAGATGCCCCGCGACTGCGAGGACGAGGCCGCGGGCACTCTCTGGGTCGCCGCCGACGAGGAAGAGCGGGCGCACGTGGCGAAGAAGGCCGCGCTCTATCGCGAGCGCGGCGTCGAGGTCGAGGATCTCTCTCCCTCCGAGCTCGCGCGGCTCGAGCCCAACCTCCGGCCGGGCCTCGCGGGCGCCCTCCGCGTCCCGGGAGACCGCGTCGTCTACCCGGTCAATGCCGCGCGCTGGCTGCTCTCCCGCGCCGAGCGCCGGGGCGCCGTGCGGCGCGAGGGCGTCGAGGCCCTCGCGGTGTTCGGTCGTCGCGTGGAAACGCGGCAGGGGACGCTCGAGGCGGGCGCGGTGGTCAACGCCGCCGGAACGGCGGCCCCGCTCCTGACGCCCGGGCTTCCGGTGGCTCCGCGCAAGGGGCATCTCGTCATCACCGACCGGTATCCCGGGTTCTGCCGCCACCAGCTCGTGGAGCTCGGATATCTGAAGAGCGCCCACACGCCGGCGCCGGAGTCGGTGGCGTTCAATCTCCAGCCGCGCGCCACGGGGCAGATGCTGCTCGGCTCCTCGCGCGAGTTCGTCGGGCTCGACGCCTCGATCAACCGGCGGATCCGCGCGCGCATGATCCGGCGGGCCCTGGAGTTCATGCCCGCCCTCGCGAGCCTCTCGGCGATCCGGACCTGGATCGGTTTTCGGCCCGCGACGCCCGACAATCTTCCGCTCATCGGCCGCTTCGATCCCGCGCCGGGCCTCGTGATCGCCGCGGGCCACGAGGGTCTCGGAATCACGACGGCCCTGGCGACCGCGGAGCTCGTGGCCGACGCGATCCTCGGGCGCGAAAGCGCGATCGACCCGGCTCCGTACTCGCCGATGCGCTCGTTTCCGGCGGCGGTCGCGCATGACTGACGCGCCGGGGATGACGGTTTCCGCCGCGGCGCTCTTCGAAAACGAGGGCCGGTCGACGTTGCGCCGCTCCGTCTCCGGAGAGCCGCGCGGCGTCCTGTGCGCGATGGGGATCTGCTTCGAGTGCCGCGTGACGCTCGGCGGCGTCGCCCATCGCCGGGCGTGCATGGAGATGGCGGGGGAATTCCGGGCCTCGAGCCTCGAGACTCGCGTCGAGGAAATCGACTGCGACGTGGCGGTCGTCGGAGCCGGGCCCGCGGGAATCGCGGCCGCCTGCCGCGCGGCGGAATCGGGCGCGCGGACCGTCGTGCTCGACGAGAATCCGACGCCGGGCGGCCAGATCCACCGGCATCGCCCGGGGGAGGCGGCGCCCGCGGCGGCACGCCCGTGGCTCGCGAGGCTGGCGGCCTCCGGGGCGGTCGTTCGGAGCGGCACGACGGTATTCGACGCCGAGCGGACGGGCGGCAGGGTTCGTGTCGTCGCCGAAAACGCGGGGGGAGCAGTCCTCTCGGTTCGCGCCCTCGCGCTCGTCCTCGCGACGGGCGCGCGCGAGCTCTTTCTCCCGTTCCCGGGCTGGACGCTGCCCGGCGTGATGGGCGCGGGCGGGGCCCAGGCGATGAAGAAGATGGGCGCCGACTTCCGCGGCCGGAGCGCGGTCGTGGCGGGCTCGGGGCCGCTGCTGCTTCCGGTCGCGGCCTCGCTTTCAGCCGGCCGGAGCCGAGGTCGACGCTCGTGGCCGAGCAGGCGGGCCTGGCGGCGCTCGCGCGGTTCGGCGCTTCCCTCTGGCGGCATCCGGACAAGCTCGCGGAGGCCGCGCGACATCGGGCCGGCTTCTTCCCCGCGCCGTACCGCTCCGGAACCTGGGTCGCGGAGGCTGTCGGTCGCGACCGCGTCGAGGCCGTCGTTCTCACCGACGGGCGGGACCGTTTCACGGTGAGCTGCGATCTGGCGGCCGTCGGCTACGGCCTCGTCCCCAACCTGGAGCTCGCGCGCCTCCTCGGCTGCGAGATCCGTCGCGGCGCCGTGGTCGTCGGGCCGTCGCAGTCGTCGAGTCTCGACGGCGTCTTCGCGGCGGGGGAGCCTTGCGGCGTGGCGGGGCTCGACGTGGCCATCGCCGAAGGGCAGATCGCCGGGCTCGCGGCCTCGGGCGGCGCGCCGGCGCCCGGCGAGCTCCGCCGGCTCGCGGCCGCGAGGTCCCGGGGGCGTCGGCTCGCCGCCGCCATGGAGCATGCGTTCCGCCCGCGCGCGGAGCTCGCCGCCGCGGTTCGCGCCGAGACGATCGTCTGCCGCTGCGAGGACGTCCGGCTGCAGTCGCTCGCCGCCTGCGGGAGCGTTCGCGAGGCCAAGCTCTCGACGCGCGCCGGGATGGGCCCCTGCCAGGGCCGCGTCTGCGGGCCCGCGATCGAGTTCCTCTTCGGTTGGGATTCGGATACGGTACGCCCGCCCGTCAAGCCTGCCTCGCTCGGCAGTCTCGCGGCCATGGAGGAACCCGCATGAAGTGGCAGGGGGTGTTTCCGGCCGTCACGACGCCGTTCCGCGAGGACCTGTCGCTCGACCTCGACTTCCTGGCGGGCCGGCTCGAGGAGATGCTCGCGGCCGGATGCCGCGGCTTCGTGCCGCTCGGCTCCCTCGGCGAATCCGCGACGCTGACTTTCGCCGAGAAGGGGGCCGTGCTCGAGACGTGCCGCCGCGCGCTCCGGGGCCGCGCGCCGCTCGTCGCCGGGATCGCCGCCCTCTCGACGGCGGAGGCCGTCGCGACGGCGCGCCTGGCCGAGGAGAAGGGCTGCGAGGGCCTGATGGTCCTTCCGCCGTACGTCTACCGGACGGACGCGCGCGAGACCGCCGCGCACTTCTCCGCCGTCATCGGAGCCACGCGGCTGCCTTGCATGCTCTACAACAACCCGATCGCCTACGGGACCGACGTCTCGCCCGAGGAGCTCCTCGAGCTTTCGCGCGCACACCCGAACCTGGCGGCGGTCAAGGAGTCGAGCGCCGACGTGCGCCGGGTGACCGCGATCCGGGCGCTGCTCTCCGACCGGCTGGCGATCTTCGTGGGCGTCGACGACCTGATCGTCGAGGGGATCGCGGCCGGAGCGGTGGGCTGGGTCGCCGGCCTCGTCAACGCGCTGCCGGCCGAGTCGGTACGGCTCTTCGATCTCGCCGCTGGCGGGCCGGACGGCCGAGGCCCGGGCGCTCTACGAGTGGTTCCTGCCGCTCCTGCGCCTCGACGTCGTCCCGAAGTTCGTGCAGCTGATCAAGCTCGTGCAGCAGGAGACCGGGACCGGCTCGGAGCGGGTGCGGCCGCCGCGGCTGATCCTCGCGGGGAAGGAACGCGACGAGGCGCTCGCCCTGATCCGGGAGCGCCTCGCCGCGAGACCGAGTCGGTTGTAGGCGCCCTACTTGCCGACCTGGAGCGCCGGCATGTTGTCGAGGATCGACAGGCGCATGATCGTCGTCAGGTAGTCGTCGATGTGGGCGAAGCGGCCCGCGGCCTTCGCCCCGAGCTTCTGGTTCAGGATGCCGAAGTACTTCATCCGCAGGTCGAGAGTGCTCTTCTGGAGCTCCGCCGACTCGTTGACCATCTTCACGATGTCCGCGTCGGTCAGCGTCGCGAAGTTGTCCGTGTAGTTCTTCAGGAGGTTGAGGCGGGCCGACATGACCGAATCGCGCTCCTTCTCGAAGTCCGCGTAGACGGCCCAGAAAACTTCCTGCTGCTGCGCGGTGAGGCCGCCCATGCCGGCGGCGAAGAGCTCGCGGCGCTTGGTCGACAGGGCGTTCTGCAGCTTGGCCATGTCGACGTCGGACTTGGACATCTCCGGCAGCGCGGCCTTCTGGGCCGAGCCGGCGGCGGGCTGCTGCGCCGCGGCGGAGGCGGCGATTCCGAGGAACAGAAACAGGGCGAGGGCTTTCTTCATGACTTCGTCTCCTTCTTTCGTGCGGTGATGCCGGCGAGCGAAGGCGGCCGGCTGTTTGCGGCCGCGAAATCTATCACGGGCGGCGACCGGGTCAAACGTGGCAGGACCCCCCGCCGCGCTTCTCGAAGTAGCGCTGGTGGTACTCCTCCGCGCGCCAGAAGGGGGCGGCCGGGGAGATCTCCGTGACGATCGGGCGGGGGAACCGGCCGCTCTTCTCGAGCCGCGCCTTCGAGGCCCGCGCGGCGGCCTCCTGCTCGGGCGAGTGGAAGAAGATCGCCGAGCGGTACTGGGTGCCGACGTCGGGGCCCTGGCGGTTCAGCTGGGTCGGGTTGTGGTTGCTCCAGAACACCTCGAGCAGGGCGTCGTACGAGACCTTCGCCGGGTCGTACTCCACCTCGACGACCTCGGCGTGCCCGGTCTGGTCGCTGCAGACGTCCTGGTACGTCGGGTTCTGCGTCGTGCCGCCGGAGTAACCCACCGCCGTCCCGAGGACGCCGGGGACCTTCCGGAATTCCTCCTCGACTCCCCAGAAGCAACCCGCGCCGAACGTCGCCTTGGCCATCGGTCGTCTCCTTTGAACGAGCGATTAGAACACCGCTGAACCCGGCCGTGTTCCCGGTGCGTAATTCCGGCTGCCATGACGAACACGCGCTCGGTCCGCCGCATCGTCCCGTCCGTCGAGACTCTCGAGGGAGCCGGCTTCCTGGTCCATCGGCCGTTTCCCGACGCCGGCCTCGATCAGATCGATCCGTTCCTGCTTCTGGACGAGATGGGCCCCTCGGACCTCGGCCCGGGCGAGGCGCGGGGCGCCCCCGATCACCCGCATCGCGGGTTCGAGACCGTGACGTACCTGCTCTCGGGCCGCATGGAGCACGGCGACTCCCGCGGCAACCGGGGCAAGCTGACGCCGGGCGACGTCCAGTGGATGACGGCGGGCTCCGGCGTCGTCCACTCCGAGATGCCCGAGGCCCAGTTCGCCGCCAGAGGCGGCCGCATGCATGGCTTCCAGCTCTGGGTCAACCTTCCGCGCAAGGACAAGATGATGGCGCCGCGGTACCAGGAGATCCCGGCGGCACGGATACCCGTCGGCCGCTCCGCGGACGGAACGGTCGTCGCGCGGGTGATCGCGGGCGAGGCGCTGGGCGCCGAGGCCGTGATCGACACGCGCACCCCGATCGTCTATCTCGATCTCGAGCTGTCGCCCGGCGCCTCGCACGTCCAGCCGATCCCGGAGGATTTCAACGCCTTCGCGTACGTCGTCGAAGGGAAGGGGCTCTTCGGCGCCGAGGGCCGGAGCGCGCAGCCGCACGAGCTCGTGATGTTCGGGAACGACGGCGCCGACGTGCGGGTCGCGGCGGCCCCCGGCTCGAAGCTCCGCGTGCTCCTGATCGCCGGACGGCCGATCGGCGAGCCCGTGGCGCGCATGGGCCCGTTCGTGATGAACACCCGCGCGGAGCTCATCGAGGCTTACGAGGACTTCCAGAGCGGCCGGTTGGGCTGACGAACACCACGTTCCGTTTGCCGCGCTCCGCGGAGCGTGCTATCCTCCGCGCCCTCTTCCGCGTGGGGCTGTAGCTCAGTTTGGGAGAGCGCGTGAATCGCACTCACGAGGTCGCCGGTTCGATCCCGGTCAGCTCCACCATCCCCGACAGGCCTCAGGTTTCGATGCGTTGGCTCGCGAATGCCTGCACGAGCCAGACGGCGTCGGCCACGAGAATCAGGTCACAGACGGCCTGGAAAATGTAGAGATGCCGCTCGGTCTCGATGCGGGCGTCTCCGACCGCGACCACCACGAAGGCTCCCGCCGCCATCGCGACGAGGAGCACCAGGCCTTCCCGGGTGAGCCGGCCCCGGTGTGTCGCGCGGCGGTAGGTGACGGCGCAGGCGACGAGCGTCCCGCCCAGGAAGAGGAGGAGCCAGGTCACGCCCGAGAGGCGCCGCCGGAGATCGCTCCAGGCTCCCCGCGCCTTCGCCAGCGGCGGAGCCCCGGACTCCCTGGCGAAATTGCCGAGCTCGTGCGGCTGGAGCGCGTAGGACGACTCGGCGGTGCTCGCCAGGATCGCCGCGAGTCTGGCGGGATGCCGCACGTACAGCATGCGCGGCGACGGCTCGCCCGAGCGCGCGTCGAAGAACTTCCGGATCGCCGGGTCGCGGACGGGCGAATCGGGAGTCCAGGCGGAGACCCCGGCAAACCTCGCGAGGGAGGGATCGAGACCCAGCTCCGCGAGGTCGCGCTCCGGGTTCGGGGAGCTCGGGAGGAGCTCCAGAAAGAGCATGTTGTAGCGCGTGACCCAGCCGATTCCTCTCTCGGCGCTTCGGTAGTAGCGCCAGGCCAGGCCGCCGAGCGCGAGCGCGAGGAGAATGGCGGCGGTCCGCGATCGGCGCGATCCGGTCCAGGCGAGCCGAACGCCGAACGGCGCCAGCAGCAGCGCCTGGACGCTTTCCTGCGGCTTCGAGCAGACGAAGAGCGCGGCGGACAGAAAGTAGGCCCAGAGCGCGGCACCCCCGAGCGTTCCGCGCCGGATGGCCCGGGCGGCGACGCCCGCCGTGAGCAGAAGAAAGAGCAGCGAGGCCGTCTGGCTGTAGAGGGACTGAAACGCCGCCACGTACCCCGGGTCGGTGAAGAAGAAAACGAGGAGCGCGGCGGCGCAGGCCTGGGCCGGAGCAGAGAGTCCGCCGCAGGCGGCCACGAGAAGGCCGAAGGCGAGCAGCAGGAAGGCGGCGTGGAGGGCGCCGAGAAACCGGATGTCGAAGACCGGACCGTTCTGCAGGAGTCGCGAGGCGCCGGCCGCGGCCTCGACGAGAAACGCCTCGGAAGTCCGGTACCCCGAGAGGTCGGCCGCGCGCGGCGCGTGGACGAAGCGCGGCTGCATCCAGCCGTAGAAGCGGTCCTCGCGCCTCGGGCTCTCCGGCGCGAGGCCGGCGGGAGACATCACCCGGTCGAAGTCGCCGTTGTCGGCGAGCCCGACGATCGGCGGCACCATGAGGAGCGCCGTCAGCACGGCCGCGGCGGCCGAGAGCGTGGCCGCCACGAGAAGGCGGCTTCGCCGCGAGCCGGCGTCGTCCCGCATCCGCGCGAGCCTAACGCGATTCCGCTAGGATGCGCCGCGTGGAGCACGGGATCGATCTTGGCGCGTTTCTCCTGGCCTTCGGTGCGGCGCTCATCGGCGCGAAGCTCTTCGGCGCGCTGGCCGAGCGGGTCGGCCAGCCCGCGGTGCTCGGCGAGCTGCTCGCGGGCATCGTCCTGGGCCCCTCCGTCCTCGGGCTCGTTCCCCTGTCCGACGGGATCTTCCTGCTGTCCGAGATCGGCGTCGTGCTGTTGCTCTTCGAGGTGGGGCTCGAGACGGACCTCGCGGAGCTCCTGCGGGTCGGCGCGCCGGCGATCGCCGTGGCCCTGGCCGGGATGGCGCTTCCGTTCGCCGGAGGCTACGCGCTGACCCGGGCGCTCGGGTACGAAGCCGCTCACGGCGATCTTCGTGGGCGCGGCGCTGACGGCGACTTCCATCGGCATCACGGCACGCGTCCTTTCGGAGCTCGGCGTGCTGAAGACGAAGGAAGGCCAGATCATCCTCGGCGCCGCCGTCATCGACGACGTGCTCGGGCTCGTCGTGCTCGCGGTCGTCAGCAAGATCGTCCAGTCCGGCTCCCTCGAGCCGGCCGCGGCGCTGAAGTCCGCAGTCTTCGCGATCGGGTTTCTCCTCGTCGCGCTCGTCGTCGGGATTCCGCTGGGCCGCTGGCTCGTCGGGGTGGTGGGCAAGTCGAGCGTTCGCGGGATGCTCGGCGCGGTTTGCGTCGCGTTCGCGCTGCTCGTCGCCTGGGGAGCGAAGATGGCCGACTCGGCTCCCATCGTCGGCGCCTTCGCCGCGGGGATGGCGCTCGCGCACACGAACCGGCGCCACGACATCGACGACGCGCTGAAACCCGTCGTCGACATTTTCGCCCCGCTCTTCTTCGTCTTCGTCGGGGCCCAGGTGGACGTCCGGCTGTTGAATCCGGCCGTTGCGGAGAATCGGCCCGCGCTCCTGCTGGGGCTGGGCCTGACGCTGATCGGGTTCCTCGGCAAGTTCGCGGCGGGCTTCTGCGCGTGGGGCGACGTCCGGCGCTCCTTCATCGGCGCCGGCATGGTCCCTCGCGGCGAGGTCGGCCTCATCTTCGCTTCCCTGGGCCTCGCCGACAAGGCTCTGCCCGACCGGGTCTTCGTGGCGGTGCTCGTGGCCGTCTTCGCGACGACGTTCGTGGCGCCCCCGCTCCTGAAGCTGCTCAGGCCCCGGGCGGCTTAGGGGACTCGCCCCGCGGCCGCAGCTGCGTGAGCGTCGTGGAGAGGAGCGCCCGGCGCTCCGAGGCGAGCCGGTAGAAGAGGGGCTCCAGCACCACGGCGACGCGGTCCTGCCCGTGGGGGTTGACGTGCAGGAGGCCAGGGGACAGGGCGTCGATGACGCTCGCGACCGTGATCTGCCGGTTGGACACCGCGAGGCGATAACCCGCGGTCGCGTCCCCGTCGATCAGCCCCCCCTTCTTGAGGTCCTCGAGAATCGCGAGGGTGTCGGCCGGCGACGCGTCGGGGTTGGTCTCGAGATCCTTCAGCGGGGAGGGATCGACCGAAGACATCCGGAGCAGCATGCGGATCGCTTTCTCGGCGCGGCCCTCGCGCCGCAGGTCCGCCTCCGCACCGGAGCTCTCCTTCTGCAGGACGTGCGTCAGCTCGACGCCGAAGAGGATGAGGGCCCAGGCGAAGTAGAGCGAAACGATGGCGAAGAGGGCGAAGGCGAGCGAGCCGGTGATCAGGTTCATGCGGAGCATCGCGTCGACGTAGACGCCGAAGGCGAGGCGCAGGATCTCGAGCCCGAGCGCGCAGGTCGCGCCGGCGACGGCCGCGGGCGCGAGCCGGACCCGGGCGTTGGGCACGTATCGGTAGAGGAGCGTCAGGAAGAAGGCCTTGAGGAGAAAGGGGGCCGCGGCCGCGACGGCGGGGGAGCTCAGGACCGAGTCCGAGTCGGCGGACCGGATGGCGCGCAGAACGGCCCCGATTCCGCCGAGGACCAGTCCGAGCGCCGCCAGCGCGAAGGTATAGAGGAAGATGCGCGCCACCCGCGCCTTGCGGCGGGGAGCTCCCCAGACCGCGTTGAATACGCCCTCGACGACGAAGACCAGCCGGACGGAGACGATGATCAGAAGGACGACTCCGACGGTCGAGATCGCCTTCGACTCCACGATGAAGTCCCGGATCGTCGCGGAGAAGCGGGCCGGGGGATAGGGGATCACGGCGTTCAGGACGGCCAGGATCTCGTCGTCGTTCTCCTCGAAGAAGTTGACCAGGACGAGCGAGAAGGTCGCGAGGAGGGGCACCGCCGTCAGGAGCGTCGTGAAGGCGAGCGAGCCCGCCAGGTCCAGGCCCCGATCGGCGCGGAAACCGCGGAAGGTCTCCGCGATCACACCACGAACGGTCCACGCCGCCCCGGACCGGCGGCCCGGCTTCGCGGCCACGGCGTCGCTGCTCAACGATTCTCCATCCGCAAGCCCGTCAAGGGTATATGATGCGGCCCCGAACCGGAGGTGACCATGGCGAAAGAAACCCCTTTTGACCGCGCCCGCGACTTCGTCGAAGAGAAGATCGACCGCACCAAGGAGACGCTGGGCGACTCCTACACGAAGGCGCGCGATCAATTCGACGACGTGAGCGAGGACGTGCGCAAGACCGTCAAGTCGACCGCGAAGAAGATCGAGAAGGACTACGGGTACCTGTGGGACGACCTGCGCGGCTACGTGCGCGAGAACCCGGGCACCTCGCTCGCGATCTCGGCCGCCGTCGGCTTCGTCCTCGGCTTCCTGCTCCGCGGCGACGACGACTAGGCCTCATAATCCCCGGGCGTGACCAGCGGCACCGCGCCCCACCGCCCGCTTTCGACGTTCGCTTCGAGCGCCGGCTGCGCCTGCAAGATCGGCCAGTTCGATCTCGCGGCGATCCTCGGCAGGCTCCCCGCCGGAGTCGATCCGGACCTCGTCGTCGGCAACGCGGAATCGGACGACGCGGCGGTCTATCGGATCCACGGGGGCCAGGCGATCGTCCAGACGGTGGATTTCTTCACGCCCGTCGTCGATGACCCGCGTCTCTTCGGCCGCATCGCCGCGACCAACGCCCTGTCCGACGTGTACGCGATGCGCGGCCGTCCGGTCCTCGCGCTCGCGGTCGTGGCCTTTCCCATGCAGGTCCTGCCGCACTCCGTCCTCGAGGAGATTCTCCGGGGGGGCGCGGAGAAGGTCGCCGAGGCCGGCGCCGTGGTCGCCGGCGGCCACTCGATCGACCACGACATTCCCCTCTATGGCCTGTCCGTGACGGGCGTCGTGGACGAAGCGCGCGTGACTCGCAACGCCGGCGCGCGGCCGGGAGACGCCCTCGTCCTGACCAAGCCGCTCGGCATCGGCGTGACGATCCGCGCCGGGCGCGCCGATTCGGCGGCCGCTTCCGGGGCGTCGCCCGCGGCGCGCAAGCTCTCCGACGCGGCGCTCGAAGAGGCGGTGGCCGTCATGTGCACGTTGAACCGCGCCGCCGTCGAGGCCATGGACGGATTCGAGATTCACGCCGCGACCGACGTGACGGGCTTCGGCCTTCTCGGCCACGCCTGGGAGATGATGTCGGCGTCGGGCACGGCGGCGCGGATCTCGGTTTCGGGCATTCCGCTGCTCTCCCAGGCGCGCCGCCTCGTGGCCGAGGGCGTGGCGCCGGGCGGGTCGCGCAACAACGCGAAGGCCATGAGGACCCGCGCGGAGGTCGCCGACGGAGTCTCCGAGGAGGACTTCCTCCTGGTCTGCGACGCGCAGACCTCGGGCGGGCTTCTCGTCGCGCTGCCCGAGGCGCAGGCCTCGGCCTACGCCGCTCGCTGCCGCGAGAGGGGCGCGCCCGCGGGAGCGGTGGTGGGGCGGGTCGTGGAGCAAAGCGGCGCGTTGTTGCGCGTCGAGACGTAGGAGCAGGCGTGGCGGACAGCGAAGAGTGGGTCGAAGTGGCTTCGGTCGGAGACGACGAAGAGGCCGAGATCATCGCCGGACTGCTCGAGTCCGAGAACATCCCGTGCGAGATCGAGGGGGCGCCCTCGCCGTGGCCCGAGAACCTCGGCGCGCTCGGCTCGACGCGCGTGCTGGTCCCTCCCGATCGCGCCGACGAGGCGAAGGCATTGATCGCGGAGCGTGAGCGCGACGCCGAGCGCAACCTGACGGACTCGACCGAGGAATGAGCCTCCTTCCCCCGGGCTCGAAGCTCGGGCGTTTCCGAATCTCCGGGGTTCTCGGCCAGGGGGCGATGGGCGTCGTGTATCTCGCCCACGATCCGGAGATCGATCGGCCGGTCGCGATCAAGACCATCCGCTCCGAGGCCGCCCGCGACGACAACGCCGCCGAGATCGAGGCGCGCTTCCTGAAGGAGGCGCGGCTGGCGGGGCGGCTGCAGCACGCGAACATCGTCACGGTCTACGACGTCGGCCGCGACGGCGACCTGTACTTCATCGCCATGGAGTACGTCGACGGCCGCCCCCTCACGCACTACCTCTCCGCCCCCGACGACCTGCCGCTCTCCGTCCGGGTCGGCATCGTCCGGCAGGCGGCCGAGGCCCTGGCGCACGCGCACGAGCGCGGGGTCATCCATCGGGACATGAAGCCCGGCAACATCCTCGTCTCGAAGGAAGGCCGGGTGAAGGTGACGGACTTCGGCATCGGCAAGTTCGCCGGCGCCGAGCCGTCCGACCTGACCCGAACGGGGCAGATGATCGGAAGCCCCGCCTACATGTCGCCCGAACAGGTGCGCGGGCGACAAGATCGACGGCCGTTCGGACCTCTTTTCCCTGGGCGTGGTGCTGTACGAGCTGCTGACCGGAGCCCGCCCCTTTCCGGGCGAGTCGATCACGACGCTCGTCTACCAGATCCTGCACACCGAGCCGAAGAACCCGCGCGACATCAAGGCGGAGCTCCCGGCCTCCACGCAGGGGGTGATGGAGCGCCTGCTCGCCAAGCAGCCCGACAAACGCCCGGCGACGGCCGCCGAGTTCATCCGCGAGTTGAAGCGCATCGAGAAGCTGCAGCGCCAATCGGAGGTGACCGGGCGCGCGGTCGCCGTGGTGCCGCCGCCGCTTCCGCCCGCGGCCCCGCCCGGGCCGCCGCTCGCGTCGACCGCACCGGGCCCGGCCGCGCCGCCGGCCGGGCGCCGTCGGGGCGAGCTCGCGATCGTGGTTCTCGCGATCGCAGTGTTGGCCGTCGGGGCCTGGCTGCTCCTGCGCTACCGAAAGCCGGCGCGCGCAGCTGGCCGTCGCGGCCGCGCCGACGGCACCTCCCGCGGCGATCCCCGCGCCCGTCGAGACCGCCGTGCCGGAGCCCGAGCCCACGGCCTTCGTCCCTCCGACCCCGGGCCCGGAGCCGGCCGTCGAGGCGGCTGCCGCGCCGCCCGTCGTCGAAACGCCGAAGCCGCGGCCGACCCGGCGGCCGAGACCCACCCCGACGACGGCCTCGAGCGAACCGAAGATCGCCGCCGCCCCGGAGCCCGCGCCGCGCCCGCCCGCACCCGTCCGGCCCGACCGCGTCGACGCCGTCTACGAAACGCGGGGAACTGTGCGTTTCACGTCCAGCCCCGAACAAGCGCGGCTCTACGTCGACGGCCAGTACGTCGGCATCGCCGACGACTGGGACAACCGCGGCGGAGGCCGGCCGCTCGAGTTGGAGAAGTCCGGAACCCACTACGTGCGCATGGAGCTCCCGGGCTACCGACCCAAGACCATCCAGATCGACGTCGTTCCCGGGGCCGACGACTCGGTTTCGATCGACGAGGACCTCGATCGCCGAGACCGCGCCCCCTACGAAAAGCTCCCGGCGGTTTACGACCGCACGACCTCGGCCGTCGAGTTCCTGATCGAGCCGGGGGACGCGGGCGTCTCGGAGGAGGGGAAGGCCCTCGGCCAGGCGTCCGACTTCGGGCCCGCCTCGCCGCTCAAGTTGTCGGGCCCGGAAGTCCACGACCTCATGCTCTCGGCCCCCGGCCACAAGCCGAAGCTCGTGCGCATCCTCGTCGCCGGAAACGCCGGCAAGGACCGCGCCAAGGTCTCGGAGAAACTGAAACCGCAGTGACGGCCTATTGGGCACGCGGCGCGGGGAGTCTCCGCGAAGTAACCGAGCGGAGGAGCCCCGCGCCGCGGGAGCGAGGGCGCCGCGAGGGACCAGGCGCGCGGTCGAGCCCGCATCCGGGCGAGCCGCGCGCCGGTGCGCCCTCCGGGCGCAGGTCCCTCGCGGCGCCTTCGCGACGGTTAGCCCGGCCCCGCGAGCACCCTCCAGTTCGCCAGCCTTTCCGCGGTCTCGACGGCGCGGCGGGCGGCGAGGCGGCACAGCAGCGCCGACAGGTCGGCGCAGCCCTCGGGGTCGGAGGCCTCGAGGGCCTCGAAGCGGTCGCGCGGGAGCTCCAGCACGACGGCGTCCTCGTGCGCGCGCGCGTCGGCCGATCGGCCCGAGCCGGGGTCGAGCAGCGCCATCTCGCCGAAGATCTCGCCCGGGTTCAGGAACGCGAAGGCCTCCTCGCCGCCCGAGATCTGGCGGGAGATGCGCACGCGGCCGCGCGCGATGACGTAGATCGCGTCGCCGGGGTCGCCCTCGCGGAAGACGACGGCCTCGGCCGGGTAGCGCTTCTCGTCGGCGAAGACGGCGAAGAGGAAGCGGTCCGACTCGGTCAGTCCGACCGTCGTCAGGGAACGCGAGCGCTCCTCGAGCGAGAGCGAGTCGGTCGCCGCCGTGTCCGCGGGCGCTCCGCCCTCGGCGCGGGCGGGGCGACGGTCGCCCGGGAAGAATTGCCGGAAGAGATCGTTCAGGCGGGCGAGACGCCGCGCGAGGCGCACCCGCAGGTAGCGCAGCCACGCGGCCCGGTCCGGGTCCGAGGAGAAGAAGTCGACCGTGAATCCGAGGAGCGTCACGGGGCCGCGCGCCCGCGCGTCGCAGGTCCGGGGCTCCTCGACGAGCGCCTCTTCGCCGACGAGGTCGCCCGCCTGGGCCTCGCCCATCGGCTGGTCGCCCACGGGCGTCGGCCGGACCAGGTCGATCGCGCCCTGCACGACGAAGGAGATCTCGCCGGCGGCCTCGCCCGTGCGATACAGCAGCGCTCCCGGTCGCCAGGCGACGCAGCTCGCCCGCCGCCGCGGCGGCAAAGAGCGCGCCGTCGTCGAGTTCCCGGAGCGCCGGCATCTCGGCGAGCCGGCGCGCCCGGTCGAGCGCGCCCTCCGAGGCCTGGCCGCTCCTGCGGATGAGCGAACGCAGGAGGCCCGCCGACCGGTCGGGCCAGGGGACGCCGGGGGCGCGACGCTCCGCCTCTTCGGCGAGCCGATGGCGAGCCGCCGCGACGGCCTCCGTCCAGCCGGGGATCTGGCCAGGGGCGAGGGCGCGCGCGGCGCGCAGGAAGCGCCGGTCGGTCGCGTCGGGAAGCCCGTCGGACCGCAGGAGGGCGGCCTCGAGCAGGTCCCACACGGCCTCGGCGAAGCGCTTTTCGAGAAAACCCAGGCGGCCGCGCGCCGAGGCGATGCGCGGATCGAACGGGTCGCGGCGGCGGGCCTCGTCGAGAAGGCGCCGCGCCTCCCGGAAGTCGTGCCCTTCGAGCAGCAGCCGCGCGACGAGCACCGGGTCGTTTCCGTCGAGGGCGTAGGGTCGCGCCTGGTCGACGCGGCCGGCGGAGATCAGGACCCGCGCGAGCGACGACGCGGACGCGGCGCGATCCTGGGCCTCGAGGGTCTCGGCGAGCCGAAAGAGCATGTCGGCTTCGGCCGACAGGCCCGCCGCTTCGCAATTGCGCGCCGCGGAGCGCGCCCGCTCCGCGGGCGAGTCGGTCACGGCCGTTCGAGCCCGAGCGAAACCATGCGGCCCTCCGAACCGCGACAGATTGTATGGGATGGGTTTCCGGCCCGGCCTCCCGGCTCCGCACCCGTTGTGCTAGTTTCCCGTTCTCATGGCCGCCCCCGCGGAAGCCCCCGCCGCTCTCAAGCGGACGCCGCTCTACGGCCTCCACCGGGAGCTCGGAGCGCGCATGGTCGATTTCGGCGGCTGGGAAATGCCGGTGCAGTATTCGGGCATTCTGGAGGAACATCGCGCGGTCCGCGAGCGCGCCGGCCTCTTCGACGTCTCGCACATGGGCGAGCTCACGGTCACCGGCCCGGATGCCCTCGCGAGTCTCCAGTGGCTGACTCCCAACGACGTCGCGAAGCTCGCGGACGGGCGCATCCACTACTCGGCGTTTCTCACGGAGCGCGGGACGTTCGTCGACGACCTGCTCGTCTACCGGAAGGCGGCGGACGACTACCTTCTGGTCGTCAACGCCGGCAACACGCCCAAGGACTTCGCGTGGGCCCGGGAGCGCGCGCGCGGCGACGTGCGCCTCGAGAACCACAGCGACGACTACGCCCTGATCGCCGTCCAGGGGCCGAGGGCGGCGGGGCTGCTCGCGCGCGTCGCGGACCCGGACCCGGGCGATCTTCCCTACTACGGGTTCCGCGAGGGAAAAGTCGCCGGCTCGCCGGCGCTCGTCTCGCGGACGGGCTACACCGGCGAGGACGGCTTCGAAGTCTACTGTCGGCCCGACGACGCCCGGGCGATCTTCCGCCGGCTCCTCGAGGAGGGCCGGGCGGACGGTGTCCTGCCATGCGGCCTCGGCGCGCGGGACACGCTGCGGCTGGAAGCCAAGATGGCCCTGTACGGCAACGACATCGACGACACCGTCAGCGCCTTCGAGGCGGACCTGGGGTGGATCGTCAAGATGGGCAAGGGCGACTTCCTGGGCCGGGAGGCGCTCGCGGCGCAGAAGGCCTCGGGCGTGCCCCGGAAGCTCGTCGGATTCGAAATGACCGACCGCGGGATCGCCCGCCACGGCTACGCCGCGAAGACCGCGTCCGGGCCGGGCCTCGTCACCTCGGGCACGCACTCGCCGACGCTCGGCAAGCCGATCGGCCTCGCTCTCCTGCCTGCGGCGGCGACCGCCGTCGGCACCGAATTCGAAGTGGACATCCGCGGCCGCGGCGCCGCCGCCCGCGTCGTGCCGACACCGTTCTACAAGAGGAAGGGAAGCTGATGGACGACCTGCATTTCAGCGAGAGCCACGAGTGGGTGCGCGTGGACGGGGACATCGGCACGATCGGGATCACCGACCATGCCCAGAAGCAGCTCGGCGAGATCGTGTATCTGGAGCTGCCCGAGGTGGGTCACGTCTACAACGCCGACGACGAGTTCGGAACGGTCGAATCGGTCAAGGCCGTCTCCGAGCTCTTCATTCCGGTTTCGGGCGAAGTGGTCGAGATCAACAAGGGCGCGGTCTCCGAGCCCGGCATCATCAACGACGACCCCCAGGGCGACGGCTGGCTGATCAAGGTCAAGCTCTCCACGGACGAGGAGATCGGCAAGCTCATGAGCGCGGACGCCTACGCGCAGTACGTGCGCGAGGAAGAGAAGGACAAGTGAAGTTCCTCCCCGCTTCCGACGCGGAGCGACGGGAGATGCTCGCCGCGATCGGCGTTGCCTCGGTGGAGGACCTCTTCGCGACGGTGCCGGCCGCGGTCCGGCAGGCCCCGGACCTTCCCGACCCGCTTTCGGAGATCGAGATCCGACGCTTCCTCGGCGGGCTCGCGAGCCGGAACGCCAGCGCTCGGGACACGGCTTTCTTTCTGGGCGGCGGCGTCTACAACCACTACGTGTCCGCGATCGCCGACCAGATGCTCTACCGCGCGGAGTGGCTGACGTCCTATACCCCGTACCAGCCGGAGGTCTCGCAGGGCACGCTGCAGTCGATCTTCGAGTTCCAGACGCACATCTGCCTCCTGACGGGCCTCGAGGTCGCCAACGCCTCGCTCTACGAGGGCGCGTCGGCGCTCGTCGAAGCGCTGTTGATGGCGGAGCGGCTCTCGAAAGGCCGCAAGCGCGCGGTGCTGTCGGCCGGCATCCACCCCGAATATCGGGAGACGGTCCGAAGCTACTTCGCCAATCTCGGCCTCGAGATCGTCGAGGTCGGACTCGGCGCCGACGGTGCCACCGATGCCGCGGCGCTGTCGGCGGCCGTGGACGCGACGACTTTCGCCGTGGCCGTGCAATCGCCCAACTTCTACGGGATCGTCGAAGACTGGAACGTCGGGTCGGCGGCGGCGCACCGGGCGGGCGCCCTCTCGGTGGCCGTCGTGGCCGAGGCGGTGTCGCTCGCATTCCTCGCGCCGCCGGGCGCGGGCGGAGCCGACATCGCATGCGGCGAAGCGCAGTCGCTCGGCGTGCCGATGCACCTGGGCGGGCCGCTGCTGGGGTTCATGGCCTGCCGCACCGAGCACCAGCGCCAGATTCCGGGGCGCCTGGTGGGCCAGACGCAGGACGCCGAAGGGCGACGGGCGTTCTGCCTGACGCTCTCGACGCGCGAGCAGCACATCCGGCGTGAGAAGGCGACCTCCAACATCTGCACCAACCAGGGGCTGATGGCCCTCGCTTCGAACATCCACATGTCCCTGCTCGGCAAGAAGGGCCTCCGGGAGGTCGCGGCGCAGAGTCACGCCAAGGCCGAGTACTTGAAGGGCGAGATCGGGAAGGTCGCCGGCTTCCGGATCCCGCTCGCCGGCCCGACCTTCAACGAATTCGTGGTCGAGGCGCCGGAGGCCGCGGCGCCGCTGCTCGACCGCCTCGCGGCTCGACGCATCCTCGGCGGGATTCCGCTCTCGCGCTACGGCGGGGACCCGCGGCGGTTCCTCGTCGCGGCCACCGAGATGAACACCCGGGCCGAGCTGGACCACTTCGTCGCGGCCCTCTCGGGGAGGGACGGCGTGAGCCTCGAGGTCGAGGAAAAGGCGCGCGCAGCGGTCCGCACCCACCCGGAGCCGCGGGCGGAGCCGCTCGTGTTCGAACGCTCGGGCGAGGGCAAGGTCGGGTATCGGCTGCCGCCTCTGGACGTTCCGGAAACCAACGCGATCCCCCCGGCGCTGCGGCGCGGCGAGGTCGCCGGCGAGACCGAGATCACCGAGGTCGAGGTCGCCCGGCACTTCACGCGGCTCTCGCGGCTCAACTTCTCGATCGACCAGGGGGTCTATCCGCTCGGCTCGTGCACGATGAAGCACAACCCGCGCACGAACGAAGAGATGGCCCGGCTGCCGGGCTTCGCGGCGGCGCACCCGCTGGCGCCCGAGTCGGTCTCCCAGGGCGGGCTGGAGCTGGCGTGGCGCCTCGAGCGGATTCTCGCGGAGCTGACGGGGCTTTCCCGCGTCACACTGCAGCCGTCGGCCGGCGCGCAGGGCGAGCTCGCCGGGATCCTCATGGTCCGCCGGGCCCTCGAGAAGGCGGGCCGCGCGCGCACGACCGTCCTCATCCCCGACTCGGCCCACGGCACGAACCCGGCCTCGGCGCACTTCGCGGGCTACAAGGTCCGGGAGCTCAAGTCCAACGCCCGCGGCACCGTCGATCTCGCGGCGCTGGAGGCCGCGATGACCGAGGACGTCGCGGCGCTGATGCTCACCGTCCCCAACACGCTCGGCGTCTTCGAGGACCGCATCCTCGACATCGCCCGCATCGTCCACGGCAAGGGCGGCTTCCTCTACTGCGACGGCGCGAACTTCAACGCCTTCGTCGGCGTCGCGAAGCCCGGGCTCATGGGCGTGGACGTGATGCACATGAACCTCCACAAGACCTTCTCGACGCCGCACGGCGGGGGAGGCCCGGGCTCGGGCCCGGTGGCGGTCGCCGCGAGCCTCGTCCCGTTTCTGCCGCGGCCGACGGTGGAACGGCGCGAGGACGGGACGTACTTCCTCGACTTCGACCGGCCGGACTCGATCGGGCGCCTGCGCACGTTCCTCGGCAACTTCGGCATGTTCGTGCGGGCCCTGTCGTACATCGCCGCGTACGGCAACCGCATCGGCGAGGTCGCCCGCGGCGCGGTCCTCAACGCGAACTACCTCCGCGCGGGGCTCTCCGACGTCTATCACCTCAAGTACGACGCCCCGTCGATGCACGAGGTCGTGCTCTCCGACAAGAAGCAGGTCGAGCACGGCGTCTCGAACATGGACATCGCCAAGCGGCTGATGGACTACGGATTCCATCCGCCGACGGTCTCCTTCCCGCTGATCGTCCACGGAGCGCTGATGATCGAGCCGACCGAGACCGAGGGCAAGCCCGGGCCTGGATGCCTTCATCCGCGCCATGCGCGAGATCGCCCGGGAGTGCGCCGAGGCGCCCGACGTCGTCCGCGGCGCGCCCCACACGACGCCGGTCCGGCGCGTGGACGAGGTGGGCGCGGCCCGGAACCTGATCCTGCGCTGGAGGCCCGTAGCGCGGAACCGGCCGGCGGCTCGACTCGCCCAGGAGCAAGCCCGGCATCGCCCTGAGCGCCCGCGGCCGGCGCCTCTCGCTCCTTGATATCCTTCCGGCCCGGACCGCCATGAGCGACGCCTTCCATCGCAAATGCCCGCTCTGCGGGGGCGAGATGCTTCGCTCCCGGTCGAACACGTCGGGCTACACGTCCTACTTCTGGAAGAAGCCCTGGAAGACGGGTCTGTTCTCGTGGGGCGTCGAGAAGGTCTTCCCCTGGGCGTGCATGGGCTGCGGCGTCGTTCTCTTCTATCTCGACCGGCTCCCCGCCGTGGCCGAGGAGTACCGCGGCTCGCGCAACGCCAGTCGCGCGCCCGACGGCTACCCGGCGACGATCAAGCCTTGATCGCGATTCGCTACCTCGACGGGAACCGGCTCTCGCGGGCGGTCATCGCGGGCGCGCACTTCGTGGCGGAGCGCGCGGAGGCGCTCAACAAGATCAACGTCTTTCCGGTGCCCGACGGGGACACCGGCACCAACGTCGCGTCGACCCTGCAGAAGGTCGCCGCCGGGATCTCCCGCATCCGCCAGCGGCACATCCGGGAGATGTCGAAGACTCTCGCCGACCGGCGATCGGGGGCGCGCGCGGCAACTCGGGAGCGATCCTGGCGCAGTTCTTCTGCGGCTTCTCGGAGGGCCTGCCCGACTCGCCGCGGATCGCGACCGGACCCTTCGGCGCCGCCGTCGTGCGGGCGGCGGAATCCGCCTACGGCGCCATCGCCCGGCCGGTCGAGGGGACCATCCTGACGGTGATCCGCGACTGGGCGCGGCACGTCGCCGACCGCGCGGCGGAGGTGGGCGACTTCGGCGTGCTGCTCCCCGAGTCGCTGAAGGCCGCGAAGGTGTCGCTCGAGAACACGCCCAAGCAGATGAAGGCGCTCGCGAAGGCGGGCGTCGTCGACGCGGGCGCGCAGGGGTTCGTTTATCTCCTCGAGGGGATCGTCACCTACGTGCGGGAGGCGGCGCGGTTCGCGCCGCCGCCGGTCGAGCCCGAGGAAGTCCGCGCGGCGATCTTCGACAAGACGCCGGACTCGATCCTCTTCCGCTACTGCACGGAGGCGCTGCTCGAGGGCGACGCCATCGACCGCGACGCGCTCCGCCGCGAGGTCGCCCTGCTCGGCGACTCGATCGTGCTCGCCGGCGGCGCCGCGCGTGTGCGCCTCCACGTCCACACCAACGAACCGGAGAAGCTCTTCGCCGTCGCCGCACGCTTCGCCGACGTCGCGCAGACGAAGGTCGAGGACATGCGGGCGCAGCACGAGTCGCGCTTCGACCAGAACCGGGCGTCTCGCGTCGGCATCGTGACCGACTCGACCTGCGATCTGCCCGCCGCGATGCTCGAGGATCTGGGCGTCGGCGTCGTGCCGGTGCGCGTCTTCTTCGGCTCGGAGAACTACCTCGACAAGGTCACGATCACTCCGTCCGAGTTCTACGCCCGGTTCTCCGTGACCGAGGAGGCGCCCAAGACGTCCCAGCCGCCGCCGGCCGATTTCACGCAGGTCTACGAGAACGTCGCGGCGCACGCGGGCTCGATCGTGTCGGTGCACCTGTCCGCCGGCGGTCTCGGGCACCTACCAGGCCGCGACGGTCGGAGCGCGCCCGGTCGCGAAGACGAAGATCGTGCACGTCGACAGCCGCAACGTCTCGGTCGGGCTCGGCCTCGTCGTCCGGGCCGCCGCGGAGGCCGCGGCGGCCGGCAAGAGCGCGGACGAGGTCGCCGCGATCGCCCGCGAGACGTCGGACCGCGTCCGCACCTTCGTCGCCGTGCCGACCTTGAAACACCTCGTGCGGGGCGGGCGGGTGTCGCCGCTGAAGGGCATGATCGCCAGGCTCCTGGGGCTCCTGCCCGTGCTGACGATGTCCCGCGAAGGCGTGGCGGTGCCGGCGGGCAAGGCGCGCGGCTACGACGCGGCTCGCCGCAAGATGCTGAAACTGCTCTTCGACGAAGCCGGCGAGCGCGTCAGCACGTCGCGCCGGTTCGGGGTGGCGCACTGCGACGCGGAGGACGCGGCGGAGGAGCTCGCGCGCGAGATTCGCGCCCACTATCCCGAGTCCGACGTGATGATCGTCGAGTGCGGACCGGCCCTCGGCGCCCACGGCGGGCCGGGAGCGCTGGCGGTGGCGGTGTTGCCCTAGGCGGCTGTCCCTACGGGTTCCCGGACAGCCGCTTCGCCGCCAGCAGCAGCACGTCCCGGGTCCCCGGCGCGATCCCCGTCTTCTTCCACTCCGACACGAGGGCCGCGAAGGCGGCCGAGAGGGACTGCGTTTCGCATCCCCGGGCGAGCTTCTGGATGCCCTTCTCCGGAGAGGCCGCCTTGCCCGGAAGACGTCAGCGCGAAGAGGCCGCGCGAGGCGACGACGAGCAGGTCGCCGGCCGCGGTCTCGAGAGTGACCTCCGCGACCCCTCCGGACTCGCGGACTTCGAACGGCACCGGCCGGCCGAAGCGCAGCAGATAGGGCACGGGCGCCTCGCGCGCCGCCAGGGCGATGCGGTCGCCCTCCCACCGCGCGGCCGTCACCGCGGTGCCGGGCTCGAGCTCGCCGACCTGCCGGACGAGCTCCGCCGGCGCCGTTCCCGGGAGCAGCTGCCGGGCCAGCCGGGAGGCGCGAACGATGGGGCCGACGGCCTCCTCGAGCTCCCGCGCGTCCTCGACGAGCAGGAGCGACAGGCCCCCGGGGCGCGGCTCGACGGCGTAGACGGAGAGGCCCGGCTCCTCCGACCGCCAGCGCAGCGGCGACGACTCGAAGCCCGGAGTCTCCGGCCACGTCGAGGGATTCAGCAGGGGGGACACGCCCTTGAGGATCGCCGCGGCGCCCTCGCGCCGCGCCTGCCGGACCGCGGCTTCGTGCTCCCGCACGCTCTCGACGGCGAGCGCGGCGTGCGTGCCGACCTCGGCCAGGAACTCCTCGTCCTCCTTGGTGAAGTTCCGGCGGCGCTTGTTGAGGACCTCGACGACGCCGACGATTTCGCCCCGGGGCGTGCGCAGCGGCGCCGCCACCATCGAAAGGGTCTTGAACCCGGAGGAGGCGTCGGTGCGCTTGTCGAAGCGGGCGTCCTGGTAGGCGTCGACCGTGTTGATGACCTGGCCGGTCTTCGCGACGGTGCCGGCGATCCCGGTCCCGACCCGAAGGCGGATCGGGTTGACCGTGCCGCCCTCGAGGATCTGGCTGACGAGCTCGTCCGAACCCGGCTCGCGCAGGAAGATCGTGCCGCGCTCGGCGTCGGTCTCGGAGATGGCCGTCTTCAGGATGATCCGGAGCGTTTCGGTCGGGTCGAAGGTCTCCGCGAGGGACTTGTTCGCCTCGAGGATCACCATCAGCTTGACCATGCGCGCGCGGGTCACCGAGACCTCGGCGAGCACCCGGTCGAGCACCTGCCCCTCGAAGGCCGAGATGGCGTCGGAGAGGGCCGTGGCGTCCGGGAAACGGGCCTCGGGGTCCTTCGCGATGGCGCGCTCGAGGATGTCGCGCAGCTCCGGCGGCAGGTCCGGCCGCAGCGTTTCGACCTTCGGGGCCGATTCCGAGATCACGCGGCGCACCAGGCGCGCCGTGTCGTCGTCGTCGAACGGGACGCGGCCCGTGAACATCTCGAAGAGGAGGACACCCATGGCGTAGACGTCCGTCTTCTGCGTCGGCATGCCGCCGCGGAGCAGCTCCGGTGCGAGGAACTGCGGCGTCCCGGGAACGGTGTCGCCCTTCTCGCCGGCGTAGAGCGCCGACTCGACGGCGATGCCGAAGTCCATCAGGCGCGGCTTTCCGTCGTCGCCGACGTTGACGTTCTCGGGCTTCAGGTCGCGGTGCAGCACCCCGATGCGGTGCGCCGCGGCCAGGCCGCCGCAGATGCCCTTGGCGATCGCCAGGCCGCGCCCGAGCGGCAGCATCCGCTCGCGTTCCTCGATCTCCTTGAGGGTGCGGCCCGGCAGATACTCCATCGAGACCCACTCTTCGCCGGCGATGTCGACGAGGTCGTAGACCCGGCAGACGTTCTCGTGGGTCACCTTGCGCGACAGGATGATCTCGCGCCGGAGCGTCTCGCGGCGCTCCGGCGAGACGCGGTCGGGCCGGATGCGCTTCAGGGCGATCTCCTGGTCGAGCTTGAGGTCGCGCGCCCGATAGACGACGCCCATGCCGCCGAAGCCCAGCACGGCGTCGATCCGATAGCGCTCGCCGAGGACCGTGCCGACCGTGACGGGTTTTTCGCGGATGGCGGCGCGCTGCGTCGTTCCGTCGCGCGTGGGCAAATCGCTCTCGTGGGACAAGACAGCCTGATTCTAAGGCTGTGCGACGGCGGTCTTCCTTTGACTTTCCGGGCGCCGAGGTCTAGATTCCGGCAAGAGTGGGAATCGACCGATTCGTCCTTAACCTGTCCCCAACCATAGCTGAGGGAGGAGCATCGTGAGACAGCGACATCGCGTCCTGGTGCCACGTCTCTGCCTGGCCCTGGCGGTCGCGGGCCTTCTGGTCACCGCTCCGGCGTTCTCGTCGGGGTTCCAGGTCATGGCGCACGGCGCCCGGGCGACCGGGATGGGCCTGGCGTACGCGGGCGTGGGAGGGGACCCGACGGCGATCTTCTTCAACCCGGCGGGCATCGGCTGGATGAACCACGTCGAGGGATACATCGGCGCGAACTTCCTGACCAGGACGGAAGGCCAGGTCGACGGGGCCAACCCGTACCCCGGCGAGGGCGCGGTCGCCTACCAGCAGCAGAACTGGTACTTCTTCCCCGACGGCTACCTCGTGCTTCCCCTGACGGAGGAGCTCAACGTCGGCCTGGGCGGGTTCGCGAACTACGGCCTGGGGCTGAAGTGGCAGGACCCGAACACGACCTACAACGGCATGTTCATCTCGCAGAACTCGGTGATCCAGTCGCTCGACACCAACCTGGTCTTCTCCTACCGGCTGTTCCCGCAGCTTTCGATCGCGGCCGGCGTGGACTACCGCTTCTCGAAGGTCCAGCTCGAGCGCAACCAGGGGGCCATCAATCCGTTCACGGGGTCGATCGTGCCGGTCGCCCACGTCAAGCTCAACAGCGACCTGCTCGACAACGGCGGCTGGGGCTGGAACGTCGGACTCATGTTCAAGCCCGTCGAGGCGATCTCGATCGGCGCGGCCTACCGGTCCAGCATCAACATCGACTACGAGGGCGAGGCCACCTTCACCTCGCGGCCGACCGGCAACGCGGTCCTCGACGCCCTGGTCGCCGCCTCGCTGCCGACGGGAAATCCCCCGGTCGAGACCTCCATCGACTTTCCCTCGAGCGTCAACCTCGGGCTCGGAATCCAGCTGCCGGCCGGCTTCCTCCTCGCCCTCGAGGCGGACTGGACGGAGTGGTCGACGTTCCAGAGCCTCGCGATCACCTTTCCGACGCTCGTCGGCCGCGACATCTTCCGTCCCACGGACTGGTCGGACACCTGGGCCTACCGCGCCGGTCTCGAGAAGTGCTTCGGTCCGTGGGCGATCCGCGTCGGGTACTACTACGACAACACGCCCCAGCCCGACTTCGACGTGAGCCCGCTCCTGCCGGACGCGGACCGCAACGTCTACACGGCCGGGTTCGGCTACAACACCCCGGCGTGGGGCTTCGACGTCGGCGCCCTGTGGATTGCCTTCAAGGACCGCGCGATTCTCACGCCGCCGCAGACCGACAACTACTTCGGCACGTACTCGGAGACCGGCCTCGTCCTGACGGCCGGCTTCCGGTTGGCCCTTTAGGGCGGAGGCAGCCATGAACAAGACGTTGCGATCCATCGTTCTGGCGGCAGGAGCGCTGGCGCTCGCCGGGGCCCCGCTGCTCGCGCAATTCCACCAATACGTCGCGCTCGGCGACAGCCTGACGGCGGGCGTCGAAGGCAACTGTCTCGTCGAGCGTAACCAGGAGTCGTCCTTCCCCTCGATCATCGCGCACCAGCTGGCGATCGTGGACTTCCAGCAGCCCCTGGTGCAGGAGCTCGCCCTGACGAGCCCGCTCGTCGGCAACCCCTGTCTCGGCACGGTATTCATCCCGCCCGCGACGGTCACGGTCGGGAACATCTCGCAGCAGGGTCCGCCCCTGAACGCCTTGCTCGCGCATCCCTACAACAACCTGGGGATCCCCGGCGCCCACGTCGACGACCTCGTCGACATCACGCACGCGAACCCCAACGGCACGACCGCCGAGCAGTTCTCGGCGCTGGTCCTGCGCAACGTCCCGGGCTCGCCGTTCGACGGCCTGAACGCGGTGACCGAGGCCAACGCCCTGGGACCGGACCTGATCACGCTGTGGGTCGGATCCAACGACATTCTCCCGGCGGCCCTGACGGGAGTCTTCGTTCCGGGCGTCACCGTGACTCCCGAGGCCGAGTTCGGTCAGGACTACGCCGTCGTCCTCCAGAACATCGTCGTTGCGGGTCGGACGATCGTCGCCGGCAACGTTCCCGACGTGGCTTCGATCCCGTTCACGACGACGATTCCCTCGCGGATCACGATCCCCGGAGGCTCGATTGGCGTGCTCGGGCCGGGCAACGCGGCCTACCCCTGTGTGCCGGTGGCTCCCGACCAGGGATGCCCGGTGCCCGAGGGCACGCTGGTGACGCTGCCCGCATCCTCGCTTCTGGCGCAGGGGATCGGCGTGCCCACGGCGCTGGGGGGACGGGCCTGCCCCTGCCCGACGGGAAGCTCACTGCGCAGGGGCTCGAGGCGGGCGTGCTCCTCTATCCGGACGAGGTCGCGCAGATCGAAGAGTTCACCGACTCCTACAACGAAACGATCTCGACACAGATCGCAGGCGCGGGCGGCGTCCTGGTCGATGTGCACGCGATCTTCGACGAGATTGGCGCGCACGGCTACCATCTCGGCGGGCTCACTTTGTCGTCGAGTTTCCTGACGGGCGGCATCTTCTCGGCCGACGGTTTTCACCCGTCGTCGATCGGCTACACGATCGTGGCCGACGAGTTCATCCGGGCGATGAACGAGCACCTGGGCCTGTCGATCCCGCGGCCCATACTTCAACCACGTGCTCTTCACGCCCAACGTCCCCGCGACGGGTGTCCGCGGTCCGCGACGGCGGAGAGTGGCACTACTCCATCGGGATGTGGCGGCAGCTGCTCGAGGGGACCAATGCGGCCAAGAGCCTGGCCCTGATCCTGCCCGAAGGCGCCGGAACGGGCGACTCGGGGCAGGCGGCCGGCGGACCGTGACCCGGGACTGAGCGCCGGTCGGGTCTTGCAATCCCGCCCCGGGGGCCGTCCCCCGGGGCTTTTCTTTTCTCGGCTGGCCGGTGGACGGCTGGCCCGTGTTCTGCTAGATTTCGCCGTCTTTTTCGAAGGGCGGACCTTTATGGCCATGATTCCGGCGACTCAGCTTCGAAGCGGCATGCTCATCATCCACAACGGCGAGCTGCACCGCGTCCACGACATGGTCCACAAGACCCCGGGCAACCTGCGGGGCTTCGTCCAGGCCAAGATGCGCAACGTCCGCTCGGGCTCCATGAACGAGCACCGTTTCGGGTCCACGGACCGCGTGGAGAAGGCGTCGCTCGACGAGCGGGAGATGGAGTACCTCTATTCGGACGCCGCCGGCCACCACTTCATGGATCAGACGAGCTACGACCAGCTGACGCTGTCGGACGACGTGATCGGCGAGCAGATGAAGTACCTCCTGCCGAACACCGTCATCCACGTCGATTTCTACGACGAGAACCCGGTCGGCATCGAGCTGCCCAATACCGTGACGCTCAAGGTGACCGAGACCCAGCCGGGCATGAAGGGCGCGACCGCATCGGCGTCGTACAAGCCGGCGACGCTCGAGACGGGCCTGCAGGTCATGGTGCCGCAGTTCGTCGAGGCGGGCGTTCGGATCAAGATCGACACCCGCGACAACAGCTACCTCGAGCGGGCGTAACCGGCGTTCTGCCCGCACGAGCTGGCGCGGCCGGCCCAGGTATGCTGATTCAGCATAAACCATAGAGTCCCAAGGACTTTTTTGGTTGACGCCCCTCCGGTGGCGCCCGGATAATCCCCGATCGTGCATAAGGCGTCGGTCTTACCGGCGGCAGCTTTGGCCGCCGTTTTCCTTTTGGGCGCCCCTTCGGCCTCCGAGGGGACGAGCGCCAAGCCCTCGACGGCGCAGGCCGCGGCGCTCCAAGGGCTGCGGCGTCGGGACGCACCGAGGTTGCCAGAAGAGCAAGAAGACGCTCCGGCCGCCAAGCGCGAAGGCGCGGTCGCCGAAGAAGGCCCGCCACGTCATCCGTCAGAGGGCCGGGGGAGTCGTCGTCGTCGAACGCGTCGCCGTCGAGACGCCCGAGTTCTACGGGCCCTTCCTTCCGGTCGAAGTCGTCGACTATCCGCGCCCGTCTCTGCGAGCCGGAGGACGTCGTTCTCGAAGCCCACGTGCACGAGACCGACGAGGAGACGCCCGAGCCCGAGACCATCGCCGACGACATGCCCGAGGCGGCTCCGAGCACGCTCGCCCGGGCCGCCCGCAGCTTCGGTTCGTTCCTTCGGCCCAAGTCGTCCGAGTCGACGATGCGTCCCGAGGACGTCGACCTGTCGGACCTGATGTCGGCCGGCGTCCAGATCCCGGTCGAGGGCGTGGACTCGAGCCGGCTGAGGGACTCCTTCCTGAACTCGCGCGGCCGCCACCGGCAGCACCTGGCGATCGACATCGGCGCCCCCAAGGGCACGCCGGTCCTCGCGGCCGCCGACGGCGAGATCGTGCGCCTCCGCCGCGAGAAGCGGGGCGGCATCTCGCTCTACCAGAAGGACCCGAGCGGCAAGTACCTGCTCTTCTACTGCCACCTGTCCCGGTACGCCAAGGGGCTGCAAGCCCGGCGACCGGGTCTCCAAGGGCGACGTGATCGCCTACGTGGGCAGCACCGGCCACGTGATCGGGGGCGCCCACCTGCACTTCTCGATCACGCGCCTGCCCGAGGACGACGACAATTTCAAGGCGGGCGTCGCGATCAATCCCTACCTGCTGTTCCTGGCCTCCGTACCTTAAGGGCACGGAGCCGTCATCCCGAGGCGAGCACGCCGAGGGATCCCGTACTTTCTCGCCTGCATCCGAATCGAGCCCGGGATCCCTCGCTTCGCTCGGGATGACGGGCTGAGAGTTCGGGACGACGGGGGGAGGCCCCGCCCTCAGACCCTCCGCGGGTCTTCGAGGCGGAAGAGGCGGTCGAGCCAGAGGTTCGTGAGCTTTTCCGAGACCGTGTTCTGGCGCAGGCGGGCGGCCAGGTTGCCCCAGTCCATCTCGTCGAGCTTCTGGTCCTGGTTGAAGCAGGAGAACACGATCTCTTCGCGCCCCGTCGCCGGATCGACGTGCTTCTGGAGGCACTGGGCGCAAACCTCTTTCATCATGCACTGCATGGGAGAGTTGATCGACGCGATGCCGACGTGCCCGGGGGAAAGGTGCGGGGCCAGGGCATCCTTGCGCGCGCGCGCCACGGCGGCCATCATGCGGTCCGACCCGATCACGATGAGGCGCTCGACCGCCGAGAGGGGGATCGTGACCTCGCCCGAGGCGTCCCGTCGCGTAGGCGAGCATGGCCTCGACGATGTTGCCCACGAAACTGCGGTCGGTCGCGCGCCGGGCCGGGATCGCCTCGCCCCGGTCGACCGACAGCACCAGCACGTCGGCAGCCGCCTCGAGCTCGTCGCGCTTGTAGAAGTCCTCCGCCTTCTTGTAGCCGGCGAAGTAGATGACCCGGTTCCGGCGGGCCCGGGCCTTCTTGCCGATGGAGAAGAGCACGGCGTTGCCGAGCCCGCCGCCGGCGAGCATCACGGTCGAGTCCTCGGGCAGCTCCGTCGCCGTGCCCGTGGGGCCCATGGCGACGACGGGCTCGCCGGGCTTCAGGATCGAGCACAGGCGCGTCGAGCCGCCGATCTCGAGGGCGATCATGGACAGGAGGCCCTCTTTCGGGTCGACCCACGCTCCCGTCAGGGCGCAGGGCTCGATCAAGAGGGGCGTGCCGGAAAGGCGCGGCGCCCGCGATTCGAGGTTCTGGAGCCGGAAGAACTGCCCGGGCTCGAAGTTGCGGACGGCGGCCGGGGCCCGGACGACGACCTCGACGATGGTGGGCGTCAGGCGGTTGACCGCGACGACCTCGGCCGAGAGGTCCTCTCGGATCCGCCGCGCGAAGGCGTCCCACTCGGCGTCGGGGCGGACGGCGGGCCCCCTTCCGTCGAGCACCTCGGCGATCGCGCGGTAACCGTTGCGCGCCGAGGCCATCGCCTTGACGACGTTGCCGTTGTAGGCGGGGTGGTTGTCGCCGAAGAACGTCACGAACCGGCCGCCGCGAGAGTAGCCCGTGAAGAACGCGGTTTCGTCCTCCGGGTGCGCCGGCTCGAGGCGGAAACCCTCGCCCGAGCGCACCGCGCGGTGCGGCGCGAAGAACCGCCGCTTCGCGTCCAGCGGCAAGGCGTCGGGAAACTCCTTCGCGTACGTGATGTTGGGCGTGGTTCCGGCGGCGACGAGGCAGGTCCGCGCGGGCAGCTCGACGGTCTCGCCCGAGCCGCCGCGCAGGAACCGCATCGCCTTGAGCTTGCCGTGCTCGTCCGACACGGCCTCCTGCGGCTCGAGGCCCTCGATGAACGAGATGCCCTCCTCGAGCGCCTTGATGATCTCCTCGTGGTTCAGGCGGTAGGCGGGGGAGTCCTCCATCGCCCGGCGGTAGGCGATGGACACGCCGCCCCACTCGCGGCACAGACGGGCGAGGTCGGGCAGCTCCCCGGCGGCGTGGGCGCGCTGACGTTCCTTGTGGACGGCGAGGCCGTGCGCGAGCAGGCGGTCGAGGATGTCCCGCTCCTCGGCGTCGAAGGTGGCGCGAACGGCGTCCTCGCCCTTCTCGGCGCACAGCGCCTGGTACCGGGAGAGCGTTTTCTCGGCCTGGAGCGGGTAGTACGCGAGGAGCTCCGTGGCCGTGTCGATCGCGGTCAGTCCTCCGCCGATGACCACCGCCGGCAGCTCCATCTGGAGGTTGGCGAGGGCCTCTTCCTTGAAGGCGCCGGTCAACTGGAGGGCCATCAGGAAGTCGGAGGCCTTGCGCACGCCCCGCATGACGTTGTTCTTCATCGGGATGATCGTCGGGCGGCCGGCCCCGGCGGCGATGGCGATGTGGTCGAACCCGGCGTCGAAGGCCTGCTCGGCCGACAGGGTGCCGCCGAAGCGCACGCCTCCGAGGATCTCGAAGCGGCGGCGGCGCGCGAGCGTGAGGTGGACGAGAGTCAGGAAGTTCTTGTCCCAGCGCACCGTGATGCCGTACTCCGACACCCCGCCGAAACCGGCGAGCGGCCGCTCGTCGAGGGCGACGGCGATCTCCGACCAGTCGCGGACCGGGCGGATCCCGCCGCCGTCGGCGCCGGTCAGGTCCGCGGGCAGCGGCTCGATCTTCAGCCCGTCGATCCCGACGACGCCGCAGCCTTCGTTGAGGAGGTAGTGGGCCAGCGTATAGCCGGCCGGTCCGAGGCCGACGACGAGCACGTTCTTGCCCGAGTAGGGCCGCGGACTCGGGCGGTGGGGGTGGAGCGGATTCCAGCGGGTCAGCAGTCCGTAGATCTCGACTCCCCACGGGAGACTCAGGACGTCCGTCAGGACGCCCGTCTCGATCTGAGGGATGTTGACGGGGTCCTGCTTCTGGAAGATGCAGCCCTTCATGCAGTCGTTGCAGATGCGATGGCCGGTCCCGGGGCACATCGGGTTGTCGATCGCCACCAGCGCGAGCGCGCCGATCGCGTCGCCCTCACGCCGCAGCTGGTGCATCTCGGAGATCTTTTCGTCCAGGGGACAGCCCTTGAGGGCGATGCCCAGGGGATTCTTCTGCCAGGCGGAGGTTTTGACGGAGAAGAAACCCTTCGAGCAGGAGTCTTTTTCCCGGTCGTGGCAGAGGAGGCAGTAGTGCGTTTCGCCGAGCACCTCGCGCTGGGTCATGCGCGGGTCGGTCAACCGGAAGCCTTCCCGCCGGCGATGGGCGTGCGCAGGGCCGACGCGCTCTTCGGTCAGCGCCGGGTTGGGACGGACGGTCTCGACGAGGTTCTGGTAGTCGATCGTCTCCGGCAGCTTGAAGGAGATCCAGCGCCGGACCTCCGGCCGCAGGGCCGGGTGCTCGAGGCGCAGGTGACACCAGAAGGCATAACGCTCGAGGAGCTCCTGGACGAACAGGAGGAGGTCCTCGTCGGTCTCACCGTCGGCGCGCGGCACGGGAGCCGGGGACGCCGCGGCGAGGCGCGCGAGGCGGCGCGCCGAGCCGCGGGCCGCCGCGGAGACCTCGGGCGTCTTCTTCTGCCGGAGGGCCCCGATGAAGTCCGCCTCGACGTCGAGAAGCGCGGCCGTCATCTGCGAGGTCGCGAGTTCCGGGTCCGTCTCCCACGGCAGGTCCGGATGCAGGACCCGTTCGATCGCGCGGGCACCGGCCCGGAGGGGGCCGGGATCGAGGCCCGCGAGGTCGTCGGGCAGCTTCGTCTTGACCGCGCGCCGCATCAGAAAATCGCGGCGGAAGCGGAAAAGCACGGCTTCCGGGCCGGCGGAGGCGCCCTGCCGGCGCCACTCGTCCTCGATGCCGAAGAGGCGGGCGACGAAGGCGCCGAGGGGCCGCGCCGCGTCCACCAGCAGCCGGGACCGCCCCAGGGCGTCGAGGGAGTCCGGATCGGCTCGGTAGGCCGAGAGGCGGGCATGGAGCCCCGGCTCCTCGGCGGCGAGCCCCTCGAGGAAGGCGGCGTCGAGCTCGGCGAGGCGGTCCTCGCGGTGGAGATCCTGGTACGTGAAGCCGGAAACGCCGAGAGGGAAGTCCCTCTCGGCGGGCGGCGGGGGTGGAGTCGTCGACAAGGGAAGGGGATTGTAGCGGAAGGCCGCCGGAGCCCGGACGCCCGGTCTCGACAGTCCTTGACAGCCCGCCGCGAGACTCGCAATAATGAGAATCGTTACTGATATGAAGCCCGCCCCGCCGGCTCCCCGCCGCTCCACCCGCCAGCGCCGGCTGGTCTACGAGGCGGTCATGGCGACCGACGCGCACCCGACGGCCGAGTGGGTCTACGAAGCCGTGCGCCGCGCGGCCCCGCGGATCTCGCTCGGAACGGTCTATCGCAACCTGCAGGTGCTCGTGGCCGAGGGCCGCCTGAGGTCCTTCACCCGCCACGGACGGATTCGGTACGACGGCGACGTTTCGCCGCACGATCACTTCGCCTGCGACGCCTGCGGCATCCTGCTCGACATCCCCCGCGCCCCGGACGTGCTGCCGGCGGAGCGCCGGCTGCGAGCGAAGGGGTTTGCAGTCACCGGACGAACGCTCGAATTCCACGGACTGTGCCGGAGCTGCCGGCACGGCCTCAAACCAAGAGGAGGAGAAGACCCATGGCCAAGCTCGCCAGCACCAAGACCCACGAGAACCTGAAGCACGCGTTCGCCGGGGAGTCCCAGGCCAACCGGCGCTACATGTACTTCGCGCGCCGCGCGGACATCGAGGGGTACCCGGACGTCGGCGGCCTCTTTCGGGACACGGCGGAGGCCGAAACCGGACACGCGTTCGGGCACCTCGACTTCCTGAAGGAAGTCGGCGACCCGGCGACGGGCTTCGCGATCGGCGGCACGGACCTGAACCTCAAGTCGGCCGTCGAGGGCGAGACCTACGAGTACACGCAGATGTATCCCGGCTTCGCCAAGACGGCGCGCGAGGAAGGCTTCACGGAGGTCGCCGAGTGGTTCGAAACGCTCGCGCGCGCCGAGAAGTCCCATGCCGGCCGCTTCCAGAAGGGCCTCGACACGCTCGGCAAGTTCTAGTGCCCGGAGGCGCGAGGGGGAGGCGGGATTGACCTTCGATCCCGCCGTCCCACGGGTTCTTCGACACGGGTGCGGTCGACCGAGAGCTTCGCCGCGTGGCGGACATCTGCCACACGTGCCGACGCTGTTACAACCTCTGCCCGTCCTTCGACGTTCTCTTCCGGGCGTTCGACCGGCCGGAGGTGGACGGGGAGGTCGAGCGGCTCCCGTCGGCGGACCTGAAGGAGTTCTCGGACCTCTGCTTCGAGTGCAAGCTCTGCATCCCGCACTGCCCGTACTATCCGCCGCACCGTTGGGACGTCGACATCCCGCGTCTCGTGCTGCGCGACCGGGCGAGCCGCGTACAGGCCGAGGGCAAGCCGGCCTTCCGCGAGCGCCTGCTGGCGGACGCCGACACGATCGGCCGGCTCTCGAACTTCGCGGCGCCCGTCGTCAACGCACTGCAGGAGAGCCGTGTCGCGCGGGTCATGATGGAGAAGGCCCTCGGGGTCCATCGGGACCGGCTGCTGCCGACGTGGGCGGGCGAGACGTTCCTCGAGTGGTGGGACCGGCGCGGCGGCGCGACCGAGCCTCTGCCGGCGGCGGGGGGGCGCGAGCGCGTGGCGCTCTTCGTCACCTGCGCGATCAACAGCTCCGCGCCCGAGGTCGCCCGGGCCGCCGTCGCGGTCCTCGCGAAGAACGGCTGCGAGGTCGCCGTCCCGGCCCAGCGCTGCTGCGGCATGCCGTTTCTCGAAAGCGGGGACCTCGATTCGGCCCGCGAGTGCCGCCGGGACAACGTCGCGACGCTGCTGCCCTTCGTCCGCGCGGGCTACACGGTCGTCTCTCCGGGCCCGACCTGCAGCCTCACGCTCAAGAAGGAGTATCCGGTCATCGGTCCGGAAGAGGAAGCGAAGGAGGTCGCGGGCCGGACGCTCGACCTCTGCGAGTACCTCATGCGGCGCCACGCCGCGGGCCGGCTCGCGACGGACTTCCAGCGCTCGCCCGGCAAGATCGTGTACCACGTGCCCTGCCACTTGAAGGTCCAGGACATCGGCTTCAAGTCGCGCGACCTGCTGCAGCTGATCCCGGGCAGCGAGGTGGTGACCGTCGAGAAGTGCACCGGCCACGACGGCACCTGGAGCATGAAGACGGAGTACTTTCCGCTCTCGATGAAGGTCGGCAAGCCGGTCTTCGACGTCGTCGACCGGGAGCGCCCGGATCGGGTCGCGACCGACTGCGCGCTCGCCGGTCTCCAGATCCGGCAGGGCACGGGCCGGACGCCGAAGCACCCGATCCAGATCGTCGCGGAGGCCTATGGACTGCGGGACGAGTCGTCTTGAGCGGCGCTCGACGCGCCGACGGGAGCCGAGAGTGGTTCACGGCCAAGCCGAGGGGGGGACCCACGCCGTGAAACCCCTCACCACCGACGACATCCAGAACCTGCACGAGTACGAGCTCGGCCGCGCGGCGTTCCGCGACCGCATCATCGACCTGAAGCGCCGCCGGCGGGTGGCGCTCGGTCCGCTCATGACCCTCGTCTTCGAGAACCGCGACACGGTCCGGTTTCAGATCCAGGAGATGCTGCGGGTGGAACGGATCGTGCGGCCCGACAAAGTCCTCCACGAGGTCGAGACGTACAACGAGCTGCTCCCGGGGGCGGGTGAGATCGCGGCGACGCTCTTCATCGAGATCACCGACCAGTCCCGCCTCCAGGCGATCCTGGACGGGTTCATCGGCCTCGACGAGCCCGGCCGGCTGGTCCTGCGCATCGCCGGAACGGCGTACCCGGCCCTGTTCGCGCCGGGCCAGAGCCGCGAGGACCGCATTTCGGCGGTCCACTACGTTCGCTTCGCGCCGGGGACCGCGGGGCGCGACGCCCTCGGATCGGGAGCGGAGGCGGCGCTCGAGGTTTCGCAGGGCGAGTACCGGGCGCGGCAGGTCCTGCCTGCGGAGACGGTGGCGGAGCTCGTCGAAGACCTGGGCCGGTAGGCCCTACTTCGCGCGGCGGCCCGTCCGGATCCAGACGGGAGTCTTCGCGGGCAGCCCGAGCCCGCGCGGCAGTGGCGCCACCGTGCAGACCGCCACGAGCTCGACGGGCTCGAGCGCCGACCAGGCGACTCCGGCACGGGCGAGCGCGGCGAGCTCGCTCGGACCGACCCGGACGTGGCGCGCGCTCTCGACGATCCAGTCTCGCGGCACCGAACGCAGGGCGGCGCGCGCCCGCCGGGCATCGACCGGCCCCTCGAGGAGCAGGGCCGAACGCGGCCCGCCGAAATGCGCTCGCTGCGGAGCGGAGCTCCGCCGCGCAGCCGGGCGTGGCGCGGAGGCCGAGCGCAGGCCGGCGACGGCGTCCAGCAAGTCCGCTGCCGGCGCCGGCCACAACAGCCGTTCCGTGGCGCGGCGGAGAAACGCGCGGGCGCCCGCGGCGGGCTTGCCGGTCACACAGAGCACGACGCGCCCGGGAGCATCGGCGGACCGGAGGTAACCGGCGAGCGACGCGGGGACGAGCGCGACGCCCGGCAGCCGCCGGCCGATTTCGCGCGCCGCGGAGGCGGCCTCGGCCGCGGTCGCGGCCAGGATCGCCACGGGGCCGGGTTCGGCCATGCGAATCGTCCGGCGGCGCGTTACACTGTCGTGCAACACAGCCACATGCCACAAGCTTACCTGTTCTCACTGGTCGTGCAGGCGGCGGGTACGGTGCTCCTGTTCGTCGTTTTCCTGCTGCTTTACCGGAAGTTCCGGCGGCCGGCGTTTCTCGACTGGATCGCGTCCTGGGGCTTCTTCCTTCTCGGCCTGGTCCTGCTCGGTCTGGTCCAGGCTTCGACCGTCGGCGAGTTCCGCCTGGGCCTCCTGGCGCTCGCCTCCGCCCTGATGGCGCACGTCTTCTTCCTGCTTCGGGGCGTCTGGCGGTTCCGGCAGGAGCCGCCCGAGTCGCGGCCGGTCGAGATGCTCTGGGCGGTCCCGATTCTGGCCGTGGCGTGGTGGCTGTCTTCCTATCCCCTCACGCCGGCCGTGTCGTGGGCCGCTCCCATTTCGTTTCTCCGGGCCGCCGCCTACCTGGTCACCGCCGTGGCGTTCGCCTTCACGCCGGGCTCGGTCGGCGGGCGCGCCATCCTGTCGGCATCCTTCTTCCTCTGGGGCGTCGAACGGGCCGTCCTCGGGTTCGCCTACCGGCGCTACGGCGACATGGTGGCGATGCCCGATGCCCTGCAGTACGCCTACTTCCTCGAGATGTTCCTCGAGATGACGGTGGGTGTCGGGATCATCATTCTGCTCTTCGAGGCCAGCCAGGCGCAGCTCCAGGAGGAGATGCAGCGGCTCGTCGAGTCCGATTCCCAGGCCAAGGAGATGGGGATCCGCGATCGGTTGACCGGGCTCTACAACCGCCACTACTTCAACGACGTCATCCGGCGGGAGCTCGCCCGGTCCCGGCGCCACGGGACGAGCCTCTCGGTTCTGCTGATCGACGTGGACCGCTTCAAGGAGATCAACGACGTGCGCGGCCACCAGGTGGGCGACGAGGTGCTCCAGTTCGTGGCGAACTACCTGACGGCCTGCCTGCGGGAGTCGGACCTCGTGTTTCGGTGGGGCGGCGACGAGTTCCTGATCCTGCTCTCCCACTCGGACGAGGCCTCCGCCGCCCAGAAGGCGGAGGAGATGGCCCGCCGCCTGCCGCACATCCCGGGAGCCGAGCAGCTCCAGCCCACGCTCTCGGTGGGCTGGGCGACGCATCGCCCGAAAGCCGAGTTTCCCAAGACGCTCGCCGAGGCCGACGCCCGGATGTACGAGATGAAGCTCAACCGGAAGCGAGAGCGAGAAGCGCGAGAGCGGGATCTGGGGAGGCTCTGAGCAGGCGATAGACCGCGCGGGCGGGCAGGCCCATCACGTTGGTGAAGGAGCCGTGGATCTCGTCGATGAAGCGCGCGCCGAGCCCCTGGACCCCGTAGGCGCCGGCCTTGTCGCGGGGTTCTCCCGTCGCGACGTACCAGGCGATCTCCGCGTCGTCGAGCGGCGCGAACCGGACGCGGCTGATCTCGGCCACGCTTCGCCCCGGCGTCTCGCCGCGCCGGAGGCTGACGGCGGTGACGACGCCGTGCTGGCGGCCGGAGAGCCGGCGCAGCATCGCTCGCGGCGTCGGCGTCGTCGCGGGGCTTGCCGAGGATCTCGCCCTCGAGGAAAACGAGCGTGTCCGCCGCGAGCACCCACGCCCCGGGGTCGAGCCGCGCCGCCACGGCGGCCTTTTCCGCGGCCAGGCGCATGGCGGCCGCTTCCGCCGTTTCGCCCGGGAGCGTGTCCTCGGAGATGTCGACCGGCCGCACGGCGAACGGGACCCCGAGCGAGCGCAGAATCTCCGCGCGTCGGGGAGACGCGGAGGCGAGGACGAGCGAGGCGCGATCGATCATCGGCGTCGGGACGTCCGCTTCTAGGCCGGGTTTTCCAGGCTGAAAACCTGGTCCTGGTCGTCGTAGGCGAAGGCCTCCGCGTAGCGGCCCCAGCTGATCACGGCGCGCAGGGTCTGCTCCGCGGCGTCCGCGGCCATGTAGTCCTCGAGCTCGTCGAGAAAGCGGCTGCGCGGCGCCGTGTGGCTCGCGCGATCGTCCAGGACCTTTCGTATGTGCGCGGCCAGCGGGACGTAGCTCAGGAGCTGGCGCTGGAAGAGCCGCTTTCGCCCGTCGAGCGGCGCGTCCGCGAAGCTCCGGCCCGTGTCCGTCAAGCGGATGTCGCCGCCTTCGACCTCCGCCAGGCGCAGCATCTGCAGGGTCTCGGCCACGGGGAAGAGGTCGTCCACCTCCATGTGCAGGTCCGAAGCGATCTCCGGCAAGTCGGCCTTTCCGCCGTGCGCCGGGCTCGCCACCCTCTCCAGCAATCCGGCGAGGAGGTTGGTGGAGATGCGCGGCAGGACCGTGCCGATCCCCGTGCCCGCGAATCGCTCCGCCCGGCCGGCGCGCTCCGCGCCGGGGCGCGCCGTCATCTCCACGTAGATGCGTTCGACGAGCGCCCGAAAGTCCGGAGCCAGCCGGTGCCGCGGTTGCGCCAGGTCGACCCGGATGTCGCTCACGATGCGGCCCGGGTTGGTCGAGAACAGGAGGATGCGGTCGCACATCAGAACCGCCTCCTCGATGTTGTGGGTGACGAGGATGGCGCCCTTGATCGGCAGCTGGCCCTCGCACCAGAGATCGAGGAAGTCCGTTCGCAGGGTCTCCGCCGTCAGGACGTCGAGGGCCGAGAATGGCTCGTCCATCAGCAGGACGTTCGGGTGGACCACCAGGGCCCTCGCGAACCCGACTCGCTGGCGCATCCCGCCCGAGAGCTCGCGGGGATACGCCGCTTCGTAGCCGTCGAGGCCGATGAGGTCGATGGCGTCCAATGCGCGCCGGCGGATGTCGGCTTCGGGCAGGCCGAGGCTCTCGAGCCCGAGCCGGACGTTTTCGAGAACGGTCAGCCATGGAAAGAGGGCGAAGCTCTGGAAGACCATCACGATCCCGGCCGCCGGGCCGTCCACGGTGTTGCCCAGATAGCGAACCGTCCCCGAGACGGGGCGCGCCAGCCCCGAGATGATCCGCAGCAGGGTCGACTTACCCGATCCGGACCTGCCGAGGAGGGCCACGATCTCCCCCTCGGCGAGGGTCAGCTCGACTCCGTCGAGAACGAGCAGCTCGGCGCCGTCGGGCCTCGGAAACGCCTGGCGGACGGAGCGGACTTCGAGCAATGGACTCTCCACGATCTCTCCTCTCACCCCAGCCGGTACTTCTGCTCGGCGCGCCAGTACAGCGGACGCCAGAATGCCCGGTTCAAGGCGACGACGAAGAAGCTCATCACCGCGATGCCCAGAACGATGCGATGGAAATCGGCGGCTGCCGTCGCTCGCGCGATGTAGGCGCCCAGCCCGTGCGCCTCGAGCCGCCGGTCGCCCCAGGTGGCGACCTCGGCGACGATGCTCGCGTTCCAGGAGCCGCCCGAAGCCGTGATCGCGCCGGTCAGGTAGTACGGGAACACCCCCGGAAGAGCGACCTTCCGCCACCACAGCCAGCCTCGCAGTCCCAGGTTGGTCCCGACGTCGCGCAGCTCCGACGGCAGCGCGGAGGCGCCCGCGATGACGTTGAACAGGATGTACCACTGGGTGCCGAGAATCATGAGCGGGCTCAGCCAGACGTTGGGGCTCAGGCCGTAGGCGACGATCGCCCAGACCGCCACCGGAAAGAGGAGGTTGGCCGGAAACGCCGCCAGGAACTGCGCGATCGGCTGAACGATCCGGGCCGCCCGCGGGTTCATCCCGACCCGAACGCCGATCGGCACCCAGACCAGGCTCGCCAGGGTGATGAGCACGAGCACGCGGACGAGTGTGAGGCAGCCGAGGCCGAAGGCGGTGGCCACCTCGGAAAGGGCCAGGCCGCCGAGGACGTATGTCGCGATCCGCCAGACCGCGAGCGCCGCGATCAGAATGACCACCACGGCCCAGAGCCGATCTCCCGGCGCCCCCGGGCCGGGCCGCGCCGCCGGAGCCGGTCGGCGCGCTCGGGCAGGAGAGCGGTAGGTGCGACGCCACGCGTCGCCCGCGAAGGCGGCCAGCCTCGCCACGAACCGGGATCGGCGCAGCACCGACAGCACCCACGAGCGCGCCGGCGCGACCCCGGCGTCCTGTTCGAATCGAAACCGGTCCGCCCAGGCCACGAGCGGACGAAACAGGAGCTGGTCGTAGACGAGGATGACGACGAGCATGGCGCCGATCGCCCAGGCGACGGCGGCGAGGTCGCGCTTTGCGATGGCCAGGGCGATGTAGGAGCCGATCCCCGGCAGGGTCACCGTCGTGTCGCCGACGCTGATCGCTTCCGAGGCGACGACGAAAAACCAGCCCCCGGACATCGACATCATCATGTTCCAGACGAGGGCCGGCATGGCGAACGGGACCTCCAGCCGCCAGAAACGAGCCCATGGCGAGAGGCGGAAACAGCGCGAGGCCTCGACGAGCTCGTCCGGCACCGTGCGGAGCGACTGATAGAAGCTGAAGCCCATGTTCCAGGCCTGGCTGGTGAAGATCGCGAAGATGGCCGCGAACTCGGCCCCCAGCACCCGGCCGGGCGCGAGAGACAGGAAGAACACGACCGTGACCGAGATGAACCCGAGAACCGGAACCGACTGGAGGATGTCGAGGAGCGGCACCAGCACGAGCGCGGCGCGCCGGCTCTTGGCCGCCCAGGTCGCGTACGTCAGCGTGAAGAGAAGCGAGAGGCCCATGGCCGCCAGCATTCGCAGCGTCGTGCGCGCGGCGTAGCCGGGCAGGTTTCCCGGGTCGAGCGAGATCGGCGACGACTTCAGGCCGGCCAGCGGTCGAAGGAGCTCGCGGCTCGTTTCTCCGAGGAACACCAGGAGGCCGACCACGAGCAGGATCGAAAGCAGATCCCAGAGGCTCGGAGCGCCGAACCGCTTTTGAACGGAGATCGGAGCGGGGAGGGACGTCATCGGGGGCGCGCGACGCGGGCGAGGTTGGTAGTATTCGTCATCGGCTTGCGTCGCGTCTCGGATTCCCCGCGCAGTCAATCACAACAGCATGCGTTTCAAGCGAAGGTTCCCGCGTGTCGTGCATCCGAGCCTCCGCCTTCGGAGCCTCGCCGCCGTCGGCCTGATGCTGGCAGCGGTGGAGGCGCGCGCGGTCAGCCCGCTCGTCGTGGACGATGCCGGGACCGTGGACGCGCGGCAGCTGCAGTTGAATGCCGGCTGGCGTCTTCTCCGGACGCCTCCCGTGGACCTGAACGCGGCGATCGTCAATCCGGTTTTCGGGGTCGCCGCCCGCGGCGAGGTCGGCGCGACGGCAGGCTACGAGTGGCGGAGCGGATCGGTCCTGGCGGGTGAGGAAGCCGCGGATGGCGTGAGCGACGTCCTGGTCTCGACCAAGTGGCGTTTCTTCGAAGAAAAGGACGGCTTGCAGTTCGGCGTGCGCCTCGACCTCAAGCTTCCCGCGGCCTCGGCCCGTAAAGGCCTCGGTAGCGGGGACACGGACCTCGGCGGCGTCCTCATCGCGACGCGCTGCTGGGGCGCGGTCTGCCTGGACTGGAACGCCGGCTACGTCGCGGCCAACGTCTCGGGGGGCGCGGCCAACGACGACACGTGGTTCTTCGGCCAGGCCGTGCGCACGGACCTCGGGGGGCCCTGGAACTTGCTCGCCGAGGCCTACGGTTTCGTCCCGGCCGGTCCGGCCGCGCCGCCTTCGGAAGTCCGGTTCAACGGCGGACCCCAGTTCACGGTGCGCGAGAACTTCCTCGTATGGGCCGAGGTCGGATCCGCCTCGGGCCGGGGGAGCGCCGACCTGACGGGCTACGTCGGCGCGACCTGGGTCTTCTGACGGAGACTCGACGCCGGGCGACGGGCTAAGGGTAGTAGCCCGAGATCGTCCTCGCCTGCAGGTTCGTGGGCTCGACCTTGATCTCGACTTTGCGCCACTTGTCGCGGCTCTCGGTGTTGGACGAGTAGTAGGTCAGCAGGTATTGCGCGCGGAGGTCCTCGTTGATCTGGTGGTACACGCCCTCGAGATTCTTCGCGCTGTCGACGTAGAAGGTCTGGCCCCCGGTCACCTGCGAGATCTTGTTCAGCTTGTACTTGACCTCGAGGTCGGTGCCCGAGATCTTCAGGCCGATGCCGTAGATCGAGATGCCGGATTTGCGGACGTACTCGAGCAGCGTGTCGTAGTCGAACTTCGACGCCGTGTCTTTGCCGTCCGTGAGGATGACGAGCGCCTTCTTCCCCTTGACCGAGGTGAACTGGTACAGACCGTAGACGATGGCGTCGTAGAGGGCCGTGGAGCCCTCGGCCCGCAGCCCCGACAGCGAGCGCACGAGCTTGTCCTTACGGCCGGTGAGCTTGGAGAGGAGGTAGGGCTCGTTGTCGAAGGACACGATGAAGGCGCGGTCCTTCTGGGCGATCGAGTAGTCGAGGAACTTCAACGCCGCCTGCTCGGCCTCGTGGAGCGACTCGAGCATGGAGGCGGAGGTGTCGATGACGAGGCCGACGTTGATCGGCAGGTTCTTGACGTACTCGAAGCCCTCGATCTTCTGGACCTCGCCGTCCTCGAAGACCTTGAAGTTGGAGGCCTGGAGGTGGTTGACGGGCTTCCCCTTGTCCGTCACCGACGTGTAGAGCTCGACGGCGTCGACCGTGACTTCCGAGACGAAGTCCGGCGCGTTGACGTAGCGCAGGTCCTCGGCCACGACGCCGTCGTCGAGGGTGCCCACGACCCGGACGTAGCTCAAGGACTTGGAGTCCTTGATCGACACGGTCTGCTCGTAGGGCGCCTGGTAGAGCGTCGCGACGCGCGCCTCGTTGGAATAGAACTCCAGCTTCTGCAGGGTCTTGCCTTCGGGCACGGCGACGGCCGCGAGGACCCGGGTCGGGCCCGAGACCCGGGACCCCTTCTCCGGAGTGAGGATGCGGACCTTGAAGACCTCCCGGCCCTCGTTGACGATGTACTCGTCTTCGCCGACCGAGCGGCCCGTGACGCCGTACGCGACGACGCGGACCGTCTGCTTGCGCGGCAGCGGTCCCATGTTCAGGTCGGCGTCGTAAGGCGCCTTCGTCCGGGTCATGACCTTGGTGCCGTTCAGGTAGAAGTCGACGGTCTTCACGCCGTCGGACGTCTTGGTCTCGAAGCGCTGCAGCCCGGTGACGATCTCCTTGGCGACCGGGAGCAGCGAGATCGCGGAGGGGAGCAGGCCGACGTCCTTGATCTGACTGACGACCGCCTTGCCGTCGGCGCGGGCCGCGGCAATCTGCGGCGGGGGAGCGTCCGGCTGCTCGGGCACGATCAGGGCTTCGCTGATGCGACCCTCGGCGTTCGCGTTGCCGTCCGAGATCTTCAGGATCAGCTTGTAGTCGCCGGGATAGAGGTAGCGGCGGACCGTGAGGGGGATCTTCTCGCCGGCGATCTCTCCGGTCGGGATGTCGAAGCGGTACTTGAAGTTGTCGATGAGCCGGTCATCCTTGACGACCTCGCCGATCACGTCGACGTTGTAGAAGGTCTCCTCGCCGAGCGCGCGGGCTTTCAGCTCCGTCTTGGGGACGAGGAGCGACAGGTCCATGCCGATCTTGTTCGAGCGCAGCTCCGGGAAGCGCACGAGCTTGGCCACGCCGATCGACGTGGAGCCTTCGTGGAGGTCGGTCGTCATCGTCAGGATCTGCTCGACGCCCTCGGTCTCGACCTTGGGCGGGGTGAAGAGCTTGCTCGCGCCCTCCATCGAGAAGGCGCCGGAGCCGAGCGCGGCCGTCGAATACTGGATCGCCTGCTCCACGGTCCGGTACTCGAAGCACTTCGTGACGTCGGGAATCCGGGCGCCCATGGCCATCCCGGCGGAGGAGTTGACGCCCGCCAGCAGCACGCCGCGGCCGTCGATCGGCAGCCAGAGCTTGTAGGGCCCGGTCCCGTAGGGCTGGTAGAAGATGAGATAGAGCTTGCTCTTCAGGACCTCCATCCGCTCCCAGTACCAGATCTGGAGAGGGTTGTAGATGTCCTGGCAATCGATCGGAATCACCGCCTCCGGCGGGCCCTGGAGGACGTACACCTTGGCGCGATCGTTGTGGAGGTCGCGGAACTGCTCGATCGCCTGTTGGACGCGGCGCATGTAGACCGCGCGGTAGTCCGTTCGCATTCCGATCGAGTCGAGCGAGCGGCGCTTCCAGAAGTTGTCGATGAACTTGTCGCGCTGGTAGTCCTCCTTGATCTGAAGGAAGACCTCCTTCTCTTCTTCCGTGATGATGAGCTCGGTCAGCATCAGGAAGTCCCGGTACTTCTGGGGCAGGGCCTCGGTGAGCGCCTTCATCTCCCTCTTGGAGAGTTTGCGGACCGCGGGCGCGGGGGCGGAGGCGCTTCCCACGTCCGGGCCGGCGGAGACCTTCGCCGACGGCGAGGTCGGGACGGCCGCGTCGCCCGACGGGCCCTCGACCGTGAGCGGCGCGGCGCCGGCCTGGGGAAGGGTCGTGAAGCGCGCCGCCAGCTTGTCGAGGCCTTCGGTGTCCACCTGCGGCGGCCGCGACATGGCGAGGGTGATGTCGGCGACGCCGCGCGCCTTGATGCGTTCGATCGCCATCACGATCCCGCAGGCCGCATCGCAGGTCTGCGGCACGGCGTTGCCCGGGCAGTCCGGGGACGCGCCGCCGCTCGTGCCCGCCCGGCGGCAGGCCTGCGTGGCGCTCGACAGGCAGGAGGACGGGGCGAGGAGCTCGCGATCCGGAATTGCCGGATACCAGAGCCTTCGCGGGCCGCCGAACGAGGGGCGGTAGAAGAGGAACTGGAGCTCCTTCTGGAGTCCCGATCCCCCGGTCTGGTTGCCGTAGGTCCAGAGCTCCACGGAGCGAAAGACCTCGTTGCAGTCGCGGAACTCCTGGATCTGGGGAATGCCGTGCAGCACGACGACTCGCCCGGCGTCGCTCGTCAGGCCCTCGAACTCGGTCGCCGCCGCCTGGCGGAAGCTCTCGTATCGGCTGCGGTATCCCGGGCCGAGCGGATCGGGGAGTCCGGGCTGCTCGCGCCGCTGCCAGAACTCCTCCCGGAACAGTGCGAACTGGTGCGCCTCGGTCAGCTGCAGGAAGAGGTTCTTTTCGTCGTCGAGGATGATCGGAGCCACGAAGTCCTCGAGCCATGTCCGCTCGTCGGCCGGCAAGGCCTGGATCTTCGCGGCGCGCTCCTTGGCCGAGAGCTGGGGGATGCCTCGCGCCGCCGCGGCCCCGCTCGTCGCGAAGAGCGCGGCGACGACGAAGAGCGAGAGCGTCCGCGCCTTCATCGGATGTCGATCTTAACTCCCGATGGCGGTACGGCTATTCCTCGTGAAAAGTTTCTCGGGCGCCGAGGTATTCCGGAGGGATAATTTGAAGGCATCCGGGAATCTGAAGTCGTGATTTACCTCGACCACAACGCCTCCGCACCCCTCGATCCGGAGGTTTGGGCGGCGATGGAGGCGGCGGCCACCGTCCACGGAAACGCCTCTTCCGTCCACGCGGAAGGACAGAAGGCGCGCCGTCAGGTCGAAGAGGCGCGGGAAGACGTGGCGCGCCTGCTGGGGGCGCGGTCCGGGGAGGTGCTCCTGACCTCCGGCGGCACCGAGTCCAACGCCCTGGCGATCCTCGGGGGGGCGGCCGGGCTCCGGGGACGCGTGGTCGTCTCGGGGGCGGAGCACCCCTCGGTCCGCGAAGCCGCGGGGCGGCTCGCGGCGTCCGGCCCGTTCGAGGTCGTCACGGTCGACCCGGAGCCGTCGGGCGCCCTCGATCCCGACCGAGTTCTCGCGGCCGTCGACTCCGATACGGCGCTCGTGTCGGTGATGGCGGCCAACAATGAGTACGGCGGCATCTATCCGGTCGCGGCCCTCTCCGAAGAGGTGCGCCGTCGAGGAGCCCTCTTTCACGTGGACGCGGTGCAGGCGGCCGGGCGAATCCCCGTCGACGCCCCCGCCTGGGGGGTGGACCTCCTGTCGATCTCCGCCCACAAGATGCACGGCCCCAAGGGCGCCGGAGCTCTCTATGTCCGGCGAGGCGTGAGGCTGACGGCGCACACCCCGGGCGGCGGGCAGGAGAAGAGACTGCGGGCGGGGACCGAGAACACCCTTGCGATCGCGGGCTTCGGGACCGCCGCGCGCCTGGCGGCGCGGCGGACTTCGATCGAGGCGGCCGGGATCGCGGCGCTTCGGGACCGGCTCGAGCGCGGCATTCTGGCCGGGGTGCCCGGCGCTCGGGTGATCGGCGCGGGAGCGCCGCGCCTTCCCAACACCTCGGCCATCCTCTTCGCAGGGGCCGCCGGCGAGGCGGTGCTGATCCGGCTCGATCTCGAAGGCGTCGCGGTTTCGGTCGGGAGCGCGTGCTCCAGCGGAACGCTCGCGCCGTCGCCGGCGCTGTTGTCGCTCGGTCTCTCCCGCGTCGAGGCGCGAAGCGTCGTCCGGTTCTCGCTCGGGCGGACGACGACGGAGGACGAGATCGCGCGCGTCATCGCCCTTCTGCCCGCCGTGGTGGCCGACGCCCGGTATCCGGCCGCGCCGGAGCCGTCCGCGGCGGCGCCGCGTCACCGAGGGCACCCATGATCGTGGAGTGCGACCGCTGCCAGGCGAAGTACCACTACGATGAGGAGCGCTTCGGCGGAAAGGCCTCCAAGAAGCTCCGCTGCTCCAAGTGCCAGGCGATTTTCGAGGTCGTCAACACCCGGGCCTACGAAGCCGCGGCGCCGATGCGGCCGCCCGTGTTCTCCGGCGACACGCGGTTGCGGCGCGCGAAGGACGGAGCGGCGTCCGCGCCCGCCGCTGCCTCGGCCCGGCCTGCGCCGGCTTCGCGGCCGCGGGCCGCGCCCAGGTTGCCGGACGATCAGAGGCTCTCGCTCGCGGTCATCGCGGGTCCCGATGCCGGGAAGATGTACGTGATCGACAAGCCCCGCATCGTGATCGGGCGGGAAGAGGTGGATTTCGCGCTCGACGATCCCGAGATCTCCCGCCAGCACGCGGCCATCGAGGTCAGCGGAGACGAGGTGCTGCTGCTCGACCTCAACTCGACCAACGGGACGCTCGTCGACGAGGCGGCGATCACCGAATCGCCTCTCGAGAACCAGGGCGAGTTCACGATCGGCGGTTCGACGATCATGCTGATCGTCACGCCGGCGTAGCGGATAGAGTCCCATCATGCGCATCGCCGTGGCCATGTCCGGGGGAGTCGACTCCTCCGTCGCCGCCCTCCTCCTGAAGGAGCAGGGGCACGAGGTCGTCGGCCTTTCGATGCAGCTCTGGGACCACTCGGGCGAGCCGGGGAGGACCGGGCGGTGCTGCACGCTCGATGACCTGGCCGACGCGCGCCGGGCCGCGTGGGCCCTCGGTATCCGGCACTACGTCCTGAACCTCGAGGAGGAGTTCCGGCGGGACGTCGTCCGTCCCTTCGTCGCCTCGTATCTCGCGGGCGAAACGCCGATCCCCTGCTCCGCGTGCAACACCCGGGTCAAGTTCGCGACTCTCTGGGACCGGGCGCGCGCCATGGGCTGCGAGGCCGTGGCCACCGGCCACTATGCCCGCGTCGAGCGCGACGGGGCGACGGGCCGCGCCGTCCTGCGCAAGGGCCTGGATCCCGCCAAGGACCAGTCCTACTTTCTCTATGACCTCACCGAGGAGCAGCTCGCGGCCGCCCGCTTTCCCGTGGGAGGGCTGACCAAGAGCGAGGTGCGCGCCCGCGCCCGCCGCGCGAACCTGCCGACGGCCGACAAGGAAGAGAGCCAGGAGATCTGTTTCGTCCCTGCGGGCACGCGCGCGGGCGAGTTCGTCGCGGGGCGCGCCCGCGCGCTGGGGCTCACACTCCCCGCCGAGAGCGGAGCCATCGAGGATGCCGCGGGAGCGCGCCTCGGGACGCACGCGGGGCACTTCCGCTACACGATCGGCCAGCGGCGAGGCATCGGCGTCGCCGCCACCGAGCGCCTCTACGTCCTGTCGGTCGACGCCCCCGGCAATCGCGTCGTCGTCGGACCCGCGTCAGCGCTCGAGAGCCGAGAGGCTCGCCTCGGCGGTCTTCGGCTCTCCGCCGCGGCGCCGGGAGGGCCGTTCCGCGCCGGCGTTCGCATCCGCCACCGCGCGGCCGAAACGCCAGCGACCGTGACGCCCGGCCCCGACGCCACTGCGCAAGTCGTTTTCGACACACCCGTCCGGGCCGTCACGCCCGGGCAGTCGTGCGTCTTCTACGAGGGTGACCTGGTGCTCGGCGGGGGAGTGATCCGGGGCTAGTTCGTCTTCGTGTCCGCCACGTCGGCCGGCGGAACGGGGAATTCGGAACGGATCTCGCCGTAGGCGCGCTCGTAGAGCTCGATGTTCTCGCGAAGCGCGCGCAGGAGTTGCTTGGCGTGGTACGGCGTCGTGAGGACCCGGCTGACGACCTTGACGTCCGGGCGGCCGGGCACGGCGCGCCCGAAGTCGAGGACGAACTCGGTCGGGTTGTGAAGGATGTTGGCGAAGTTGACGTAGTTCCCCTGGGCGGTCGCCTCGTCGATCGTCACCTTCACGGGCGCGGGCCTGGCCTCGGTCATGGAGATCCTCCGGGCCGCAGTCTACCTCCGGCCATCGGGTAGACTGATCGTCCTATGTGCTCGCCCTCGCGCGCGGCCGCGGCCCTCCTCCTGTCGGTCTGCGCGGCGGCGGCCGCCTTCGCGCAATCGAGCACGGGACCGTCGCTTCCCGACCGCACGCTCATCCCGGGATCGCTCTCGTCGAATCCGCTCGTGGCCGAGGGCGACCGCATGTACGGGCGCCGCCAGGAGGGACGCAACGGGCCCGTGGCGAGCGCGGGGCCGATCAACCAGGCCATCGCGCTCTACGAGAAGGCGGCGCAGGCCCCGGACCTCGTGGAGGCGCGCTGGAAGCTCGCTCGGGCCCTGTACTTCAAAGGGGCCTACACCGGCCTCGACCCCGATTCGCGCAAGGCGGTGTTCCAGAAGTCGCGCCGCGTCGCGGAAGATGCGATCGGCATCCTCGGCCGGAGCCTGGAGCAGAAGGGGATCAAGGGGTTCCTCGACCTCGGGCCGGAGGCGCTCGCGGGCAAGCTCCACGACCGGTCCGACTCGGCGCCGACGTACTTCTGGGCTGCGGTCTCCTGGGGCGAGTGGGCGCTCTCGACGGGCAAGCTCGAGGCCGCGAAGACCGGCGCGGCGGACAGGATCCGCGACTACGCGCTGACGGTGATCGGGATCGATCCCCAGTTCGAGGAGGGCGGAGGCTACCGCGTGCTCGGCCGGCTGAACGACGAGGCGCCGTGGATTCCGTTCATCACGGGCTGGGTCTCGCGCGAGGAAGCGCTCAAGGCCCTGCGCCTGGCGGTGCAGGTCAACGGACGCAACTTCCTGAACCGGCATTTCCTCGCCGAAGCCCTCTATCGCGGCGACGAGAAGGAGAAGGCCGAGGCGGTGAGTCTCGAGGAGAGCATTCTGGCCGATTCGCCCTCACCCCAACACCTGGTCGAGGACCTCAGGACCCAGGAGGGCGCGCGGCGAAACCTCGCGGCCTGGAAGAAAGGCGCCTGACCCCCGGCTTCACGGGAAGCTCGCGCATCAGCTCCGCCGCGGTGCGTCCGCTCTTCGGGTGCCGCCATCCCGGCGCGATCTCGGCCAGCGGCGCCAGCACGAAGCGCCGCTCCGCCATCCTCGGATGGGGGAGGATCGGGTCCGCGGACTCGCGCCGCACGCCCTCGACGTCGAGGATGTCGACGTCGATCTCGCGCGGCCCGTTCCGAAAGCTCGGCGTCCGGCCGACGATCCTCTCGATCGCCTGGACCTCCCGGAGAAGACTCGCGGCCGAGCCTGTCCACAGCACCGCCGCGACGGCGTTCCAGAACGCCGGCTGGTCCGCGAAACCCACGGGGTCGGTGCGGTAGAAGGAGGAAACGGCGAGGATGACGGCGCGCCGGGCGATCTCGTCGAGCGCTCGCTCGACCGCGGCGCGGCGGTTGCCGCGGTTGGACCCGAGTCCCAGGAGGGCGATCCGCGCGCGGGGGCGCGCGGCCTCAGTAGACCTCGTCTTCCTCTTCTTCGGCTTCGGCGGCGTCTTCGCCTTCCTCGAGCTCGTCGTCGTCGAGATCGGCCTCCTCGGGCTCCGCGGGGCCGCCGCTCTCCTCACCGAACTCCGGGGGGTTCTCGTCGGGGATCGTCTCGAGAAGCATCGAGCGGCGCGGCGGGCGCGGCGCCGGCGGCGGCGCGTCGTCCGACTTCGCGTTCTTCTGATTGGCTCCGCACTTGGGACAAATCGCCTCGGGCTTGCCGAGGTTGTAGAACTTCGTGTGGCAATTGAAGCAGTCGTACTTTTTTCCGAGATCCGGCATTTCCCCCTCGAAAGGCGGCCAAACCTAGCACGCGAGGTACCGAGGGTCAACACATCCGGATGCTAAGATCCGGCCTCATGCAAAACCCTCGTTCTCGCGTCGTTTCCGTCGTTCTCGGCGCGATCCTCTGGGCCCTCGCGGCGCAAGCCCTCGCTCAGTTTCCCTGGGCCGGGCCCCGCGCCACGGGCATGGGCGGAGCGGAGGTGGCGGCCGTCAACGACAACTCGGCGATCTGGGCCAATCCGGCCGCGCTCGCCGGCCAGAAGGGTTGGGACTTCCAGATCCTCGCCGGCTTCGCCGCGCAGAACCGGAACAACCTCGTCGGCCAGCTCGTCAACCTCGGCGAGCTGCCCTGGGACGACATCCTGAACGGCAGCCGCCCGGAACTGGTTCCGGTGGCGATCGCGGGGATCGCCAGTCTCGCCCGGCCCGGCACCGCGGTCATCGGCTCGGGCACGGGCGGCCTCGTGGCCTCCTACAAGGGGTTCGCGCTCTCGATCGGAGACGTCCCCTACACGGGAATCTACCCGGTCATCGACCTCGAGCACGTCGTCCCCGGCGGCGGGCCGGACAACGGCCTCCAGTACAACCAGACCGGCCTCTACCTCGCGGGGCTGTCGGCGCGCGAGGCCCGCCTGGGCTACGGACATGCCTTCTTCGAGGGGATGCTCGAGGTCGGCGGCGCGGTCCGCTACGTCTCCGGCGTGACCTATTTCGGCCGCTGCGCGGTCTTCGGGGACGACAGCTGCCAGGGACAGGACCTCGGCGAACTCATCAACGACGCCTTCGACCAGAACGCCGTCACGACGGACAAGTTCACCTTCGACGCAGGCGCGCGGCTGAACTTCGGCATCGTGAAGCTCGGCTTCGTCGGCACGGCGCTCAACCAGCCCGAGTTCACCGTGGCCGCCGTCCCCGGAAGCCCCGGGGCCGTCCCGCTGCCCCGGCAGCTGCGCGGAGGCGTTGCGGTCGACGTCCTGTCGTTCCTGACGCTCGCAGCCGACGGGGACTTCATCAAGAGCGACACCCTCGCCCCCGGAGTCCAGAGCCAGCAGATGTCCCTCGGGGCGGAGGTGAAGATTCCCCTCTTCGCCTTCCGCGTGGGCGCGGCCCGCGACTTCGCCGCGGTCAATCCGACCTGGGCGTATTCGTTCGGCCTGGGTTTCGGGGTCCCCATCATCTCCGTCGACCTCGCCGTTCTCTGGGGCCCGACCGGCGGATTCAACTACAACAACCCGGATCGCGAGGCGCTCGGCGCCTCGGCCGGCGTGCGGGTCCACTTCTAGCCCTCGTTCGTTGTTCGCGCTCGAGGCCCGCGACCCCGCCTCCTCCGCCCGGAGAGGGCGGCTCGCCACACCGCACGCGGCGATCGAGACTCCCTGCTTCATGCCGGTCGGCACGCGGGGCGCGGTCAAGGGCGTCGCCTTCGACTGGCTCGAGGCCTGGGACTGCCGCGTCGTCCTCGCCAACACGTATCACCTGATGGTGCGGCCCGGCCTGCCGACGATCGAGCGGGCCGGAGGGCTGCACGCGTTCATGGGCTGGGACCGCGCGATCCTGACCGACTCCGGCGGGTTCCAGGTGATGAGCCTGTCGGCGCAGCGGCGGATCCTGGAGGAGGGCGTCGAGTTCCGGATTCCGGAGGACGGAACGAAGCACTTTCTGACGCCCGAGCGCGCGATGGAGCTCCAATCGCGCTTCGGCGTCGACGTGGCCATGGCCCTCGACGTCTGTCCTCCGTTCCCGGCCGAGCGCGCGGAAGTGGAGGAGGCCTGCCGGCTCACGCTGGCCTGGGCCGAGCGCTGCCGGCGCGCGTACGGCGGACCGGGGATGCTCTTCGGCATCCTGCAGGGCGGGACGCACGCGGATCTTCGCCGCCGGTGCGCCGAGACTCTCCGGGAGCTCGACTTCCCGGGCTACGCCGTCGGAGGCGTCGCCGTCGGAGAGTCGAAGGAGGCGATCCGCGAGATCACCGCGCTTTCGGCGCCGCTCCTGCCCGAGGATCGCCCGCGCTACCTCATGGGCGTCGGGACGCCCGCGGACCTGCTCGCCTCGGTCCGGAGCGGAATCGATCTCTTCGACTGCGTCCTGCCGACCCGCAACGGCCGCATGGGGCACGCTTACTCGCGGCGCGGCGAGATCGCCATCAAGCACGAGCGCTTCAGGGAGGACCTCGCCCCGCTCGACCCGGAGTGCGGCTGTCCGGTATGCCGCCGGCACAGCCGCGCGTACCTCCGGAATCTCTTCGTGCTCAAAGACTTCTCGGCGCCGATGCTCATCTCGATGCACAACGTCTACTTCTATCTGGCCTGGATGCGGGAGATCCGGGATGCGATCGGGCAGGGGCGCCTCGCTTCGCTCGCCGCGCCGCCCGAGGAAAAACTTCCCGAAGGAGGTTGAACCTTCGTCGGCGTTCTCGGGGAGTTGTTAGTATCGAAAAAGGGAGGGCGCCAACGTGAAGCTCAACGTCAACGGCCAGCTGCGGGACGTCGACGCGCCCGGGGACATGCCGCTGCTCTGGGTGCTGCGCGACCTTCTCGGACTGACCGGCACCAAGTACGGATGCGGCATGGCGCAGTGCGGCGCGTGCACGGTCCACGTCGACGGGCAGGCGCGCCGCTCGTGCGTGCTTCCCGTCTCGGAGGTCGCGGGCCGCGCGGTCACGACGATCGAGGGCCTCGGCGCCGCGGGCCTCCATCCGGTGCAGAAGGCGTGGATCGAGGCCGACGTCGTGCAGTGCGGCTACTGCCAGCCGGGCCAGATCATGGCGGCGGCGGCGCTGCTCAAGATCGTTCCGAAGCCGAGCGACGGCGACATCGACGCCGCGCTCTCGGCGAGCCTCTGCCGCTGCGGGACCTACCAGCGCATCCGCGAGGCCGTGCACATCGCCGCGAACATGTCCGCCGCGGGAGGCAAGGCATGAGCGCGCGCGGCGTGTACTCCCGGCGCCGGTTCCTGAAGACCTCGGCCGGGCTGGTCATCGGGTTCACGATCGCGCCGAAAGGCCGGCTGTTCGCGTTTCAGGCCGCGGGCGCCGCGCCGTCCCTGCCGCCTCCGAACGCGTTCCTGCGGATCGGCGAGGACGACACGGTCACGGTGTTGCTGGCGCACTCCGAGATGGGGCAGGGGATCTGGACGACGCTCCCGATGATGGTCGCCGAGGAGCTCGGCTGCGACTGGGGCAAGATCCGCGTCGAGACCGCGCCCGCGGCTCCCGTGTACGCCCACCCGGCGTACGGCGCGCAGATGACGGGCGGCTCGACCTCGACGTGGTCCGAGCTCGACCGCTACCGACAGGTCGGCGCCATGGCGCGCGAGATGCTCGTGGCGGCCGCGGCCGCGCAGTGGAAAGTCGCCCCGGGCGACTGCCGCGCCGAGAAGGGCTTCGTCGTCTCCGGCAGCCGCCGGGCTTCGTACGGCTCGCTCGCGAAGGCCGCGCAGGCCGTGAAGCCCCCGGCGTCGGTGAAGCTCAAGGACCGGAAGGACTGGACGATTCTCGGCAAGCCCACGAAGCGCCTCGACTCGCCGCAGAAGGTGACGGGCGCGGCCCAGTTCGGGATCGACGTGCAGATGCCGGGGATGAAGACCGCCCTCGTCGCGCGCGCGCCGGTCTTCGGCGGCAAGGTGAGGAGCTTCCGGGCCGAAAAGGCGAAGGCGGTGCCGGGCGTGCGCGCCGTCGTGCAGGTGCCTTCGGGCGTGGCGGTCGTGGCGGACCACTTCTGGGCGGCGAAAGTCGGCCGCGACGCCCTGGAGATCGACTGGGACCCGGGGCCCGGCGCCGCTCTCGACAGCGCGACGATGGCGGCGGAGTACCGCGCTCTCGCGGCCAGGGAGGGCCTCAAGGCGGCCGCGGCGGGAGACGTGAATGCGGCGCTCGCCTCGGCGGCGAAGAGAGTCGACGCCGTTTACGAGTTTCCGTTCCTCGCGCACGCGACGATGGAGCCCATGAACTGCGCCGTGAAGATCGGGCCCGACTCCTGCGACGTCTGGACGGGGACCCAGTTCCAGACGGGCGACCAGGGCGCGGCCGCTCAGATCACCGGGCTCAAGCCCGAGCAGGTCAAGATCCACACGACGTTCCTGGGCGGCGGCTTCGGCCGGCGGGCGAACCCCTCCAACGACTTCGTCGCCGAGGCCGTGCACGTGGCGAAGGCCGCCGGGATGCCGGTCAAGGTCGTCTGGACGCGCGAGGACGACATGCGCGGCGGTTACTACCGTCCCATGTGGGCACACCGGTTGAGCGTCGGGCTCGGGCCGGACGGCCTGCCGGCGGCGTGGCGCCAGCAGATCGTGGGGCAGTCGATCCTGGAGGGCACGCCCTTCGCGACGATGATCAAGGACGGCATCGACGAGGCGTCGGTGGAGGGGGTCGCGGACTCGCCCTACGTCGAGGCCACGCCGCACCACTTCGTGGGTCTCCACTCGCCGAAGTCGCCCGTGACGGTCCTCTGGTGGCGGTCGGTCGGTCACACGCACACCGCCTACGTCATGGAGACGATCGTCGACGAGCTGGCGGCCGCGGCCGGGAAGAGCCCCGCCGACTACCGCCGGGCGCTCTACGCGAAGTCCCCGCGCCACCGCGGCGTGATGGAGCTCGCCCTCGCGAAGGCGGGAGGACCGCCGCCCCGGGGACAGTTCCGCGGCTTCGCCGTTCACAAGTCCTTCGAGAGCTACGTCGCGCAGGTCGCGGACGTCTCGGTCGAGGGGGGAGAGATCCGCGTGCACCGCGTGGTCGCGGCGATCGATTGCGGCATCTGCATCAACCCGGCCGGCGTCGCCGCGCAGGTGGAGTCGGCGATCGTGTACGGCCTCTCCGCCGCCCTCTACGGGGAAATCACCCTGAAGGGCGGCCGCGTCCTGCAGGGCAACTTCCACGACTATCCGGTGCTGCGCATGAACGAGATGCCGAAGATCGAGGTGCACATCGCCGAGAGCTCCGAGAAATCGGGCGGCGTCGGAGAGCCGGGCACGCCGCCCATCGCCCCCGCCGTCGCCAACGCCGTCTTCGCCGCGACCGGGAAGCGGCTGCGGCAGCTCCCGCTGAGGCTCGCGTGAGACGCGCGGGACTGGTCATGGCCGTCCTCCTCGTCGCCGTCGCGGCCGTCTCGTGGTCCGCGCCGCCGCCCCCGTCGGAGAAGGAGGGCGTCGCGGCGTTCGCGACCATCCAGGCGGTGCTGCAGCACCCGCGCTGCCAGAACTGCCACATCCCGGGCGACGCCCCGCTCTATTCCGACGCCGGACTCCGGCACGCGCAGAACGTCGTGCGCGGAACGAAGGAAAAGGGGCTCCGGGCCTCGCCTGCGCGACCTGCCACGGCAATGAGAATCCGCCTCCGAGCTACGGCGCCAACCTGCCGCCGGGCGCGCCGGACTGGCACCTGCCTCCGCCCGAGCGCAAGATGGTCTTCATCGATCTGTCGGCGAGCGACCTGTGCCGCCACCTCAAGGACATGGACGAGAACGGCGGCATGAATCTCGAGGCCCTGACCCGCCATGTCGACGCAGGACAAGCTCGTGCTCTGGGGCTGGCAGCCGGGCGCGGGCCGCGATCCCGTTCCCGTGCCGCACGCGGAGTTCGTGGCGAAGTTCAGGACCTGGGCCGCGGCCGGCGGGCCCTGCCCGGCGCCTTGAGGGCCGGGCGCGGGCGATAGGATCGCGCCCGCGGAGGAACGCTGGAAACGCCGCTGACCCCTCTCGAGTTCGCGCGGCGCGCGCGACGGCTCTACGGAGACCGCGAGGCGGTCGTCGACGGAGCGCGCCGCTTCACCTACGCCCAATTCTTCGAACGCTGCGACCGCGCTTCCGCCGCGTTCCAGAAGATGGGCGTCAAGCCCGGCGATCGCGTCGCGACACTTTCGCCGAACACGGCCGCCCACCTGGAGTGCTTCTACTCGGTCCCGCAGATCGGCGCCGTGCTCGTCCCGATCAACTACCGGCTGGCGCCCGAGGAGATCGCCTACATCCTCGAGCACAGCGGCGCGCGCGTGCTGTGCGCGCACGCCGACTACCTCGAGGCGATGGACGGCGTCCGCGCCCGGCTCCCGGGCCTCGAGCACGGCGTGGCCCTGGAAGGCGCGCGCGCGGGCTGGCGCGACTACGAGTCGGAGCTCGCCGCGTCCGGCCCCGCCTTCGACCGGGTCGAGATCGGCGAGCGCGACCTCCTGACCTTGAACTACACGAGCGGCACCACGGCCCGGCCCAAGGGCGTGATGATCACCCACCGCAATGCGCACACCAACGTCGTGGGGACCCTCCTGCACCATCCCATGGGCGTCGCGGACCGGTATCTCTGGACGCTCCCGATGTTTCATGCCAACGGCTGGACGTTCGTGTGGACGGTCACGGCGGCCGGGGCCGCCCACGTGTGCCTGCGCCGGGTCGAGGCGGGGGCCGTCTTCGACGCGATCCGCCGCGAGTCCGTGACGATGCTGTGCGCGGCGCCGACGGTCCTGATCTCCGTCGCCAACGCTCCCGAGGACGCTCGCCGCGGCGCGAGTCGCGGGCTCCGGGTCCTGACCGCCGGGGCGCCGCCCGCGGCCGCCACGATCGCGCGGGTCGAGGACGATCTCGGCTGGACGATCACGCAGGTCTACGGGCTGACCGAAACCTCCCCGTTCATCACCGTCTGCGAGCCCCGGCCCGAGCACGCCGGTCTCGCGGTCGCCGAGCGCGCCGCCATCAAGGCGCGGCAGGGCGTCGAGCTGCTCACGTCGGGAGAGGTCCGGGTCGTCGATGCGGAGGGGGCCGAGGTGCCGCCCGACGGGCAGACTCTCGGGGAGATCGTGGTGCGCGGGAACGTCGTCATGGCGGGTTACTTTCGCGACCCCGAGGGCACGGCGGAGGCCATGCGCGGCGGCTGGTTCCACAGCGGCGACGCGGCCGTCGTCCATCCCGACGGCTACGTCGAGATCCGGGACCGATTCAAGGACGTCATCATCAGCGGCGGCGAGAACGTATCCTCGATCGAAGTGGAAGGCGTCCTGCTCCGCCACGAGGGCGTGCTCGAGGCTGCCGTCGTGGGGCTGCCGCACGAGACGTGGGGCGAGGCGCCCCACGCCTTCGTCGTCCTACGCCGCGGGACCGAGGTCTCGGAGGAGGAGCTGACGCGTTTCGTCCGCAGCCACCTGGCCGGGTTCAAGACGCCCAAGGGAATCACCTTCGTCGAGGAGCTCCCGAAGACCGCGACCGGAAAAGTCCGCAAGTACGTCCTGCGCCGGGGTCGCGCCGCGATCACACCTCAGTGAGGAGCGTTTCGCGAAGGATGACGACTCCGCTCGGAGTGGCGTTCGCATGCTCCTGTTATAGCCTGCCGCGCATGAAGAAGCTCGGCCTCGCTCTCGCGATGCTCGGCGCCGCGGGGCTCGTCTTCGCCGACGACCTCCACGAGCGCGCGATGCGCCTCCACAGAAGCGCGATCGTGCTCGATACGCACGAGGACGTGCCCGAGGAGCTCGAGAACCGCTGGAAGGACCTCGGCGTCCGCAACACGGTCGGTCACATCGACATCCCGCGCTGGAGGGAGGGGGGAGTCACGGCGCCCTTCCTCGCGGCCTACGTGAACGCCGATTACGCGAAGTCGGGCGGCTCGGCCAAGAAGGCGCTGGAGTTCATCGACCTGATCCACCGGATCGTCGAGGCGCACCCGAAGGACCTCGTCTTCACGGACTCGGTCGCCGGGATCCGCCGGGCCAAGAAGGACGGCAAGATCGCCATCCTGATCGGCATCGAGGGCGGCCACGCGATCGAGGACTCGCTGGGGGCGCTGTCGTCCTTCTACCGGCTGGGCGTTCGCTACATGACGCTGACCCACACCAACACGAACGACTGGGCGGACTCCTCGGGCAACTTCTTCAGCTCGGACTTCGACCCGAAGACCTACGCCGTCCACGGCGGCATCACCGACTTCGGCCGAGAGGTCGTGCTCGAGATGAACCGGCTGGGGATGCTGGTCGACGTCTCGCACGTCTCGGACAAGACGATGGCGGACGTCCTCGCGGTCTCGAAGGCCCCCGTCTTCGCCTCGCACTCCTCCTGCCGGGCGCTCTCGGGCATCCCGCGCAACGTCACGGACGACCAGATCCGGGCGATCGCGAAAGGCGGCGGGATCGTGATGGTCAACGTCAGCTCGATGTTCCTGTCCCAGGCCTCCGTGGACGGCTACCTGGCGGCGCGCAAGGCGATGCAGCCCCGGATCGACGAGGTCCGGGAGAAGTACAAGGACGACCCGAAGACGCGCGACGCCGAGATCAAGAAGCTGCGGGACTCGATCAAGTACCCGGATGCGGACTGGAAGGTCGCCGTGGACCACATCGAGCGGGTCCTGAAGCTCGGCGGGCCGGGGGCGGCGGGCCTCGGGACGGACTTCGACGGGATCACGGATCCGCCGGCCGGCCTGGAGGACGTCTCGATGCTGCCGAAGCTGACCGAGGAGCTCCTGCGCCGCGGCCACTCCGAGGAGGAGGTCCGGGGAGTCCTGGGCGAGAACTTCCTGCGGTTCTGGGAGCGGGCCGAGGCCGCGAAGACGGCGATGGCGCCCCGGACGGAGCCGCTGCCGTTCTCGAAACCGAAATAGGGGAGGGCGCGGTGGATTCTTCGCCGGGAAATGGGCGGCTCGGGGGCCGGATCGTTCTGGGCGGATGCATCCTGGCCGGGCTGGCGCTCGCCGGCTTCTTCGCCGGGCGCGGCGCCGAGCGCTTCCGCTCCGGCAATCGCACGGTCACGGTCAAGGGCCTCGTCGAGAAGGAGGTCAAGGCCGACCGGGCCATCTGGACGCTGAACCTGAGGCGCGCGGGCGCGGATCTGAAGGAGGCCCAGGCGCGGATCGGCGCCGACCGGTCGGCCGCGCTCGCCTTCCTCAAGAAACAGGGGTTCCCGGACACCGAAATCGAGCGCTCGCCGATCCGCACGATCGACAAGCGCGCCCGGGAATACGAGCAGCCGCAGGGGTCGGATTCCCTGCGCTACATTCTGACGACCTCGCTGGTCGTGACGACCCCCGACGTCGATCGGGTGCGATCCGCGCTCGGCTCGACCGACGAGCTGCTCGAGTCCGGCGTGCTGCTCGGCGGGGGAGAGGGCGGTCCCGCGAACCCGCGATTCGCGGTGTCGAAGTTCAACGACCTGCGGCCGCAGCTGCTGGCCGACGCCACCAAGAGCGCCCGCGAGATGGCCCAGCAGTTCGCCGCCGACTCCGGCGCCCGCGTCGGCAGCATCCGCTCGGCCAACCAGGGGATGATCCAGATCTTCGGGTCCGACGGGAACGACGAGTCGGGGGCGTTCAGCCCGACGAGCACGGTGATGAAACGGATCCGGGTCGTCAGCACCTTCGAGTTCGCCCTCGAGTGAGGCGCGGGCGTTGATATGATGCGGCGACCATGCTGACTTCGCTTCTTCAGACGGCCCCGGCGCCGGGCGGCGCCGCGGGAGGGCTCATGCAGTTCCTCCCGATGATCTTCATCTTCGTCATCTTCTACTTCCTCCTGATCGCACCGATGCGCAAGAAGCAGAAGAAGACGCAGGAGATGCTCTCGAAGCTCAAGAAAGGCGACGAGGTGATCACCAGCGGCGGGATCATGGGACGCATCACGGCGCTCGATGAGGAGCGCGGCGTCGTGATCCTGCAGATCGCCGACAATACGAAGATCAAGGTGCTGCGGAGCGCCATCGCGACGCTGGGCGGGGAGTCCGAGGCAACCTCAACCACGACAGCGACTTAAAGCGTGGGCGTTCGCGGGGAGCGCGTTCCCGCTCCCGTCGGCGGCGTCGAGCCGCCAATTCCCATGACAGGCGATCGCTCCATCCTGTAGACTCCGGCGTTCTTTTTTCGGGGGAGGACAGTTGGGCAAGAAACTTCGCTGGCGTGTTCTGCTGATCGTCCTGGTGGTGGCGGGCGCCGCCGCCGGGTACGTCTTCACGGGATACGCGCACGCCAGGAAAGAATGGACGCGGTCCGGGCGCGCCGACCCTTCGAAGGACGCGCTGAAGAAGGGCATCAAGCTGGGCCTCGACCTGCGCGGGGGAATTCACCTGGTGCTCCAGGTCAACACGGCCGACGCCGTGAAGGCGGAGCGCGACGACGCCGTCGAGACGCTGCGGGGCGAAACGAAGGACCTCGGTCTCGGCAACGTCGAGCTGCCGACGGACGAGACGTTCTCGGTGGTCGTCACGCCGCAGACCGACCAGGCCAAGCTCGAGGAGGCGGTCAAGCGCTTCCTGCCCGACTGGGGCTACAGCACGGCGGGCGGCAAGTGGACCTTCGTCCTGAAGGACGCGTCGCGCCGCCAGATCGAGGACAACGCGGTCGCCCAGGCCGTCGAGACGATCCGCAACCGCGTGGACGAGTTCGGCGTGTCCGAGCCGCTGATCGCCCGCCAGGGCAAGGACCGGATCCTGGTGCAGCTGCCGGGCATCGACGACCCCAAGCGCGTCAAGGACCTGATCAAGAACACCGCGTTCCTCGAGCTTTCGCTGGTGGAAAAGGGACCCTCGACGCGGGAAGCGCTCCTCGCCGAGTATCCGAGCGGCCTGCCCGACCAGCTCAAGATGGTCGAGATGAAGACGGTGCCCGGGAGCCGCGAGCGGTCGTTCTACGTGGTCCGCAAGCAGGCCGTCATCACGGGACGCGACCTGAAGAACGCGCGCCCCTCCCAGGGCCAGTTCGGCGCGCACTCCGTCTCGTTTTTCCTGACGGCCGCCGGGTCCCAGAAGTTCGGGGCGGCCACCGGCGCCAACATCGGAAAGCAGCTGGCGATCGTCCTCGACAACCGCGTGCAGTCGGCGCCGAACATCAAGGACCGGATCACCGAGCAGGGCGTGATCGAAGGGTCCTTCTCGCCCGAGGAGGCCAACGACCTCGCGCTCGTGCTGCGCGCCGGCGCGCTGCCGGCCGGTCTGACCTACCTCGAGGAGCGGACGGTCGGCCCGTCGCTCGGGCTCGACTCGATCCGCAAGGGGATCACGGCGTCGGTCGTCGGGGCGCTGTTCGTCTTCGTCGCGATGGCGGTCTACTACCGCCGGGCCGGCTGGAACGCGATCCTGGCGCTCGTCCTCAACGCCCTGCTGCTCGCCGCGGCGATGGCTCTCTTCGAGGCCACGCTGACGCTGCCCGGCATCGCGGGCTTCATCCTGACCATCGGCATGGCGGTCGACTCGAACGTCCTCGTCTTCGAGCGCATCCGCGAGGAGCTCCGCAACGGGCGGGCCCCGCGGGCGGCCATCGAGAACGGGTTCTCGAAGGCGTTTGCGACGATCGTGGACACTCACGCCACGACCATCATCTCGGCTCTCTTCCTGCTCCAGTTCGGGACCGGCCCCGTCAAGGGCTTCGCCGTCACGCTGATCATCGGACTGCTGATCTCCATGTTCACGGCGGTCTTCGTGTCGCACACGATCTTCGAGCTCGAGTACGGGCGCCGCCAGCACATCGACACGGTGTCGATCTAGAAGGACGTCATGGAGTTTTTCCGCCAGACCAACATCGATTTCCTCAGGTACAAGTGGTGGGCCATCGGCGCCTCCTGGGCGCTGATCGGCGTGGGCCTCTTCACGGTCTTCGTGCAGAAGGGCCTGAAGTTCGGCATCGACTTCTCGGGCGGCACGGCGATCGCGATCCGCCTGTCCGAGCGGCCCGACATCGACAAGATGCGCACCATCCTGGACGGCGCCAACCTCGGAGAGATCGGGATCCAGCGCTACGAGGAGCCCGAGAAGAACGAGGTCCTGATCCGCGTGCAGCAGCAGGCCAAGGAAGGCCGCGACGTCGCGGGCGAGGTCCTCCGTTCGCTCCGGCAGGGCCTCCAGGCCGAAACCGACCCGGGCAAGATCGACGTCAACATCGAGGGCAAGGCCACGCTCGGCGCGCGCCTGGCCGCGGCCGATCCCGACCACGTCGCCGGAAAGGCCGACGTCAACCCGGGCGACTACTACGCCCAGGCGGCCGACCGGATCATCGGCCGCCGCTCGCAGCTCGGCCTCTTCCATTCGCCGGCGGACGTGGATTCCGTCGAGGGCGTCTCCGCCGCCGTCAAGGCGTGGGTCAAGGCCAACACGGTCGCCGGTCCCTTCGTGCTGCTCTCGGCGGAAAACGTCGGCCCCCAGGTCGGCGCGGACCTCCAGAAGAAGGCCGTCCTCGCGATCGTCTGGTCGACGGTCGGGATGCTCGCCTACATCGCGTTCCGTTTCCGGTCCCTTCCGTTCGGGGTCGGCGCGATCGTGGCGCTCATCCACGACACGCTGATCACCGTCGGGCTGCTCGCCCTCTTCGGACGCGAGTTCAACCTGGTCGTCGTGGCGGCGCTGCTGACGCTCGTGGGCTACTCGGTCAACGACACCGTCGTCGTCTACGACCGCGTCCGCGAGAACCTCCGGACGCCCAAGAAGGAGCCCCTCGAGGTCGTCATCAACCGCTCGATCAACCAGACGCTGTCGCGGACGATTCTGACCGCCGGGGCGACGATGCTCGTCGTCGTCGCTCTCTTCTTCCTCGGCGGCGAGGTCCTCAACACGTTCGCCCTGACGCTGATCATCGGCATCATCATCGGCACGTACTCCTCGATCTACGTCGCCGCCGCGATCGTCGTCATCTGGAAGGACTTCCGGAGCGGCAAGAAGCTCGCGGTCGTTCCGGCCCCGGCCAAGGCGGAGGTCGTTCCGCCGGCGGCGCCGGCGCCCCAGGGCAAGAAGAAGCAGAAGGGACGCTGAAGACGTCAAGCGTCGAGGGTCGAGCAGCTCACGAGTTCGAGAGTTCCGACGGCGAGCGCTCCGCCCTCGCCCCTCAGCGCGCTTAACTCTCAACCCGTCTCGCCTTTGCGCCTGGACCCCGGGCCTGAGGCGCGTGTAACCTGAGCGGGTGATCCACTTCGAGGAAATCCTCGAGAAGGTCGAGGCCTACAACCCGAACTCCGACCAGGAGCTCCTGCGCCGGGCCTACGTTTTCTCGGCCCGCGAGCACAAGGGGCAGGTCCGGAGGTCGGGTGAGCCCTACCTCGTCCATCCCCTGAACGTCGCCTCGATCCTGGCCGACCTCAAGGCCGACGACGTGTCGATCGTCGTGGGCCTGCTGCACGACGTGCTCGAGGACACCTTGACGACGAAGGAATCGATCGCGCAGCAGTTCGGCGGCGAGGTTGCCGAGCTCGTGGACGGTCTGACGAAGATCGGCAAGTTTTCCTACGTTTCCCGCGAGGAGGAGCAGGCGGAGACCTTCCGCAAGATGCTCCTGGCGATGATCTCCGACCTGCGGATCGTGCTGGTCAAGCTCGCCGACCGCCTCCACAACATGCGGACCCTCGGGTTTCTCCCCGAGGCCAAGCGCCAGGAGATCGCCCGGGAGACGCTCGACATCTACGCTCCGATCGCGCACCGGCTCGGCATGGGGAGCGTGAAGGGGGAGCTCGAGGACCTGGCGTTCCTGTACCTCGAGCCCGAGGAGCACCAGCACCTGGCCCGCGAGGTGGCGCGGCGGCTGAAGGTCTCCGAGGGGATGATCGGGGACATCCGGCGCCGGATCGAGGCGCGGCTGGAGGACGCCGCGGTTCCGGCGGAAGTCTCGGGCCGGATGAAGCGCTACTACTCGATCTGGTCGAAGATGAAGCGGACGGGCGTCGAGGCGGCGCAGCTCTACGACATCCTGGCCTTTCGCATCGTCGTGCCCGAGACCCGCGACTGCTACGCGGCCCTCGGCATGGTCCACCAGCTCTGGCGCCCGGTGCCGGGCCGCATCAAGGACTACGTCGCGATGCCGAAGCCCAACTTCTACCAGTCTCTCCACACGACGGTCATCGGCGAGACGGGGCAACCCTTCGAGATCCAGATTCGAACCCGCGAAATGGACCTGATCGCCGAGGCCGGAATCGCGGCCCACTGGAAGTACAAGGAAGGCCGGCTCGGTCCACACGCGGACGACGCCCGGTTCCTGTGGCTCCGGCAGCTCGCCGACTGGCAGAGCGACGTCTCGGACCCGCGCCAGTTCCTGTCCTCCCTGAAAGTCGACCTCTATCCGGACGAGGTCTACACGTTCACGCCGAAGGGCGAGGTGTTCGCATTCCCGCGGGGCGCGACCCCGATCGACTTCGCCTACCGCGTCCACACCGACGTCGGGCACCGCTGCGTCGGCGCGCGGGTCAACGGCAAGCTCATGCCCCTGCGAACCCCGCTCCGGAGCGGGGACATCGTCGAGATCCTGACCGGCCCGGGCCAGACGCCGTCGCGCGACTGGCTGTCCTCGGTGGCCACCAGCCGGGCGCGCCACAAGATTCGCCACTTCATCCATGAGGAGGAAAAGCGGCAGGCCATGGAGCTCGGCCGACGGCTCCTCGAGCGGGAGCTCAAGAAGTTCAAGCGGACTCTGAAGAAGCTCGACGCCGACGGGACCCTCGCGCGGGAGCTTCCCCACTGGGGGCTCTCCCGGGCCGAAGACCTCTTCGCCGCGATCGGCTACGGGAAGCTCGCTCCCCGCAACGTCCTCGAGCGCTTCGTGCCCGCGGACGAGCTCGCGCGGCCCGAGGCCGAGAAGAAGGAGTCGGCGGTCTCCCGGGTCGTGCGCCGGATCCTGCCGTTCGGCGTGCCGGACATCGTCGTGGTCGGTCACAACGACCTGCTCGCCACCCTGGCCAAGTGCTGCAATCCCGTGCCGGGGGAGAAGATCATCGGGTACATCACGCGCGGGCGCGGCGTCTCGGTTCACTCCGAGAGCTGCCCCAACGTGAAGAACCTCCTCTACGACCCGGGCCGCCAGATCGACGTGGCCTGGGCCGGCGAGAAGAAGGCCCACTACGCCATCGAGCTCGAAGTGTCCACGGAGGACCGGCCGGGCCTGCTCGCCGACGTCACGCAGGCGATCGCCGGCGAGGGATCGAACATCCGGCGAATCGAAGCCCGGGTCGACGAGACCCGCGAGGCGTACGTGACCGTCTCGCTCGAGGCCACGGGACTGAAGCAGCTGGAGAAGATCGTCGGCCGGATCCGGGCGATTCCGGGAGTTCGCGACGTCGTGCGGAAGTACAACGTCGCGAAGGGCAGCGAGGGCGCCGGGAGCTAGGTCTCCGCGAAGACGCTTACGCGGTTTTGGCTTTCGGCCGAGGAATCGGCTTGGTGATCTTCCCCGACCGGATGCAGCGGGTGCACGCGGAGGCCTTGCGCGAGACGCCGTCGACGACGGCGCGCACGGTCTTGAGGTTGAGGTGCCACTTCCGGTTGGTCACGTTGTGGGCGTGGCTGACACGGTGCCCCGACATCGGGGTTTTTCCGCAGAACTGACAGTGCTGAGCCATCGGTCTCCTCGCCTCGACGTTTCCGGTCGAAAAACCCGCGGAGCCTACACCCGTCTTCGCATCGATGCAAGAAAGAACAGCTGGCCTTCGAGTGCCGTACCTGTCCGAATGGCTTAAGTCGTTGCCACTTCAAACGTTCGGTCGCTTCTGTCCCTTGACCACGGAATAACCTTTTGCTATTCTCGAAACCAGCCGAATAAGTCCAAGTCAAAGCCCGTAACCGTCTTTCTTTTTTCGGTGGGGCGAAGCGTGTTGTTTAAGAAGTCCAAGAACCTCGTGGGTCTGGACATCGGGTCCTCGGCGATCAAACTCGTCGAACTCAAGGACTCGAAGGGGGGAGGCTTTCGCCTCGTGAAGACCGGCCTGGAGTCGCTTTCCCCCGAGGCGATCGTGGACGGGGCCATCATGGACTCCTCCCTGGTGGTCGATACGGTCAACCGCGTCGTGTCGTCCCTGGGCGTCCGGAACCCGGACTTCGGGACCTCCCTGTCGGGCCATTCGGTCATCATCAAGAAGATCTCCCTGCCGGCCATGTCCCCGGAGGAGCTCGCCGAGTCGATCCGCTGGGAGGCCGAGCAGTACGTTCCCTTCGACATCAACGACGTCAACCTCGACTACGTCGTCCTCGAGTCGGGCGGCGGCGAAACGATGGACGTCCTCCTCGTGGCCGTCAAGAAGGACAAGATCGGCGACTACACGAGCGTCATCACCCAGGCCGGGAAGACGCCGGTCCTGGTCGACGTGGACGCCTTCGCCCTGCAGAACGCCTACGAGGCCAACTACCCGGTCGAGCCCGGCCGCGTCGTCGCGCTGGTCAACATCGGCGCCTCGGTCACCAACGTCAACATCCTGTCGGGCTCGAACACGATCTTCTGGCGCGACATCTCGTTCGGCGGCAACCAGTACACCGACGCGATCCAGAAACAGCTCTCGCTCTCCTTCGACCTCGCCGAGTCGCTGAAGAAGGGCGAGAAGACCGGCGATCAGTCCCTCCAGGACATCCTCCCGATCCTGCGCTCCGTCTCCGACGATCTCGCGCAGGAACTCCAGAAGACGTTCGACTTCTTCCTCGCGACGACCTCGACGGAGAAGATCGACCAGATCTTCATCTCCGGGGGCTCCTCGCGCGTGGTGAACCTCGACTCCCAGCTCAAGGAGCGATTCAACATCCCGGTGGAGATCCTGAACCCGTTCCGCCAGATCGACATCGCGGGAGCGCCGGTCTCCGGCGAGTGGCTGACCGACAACGCTCCCAGCCTGGCGGTGGCCGTGGGCCTCGCGATCCGGCACGTCGGGGATGAAGCCGCTTGATCAGGATCAACCTCCTCACCGAGGCCAGGGCGGCGGCCGCCAAGAAGAAGGGGCCGGCCCTCCCGACGGGAGCCAAGCTCAACAACCTTCTCCTCGTCGGGGGACTGGCCCTCGGCCTGATCTACATCGGCACGATGTTCCTCGTGCTCTCCTCGAAGAGGCGCCACCTGGACGAGGAGATCGGGAAGGCCAGGGAAGAGGTCGCCCGCCTGAAGTCGATCATCGACGAGGTCAAGGGCTACGAAGACAAGAAGCGCAGCCTGGAAGAGAAGATCGCCCTCATCAACAACCTCAAGACGAACCAGAAGGGCCCCGTCCGCCTGATGGACGAGGTGTCCAAGGCGCTGCCGGACCTGGTCTGGCTGACCGACATGCAGATGCAGGGCAACCAGCTGACCCTGAAGGGCAAGACCCTGTCGCCCAACGCCGTCGCGACCTATCTCGAGAACCTCAAGAAGAGCCCGTACTTCGCCGAGCCGGTCTTCAAGAACCTGGGACGCGAGGCCGGGCCGCAGGGCATCTACTCCTGGGAGATGAGCGTCATCTTCACGGCGGGCAAGCCGGTGTCGCCCCAGGGGGCGGGCGCGGGCCCTGCCAAGCCGGCCCGAACGCCCGGGGCGAAGGCGGGGGCATAAGCCATGGCCGTATTCGGCATCAGCGTCGAAGAAAAGCCCTGGTACTACGCCCTGGGCGTCGGCGTCTTCGTCGGGGCGCTGCTGGCGGGGGCCGTGCACTGGTTCTGGTTCAAGCCCATGCAGGAAGAGATCGCGGCCAAGAAGGTCGAGCTCGAGGGCCTCAACCAGGAGATCGCCAAGGGCCGCGCCGCCGAACGCAAGCTCGCCCAGTTCCGCGAAGAGGTCAAGCGCCTCGAGCTCGAGCTGACCAAGCTCCTCCAGATCCTTCCGTCCAAGCGCAACACCGAGGAGCTCATCAAGCGGATCGAGACCCTGACCCGGCAGGGCGACTTCACCCTGAAGAAGTTCACGCCCGGCGAGTTCGTCCAGAAGGAGTTCTACGCGGAGTGGCCCATCGACATCCAGGTCGAGGGCACGTACCACAACCTCGCGCTCTTCTTCGACCGGATGAGCCGGTTCTCGCGCATCGTCAACGTCGAGGACATGAAGGTCACGTCCCTCGACAACGTGCCCGGCAAGTCCATCGCCGCGAGCTTCGTCGCCAAGACGTTCATCTACACCGGCGAGGAGCCCGGCGCCCAGGCCGCGCCCGGCGCTCCCGGCCAGGCCGCTCCAGGGGCCCCGGTCGGAAAGGCCGGAGCCAGCGCGCAGACACTCAAGGGGCGCGCCGAAGGCGGAGGTGTGGAATGAGACGCGCCGTCCTCCTCGCCGTTCTCCTGGCGCTCGCCGCCGCCCGCGCCTTGGCGCAAGCGGCCGCGCCCGCTGCCGCGGGGGCACCTCCCGCGGCGACCCCGCCGGCCGTCATCGCGCCGGTTCCGGAATCGCCCGGCCAGAGCCTCATCGAACAGGACGAGTCGGCGATGTCCGGCCGTTCCTACACGTACGATCCGGCCGGCCGCCGCGACCCCTTCCGCTCCCTGCTGGTCCGCGAGCAGAACCGCGGCGGCCCCGGGCGGCCTCCCGGGATCGCCGGCATCTCGATCGACGACCTCGTGGTGCACGGGATCTGGAAGACCAAGGCGGGCTACGTCGCGCAGATTCGGGCGACGGACAACAAGAGCTATCTCATCCGCGCCGGCGACCTGCTCTACGACGGCGAGGTCACCCGGGTTGGCCCCAACGAGGTCCAGTTCCGGCAAAACCTCAATGATCCGCAGAGCGTGAAGCCGTTTCGGGAAGTGACCAAGCAGCTCAACGCGACGGTCAAGCAGTGAGGACGGATCTTCGGGTGAAGACGCTTTTCCGCGCGACGGGAGGAACGATGCGAATGGCATTCAGAGCAACCGCGACGGCCACGGCGCTCGCGCTGTCATGGGCAGCCGCCGTGGGCTGCTCCTCCGGGGGGCACAAGACTCAGAGCCCCGCCGACGCGCCGACGGCGGTCTCCGCCGCCGCCCAGCCGGCGCCCGCCGCGTCGGCCTCTCCCGCCGCCTCGGTGAAGATCACCCAGGCCGCCCTCAACGAGGACGTCGACGGAGCGCGCGTCGTCCTGTCGTCCAACTCCCCGCTGCTCTACACCTCGTACGAGCCGCGTCCGGACCTGCTGATCGTCGACCTGCGCGACACGACCATGGCCGCCGGTTTCCAGGCGCCCGCGGCTCCCGGCGGAGGCCTCGTCGAGTCGATCAAGTTCGAGGAGCTCGACGAGCTCGGGAAGCGCATTACCCGGCTCTCCATCGCGCACAACCCCGACTCCAAGCCCGACGTCCGCTCGGTCGGGCAGGGGCTGGCGATCGCCTTCAGCGGCGCCTCGCACCTGGCCGCGGCGGATGCCGAGACCCTTCCGGAGGCCCCGCCCTCGGCGGCGACGGCGGAACCCGTTCCCGCCGCGGCGGCGGTGTCCAGCGCGCCGCTGGCCGCGCCCGTCGCGGTTTCCACTGCCGCCCGCGGGGAAACGGCTCACGCCCTCGAGAAGGTCTCCGTCGACTCGACGGGAAGCCGGGTCTCGGTCACGCTGCTCGGCGACGGCTGGTTCGCGCCGAAGGACTTCGTGCTGGCGAACCCCCCGCGGATCGTGGTCGACCTGCCGGGCGTGAAGAACGAGATGCGGCAGCGCTCGATCGCGGTCCAGGGGGACGTCGTGTCCCGAGTCCGCGTGTCCCAATTCCAGTCGTCGCCCGAGCTCATCACGCGCGTCGTGATCGACCTCGCGCGCCCGGTCGCCCACGCCGTGGTGCCGGACGGCGAGCGGCTCGCGGTCGTCGTCGGAGACGGCGTCCCGGTCGCCGAAGCGTCGCCCGCTCCGGCTCCGGCGATGACCCCGGCTGTCGCCGAGGCGCCCGCGAAGCCCGAAACGGCCCCCTCGACGACGACCCTCACCACCGAGACTCCGATGCCGGCGGCCACGGCGGCCGCCGAGAGGGCGACCCCGACCTACGAGGCGCCCGCTCCGGCTGTCGCCGAAACCGCTCCGGCCGCCGCGCCCGAAACGCCAACTCATCACGCAGAAGAGAAAGCCCCGGCGGTCGCAGAGGCCCAGGCTCCCGCACCGGAGCCTGCGGCATCGACCCCGGCCGCGCCGCCGCCGGCAGCGCAGGCCACCGCGGCCCCGGCCCCCGCGCCTCCGGTCAAGGCGGCGGCCCCCGTCGTGGAACCGCCGGCGCAGCTCGCCGAAACCCACGTCGCTCCGCCGCCGGCCCCCCGACCGGCCCCGGCGGCGCCCGCCGCGCCGGCTCGCACGGGAGCCAAACCCGCCGCCACGCGCGGGGAGGCCCTCTTCGAGGCGGCGGCGGCCGCCCTCGACTCCGACCAGGCGGCCCAGCAGGCGCCGGGCGCGTCGTACCGCTCGCGCACGATCTCGGAGGCCCAGTCGCAGTTCACCGGCGAGCCGATCTCGCTCGACCTGAAGGACGCGGACATCAAGGACGTCTTCCGCACGATCTCGCAGTTGACGGGTCTGAACATCGTCATCGACCCGGAGGTGCGCGGAACCGTGACCGTCCAGCTCGAGGACGTGCCCTGGGACCAGGCCCTCGACCTCATCCTCAAGCAGAACAGCCTCGGCTACGTTCTCGAGAACAACATCATGCGCATCGCGACGACCTCGAAGCTCCAGGCCGAGGAGTCCGACCGCGCGCGTCTGGCGGAAGCGCGCCAGGCGGCCGAACCGACGCGGACAGTCATCAAGAAGCTCTCGTACGCGAAGGCCTCCGAGATCGTGCCGACGCTGCAGAGCGTCATGTCCAAGCGCGGCGCAATCGTCGTCGACCAGCGGACGAACACGCTGATCATCCGGGAGATCCCGACCTATCTGCCGGCCGTGCTCCAGCTCATCGACAACCTGGACACGGCGACGCCTCAGGTGGTCATCGAGTCCCGCATCGTGGAGACGACCAAGAGCCTGGGCCGCAGCCTCGGCATCAACTGGAGCGTGCGCGGCAAGGCCGACACCGAGAACGGCAACACGACCAACCTGATCTTCCCGAACAAGATCCTGGGAGGCATCGACGTCGGCCTCGGCAACGGGCCGACGGTGGCCTCCCTCGTGCTCGGCAACATCCTCAACACGTTCAACCTGGACGTGGCGCTGACGGCGGCCGAGAACCAGGGCCTCCTCAAGATCATCTCGTCGCCCAAGGTGACCTCGCTGACCAACACGCCCGGCGCTCATCCAGTCGGGCGTCCAGATCCCGGTCCAGACCACCGTCAACAACACGACGACGGTCATCTACGTCGACGCGACGCTGAAGCTGGACGTGACGCCTCAGATCACGGCCGAGGGCACGATCCTGCTGACCGTCAACGTGACGAAGCGCGAGCCGGCGGTGGCCCTGAACCTCTCGCTCGGCCAGAACGTCCCGTTGACCATCCGCGAGTACCGCGGGCAGGTCCTCGTCAAGGACGGCGGGACGACGGTCATCGGCGGCATCTTCCAGATCAACGACCAGGACCAGAACAACATGATCCCGGGGCTGTGGAAGATCCCGGTCCTCGGGAACCTGTTCCGCAACAAGACGCGCACCGAGAAGCACGACGAATTGCTCATATTCATCACCCCGCGGATTCTCAGGTCGTAAGGGAGAGGCGCTCATGAAGATCAAAGTCCTGACCGGAGTCGCCCTCGCGGCCCTGCTCGCCTTCGCGAGCGGGTGCACCAATAAGCAAGGCGAAACCGAGTCGCCCGTGTTCATCACCGTGGACATCCAACAGCAGCCGGGCGTCGTCAACGTCGCCAACGTGGCGCCGGTGCAGATCGACACGATCACGCTCCGGTCCGATCTGAAGGATCCGGACGCGGTCGACACGCGCGGCTTCGCCGACACGCAGGTCAACAGCTACCGGGTGACGTTCACCCGGACCGACGGGGGAACGATCGTTCCGCCGGCGCAGGTCTTCGGGGCCGGGGTCGTCGTTCCCGTCCGGGGAACGGCGACGCTCGAGAACTTCCCCGTGCTGTACGCGCCCGCCGTCCAGCAGGCGCCCTTCGACCAGCTCCTCCCGTTCAACGGCGGGATCGACCGTGAGACGGGCCGGGACGAGATCGATACGGCGTTCAACCTGACCTTTTACGGTCAGACCGTGTCCGGCCACCGCGTCCAAAGCGATACCGCGAGCGGAATCCTGATCTTTCGATACTCCGCTGCCGCTCCGGCGGCCGCGGCATCGGCCAGGTAAGGGGGGTCCATGCGCCGCATAGCCATCCTTCTGATTCTCGTCGCGGCCGTCGCAGGCCTGCACGCCTGCGCGGCGGACGCGCCGACGAACCCGGGCCCCGGCACGGGCGGCGGCGGGGGCACCGCCCTCCAGATCCAGCTCGTCGCGAGCGACTCGAACCCGAAGGGCGGCACGTGCACGCTGATCGAGGCCATCGTCACGCTGAATGGAACCGTCGTGCCCGACGGGACGACCGTGAACTTCTCGACGGACTTCGGCGCGTTCTCGCAGAACGGGCAGCCGCTCGTCTCCGTGGTGACGCAGAACGGGGCGGCGGTCACGGCGCTCTGCGGTCCCGGCGCCGGCACCGCCAGGGTGCGGGCGAGCTCCACGGCCTCGGGCAACACGGGCTCGGCCAGCATCTCGATCGTCTTCCAGCCTTCGGCGAGCACGCTTCCGTTCGTCTCTTCGTGCAGCCCGAGCTTCGGGCCCAAGGAGGGCGGAACGACGCTGACCTTGAACGGCGGCCGGTTCTTCGGGAGCGCCTCGACGACGCGCGTTCAGTTCACGGTCAACGGCACGACCAAGGACGGCGTCGTGCAGTCGGTCACCGCGAGCCAGATCGTCGTCTTGACGCCCGGGTTCTCCGAGTTCGGGGCGCCGCAACTGGCGGCGCAGATCGCGCTCTCGCTCGGCACCAACCAGGCGCAACCGACGGTCCTGTCGCTGCCGACTTGCTTCGCGTACGGAGCGACCGCCTCCGGCCAGCCGACGATCTCTTCGCTCCTGCCGGCCGGCGGAACCAGCGAAGGCGGGACGCGAGTGACCGTCGTCGGATCGGGCTTCGACACGGCCACCGGCGTCCAGGTGTTCTTCGGCACCGCCGAGGCGAGCGTCGTCTCGGTGTCCTTCTACCAGGTCGTCGTGTCTGTCGCCGCTCCAGGTCGGCCAGCCCACGCCGGTCGGCGTGACCGTCAGGAACATCGCTTCGGGCCTGGTTTCGAATGCGGTGACCTACACGTACAGCGAACCGATGATCATCACGGGCTTCAGCAACAACATCCAGCCGCTCGGCGGGCCCTTCGCGCCCGTCACGATCTTCGGCCGGGGATTCCAGGCGCCCGTCGCCGTCTCGCTCGCGGGTTTCGGCGCGTTCGTCCAGAGCGTCTCGGCGACCGAGCTCGTCGTGATTCCGGGACAGGCCGTGGCGACCGGATGCGCCGACGTCTCGGGTCCGATCGGCGTCGTCAACCTCAACACCGGATCCCACGCCGAAACGGAAGGGGACGCGTTCACCTACGCCATCTCGCGTCCGTCCATCAGCGGTGTGAACCCGCCGGCCGGACTCGGCGGGATCACGGTCACGATCACGGGCACGAACTTCCCGTCGTTTTCGGGCGACGTCGAGGTCCGCTTTGGGACCCAGACGGCGCTCGTCACGTCGAGCTCTTTCACCACGATCACCGTCCTGGCGCCCACCTCGAGCTCGACTCCTCCGACCTGCTCCGGGACGAACCTGCCGGGTGATCCGCAAAACGTCGAAACCGTCGATCTCACGGTGTCGGATCGGGTGACGAGCTGCAACGTCACGGTTTCGCAGGTCTTCTCCGAGCAGTTGCCGTGCGTGGCGCCGCCGCCGGCACCGTAGCGAAAGAAACACGAACGCCGCCCCCTCCGGGGGGCGGCGGCTTTCTTAACCGTGGCTGAGCAGAGTGCGGAAGCCCGCATCCGTGACCTCGAGCGCCGGCTGGATCTCGATCCGGGCTCGCGGCTCTTCGTCGCCGTCGCGGAGGAGTACCGCAAGCTCGGACGCCTGAGGGACGCCGTTTCGGCCCTCCAGAAGGGCCTGCTCGCCCATCCCGGTTACGTCGCCGCGCAGGTCGCGCTCGGGCGGGTGTATCTCGAGGCCAATCAGGTGCCGGAAGCGATCGCCACGTTCACCAAGGTCCTGGTGGCCGACCCGGGCAACCTCGTCGCGGCCAGGTCGCTGGCCGAAATGCAGCTCGCGCGGGGCGACAAGCTGGAAGCCGTCAAGAAGTACAAGCTCTATCGGGCGCTCTCGGGCGACCGCAAGGTGGATCCCATCATCGCGGACCTCGAGACGCAGGTCGCGCCGAGGCCGGTCACCCCGGCGCGCTCCGGACCCGTCGAGCCGCCGCCCCCGCCCCCGAGCTTCCAGGAGACGGACAAGGGACGCCGCCGGGCGATGCCGAAGTCGCCGTTGCCTTCGACACCCGCCGACGATCCCTTCGAGCTGACCTCGCTGCCATTCGAGGTCGGCGAGGACTCGGGCAAGGCCGCGGCCGCCGAAGGACCGTTTCTCGTCCCGTCGCGCGACGTCTTCATCGCGCCGCCGCCTTCGCCGGCTCCGCCCCCGGCGACCTCCGCGGCCCCCGGGCCGCCCGAGCCGGAGCCGGCGAAGCCGACCGGCCGGGCCCTCGCCGACCTGTACTACTCGCAGGGCCACTACGCCGAGGCGCTGCAGATCTACGACGATCTCGTCAGCCGTCATCCCTTCGACGAGGACCTGAAGCGGCTGCGCCGGGACTCCGAGGCCCGGCTGCTGCCGGCGGGCTCGGCGTCGGCCTCCGCGGCCGCGCCCGATCCCGGGCTCGAGCGGCGGCTGGCCCGAATTCGGACCCTCAAGAGCTGGCTCTCGCAGGTCCAGGCCGGATGATCTCCGGCCCCCGACCGTGACATCATCCGGACTCGCATGAACGTCTTTCAGGACACCCTTCGGCGGATTGCGGAGCGCGTCGAGGGCACGCGGGCGGTGTCGCTCGTGGGGGTGGACGGCATCGCCATCGATTCGTTCGTCAGCTCGGAGGGCCTGCCGATGGAGTCGCTGGCCGCGGAAACCGGCTCGGTGATCAAGGCCGCGAGGGCGGCCCGGGCGCTGACCGACCACGGCCCCCTCCAGCAGCTCACGGTCTCATCCGACACTGCGGCCACCATCCTCTGCCGGGTGACCGAGGAGTACTATCTGCTCCTCCTGCTGGCCCGGGACGGCAACTTCGGACGGGGCCGCTTCGAGCTCCGGAAGGCCGCGGTCGCGCTGGAGAAGGAGCTGATGTAGCGATGCTTTCGCTCAAGGAGATCCGGGAGCTCGTGGATCTCGTGACCGAGCGCGGGCTGTCGAGCCTCGAGATCGAGCGGGCGGGCTTCCGGCTCCGGATCGAGGGCCGCCGTCCCCTCGCGGCGGAGGCGACGATGACGGCGCCGGCCGCCCACGCCGGAGTCCCGGCCCCCCGGCCGGCGGCGGTCGCCCCGGAAGCGACGCCGGCTCCGGAGGAGAACGTCCACGTGATCACCTCGCCGATCGTCGGCACCTTCTACCGCTCGGCATCCCCCGAGGCCGAGGCGTTCGCCGAAGTCGGACAGCGCATCGCCAAGGGCAAGATCCTCTGCATCATCGAGTCGATGAAACTGATGAACGAGATCGAGTCGGACGTCGAAGGCGAGGTCGTCGCGGTGTACCCGCGCAACGGACAGCCCGTGGAGTACGGCGAGAAGCTCTTCGCCATCCGGCTGGCGGCGTAGCCGCCCGCGGCATGTTCAAGAAGATCCTGATCGCCAACCGCGGCGAGATCGCGCTGCGGATCATTTCGGCCTGCCGGGAGCTCGGGATCAAGACGGTCGCGATCTACAGCGAGGCCGACCGCGACGCCCTGCACGTGCGCTACGCGGACGAGGACGTCTGCGTGGGGCCCTATCCGTCCGCGGCCTCGTACCTCAACATCTCCGCGATCGTGTCGGCGGCCGAGATCACGGAGGCCGACGCCATCCATCCCGGCTACGGGTTCCTCTCCGAGAACGCCTACTTCGCCGAGATCCTCCACGACTGCAACATCGCCTTCATCGGCCCTTCGCCGGACGCGATCCGGAAGATGGGAGACAAGTCGCTCGCGCGGCGCACGGTCGCGGCGGCCGGCGTTCCGACGGTGCCCGGCTCGCCCGGGCCCGTCGAGTCCGTCGACGAGGCCCTCGCGTTCGCCCGCAAGGCGGGCTACCCGGTGATCCTCAAGGCCTCCGCCGGCGGAGGCGGCCGCGGCATGCGCGTGGCGCGCGACGAGCGCGACCTCTCCGGCGCCTTCGAGACGGCCCGCCACGAAGCGGAGAAGGCTTTCGGCAACGCCGAGGTGTACCTGGAGAAGTACCTGGAAAGCCCCCGTCACGTCGAGTTTCAGGTGTTCGGCGACTCGCGCGGGACCATCCGCCATCTCGGCGAACGCGAGTGCTCGATCCAGCGCCGTCACCAGAAGCTGATCGAAGAGGCGCCGTCGTCGGCCCTCGAGGAGGGGCTGCGCCGGCGGATGGGGGAGGCCGCAATCGCGGCGGCGAAGGCCGTCTCCTACACGAACGCCGGCACGGTCGAGTTCCTCCTGGACGGGGACGGAAAGTTCTACTTCATGGAGATGAACACGCGTCTCCAGGTCGAGCATCCCATCACCGAGGAGGTCACGGCGCTCGACCTCGTCAAGGAGCAGATCGCCGTGGCCGCGGGGGCGCCCCTGTCCTTCTCCGAGCGCGACATGACGCCGAGCGGCCACGCGATCGAGTTCCGCATCAACGCCGAGGACCCCGAGACCTTCCAGCCGTCGCCCGGGCGGATCGCCGTCTTCCACCCCCCCGGCGGCCTCGGGGTGCGCGTCGACACCGCGGCCTACCAGGGGTACCTCATCCCGCCTTACTACGACTCCTTGATCGCCAAGCTCATCGTCTGGGGCCGCGACCGCGAGGAGGCCATCGGCCGCGGCCGCCGCGCCCTCGACTTCTTCGTCGTCGAAGGGATCAAGACGACCATCCCTCTCCACCGCCGGATCCTCGACGACCCGGACTTCATCGGAGGGCGCCTCTCGACGCACTTCATGGAGCGTTTCGCCGCGTCGGCGTAGGCGCGCGCGCCGCGTGACGCTCCGGCTCCCTCCCGTCTACGCCATCACCGACCGCGCCGCGAGCGGCGTCGACGACCATGCCGAGATCGCGCGGCGGCTCCTGGCGGTCGGCGTGCGCTGCGTGCAGCTGCGCGAGAAGACGTTGCCCGACCCCGTGCTGCTCTCGGCGGCGGACGCGATCGGGGCGCTCGCCCGGCCCCTGCGCGCCCTGGCCCTGGTGAACGACCGCGTGGACGTCGCTCGCCTGGCCGGGCTCGGCGTGCACCTGGGCGAGGAGGACCTGCCGGCCTGCCGACGCGCGCGCGTTGCTTCCCGAGGGAGCCCCCATCGGCGTGTCGACGCACGGCGTCGCGGCCGCGCGAAGGGCATTCGACGACCCGAGCGCCGACTACGTCGCGTTCGGGCCCGTTTTCGACAGCTCGACGAAGACGGGACGGCCGGGTCTCGGCCTCGAGAGCCTCGCGGCGGCGGCGGCCGGCCGGAGCAAGCCCCTCGTGGCGATCGGCGGAATCACCCCCGACCGGCTCGACTCGGTTTGGGACGCGGGCGCGGACTCGGCCGCCATGATCGGCGGTCTCCTCGCCGGGGGTCGCATCGAGGAAAACGCCCGGGCCGCCCTCGACCGCGCCCGCCGGCGCCGGCGTCCCGGCCGGATCTACCTCATCGGATTCATGGCGAGCGGGAAGACGACGGTGGGCCGCCGGCTCGCCGAGCGACTCGGCCTGCCGTTCGTGGACCTCGACGCGGAGATCGAGCGTGCCGCGGGCCGGACCATCCGGGCCCTGTTCGAGGAATTCGGCGAGGCGGCGTTTCGAGAGCGAGAATCGGTCTTCCTGGCCGGGACCGAGTCGCTCCCGGGCGCGGTCGTCGCGACGGGGGGCGGCAGCTTCGGTTCGGAGGGCAATCGGCGGACGATCGCGCGCCTGGGCACGTCGGTTCTGCTCGACGTCTCCCTCGAGACGGTGCACGGGCGCCTCGCGGGAAAGACCGATCGGCCGCTCTTTCAGAGCGTGGAGCAGCTGGCCGCGCTCTTCGCGGAACGGGCCCCCTTCTATAGAATGGCGAACGTCCGCGTGGCTTTGAGCGGCGCCGAGACGGTCGAGCAAGCGGCGGACCGGGTGCTCATGGCTCTCGAGGACCGCGAATCGATCGACTGAAGGAGAGCCGACCCCCGGATGCGCTACCTGATCCTGTCCGACATTCACTCCAACGACGAGGCCCTGGCCGCGGTGCTGTCGCGGGTGCGGCGCAAGCGTGTCGACCGCGTCGTCGTGCTCGGCGACTTCGTCGGGTACGGCGCCAACCCCAACCAGGTCATCGACCGGATCCGCAACATCCGCAAGGAGAAGGTCATGATCCGGGGCAACCACGACAAGGTGGTCTGCGGCCTGGAGTCGGGGGACCTCTTCAATCCGGTCGCCCTGAAGGCGGCGCGGTGGACGACGGAAAAGCTCACCCCGCGCAACCGCAAGTTCCTCGAGGCGCTGCCGCTGGGCCCGGCGACGGTCGACGCCGCGTTCGCGGTCTGCCACGGCTCGCCCCGGGACGAGGATGCCTACATCTTCACCGACTACGACGCCTACCTCAACTTCCGCGAGCTCGAAGCGAACGTCTGCTTCTTCGGGCACAGCCACATCCCGTGCATTTTCACGCTCGAGCCGCACGGGATCCTGGTCGAGCTCGTCAAGGACGCGCGCGTGCGGTACCCGCTGAAGAAGGGCATGCGCTACCTGATCAACCCGGGCTCGATCGGTCAGCCGCGGGACCGCAACGCGGCGGCCGCGTACGCCATTTACGATTCCGCCGCGCACGTCGTGCACTTCGATCGCGTCGCCTATCCCGTCGAAAAAGCGCGGGACAAGATCTACAAGGCCGGGCTCCCGCACATCCTCGGGGATCGGCTGCTCGTCGGCGCCTAGTCGGCGATCCGGGCCGTCCCGCCGCGTCTATAATCCCGACCGTTCTCGGCAGAAAGGCGGGCCATGCGGCGGAGCCTCGGCATGCTCGGCGCGATGATCCTGTTCCTGGCGGCGGGGCGCTGCGCGAACCGCCGGCCGCCGACCGCTGCGCCGGCGTCGCCCACCCCGTCGCCCGCCCCGACCCCGGCGGCGGTCTCCCGGTTCGCATCGATGGCCGAGGCCGGACCCGCCCTGCTCTCGCTCGAAGATCGCCGCGCCTTCGACGCGCGCGTGTTGGAGGCCGCCGTGGCCTCGACGCAGGCGGACGTGCGCGCCCGCGCGGCTCTGGCCGCCGGGCGGATCGGCGACGACCGCGGAGCGGCTCCGCTGCGGCGACTCCTGGAGGACCCCGTGGCGGAGGTCCGGACCACGGCAGCCTTCGCGGCCGGTGTCCTGCGCGACGCGGGGATGACCGAGAGCCTCGTTCCCCTCCTGAAGGATCCGGACGGCGCCGTCGCGGCGAGGGCCGCCTGGTCGATCGGGTTCCTCGAACAGCCGGCGGGGGAGGCCGCGCTCCTGGCCGCGCTGGCGGGGGCGCGGGCCGACCAGAGGGCCGCGCTCCTGTTCGCTCTGTGGCGCTATCCGACGAGCGGCGCGGCCGCGGCCGCGACTCCGTTCGCCTCGGATCCGGACACGGCCGTCCGCGCGGCGGCGCTCTACGCGCTCGCTCGCCGGCCGCAGGAAGCGTCCCTGCCGCTGCTGACGGCCTGCCTGACCGATCCGGACACCGACGCGGCCGCGCTCTGCGCCCGCGCGCTCGGCTTGCTCGGCAGACCCGAGTCCGCCCGCGCGCTCTGGTCGGCGCTCGAGGGCCGGCGGCCTCCGGTGATCATCAACGCGATGCTCGCGTTGTCGACACTTCTCGCCAAGACTCCCGGGGCGGCGGCGCCTCCGGAGATGGCGGCGCGCTTGACCGCGCTCGCTGGCGATGCCAACCCGAACGTCGCGGTTCCGGCGCTCGCTCTCCTGCGCTACGCGGCGGCCGACCGCGAGGCGTTCCGCCGTCTCTTCACGACGGCGTCGACGGGCCAGGGCCGCCGGCGTCAGGTCGCGCTCCAGTCGGTCATGGCGGCGCTGCCGGCGGAATCCCAGAGCGTCGTGGAGGCGGCCATGGCTTCCCCGGACCCGTTCCTGCGCGGCGCCGCGGCGGCGGGGCTCGCCTTCCTGCCCGAAGACCAGGCGCGTCCGATGCGCGCGAGCCTCTTTACCGACAAGGACGCGGTCGTGCGACTCAAGGTCCTCGAAGGCCTCGAGACGCCGGAAGCCGTTCGCGCCGATCTCCCTCTCGTCGAGGCCGGGCTTTCGGATCCCGACGTCGGCGTGCGCGCCGCCGCTCTCGACCTGCGCGTCCTGGCCGGCGGATCCGACGTCTACGGCATGCTGCGCGAAGCGGTGGTCGCCTCGTACGGCGAGCCGAGCCCGGACATTCCGATCACGGCGATCGGGGCGGCGGAGAAGGAGCCGGAGAACCGGGAGGCCCGGGCCGTGGTCGAGGCGGCCTATCGCCACCCATCCGTCCTCGTCTCGCGCCTGGCGCGGCGCTCGCTCGTCACGAAGTTCCTTGCGGATCCGGCGCAGTACCCCTGGCGCACGTACACCACCGGCAAGACGCTGGCCGACTACGCGGCGCTGCTCGCGGCGGCGGCCAGGCCCTGGACGGCGCGCGTCGAAACGGCGCGCGGCCCCTTCACGATTCGGCTGGCCGGCGCCGACGCGCCCCTGACCGTCTTGAACTTCGCGGCGCTCGCGAAGAAGGGTTACTTCGACGGGGCGCCGATCCACCGGGTCGTGCCCAACTTCGTCGTCCAGGACGGCGATCCCACCGGGACCGGCAGCGGCGGCCCGGGCTACGAGATCCGCGACGAGATCAACGCCCTCCCGTACCGGACCGCGACCGTCGGCATGGCGCTGTCGGGGCCCGATACGGGCGGCAGCCAGTGGTTCGCGACGCAGAGTCCCCAGCCGCACCTCGACGGCGGGTACACCGTGTTCGGTCAGGTCGTCTCCGGCGTCGACGTCTTGAATCGCATCGAGCAGGACGACCGGGTCCTGCGCGTGACGGTCGCCGAGGGAGGGCGCTAGATGTACCGGGTCTCGCGCGCGGTCCAGTTCCTCGGCCTCGTCGTGGCGGGAGCCGCGTTTTTCGTCGGCGTGCTCGGTCACGACGTGCGGCGCGAGCTCGTCCTGCTCGGGATCGGGGCCGGGATCTTCTTCGCCGGCCAGGCGCTCCAGAGAGGGACCCGATGAGCGGCGGCGTGGTGCTCGCGACCCGCGCGCTCCCCGAACCCTTCGACGCGCTGCGCGAGGACTTCGAGGTTCGAGTGCTGGGGTATGCGGCGGGGGAGCTCGAGCTCGCCGCCGAGATCCCGGGCGTGGACGCCCTGGTCTGCCTCGTGGACGATGCCGTCACGGCGCCGGTGATCCAGGCGGCCGATCGCCTCCGGATCATCGCGAGCTACGCCGTCGGCGTCGACCAGATCGACCGCGCCGCGGCAGCCGCGCGCGGGATCGTCGTCACCAATACGCCCAATGCGTTGACGGACGCGACCGCGGATCTCACGATGGCGCTCCTGCTGGCCCTCTCGCGGCGGGTGATCGAGGGCGACCGGCTGGTGCGGGCGGGAGGGTTCGCCGGCTGGGCGCCGGACCTGCTGCTCGGCCGGGACCTCAAGGGCAAGGTCATCGGCATCGTCGGGCCCGGCCGCATCGGAAAAGCCGTCGCCCGGAGGGCCAAGGCCTTCGGCATGACTGCGATCGCGTTCGGACGCACGGCGAGGGACGAGGGGAACCCGGACGATCCGCCGCGCGTGTCCTTCGACGAGCTGCTGCGCCGCTCCGACGTCGTCTCGATCCACGTTCCGCTGACGGAAGAAACGCGGCGGCTGTTCCAGGCCGAGACGTTTGCCAAGATGAAGCCGGGCAGCCTGCTCCTCAACACCTCGCGCGGGCAGATCGTCGACGAGGTCGCCCTCACGCGGGCCCTCGACAACGGCTCGCTCGCGGGCGCCGGCCTCGACGTCTACGAAAACGAGCCGGCGATCACGCCGGCGCTGCTCGACGACGATCGCGTCGTCCTCATGCCCCACGCCGGCAGCGCCACCGTGGAGACGCGCCGCGAAATGGCACGCATGGTCGCCGAAGACGTCCGACGCGTGCTCTCCGGAGAGAAACCCCTGCGGCCGGTGCCGCCCGAAGGAGGCCGTCGATGAAGACGCCGAAGTCGAAGAAGAGCTCCTTTTCCTCTCTCGACGCGGCCGCGGACGGCCTCCTGCGTCGGATGGCCCGCGGCGACAACGCCCTCGCCTGGCTCCAGGCGCGCTGGGGGCGCATCGTGGGGGAGCCGCTGTCGCGCAAGATCGAGCCGACGGCGCTCTCCGGCCGGCGCCTGACGGTGTCCCTGCTCGACCCGACGTGGAGGAAGCCGGTCGAGGCGACGCTCCTCGAGCTCGAGCGCAAGCTCGCCGTGGAAATGCCGGAGGTGAAGCCGAAGGTGACGCTGCGGCCGCTCGCCGAGACCAAGCCCCGGTCCTAGTCGGTCTTCGGCCGGCGCGTCGCCCGCGTCACGGGAGCCATTCCCTCGTCGATCTCGAGCGCGACGACGGCCCCGCCCGCGTCCCGGACGAAGCGAAACGTGCGCACGGCATCGCGAACGAGGAAGGCGTCGGGGGCGAACGGCCAGGCCTCCATCGCTGACCCGGCGGCGATCGCGAGGTGGTCGCCGGACCGGTGGACGACCCAGTCGTCGCCGTCCTCGTCCCGGTACGTCCCGGCATAGCCGTCGAGCGTCGCCAGCGGCAGCGCGATCGTCTGCCGGTCGTCGAAGGCCCGGCCGATGAGGATCGAGGCCGCACGGAGCCCGAGAGCGCGGGCCTCGGCACAGCCGAGGCAGTTGGAGAGCACGGCCACGTAGACGTGGTCGTCGGGCAGGCGCAGGCTGGCCGTGGCGAAGCCGTTGATCCGGCCTCCGTGCTCCACGACGGCGTGCCCCTCGTAGCTCCAGATCCCCCAGCCGAAGCCGTAGCGGGTCTTCGTTCCGTCCGGCAGCGTGACGGGCGTCCACATCCGGCGGCGGCTCTCGGGCGACAGGATCGCGCCGGAGTCGAGCGCGGCCTGCCACTTCGCGAGGTCGTCGACCGTCGACACGAGCCCCCCGGCGGAGAAGGCCTGCGTCATCGAGAGGTAGTAGGCGTTGGTGGTTCCTCCGGGCGTCATCTGGTAGCCGGCGACCCGTCCCGGAATGATCGGCGCCTCGCTCCCGTAGCGCGTGTCCTTCATGCCGAGGGGCGTGAAGATCCAATCCGACACCAGGTCCGCATACGCCTTGCCCGTCACCTTCTCGAGGATCGCGCCGAGCAGCACGTACCCGGAGTTGTCGTAGTGCCACCGGGTTCCCGGGTCGAAGTCGAAGGGCTCGTTCTTGAAGAAGTCGATCAGCTGAGTCAGAGTCCAGTCCTCGCGCAGGCGGCTGGGGTACCGGGCCGGGATCTCCGTGTAGTTCTTGATCCCGGAGGTGTGCGTGAGGAGCTGTTCGATGGTCACCCGCCGGCCGCCGGTCGGGTAGTCCGGCAGGTATTTCGTCAGGTCGTCGGCGAGGGCGAGGCGCCGCTCGTCGACGAGCTTCAGAATGCACGCTGCCGTGAACTGCTTGGTGACCGACCCGACCCGGAAGACCATGTCGGGCCGGATCGGGACGGAGAGCTCGACCTCCGCCAGGCCGTACCCCTTCCGCAGCACGGGTCGGCCGTCCTGCACCACGAGCACCGCCGCTCCCGGACCGTTCGGAGGATAGGCGGACGAGAAGACGCGGTCGATGCGAGCGACCTGCTCGGGCGTCGCCGCGAGCGCGGCGACCGGAATGAGAACCCCGAGGCCCGCAACCAGGAAGCGGGTCGTCCTAGGCGTACAGCCCTCGGACCATGGTGTCGTGCGCGACGCGCGAGATGCCGAGCATGTAGGCGGCGATCCGGAAGCTGACGCCGTATTTTTCGGCCATCGTCGCGACGTCTTTGAAAGACTGCACCATGATGTCCTCGAGCCGCTCGTTGACCTCGCTCTCGCGCCAGAAGAAACCGGCGCGGTCCTGGACCCATTCGAAGTAGGAGACCGTCACGCCGCCCGCGTTGGCGAGGATGTCCGGCACGACCAGGACGTTCTTGGCGTTCAAGATCTCGTCGGCACGCGCGGTGGTCGGGCCGTTCGCGCCCTCGACGATGATCTTCGCCTTGATGTTGCCGGCGTTCTTCCCGCGGATCTGATTCTCGTTGGCCGCCGGGATCAGGATGTCGCAGTCGAGCTCGAGCAGGGCCTCGTTGGTCACCGCCTCGGCGCCGGGGAACCCCTTGAGGGTCCGGGCCTTTTCGTAATGCGCGAGCACCGCCGGCATGTCGAGCCCCCCCGGGGCGTGGATTCCGCCCTGGATGTCGGAGACCCCGACGATCTTCGCGCCGGCCTCGAAGCACATGCGGGCGGCGATCGAGCCGACGTTGCCGAAGCCCTGGACGACGATCCGGCTTCCCCTCAGCGTGAAGCCGCGCAGCGGCGCCGCCTCTCGGGCGATGAGCATCAGCCCGCGGCCAGTCGCCTCGACGCGCCCGCGCGAGCCCCCGAGTGAAAGCGGCTTGCCCGTGACGATCGCGGTGACGGTGTGGCGGGCGTGCATGGAATACGTGTCCATGATCCAGGCCATCGTCTGCGGATTGGTCCCCATGTCCGGTGCCGGGACGTCCTTCTCGGGACCGAACTGGTCCATGAGCTCCGCGGTGTAACGGCGCGTGATCTTCTCGAGCTCGGACCGCGACAGCGACCCCGGGTCGCAGATCACGCCGCCCTTGGCCCCGCCGAACGGGATGTTCACGACCGCGCACTTCCAGGTCATCCAGGCCGCGAGCGCCCGGACCTCGTCGAGCGTCACGTTCTTGTCGAATCGGATGCCGCCCTTGCCCGGTCCCCGGGCGATGTTGTGGAGGACTCGGTACCCCACGAAGACCTCGATGCGGCCGTCGTCCATGGAGATCGGGATCGAGACCTTGGTCTCCCGGACGGGCTCGCGGAGGACCTTGTAGAGGCCCGGATCGAGGCCGAGCTTCTGGGCGGCGAGGTCGAACCGCGACATCATCTCGTCGAAGGGGCTCGCGGAATCGGTGCCGGTGGGGTGCGTATCGACCGTCATCCGGGGCTCGGCGCTTGTGCTCACGTGCCTCTCCCGCGGGCCAGGGGGCCCGGTCACACTAAAATGCCCGGGGATTCTAGCACCCGGCATCCAAGCCCGACGCCGTTCGGGGCCGGGAGAGAGCCGAGCGTGGAGGCCAGGAACACCGAGCTCGAGGACGGGGAGATCGTCCGCCGCGTCCTCGCCGGCGAGGAGGATCTCTTCGAGGTCCTGGTGCGGCGTTACCAGGTGAGGGTGGTTTCGCACGTGACCCGCATGGTCGGAAGCCGCGACGACGCGCTGGACCTCGCGCAGGAGATCTTCCTGAAGGTCTTTCAGGCCCTCGACCGCTTCAATCCGGCGTACAAGTTCTCGACGTGGCTCTTCCGCATCGCGGGCAACGCGGCGATCGACCACCTCCGGAAGCGCCGCCCGCGGACCGTGCCGCTCGAGACGCCGGATCCCGACGGATCCCCGGCCCAGTTCCAGGCCGAGCAGCGATCGAACTGGCTCGACCCCTACGGGGAGCTCCGGAACACCGAGCGCGGCCAGGCCATCCACCGGGCGATCCAGGAGCTCCCGCCGGACTTTCGGGAACTCATCGCCCTCCGGCACTTCGCCGGGCTATCCTACGAGGAGATCGCCGAGGTCAAGAAGATGCCTCTCGGGACGGTCAAGAACAAACTCTTTCGCGCCAGAGTCGTATTGAAGGACAGGTTGGCTGGAGAAGTAACGTGAGACCGTGCCCTCGCCCCTTGGATCCGATTGACGCCGAAGCGGTTGCCGCCGGAGCGGAACCCCTGCTGGCCTCCGACGCGGCCGCTCACGCCCGCGAATGCGCCTCCTGCCAGGGCCTGATCGCCGCCGCCAGGGGCCTTTCCGAGGCCCTGGAGGGTGCTTGCGAGCCTTCGGACGCGGTCCCGAGCCTTGCGGACCGGGTCACACGGCTTCGAGCCTTCTCCCGGAGGGAGCGCCGAACTTACGCCCTCTGGAATGTTCCCGTCCTCCTGACCGCGGGGCTCTCGATTTCCGGGCTCGCCCTGCTCGCGCTCCCGGCGCTGACTGCTTCCGAGCAGGTTTCCCTGGGCGCCGCGGCCGTCGCGCCGCTCCTGGCGTTGGCCCGGTCGGCCGCCGGCTGGGGCTCGGACCTGCTTCGGATCGCCCCGACCGCCCTCGAAGCCCTCTCGGAAGGGATGCGTCAGGACGGCCCCCTCGGGATCGTCTCCCTGCTGCTTCTGCCGCCGCTGGCCTTCGGCCTGCGGCGTGTGCTCGCCCGCGCCCGCCGTTCGTAGATGAGGCCGGCCCGCCTCCTCGCCGGCGCGCTCCTCTTCCTTCTCGCGGGTGAAGCCGCCCGCGCAGTCCCCGGCTCCATCACGTCGGTGCGTCGCGACGTCGTCGTCTCGCAGGCCCTTCCCGGACGCGTGGTCGTGGTCCTGGCGGACGTGCGGATCGCGGCGCGGGTTTCGGGCGACGTGATCGTCTGGGGAGGCAGCGTCTCGTTCGCGCCGGGTGGATCGGTCGCCGGCGACCTGCTCGTCTTCGGCGGGAAGATCGACCTGCCGCCCGGCCAGACCCTGCCTCCGGTCGAAGGCCGCGTCTCGACGCCGGGCTCGCTCCTTCACCTCTACCTTTCGGAGATGCGCCGCGCTCCGTGGGAGGACAACGCCTTCGGCGCCTCGGTCCTCTCGGGCCTGCACCTGATCGCGCTTTCCGCCTGGCTCGCCGTGGCCCTCGCCCTGCTCTGGCTCTTCGCCTCTCCGCTCGCCCGCGCCGCGATGCTCGCGGAAGAGGACTGGTCGGGCGCGCTTCTCGCCGGCGCGCTCGGAGTGCTGACGCTCTTCCTCGGCGCCGGCGCCGCGCTCTCGCTGCTGCCGGCGGCTCTCGCGATTCCGATCGCCCTCGTCTCGGCGGCCGTCGCCATCGTGGCGAAGGTCTTCGGGATGGCCGCGCTCTTTCTCCTCCTCGGCCAGAAGCTCGTCAAGAGCGTCGCGCCGGCCCGCCGCCCGGCGGCTCTGGCGGCCGGCTTCGCGGTGCTCGGAGGCGTGTCGCTGCTGCCCTTCGTCGGCGCGCTCGTGTGGAGCGTCGCCTCGATCGTGGCCGTCGGCGTGGCGCTGGTTTCCCGGTTCGGAACGCCCAGGTACCGGCTGGTGTTCTGACCGGCCCTCGACGGGCCGGAATTGGGAGAGCGATCCGGCGGCTCGTCGCGACGCCTCAGGTGGCGTGACGTTGGCGGCCGGAATCCCGCGATAGCATCTGCCCCATGATCCGCTCTCTGGGAGTGGTCGGCGGCGGACAGATGGGCGCCGGAATCGCGCACGTCGCCGCGGCTTCGGGCTGCGCCGTCGTGCTCGTGGACGTGGCCGAGCCCCTGCTGGCGAAGGCCCGCTCGTCGATCGAGAAGAACCTCGACCGGGAGGTCGCCAAGGGAAAGCGTTCCGCGGAGGAAAAGGCCGGCGCGCTCTCGCGGCTGACGGCGACCATGGACCTCCAGGCGCTCGCCGATGCCGACGCCGTCGTCGAGGCCATCGTCGAGAACGAGTCCGTCAAGAAGGAGCTCTTCGGCAAGCTCGACGTCATCTGCAAGCCCGATGCGATCCTCGCCTCCAACACGTCGTCGATCTCGATCACGCGCCTGGCGGCGGCGACCCGCCGCCCCGACCGCTTCATCGGCATGCACTTCATGAACCCCGTCCCGGTGATGGCGCTCGTCGAGGTGATCCGCGGCATGGCGACGTCGGACGCGACGGCCGGGGCCGTCGACGAGCTCGCGCGGCGGATGGGCAAGACGCCCATCGTCTGCAACGACTATCCGGGGTTCGTATCCAACCGCGTGCTGATGCCGATGATCAACGAGGCCGTCGAGGCCCTGCGGGAGGGGGTGGCGACGAAGGAAGCCATCGACGGCATCATGAAGCTCGGGATGAACCACCCGATGGGTCCCCTGCAGCTGGCGGACTTCATCGGCCTCGACACGTGCCTGGCGATCCTGCGGGTGCTCCAGGAGGGGTTCGGCGACCCGAAGTACCGGCCGAGCCCGCTTCTGGTCCGCATGGTCGACGCCGGCTGGCTCGGCCGGAAGTCCGGCCGCGGTTTCTACGAGTACCCGGCCTGATGTACTGCCAGGTCTGCGGCCTCCGGAACTCCGACGAGGACGAGTACTGCGCCCGCTGCAACTCGAAGCTCCTGGTGCTGTCGGGCGTCGGGGTCGTCGAGGAGAGCGGCGAGCCGCAGGAGGAAATCCCCTTCGACGAGCACCTCCTCGAGCGCATCTCGACGCTCGAGGACGTGGTCAAGCGGACGGCCGAGGCCGTCAAGTCGCTCTTCGAGTCCATGGGCAACCTGGAGAAGAACCTCTTCGTCGCGCACACGGGCATCCTCGCCCTCCAGGAGACCCTCGAGCGGCGCGGCGCGGTCCGCTCCGAGGAGGTCGTCGACCTCTGGGAGTCCAAGATGGACGAGCGCATGCAGGCGGTCGAAAAGAAGGACCGCTTCCTCGAGCGCCGCGACCGGATCATCGCGCGCTCGAACGGCCTCGACCGCGAGGCGTTCAAGAAGAAGCTGCGCGAAGCGGAGTTCGCGATCCTCGCGCTCGACGCCGACCGGGGCATCCGCGTCCTCGAGGACCTCTACCGGTCCGACCGCTCGAACGTCGAGCTCGGGTTCTATCTGGCGGAGACCTTCTTCTCGGGCGGCGAGCTCGATCGCGCTTCGTCCTACTTCAAGAAGATCCTGGCGTTCGACCCGAATCACTTCGAGGCCCTCGTCTACAGCGGGATCGCGGCCTCGGAGGCCGGAGACGGCGACGGCGCCGAGTCGGCGCTCCGGCGCGCGATCGAGCGCAAGCCCGACGCCTTCCTCCCGCATTTCGCCCTCGGGACGCTCTGCGCGCACCTCTCGCGGTGGGACGAGGCGGAACGCGAGCTCTCCCTCGCGATCGACGCCGCGCCGGCGCCCTCGGCGCACATCCTCCTCGGCAACGTCCTTCGGGAGAAGGGGGAGCTCTCGCGCGCCATTCAGCACTTCGAAGAAGCGCTGCGCCTGGCGCCCGAGTCGGAAGAGGCGGTCTTCCAGCTCGGGCTCTGCTACCTCGAGAGGAACTGGCCCAAGCGCGCCCTCGAGTGCTTCCAGCAGGCCCTCGAGAAGAATCCGCGCCGCCTCGAGTACCAGGAGGCCGTCCGCGTGCTCGAGCGGCGCGGCGGATACGAGCTTCCGCGGGTCGACGGGCCCGGCGCGGCCGCGTTCCGCGACGCCGAGGAGAACGTCGCGCGCGGGTACCTCGAGCGGGCGCAGGAGCTCTACCGCAAGGCGATGCGGGCCGAGCCGCGCAATCCCACGATCCGCGTCTCCTTCGCGCTCCTGTCCGCCTCGATGGGACGCTGGAAGGAGGCGATCGCGGCGTGCCGGGAGGTCCTCGCGGCCGACCCCGAGGACGTGGTCGCCGCGGCCGCCTGCTCGACGCTCGCGGAGGCGTTGCGCGCCGAGGGCAACCCGCGGGCCGCGGCCGAGTTCCTGCGCGAGTTCCTGGAGAAGCACCCGTCCAAGACCGCGCAGGCGGTCGGCTACTACGAGCTCGCGACGAGCCTCGCCGAATCGGGCGAGGACCTGGACCTCGCGCTCGACTACGCCGGCCGCGCGCTGGCCGCGGCGCCCGAGGAGTTGAAGCCCTACCCGCTCGCCGCGCTCGGCTGGGTCCACTACAAGCGGCAGGAGTACGACCGCGCGATCGAATGCCTCCGCCGCTCGAGCGAGCGCGCGGCGGCGCCGACGACCTTCCACCATCTGGGGATGGCCTATCTGGCGGCCGGCCGGGCCGACGACGCCAAGGCCGCGTTCACGAAGGCCAAGACGGCGGCCCGCGGCGCCGGGATCGAGGACCGGATGATGCAGCAGCTCCGATCGAACCTGCGCCTCGTCGAGAAGGTCGGCTCCAAGCGCAAGGACTCCGCGCCCGCTCCCAAACAGCGCACCTAGCTCGTTCCGCTCACGCCTGCCGCCTCCTGATTCTGCGTCCGGATTCCTCGCCTCCTGCTATTCTCGCGTCCCTATGCGCTGGTCCCGTTACTTTCTGCAGACCGTCCGCGAGGTGCCGGGGGACGCCGAGGCGATCTCGCACATCCTGCTTTCGCGGGCGGGCATGATCCGGCGTCTGGCCGCCGGGATCTATTCCCTGACGCCCCTGGGGCTTCGGTCGCACCGGAAGACCGAGCGGATCGTGCGCGAGGAGATCGATCGCGCCGGCGGTCACGAAGTCGAGCTCCCGATCCTCCAGCCCCGCGAGCTCTGGGAAGCGAGCGGACGCTGGGCCCGCTACGAGAAGGAGGAGCTCCTCTTTCACCTCAAGGACCGCAAGGACGGCGACTACTGCCTCACGCCGACGGCCGAGGAGGCCGTGACGACGATGGTCCGCTCGGGGGTGACCTCCTACCGTCAGCTTCCGGTGACGCTCTACCAGATCCGCACCAAGTTCCGAGACGAGATCCGCCCCCGGTTCGGCCTGATGCGCGGCCGCGAGTTCCTGATGTACGACGGGTACTCCTTCGACGTCGACGCCGAAGGACTCGACCGTTCGTACAAGGCGCAGGACGCGGCCTACCGGCGGGTCTTTTCGCGCTGCGGGCTCGACTTCACGGTCGTCCAGGCGGACTCGGGTGCGATCGGCGGCACGGCGTCGGAGGAGTTCATGGTGCTGGCCGACACCGGCGAGGACGCGGTCGTGCGCTGTCCGGCGTGCGGCTACGGCGCGAACATCGAGAAGGCGGAAACCGGGCCGCGGCCCGCGCCCTGGAAGGATGAGACCGAGACGCCGCTCGTCGAGGTGCAAACGCCGGGCAAGGGCGGCATCGACGACGTCGTCGACTTTCTCGGCATCACGGCCTCGCGGATGATCAAGTGCCTCGTCTACGAGACCGAAAAGGGCTTCGTGGTCGCGCTGTTGCGCGGCGACCTCGATGTCAACGAGGTCGCTCTCAAGAACATGCTCCGGGTCGACCACCTCGCCCTGGCTCCCGAGGAGAAGGTCGAGACGGCCACCGGCGCGCCCGTGGGCTACGTCGGGCCGCACAAGCTGCCGACGGGGACCCTGCGGATCGTCGGCGACCACTCGATCCGGGACGCGGTCAACGCGGTCACCGGGGCCGGGCGCCGCGACTGGCACGTCGCGGGATTCGTCCAGAGGCGCGACGCGAAGGTCGAGGCCTGGGGGAGCTTCGCGCAGGCGCGCGCGGGCGATCCCTGCCCCCGTTGCGGCAAGCCGCTCGACATCGCGCGCGGCGTCGAAGTCGGCCACATCTTCAAGCTCGGCACGAAGTACTCGGAGGCGCTCGGCTGCGGCTTCACGGACGAGAAGGGGGAGACGCGCCCGGCGGTCATGGGCACCTACGGCATCGGCGTGGGGCGCACCATGGCGGCCGCGATCGAGCAGCACCACGACGCCGACGGGATCGTCTGGCCGATCGCGCTCGCGCCGTTCGAGGTCGTGCTCGTGTCCCTCAATCCCTCCGACGAGGCGACCCGCACGGCGGCCGATGCGCTCTACGAGGCCCTCCTCTCGGCGGGCCTGGAGGTCTTCTACGACGACCGCGACGAGCGGCCGGGCGTGAAGTTCAAGGACGCGGACCTGATCGGCTTCCCGATCCGCGTCAACGTGGGCGGCCGGGCCCTCAAGGAAGGGAAGGTCGAGATCGTGCGGCGGCGCGACAAGAACCTCAACTCCGTCGAGACGGCCGATGCGGTCGATGCGGTGCGGGCCCTGAGAGCGGAGCTGGCGGGGAGCTAGCCATGCGGAAGATGACCCCCGAGGAAGCGCTCGACTATCACTCGCGGGGTCGCAAGGGGAAAGTCGAGGTCGTTCCCTCCAAGCCCTGCCGCACGCAGGAGGACCTCTCGCTCGCCTACAGCCCCGGCGTCGCCGAGCCCTGCCTGGCGATCGCGAAGGACCCCGAGAAGGTCTACGAGTACACGAGCAAGGGCAACCTCGTGGCCGTCATCTCGAACGGCACCGCCGTGCTGGGTCTCGGCGACATCGGACCGCTCGCCGGCAAGCCCGTCATGGAGGGCAAGGGCGTCCTCTTCAAGCGCTTCGCCGACATCGACGTCTTCGACATCGAGGTCGACGCGCACGGAGTCGACGAGATCGTCGACACCGTCGCCCGGATCGCGCCGACCTTCGGCGGCATCAACCTCGAGGACATCAAGTCCCCGGAGTGCTTCGAGATCGAGGAGCGGCTCAAGAAGCGCCTGCAGATCCCGGTCTTCCACGACGACCAGCACGGCACCGCGATCATCTCGGCCGCGGCGTTTCTGAACGCGCTGGAAGTCGTCGGCAAGAAGATCGACAGCGTCAAGGTCGTCTTCTGCGGCGCGGGCGCCTCGGCGATCGCCTGCGCGAAGCTCTACCTGTCGTACGGCGTTCGACCCGAGAACCTGCGCATGGTGGACCGGTCCGGGGTCATCTACCTGGGGCGCACGGTCGACATGAACCCGTACAAGGCGCAGTTCGCGGTGGAGACGTTCGAGCGGACGCTCACGGACGCCCTCACCGGGGCCGACGCGTTCATCGGCCTCTCCTCGGGCGGGATCGTCAAGGGCGAAATGCTGACGGGGATGGCCCGCGATCCGATCGTCTTCGCGCTCGCCAATCCCAACCCCGAGATCACGCCCGAGGAGGCCCGGGCCGTGCGGCCCGACGTCATCATGGCGACCGGCCGCAGCGACTATCCCAACCAGGTCAACAACGTCCTGGGCTTTCCGTTCATCTTCCGCGGGGCGCTCGACGTGCGGGCGACCGAGATCAACGAGGCGATGAAGCGCGCCGCGTCGCAGGCCCTGGCCGCACTGGCCCGGATGGACGTGCCGGACTCGGTGTCGAAGGCCTATGGCGGGCAGACCTTCCGTTTCGGGAAGGAGTACCTGATCCCCAAGCCCTTCGACCACCGGGTGCTCCTCTGGGTGGCCCCGGCCGTCGCCGAGGCGGCGATGCGCTCGGGCGTCGCCCGCCAGCCGATCACCGACATGGGCGCGTACCTGCGGCGGCTCGAAGCGCTGCTGTCGCGCTCGCGCGAGGTCATGAGCGTCGTGATCCAGAAGGCGCGGCGCGACCCGAAGCGCATCGTGTTTCCGGAAGGCGAGCACCCGAAGATCCTCCGCGCGGCGAAGATCCTCGCCGAGGAGGGCATCTGCCGGCCGATCCTGCTGGCGCGCGAGACCGAGGTCGAGGCGCTCGCCCGGGACCTGCAGCTTCCGATGGACAAGATCGACTTCATCAACACCAGCCGCTCCGAGAAGCTGCCGGCCTACGCGAAGCGGCTCGAGGAGCTGCGGCGCCGCAGCGGCATGACGCCGCGAGGAAGCCGGCGCGGCAGGTGCGCGTGCGCAACGTCTTCGGCCCGCTGATGCTCGACGCCGGCGACGCCGACGGCGTGATCTCGGGGATGACGCAGTCCTACGCGGACACCATCCGGCCGGCGCTGCAGATCTTCGGCACGGCGCCCGGCGTGAAGCGCGTTTCCGGCCTCTACATCCTGATGCTGAAGCACCAGACCTTCTTCTTCGCGGACACGACCGTCAACATCGACCCGACGGCCGAGGAGCTCGCCGAGATCGCCCAGCTGACGGCCGACGCGGTCCGACGCTTCGACATGGAGCCGCGCATCGCGATGATCTCGTTCTCGAACTTCGGCTCCAACACGCACGCCAACGCGCTGAAGGTCAGGAAGGCGGTGGCGCTGGTGAGGGCCGCGCGTCCGGACCTTCCGATCGAGGGCGAGATGCAGGCGGACTACGCGGTCGTCCCCGAGATGCTGGAGGCGGAGTACCCGTGGACAGGCGTCCACAACCCCAACGTGCTCATCTTCCCCGACCTGCAGTCGGCCAACGCCGCTTACAAGCTCGTCTGGCGTCTCGCGGGCGCCGAGGCCATCGGCCCGATCCTCCTGGGCTTGAAGCGCCCGGTCCACGTTCTCCAGCGGGGCGTCGACGTCGCGGACATCGTCAACATGGCCGCGATCGCGGTCGTGGACGCGCAGGAGCGGGCGGAAGGATCTCGCCGAGACTCCCGATGAGGGTGGCACAAATGGGAGGGGTCGGGGCGGGATCCTGAGCCAGGTTGGGGGCCTCCGATTCCGACCGGAGCACCGCCCTCGGGATATGCGCGCGCGGGATTCGGCGCGACGCCGGCCCCGAGGTTGTAACATCGTCTGACGCTCGGATGATCCGTGGAAACACGCTTTGCAACCACGCGTTGGAGCCTCGTTTTCGCCGCTCGCAGTGGGCATAGCCCCGACTCGCGAGAGGCTCTGGAGGCGCTATGCAAGGCGTACTGGTTCCCGCTGTACGCCTTCATCCGGCGCCAGGGATACGGCGCGGACGAAGCCGGCGACCTGACCCAGGGCTACTTTGCGCGTCTCCTCGAGCATCGAGACCTGAGGAGACGTCCGCCCGGATCTCGGGCGCTTCCGTTCCTTCCTGCTCGTTTCGGTCAGGCACTTCCTGTCCAATGAGCTCGATCGGCAGCGTGCCCGGAAACGCGCTCCCGAACGGCCTCTACTCTCCCTCGACGCTGCGGAGGCCGAACAGCGCTACCGGTTCGAGCCGGTCGACGAGCTGACTCCGGAATCGGTCTTCGAACGGAAGTGGGCTGCCACGATCGTGGGAAGGACGCTCGAGCGCCTGGGAGCGGAGTCGAGCGGGTCGCCGAGAGCGGCTCGCTTCGAGGCGCTTCGCGGCCACCTGACGGGAGAGGCTCCGGCAGCCTCCTATCGTGACCTGGGTGCCCGTCTGGGCATGACGGAGGATGCGGTCAAGGTGACCCTGCACCGGCTTCGGCGTCGGTTCGGCGACTTGCTACGCGAGGAGATCCGGGACACGGTTCGCGACAGGGCCGACGTCGATGACGAAATCCGCCACCTGCTCGGGGTCCTGAAGGGCTAACGAATTGCCTCTGAGTGATGGTTGCCCGCGCTGCGGGTCGGTTTTCCCTTCGGGGACCGGCGCCGAACCCTGCGTGGGCTGTCTGTTGCAGCTCGGCCTGGAATCCGGCGTCGTCTCGGGCGCGCGTCTCGGTCCCTACGAGATCGTAGCCAGGATCGGAGCGGGAGGAATGGGAGAGGTGTATCGCGCGCGCGACGATCGGCTCAAGCGCGAGGTGGCGATCAAGGTTCTGCCGGCCGCGGCCTCGACCGATTCGGACCGGCTGCGTCGATTCGAGCAGGAGGCGCAGTCCGCCTCTGCGCTCAATCACCCGAACATCATGGCCGTTTATGACATCGGCTCCCACGACGGCGCTCCCTACATCGTGACCGAGCTTCTCGAGGGAGAGACACTCCGCGAACGGCTCGCGGCCGGCCCGCTCTCGCCGCGCAAGGCCACGGAGTACGCGGCACAGGTCGCCCGAGGTCTGTCCGCCGCTCACGCCAAAGGCATCGTTCATCGCGATCTGAAGCCCGAGAACGTGTTCGTGACCGACGAAGACCACGTCAAAATCCTCGACTTCGGGCTCGCCAAGCTGACCGCGGCCTCGACAGCCGGCGAGACGAATCGTCCGGGCGACGAGGCCGCGACCGAACCCGGAACCGTGCTCGGGACTCTGGCCTACATGTCGCCCGAACAGGTCAGAGGTCGGGAGGTCGACGCGCGATCCGACATCTTTTCGTTCGGAGCGATCCTCTACGAGATGTTGTACGGGCGGCGCGCCTTCCAACGGGACTCGGCAGCGGATACGGCGTCGGCGATCCTGAAGGAGCAGCCTGCCGGGCTCTCGGAGGCGGGGACGGACATTCCCCCGGGATTGAACCACATCGTGCGCCATTGCCTCGAGAAAGAGCCGGGCGCTCGGCTTCAATCCATCCGAGACGTCGCGTTGAACCTGTCGGACCCGTCGACGATACCCGAGCCGGAGGAAAGACGGCCCCGGCGATTGTCCACGGTCGTGGGAGTGTCCCTCGTCCTCCTGGCCGCCTTTGGCATCTGGTGGCGCTGGCCGGTCCGGCCGCGACCTTCGGCCGGGCGGCCAATGCTGGCGGTTCTCCCTTTTCAGAATCTGACCGGCGACGCCCGCCAGGACTATTTGAGCGATGGCCTGACGGACGAGTTGATTTCGCGGCTGGGAAGCCTCGACCCGCAGGGCCTGGGAGTCATCGCACGCACCTCGGTCATGCACTACAGGAACTCGCACGCGGGACTGGACCAGATCGGCCGGGAACTGCGCGTGCAGTACGTGCTGGAGGGAACCCTTCGCCGCGACGAGGGGAAGGTGCGCGTGTCCGCCCAGCTCATCCAGCTGAGCGATCAGACTCACCTGTGGGCTCGGCAATATGACCGAGAGGCCATGAGCCTGCTGACTCTCCAGACGGAAATCGCGCATGCCGTTGCCGATGAAATTCAGCTCACCCTGGACGGGCGCAAGTCGAGCCGACCCGCACGCCCCGTTCCGCCGCCGGTGAGCGACGAAGCCTACGACCTGTACCTCCGGGGACAGTACTTCTGGAACATGCGTACGACCCAGGGCCTGCGGCAGGCGATCGACTATTGCGGCCAGGCCATCGCCCTGGATCCCGATTTCGCGCGCGCCCACGCCGGTCTTGCGAGCTCCTACGCGTTGCTGGGCGGCTACAGCGGGGAACCGCAGGTCGAGTTCATGTCGAAGGCCCGCGCGGCATCGCTGCGGGCCCTGGAGCTCGACCCGAACCTGTCGGAGGCGGAAGTCGCGCTGGCGCTGATCGTCCAGAACTTCGACTGGGACTGGCAGGGCGCCGAGAAGAGATACCTGCGGGCGATCGAGTTGAACCGTAACTACGCGACCGCCCACCACTGGTACGCCGAGCACCTGACGTTCCGCGGTCGGTTCGACGAGGCCCTGGCCGAAGCCGCGCGGGCGCAGCAGCTCGATCCGTTTTCCCTGATCATTGCGGCCGATAGGGCCATGATTTTTTACTATTCGCGCCGGTACGAACGAGCGATCGCGAACCTCAATTCCGTCCTCGCGATGGATCCGGGTCTGGCGCGGCCTCACATGGTGCGGTACGCCTACGTCGAAACGGGACGGTTCGAGGAGGCCCTGGCCGACATCGAGAGCTACCGGACCGTCGAGGGCAGCCCGTGGCACTGGTCCTCGCTGGCCTACGTTTACGGGCGGGCGGGTCGACGAAGGCAGTCCGAACACGCTCTCGCGCAGTTGCTGGAGGTCAACCGGCATCAAGCGACGGATCCGGCGACCATTTCCTGGGCCTATCTCGGGCTGGGCGAAAAGGACGAGGCCCTGGCCTGGCTGGAAAGAGCGTACGCCCAGCACTCCAATCTTCTGACATCGCTCGGAGTGGAGCCCAGCTACGACCCGCTGCGCGGCGATCCGCGGTTCCGGGCCCTCCTGCGACGTGTGGGACTGGCGGATTAGACCTCCCTGGATCGACTCCAACCTCGACCCCCTGGGGGGCATGCCCGGTTCCGGACGCTCGCCGCCGGGAGCGAGTCGCCTCGTCGCCCCGAATCGGATCTGTAACCTTTTCCTTCCGATTCTTCTCTCTTCCCACGGAAGCGGCTCGAGACCCGGCGTCATAGCCGTCGCGAGCCGCCACCCAGGACATAGGAGCTGTTGGATGAACGACTCGCGCCTCGGTCGGATCGTCGCCTGTTCGCTTCTGACAATTCTCGGCACCGGTTTCGCGGCGGCGCAACAGGTCCCTCGCGTCGCGACGACGCGGGAGGCCGTCCCGAAGGCGTACGGAGTCGATGCGTACTCGGTCACGACGGTCTCGGCGATTGGGTTCTACCCGGAAGGCGATCTGTACGGTTACTCCTACTTCACCTCCGGGAGTCTCGGCCGAAGCGGATATTCGGGCGTGGCCTTCTTCGCTCCGCTCGATCTACCCGCTGGCGTCGTGATCGACTATGTCGGTCTCAACTCCACGACTGACACCCCCGGCGGGCTCACCGTTGCTCTTTACAAGCGGCACAAGGACGGCACTGTGGACACCATCGTGAGCATCGCGAGCACGGTTCACGACTGGGACACCGAGACCAATGTCGCGCCGATCGGCCGTCTCTGGGAAGGCAAGAGCGGCAACGCGCTGATCCTCCACGTCGAGCGAGGAGCCGTCGAGAACTTCCAGTTCTTCGGTTGGGTGGAGGTCTGGTGGAGAAGGGTGGTCAGTCCGCCTCCCGGCTCCCCGACGTTCAACGACGTGCCCGGCGACCATCCCTTCTATCAGTACGTCGAGGCGCTCGCGGCCTCTGGAATCACCGCAGGCTGCGGCAACGGGAACTACTGCCCGAACAACCCGGTCACGCGGGGGCAGATGGCGGTCTTCCTCGCGAAGGCCCTCGGCCTCCACTGGCCGGGCGGCTTCGCGAACTGAGCGAGGAAGACGGTCATGACCACGAACCATGATGAATGTTCCATCGTTCACGAGGGTCCAGTCGCGCGATCCGCGATCTTCCTGGCGAGTCTCATTCTCTCCCTCGCCTCGGCCCTTCTCGTTGGCTCCGCGATCGCCGAGGCCGAGCAGGCTGCCGGTCGCCTCCCGACGACGCGCGGCCTCCCCGACGCCTTCGGTGTGGATTCCTACGGCGTCACGACGGTCTCGGCCGTGGCATTCAAGCCCGAGGGGGGTGATGCCCGGTTCCCGGAGAATTACATCTACGGAACGAGTCCGAGCCTCGGCCGCTACGGCGCCAGCAACATCGTCGAGAACTTCTACGCCACGCTAACGCTGCCGGCCGGCGTGGTGATCGACTACGTCGGCTTGAACTCCACGAGCGCTGCGCCTTTCGCGCTCGGCGTGGGGTTGTACCGTCGCGCCAGGACCGGCGACCTCAGCACGATTGTAGAAATCGACAGCACGGTCCACGACTGGGACACAGACTTCAATGTGTCGGCACTGAACTACCAGTGGAGAGGCGAAGTGGGTGAAGCGCTGATTCTGAAGGTTCAGCAGGGCGCGTTCGAAGACCCACCGTTCTTCGGCTGGGCGGAGGTCTGGTGGAGGCGCGTCGTGAGCCCCGCTCCCTTCCCGGCGACGTTCAACGACGTGTCCCCAAGGCACGCCTTCTATCAATACATCGAGGCGCTGGCGGCGTCCGGTATCACCGTAGGCTGCGGCAGCGGCAACTACTGCCCGGACTCTGCGGTCACTCGTGGACAGATGGCAGTCTTCCTGGCGAAGGCCCTCGGGCTGCACTGGCCGAACTGAGGACGTTCGACGTATGCGTGAAGCGCCGCGGACTCCCATGACATCGCTCCGATTCTGCTGCATGCTCCTCGTGTTCCTGGCGGCGGCGCACGCCGGCGCTCAGGCCGGTGTTCGGCTTTCCGAGAACTTCGAGTCCGTGATTCCGCCCGCGCTGCCACCGGGCTGGGTCGCGACGAACGCGGTGGGGCCGGATCCGCTCTGGGTGACGGTCCAGCCGGTGGGCCACGCCGGCTTTGCGGCGCTGGTCGATGACCCGACGGGCGTCATCAGCGACAAGCGGCTCGATTCGCCGTTGATCGCACTGACCACGAACGGGGCCATACTCAAGTTTCAACACGAGTGGAACTTCAACCGCTATATGGACGACGCCTGGGACGGCGGAGTTCTCGAGATCTCGATCGACGGAGCACCATTCCAGGACATCCTGGATGCGGGTGGAACCGTCCTCCAGTTCGGTCCGGATTGCACGATCCTCGGGGTTGGAAACCCGCTCCTCGGAAGAACGGGATGGGGCAAGTATTCTGTGGCGACGAGCATTTTGCGCCTCCCTCCCGTTGCGGGGAGCAACGTTGTTCTTCGATGGAGAATGGGTTCCTCCCTGGAAGACACGGGCCACACCGGGCTCCATTGGTGGATTGACGACATCCAATTGTGCGACGGCTTCCACTGCGACGCGATACCCCTGCCGCGGCGTCTCGCCCTGGACACGAGCGGCAATGGCATCTTCGAGCCCGGCGAGGCGGTCGACGTGGCTCCCTACTACTTCAACAACACGGGTTCGATTCTCGACCTGACCGGCGTCGCGACGAGCTTCGGCGGCCCGGGGCCGCCGGACCTGTACAAGCTCAACGGGGCCAGCGCCGACTACGGGTCCATCAATCCCGGTGCGCTGGGGAGCTGCTTTTTCACGGCCTCCTGCTACAACCTGCAGATCGAGAATACGGGGAGCCGGCCCGTCCAGCACTGGGACGCCCAGATGGGGGAGACGGTCTCCACCGGCGCCAGCGCCACCTGGGCGCTCCACGTCGGCGGGAGCTTCGCGGATGTACCGTCGTCGAACATCTTCTATTCCAACATCGAGACCGTGCTCCACCGTCGTGTCACGGGAGGGTGCGGGGGCGAGAACTACTGCCCGGATAGCCCGGCGCTACGCAAGCAGATGGCCGTCTTCCTGTTGAAGGCGAGCCGGGGGGCGGCGTACATGCCACCGGCTGCCGTCGGGATCTTCGCCGATGTGCCTGCGTCCGATCCATTCGCGCCGTGGATCGAGGACCTGTACAACCGTGGGATCACGGGCGGCTGCTTGGCCTCGCCGTTGAAGTACTGCCCGGACCAGACGGTGCTGCGCTGCCAGATGGCGGTGTTCCTCTTGAAGACACAGAATGGCGCGGTTTACGTGCCGCCGGCGTGCAAGGGGGTGTTTTCGGACGTCGCGTGCCCGAGCACGTATGCCGACTGGATCGAGGACCTGGCCGTTCGTCAGATCACCGCGGGCTGCGGCAACGGCAACTTCTGCCCGAACAACCCGAACACACGCGGCCAGATGGCGGTGTTCGTGGTCAAGACGTTCGCCCTCAAGCTTTACTGGCCCTAGCGCTCCGGTCGGGGACCTGAGCTCGACCGTCGTTCGGCATCAAAAGGCCGGCCCGCGTCGGCCTTGATGTCTGCGTGGAGTACGGGAAACGCTACGACAGGCCCGCTCTTGTCGGCGGGATCGTGCGGACGCTAGGCGTCTGATCCTTATCTGAGATACCCCCAGTTGTGCAGCTGGTCCGAGTCCTCGGCCCAGCGCTCGCCGATGTCGTCGCGGTAGTACATGTTGGGGATGAGGATGTTGCGCACGCGCGCGTAGGCCTGCTCGCGCGCCTGCTTCATCGTCTGGCCCGAGACCCACGACCGTCAGCACGACGCCGGAGGTGCCCGGCCACGAGCCACTGGCCCTCGACGATCTTCGTGTCCTCGATGTGGACTTCCTCGGGCGTGCCGCGCTTGAAGACGATGACGGCGTTGCGCGAGAAGGACTCGAAGGTCGCGTTGTCGTCGAAGGGGAAAGGCGGCATCACGATCCGCACGCCGACCTGGAAGCCGCTCTTGACCTTGAGCTTCGGGTCGATGCCGTGCGCGAGGTCGGCGAGGAAGAGGCCGATCGGCGTGATCATGCCCTCCTGCTGGATGAAGATCGACGGGTACCCGAAGCGCGACGTGAACTCGAGCGGGTAGATGCCGTTGTTGTTGACGATGCAGTTGACGTCGATGTAGCCGACGTAGCCCTCCTCGGCCAGGCGCGACGCCATCTTCAGCAGCGTCTGCTCGAAGATCTTGTTGGGCTCGCTCCAGAACATCGTCGTGCCCATCTCGCCGGTCGGCGGGCCGCTGTTGCCGGGGAAGAGCTTCTTGTGCTCGAAGTTCGTGTTGATCGGGATAGACGAAGCTCTTGCCGTTGAAGAACGCGCCGACCGCGACCTCGACGCCCACGACCCGCTTCTGGAGCTGGAAGACCTTGATCTCGTCGGAGAAGGCCTTCTTGTAGGCCTCGAGCATCCGGACGACGTCGCGGCCGTCCTCCTCGTCGCCGACGAAGAGCCGCCGCTTGACGTTGCCCGCGGCGCCCGAGGGCTTGATGACGTAGCGGGTCGGGTTCTCCTGGACGTAGGCGATCGCCTCGTCGAAGTTGTCGAAGTCCCTGTAGGGGATGATCGTGACGCCGGCCTTCTTCAGCTCCTCCTGCCCGAACGAGCGGTCGTCCTCGAGCGCGGTCCGTGTAGGGCGTCCCGCCGACGACGGCCTTCCCGCGCTCGCGCAGCGCCACGGCCTTCTCGCCCTGGCCGAGCGTGTCGTCGAAGACGATCACGTCGGCCCAGTCGACGTCCTTCTCCCAGTCGTCGGTCTTCGGGCACGAAGCCGTCCGCGATGTCCTTCTCCTCGTCGTCGCCGATGAAGTAGCGGACCTCGTGGCCTTCCTTCAGGACCTGCCACGCGATGTCGCCGACGAGACCGGTCAGCGAGACGAAGAGGAACTTGCGCTTTTTTTCCATGAGAGTGGCGGGATTCTACACGGAAGGAGCGGGCCGCCGGGCGAGGATGACCTAGCCGGCGAGCCGGACGCGTCGCAGCACGTCCTGAAAACGCGGCTCGTCGCGCAGCGAGTCGTAAGCCGGATCGACCTTCAGCGTCATGAGGATGTTGGAGTGTTGGGCGTACGCCTTCGCCAGCCAGTCCAGGGCTCGCTCCCGATCGCCGGCCCCGACGTACGCCCAGAAGACGATACCGGGGTCCGTTTCGCCCGGCCGAGCGCGTTTCAGGAGGCGAGCCACCTCTCTTCCGGCCTCGGCGGTCCGTCCCGCGCGCCCGTGAACGTAGGCCAGGCACGACGAGTTCCACAGGCTGCCCGCGCCCGCGGTGTCCGCCTGGATGTCCGCCAGCGCGTCATCGAAACGGCCCAGCTCCACGTAGGCATTCCGCACCAGGTGCGCGCGCGGGAAAGTCGGATCCATCGCGAGCACCGCCTCCAGCTTCGCCGCGGCGCGGTCGTACCGGCGTGAGTAGTAGTCGATCAGAGCGGTGTCCACCGCGATCGCCAGCGACAGCGGGTCGAGCTGGCGGGCCCGCTCGGACTCGGTCCGGGCCTCGTCGAAGCGGCCGCGGAACGCGAGGTGCTCGAAATACCAGTGGTGGGCCGTCGCCGAGTTGGAGTTCAGCTCCAGAGCTCGCTGAAATTCCTGTTCGGCGGTCTCCCAATCCCAGTCGTAGTTCTGAACGACCAGCGCGAGCGCCGTGTGGGCGTCCGGCAGGTGAGGGTCGAGCTCCAGCGCGCGCAGCGCCGCGGCTCGCGCTTTCGCCATGAACTCGATTTGCGACTCTCCGCTGTAACCGCCGAGCAGGGCGTAGGACTTCGCGAGACCGGCGTAGGCGGGGGCGTACCCGGCGTCCGCGGCGATGGCCTGGCCGCAGTAGTCGATCGCCTGCTTGAGCCCGTCGATGGTTCGCTTGTTCCAGAAGTATTGAGCCCGGAGGTAGAGGTCGTAGGCGGCGTCCGTTTCGGCCGAGGCTGGGGGAGGCGAGGGAGGCGAGTCCGGCCTGGAACGGCGCTCGCCGAGCGTGAGCCGAATCTCGTCGACCACCTCTCGGGCGATTTCGCTCTGCAGCGCGAGCAGGGTGCCGGGCTCCCGGTCGTACTGGCGCGCCCAGAGGTGCGTCTGATCCCCGGCCTGGATGAGCTGCGCCGAGACGCGAAGGCGATCCGCGTCGCGGCGGACCGTGCCCTCGAGCACGAGTTGCACGGATAGCTCTCGGGCGATCTCGTCCAACCGCTTGCGCGTGTTCTTGTAAGTCATGACGGACGTGCGCGCGATGAGTCCCAGCCGCTGCGGATCGACCCGGCCGAGCTGGGCGATGATCTCTTCGGTCATGCCGTCGCTCAGGTAGTCCTGGCCGGGATCGCCCGTCAGGTTCTGAAAGGGGAGGACGGCGAGCATCAGGCGCCCTGCCGGCCGCGACGCCTGAGCGCGCCGACTCTGGCCCGCGAGGAACACGCCCGTTGCGACGAGAAGGACGGCGGTCGCAGCGAGCGCAAGCAGCCGACGCCGGGGCTTGGCGTCTGTCTCGATCGACAGCTGCGGAGCGGGCGAGGGAACGGGCGCCGGCGGCGCGGAAAGGGGAGTCGGTGAGGGCGGCGTGAACCCTGAGGATTGGGCGGGGCCTGGGATCTCGACGACCGGCGCGATGAACCGGTAGCCCTTCCCGGCTACGGTCTGAATCACGCGTGGCCGCTCGGGATCGTCCCGCAAGGCGTGCCGGATCTTACGGATGGCGCTGTTGATGCTGTTGTCGGCGTCGAGGTGGACGTCCTTGCCCCAGATCCGCTCGACGATCTCCTCGCGCGTTACGAGCCGTCCCCTCTGCTCGACCAGGAAGAGCAAGAGCTCCATGGGAATCCGCTCGAGCTTGACGGTCCGGCCGGCGCGGCGAAGCTCGTAGGCACGCGCGTCGAGGGTCGCGTCCTCACCGATCTTCAGAAGGCCTTTGGCTTCCGTAGGCACATCCATTCCCGGGGAAGGCCTCATTCTATCGAGCGCCACGGGCGGATCCCTCGTCTTTTCCGGGGCTTGGCGAGTCACGAAATCTCCATGCGTTCGACAGGCGCCCGCTATTGAGCCGGAGCGCCGGAAACGGGAAAACGAGCTGCACCAAAGGGAACGGTCTGAGTGTGATCGGTTGAAAAGGAGGTGCTGGCATGGTTTCGAACGGTGCTTCGGGTGCTGATCCTCGGGCTTTGCTCGCTCCGCGCAAGCTCTGCAATCGCCGAGTCGCTGACGCGTAAGGCTGCGACTGCGACGACCACACTTCAGGCTCCGAATGAATACGGGACGGTCGACTATACGGTGACGACGATTCCGGCGGCCGCCTTCACGTATCAGTCGAACGATGGCTACGTCTACGGCGACTGTGCATGCACCTCGTACCAGTGCGCTTGTTTCAACGGTGCGGGGCCCTGGGAGTTCTACGCGGGCGTGAACATCCCGGCAGGTGCGGTGATCGACTATGTCGGCCTGCAAAGTTACAGCAAGGCCGAGTTTCAGACCGGTGTCGCCCTCTACGTCAACGGCCGCCACGGTACCCAGGACACCATCGTCACCTACTCGAGCAGTGCCCACGGCTGGGATACCGACTACAACGCGGTTGCGATCGGGTATCAGCTCCCCGCCAACGTGCACAACGCGCTGGTCGCGCACGTGGAGCTCGCCCCCGGCAACCAGTACGCGTACTTCGCCTGGGTCGAGATCTGGTGGCACCGAACGGTCAGCCCCGGCCCAGCCACGGCGACTTTTGCCGACGTGCCGACGGATCACTTTTTCTTCCAGTACGTCGAGGCGCTCGTCGCTGCAGGCATCACGGCCGGCTACGGCAACGGCCAGTACGGCGTCAACGATCCGATCACTCGGGGGCAGATGGCGGTCTTCCTCGCGAAGGCGCTCGGGCTTCACTGGCCGTACTGAGCCCGGCGGTGCCGGTCAGGAGCGAGGAGGGCGCGACGCATCGGCCAGGCGGCGGGTGCGGGCCGTGGCCGGGTGCTCCGGTCCGAGCGTCTGCTCGGGAGCTGCGACAACGCGGCCGTCAGAGTCGCGCGCGCGGGCTCGCCCCGGCGGTTGGCGAGCTTCCTCTCCGGACCCTGACGCGATCCGCGCGCCCGGCGCCGCGTGCGGCGGCTTTCGCGCCGCCGTTTCACGTTCCCGGCCGCTCCCGAGGGCTTGATCACGTAGCGCGTCGGGTTCTCCTGGACGTAGGCGATCGCCTCGTCGAAGTTGTCGAAGTCCTTGTACGGGATGATCGTGACCCCGGCCTTCTTCAGCTCCTCCTGCCCGAAGGAGCGGTCGTCCTCGAGGCGGTCCGTGTAGGGCGTGCCGCCGACGACGGCCTTACCGCGCTTGCGCAGTTCCACCGCCTTCTCGCCCTGCCCGAGCGTGTCGTCGAAGACGATCACGTCGGCCCAGTCGACGTCCTTCTCCCAGTCGTCGGTCTTCGGGACGAAGCCGTCCGCGATGTCCTTCTCCTCCTCGTCGCCGATGAAGTAGCGGACCTCGTGGCCTTCCTTGAGGACCTGCCACGCGATGTCGCCGACGAGGCCGGTCAGCGAGACGAAGAGGAACTTGCGCTTTTTTTCCATGAGAGTGGCGGGATTCTACACGGGGCGCGGCGACCGGAATCGGCTGCGGTCTCGGTCGTCTGCGGAGTCGCAAAGATGCGCACGTCGAGAGCGACCGAGCCGACCCGGATCCGGTCGCCATCGGACAGCGTCACCGGTGAATCCACTTTCCTTGCGGCGACGAATGTGCCGTTCTTGCTGTCGAGGTCCTCGAGGGTGACTCCGCCATCGACGACGACGATGCGCGCATGTCGTCGGGAAACGCTCTTGTCGTCGAGGAAGACGGGCGCCCGGGGTCGCGGCCGATGACGGATTCCCCGGCCTCGATCGGAATGGACTGACGGCCCCAGACGATCCAGATCGCGGACTTCAGCGGCCGGCGGCCGGGGCTTCTTGTCGCTGATTTCCTGCGCTTCGCCGGAAAAGGCGTAGCCGAACCGGTGCACGGTCCGGATGAACCGAGCCGTGCGCGGTCGTCGCCGATCGCGTCGCGAACCTCCGCGAGGAGGCTGGTCACCGTCCCGTCCGAGACGAATGTTCCCGGCCAGAGCTGCTCGTGGATGGCGTCCTTGGATACGACCTTCGGCCGGTTTTCGAGCAGGAGCTCGAGGAACTGGAAGGCCTTGGGCTGGAGGTGCACCTCCTCGCCCCGGACCACCAGCTGCCGGGTCTCCGAGTCGAGCGAGCAGTCGCCGAAGCGGACGCGCATGCGCCACCCCCCGGAAAAAGCCGGAGATTCCCCGCGATCGGCAACGACTCCGGCTGGCCCCGGAAGCGATCGTGATTATCGCGCGGGTGAATGCCGGGTCGTGGGTCCGGCGCTCCGAAGGGAGGCATAATGCGTTCAACGCACTCCGCGGGGGGACTATGAGCGCTCTTCGGCGCTTTCTCGGTCTGGTCGCCACGGGGGTTCTGTTCGCGTCGGCCGTCCGCGCCCAGACCACCGGACGCATCGAGGGCCGGATCGTCGACACGGATGGTCTCGTCCTGGCGGGCGTCACGGTGACGGCGTCCAGTCCGAGCCTCCAGGGGATCCGGACGGCCGTCACGGAGCGAGACGGGCTCTTTTGGTTCCCGGCACTTCCCCCGGGCAACTACGAGGTGAAAGCGGAGCTCCAGAGGTTCAACCCGCTGGAAGTTCCGATAGTGACGGTCACGCTCGACCGAACCTCTTCACTCGAGCTTTCGATGACGCGCGTTCAGCAGGAAGCCGTAGTCGTCGAAGCGCAAGCCCCGATCATCGACCAGACCGAGACGACCGACGGAGCCGACTTTCCGAGGCGCGTCTTTGAGAACATCCCGACGGGTCGCACATATCAGAGCCTCGCCTTCGCCGCGCCGACGGTCGTTCCCTCCGGAATCCCCGACAGCCCCTCGATCATGGGTGCCTCGGGCGCCGAGAATCGATACGTCGTCGACGGTCTCGACGTAACCGACCCGGCTTACGGCGTCAGCGGGAGCTCGCTGGCCTTCGAGTTCATCCAGGAAGTGCAGGTCAAGACTGGCGGATATCAGGTCGACTACAGCGGAGCGCTCGGCGGGGTCATCAATGTCCTGACGAAGTCGGGCGGCAACGACTTCCACGGCGACGTCTTCGGGTACTTCAATTCCGACGCGCTTGAGGCCACGGCGAAGTCCAGCGTCGAGTTTGGCCAGACGGTCGGTTTGACACGCTATGACTTCGGCGCCGACGCCGGAGGCAAGCTCATCCAGGACAAGCTCTGGTACTTCGCGGCCATCAATCCTTCGATCTCCGACGTCGAGCAGGAGACGCGGCAGAACATCGGCTACACGGAACACAACGAGACTCTGTACTTCGCCGGGAAGCTGACCTGGAACATCGCGTCGCAGCACCGTGTCGTCCTCTCGGGGTTCGGCGATCCGAGCCAGACCGACGACATCAGCGCCTTCCAGGGGATGTTCCCGCCCTTCAACACCCGAAACGCCGCGGGGCTCCTGGTGCACGATTCGAAGCAGGGGGGCTACGGCTACGGCCTGACCTACGACGTCACGCCGAGCGCGAACCTGCTCGGCGAGCTCACGCTCGGCCGTTACCAGCAGCGTCTCGAGTTCGTGCCGGTTCAGAACACGTCCAACCCGTACTTCGACAACACTCCGGGCGGCTCATTTGCCGTGCAGCAGGGCTGCGGCGCCCCGTCGCTCGTGGCGTCCGCCGGAGTGTCCTTCACACCGGGCTGCCTCGGCGGGGCTTTCGTCGTCGAAGACGCGAGCCGGTCGCGCAACCAGCTTCGCGCCGCCGTGTCGTACTTTCTCGGTTCCCACAGCCTGAAGGCGGGCGTCGAGTACCGTCATCTGAACTACACGGACGTGGGGCGGAGCGCCGGCCCGCCTTCGGGTCCGCTCATCGATGAAGACGGCGTCGTCGTCGACGCGGAGGGTGTCCCGGGAGCCAGCTTCAGCTCTTCGAGGACGACTACATCCTCCGGTGGACGACGGACGAAAACACCGACGGAGAGACCGACGAGGTCGGGCTGTTCCTGCGCGACGACTGGCAGATCACGCCGTACCTGACGCTCAACGTCGGCGTTCGATTCGATTCCTTGACGGCCACCGGCGACGGGACGGCTCTCCATCCCGACCGAAGGCTCGATTTCAGTCTCGGCGACATGATCGCGCCTCGCGCGAGCGTCATCTGGGACCCGTTCCAGAAAGGCCAGTCGCGCGTCTTCGCGAGCTACGGGCGATTCTCGGAGTCGGTGCCGATGGACGTCAACGACTTCGCGTTCGGCGACGGCTTGCTCAGCCTTTATTTCTTCGACTACCCACAGAACGGCTCTCTGCCGAGCTACACCAATCTCGGAAGGCTTCAGTTCCCTTACCCGATCTTTCTCGGTCTCAGCGTCGACCCCGATCTCGCGGCTCCGTATACCGAGGAGGTCTCCGTCGGAATCGAGCAGGAGCTCGCGCCGGGCTTCGTCGTGGGCTTGAGGGGCATCGACCGGCGCATCCGCAACGTCGTCGAGGACATTTCGGTGGACGGCGCGGTCACGTACTTCGTCACGAATCCCGGCGGCAACTACACGAGCAATCCCGTCACCGGTGAGCCGCTTGCAACGCCCGTCACCTTCCCGCTGGCCGAGCGCAAGTACCAGGCCCTGGAGCTGACCGCGAACAAGCGCTTCGGAGATGCGTGGCAGCTCTTCGGAAGCTATGTCTACTCGTCGAACGAGGGGAACTACGGCGGGCTCAATCGGCAGGACAACGGGCAGCTCACGCCCAATCTGACCACGGTGTTCGATCTGCCACATCTCCTCGTGGGTGCTTACGGGCCGCTGCCGAACGATCGGCCGCACCAGGCAAAGCTCTACGGCTCCTACAGCTGGCCGTTTCGACTCGTGACGGGACTCCTCGCGCAGTACCTGAGCGGCACACCGATCTCCCAGTTCGGTGCCGACAATCTCTACGGTATCAACGAGCGCTTCGTGACGCCCCGAGGCACGGCGGGCCGAACCTCGGACATCTTCCAGCTCGACCTGCACCTCGGATACGCGCTTCCGATCGGCCAACTGCTGACGGCAACGCTGATCGCCGACCTCTTCAACGTCACGAACAGCCGGACGGAGACCGCGGTCGACCAGACCTGGACGTTCGCAGCCCCGTCGGAGGCCGACCCGGCGACGTGCGGCGGGCCGGCCACGGGGCCGGAACGGATTGCCCGCAGGGCAATCCCAACTGGGGCCAGCCGATCTCCTACCAGCAGCCCTTCCGGGCGCGGCTCGGGGTGCGGATGTCTTGGTGAGTAGCTAGGAACTACCGCAGCCCATTCACGATGTAGAGAGTCGACAGGGCCTTCGTGTATTCGTACGCGTATGCGCTGCCGTCGGGGCGTCGGGAGCACGTTGCCGCCCATTGCGACCCCGGCCGGATCGAACGGCATGAGCTCCTTCCACAACTCCCTTTTCCCGGTTGCGACATCGACCCGATACACACGCGTGGGGATCTGGTTGCCGCGGTAGACGTAAATGGAACGCCCGTCCGCCGTCGAGCTGGCGAACTGATCCTCGGCGGGAAAGCCGGGGATCGGGACGGGCTCGCTGCCCTCCATCGCGAAGAGAGATGTGCTGTCCGTTCGGTCCGACCGCGACCAGTCTCTCTCCGTCCGGTGAGAGTCCACGGTTGAAGGACCGGTAGCCCTCCGGGAGAAGGGTCGAGGAGCCTTGCTTCCGTCGAGATCCATGACGAAGATGCGAAGCCCGCCGCCCGACTCGGCCGCCGTGAAGACGATGCGTTTCCCGTCGGGGAGGAAGTCGCCCGCGACCTCGGGCGAGAGATCGCCGATCGGGAGCCGGCGCTTTTCACCGGCCCCGGTCGGATAGAGAACGAGCGCCGGTCGTCCGACTGAGGCACGAGGCGAGCACCCATCGGTTGTCGGGCGAGAGTCCGAGCGGCGTCCGACGCCGACGCGCAAGGGCGGCGCGCCGTCGGTCGATCGACGTAGAGGTCGTATTCGGGGCCCGCCTCCTTGCTGGCTTCCTGGACGAGGACCTTCCTTCCGTTGTCGAGATGTCCCACCCTGTCGACCATGTTCGCCAGGTCAGCTCCTGTCCTTGTCCGCGCCGGGGCTCGGAAGAAGACGCCGGCGCCCACCGACCCGTGGCTGACGAGGGCACGCCCGTCTGCGGCCACGTCGTGGAGCAGAAGCGACTGCGGGACACGCTCGATGATCCGTTCGCGGCCTGACAACGAAACCGCATGGATCGCGCGGGACATGCCGAGCCTGGCCGCGCTGAACCAGATCTCGGTCCCGTGCGGCGCCCAAGCGACGCCTTCCTCGGTGTAGAAAGACGACGTCAGCGTCTTCGCCTTGCCCGCTTTGTCCACGATCGCCACCGTGCCGGCGTCGTCATTCCGAACGGGATGCTCGAGAAAGGCGACGAGATCGCCGTCGCGCGACACTCGGGGACGGCTGAACCAACCCACCGACTCGTAGAGAACCTTCCCGACCGGATACTCCAGTCGACTCTCTGCTCGACCTGGCGCACGATCGCGAGCGCGGTACCGTCCGGGGACCAATCGGCCCACTGGACGCTCTCGAGAAGCTCGCGCGGCGCCACTCCGCCTGAAATGCTGGTTTCGGCGAGCGTACCCGTGTCGATGAAGGGCCAGAGGTTGTGGCGATTCAAGGACACGGCCATCTTGCCGCTAGCCGACGCCAGCGCCCGGCCACGGCGGCCTAAGTTGGAAGGGATAGCATAGTTCGCGATCGCGCCGATGATCGCCAGTGCGACCGGGCTCGCGCCGCCATCGGTCAACATCCGCTTGTGCAAACCCTGCACGTAAGCCACGAACTTCTGGGCTTCGCTGTCCGAACCAACGGCAAAGCCGCGCTTGCCGAGTTCGAGCAAAACGCGTTGTTCTGATTCCGACACGGCTCCGCCGCGCACCAACTGGCGAACGATTTCGTAATACGCTTTCTGGTGATCAGGTCCGAGCTTCTCGCGCAGTCGAAACGCTTCAATCTGAAGATCGCCAAACTGAATTCCGGCCGACGCTGCCAACGCTCGAACCGAACCGCCGCATCCATTGCAATTGTTATTACCCTTATTTTTCATAGTAATCGAAGGTCAACCGGTCGATTGAATCGGCAACAAGGAAATCGGCACAATCCGGAACAAGAAAACGGGAAGATTAATTAGGAAAGCAGGAACGCAGGAGGGTTAGAATCTGGAAACCATGAAGGCACGGGGTTATCCGCAGATTCACTAGCTCGCGGCCCGCTCACTCGTTCGGCCTTTCCGTCGATGTCACTCGCTTACCAGCGGCTCCGTTCCCTCGTCCAGATTTCCGCAGATGGCCGTTGCTGTAGCGACGGTCTGCGATCGCCTTAAAATCTGTGAAAGTCCGTGTTAATCTGTGGCTTTTATCTTTTCCCTGAGTTCCTGCTTTGAAAGCCTGGCCGTTGCTGCGCATCCGTTGCAGCCTGATTCGATTCTCCTCTCGCATTGCAAGGAGCGACTGGCGCAGATAGAATCGAAACGTGAGTTTGGCCGAGATCAAGGTTGCTATCGAACAGCTTTCGTTCGAACAGCGCGCTGAGCTCGCGGCCTGGTTCCACGGCTGGAAAGATGATAGCTGGGACGAACAGATGAAGCGGGATATTGCCGATGGGAAGCTAGATGAGCTTTTGCGCGAAGTGGAAGATGACATCAGGGCAGGCCGGCTCCGTGAGATGCCGTGAAGTCCAGAACGCATCGGCGATTCTGGCGTGAGTTCAATCGCTTACCGGCCCACATTCAATGCTTTGCTCGAGACAAGTTTCATGTTTGGCAACGCGACCCGTTCCATCCATCGCTGCAATTCAAGCCGCTTGCGGGCGACGTGTGGTCAGTCCGAATAGGAGATCATTATCGTGCTCTCGCGCGTCGCCACGATGATTTGGTGGTTTGGTTCTGGATCGGTACGCACGAGGAGTACAGCAACTTGATCAACCAGCTTCGCTAAGATTTCCTGCGCGCGTTTCCGTGTAGGCGTCTGGCACAGACGCCATACAATCTAATAACCCAGAGCTTTTTTTCGGTCGTTCGCGGTGGGCAGAGCATCTTTGCGGACTGTGATTGCCGCCGCGCCGGAGTCCTTGATCTGGTTGGCCTCCACAACGTTGAACTCGATGTCTTTCGTGTATTCCGCAGGAACGTCTGCGTCCGCATAGATGGCGTGCACAGGGCAAACTTCCACGCAGGCCATGCAATCAATGCAGTCGTCGGCATGAATCACCACCTGGGTATCCATCTCGTAGAAGCACGCGACAGGGCAGACTTCTACGCAGTCGGTGAATTTGCATCCGTTACATTTCTCGGTCACAACGTGGGCCATAGCGTTTCAAGTAATTCAGGGTTGAGTGAAAAAACTCTGGTACGGGTAATGAGCGATGATTGCGAGTCAAATTTTGACGTTTGATCTATCGGCGCGCAGAGGACTGCCCGCCCTACCTTGTCCGCATGCGTTCGCTGTTCGTTGGTAGGGCCGTCACTCCGTGCGCGCCGCCCGCGAAATATCCGCACGAGTTCGGAACAAAATCGCCACGGAAAACGTGACAATCGTGCCGAAGCAAATCCACCAGGGGAATGCCATTACCGGCAGCCAGCCCGGCTGCGTGTACAACTTGCCGCCGAGCAGGGCGGCGATGTTGTTTGGCAGACCGCTCAAAATCGCAACGACGATGAAACCCACGATCATCGCACTGATGTTCCCCAAGTCGTTGCCACGTCGTTTGGTAAACATTCCGCAGAGGAAAACACCGAGCAGCGACCCGTAGGTGTAGCCGAAGATCCCGAGCACGATTGGGATGATTCGCACCTTCGGGTGCACGATGACGAGATATGAAGTCGTGGATGCAACCACGATCATCAGGATCGAAAACCAAACCGTGGCCCAGCGGACGGCGCGCAGGCTTTGTTCAGATGTTGAGGCCGGGTTGATGTAGGGCTCGTACCAGTCGCGCGTAAAACTCGTGGCCAGCGCATTTATCGCCGTGCTGAGAGAGCCCATGGCGGTAGCGAAAATTCCTGCGATCAACAGTCCGCGCAGGCCGACCGGCATCTGGTACAGAATGAAGTGGCAAAACGTTTCGTTAGGCGTTTTCGGAAGGGTCGGATCCGGGTGGGCCTGGTAATAAACCCAAAGTAACAGGCCAATGGTCAGAAACGTCAGCACGATCGGGATATCTGCGAGGCCCGATAGGATCAATGAACGCCGGCTCCGGCGAATATCGGGCGCGGTCAACATCCGTTGCACCATGTCCTGGTCCGTGCCGTGCGTGGACATGGTGATGAACGTCGATCCGATCAGGCCGGCAAAAATTGTGTACTCGACCTCGAACATTCCTTTGATCTTGTCCCAGCCGTGTTTCGCAGGGTCGAGCCCAGTAGTGAAAAAATCCGAGAGCCCGAAACCGCCGTGGCGCTGGACGATTTCGTCCCAGCCGCCGGGAATTAACGAGTAAAGCAAACCGACTGCGGCCAACGCGCTGCCAATCATGATCGAGGCCTGGATGAAATCCGTCCAGATCACCGCTTTGATGCCGCCGAGAGTCGTGTAGATCGCGGTCAAAATGACAATGGCAATCGTTGACCCGATGTAGATGAACAGCGTCTCTTTTTGACCAGGTTGCACGCCGCGAATCATTTCATACGCAAGCGCAAGGGCGATCGCCGCTACATACAGGCGGGCACCGGACGCCAGTACGCGCGTAACCATGAAAATAGCGGATGCCGCGTTTTTCGTCGGCACCCCAAAGCGTGCGGTGAGATATTCGTAGATCGAATAAACTTTGTAGTCGTAATACGGCTTGATGAAAATGTAACTGACCAGGATGCGCGCCAGAATCGTACCGAGCGCCAGTTGCAAATAAGTGTAGTTGCGCAACGCGAAGCCTTCGCCCGGCGGTACCGAAAAAGGTGCCGGCGCTAGTTTCCGCCGCGATGATCGAGGCGAGTACGGCCCACCATGGGATTGCGCGACCGCCGAGTGCGAAGTCTTTGAGGTTTTCTTCCTTTCGGCCCATGTAAAGGCCGATGGAAATAATGACGATAAAATACAGAAATAAGACCGCGGTATCGATCGCCAGCCGGCTGTCCATGTCGGCGGTCATTTAGCCACGGATTAATACGGAGTCACACAGATAATCTCCGATTTCCTTATGCTCATGCTCGTGCTCGTGCTCCTAATCGATGAGTAGGCCCAGACGCTACTCGAATGTCGAATTCCGAATGACGAATGACGAAACAAATCCGAATGACGAAATCCCAAAAAAAGGCCGCAGATACTGCAACTGCCAAGCGGTTCGTGTTGGCGCTTTGTTATTCCTTCGTCGTTAGACATTCATCATTCGTCATTATCTTCACGCACGTGACTAAAATTCGCGCACCTGATTTCGATCTCGAGAAGACGCTTGATTCAGGGCAGGTGTTTCATTGGCAAAAGGTCGGCGACGGATTTCGGGGGACGATTGGGTATCGCCGCTTCATCTCGAGCAACGCGGCGAATTTTTAAAGGTTCGTTTCGGCGGGCCGTCAAAACCAACACGCGAGCCGCGTGTGCTCCCCGGAATTGTCGAGCGTTATTTCGCGTTGGATCATCCGCTGGCGGAGATTTGCGATTCGTTTCCAAAGGACCCGGTGATGAAAGCTGCGTGCGATTTTTGTCGCGGGTTGCGGATCATTCGGCAGCCGAAATGGGAATGTCTGGCCACATTCATTTGCTCATCAATGAAACAGGTGGCGCACATTCGCCAAATTTCGCTGGCGCTCCGGAAACGATTGGCGAGCGACGCAGGATCGGCAGTCACATCGGTGCGCATTTGCTTCGCCGCGGCGACTTGCACAAGCCTCGGAAAAGCAATTATCGAATGCAAGGTTGGCTATCGCGCCAAACATCTGCGTGCGACGGCGCGGCTCGTCGGCTCCGGCCAGGCGGATCTCGAGGCGTGGTCGGCGTTGTCTGATGCCGAGCTCCGAAAACAACTGTGCGCGTTGCCAGGCGTGGGGCCGAAGATTGCAAATTGCGTGATGCTTTTTGCGTATCAGCGGCTGCGAGCATTCCCGATCGATGTCTGGATCGAGCGCGTGTTGAGGCAGCATTATTTCTCGGGTCGAAAGAAAATGACCGCGCAGCGGCTGAGGGAGTTCTCGGAAAGTTACTTCGGCGAACACGGCGGGTACGCGCAGCAGTATTTGTTTCACCACGCGCGGATGAACGGTCGAAACGAGAGTCGCTCGAGAGATTCCTCGACTCCGCTTCGCTCCGCTCGGAATGACAAGTAGAGAACGAGCGGACGTTCCGGGGAGCGCACGCGGCTCGCGTGCTGGTTTCGGCGTCGCGCCGAAACAATCTTTCTTCGAAGCTCGGTATTTCCTGCGGAGCGCAGAGGGCAAAAGTCCGTGATCGCGAGGACGCGATCACCAGCACGCGGGCCGCGTGCGCTCCCCAGCACAATGCCGCCCAAGTTGTCAGCGACTGTGGCCTGAGATACTGTTCCAGCCTTAAAAGAGCTTCTACGCCCCGAATGCTTCTTCACCAAG
>CAWEMP010000020.1:0-575343 GCA_963810205.1 uncultured Acidobacteriota bacterium
GATAATCCGCGCTCCCCGGACGACTGGGAGGTCGTTCAATGGTAGGACAACTGGCTCTGGACCAGTGAATCGGGGTTCGAGTCCCTGCCTCCCAGCCAATTCCCCTCGGAAACTTCGGCCTTTTCGTCCACGTGTGTCCGCAGCGTTGACTTGGTCTACACACACGTTCTCAACCGCGGCAGCGGCGGCGTCCGGCAGTCCTACCGATCTGCTCTGGTCGAAGAACGGTGTTGCAGCCGTGCCCCGACCTGATCCGACTCACCTGGCAGCCTAACTTCTCGGCACAACTGCTTCCTCCCGAGCGTCAGCTCTTGCGCCTGCGCCACATGCCGACGACTGGCAAGACACGGACTTTGAAGAGTCGGAGACATGTTTGGACACAGTTCCATTTCGTTTAGGCAGCCTAAGTTAGAGTTGGGCGCCTAGGAGGACTAGCTTATGGGGGAGAGGGCGTGAGAGTCGCCGGCTCTGTCTTGGTGTTGCTCGCATTTGGCGGGGTTCTCACGGTGGCCGATGATCCTCGCCATGTCGGGGAGATCGTCGGTGTGGCAAGCATCTTCGTCACCGGCGTCATGCTGCTGGCCGCGAGCCTCAACCCGCGGGTGCAGCGGACTCGCGTTCCGCGCTTCGCGCGGTGGCGTTCGCCGCTGACCCTCCACCCGTTGGGCGAGGGACTGAGACGGTCCGGCGAACGGCCAAAATGACGCCCGTGAAGGCAGCAATCGCGGCATCGAACCGAGCAGACCCCAAGATCCTGCACCAGCTTGGCATTGCCGAGACCGTCTGTCTCGCGGCGGCGACTGTGATTGCTGCGATCGTCCTCTGCGGCTGGCTGGTCCCTGCGGTCGGATCGGCGCTTCCAAACGGCTGGTCGTTGATGAAAGCGAATACCACGCTTGCCGTGCTGCTCTGCGTTGCGAGCCTGACGCTGAGCCGGCGGAAACGCAGCCCCCGCCTGATCCTTGCCGGCCGGGCTTGTGCCACCGTGGCTGTATTGCTCGCTGTTACGGCTCTGGTCGAGCATTGGAGCGGGCGTAGCACCAGTCTGGGCACGCTGCTGGCAGCCGACAGCGGCTCGCCGTTGCCTGGTCGAATGTCGATTCAGTCTGCGTCCTGCTTCGTGCTACTGGGGCTGTCATCACTTATCGAGCGAACCAGGCAAGACCTGCTCGGCCACGCGTTGGACATCCTTAACGCAACTCTCGTGATGCTCAGTCTGGTCTTCATTGCGGGCTACCTCTTTGACGCGACAAGTATCGTGGGTACATCGGCTGTCCGCATGTCGCCCCAGACGCTGGTCTGCCTCGTGCTACTGACCTTTTCCCAAACCAGCCGCCGCGCTCCTTACGGTCGATTCTCCATCCTGGTGGGAGTGGGTATCGGCAGCCAGTTCGCACGAATCATGCTGCCGGCAGCGGTCGTGGTGTCCTATCTGATCATCAGGGTTGGAGAGCGCCTTTTTGCGTCGGGCACCCTGACCTTACCCTATGCTGCGGTCGCGACGGCGTCGGGTATGGCCGCGCTGCTGGCTATCCTGATCTTTCTGCTGGCTGGCAAGATCAACGCGCTTGAAACCGAACTCCGCGGAGCATCACTCTCCGACGAGCTGACGGGAATGCACAACCGCAGAGGCTTCTACCTGCTCGGCGAACAAGCACTGCTCGATGCGCGGCGCGCTGGAAGGCCGGTGTCAGTGCTTTTCTTCGACGCTGACGGTCTCAAGGCTGTCAATGACAGCCTTGGGCACGATGTCGGGTCCGAGCTCTTGCTCGATATCGCAACGCTTCTGCGAGCGACTTTCCGGGGCAGTGACGTCTTGGGGCGAGTCGGTGGCGACGAGTTCGCTGTCATAACGCTCGGACGCCATGCGGATGTGATGCCGGCGCTGCGTCGGCTGGACGAAGTGACCGAGGCTGCAAACTGCGCAGGCAACAGGCCATACCGGATCAGCCTTAGCGTGGGCGCACTGACGACCGAGCCGCAGAGCAAGGAGCCGCTCGCCGAGCTGTTGGATCGCGCAGACGCGGCGATGTACGAGAACAAGCGACAACGGCGGGCTGCGCTGGAAACCGGTATTGCCCCCGATCGTGTCGCCGCAGGAGTGGGAGGCTGCGCGCCAGCGGCTTCTCGTGAAGGAGAAGGCCTTGACTCGCTCCCGTGACGGGCTGGCCGCCGAACGCCGGCGGATGCCCTGGCTGGCCGTGGACAAGGAGTACGAGTTCGACGGACCCAGGGGCAAGGTCAGCCTGCTCGATTTGTTCGAGGGCCGCCGTCAGCTGATCGTCTATCGCGCCTTCTTCGAGCCCGGGGTGTTCGGCTGGCCCGAGCATGCCTGCCGTGGCTGCTCCCTGGGCGCCGATCAGGTAGCCCACCTGGCCCATCTGAGCGCCCGCGACACCACCCTCGCCTACGCCTCACGCGCGCCGCAGGCGGACATCGCGCGCGTCAAGGCGCGGATGGGCTGGGAGATGCCCTGGTACACCATCACCGACGGCTTCGACGCGGACTTCGGCGTCGATGAATGGCACGGACACAATGTGTTCTTCCACGACGGCGAGCGGGTGTTCCGCACATACTTCATCAACGGCCGCGGCGACGAGGCGATGGGGACCACCTGGAGCTACCTCGACATCACGCCGCTCGGTCGTCAGGAGACATGGGAGGACTCGCCGGAGGGTTACCCCCAGACCCCGCCGTACAAGTGGTGGAACTGGCACGACAACTACGACGCCGAGGCCTCGCCCGACCCGAAGTGGGTCGCAGTGTCCGACGCTGGAGAAGCCGCCTTCCAAAAGCGCGACGCAGAGACGGAGGCGAGCTGAAGAAGAGCGACCACTTGGCCGCCTTCGTCACGGGCTGGCGAGCCTCAGCGCGTGGGGCGCGACCTGGGGTTCTTGCGCCAGCGGGCGAGATCCAGCACGAACGACTCGACGCGGCGGTCCCAGGTGTGCTCGCGCAGGGCCCGCTGGCGGGCGCGACGGCCCATGTCGAGCCGGGCGGGCTCGTGGGCGAGGATCGTCGCCGCGGCCTGAACGACCTCGTCCTTCGACGGGAAGACGGCGATTTCGACTCCCGGCTCGAAGAACTCGGCAGAGCCGGGGGAACGCCTCGACGAGAGTCGGCACGCCGCAGGAGGCGGCGAAGAACGCGCGCGGCGTGATGCGGAAGGTTCCGCGGTACTTGCCGTGCACGTCGTCGACGAGCGCCGTCTCGAGCGCGAGGCGGGCTCCGTTCAAGGCCGCGCAGAGCGCGTCGGGGGTCTCGAGCGGCGGCCGCACGGGGACGCTCCAGCGCGTGTCGCCCGCGTAGGCGTGCACGCGGACGGAGAAGTGCGCCGCGAGCGCCTCGACGAGGTCGTTGCGATACGGCGTCCACTTTCCGTAATACAGGATGTCGCACTCCGGCGCGGCCTTGAGCGGCCGGTACAGCTCCGGATCCGTGGCGGGATCGCAGCGCAGCGCCGCGATGCCGCGGCCCGCGTAGTCGGGGAGGGTCTGAGGGTCCTGCGTGTAGAAGAAGTCGAACTCCGGGGCGATCGCGAACGAGGCCTCGAGTCCGTAGGGATCCGAGAGCGCGAACGCGGCGAAGGCCGTGTAGCGCGGAAACATTCGCCGCGCGTGCTTCGAGAGGTGCAGCCCGCCGCCCAGGCACACGATCGCCTCGGGCGGCGGGTCGGTGTGCGCGACCACGGCTTCGTCGGGAACGAGCGCCGGCTTCGCGCCGCCGGTCGAGACGAATCCGGGAATCGTCGCCGGCTCGACGAGCGCCGTGCGAAACGCCTTTTGCAGCGCGCGCAGCGGGGGATAGAGGTTGTTGCAGAACGGCGGCTGGCTGACGTTGCCGAAGAGCACGAGGTCGGCGCCGTTCAACGCGCGCTCCTGTTCGAACGGACAGGCCTGGTCGGGTCGGCGTCCACGTTCCCTTAAATGTACGACGGAACAGCGCGCCCGCGCCGTGCGCTGCCCTACAATCGACGGACCATGGACAATGGAAGACCCCGGTCCCCGATCGCTCTATCTCTGTGCGTCGCGGCGGTCCTTTGGGCGGAAACCGCGCTCGCGGCCTCGGCGCTGCGCTTCCAGGGCAACGGAACCGGCGACATCGATCGCATCAAGGTCGCGATCGACGATCCGGCCAACTCCAACCCCGGGCCGGCCGCCGACGTCGGCGCCACCGACTTCACGATCGAGTTCTGGATGAAGGCCGACGCTTCGGAGGACACGGCGGCGGCGGTGAGCTGCGGCGCCAACGTCGCCTGGAGGGACGGGAACGTCGTCGTCGACCGCGACCGGCTCGGCCTCGATCGCAAGTTCGGCGTGTCGATCGCCGGCGGCAAGGCCGTTTTCGGCGTCAGCGGGGACGGCACGGGCGATCGGACGATCTGCGGCTCGAGGGACCTGCTCGACTCCCGATGGCACCACGTGGCCGTGGAGCGGCGGCGCTCGGATGGCCGGATGTGGATCTACGTGGACGGCATCCTGGACGCCGAAGGCGACGGACCGGACGGCGATGTCTCCTATCCCGACGACGCGACGCCGGCCGCTCCCAACGATCCCTTCCTCGTCTTCGGCGCCGAGAAACACGACACCGATCCGGTGCTCCATCCCCCCTACGGCGGCTGGCTCGACGAGATCCGCATCTCGAAGGTCCTGCGCTACACGAGCGGCTTCACGCGGCCGCGGAGCCCCTTCGCCACCGACGCCGGACACGGCCGCGCTCTATCACCTCGATGAGGGCACGGGCGACGTCGATCGGCGACAACTCGGGGGCCGCGGGCGGGCCGGCCGACGGAGAGCGCAAGTTCGGCGGCTCGCCGGCAGGCCCCGCGTGGTCGACCGACGCGGCGCCCCTCGGCGGCGACGCCGGGATCACGTTCACGCTGGTCACCAATGGCGTCGGGGCGCCCGTGCAGGTCACGTACGCGCCGGGCGATTCCTCGCGCCTCTTCGTCGTGTCGCAGGGCGGGACGATCCGGATCGTGAAGAACGGCACGCTCCTGGGGACGCCGTTCCTGAGCATCGGGACGCTGACCTCCGACGGCGGGGAGCAGGGGTTGCTGTCGATGGCGTTCGACCCCGACTACGCGACGAACGGCTACTTCTACGTCTACTACACCAACAACATCGCGATCCCCGGGGACCTGACGCTGGCTCGCTACCACGTGTCCGGCAATCCCGACGTCGCCGACCCCGCGTCGGCCGACATCCTTCTCGTGGTTCCGCACCCGACCAACGCGAACCACAACGGCGGACAGCTCGCGTTCGGGCCGGACGGCTACCTCTACATGGGGACCGGGGACGGCGGCTCGGGAGGCGATCCCCTCGACAACGCCCAGAACAAGAACGTGTTGCTCGGCAAGCTCCTCCGCCTCGACGTCCACGGCACGGGAGCGACGCCGTGCGGCCAGGCGGGCGTGAGGGACTACGCCATTCCCGCCGACAACCCGTTCGTCGGTGCGGACGGCTGCGACGAGGTGTGGGCGTACGGGCTGCGCAACCCCTGGCGCTGGAGCTTCGACCGCGAAGCGGGCGACCTGCTGATCGGCGACGTCGGCCAGAACGCCTGGGAAGAGATCGACTTCACGCCCGCCTCGAGCGCAGGGGGCGAGAACTACGGGTGGCGGCGGATGGAGGGCTTCCACTGCTACAACCCCTCGAACGCCTGCGACGACGGGTCGCTGACTCTTCCCATTCTGGAGTACGACCACGGCCTGGGCTGCTCGGTGACGGGCGGCTTCCGGTACCGCGGCGCGGCGATCCCGGGCCTCAACGGGACATATTTGTATGGGGACTTCTGCACCGGCCGGATCTGGCGGGCAGTCCAGGCGGGGAACGGCACGTGGAGCTCGACCCTGCTCGTCGACGGCAGCTACAGCATTTCGGGCTGGGGCGAGGACGAGGCCGGCGAGATGTACCTGACGGACCTCAGCGGCTTCGTCTACAAGGTGACCCCGACCGCGAACCCCGCTCCGGCGGCGTCGGGCCTCCTCCCCGCAGCCGTCATCGCGGCGGACCCGGACTTCGCCCTGACGGTCAACGGGACCGGGTTCGTCTACGAGTCGGTCGTCCGCTGGAACGGCCAGGACCGGCCGACGACCTTCGTCTCCCCGACCACGCTGACGGCGTCGATCCCCGCCTCCGACGTCTCTTCGGCGGGAACCGCCCTGGTCACCGTCTTCTCACCGACGCCCGGCGGGGGGACATCGTCCCCGCGAAGCCTCAACATCAACTCGACGTTTCTCGACGTTCCGACCAGCCACTTCGCCAACGCGCACATCCAGGCCATCTTCGACGCCGGGGTGACCGGCGGTTGCGGCACCCGGATGTACTGTCCCGAGAACGTCACGAACCGAGCGCAGATGGCCGTTTTTCTCCTCAAAGCGGAGCACGGCTCGAGCTACGTGCCGCCCGGCTGCACGAGCAAGTTCGTCGACGTCCCATGCCCGTCGGCCTTCGCCAACTGGATCGAGCAGCTCTCAACCGAGGGAATCACGGCCGGCTGCGGCAACGGCACGGCTTTCTGCCCCGGCGACGCGGTGACCCGGGGGCAGGTCGCCGTGTTCCTGCTCAAGGCGGAGCACCCCCCGGGATACGTGCCGCCCGACTGCACGGGCATCTTCGCCGACGTCCCGTGCCCGTCGACTTTCGCGAACTGGATCGAGCGGCTCTCGGCCGAAGGGATCACGGCGGGGTGCGGGGGCGGCAACTACTGCCCGGGCAACCCGGTCACTCGCGCGCAGATGGCGGTGTTCCTGACGAAGACGTTTGGGTTGCCGCTGCCGTAGCCCTCGCCCCGTTCCACTTTGTTAAGCTGCCGGGCCCCGTGCACACGGCGACGGCAGTGCTCTTGACGACCCTGGCGGCGGTTGCCGTGGCAGCCGCCCCCCCGGAACGGCCGTCGATCGTGCTGATCACTCTCGACACGACGCGGTCCGACTACGTCGGCCGCACCGAAGAACGGCTCGCCTTTGACGCCGAACCTGGATGCGCTCGCGCGGGCGGGGACGCGATTCTCGAGAGCGCTCACGGCCTCGCCGCTGACCCTGCCCGCGCACTGCAGCCTGATGACCGGTCGAAACCCGCCCGGCCACGGCGTGCGCGACAACGGGGTGGCCGCGCTGCCGGAGGACGTTCCGACGCTCGCGGCCGTCCTCTCCAAACGCGGCTACACGACCGGCGCGGTCGTGGCCTCGCGCGTGCTCGACCGGCGGTTCGGGCTCGCGCGAGGTTTCGACACGTACGACGATGCGATGGTCGCCGAACGGGTCGGCGAGCAGGGATACCCCGAGCGGGATGCGTCGGCGGTCACCGCCGCCGCGCTCGTCTGGGCGGCCAAGCTTCCGGCCGGCCGGCCCTACTTCCTCTGGGTGCACTACTACGATGCGCATGCTCCTTACGAGCCGCCCGGCGATTGGCGGAACGCCCCGACGCCCCGGCGGTACGCCGGCGAGATCGCATACGTCGACCGCGAAGTCGGCCGACTGCTCGCGGGACTGCCGGGCGCCGGCCGGCGGATCGTGGCGGCCGTCGGCGATCACGGCGAGATGCTGGGCGAGCACGGGGAGAAGGAGCACGGCGTCTTCCTTTATGAGGGCTCCCTCGCGGTTCCGTTGATCCTGACGGGCGCCGGCCTCGCGCCGGGGCGGGTCATCGCGTCGCCGGTTCCCACCCGGGGGCTCGCCGCGACCCTGCTCGACCTGGCGGGCCTGGAGGAGGATGCGGAACCGTTCGGAAGCGGGCTGCCCGGAATCGGAAGGGGCGGATCGCCCGTCGAAGGCCCGGCCGCGCCTGTTTACAGCGAGACCGACATGCCGGCCTCCGCCTACGGCTGGAGCCCGCTGGCCGCCGCAACCGACTCGCGGTTTCGTCTCGTCGTCGCGCCCCGTCCCGAGCTCTACAACTTGATCGCCGACCCGTCGGAGAGCCTGAACCTCTGGGGCGGCGAGCCCGATGTCGTCCGACGCCTTCAAAAGGTGATCGCCGACGCCAACCGGGAAGGCCGCAAAGGCGCGGCGGTCTCCGAATCAGCGGAGCTCTCGGCCTCGCTTCGCCAGCTCGGTTATCTCTCGGGGTCGAGCGGGCGGACCGGGACGATCGATCCGAAGGACGGGATCCGGATGCTCGACGAGTTCGAGGCGGCCAAGGAGTTGACACGACAGGGGAAATCCCGCGAGGCGGCCGCGAGACTCGAGGATCTCGTCAAGCGAAGCCCGGACAACGTGCCGTTCCTCGCCCGTCTAGCCGAGGCCCAGGCGGCGGCCGGCGAGACGGGCAAGGCGGTGGAGACGCTCGGCCATGCCCTGTCGCTCAACCCGGGCCTCGACTTCCTCCACGTCCAGCTCGCCAGTCTCTGCGTGCGCGCCGGTCGACTGGAGGAAGCGAAAGCGTCGTACCTTGCGGCCCTGAGACTCAACCCTCGCATGGCTCCCGCCTGGCTTGGCCTGGCGGAGATCGCGGCACGCAGCGGCCAAGCCGGCGAGGAGCTCGAGATTCTCCAAAAGGGGGAGGCCGTCGGATCCCACAGCGGCGTTCTCTACGCGAGAATGGCGCAAATCGAGCTGCCGAAGGGCGACGTAGCTGCCGCACAGCGCCACGCGGCGGACGCCATCAAACTGCTTCCCACCTTTGCGCCGGCCTGGTGGGTCTCGGGCGAGGTTGCGGAGAAACAGGGAAACACGACAGCGGCGATCGAACGGTTCGAGAAGGCCGCCGCACTCGGCCTCGACGACCCTCGCGCACTCGTGCGGCTGGGAGATCTGCTCATTCGAAGCGGCCGCCGCGACGCCGCGCGCACTTACCTCGAGCGCGCCGCCGCGCTCGGCCGCGGGACGCCCTCGGGAGCAGACGCCCGCCGCCTTCTTCAGGAGCCTCGCTAGTTTTTCCTTGAAACGCCCGGGACTTGGGGATACCTTCTCCGCGATCGTAACCACAGCGGATTGAGTCTCCGGAACACGGGTCGAATCGGATCGTCGGGGGTTCTCCGTCCAGAGCTCATCAAACAGGAGTGCCATGAATCTCAAGGCCCGGAGCCTCCGGGGGAGCTCTACTTGCGCTCGTCGGAGCTTCGATCGCGGCGAATGCCCAGGTCGTTCCGCAGCCGAGCCCGGTTGGAGAGAAGTCCTTCCGCCACCCCGACCTCTTCGTCCCGGAGCGAGCGGAATCGCTTGGGAAGATGGACATGGCGAAGGTCGCCCAGGCCCGACCGATGCTTCAAGCCTTCGGCGCGGATGAGGGCTCGATCTTCTTCGATTCCCGCACCGGCCGTGCGAGCTCGCTCATCCTGCGGCAGCCCCTGATTCCGGGATCGGGCTTTGGAAACAACCTCTCATGGAAGTCGGCGGCGGCCCACGGCACCGACGCCGCACTCGGCGCCGAGGCCTGGACGGCCCTGCGCCAGTATCTGCAGGTCCACCAGCGCGATCTGCACCTCGACATGAGCGAGATTTCCGAGTCGCCGCGTATCGGCATCTATGACCAGGGAACGCTGATCTTCATCTACGCGGGCCGCGTCGTGGACGGGATTCCGGTCCGCGACAACTCGATCGGCGCCGCGATCAAGCACGGGAACCTCGTCCTCCTCGGTCTTCAGAAGTGGGCGGACATCAACGTGGCGAGGACGCCCGGAGTCTCGAGCGCCACGGCCGAGGCTGCGGTCGCCACGCACGTTCGACCCTTTGCGATCACTCGCACGCTCGGTGCGGCTCGCCTCGAGCTCATCCCGATGTCGAGCGGCGAAACCATCACATACCGTCTGGCTTGGGTCGTAACCGCCAAGGTGGACGACGACATGGGCACCTGGGAAGGGCTCGTCGACGCCGCCAACGGAACGCTGTTCGCCTTCGAGGACCGAAACGCCTACCTCGACGGACAGGTCACCGGCGGCGTCTATCCGTTGGCCAATGATCAGAGGCCGCCGGATGGCGTCGAGCAGACCGATTGGCCCATGCCGTTTGTCGACTACACGATCGACGGCGAGAAGCAGTACACGGATGTCGGTGGCAACTTCGGTTGTATTCCTGGATCGATCTCGACCGCGCTCGCCGGCCGCTACCTCAAGATGGCTGACGGCTGCGGCGCTATCAACGAGGTCGGAATCAGCGGCATCGACCTGGGCTCCGGACCGACGCCCACGGCCACCGACTGCACCGTTCCGCCAGGCCACTCGGCGGGCGACACCAAGGCCAGTCGGACGGGCTATTACGAGCTCAACCGGCAGATCGAAAAGGGCCTGGGACACCTCCCCAGCCCGTCGGATCCAGCCCACATCTGGATGAACCAGCAGCTGACCTCCAACATGAACATCAACGACACGTGCAATGCGTTCTGGAACGGCGCGTCGGTGAACTTCTTCCGTTCGGGAGGTGGTTGCCGCAACACGGGCGAGATCGCCGCGATCTTCGACCACGAGTGGGGCCACGGGTTGGACAACAACGGCGTGAACCCCGCCTTGCCCCAACCCATTGAGTCCATTCCCGACATGTACGCCATGGTTCGCCTCAACACGTCCTGCATCGGCCGCGGGTTCTTTACGAACCAGACCTGCGGCGGCTACGGTGACGCCTGCGACGGAACGCCGGCGAGCGGCGGGTGCACGGGTGTCCGGGATCTCGACTACGAGGCTCACCGGTGCAACCAGCCCCACACGGCGACATGGGCGCAGTTCGGCTTCACCAGCGCTCAATGCGGTGGGACGGGCGCCGCCACGGGCTGCCCGCCCGGGCCCAGCCCCTGCGGCGGCGAGGTTCACTGCGAAGGCTACGTCATGGCGGAGGTCGGTTGGGATCTGCTGAAGCGCGATCTCATGGCGCCTCCGTTCAACTATGACGAACAGCGAGCGCACGAGATTGGCGCGCGCCTGATCTATCTCGGGGCTCAGCCCATCACCAGCTGGTACACCTGTGCGGTCGGGGGCGGCTGCGGCGCGACCGGCGGTTACCTCACGTTCCTGGCGGTCGACGACGACAATGGAAACCTGAGCGACGGCACTCCGCACATGACCGCGATTCGCGCGGCGTTCGAGCGGCACGAGATTCACTGTGCCACGCCGAGCCCCGTCAACAGCGGCTGCGCGGGCGGTCCGGTCGACGCTCCCGAAGTCACGCTGTCGGGCACCGACCGCGCGATTCTCGTGAGCTGGACGGCCGTCGACAATGCGTCGAATTACATCGTTTATCGCGGGGACGGTCTCGATGGGTGCAACATCGGCAAGGCCATCATCGCGACGACCTCCGAGCTGTCATTTCTGGACGCCGGCCTCGCCAATGGTCGAACATACTCCTACAGCGTCGTTCCGGTCGGGTCGAACCCCGCCTGCTTCGGCCCGATGAGCGCATGCGCCCAGGCCGAGCCCATCGCGGGCGCCAACCTGGCCTTCGCCGGCGCGTCGTCGCTCTCCGCCGGCGACGGCGACCCGTTCCTCGACAATTGTGAGTTGGCGACCATCAGTTTCGCTGTCAACAACAGCGGTATCGGCGACCTCACCAATGTGCGCATCGTCGGCGTCACGGCCGTCACGCACCCCCTGTCCACGATCGTCACGGCGTTTCCGTCGACGATCGCCGCGACGATGGCGTCCTGCACCGTGGCCGGAGGCAGCTTCCAGGTCATCCCGCAGGGCCTTGCCGTCGGCGGGCAGGCCCAGTTCCTCGTCGAGATCGGCGCGGACGAGCTCGGCGCCGAAACGCGTACGAAGCTCATTACGCTGGGGCCCACGGAGAGCGATCTCGTCCCCGCGGCGACGCAGACGTTCTCGTTCGCCGCCGGCCGCGAGGGCTGGACGACGCTCTCCGGCACCTTCAACCGGATTCTCGGCGCCGGGGCGAACGGCACCACGACGCACATGTCCTCGTCCTCCGACACCGACGACGTCTGCGACATCGTCCGCTCGCCGACCCTGGTCCTGAGCCCGACGTCGACGCTATCGATGTGGGTCCGATACAACATCGAGCCCTTCGACGGCAGCGACTACTGGGATCGAGCCAACGTCGGCGTCGTGGACGCCGTCAGCGGCGATCGCACGCTCGTGATTCCCGACGGGGGGCGTGTCTACGACGTCCCCGACAACTCTCCCAATGGCGCCTGCGTGACCGCGGGCCAGGCAGGCTGGGACGGCTCGACCCCGGGCTTCCCGACCGGCTTCTACCTCGCGACCTGGTCCGCGGGCGCCCTTCACTCCGCCGACCTGGCCTCTTCACCGGCCTACCTGCAGATCAGCTACGGAACCGACGAGATCCTCGCGTTGAAAGGGTTCGACTTCGACGAGGTGACCCTCACCAACTTCTATGTCGTGACTCCCGACTCGCACAGCGACGACTGCGCCCTCGCCACCCAGGTCGGGCCGGCGGGCCTCGCGGTCGACGGGGCCGGCAACGGCGTTCTCGAGGCCGGAGAGGTCGCGGTCGTTTCGCCCACGTGGGCGAACACCGGCCTGAATGTGGTGGCCTTGAACGGAACAGCCTCGGCCTTCGGCGGCCCGGTGGGCCCGACGGCCCCGACGTACGACCTGATCGACGCTTCCGGTTCCTACGCCACGCTCAACCCGAGCCAGTCGGCCGCCTGCTCGGATTGCTACGGCGTCAGCATCACGGCGGCCACGCGGCCGGCCACGCACTGGGACGCCACGCTCACCGAGTCTCTCGATTCGGCGACGCTGCAGCAGGGCGCGCCGCTCCCCACGCAGAAGATCTGGACGCTCCACGTGGGCGGCAGCTTCACCGACGTGGCCTCGGGCAACTTCTACCCGTACATCGAGACCGTCCTCCACAACAACGTGACCGCCGGCTGTGGCGACGGCACGACATTCTGCCCGTCGAACCCGGTCACCCGGCAGGAGATGGCGGTCTTCCTGCTCAAGGCGTTCGAGAGCCCTGGCTACGCGCCTCCGGCCTGTATCACGCCGGCATTCGTCGACGTGCCGTGCTCGAGCCTGTTCGGTCCCTGGATCAACGAGCTGGTGGCCCGCGACATCACGGCCGGCTGCGGCGACGGCACGACGTTCTGCCCGTCGGACCCCGTCACCCGCGAGCAGATGGCGGTACTGCTCCTGAAGACCTTCGAGGGTTCGGGATACGTGCCCCCGACCTGCACGACGGCGACCTTCGGCGACGTGCCGTGCTCGAGCCTGTTCGCCCCGTGGATCTACGAGCTCGTCGCGCGCGGCATCACGGCCGGCTGCGGCGGCGGGAACTACTGCGCGGGCAATCCGATCGCCCGACAGGAGATGGCGGTCTTCCTCGTCAAGACGTTTGGCCTGACTCTCTACGGTCCCTGAGGAGGTGGGCTCCGAAGGACTTCTTACTTTTGCTCTGAAGGAGGAGTGGCGATGCAGCGGTCGTCGGTGAAGAAGCTATCGGCCTGGGTCGCGGCCGTCGGAGCGTGTATCGCTCTCGGCGGGGGATCCGTGCTCCTTTCCGCGCAGGGCGCGCGGACGAAGTCGCCGCAGGTGGCGCAAACCAGGAAAGCGGCGCCGAAGCCGGCCGCGGGGCGGCTGGGAAAGCGGGCAGGAGCGAAAAAGCCCGGAACCCTGCGGACCAAGGGAGCCCCTCAGGTCGGCATCAGCGGCGTGGTGACCGACGGGTCCGGAGCCGGGTGGCCCCTGTATTCCCGCCTCGAGTTCACCTCGGACATGACCGAGCCGCTCGTCATCTTCACGGATCCCGTGACGGGCGCGTATGCGGACCAGCTCTTCGACGGCGTCGAATACAGCGTCGCCATCACGGCGGTCGGCCCGGGCTATGTTCCGGCGGACCGGACCGTGACCACTTCCGGCGCGCCGATCGACCTCGATGTGGCGCTGGCCGTCAACGCCGTCGTGTGCAATGCCCCCGGATATGCCGCGGGCACGTTTACGCCCGTGATGACGGAGGGCTTCGATGCCGGGACGCTTCCGGCAGGTTGGTCCGTCGTCAACAACAGCCAGGACGGCGGCGGACCGTGGGAATTCTTCACCGGTGACGACCCCAATTGCCCATTTGGCCCCGGCAACCAGACGGGCGGAACCGGAGGCTACGCGATCGTCAACAGCGACTGCGACGGACAGGTGACCGACGACACCGAGATGATCACGTCCTCGATCGATCTCTCCGCGGCCTCCGCCGCCGCTCTGTTTTTCAACCTGGACTACAACGACTACCCTCTTGCGGATGAGTTCATCGACGTCGACGTCAGCACGAACGGCGGAGCGAACTGGATCAACGTCTACCACATCGGGGACAACCTCGAGTTGCTGGGGCCGGCTCTCGCCGCGATCGACATCAGCAGCGTTGCGGCTGGCGAGGCGAACGTCAAGATCCGCTTTCACTACGCCAATTCCTTTTTTGGCTTCTGGTGGGCAGTCGACAACGTCGCCGTCGGCGTACCGAGCTGCAACGCCGGATCGGGTCTTGGCCTGATCGTCGGCAACGTGTTCGACGCCAATACGGACGACAGTCTCGCGGGAGCGACGGTGGCCCACGCCGAGGTGGGCGCAGCGCCGGTTCTGTCGACGACGACCTTCGACGTACCGGAGGATCCCAACCAGCCGGGCGGCTTCTACATCATTGCTGGCCCTTCGCCGGCTCAGGCACTCCAGGCGTCGGCGAAGGCGTACGGGTCGGTCGTCGAGACGCCCGAGGTCGAGGCCGGGACCACCGTTCGCCAGGACTTCGATCTGCCGTCGGCGAGCCTCAACGCCGCTCCGTCGCCCGTCAACGGCGTGGCGGCTCCCGGTGGAGCGGACGAGCAGACGCTGACCATCGCCAACGGCGGCCAGCTCGACGCGACAGTCGAAGTATGGGAGCTCGACATTCCCTATCAGCCCCCGGTCACGGCGCAGCTGCCGAGTTCCGCGCAGCTGCGGGACATCCTCTCGCGCATTCCCAGGCATGAGCTGAATGCCTACTCGACGCGCAACATCCCGCGCATGCCCTCGCTGGCCAAGAACCCGCCGGCCGCCAGCAACGCTGCCGGCAACGTGCTGGCGGCGTACCCCACGGACCTGGAGTACGGCTGGGGTATCTCCTACAACACGAACGAGGACAACTTCTGGGTCGGCAACCTCGCGGCGGCCGGCGGCGACAACCTCGACTACCAGTACCTCGCCTCCGACGGCAGCCAGACCGGCGAAACCATCGACAACAACAGCTGGATCGCGGCGTTCGCGGCGGACGGAGCCTACAACTCCCGAACCGGCATGCTGTGGCGGGTCAACGTCGGAGGGGACAACTGCGTCTATGAGCTCGACCCGGTGGCCAAGGCGCCCACGGGCAACACCATTTGCCCGGCCTTCCCAACCTCGGAGCGCGGCCTCGCCTACGACCCGGTGACCGACACGTACTGGGCTGGCTCCTGGAACGACGGTGTGATCGTGCACTTCGACGGGGACGGCAACATCCTGGACGGTGCCTTCGTCGGCCTCGAGATCTCGGGCCTCGCCTACAACCCGCGCACCCAGCACCTGTTCGTGGCGGTCAACACCGAGGGCCCCTTCGACCTCTACGTGGTCGACGTCCACTCGTACGAAATCCTCTCGGCCGCCAAGATCAAGGAAGGCGGCGTCCGCGCGGTGACCGCCTTCGGCGCGGCCGGCCTCGAGGCGGACTGCGCCGGAAACCTCTGGTTCGTCGAACAGAATCTGCAGCAGATCTACAAGATCGACTCGGAAGAAGCCAACTGGTGCGTCGACGACGTTCCCTGGCTCACGGCGGATCCGACGTCCTTCAGCGTCACGTCCGGCGGCGGCCTGCCCGTCACGGTGGGCTTCGATGCCACGGGCTTGAAGCCCGGGCTCCACCAGGCTCAACTCACGTTCACCAACGATTCGCCGCACGAGCTTTCCGCGGTTCCCGTGAACTTCATCGTTCGTTTCGGCGACATCGCGGACTTAGATCCGTTCGCCCCCTACATCTACGGGGCCGCGGGCGCGGGCATGATGACGGGTTGCGGCGGAGGCAAGTTCTGCTCCGGCGACGGCGTCACCCGCTCCGACATGGCCGGCTACATCGAGCGCGCGATCCACGGGGCCGCGTTCCTCGGTACTCCGTACCTGGGCTCCTTCACCGATGTGTCGCAGCAGACGTCCAACGCGAACTACATCCAGTCGCTCGTCGATGAGTCGATCACCGCCGGATGTGGCGACGGCACCACCTACTGCCCGAGCGCTCCGAACACCCGCGCCCAGATGGCGGTCTTCATCGTGAAGGCCGTCGAGGGCTCGGACTTCGTTCCCCCGAACTGCACCGGCGTCTTCAACGACGTGCCGTGCCCGGGTGGTTTCGCGGTGAACTACATCGAATACCTGTTCGACCAGGGGGTCACGGGCGGTTGCGGCAACGACAACTACTGCCCGGACGCCGCCATCACGAACGGTCAGCTGGCGGTCTTCCTGGTGAAGGCGTTCAACATCCCGCACCTCTGAGGCGCGGCGTTCCAGATTCGATTCCGGGCCCGGCGCAAGCCGGGCCCTTTCTCTGGGGTCTGACCCCCGTCTCTCGCCGGTCGGGTCGTTGCGCAGGCGGCCGCAGGGGTCTGACCCCACGTGCCCTGTCGGTAGCGCCGCGCCCCCCTACTTGACCAGGTCCGTCTCGCCGAGCGACCACTGGTGGTACGCCTCGGTGACGGACGCGGCATCGCCGTCGCGGACGACCCGGCCGTGGTGGAGCCAGAGGGCGCGGTCGCAGTTGTCCCGGATCTGCGACAGGGAGTGGGAGACGAGCATCAGGGTCTTGCCGCGGGCGTGGAAGCCCTGCATGCGCTCGTGGCACTTGCGCTGGAACTTCTCGTCGCCGACCGAGAGGGCCTCGTCGACGAGAAGGATGTCGGGGTCGACGTCGGTGGCGACGGCGAAGGCCAGGCGCGCGGACATGCCGGTCGAGAAGGTGCGGGCGGGCGCGTCGATGAAGTCCTCGAGCTCCGCCCACTCGACGATCCGCTCGAGCCGCTTGCGCGTCTCCGTGCGGGAGAAGCCGAGCAGCGCCCCCTGGAGCATCACGTTCTCCCGCCCCGTCAGCTCGCCGTGGAATCCGAGACCGAGCTCGAGAATCGGCGCGATGCGCCCGGTCACGTAGACGCGGCCCTCCGACGGCGGGAGCACGCGGGAGATGATCCGAAAGAGCGTGCTCTTGCCGGCTCCGTTTCGACCGACGACGCCCACGCGCTCGCCGGGCTCGATCGCGAGGTCGACGTCCTTCAGGGCCTCGAAGTCGTAGAACGTCACGCGCCTCTGGATGCGGCGGATCGCGTACTCCTTGAGCGAGTGGATGCGCTCCTTCGGCACGCGGTACCGCAGGGCGACCTTTTCGAGGCGGATGGCGGGCATGCTCGGATCAGCTCCAGTACGCCAGGTCGTCGGAGCGGTGGCAGAAGTACACCCAGCCCGTGACGAGGACGGCGACCGAGAAGGTGAGCGACACGACCACGAGGTCGACCGACGGCAGGACGCCGTCGTAGATCGGCTTCCGGAAGACCTGGATCAGGTGGTACATCGGATTGAGCGACAGCCACACCCGGTACCGGAACGGGACGATCGAGGGCTCGTAGACGATCGGCGTGAGGAAGAACCAGGTCTGGACGATCACCGCGTACATCTCGCGGACGTCGGCGAAGCGCGAGGTCACCGTGAAGAGAAGGAGGCTGATGCCGGCCGTGAAGAGCATGAGGATGAAGATCGACACGGGCAGGAACGCCCACGTCGGGTGCAGCGGGAAGCCGGTGATCGCGACGATCAGGAGCAGGGGCACGAGCGAGAGCACGAGGTTGACGAGCCCGCCGCCGACGGCCGCCGCGACGAAGACCGAGCGCGGGACGAACATGCGCCGGGCCAGATCGTTGGAGGCCTGGGTCGAGGAGGCCGCGGCGACGGAGGTCTGAGAGAAGAAGCCCCAGAAGATCTGGCCCGCCATGAAGTAGACGGGGTAGTTCGAGACCGCGGTCTTCAGCAGCGCCGAAAAGACGAGGGTGAGCGCGATCATGTTCAGCAGCGGCGCGAGCATCGTCCAGACGAGCCCGAGCACCGACCGCTTGTACCGGACCTTGATGTCCCGGATGACGAGCTCGTGCACGAGGCCGCGGTACCGCCAGAGGTTCTCGGCCTCCTCGATCCAGCGCGGGCGGCGCCGGGCCGAGTCGTAGACGTCCCGGGGCGGCGTCGCGGTCGTCACGTTCGGCATGCTACGAGACGCCGGGAAGGTTGAGGATCCAGGAGTCGAGCGCCGCGGCGCGGACGTCCCAGGTGTTCTCGCGCGCGAAGGCGCGCCGTCCCGGGACGGCCCCGGGGCCTTCGGCGGCCGCCGCGGAGATCTCCCGAACGAACTGCTCGGCGGTGGCCGCGAGCCGCACGAGCCCGCGGCGCGCGAACGGCCGGAGCGAATCCATGGGCGTCGCGACGACCGGGCGACCGGAGGCCGCCGCTTCGTAGAGCTTCACGGGGTCGGTCGCGTGCGTGAGCGGCGTGAGCCGGAACGGGATGATCTCGACGTGGAACCGGGAACGGAAGGCCGGCATTTCCCCGTGAGGCCGTTCTCCGTGGAAGACGACGTTGGCGCGCTGCGGGAAGCGCCCCGAGACGCTTTCCCGCCCTCCGACGATCTCGAAACGCCAGTCCGGCGAGAGCGCCGCGAGCCGGCCGAGAAGCTCCGCGTCGAACCACTCGTCCAGGGCGCCGACGTACCCGACGGTCAGGGGCCCCTCGGCCGAGGGCGGAGCGACCGCGGCGAAGAGCTCGTAGTCGCACGCGTTGGGGAGCAGGCGGCAGGACGCGTTCCAGCCCTCCATCCGCCGTCGGAGCGTCTCGGAGGTCGCCACGACGAGGTCGGCGCTCTGCGCGAGCTCGCGCTCGGCTTCGTTCAGGACGCCCGGTCGGTTCGTCGCGAATCCCTCGTGCGCGTCGAGGCAGTCGTAGACGACGCGCCACCCGAACCGCTCCTTCACGGCCGCCGACAGCGGGGCCCAGAATGGCGACTGAACCAGGACGGCCGCCCGTCCGAGCGCGAAGCGCTCGTGGGCGGCGGCGAGGCTGCCGAGGGCATGAGCGAGCGCCCGGCCGTTGAGGCGCGTTTCCGGAAGATCCTCCCGGCGCGGGCCCTCGAGCGGCAGCAGGGTCACGCCGGGCGCGGCCCCCACCGGCTTCGCCGGCTCGCCGCTGCCGCGCACCGAGCCGTAGAAGACCCGGCGCCCGCGGCGGGCGAGAGCCTCGGCGAGCTGCTGCGGTCGCTGCCGGCGGTAGCTCCATGCGATCACCGGCAGCACGACGACGTCCTCCCGGCCCGGTCGAGCCGGTCCCGGTGCGAGGGCCCCCCAGGCGTGGCCGGCGTCCTCCTTGCGTATTCCGAGAAGGCGCTCCGTCGGCAGCCTGCGGCGCAGCGCCCGCCGCCACGAGAGCGGCGTGACCCGCCGCCCCAGAGCGTAGAGGCGGCCGCGCAGGCCTGATTCCCAGCTCGGCCTCATGCGCGCAAGGCTCTCATGTCGGCGGCCCGAATGGCTCGAACGGGCGCCCGAAGAGAATCGCGGCGATCCGCTCGGCGGCCCGGCCGTCGCCGTAGGGATTCTTGCCGGCCATTCGGCGGCGCGCGGCTCCGTCGGAGAGAAGCGCGGCGGCCTCGACGACGATCTTCTCCTCGTCGGTCCCGACGAGACGGGCCAGGCCCGCCTCGACGCCCTCGGGGCGCTCGGTCTTCTCCCGCAGGACCAGGACCGGCTTGCCGAAGGTCGGCGCCTCCTCCTGGATCCCGCCCGAGTCGGTGAGGATCAACCTCGCGCGGCGCATCAGGCGAACGAGGGCGAGATAGTCGAGCGGCTCGACGAGCGTTACGTTGGCGAAGGACTCGTTTCGGCGGACCACGTTCCGGACGTTGGGGTTCGGGTGGATGACGTGGACGAACCGGGTCGCGGGGAACCGCGCGGCGAGCCGGCCGATCGCCCGCACCACGCGCTCGAGCGGCTCGCCGAAGCTCTCGCGCCGGTGCGCGGTGATCAGCACGAGGTCCTCCTCGGGCACGTCGCCCTCGCGGCTCGCGATCTGCTCGAGCGCGTCCACGACGGTGTTGCCGGTGAGGAAGATCTTTTCTGCCGGGACCTCTTCGGCGGCGAGGGCGCGCGCGGCGCGGCGCGTGGGAACGAAGTTGGCCTCGGAGACGAGATCGACGACCCGGCGGTTCATCTCCTCGGGGAAGGGGTGCTGGAAGTCGCCGGTCCGCAGCCCGGCTTCCACGTGCCCGACGCGTACCTGGCGGTGAAAGGCCGCCAGCGCCGCGGCCATCGCCGTCGTCGTGTCGCCCTGGACGAGGAGCCAGTCCGGCGCTTCGCGGGCGAGGACCTCGTCCAGACCGGCGAGGACGCGCGCGGCGAGGGCGTTGATCGTCTGGTCCGGTCGCATGAGGTCGAGATCGATGTCCGGCGTGAGGCCGAACAGGGCGAAGACCTGGTCGAGCATCTCGCGGTGCTGCGCGGTCGCGCAGACGACGACGCGCGCCCCCGATTCGCGCTGAAGGCGACGGATGACCGGAGCCATCTTGATGGCCTCGGGGCGCGTTCCGACGACGACGAGGAGTTTCATGCAGGTCGTGTTCCGCCGGGCCGCGAGGCGGACGCCGGGTGAGTCCGCCGAAGACGGACCTCCACGCATTGTACGGGCTTTCGAGCGCCGGACGTCGCAGGAAAATCACACGTCGCGCGAGGCGCCCGAGAGTAGACTCTGAGCCGAGAGCCATGATCCCGGAAGTCTTCGAGTGCCCCCGCTGCGAACGGCAGTTCGTCATCGACAGCGTGCCCGACACCGGCAGCGAGGAGGTCCACTGCCCGCAGTGCAGCCGCTACCTCGGCGTGCGCGACATCGCCTTCGTGCTCCGGACGGAGCTCGACGAGATGATCGAGCGGCTCTCCTTCGAGAAGGACCGGCTCGAGAAGGACGAGGCGGTCTACACGCTGACCGACTGCGATCCGGAGATGCGTTACTACGGGCGCGAAGTCTCGCACGTGATCCAGGTGCTGCGCGGCGCCCTGAAGGACCTCCGAAAGCTGCGGGACGGCTACAAGGTCAAGCCGGAGGCGTAGGCGCCGGCGCAGGAGGCGGCGGGACGGCCCCGAGGAACTTCCGCAGGCGGCGCAGGCTCGTTTCCTTCCCCAGAAGCTCCGCGACGTCGAAGAGCGGAGCGCCCACCGTCACGCCGGTGAGCGCCAGGCGTACAGGGTGGATGAGCTTGCCGGCCGACACCCCCTCGGCCTCGGCCGTCGCCCGCAGCGCGGCTTCCGTGGACGCGGCAGTCCATTCCGGAAGCGCCTCGAGGCGCTCGGCGAGCGCCGAAAGGTGGCGCGACGGTCTCGGGCTTCACGTGCTTCTTGAGGCCGTCCGGGTCGTAACCGGCCGGGTCGGCGGCATAGGCGGAGAGCGCCCGTCCCATCTCGATCGTCGTGCGGACGCGCGGCCGATGGAGCTCGATCGCACGCAGGGCGATCTCCTCGGCGGGCGCCCCGGCCGAGGCGTACGGCAGGGAGCGCGCGAGGAGCTCCCGGGCCGGCATCTTCGCGATGTACTGCTGGTTCATCCAGAGGAGCTTCTCCGGGTCGAAGACCGACGGCGATGCGCCGACGCGGTCGAGCGAGAACTCCCGTTCCATCTCCTCGCGCGTCAGGATCTCCCGGTCATCGCCGGGCGCCCAGCCCAGAAGCGCCAGGAAGTTGAAGAGCGCCTCGGGCAGGATCCCCTCGTCGCGCCACTCTTCGACCGCTGCGGCGCCGTGGCGCTTGGAGAGCTTCTTGCGGTCGGTGCCGAGGATCATCCCGAGGTGCGCGAACTTCGGGATCGGCGCTCCGAGCGCGCGGAACAGGGCGACGTGCTTGGGCGTGTTGGCGAGGTGGTCGTCGCCCCGGATGACGTGGCTGATCGCCATGTCGGTGTCGTCCACGCAGGCGCAGAAGTGGTAGAGCGGATGGCCGTCCGAGCGCACGAGCACGAAGTCGTCGAGCGCTTCGGCGGGAAACTCCACGCGGCCGCGGATGAGGTCGTCGACGACGATCGTCTCGGCCGGCATCCGCAGGCGGACGACGTGGCGCTCGCCCGGCGCGCGCCCGTCGGTCGCTCTCATCGGGGGCGATGTCCCGTCCCGCGCCCGAGTAGCGGTAGGCGCGGCCGGCCGCGTCGGCCTTCTTGCGCTCGGCGTCGAGCTCTTCCGGCGTCTCGAAGGCGCGATAGGCCTTGCCTTCCCGGATCAGCCGGTCGGCCGCCGCGCGGTACAGATCGGACCGGCGGGATTGATAAAACGGCCCCTCGTCGTACCCGAGCCCCAGCCACTCCATCGCCGAGAGGATCTGCGCGGTCAGCTCCTCGCGCGACCTCTCGACGTCGGTGTCCTCGATGCGCAGGATGAACGTCCCCTGCTCGCGGCGCGCGAAGAGCAGGTTGTAGAGCGCCGTCCGCGCTCCGCCGACGTGGAGCGAGCCCGTCGGCGACGGCGCAAACCGGACGCGAGGCTTCGTCGAGTCGTTCAAGGCGCCCGATCCTAACCCGAAACCCCTTGCCGCCCTGACCCATCCACTCGCGGCGCGAATAGTCTCCCGACCGAAGGGAGGGAGGAGGTTCGCGCCGCGGGAGCGAAGCGCAGCGAGGAGGTCAGGCGCGCGGTCGAGCCCCTTTGGGCGAGCCGCGCGCCGGTGGCGAAGCCAGACCTCCGAGCAAGCGAAGCGACGATTAGTCCAACGGCAGCGTCAGCGAGTACGAGAACCGCCCGCGCCCGATCTCGACGAGGACGCTGCCCTTGTTGAGATCCCGCTCGAGGGCGCGGTCGACGTCGTCGATCGTCCGGACGGCCACGCCGTTCAAGGCGAGGAGCTGATCTCCCGATCTCAGGCCCGCCTGGGCCGCGAGGCTGTCGCGGTCGACGGTCACGATCCGCACGCCGTCGTCGCCCCCGCGCAGGCCCATGCCGAGCTCCTCGCGCAGGACCCGCGCGCCGATGCCGGCCGGCGGCGCTTCGCCCTGGAGCGTGACCGCGCGCTCGCCGTCCCGGTTCCGGAGGACGAGTTTCAGGGGACGCCCGGGCCCGCGCGTCGAGAGCACGGTCTCGAACGCTTCCTGCGAGTCGATGGGCGCGCCGTCGACGGACACGATCTGGTCGCCCACGCGCACGCCGGCGCGCGCGGCCGGGGAGTTGGGGTAGACGATCTTGACGCGGAAGCCGCGGGGGCGGTTCTCCTCGCCGGAGACGAGCGTCTTGCCGCGCAGGCCCACCCACACCGGGCGCACCTCGCCGAACTTCAGCAGGTCGTCCACGATGCGCCTGGCGCGGTCGATCGGGATCGCGAAGCCGATGCCCTGCGCGCCGCCCCCGATGATGGCCGTGGCCACGCCCACCATGTCGCCGTCGACGTTGACGAGCGGGCCTCCCGAGTTGCCGGGGTTGATCGAGGCGTCGGTCTGGATGAAGTCGGTGTACGTGCGATCGTTCTCGCCCTTGACGCTGCGCCCCGTGGCCGAGACGACGCCGGCGGTCACGGTGTGCGAGAGGCCGAAGGGGTTGCCGATCGCCACGATGGTTTCGCCGATGAGAAGGTCCGACGAGGAACCGAGCCGGATCGAGGGCAGGGGCCCGCTGGTCCGCTTCGCGCGCAGGACCGCCAGGTCGTTGTCGGCATCCGAGCCCACGACTTCGCACTCGAACTCGACGCCCGCCTTGGTCATCGCCGTGATCTTCGAGGCCCCCGACACGACGTGCTCGTTGGTCAGGATGATCCCCTTCGGGTCGATGATCGCCCCGGATCCCAGCGACTGGCTCGTCCGGCGGCGGGCACGCGGGTCGACGCCGAAGAAGAAGTCGTCGAAGACCGACGGGCGGCGCCGGAGGGTCTGCTCGGCCGAGATGTTGACCACGGCGGGGGAGACCTTCTCGACGACGAGGACGATCTCGCTGCGGCGGGTCGGCAGGGGAGCGGCCGCGGCCCCGGCGGCGGCGAGCAGGAAGGCGGCGGCGAGCGTTTTCACGGTCTGCACAACGGCGGAGTCTATGGCGTGATTCCGCTCAAAAAGAAAGCCCCGCCCGGGGGCGGGGCGATAGGGGAAGGGGCCGGAGTTACTTGGCCTTCTGGACCTCGACCGTCCCGGGCGCCTCGCCTCCGGAGATCTTGATCGTCCGGGGCTTGGCGTCCTCGCGCTTGGGCAGCTCCACCTGGAGCAGTCCGTTGGTGAAGCGGGCCCGGATCTTCTCCCGGTCGACGTTGTTCGGCAGGCTGAAGCTGCGGACGAACTGTCCGTAGGAACGCTCGACGCGGTGATAGGCCTTGTCGGTCGTCTCCTTCTCGAACTTCCGCTCGCCCGAGAGCGTCAGCATCCCGTTCTCGGTCTGGATCGAGATCTGGTCCTCCTGGAATCCCGGGAGCTCCGCCGTGATGAGAATCCGGTCCTTCTCTTCCGCGATGTCGACGGGCGGCGCCCAGGCGGCGAGGCTCTCGTCCCGCCGCTCCGTCTGCCCGAGGACCCGGTTGAGCCGGTCCTGCAGGGAAGCGAACTCGCGATAGGGGTCGAAACGCATCAGATTCATGACGTCCTCCTTGGTTGTGGTTGAACCATCGTTCGGAACTACTTCTTCTTTTCGACGACGAGCGACTCGCCGTCCTTGGAAACTGTCAACACGGCCGCGTCTCCCGTCTGGAGACTGCCCGCCAGGATCTGTTCGGCGAGGCTCCCGATGACCTGCTTCTGGATGATCCGCTTCAACGGGCGGGCGCCGAAGGTCGGGTCGTAGCCCCGGCCGGCCAGGAACCTCCGCGCCTCGGGCGTCCAGGAGAGCTCGATGCCGCGGTCCCGCACGGTCTTCGCCACGCTCTGGAGCTGGATCTCGACGATCTTCTCGATCTCCTCGCGCGTGAGGCGGTGGAAGACGATGACGTCGTCGATCCGGTTGAAGAACTCCGGCCGGAAGTGCCGGCGCAGGGACTCCTCGATCTTCGCCCGGACCTCCTCCTCGTCGCGGGTCGACTCTTCGGCGATCCACTCGGAGCCGAGGTTCGACGTCATGATGATGACGGTGTTCTTGAAGGACACCACGCGGCCCTTGCCGTCCGTGAGGCGGCCGTCGTCGAGGACCTGGAGCAGGACGTTGAAGACGTCCGGGTGCGCCTTCTCGATCTCGTCGAAGAGGATCACGGAGTACGGCCGGCGGCGGACCGCCTCGGTCAGCCGTCCGCCCTCCTCGTACCCGACGTAGCCCGGGGGGGCGCCGATCATGCGCGCGACCGCGTGCTTCTCCATGTACTCCGACATGTCGAGCCGGATCATCGCGTGCTCGTCGTCGAAGAGAAACTCCGCCAGCGCCCGCGCGAGCTCGGTCTTGCCGACGCCCGTGGGCCCGACGAAGAGAAAAGAGCCGAGCGGCCGATTCGGATCGGAGAGGCCGGCCCGGGATCGCCGCACGGCGTCGGAGATCGCCTTGACGGCCTCGTCCTGGCCGATGACGCGCGCGTGGAGGCGATCCTCCATCTTGAGGAGCTTCTGCGACTCGCTCTCGATCATCCGTTCCACGGGCACGCCCGTCCACTTGGAGACGACGGCGGCGATGTCCTCCTCGGTGACCTCTTCGCGGAGCATCGGGTGGCCCTTCTGGAGCTCCGCGAGCTTCGCGTTCTCGGCGGCGAGCTCCTTCTCGAGCTGGGGCAGGCGCCCGTAGCGCAGCTCGGCGACCTTCTGCAGGTCGCCCTGGCGCTCGGCCTCGGCGGCCTCGAGCTTGACCTTCTCGACCGTTTCCTTGATCTGCCCGATCTTCTGGATGCGGTCCTTCTCGGCGGTCCACTTGGACCGCAGGCGCGTGGCTTCCTCGCGCGCCTCGGACAGCTCCCTCTCGAGGGCCTCGAGACGGTCCTTCGCCTCCCGGGTCTTTTCCTTCTGGAGCGCGCGTTTCTCGATCTCGAGGTTGACGATCCGACGATCGACGGCGTCGATCTCGACCGGTACGGAGTCGATCTGCGTGCGCAGGCGCGCGGCCGCCTCGTCGATCAGGTCGATCGCCTTGTCGGGCAGGAACCGCTCGGTGATGTAGCGGTGGGACAGCCGGGCCGCCGCCACGAGCGCCCCGTCGGTGATGCGCACGCCGTGGTGGATCTCGTAGCGCTCCTGCAGGCCGCGCAGGATCGCGATCGTGTCCTCGACCGTGGGCTCGTCGACGTAGACGGGCTGGAACCGCCGTTCGAGAGCGGCGTCCTTCTCGATGTGCTTCTGGTATTCGGCGAGCGTCGTCGCGCCGATCGCGCGCAGCTCCCCGCGCGCGAGCGCGGGCTTGAGCATGTTGGAGGCGTCCATCGCCCCCTCGGCGGCGCCGGCGCCGATCAGCGTGTGGAGCTCGTCGATGAAGAGAACGACCGTGCCCTGCGCCTCCTCGATCTCCTTGAGGACGGCCTTGAGGCGATCTTCGAACTCGCCGCGGTACTTGGCGCCCGCGATCATCGCCCCCAGGTCGAGCGAGACGACGCGCTTGTTCTTGAGCCCCTCCGGCACGTCGCCCATGTGGATGCGGCGGGCGAGGCCTTCGACGATGGCCGTCTTTCCGACTCCCGGCTCGCCGATCAGGACCGGGTTGTTCTTGGTGCGGCGGGAGAGGACCTGGATGACGCGGCGGATCTCCTCGTCGCGGCCGATGACGGGGTCGATCTTCCCGCGGCGGGCGAGATCCGTCAGGTCGCGCGTGTACCTCTTCAGCGCCTGGTACTTGTCCTCGGGGTTGGGATCGGTGATCCGAGCCGAGCCGCGAACCTCCTTGAGGGCTTTCAGCAGCGCGTCCTTCTGGACGCCGGCCTTCGCCAGCCGTTTCGCGGTCGCGGGGTCGGCCTCGGAGAGGGCGAGCAGGAAGTGCTCGCTCGAGACGTACTCGTCGCCGAAATCCTTGGCGATCTCGAAGGCGCGGTCGAAGACGCGGTTCAGGTCGCGCGCGAGCAGGGGGTCGGCCGAGGCGCCCGAGACTTTGGGCCGCGCGTCGAGGTCCGACTCGATCTGGCGGGCGAGGGCCTCGGGGCTCGCCCCGAGCTTCTGGAGGATCGGGACCACCACGCCCTCGCTCTGCTTCAGCAGCGCGAGCAGCAGATGGTCGCCGACCAGCTCCGCGTTTCCGCGGGCCCGCGCGTCGCGCTGTGCCTCCTGAACGGCCTCCTGGGCCTTGATGGTCAACTGATCGAAACGCATGACTTAACTTCCCATCGCCGAGGCTGAATCCTAGTAGTTGAGTCCATCATTGTCAAGTAAATAAGTATACAATATATTAGCTTAGTAGACTCAATATGTTACGCCAACCTTGCCCGAGGGTCGACCATCCCCGCTTCCTCGAACCCCTTCGCGCGCAGAAGGCAGGAATCGCAGGCGCCGCAGGGCTCGCCATTCGCCCCGGGGTCGTAGCAGGAGGAGGTCGCTCGCGAAGTCGAGCCCGAGAGCGGCGGCCTTACGGACGATATCCGCCTTGGTCATGCGGAGAAGCGGCGCATGGATCCGAAACGCCGCGCCTTCGACGCCGGCGCGCGTTCCGAGGTTCGCGGTCTTCTCGAAAGCCTCGAGGAACTCGGGCCGGCAGTCCGGATAGCCGGAGTAGTCGAGTGCGTTGGCGCCGATGAAGATGTCGAAGGCCGACAGGGCCTCGCCCCACGCGACGGCGTGCGCCAGGAAGAGCATGTTGCGCGCGGGAACGTAGGTGATCGGAATCGGCTCGCGGTGAAGGGCATGCCGCGGGATGGCGAGCGCGGGGTCGGTCAGCGCCGAAGCGCCTGCCGCCGGAAAGTCGATCCGGACGACGCGATGCGCGCGCACGCCGCAGGCCGCCGCGACCCGGCGGGCGCAGTCGAGCTCGACGGCGTGGCGCTGGCCGTAGTCGAAGGAGAGGGCATGCACCTCGAAGCCCTCCTCGCGGGCGATCAGGAGGGCTCGTCGCCGAGTCGAGCCCGCCCGAGAGAAGGACGACCGCGCGCCGGCTCATCGGCCCGGCACGTCTCCCCAGATCACCTTGTGGAGCTGAAGGCCGAGGCGAATCGGCCGCCCGGAGTCGCGAACCCAGGCGGCGAGGTCGGCCGCGGGAAGGTCGCCCCAGACCGGCGAAAAAGTCACGACGTGCTTCGCGTCGAGATCCCGCTGGCGGACGAGCTCGAGGGACCAGTCGAAGTCGCGGCGGTCGGCGAGGACGAACTTCAGCTCGTCGTGCGGCTGGAGTCGTTCGAGGCTCTCGGGCAGGTTGGCGTGCTGCATGCCGCTGCCCGGCGCCTTGACGTCCACGATCTTGACGACCCGCGGATCCACGCGATCGAGCGGAACGTGCCCGCCCGTCTCGAGAAGCACCGTCCTCTTCGCCTCGAGCAGCCGGTCCATCAGGGGATAGACCGCCTCCTGCTCGAGCGGCTCGCCTCCGGTGATCTCGACGAGGTCGGTCCCCATCGCGAGCGCCCGCGCGGAGGCCTCCGAGACCGGCATCTCGCCGCCGCCATGGAAGGCGTAGGCCGTATCGCACCAGACGCACCGGAGGGCGCAGCCCGTCAGCCGAACGAAGGCGCAGGGAAGCCCCGCCCGCGTCGACTCGCCCTGGATCGACTTGAAGATCTCGGTGATCCGCAGCAGAGGATCGTTCGCGTTCATTCGACGAGGAGCTTGCCGTGGAGCATGTTCATCCCGCAGGTGAACTCGAACTCGCCGCTCCGGTCGGGCAGGATCTCGAGCGGGGTCTTCGCGAAGGCCGGAAGCGCCCGGCGGACGCCGAAGTCCGGGAACACGATCTCGTCGCTGCAGGGACTGTTTTCGCGGCGGTCGAAGACGAGCCGGAGGGGGATCCCCTTGCGGGCGACGATCAGATCCGGAGAGTAGCCGCCCTTGACCACGACCGTGACCTCCTGCGCCCCGGCGGTCGGGCGTGCCGGAGCGGCCGGGCGCCGTTTGCCGAAGAAGAAGACCGCAATGCCCCCGAGAAGGAGAACACCCGCTCCGACGGCGGCGATCCGGTCCGCCGTCCAGATCACCGCCGGGCTCATCCGAGCCTCCGGCGCCCGAGGCGCAGGCTGTTGCCGACGACCGAAACGGACGAAGCCGCCATGGCGGCCGAGGCGATCATGGGCGAGAGCATCCAGCCGAGCAGCGGATACAGAGCTCCCGCCGCGATCGGGATCCCGAGCACGTTGTAGAGGAAGGCGAAGAGCAGGTTCTGGCGGATGGTCGAGAGGGTCGCTCGCGACAGGCCGATCGCCGTGGATACGAGCTCGAGGCTCCCGCCGACGAGCGTGACGTCGGAGGCCTCGATCGCGACGTCGGCACCGGCCCCGATCGCGATGCCGACGTCCGCCTGGGCGAGCGCCGGAGCATCGTTGACGCCGTCGCCGACCATCGCCACGACCTCGCCCCGATCCTGAAGCTCCAGGACCTTCCCGGCCTTGTCCTCCGGGAGCACCTGCGAGAACACCTCGGAGATCCCGACGCGCGCGGCGACGGCGCGGGCGGTCTCGTCCCGGTCGCCTGTGAGCATCGCGACCTTGAGGCCGCGGGCGCGCAGGCTCGCGATCGCCGCGGCGGCGCCGGGCTTCTCGCGGTCCGCCGCGGCGAAGAGGCCCAGGAGCTTGCCGCCGGCCGCGATCAGAAGAGGAGTCTTTCCTTCCCCGGAAAAGCGCGCGATCTCCTCGGCGACCGGCGAGACGTCGATGCCCTCGCTTTCGAGGAAGCGGACGTTCCCGACGAGCAGGCGCCGGCCACCGGCCCGGCCCGCCACGCCGAGGCCCGTCCGGGACTCGAACGTCTCGATCTTCGGCAGGGCGATGCCCTTCTCCTTCGCCGCGGCGACGAGCGCCTGGGCCAGGGGATGCGCCGAGCCCTTCTCGAGCGCGGCCGCGAGGCCCAGGAGCACGTCGTCGCCGACGCCGGAGACGTGCACCCGCTCGGTCAACCGGGGTTTGCCCTCCGTGATCGTTCCGGTCTTGTCGAGGAGCACGAGCGTGATGCGTCGGGCCTTCTCGAGGGCCTCGGCGTTGCGAAAGAGGATTCCCGAGCGGGCCCCCCGGCCGGTCCCGACGAGGATCGCCGTCGGCGTCGCGAGGCCGAGCGCGCACGGGCAGGCGATGATGAGGACCGAAGCGAACGCGATGGTCGCAAAGAGAGCTCGGGGCTCGGGGCCGACGACGTACCAGACGACCCACGTCACCACCGCGATGCCGAGGACGACCGGGACGAAGATGCCCGAGATTCGGTCCGCGAGCTTCTGGATCGGGGGTTTGGACGCCTGGGCCCGCTCGACGAGCCGCACGATCTGCGCCAGGGCGGTCGCGCTTCCGACGGCGGTCGCCTCCATGTCGAACGCGCCTTCGCCGTTCAGCGTGCCGCCGATGACGCGGTCGCCCTCGGCCTTGACGACCGGGATGGACTCGCCCGTGACCATGGACTCGTCGACCGAGGAAGCTCCCGAGCGCACGACGCCGTCGACCGGGACGGCGTCCCCCGGCTTGACGCGCAATCGGTCGCCGGTCCGGACCTCGGTCAGCGGGACTTCTCGTTCGGCGTCGCCCTGGACGAGGCGCGCCGTCTTCGGGGCGAGGTCGAGGAGCTTCCGGATCGCCGCCGAGGTCTTCCGGCGGGCGCGGGTCTCGAGGTACCGGCCGAGGAGGACGAGGGTCAGGATCACGCCGACCGCCTCGTAGTACACGTGTCCCATCCCGCCGCCCGCGCCGGCCGCCGGAGACAGGGCGTCCGGGAAGAGCGTCGATGCGATCGAGAGCCCCAGGGCCGCGGTCGTTCCGATCGCGATCAGGGTGTCCATGTTCGCCGTCCGGTGCGAGAGGGTGCGAATCGCGCCCGAGAGAAACGGCGAGCCCGCCCAGAAGTAGACGGGCAGCGTGAGAGCGAGCAGCGCCCAGTTGCGGCCGGGGAAGTGGATCTCCGCCATCGACACCACGACGACCGGCGCCGTCAGGACGGCGGCCACGAGCGTCCGGACGAGGACGCTCCTCGCCTCGCGCGCCGCCGCGGCGTCCGGGCTCGCCCCGGCGGTCTCGTCCGCGGTCCGGGCGTCGTAACCGCTCTCGCGGACAGCGGCGATCAGGCGCGGCGGGGCGAGGTTGCGCCCGCGGACCTCGGCGCGCGCGGTGGCGAGATTGACCGACGCCTCCTCGACGCCGGGAACCGCGGACAGCGCGTTCTCGATCGTCGTGACGCAGGAGGCGCAGTGCATGCCCTGGATCGAGAGCGTCAGCCCGGGGAGGTCGGACGGCGGCCGCGGGGCGGGCGCGGAGGGCGTCGAGGGCGGGGGCGCCGCACCGTGGACGGGAAGCGCCATCGGGGACTCGGGGCGCGGCGCGGGTCCCGGAGAACGGCGGACCATGGCCGAAGCCTATCGCGGCCCCGCCCGCCGGGCGCCGCGGCGTAGACTCGACGCCGCTTGAGCCACAGCCAGCGCTATCGCGCCACCGTCGCGTACGTCGGCACCCGTTTCCACGGCTGGCAGATGCAGAAGAATGCGGCGCGCACCGTCCAGGCGGTCCTGGAGGAGGCCGTGCAGCGACTCGCTCGGGCTCCGGTCCGGGTCGAAGGCGCGGGCCGGACCGACGCCGGAGTGCACGCGGACGGCCAGGTCGTGCACTTCGACCTTCCCCGGCCGCGCGATCCCGAGATCGTCCGCGACGCCGTGAACGGACGCCTGCCGGAAGACGTGCGTGTGCTCGCGGTGTCGCTCGCCGCGCCGAGCTTCCACGCGCGCTTCGACGCGCGCTGGAAAGAGTACCTCTACCGGTGGAGCCGCGCCGACGTGATCCCGCCCCGCGACGCCCCGTTCGTCGCGCCGATCTCCCGGCGCGCGGATGCCGCGCGCATGCGCGAGGCCGCGGCGTCGCTGCCGGGGAGGCGCGATTTCTCGGTCTTCGCCGTGAAGCTCGAGCGCGGCGAGTCCGGCGTCCGTTGGCTCGAATCCGTCACGATCGAGGAGTCGGGCGAGGAGCTGCGGGCGCTCTTTCGCGGCGACGGTTTCCTCCGGGGCATGGTCCGGTCCATGGCCGGCGTGCTCGCCGACGAGGCCCGGGGGCGCGTGCCGGCCGGGCGCGCGGCGGAGCTCGTCGCGAAAGGCGACCGCCGCAAGCTCTCCGCCAAGGCGGCCGCGCGGGGCCTGACGCTGGTGAGGGTGGGATACGGGGAGTAAAATCGCGGGCAGGCGCATGATCGATCTCGACAACCTGGCGGCGAAGGGCTCTTTCGAGCGGCAGCTCCTCGACGAGATCGAGCTGGCGAAGCTCCCGCGGCACGTCGCCATCATCATGGACGGCAACGGCCGCTGGGCCAAGCAGCGGGGCTCCCCCCGGGTGGAGGGCCACCGCGCGGGGATCGCGTCGGTCCGCGAGACCGTGGAGACCTGCGCCCGCCTCGAGCTCGACGCGCTGACGCTCTACGCGTTTTCCGTGGAGAACTGGAAGCGGCCGCGCTTCGAGATCGTGACGCTCATGGCGCTCCTCAAGGAGTACCTCGCCAAGGAGCTCTCCAACCTCCTGAAGAACGACATCCGGTTCCGGGTCGTCGGCCGGATGAACGAGCTCGACCCCTCGGTCCAGAAGGCCCTCGCGCACGGCCTCGCCGCGACGTCCTCGTGCCGCGGGATGACGTTCAACATCGCCCTCAACTACGGCGGCCGGACCGAGATCGTCGACGCCTGCCGCTCGCTCGCCAACGACGTCGCCTCGGGCCGCCTCACGCCCGAGCAGATCGACGAGGAGACGCTCGGCTCGCGCCTCTCGACGGCGGGATTGCCCGACCCGGACCTCTTGATCCGCACCAGCGGCGAGATGCGCGTCTCGAACTTCCTGCTCTGGCAGATCGCCTACAGCGAGATCTGGGTCACCCCGACCCTCTGGCCGGACTTCCGCAAGCGGCACCTGTTCGAAGCGATCCTCGACTTCCAGAAGCGCGAGCGCCGGTACGGCGGCGTGATCGAGGGGCGCGCTCCGGAGCCGGAAGCCGAAGGCCGGAGGGCGTGAAGCGCGAGCTCGCCGCGGCGGTCGCGATCCCGATCGTCCTGGCGGTCCTCTTCCAGGGGCCGCCGCTTCTCTTCAACGCCCTCGTCGCCGTGGTGGCGCTCGGCGCGGTCTGGGAGTTCTACCGGATCGCCGAGAAGACGGGGCACCCGGTCGCCAAGACCGTCGGCCTCGCGGCTTCGGCGCTGCTCCTGGGCGGAGCCGCGCTGCTCTGGGGGCCGCTGCGCTTCGAGACGCCTTCCGGGACGCTCGTCGAGTTCGTGGTCAAATCGCGGCCGGGCTTCTGGTACGCGGCGGGCCTGGTGACGGTGTTCCTCGCCGCGATCGCGCCGATGGCCGCGCGCATCCCGCCGGCGGCCGCGCTCGCCGGCGCCGCGTCGACCGTCTTCGGAGTCGTTTCGATCGCGTTGCCTGCGGCAGCGATCTGTCTCCTTCGCGCCCGCTCGCCGCGGGCCGTCCTGATGCTGCTGCTTCTCGTCTGGGCGTGCGACTCGTGCGCTTATTACTTCGGCAAGCGGTTCGGCCGGCACCCGCTCGCGCCGGTGATCTCGCCCAAGAAGACCTGGGAGGGGTCGATCGCCGGGTTCGCGGGGGCCACGATCTTCGGCGCCGCCGCCGGGACCTGGTGGTTTCTGCCGGAGCTCGGTCCGGTCACGGGGGCCGCCGCCGGGGCCCTCGCATCGACCGCGGGCCAGGTCGGGGACCTCGTGGAGTCCCTCTGGAAGCGGGGCGCGGGGGTCAAGGACTCCGGGACATTCCTGCCCGGTCACGGCGGCTTCTACGACCGGGTCGACTCGCTCCTCTTCGCGGCGCCGGTCCTGGCCGCCTTCCTCGTGCGGGGCCTATAGAATGACCCGTTGGCCATGAAAACCCTGTCCATCCTGGGCTCGACCGGCTCGATCGGGTGCTCGGCCCTCGACGTCGTCGCCGCGTTTCCGGATCGCTTCCGCGTGGCCGCGCTCGCCGCCGGCCGGTCGCTCGAAAAGCTCGCGGAGCAGGTCGCCGCGCACCGGCCGGACCTCGTCGCGATCGACCGGGCCGAGGACGTCTCCCGGCTCGAGCGGCTCCTGCCGGCGGGCGCGAACTGCCGCATCGTGTCGGGCCTCGACGGCTTGAACGAAGCGGCCTGTCACCCGAAGGCCGACACCGTGGTCGGCGGGCTGGTCGGAGCGCTCGGCCTGCGCTCCGCGCACGCCGCGGTCCGCGCCGGCAAGCGCCTCGCCCTCGCCAACAAGGAGCCGCTCGTCGTCGCCGGCGAGCTCATCCTGGACGAGGCGAACAAGAGCGGCGCCGAGCTCGTGCCGGTCGACTCCGAGCACAGCGCGATCCACCAGGCGATGCGTTGCGGCCGGCCCGGGGAGGCGCGGCGCCTCGTCCTGACGGCCTCGGGCGGCCCCTTCCGCGAGCGGCGCCTGGACACGTTCGACGCGATCACGGTCGAGGACGCGCTCGCCCACCCCACCTGGAAGATGGGCCCGAAGATCACGATCGATTCGGCGACGATGATGAACAAGGGCCTCGAGGTCATCGAGGCGCACTTCCTGTTCGGACTGCCGGGCGAGCGAATCGACGTCGTGATCCATCCCCAGTCGCTCGTCCACTCCTTCGTCGAGTTCGTCGACGGGTCGCTCGTGGCGCAGCTGGCGCGAAACGACATGAAGTTTCCGATCGTGTACGCGCTGGGCTACCCCGAGAGGTTCGCCAACGACTTCGGGCGCCTGGACCTGCCGGCGCTCGCGCGCCTCGATTTCTTCGAGCTCGAGCCCCGCCGCTACCCGGCCCTCGGCCTGGCCCGCCAGGCCCTGCAGGCCGGGGGAGGGATGCCCGCGGTCCTCAACGCGGCCAACGAGGTCGCGGTCGCGGCATTTCTCGAGGGGAAGATTTCGTTCCCCGACATCGTTAACGTCGTTTCGGGAACCATGGAAAGCGTCGGCCAGCCGGCCGCCCCGCGAAGCCTGGACGAGGCGGAGGCGGTCGACCGGACGGCCCGCAGCGCCGCCTCGGAAATCGTCCGGCGCCGCGCCCCGGCCATCGTCCAATAGTTCGGTCAAGGAGTCCGTCTTGCAGATCCTGAGCAACGTCCTCGCCCTCATCGTCGTTCTTTCGGTGCTCGTCGTGGTGCACGAGTTCGGGCACTTCGCCGTCGCCAAGTTCTTCGGCTTCCCCGTCGAGGTCTTCTCGGTGGGTTTCGGAAAGCGGCTCTTCGGCAGGAAGTGGCGCGGCACCGACTACCGCGTGTCCGCGATCCCCCTGGGCGGCTACGTGCGCGTCATCGGCCTCGGGCCGGATGAGTCCACGGTCACCGAAGGGACGTCGCAGGAGGCGCCGCCGGTCGGCAAGCGCTGGCAGCGAGCGCTCGTGCTCCTCGCGGGCCCGGCGATGAATCTGGTGCTGGCGGTCGTTCTGCACTCGACGGTCTTCGCCGTCGGCACGAAGGTGGCCGCGTACGAGCTCGAGAAGCCGGTCGTCCGCGTCGTGGAGGCCGGCTCGCCCGGAGCCGCCGCGGGCTTCCAGCCGGGAGACCGGATCGTGTCGATCGACGGCCGGCAGACGCCTCGCTGGCGGGACGCCCTCTTCATCTTCGCGATGAACGCCCGCGAGCCGCTCCAGGTCGAGGTCGATCGCGGGGGCAGCCCCGTCTTCCTGACGGTGACGCCGAAGGCCGAGTCGAAGTACGACATGGGGCAGGTCGGTCTGCTTCCCGACTTCGGCACCTCCGTTCGCGCCCGGCTCGACGGCGTCGTCGGCGGATCGCCGGCGGCCGAGGCGGGACTGAAGCCCGGCGACATCATCCTGTCGGTCGCCGGAAAGCCGATCCACGGCTCCCCGGACCAGGTCTTCGCGAAGTTCGTCGAGGCCGTGAAGAACGCGGCGCCGGGGCCCTTCCCGATCGTCTACGAGCGGGCCGGAAGGGTGGCGACGGTGACCGTCGCCCCCCGCCAGGAGTCCGACGGCGTGTGGAAGGTCGGCGTGCAGGTCGGCGGCGATCTCCCGGAGGTCGTCGAACGCTTCCCGGTGAAGCAGGCCTTCGTGGAGGGTTTCCGGCGCGTCGAGACCGACTTTCGGATGACGCTCTCCGTGCTCGGCCGGCTCTTCCGCGGCAAGGCCAGCATGAAGACCATGTCGGGACCGCTCGACATCGCCAAGTTCTCCGGTCAGGAGGCGCGCAAGGGAGCGGTGCCGCTGCTCGCGTTCATGGCCGCGATCTCGCTGCAGCTCGGCATCTTCAACCTCCTGCCGATCCCGGTCCTCGACGGCGGGCACCTCTTCCTCCTCGGAGTCGAGGGGATCGCCCGGCGGGACTTCTCGCTGCGCGTCAAGGAGCGCATCCTGCAGGTCGGGTTCGTGATGATCCTCGCGCTGCTCGCGGTCGTTCTCTACAACGACCTGGCGAAGAACCTGCCCGACGGGATGGTGGCCGTTTTAACGTCGCGAGCGCTACGCGGAGGGATCTGCGCCCGTAGGGCGCACCGGCTCGCGGCTCGCCTGTGGGCTCGACCGCGAGCCTGATCCCTCCGCTCCGCGCTCGCTCCCGCGGCGCGAACCTCCTCCCTCGCTTCGCTCGGGAGACTATTCGCGCCGCGAGCGGATGACTGCCTGACGGTCGGTGATCGGTCGTAGCGCGGAGCTGTCCCGTCCGTCCTACTTGTAGACGCCGGTGTGGACGGGCAGGCGCGCCGAGGGGCGGCCGGCGGGTAGGGTGGCGAACGGGGGACCGGAGGGGCGGGGCATGGCCTCGACCGTGTCGTGGAACTTCCGGCGGAAGTCGGCGTCGCCCGCCCAGTAGTAGGAGCGGGTGGGGCAGGCGCCCTTCTCGGCGCACACGCCCTGGACGGAGCAGCCGCTCGAGAAGTCGGCGACCTCGCCGCGGCGGGCCATGATCTCGGATAGCTCGGCACGGAACCGCGAGTAGGCCTCGCCGAACCAGATCTCGGCGAGGCTCGACTTGTGGATGCTGCCGAGGACCGCCGTCGGGTGGTCCTGGAGGATGCAGCAGGTCACCGCGTCCCCGTTGGCGTTGAGAGTCATCGAGTACCAGCCGACGAGGCAGAACTCGTGGAGCGGAGCGAGGGCCCGCGTCTCGCGCCCCTCGCGGTCGAGGACGTGCTTGAGCTTCGTGCGGGCCCGCCGCGCGAGCGGCGCCTGCGCGAAGACCTTCCGCGTCGAGGCCTCGATGCGCTCGGCGATCGACCTCTCCCAGAACGAAAAGCGCTCGAGGTGCTCGAAGTAGTCCTGGGCGAGGACCTCTTCGTAGGCGAGGAGCATCTCGGCGACGTCCGCGTCCGACATCTGCGGCATCGGGCGAACCGGATAGAGCCCGTTCAGCCAGAATCGGTCGGCGCCCGTGTCGCGAAAGAGCCGGTACATCTCCGGGAGCTGCCGGTAGTTCTCCTTGTAGACCAGAAACTGGACGCGCAGCTGCGTCTCGCTCCCGGTCTCGCGCTTGAGGGCGGCGGCTCGCCGGATGTTCTCGACGACGCGGTCGAAGTTCCTGCCGGTCGTCTGCATCATCGCCGCGTAGGACCGCGCGTCTCCGGCGTTCAGCGACACGCAGATCTCGTCGCAGCCGGCGGCGTAGAGCGCGCGCACGACGGACTCCGTCAGGAGCACGCCGTTGGTCGTGACGTCGGTGATCCGCAGGCCGCGCGCTCCGATCGCGGCGATGAGGGCCGCGGCGTCCTTGCGGAAGAGCGGCTCGCCGCCGCCCATCAGGCGCACGCCCCGGACGCCCATCGCGCGCATCTCGTCGAAGAGCTTCTCGAGACGCTCGCCCGAGAGCTCGAAGTTGCCGGCGCGGATCTCCGAGGTCGAGCAGAAGAAACAGTCGATGTTGCAGCGGTCCTGCCAGGAGATCTCGACGACCCGCGGCGGCTGCCGCACGGGCGCCCCGGCGAGGGAGGCGAGGATCGCGGCCTTTTCCTCCTCCGTCGTCCGTTCCCAGGAGTACGCCACGCCCGGATCTTAGCGTCTAGAATCCGGGGATCGAAGCCGTCGCGCTCTGGCTGACCTACGCCGCCTCGGCGGCCCTGGCCGTGTGGCTCGCCCGACGGTTCGTCGGCGACGTGCCCGCGGGCGCCGCGGTGATCCTGGTCCTGTTGCCTCTGGTCTTCACCGGACGGGCCGTCCTGCGGGGAGAGCTCTACGGTCCTTCCGATCTGTATCGGACTTCCGACCCGTGGCGCGCGATCGCCGAGGCGCGAAACGAGGCCCCGCCCGCGAACCCGATCCTGTCGGACCTCGCCTTCGCGAACCTCCCGTGGCGCGCCGCCGTGCGGGAGGCCGCCGCGAACGGCCGCCTGCCTCTGTGGAACCGGTTCGTGCTGGCGGGCGGCCCGCTTCTCGGGACGGCCCAGGCCGGCGTTCTGCATCCGGCGACCTGGCTCGGCCTCGGACTCCCGCGTGCCGCTGTCCTTCACGTTCTCGTGCGCGTTCACGCTGCTCCTGGCGCTGCTGTCGGCCTTCCTCTTCTTTTCCGACTTTGGACTCGGCGCGCGCGCGGCGATGGCGGGCGCGGTCGGGTGGGGCTTCTCGACCTACGTGCTCTTCTGGGTCGGGTGGAGCGTGGGGCCGGCGACGGCGACCTTCCCGCTGTTGCTGCTCGGCCTTCGCCGGCTCGCGCGCGCGCCGGGCCGCGCGGCGATCGGCCTGACGGCCGCGGCGCTGTGGCTCGCATTCTGCGCCGGACACCCCGAGTCCTTCTTCCATGGCGTCGCCGCAGGCGGCGTCTACTTCCTCTGGGAGCTCTCCGCGGCGAGCGGCCGGGGACGCGCGATCGCCGGCGCGCTCGGAGCCGGCGGGCTCGCCCTGCTGCTGTCGGGCCCGCAGCTCTTTCCGCTCCTCGAGGCGATTCCGCGCTCCGCGGAATATCGCGCACGCCGGCAGTCGCTGGCATCGGGGAGCGCCCGCCAGTCGGTGGCGCTGGCGGAGGCGGCGAGGCGGCTTCTTCCGGACGTGCTGCCGTTCGCGCACGGCATCTACGGCCGGAGCCCCGTCCAGACGCCGCGCAACGACGGCTCCGGGATGCCCCTCGGCTACGCCGGCGCGGTGCTCTTCCCGCTGGCTCTCGCGGGTCTCGGTCGAAGGCGGCCGGTCGAGCGCGGACGCTCGATCTTCCTCGTCTTCGCGCTCGCGGGCCTCGCGTACGGCGCGAGCCTGCCGGGCCTCCACGATCTGACTTCCCGGCTGCCCGGGTTCGCGCTCGCCCTCAACTACCGGCTGGTGTTCCTGGCCGGCCTGGGGCTCTCGGGCCTGGCGGCTTTCGGGGCCCGCCGCGTCGAGACGGAAAGCGCCGGCCCGCGGCTCGCGGCCGCTTGCGCGGTCGTCGTCGCCGTGCTCCTCGCGGCGTTCCTTCTCTCCGGGCCGGTCTTCGCGGATCGGGCCCTGCCGGCCGCCTTCGTGACCGCGCAGTTTCTCCAGGAGCTCGTTCCGGTCGTCCTCCTCGGCGCTCTCGCGGCGGCCTGGCGGCGGGGACGGCCGATCGCCTCCGCGGCGATCGTGCTGCTCGCGGCGCAGCGATTCCTCGAGATGCGCGGCGTGTATCCGACGCTTCCCGCCTCGACACTCGCGCCGCCGTTGCCGGGCCTCGCGTCGATGTCGAGCGATGCCGGGTCCCGCGATGCCGGGCCCTCGCGCGTCGTCGCGGCGGGGACGAACTTTCGCCCCAACGGAGCGACGCTGTACGGCCTCGAAGACGTGCGCGGGTACGAGTCCCTGGTGCTCGACCGTTTCGCGGACACTTACGTCCTCTGGTGCCGCGCGCAGCCGGCGTCCTTCAACCTGGTGACCGACCTCGGCGCGCCGTTCCTCGGCTTCCTCAACGCGCGCTATGCCATCGGCGGCCCGCGCGACCCCGCGCCGGCGGGCTGGCGGGAACGGGCCCGCACCGCCGAGCTCGCGGTCTTCGAGAACCCGCTCGCGCTGCCGCGAGCGTTCGTTCCCCGGACGCTCCGGCGGGAACCGGACGCGGGCCGGCGCCTCGAGGCCCTGCGGCGGGAAACGGACTTCGCGCGGACCGCGTGGCTCTCGGCGCCGGGCGCTGGGCGCGCCGAAGAGCCCGGCGGCGAGGCGGCGCTTCGCCTTCGCGAGATCGGGCCGGATCTCGCCATCGAGGCGGAGGTGGCGACGCCGCGCGTTCGTCGCGACCTCGCTGCCGGATTGGCCGGGGTGGAGGGCGATCGAGAACGGAATCGCCATTCCGCTCGAGACGGTCAACCACGCGTTCGTCGGCTTCTGGCTGCCGCCCGGGTCCCACGCGGTCCGTCTGAGATACTCCCCGCCTTCGTGGCCGCTCGGTCTCACCGCGGGGGCGGCCGGCCTTCTCGCCGCCATCCTGATGGCAACGACGGCGCGCCGGGCTTCGTAGACCACGCGGATGGTGCTTTCCGTCGCGCGCTCCCTCGCGGTCTACGGGGGAACCGCGGGGATTCTGCTCTGGCTCGCGCACCGCTTCGTTCTCCCGCTGCCTCGGCGGACGGCCTTGCTGCTCGTGGCGGCGCCCCTCCTCTTCACGGGAAGGGCGATCTTCACGGATGCCGTCTACGGGCCGATCGACATCCTGTACAACGGCTATCCCTTCGGCTCGCGTCGCCTGGAGCTGCACGTCGCCGACGACCGGACGCCGCTTCTCGGCGACATCGTTTATCAGCAGATCCCGTGGCGCGCCGCCGTGCGCGAGGCGCTCGCGGAAGGCCGGCTGCCGCTCTGGAACCCGCACGTTCTTGCGGGGGAGCCGCTGCTCGCGGTCGCGCAATCCGCCGTGCTGCACCCGGGCACCCTCGTGGGCATGCTGCTGCCTCTGCCGCAGGCCTGGACGTTCGACGTGACCCTGCGGCTCTTCCTCGCGCTGCTGGCGGCGTTCCTCTTCCTGCGGGACCTCGGCTGCGGCACGCGCGCGTCGCTCCTGGGCGGATTGGGCTGGGCGCTTCTCGAACTGGATGATCTTCTACCTGGGCGTGCCGCCGATGCCGGCCGCGGCGCCGATTCCGCTCCTCCTGCTCGGCGTCCGGCGGATCGTGCGCGAGCCCGGCGCCCGCAGCGCCGCGATCGTGGTCGCGGCCGTGTTCCTGATCGCGTCGGCCGGCCATCCCGAGACGCTGCTCCACGGCGGGGCGGGCGCCGGGCTGTACTTTCTCTACGAGCTTCTCGGCGCGCGGCGCGGCCGGCGGCTCGGGCCGGCGCTGTGCGCCGCGGGCGCGGCGGCGTTCGCGCTGGGCCTCTCGGCCGTGATCCTGTGGCCGGTCGCGGAGGTCCTCCCGCACACGCAGGAGCATTTCCAGAGAACGAGCTGGTACGCGAGGCAGCCCCGCTCCCTGCCGGCGTCCCGGAGCCTCGGGCGCCTCACGCCGCAGGTGGTGCCCTACGCCGTCGGCGTGTCGGGACACGGCCAGCTGGCGGTCGGCTTCCACGAGCCCTCGGCCTACGCCGGGACCCTGCTCTTTCCGCTGGCTTTCTCGGGCCTCTTCGCCCGCGGACGGGCGAGGTGGTTCTTCGCCGGCCTCGGCCTCTTCTGTCTCGCCGTGTGGACCAAGACGCCGGCGGCCGACGCTCTGGCGAAGCTCCCGCTCTTCGACATCGCCTTGAACGAACGCGTGCTCCTGTGGACGCTCCTCGCGCTGTGCGTGCTCGCGGCGCTCGGCGCCAACCGGCTCCGGGACGGCGAAGGGGCGCCGGCTTTCGTCGCCGGCGGCGTGGCGTCGATCGCTCTGATCGTCTGGCTCTTCGCCCGCGCGCAGCCGCGTCTGGCGGCCCTCGGCATGCCGCCCGCATTCGCGCGCGAGCGGCTGCTTCTCCAGCTCGTTCCGCTCGTCGCCGGGATCGGGCTGATCGCGGTGCTCTCGCGACGGAGGCGCGCGTCGATCGGCCTGTCGGCTCTCCTGGCCGTGTTCGCCGCCTCGCGCGTTTTCGAGCAGGCCGGCACGCACCCGACGATGCCCGAGAGGACGTTCTACCCGCGCTTCGCGGTGCTGGACGCCATCCCGAGAGACCCCGCCTACCGAATGGCCGGCGTGGGCCGGGCGCTCATCCCGAACGCCTCGGCCGTCTACGGCCTCGACGACGTTCGCGGCTACGAAGCGCTGACGCTGCGGCGCTTCCGGGAGACCTTCCCGCTCTGGTGCGAGCTTCAGCCCGTCTGGTTCAACCGGATCGACGATCCGACGCGCCCGTTCCTGGCGTTCCTCTCGGCGCGGTGGGTCCTGACGGAGATGGACCTTCCGCCGCCGGCAGGCTGGCCGGTTCGAGCCTCGGGGGCGAGCCTCCGGCTCGTCGAGAACCCGCGGGCTCTACCCCTCGCGTTCGCGCCCCGTTTCTACCGCAGCGAGCCGGATTCGGAGCGGCGGCTGGCGACCCTCGAGTCGATCCGGGATTTCGGCGAACGCGGAGTCGTCGAGGACGGGGCCGCCGGGAGCTGGGTCGAGAACGGCGACGCGCGCGTGGAGGTCGTGTCGGCGCGCGGCGGGCGGATGGAGGTTCGGGTCGACGCTCGAGGGCCCGTCCTCGTCGCGACGTCCCTGCCGGCCTGGCCGGGGTGGAAGGCGGATCTCGACCAATCCCGGATCGCGGCGCTCCCGTACAACCACGCCTTCCTGGCGTTTCGCGTGCCGAGCGGGCGGCACCTCCTCACGCTTCGCTACCTGCCCGACGGTTTCCGGTACGGAGCCGCGGTGAGCCTCGCGACGCTCGTCATCGGGGCGGCGATTCTCGGGCGCTCAGCCCGGAAGACTGCGGCCGAGACGGCGCGTCCCCGCACGTAGCTGCCAGCGCGAGCAGCACGCCCAGGGGCGAGAAGACCCGGGCGGCCGACCACGAGATCCAGAGCGAGGGGTCCTCGGCGCGGTGGAGGTAGGTGAAGACGAAGAACGCCGCCAGGACGACGGCCGTTCCGAGCGGCACGAGGGCCCGACGCGAAAGCGGAACCGCCGCGAGCAGGCACGCGAAGGGAACGAGCCAGGGAAGGCCGTGGCCCGCGCCGAGAAGGTTCATGGACGATCGTCCGGACGACGGCCCCGATGCGATCGGGGTAGAGGTCGAGGAAGCGGCCGCTTTCCGAGTAGCCGAAGAAGAGCTTTCGCGTCGCGCCGAACGCGAACCACACCGCCAGCGCGGCGGCCGCGGGCCCGAGAAGGGCGGCGAGAGAGCGCGCCGCGCCCCGCCAGGGCTTGCGGCGCGCGAGAACGGCGAATCCCGCCGCCGCCACGGCGAACGGCAGCCCTTCGACCTTGGTGACGGCGGCGCCGGCCAGCAAGAGCCCGGTCAGCAGCAGTGTCGGCCGCTCGTCCCACCCCGTCGACAGGAGCAGGCCGATCGCCAGGGTCTCGAAGACGAGCAGCGGCATTTCCCCGTTGCCGCCGATGTCGGCCTCGATCCCGACGTACCCGATCGCGGACGACGACGAGCGCCGAGATCGCCGCGGCGGCGGCGCGGCCGACGCGGGCTCGCAGCACTCCGGGCAGGCCGACCGCCAGCGCCGCCAGGAGCAGCGGGAACGTCAGGATCGCCGCCGTCCACGGGAGCCGGCCCGCCGCCATCGAGGCGAATGCGTAGACGTTCGTAACGAGGGGCGGGTAGTAGGCGTGCATGAACATGTGGAACGGGCCCCCGAGAAACGCGGGATCGATCGTCCGCGCCGCCGCATAGCTCTGCGCCTTGGGGCCCCAGAAGAAGAGGAGATCCGGCGAGCTCGCCGCGCCCGAGGCCGCGGCCACGAAAGCGGTGGCGACGGCGGAAAACGAGACGAGGTGCGCGAGCCACACCCAGGCCGGGCCGCGGTCGTCGCGAGCAGGCTCCTCCGCCTCGCTGTCGCCCGCGAGGCGGCGAAGCAGGTACGCGAGGAGCACCGACGCCAGCACGAGAACGCCCGTGCGCCACTGCAGGCCGGCGAGCACGGCCACCGTCATGGTGAAGGACAGCAACGCCGCGCCGGCCGCGCCGGACAGGACGACGCGCGCCGCGACCGAGAAGCGAGCGTAGGCCGGGTGCGAGAGCAGGGGCCACCCGCAGATCGGCAGGACGAGGAGCGCTGCCAGCCAGAGGAAGCCCGTCACGGAACGTCCCGCCGCCAGACGGTGCCTTCCGGCGTCTCGAGAACGAGCGTCCCTGGCGGCGGCACCGGCCGTGGGCCGACGACGACCATGAACTGCGCGTCTTTCCAGACCTCCGGGTAGACGAAGCCGCCGTAGAAAGCCGACGGCAGGACGCGGCGGCCCGGCAGGAGCGAGATCGCGAAGCGATGGAAGTACGTTTCCTGAACGGCGTCGGGAGGCTCGGTGCGGGCGACGACCGAAGCGCCGTCGGGGATCGCGGAGCTCGCCGCCGTCAGCATCGCATAGAGCGGAGCGACCGACTTCGCCGCGCTGCGCTCGAACGGCGTCGGCGGGCGGCGGAAGAGGTTTTCCTTCCAGGGCAGGCTGGCGATCGAGAAACCGGCGAGGACGGCGGCGCCGAGGAGGGGCGCGAGAATGCGGATCGTGCTGCGGCCGGACAACGACGGGATTGTAGCCGCTCGCGGCTAGCTCGGCTTCTTCTCCGCTTCCCAGTGCTCCAGCAGCTCCTGACCCACCGTCTTCGTCACGAAGATCTGCTTCAGGTAGTTCAGCGTCGTGACCGCCAGGGGGACGCCCGCCGCGGAGAACGGAGCGCCGAAGGCCGCGAGCGCCAGGTGCCTCGCCTTCTCGGCGCCCGTGAACTCGGGATTTCTCCAGTCGAGGACGCTGCCGTAGTAGCGAAAGACCATTCGGTAGACGTCCGAGAGAAGGGTGCGGAACCCCATCTCGTTGCCCCAGACGAAGCAGGCGCCGGTTCGGATCTTCTCGAGGAAATCGCGCACGCTCGCCGCCTCCGCGACCGTGTACACGCGCGCGAGGGGCCCGAGCGTGTGGGCGTCGGAGCCGGCGACGAGCGACACGGCGCCGCGCTTCTCGCGGACGACCGCCATGAGGTCCTCCACCAGGCGGTTGTGGTGCGAGGTCATCGCGCCGTTCTTGACCTCGAAGATGTCGAACATCCGGAGCATCTCCTCGAAGTAGCGACGCGGCGAGTTGCGCATCCGATAGTTCTGGAACATGTGGTTGGCCGAGGCGATGATGTTCTCGGCGCGGATGTACTCGTGGAGGTCGTAGATGTTGCGGCGGCGCCGCGAGATCTCGTCGTGCTGCTTCTCGTCGATGTCGAAGACGTTGACGTGAATGCGCTGCTTCGTGTCGGGGAACCAGGTCTCGACCTCCTCGGAGATGAAGAAGTCCTCCAGGTCCGGCCGGCGGTCGAGGAGGGCCCGGCACCCGTCGATCGAGTCGTGGTCGGTGATGGTGACGAAGTCCATGCCCCGTTCCTTCGCCAGCCGGTAGACCTCTTCGGGGCGGTTGTACGAATCCCGCGTGTTCGCGATCCGGAAGTACTTGAAGGTCGAGTAGACGGAATGGCAGTGCAGGTCCGCCTTCTTGAACCGGGAATCGGCGAACCAGGCCGGTGTTTCGAGCTCGGTTTCGTTTGCGGACGACACGTCCCGGAACCTCCCGCGGGCGCCGGCGTCTCGGGGCCGCTCGTGGCCCGGCCGGTGCCGTTCTGAGGGTACCATCCCGTGTTAACTTCCCGCTGTGGCGAGGCTTCTGTTCCGCGTCCTCTACGGCGCGCTGCTCGCGGCCGTCTTCCTCGGAGCCGTCTGGTTCGGCTTCCGACGGTCGATCGTCGGCCGCTCGGTGACGGTCCCGGATCTGGCGGGCAAGAGCCCGGAGGACGCCGTGCGGATCGTCCGCGGCGTCGGGCTCCAGCTCGAGGAGCAGGAGACCCGGGCGCGCAACGACGACCGCATTCCCGCCGGCCGCGTCCTCCTCCAGCAGCCGGAAGCCGGTTCGCTCGCCAAGCCGTCGCAGGTCGTCCGGGTCGTCCTGTCGCTCGGGCCGCGGGAGCTCCGCGTGCCGGATCTGGCGGGCCTGGCTCCCCGGGCGGCGGCACTGAAGCTCGCGCGGGAGTCGCTCGAGCTCGGCCCGGCGTCCTGGCTGCGCGAGCCGTCCGCGCCGGCCGGCATCGTGGCGCAGGATCCGGAGCCCGAGACCCCCGCCGGCAAGGGAGAGACCGTCCGCGTGTTGACCAATCGCGGCGCGCCGGAGAGCCGGATCGTGATGCCGGATCTCGTCGGCCAGGACGCCGAGTCGGTCCGGGCCCGTCTGGAAAAGTTCGGCTTCAAGGTCGGCAGCGCCCGGTTCGAGACCTACGAAGGCGTACGGCCGAACACCATCCTCAAGCAGTTTCCGCCGGCGGGCTATCCGCTCTCCAACCGCGAAGTGGTCTCGCTGACCGTCTCGCGGCCGCCCGACACGCCGGCGGCCCCCCGCTCATGAGAGTTTCGATCGCGCCTTCGCTGCTCGCGGCGGACTTCGCGCGCCTCGCGGATGCCCTGGCGATGGCGGAGGCAGGCGGAGCGGACCTCGTCCACGTGGACGTGATGGACGGCCGCTTCGTCCCCAACCTGACGATCGGCCCTCCGGTCGTCCGCGCCCTCCGGAAGGCCACGCGCCTGCCGCTCGACGTGCACCTGATGATCGAGAAGCCCGAAGCCACGCTGCCGGCGTACCTCGACGCCGGGGCGAACTGGGTCTCCGTCCACGTCGAGGCCACCGACCATCTCCAGCGCTGCCTCGACATGGTCCGCCGTGGCGGCGCGAAGGCGGGCGCGGCGATCAATCCGGCCACGCCCACCCTGGCCCTCTCGGCCGCGTGGCAGGACATGGACTACGCGGTCGTGATGTCCGTGAATCCGGGATGGGGCGGCCAGCCCTTCCTCGCGCCGTCCATCGAGAAGGTGCGCGCTCTGCACGGTCAGGCCCGCGCGGCCGGCTTCCGGCCGGCGATCGAGGTCGACGGGGGAGTCGAGCCGGGCAACGCCGGACCGCTCGTTGCGGCCGGAGCGGAAATACTGGTCGCGGGCTCCGCGATTTACGGGACCGATGATCCTGCCGGCGCGATCGGCCGTCTCCGGGACGCCGCGCGGGCGACGGTCCGAGTCTGAGCCCGGGATGGAGAGAATGAGGAGACTCACCGCCCGTGGCCTTCGTCTGGCCGGCCTCGGGCTCTTCCTCGTCCTCGCCCCCGGCTGCGCCTCCAAGGGGGCGAAGACCGACAAGGTCACCCAGGAGCTCCTGACCGAGCCCAAGGAGGTCCTGTTCGAGAAGGGCAAGGAGCTTCTCGCCAAGAAGAAGTACGACCAGGCGCGCAAGTACCTGAACCACGTCTTCGAGACCTACCCGAACGAGCAGATGGGCCGCGAGGCCCTGCTTCTGGTGGCAGACTCCTACTTCAACCAGAAGACGACGACCGGCTACACCGAAGCGCGTTACCGGTATCGGGACTACCTGAACCGGTACCCGGGCGCCCCGCGCCGCGACTATGCGCGCTACCAGTTCGCCCTTTGCTACGACAAGGAGCACGAGAAGCCGGACCGCGACCAGACCGCCACCCGGGAAGCCATCGAGCAGTACCGGTCGCTGATCCGGGAATTCCCGGACTCGGGCTATGCCGGGGCGGCCCGGGAACGTGTGCGCCAGCTCACCGACCTCCTGGCCGAGCACGACTTCGGGATCGGCTTTTTCTACCTCCGCAAGGGTTCCACCGCCGCGGCCCTGTCCCGGTTCACCTCGCTCGAACAGCGGTATCCGGACTACGGGGCCAGGGACAAGCTCTACTACTACGAGGGCCTGGCGCTGACCCGGCTAGGGCGCAAGGACGAGGCCGAGAGGTACTACCAGAAGATCGTCCAGGACTTCCCCAAGAGCGAGTACGCGAAGAAGGTCCGCTCCAAAGTGGGGTCCCAACCCGCTCCCACCCCCCCGCCGGAGGCCGCCGCGGTTGACAGCAAGGCCGGAAACCAGTAACTTTTAGGCCACAAACCGCAGGTCGCCATATTTTTTAAGGAGTCGCCATGCGCCTCCCCGTTCGTTTTGCCGGTCGTCTGGCGTTTTGCATTTTGGCCGCCGGAGTCGCGGTCGGGCAGGCTCAGCAGCCCGAGCTCCAGGGCGGCGCCCTGGCGCCGGCGCCCCCCCAGATCACGCGCGTCGACGCCGCCACGGCCCCGCAGACGACGGAGGCCGCGCCCCAGCCCTTCGGCTTCGAGAGCGAGGTTGCCTGCTTCGGTTACATCGGCCCGGACAACGAGCAGTTCATCGCTCAGGTCGTCGGCGGCGAGAACAGCGCCGAGCAGACCGACTTCACCGAGCACAACCTCCTCTACCTCGACGCCGGGGTGGACCGGGGTCTGAAGGTGGGCGACGAGTTCTGGATCGTCACGCCGGGCGAGGAAGTCCTCCATCCGATGACGGGCAAGCCCATGGGCCGCTTCAACCAGTTCCGGGGGCGAGCCGTCATGGTCTGCCTCGAAGGGCGGACGGCCACGGTCCGGGTCACGCTCGCCTGCACCGACATCCCGGATGGATCGTTCCTGAAGCCCTACGACCCGGTGCCGATTCCGCTCGGCCGCCGGCAGCCGTCCTGCAAGCCCTGCGACCCCTCCAGCGGCAAGGCCCTGGGGCGGATCGTCTACACGCGCGACGGCATCATCGCGCTCGGCAACGACAACGACGTCTTGATCGACCTGGGCGTGGCCGACGGCCTCCAGCCGGGCGACCAGCTCTCGATCTTCCGATACGCCACGGGGGCCGACTACGGAATCCGGCCGCAGGGATCCTACTGGGTCTATACGCCGCCGCCTGCGGGAGTCGAGATCCCGCGCACCTATCTCGGCGACATGGCGGTCCTGTACGTGGGCGACCGGTGGGCGATGGCCCGCATCATCGATGCGCGCCGCCTGATCGAAGTCGGAGACCAGGTCGAGCTGAAGTAGACGGAGTCTGCCGGAAAGAAAAAGAAGAGGCGCCCGGCGCCTCTTCTTTTTTTAGGTTTCGCCGGCCCGCGACCGTATGCGCGCCGTCCCGGTCCCGGGGAAGGCTGGCACGAAAACGCTCGCGCCTCACCGCGTCGCCGGCGAGCGAGTCGTTGCGGTCGCACTACCCCTTCCGTTTTTCCTTTGCTAAGATGCGCGCCTCTTCCATTTGTTTCGCATTTGAATTCGTCGGGGAGGGAATCGTGAATCTGGATGGGCAGCTCCAGGAAATCATCGACGAGCTTCTGGCCCACGGCATTTCGCTCGACCTCGCCAAGAAGGAGTTCGAGAAGAAGTACATCGTGGGCGCAGTGAAGCGGAGCTCCGGGAATCTGGGGCGTGCGGCGAGCTCTCTCGGCATTCATCGCAACACGCTGCGCAACAAGGTCGGCATCCTCAACATCCGCCTGCCGCGCGAGAAGGTCCACGTGGCGCCGGAGATCACCAAGAAGAAGTGACGATTTCGCGCGAGGCGCGAAATCGTCATCCCGAGGGCCGACGGCCCGAGGGATCCCGGGCTTCACCACCGATTCGTCCGTAAAGCGCGGGATCCCTCGTCGCTGCGCTCCTCGGGATGACGTCTTTCGCGGCCGCTCCTCGGGATGACGTCCTTTGCGGCCCGCCTCGGGATGACGTCCTTTGCGGGCCGCTTCGGGATGGACGGCTTGGGAGGCGGCTCCTCGGGATGACGGCCTTGGAGGCCGCTGCCGGGGCTGAAGTTGCAGCCCCCCGCAAGGTCCCCAAAAACAAGCAGGGGCGGCCCCTGCGGCCGCCCTCGAGGCTCCGGGCGGGGGCACGCCCCGCCCCTACGACGTCTTGTTCTTGTCGGTCGGCGGCGGCTCGTCGCCCTTGACCGAATCCTTGAAGTTTCGGAGTCCCTGACCGAGGCCCTTGCCGAGCTGGGGAAGCTTCGAAGCCCCGAAGATGATGATGACGATCAGCAGGATGATCAACAGCTCCGGGACGCCGAGTGATCCGAACATCGCTTTCTCCTTAGAGCACCGCGCCGGGAGGAACGGCTCGGCAAGAGCTTAGCAGACCGCGCCGCACCGGGATTCGAGGACCCGTCGGAAGCGCCGGTCGAGCTCCGAATCCGTCAGCAAGCGCGTCACCAGCGCGAGCTCCATCGGCAGGTACGGACGGTAGAGATCGGCCTGGCGTTGGGTGATCGCCCGCGCGAAAGTGCCGCACACCTTCCAGGCTCGCTGCAGGAGCACGCGCGAGAGCCGAGCCGAGAGCTCCGACGCGTCGGCCCCGCGCCGGGACGCGAAGCGCTCGATCGCGGCGGCGGCCGTCTCCCGCGACATCCAGGACAGCGTGCTCCTCTCCCAGAGCAGGGAGGCGAGGTCGTAGGAGTCCGGGCCGAGGCGCAGGTCCTGGAAATCGATCACGGCGACGGTCGAGGCGGCGGGGAAGAGATTGTTGGCGTGGTAGTCGCGGTGGCAGAGCGCGAACGGATGTTCGAGGATCTCGGCCACCAGCGCGCCGGCCCAGGCGTCGTGCGCGGCGCGATCGTCCGTGGAAAGCGGTTCTCCGAGGAAGAGCTCGAAGACGGCCTGCCGCGCGAGGTCGAGCTCGCGGCGAAGCAGGGTCGCGTCGAAGGGTGAATTGAGCCCGGGGTCCGGCAACGCGGCGATCGCCGCGGCCGCGTCGGCCGCGCGGTCGAGCCAGGCCTCGCGCGCATCCGGAGAAGCCGCGAACCGCTCGGCCAGATCTTCGGAACCGAAGTCTTCGACGAGCTGATGGCCCTGCCCGTCGTCGGCGAGGAGCGCCGGAACGCGGACCGCGCGGGCGAGGTGCTCGCGGGCCGCGACCCAGCGCCGCCGGGAGTCGTCCTCCTCCCGGGGATAGACGACGCCGACGACGGAGCGCTGCCCGGGAAGGCGGAGGCGGAAGTAACGGCGCCTCCCGACGTCGCCGACGAGCGGCTCGACCTCGAACGGCGCCCGAAGCGTCTGGCGCGCGAGCGTCTCGAGTCCGGCGGCGTCGGGAGGAAACAGAGAGGCTAGCTCGAGCTCTTCGCCTGTGAGAGGAGCACTTTCTTGATGTGGACCGGCTGGTTGGGACGGTCGTTGGCGCCGCGCGGGACGGCGGCGATCTTGTCGGCCGCCTCCATGCCGGAAATGACCTCGCCGAACGCGGAATACTGGCCGTCGAGGAAGGTGGAGTCCTTGACGACGATGAAGAACTGGGAGGAGGCCGAGTTCGGGCTGGACGAGCGAGCCATCGACACGATGCCGCGCTTGTGCGATGTGTCGTTGAACTCGGCCTGCACGTTCTTGCCGCTGCCGCCCGTGCCCCACGGCTTGGACGGATCCTCGGCCTTCTTGGTGTTCGGATCGCCGCCCTGGATCATGAATCCGGGGATGACGCGGTGGAAGAGCGTCCCGTCGTAGAAGCCCGACGCAGCCAGGTCGATGAAATTCTCGACGTGCTTGGGGGCCTTGTCGTAGAAGAACTTGATCTGGATGTCCCCCATGTCGGTCTGCAGCGTGGCGATCGTGTTGGCGTAATCGCGGGCCACTTTCTTCCCCTTTCCCGTCGCCTGGGCGGCCAGAGGAAGAGCGCAGGCGAGCATGAGAGCGATGATGGTGCGTGTTTTCACTTCGGCTCCTTTCCGAACCGGCGAAACATAGCATGGGGTCAGGTCTCAAAAAGGCGGAAGTTCTCTCGAAGTCTCGAGACCGAAAGACCTGACCCCATAATAGGATTTCCCCATGTACGCGGCCCTCGCGCGCGCGGTTCTCGACGAGGCGGACATCGGCCGCGCGGCGTCGGAGATCGAGCGGCTGCGCCGGCGCCATCCGCGCGCCTCGAAGGACGAGCTGGCCGAGCGGCTGATCCACAGGTCGGCGCTCCAGTGCGCCTCGGCGGGGGCGCTCCTGACGGGCCCCGCGGCGTTTTTCGGAGCGATGCCGTTTGGCGCCGACCTGGCCTGGCAGGTCGTGGCATTGAACCGGCTCGTGCTCGGGCTGGCCGCGCTCTACGGGCGTTCACCCTCCGCGCGCGAACGGGCCGCGGGCGTGGCCGCGGCCGCCGGAGCCGGGATCGGATCGGAGGTCCTGCGGCAGGGGCTCGTCCGCGTGCTCCGGCGAGCCGCGCCGCGCCGGTCGGCGGCCCGCACGGCGCTCGGGGCGATCGCCGGCGGGGCGCTCGGCTACGGAGCGGCCCTCGCGATCGGCCGCTACGCGAAGCAGGCGTTTCGCAGCGGCCGGTTTCTCGCGCCGGTTCGCCGCGCCTGGCGATGAGCCGTGGCGCCGACGCCGTCATCGTCGGCGGCGGGCTGATCGGTTGCGCGCTGGCGGCCGAGCTCGCGGCCCGGAACCTGAACGTCCTGGTCGTGGAGCGCGACGAGCCCGGGGCCGAGGCTTCCGGGGCGGCGGCCGGCATGCTGTCTCCGCAGACCGACGCGCAGGAGCCCTCTCCCTTCTTCGACCTCGCCCTGGAGAGCCGGGCTCTCTATCCGGCCTGGTCGCGGCTTCTCTTCGACGAGGTGGGCATCGACGTGGGATATCGCCGCACGGGACTGCTGCGCGTCGTCTCCGACGGCGAGGCGTCGGCCGTTCGGGCGTCCGGCGCCTGGCAGAGGGCGCAGGGCCTGTCCGTCGAGGAGCTTTCTCGCGAGTCGCTCGATCCCCGGCTCGGGCAGCGGCTCGCGCCCGGCGTCCGCGCGATGGTGTCCTACCCCGACGAGGCGGTCGTCGATCCGCGCCGCCTGACGCGCGCGGTCTGGCTGCTGGCCGAGCGCCGGGGCGCGCGAGTGCGGACCGCGACGGCGGTGAGGGCGTTCCGGATCGAGCGCGGCGCGTGCCGGGGCGTCGAGACGGACGCCGGCCGGATCGAGGCGCGAATGGTCGTCGATGCCGCAGGCGCCTGGGCGGCTTTCGACACGAGCCTCCCGGTCCCGATTCCGGTCGAGCCGGTCCGGGGCCAGATCGTCGAGATCCGCCTCCCGGACCGGCCGCTCGAGACGGTGGTGGCTTCCGCAGAGGTCTACGTGGTTCCCCGGCCGGACGGCACGGCGCTGCTCGGGTCGACGATGGAGCGGGTGGGGTTCCGCAAGGAGGTCACGGCCGGCGCGGTGGCACGTCTCCTCGAGGGGGCGGAGCGCCTCCTCCCGGAGATTGCCTCGGCCCGCTTCGTGACCGCCTGGGCCGGCCTGAGGCCGGGGACTCCGGACGGCTGGCCTCTTCTGGGGGCATCGCCGGTCGACGGGCTGTTCTTCGCGACGGGCCACTTCCGCAACGGAATTCTGCTCGCGCCCGCGACCGCCCGGCACCTGGCCGACCTCCTGACGGGACGCCCGGTGCCCCGGCTCTCGCCCTTCTCCGTCGAGCGGTTCGCGGGGATCTCGTCGCCGGCCTGACAGACCTCGGGCGCGCGCGGGATTTCAGCTAGAATCGCTCGAACGGCTCGCGGACCACATCGGAAGGGACGATCAAACGCATGAGAAGAGCGGTGTACGCTGGCATCCAGAAGACGGCGGACGTGCTGTGGGGCGTGGCCCGCGCGGTCGACCGGCGGTTTCCGGAGAGATCCTTCAAACCGAAGTGGGCGCCGGCCCCGCTCCTGAAGCAGCGCGAAAAGACCTTCCCGCCCCTCGGCTTCCCGCGCCAGACCGATTCGCTCTGCCCGCGCTGCGTCACGGAGGTCCGTGGCCAGATCCTCTCGGGCGACGTCGACTGGAAGGTCCTGATCGAGGGCAACCCCGGGGAGATCAAGGCCTCGATCGTCGAGGAAGACGGCCGGATCCTGATGCGCAAGGACTGCCCGAAGCACGGCCGCTTCGAAGACGTGATGTCGACGGATCCCGAGTTCTTCAAGCGCCTCGAGTCGCTGTACCCCGGGCGCGACTTCGTCATCCCGAAGGACGGCCTCCACGAGCACGGGACGTCCTCGATCAAGTACGGCCGCGGGGCGGTCCTCACGATCGACCTGACGAACCGCTGCAACATGATGTGCAACCCGTGCTTCATGGACGCCAACCAGGTCGGCTACGTGCACGAGCTCGAGTGGGACGAGGTGCAGAAGCTGCTGGACGACGCGGCCTCGATCAAGCCGCGGCGCCAGCTCTCGGTCCAGTTCTCGGGCGGCGAGCCCACGCTCTCGCCTCACTTCCTGCCGGCCGTCCGGTACGCGCGCCAGCTCGGCTACTTCTCCGTCCAGTGCGCGACCAACGGCATCCGCTTCGCGCAGGACGAGAGCTTCGCGAAGGCGGCGGCCGAGGCCGGCCTGCGCTTCGCGTACCTCCAGTTCGACGGCGTCGGCAACGAGCACAACGAGCACCGCAAGGTCGGCAACCTCTACGACGTCAAGCTGCGCGCGATCGAGAACCTCCACAAGCACGGCGTCGACGTGACGCTCGTGGTGACGATCGTCAACGGCATCAACAACGACCAGGTCGGCGACATCATCCGCTTCGGGCTCGAGAACATCGACAAGGTCACCTGCGTCGCCTTCCAGCCGGTCTCCTTCACGGGACGCGACGAGGACATCGACGACGAGACGCGCAAGAAGCAGCGCTACACGCTCTCGCACCTCGCGCACGACGTGAAGGCCCAGGCCGGCATCGGCGAGCCGATGCGCGACTGGTATCCCCTGTCGGCGGCCGGGCCGTTCTCGGACCTGAAGGACCTGCTCGGAGGCCTCGAGTCCGAATGGGGCTCCTTCAAGTGCGGCTGCCACCCCAACTGCGGCATCGGCACGCTGATGCTCGTCGAGGAGAAGACGAAGAAGGCCGTCACCGTCCCGTCGATCCTGAACGTCGACCGCCTGCTCTCGGACATCAAGGTCGTCACGGACTCGGGCCGCAAGAAGACCTGGACCGCGCTCCAGATGGGACTCTCGGTGCTGCGCAATCTGCGCCCCGAGGGCGTGCCTTCGGGCCTGTCGCCGTGGAAGGTCGCGCAGATCATGGACGGCCACACCGGCGGCAAGCTCGGCTTCTCCGAGAAGAAGCGCCACTCGTGGCGCGTGCTCTTCATCGGCGGGATGTGGTTCCAGGACCTCTTCAACTACGACTTCCGCCGCACCGAGATGTGCATCATCCCGTACGCCACGCAGATGGGCGAGATCTCCTTCTGCGCGTACAACACGGGTGTGGGCTGGCGCAAGATCATCGAGGAGATGTTCCAGACGGCGTCGCTCGCCGAGTGGTACAAGACGAAGGGCCGCCACGAGGTCTACGCCCGTGGTCGAAACGTCCCCCTGCCGGTTCTCCCGGGGCAGACCGTGCCGGTGCTTCCGCCGCTGCCGGCGGCGCCGCAGGCGCCCGCGGTGGCCGCCAGCGGAATGCTTCCGGTCTATGCCGCCAAGGGGTAGCCCCGGTTCCTAGCCGCGTCGCCCCCAGCGTGGAGCGGCGGGCGCGGCGGCCGAATGCGCGCCGGGTCCGGACGGACGCCGGTGGTGCGACGGAGCCGACGGCCCCGAATGACCCGACGGGCCCGCGGGACGCGACGGCCCGGACGGCCGGCTGTGTGAGCCGCGCGAGCCCTGGGCGGCGATGTTCGCGATCCGGCGCTCGGCCTTTTCCTTCGCGCGCTTGCGCTCCTCGGCCTTGCGCGCCCGGATCTGCGCGATCCGCTCCGCGATCGGGACCTCGAAGCGCTCGGCCGGGGCCTTGGCGTAGTCGAAGCCCGGAACCGTGATCCGCGGCAGCCGCTTGCCGATCGCCCGCTCGATCGCGGCCAGGTCCGTCGCTTCCTCCGGGGCCACGAACGTGAAGGCGTCGCCGGTCATCTCCGCGCGCGCCGTGCGGCCGACGCGGTGGATGTAGTCCTCGGGAACGTTCGGCACGTCGAAGTTGATGACGTGCGACAGAGCCTCCACGTCGATGCCGCGGGCGGCGATGTCCGTCGCGACGAGGACGCGGTACTTGCCGCTCTTGAAGCCGGCGAGCGCCTGCGTCCGCTGCACCTGGGAGCGGTTGCCGTGGATCCGCTCGCACTCGACGCCCTTCTTCAAGAGCGTCTCGGCGAGGCGGTTGGCGCGGTGCTTGGTGCGGGTGAAGACGAGGACGTTCTTGATGTCCCCGCGCTTCAACAGCTCGACGAGCAGCGGCGCCTTGAGGTTCTGGTTCACGGGGTAAACCGCCTGGGTGATGCCGACGGCCGGCGCCGGCTGGCGCTCGATGTTGACGCTGAAGGGATTCTTCAGCATCTCGCGGGTCAACTGGGCGATCGGCGGCGGCATGGTGGCGGAGAAGAAGAGCGTCTGCCGCCGGGCCGGAACGTGCTTGAGCACGCGCCGGATGTCGGGCAGGAAGCCCATGTCGAGCATCCGGTCCGCCTCGTCGAGCACGAGGATCTCGAGCTGGTCGAGCCTGGCGTAGGGGAACCGGAAGTGATCGAGCAGTCGTCCCGGAGTCGCGATCAGGAGGTCGACGCCCCGGCGAAACGCGTGCTCCTGCGGCCCCATCGAAACGCCGCCGAAGACGGCCGCGGCCGAGAGGGGAGTGTGGACGGTCAGCGCTTTCGCATGCTCCTCGATCTGCGCCGCGAGCTCGCGGGTCGGCGTCAGGATGAGGGCGCGGGTGACACCGCGCTTCTTGCCGATCAGGTGGTTGAGGATGGGGAGCAGAAAGGCGGCGGTCTTGCCGCTGCCCGTCATGGCGCAGGCCAGCACGTCGCGCCCCTCCATGGCGGGCGGAATGGCGTCGGCCTGGATCGGCGTGGGGCGCGTGAAGCCCATCTCGCGCACGCCGCGCAGAAGTTCCGGGTGAAGTTCGAACTGGTTGAAAGGCAAGGCAATCCTCCTGGGAGCAAGATCCGGCTGTTTTTTGTGTTGGGGAACGGAGGATTCGCCGGCGAGGCCTACGTTCGCGGTATCGGGCGGCCCTGCGGGCCGCCGGGGAGCGCGCAGAGTCTCACAGTCGGGCGGGAAAGGCAAGCCGGCGGTCCGAGGCTATGATCGGCGCCGTGAGGCGCGGGACGCTCGCCTGGCTGCTGGTCGCCCTCGCGGCGATCGCCTGCGGCCGCGCGCCGGCGGCCTCGCCGGCTCCGTCTCCGACCCCGCCGCCGACTCCGGCCGCCGCGGCGCCCGCGGCCTGGGTCCCGGGGCTCGGCGAGCTGATGAGCCTGCAGCAGATGCGGCACACCAAGCTGTGGCTCGCGGCGCAGGCCCGCAACTGGAAGCTCGCCGCGTACGAGCTCGACGAGCTCAAGGAAGGCTTTGCGGACATCGCGCGCCTCCACGCGACCCACAAGAATTCCCCGGTCCCGGTGGACCAGGCGGTGGAGACGATCATGACCGAGCCCCTCGAGCGGGCGTCGCAGGCGATCGCGCAAGGCGATGGCGCCGCCTTCGCAACGGCCTACGACACGCTGACCGAGGGCTGCAATTCGTGCCACCAGGCCACCGACTTCGGCTTCAACGTCGTCCAGCGCCCGAAGTCGAACCCGTATCCGAACCAGGTCTTCGCGCCCCCGCGCTGATTCCGGGGTTCGTGGCCCTACGAGCTCCGGCCCCACCAGCGCGACAGGCGCCCCGTCGCGATCGCCGGCGTCTGGCCCGGCGACGGCGAGTAGTGCGAAATGTCGTTGAAGAGCGACAGGCGCGCATGCGCCACGTCGTGAAAGTCCAGGATGTTGAGCGACGCGGGGCTCTGATCGAGATGGTCCCGGTAGCGGCGCAGGTCGAACCCGAGGAGCGACCCGATCATCAGCCGGATCGTCGCCTTGTGCGAGGCGACGAGGACCTGCTCGCCCGGATGCGCCGCCACGATCTCCAGCAGAGTCGGCATCGCTCGCGCCGTCACGGCGAGGCCCGTCTCGCCGCCGACCGGGGCGAAGGAGTAGGGGTCGGCCTCCCAGCGGGCGTATTCCTGCGGGTATTCCTTTTCGACGGCGGCGCGCGTCTTGCCCTCCCAGCGGCCGTGCGAAACCTCGCGGAGGCCGTCCTTCGGCGTCACCGGCTTCCCGTGGGGCGCGGCGAGGATGTGCGCGCTCTCCATCGTGCGACCGAGCGGGCTCGCGTAGACCGCGGCGATCGGCTCGCGGGCCAGCCGGCGGGCGAGCTTCTGGAGCTGGTCGCGTCCGACGTCGGAAAGCGCCACGTCGGTTTCGCCCGCGAAGGCGTCCTCCGCCGAGAGCACGGTGGCGCCGTGGCGCACGAGGTAGATCCGGGTGGCCGTCATCCCTTCACCTTCATCCCCTTCTTTACCAGGAGCTCGCGCAGCCTCTCGCGCTGGTCTCCCTGGAGCTCGATCCAACCCTCGCCGGCGGCGCCGCCGGTGCCGCAGGCCTTCTTCAGGTCGCGGCAGAGCGCGTCCAGGAAAAGCCGATTCTCCGGCAGGCCGTCGACTAGCGTCACGTGCTTGCCCGAGGACCGGTTTTCCAGGCGGAGCTTCACCGTGACCTTCTCCGGAACCGGCTCCTCGCGCGCCGGCAGGTTCCGGGAGCAGCGGCAGTCGTCCGCCGGCCAGCCGCAGCCGGGGCAGATTCGCCCCTGGCCGCTCGAATAGACGACGCGTCCCGGCGGCGCCACGACTAGGCGCGCTCCGCGCCGAACAGGGCGAGCAGGTCCCGGCCATAGGCCTCGAGCTTGGCGGGGCCGATGCCGGGAATCTCGGAGAGGGCGGCGAGCGTCGACGGCCGCGCGGCGGCGAGCGCGGCGAGCGTCCGGTCGTGGAGGACGACGTAGGCGGGAACCGCCCGACGGGCAGCCTCGCGCCGGCGCCACTCCCGGAGCGCCTCGATCCGCGCGGGATCGGCGGGCCCGGCCGCCGCGAGGGCCTTCGAGACCTTCCTTCGGCTCGCCTTCGGGCGCGGCGGCTCCGGGAGCGTGAGCGCGACCCGCGACGTGCGTCCCGCCATCACGTCGCGTCCCGCGGAGGTCAGCGAGAGCGTCCGATAGGAGTCGTCCGTCGCCGCCAGGAGACCCCCGCCCTGCGCCGCGTCGATCCAGTCGCCCACGCTCCGCGCGCTCTCGCCCGCGAGGATGCCCGTGGTCGAAAGGCGCGAGAGCGAATCGGGCAGACCCTCCATGTCGCCCCTCAGCATCGCCACGAGCTTGCGCTTGCCCCAGCGCTCTCCGGCCCGGACGACGCCCGAGAGGATCTTGCGCAGGCGCAGCAGGTCCTCGGCCGTGAGGTCCTGCCGCCGCGCGCAGTTGCCGCAGAATCCGCAGTCCGCGGGCGTCTCCCGCTCGCCGAAGTAGCGGAGGATCGTCGCGCGGTAGCAGCCGGACGAGTCGGCGTACGCGATCATGCGGGCGAGCTTGCGCGACTCGAGCTCCCGGCGGTCGTGGCCGGACTCCTCCGACTGTTCGATGAGGAACTCCCGCGTGCGCACGTCCACGTAGTTCCAGAGCAGCGTGGCGTCGGCGCGGCGGCCGTCGCGCCCGCCGCGGCCGATCTCCTGGTAGTAGGCCTCCAGGGACCCGGGGATCTCGAAGTGCACGACGGCTTCGATGTCGGGCCGGTCGATCCCCATGCCGAAGGCGTTGGTGGCGCACACCACGGAGAGCTTCCCCTCGGCGAACCGGTTCTGCACCCGCGTGCGCTCGGCCTCCTCCATCCCGGCGTGGTACGCGTCGGCGGCGATGCCGGCGTTCTGAAGCGACTCGGCGGCGCGCGCGGCGCTCTTCCGGGTGGCGGCGTAGACGAGCGCGCGCCGCTTCCCGACGAGCTCGGGCAGGAGCGCGCGCTTCTCGATCTCGCCCGAGACCTTCCGGACGTCGAGAAAGAGATTGGGCCGGTCGAAGCCGGCGACGAAGATCTGCGGCTCCTCGAGGCCGAGCAGGAGGACGATGTCCTTGCGCACTTCCGGAGTCGCCGTGGCCGTGAAGGCCAGGATCGGCGGCCGGCCGGCGACTCCATCGGCGCGTCGGCAGCTCCGGGCCGCGGCGGCGAGCGAGCGGTAGTCGGGCCGGAAATCGTGGCCCCATTCCGAGACGCAGTGGGCCTCGTCGACGGCAAAGCGCGCGAGGGGCGTGGCCTCGAGGAGCCGCCGGAAGGACTCGGACGCGAACCGCTCGGGCGCGACGTAGAGCAGGCGGAGCCGTCCCTCCCGCATGGCCGCCTCGGCGGCGCGCCGCTCTGCGGGCGTGGCGAGGGAGTGGAGCGCCGCGGCCGGGATTCCTTTCCGGACGAGCTCGTCCACCTGGTCCTTCATCAGGGCGATGAGCGGCGAGACCACCAGCGTCGTTCCCTCCAGGAGGAGGGCGGGCAGCTGGTAGCCGATCGATTTTCCCGAGCCGGTCGGCATCACGGCGAGCAGGTCCCGGCCCGCGAGCGCCGCGCGCACGATCTCTTCCTGGCCGGCGCGAAAGGACTCGTGGCCGAAGTGGCGGCGGAGCGCGGAGCGCGGATCCATCGGCGGCATTATGACGGCTGACAAGCGGGGCCGTCTCGGTATAGGCTCCGCTGTTCCTCATGGACGCGATCGAGACCGTTCCGCCGCCGCCCGCCACGCGTGCCGACCGCCGCGCGGTCGCCATCGTGGCGCACGTCGACCACGGGAAGACCACCCTCGTCGACGCGCTGCTCAAGCAGTGCGGGACGTTCCGCGTCGGCCAGCACGTGGACGAGCTCGTCATGGACTCGGGCGAGCTCGAGAAGGAACGCGGCATCACGATCCTCGCCAAGAACACGTCCGTGCACTACAAGGACGTGATCATCAACATCGTCGACACACCGGGGCACAGGGACTTCGGCTCGGAGGTCGAACGGATCCTGTCGATGGTGGAGGGCGTGCTGCTCCTGGTCGACGCCTCCGAGGGCCCGCTGCCCCAGACGCGCTTCGTGCTGAAGAAGGCCCTCGAGGGCGGCAAGCGGCCGATCGTGCTGATCAACAAGATCGACCGGGCCGACGCCCGGACCCTGGAGGTCGAAGAGGAGATCCACGACCTCTTCCTGTCGCTCGCGACCGAGGAGCATCACCTCGAGTTCGAGGTCCTCTACGGGTCGGGCCGCCTGGGCTACGTCTCGCGGGACCCGCAGGCGAAGTCGGGCGACCTGAAGCCCCTCCTCGACGCGATCCTCGAGCACATCCCGGCGCCGGTCGTCGGCGACTCGCACTTCAAGATGATCGTCGCCAACATCGACTACTCGGACTACCTCGGCCGCCTCGCGGTCGGCCGGATCTACTCGGGCAAGGTCTCGAAGGCGACCGAGCTGGCGGCCGTGCGGCCGGACGGCTCGATCGTCGAGAAGGGCAAGGCCGGCAAGATCTACATGTTCGAAGGGATCGTCCGGGTCGACGTGGCCGAGGCGTCGGCGGGCGACATCATCGTCCTTTCGGGCTTTCCGGACATCGAGATCGGCCAGACGATCCTCGACCTGACCGACCCGACGCCGCTCTCCGGCATCCGGGTGGACGAGCCGACGCTGTCCATGGAGTTCCGGGTCAACGACTCGCCGATGTCGGGCCTGTCCGGCAAGTACGTGACGAGCCGGCATCTCTACGAGCGCCTGGAGAAGGAGCTCGAGAAGAACGTCGGCCTGCGGATGGAAAAGACCGAATCCGCCGATTCCTTCCTGGTGCTCGGCCGCGGGGAGCTGTCGCTGGCGATCCTCGCCGAGACGATGCGCCGCGAGGGGTACGAGTTCTCCCTCGGCCGCCCGCAGGTCATCTTCCACCGCGGCGAGAACGGGGAGCTGCTCGAGCCCTACGAGGAGCTCGTCATCGACTGCGCGGAGGAGTTCACGGGAGCGGTCATCGCCGCCGTCGGCGAGCGCAAGGGCGAGCTCAAGCACATGGGCAAGCACGGGGATCGCGTGCGGCTGGAGTTCACGATCCCCTCGCGCGGCCTCCTCGGCTTCCGCCTCGAGTTCCTGACGCTGACCAAGGGCACGGCCCTGATGAACCACCTCTTCGACCAGTACGGCCCCCACCGCGGGCCGCTCCCGAACCGGACGAAGGGCGCGATGATCGCCAAGGAGGGCGGCGACGTGACGGGGTATGCCCTCGATCGCCTCGCCGACCGCGGCATCTTCTTCGTCAAGCCGGGCGACAAGGTCTACGCGGGCCAGATCGTCGGGGAGCAGGTCAAGGAAAGCGACATGGTGATCCAGCCGTGCGAGAAGAAGCACCTGACCAACATGCGCGCCTCGGGTTCCGACATGGCCATCAAGCTGACGCCCGCCCGCGAGCTCAACATCGAGCAGGCGATCGAGTGGATCAACGACGACGAGCTCGTCGAAGTCGTCCCCGCGGCGATCCGCGTCCGCAAACGCACGCTCGACCACTCGCTCCGGAAGACGAGAGCCAAGACGGCGGGCTAGGCCCGTCGTCGTTGGCTTTCGCGAGGGGCCTCGACCTCGTCCGGCTCGGCGCCGACCCCTCAGGGGCGGTAGGTCGCGCGGTTGTCGGGGCCTTCCCAGACGGTCACCTCCGCGACCCGGCCCCAGCCGAGCGCGCCGGAGGACTCCAGCCTCTCGGAAAAATACCGGGCCAGGTTCTCCGCCGAGGTGTTGCGTCCGCGGAAGTCGGCGTGGTCGTTGATGTAGCCGTAGTCGAACTCGGAGGCGATCGCCTCCAGGGCCTCTTTCGCGGGGACGAAGTCGACGGCGAGATCGTACTGCTGGAGCTTGTCGGACTCGAGAACCGCCTCGACCCGGTAGGAGTGACCGTGCAGGGGCTCGGGGCCTCCCGTGTACTCGATCAGGTTGTGAGCGGCCTCGAAGCGGGCCGTCACCGTCACGCGGTAGCTCATCCCTCGAGGAGCGTCGCCTCGCGCGTGACCGAAAGCCCGGCCTGCTCGGCGGCCGGGATCGCCAGCAGCGTCTCGAGGACCTTCTTCGCCGTCGCCGTCTCGCCCGCGGCCTGATCGAGGTTCACCTCGAAGACGAGGCTCGCGCCCGAGGCGTCGGACTCGAGCGCGAGCGCCCGCAGAGCCGGCATGGACTCCCTCCAGCCGTCGACGAGGGCGTCGCTCGCGCGGTTCACGTGGTCTTCCGAGGCGAGTCGCACGACGTAGCGCGCGCCCTTGACGGCCTTCGCGAGGGAAGGCTCGCCGGGCGCGAGCGCGCGAACCTCGAGGACCTCGATGCCCTCGGGCAGCTTCGCGTTGATGCGCGCGGCCGCGTCGGCGGGGAAGGGGGCGCGGCCGTCGACGTCGAAGACCTCGTGCCGGCTCTCGAGTCCGAGGGCGAGCGCGGGGCCCATCGAGAGCTTCATGTGCGGATTGAAGCCCTCGGTGTAGCGGGCCGGCAGGCCCGCGGCGCGGATCGCTCGCTCGAGCACGTCCATCGTGTTGCGGTGCGAGAGCAGGCGCGCGTCGCCGGTCTTCGAGAATGCGACGCGGTGGCGGAACACCTGGCCGCCCTGCGCGCCGCGGCGGGAGGCCGCCGGCAGGTCCGGCATCGCCTTCTGGCGGTAGGCCGCGCCCTTGGCGACGTCGCGGTACGCGGCGGGATCGCTCGCGGGAGCGGCCGCCGCGTCGAACGCCGGCAAAGCGGACATCCCCTTCGCCAGCACCGTGTCCTCGCCGTTGCCCGGGACGCCGCAGGCGTAGCAGTGGCCCCACTTGCAGTCCTCGGTGCGCATCTCCTTCTTCGCCTTGATGAGCTCGATCTGGAGCCAGCGCTTCTTGATCGACACGTCGAGGACGTCCCACGGCAGGACCTCGTCGAGGTCGTACGCGCGCAGGTACGACTCCTTCGGGATGCCCTCGGCCTCGAACGCCTTCATCCAGAGGTCGTAGCGGAAGTGCTCGGTCCAGCCGTCGAAGCGCACGCCCGACTTCCAGGCGGTGTGGAGGATCCGCCCGGCGCGCCGGTCGCCGCGCGAGAGCACGCACTCGATCTCGGCCTCGCGCGGCTCGTGCCACTTCATCTTCGCGCCGCGGACGCGGCGGAACCGGTCCTTGAGGTACGCGAGCTTGCGCTCGAGCACGTCGACGCCGTCGAAGGGCGCCCACTGGAACGGCGTCCAGGACTTCGGGACGAAGGAGCCGACGGAAACGTTGACGTTCTTCCGTCCGTGCTTCCGTCCCCGGGCGAGGATGCCTTCGACGAGCGTGACGAGCTCGTCGAGGTCGGCGTCGGTCTCGGTCGGCAGGCCGATCATCGTGTAGACCTTGATGAGGTCCCAGCCGCGGGCGAAGGCGACGTCCGCCGCCGCGATCATGTCGGCGTTTGTGAACGTCTTGTTGATCACGCGCCGCAGCCGGTCGGAGCCGGTCTCCGGCGCGAACGTGAACCCGGACTTGCGCACCTCCGAGACGGCGTCGGCCAGGCCCACCGAGAAGGCCTCCGCGCGCAGCGACGGCAGCGAGATCGAGACGCGCTGGTCGGAGAGCGCCGGCGCGAGGCACTTCACCAGCGGCTCGATCTGCGAGTAGTCCGCCGTCGAGAGCGAGAGCAGGCCCACTTCGCTCCAGCCCGACTCGGCGATGAACTTCTTCGTCATGTCGGCGACGTCGGCGGGATCGAGCTCGCGCACGGGCCGGTACCAGTAGCCGGCCTGGCAGAAGCGGCAGCCCTGCGTGCAGCCGCGCATGACCTCGAGCCCCAGCCGGTCCTGCACGATCTCGACGGAGGGGACCATCGGCTTGTCGGGGTAGTACTCGGGCTTCAACACGGGCACCCAGGTGCGGCGCGCGCGCTCCGGCGCCCGGAGGTCGTTGCGCTCGATCGCGGCGATGCGGCCGTCCTCCCGGTACGTCACGTCGTAGAAGGAGGGGACGTAGATGCCGTCGACCCGGGCGAGCGCGGCGAGGAGGTCGCGGCGGGACAGCGAGGCGGCGCGCGCCTCCCGGTACGCATCGAGAAAAATCGGAAGGGCTTCCTCGGCGTCGCCGACCAGGAAGGCGTCGAAGAAGTCGGCGATCGGCTCGGGGTTCGCGGTGCACGGGCCGCCCCCGAGCACGATCGGATCCGCCTCGCGCCGGTCGCGCTGCCAGACCGGGAGCCCCGCGAGGTCCAGCATGTTGAGGATGTTCGAGTAGTTGAGCTCGGCCTGCAGCGAGAAGCCGAGGACGTCGAAGTCGGCGACGGGGGCGAACGACTCGGTCGAGAAAAGCGGGATGCCGTGCTCGCGCAGCTTCGCCTCGAGATCCACCCAGGGCGCGTAGACGCGCTCGCAGGCGAAGTCCTCGCGGCGGTTGACGATCTCGTAGAGGATCTTCAGCCCCGTGTGGCTCATCCCGATCTCGTAGGTGTCGGGGAAGGCCAGCGCCAGCGTCACGGCGGCCCGCGACAGGTCCTTGCGCGTGACGTTGCGCTCGAGGCCGACGTAGCGGCCCGGCTTCTCGACGAAGGGCAGGTGCGGGTCGAGGAGCGGCCGCAGCGACCGATATCTCATGGAACCGCGCATTCTACCGGAGGCGAGCCGCCGGCCGGCCGCCTAGAGGTACTTGAAGCCGCTCCCGGTGTTGAACAGGACGACCCGCTCCGAGCGGTCGAGCCGGCCCGCCCGCGCCAGCAGTTTCGCCGCGGCCCAGACCGCGCCGCCTTCCGGTGCGGCGAAGAGGCCTTCCGAGGCGCCGATCTCGTCGCAGGCGCGGCGCATCTCCTCGTCCGTCACGGACAGCGCCGCGCCCCCCGAGGCCCGGACGTAGCGCAGGATCAGGTAGTCCGCGAAGGCCTTCGGTACCCGAAGGCCCGAGGCGTAGGTGTGGGCGTTGGGAAACCGTTCCGAAACGTCCTTTCCCTCGGCGAAGGCCTTCGGAATCGGCGCGCAGCCTTCCGCCTGGACGGCGAACATCCGGGGGCGCCGGCTTCCGATCCAGCCCATCTCTTCCATCTCCTCGAAGGCCTTCCACATGCCGATCAGGCCCGTGCCTCCGCCCGTGGGATAGAGGATCGCGTCGGGGAGCTCCCAGCCGAGGTCCTCGGCGAGCTCGTAGCCGAGCGTCTTCTTGCCCTCGACGCGGTACGGCTCCTTGAGCGTGGACACGTCGTGCCAGCCTTCGCGCGCCGCGCGCTCGGCGACGATCCGCCCGCAGTCGTCGATCAGGCCGGCCACGAGCGTCACGCGCGCGCCGTAGCGCTCGCACTCGACGCGGAAGACGCGGGGCGTGTCGTCGGGCATGAAGACGTGGCACTCCATCCCCGCCTTCGCGGCATAGGCCGCGGCCGCGCCGCCCGCGTTGCCCGCGGTCGGCAGCGCGATCTTCGTGTAGCCGAGCTCCTTCGCCTTGGACACGGCGGCGGAGAGCCCGCGCGCTTTGAAGGAGCCGGTGGGATTTCCGGACTCGTCCTTGATCCAGAGTTTCGAGAAACCTCCGCGGGCTCCGAGACGGTCCGCGGAGAGAAGCGGTGTGCCGCCCTCGCCGAGCGACACGATGTGCACGGGGTCCTCGACCGGCATCGTCTCGTGCCAGCGCCAGATCGTGCGCGGCCGTTCCGCGGCGGAGTCGCGCTCGAGCCGGCGAGCGTGGTATCGCGCGAAGAGCGCGCCGCCGCATGCCGGACACACGTTCACGCGGCGGTCGCGCTCGTACGCGGCGCCGCAGCGCGTGCAGATCAGGTGCGCGAAGGAGGAGAACATGCGGTCGCGCCGTGGGGAAGGGCGGTGCTCACGCGGAGCGAGGGCGTTCGAACGACGCTCCAGAGGATAGCACCATTCTCGTCGGGGAACATCCTTGATTCTCGGCGGAATCGGAAGCGATAATCGCCGCGGACATGGAACTCTCCGATCACCTCCGCGAGATGTTGAAGGAGCTCGGCCAGGCCATCAACGAGTCGATCTCCGGCTCGGGCCGCGTGCACGAGTCGATCCAGCGCATCCGCGACGAGGGCTACAACCTCTACATGGTTCTCGACGCGAAGGTCGGCGTGAACAAGCGGGAAGGCAAGTCGAGCCGCTCGCGCCGCGCCGTGGTCAACGCGGTCGAGCCCGACGAGGCGCAGACGCCCGCCAGCCGCGCCGCCTTCCGCATCAACCTCAAGGACCTCCGCCTCCTGAAGGCCCTGGGCATCGACCCGACCCGCAAGGTCCGCGTGCGCAAGACCGCGGCCCGCAAAGTCGCGAAGTAGCCCGCCTCCGCATTCCGCGTCCCGCGTCACGGAGACTAGACTGCGCCCATGGATCCTCTGGGGCTGACGCCCGCCGCGTGGGAGGCGCTCGCGCTCGCGTGGGAGCTGCCCCGGTACCGCGGCCGCCAGATCTTCGACGCGTTGCACCGGAGCGGCCGGCTCGACTACACCGCGATGCAGGAGCTGCCGGCCGGGCTGCGCGAGAGGCTCGGGCGCGAGCTGCCGATCCGCCTTCCGGAGGTCGCGCGCCGCGAAGAATCGGTCGACGGCAGCGTGAAGCTCGGCCTGAGACTCCCCGACGGCGCCCTCATCGAGGCGGTCTACATGCCGGTCGGAGAGGCCACGGCGCAGGTCAACGAGTTCACCGACGCCCGCGCCGCGGCTTCCGCTCGAGAGCTGAAACGCGCGACTCGAAGGTCGACGCCTCCGCTGACCCGCTTCACCGTCTGCCTCTCCTCTCAGACCGGCTGCGCCGTCGATTGTGCGTTCTGCGTGACCGGGCGCCTGGGCGCCGGGCGAAACCTCTCGGCGGGCGAGATCCTGGGAGAGCTCCACGTGCTGCTGCGCGAGGTCGACCGCGGGCTGGAGGGAATGCGCATCGTCTTCATGGGCATGGGCGAGCCCTTCCTGAATCCCGAGGGCGTCATTCCGGCCCTCGAGCTCCTGTGCGAGCTCATCTCCCCGCAGCGGATCACGGTGTCGACCTCCGGCATCACGCCGGCCTTCGAACGATTCGCCGCGCTGCCGAAGCGGCCGAATCTCGCGGTGTCGCTGAACGCCGCGGACGAGACGACCCGCGAGAAGCTGATGCCGATCACGAGGACGTATCCGCTGGCGGGCCTCGTGGAAGCGATGCGGGCCTGGCCGCTGGAGGCGCGCCGGTCGATTCTCGTGGAGTACGTCCTGATCGCCGGCGTCAACGATTCCGAAGCGGACGCCAGGAAGCTCGTCCGCCTCCTGCGGGGCCTGCGCGTGAAGGTCAACGTGATCCCGCTGAACGAAGACCCGGTCTACCTCCCCGGCTGGAAACGCCCCGACGAGAGCGCGCTCGCCGCATTCGTGCGCCCGATCGCCGAAGCCGGGATCACCGTGACCGTGCGCCGGAGCAAGGGCCCCGACGCCTCCGCGGCCTGCGGGCAGCTGAAGGGGAGGACGGAAGATCCGCGTCGCCGCCGGCCTACGCCGGCAGATAGGTCCTGAAGAACTCCTCCCACCGGCGCGCATAGGCCATCTTCGCGGTGGCGGCCGGCTCGTCCTCGTGGTGGCAGTGGCCGGCGCCCGCGACGTTCCAGACGGCGCTTCGCGGCGGCAGGGCCGCGGCCAGCCGCCGCGTGAAGCGCTGCGGTACGAGCCGGTCGTCTTCGCCGTGAACGAGGAGTATGGCCGCGGTTACGCGCGCGACGGCGGCGATCGGGTCGAGAAGCTCGATGCCCCCGGCCGGCGCGCTCGACTCCGAGCTCGCGGCGCACGCGGGCGACCGCGCGCGAGATCGCCCAGTGCGCGGTCAGCGTCAGGAGGGATGCCGGGACCTTCGTCGCTCGCGACAGGTAGTGCCGCGCCATCTCCCGCGGCTCCGCGAACGGCGACTCGAGCCAGATGGCCCGGATGCCCGAGCGCCCCGCGGCGAACTCGAGCGCGACGGAGGACCCGGCCGAGCAGGCGTGGATGCCGATCCGGTCGGGATCGATTCCGAACCGCTCGTGCGCCGCGGCGAGCGTCAGGGCGAGATCGTCCTTCTCGAGGAACCCGAGCGTGAACATCGTTCCGCCGCTCTTCCCGTGCGCCCGCAGGTCCGGCAGAAGGACGTTGTAGCCCAGCGCGAGCGCGCGCAGCGCATCCGGCTCCCACTCGCTGGAGTTGCCTCCCTTGCCGTGGAGGAAGAGAAGCGTCGCGCGCCGGTCCGGCTCGCCCGGCGAGGCGAACGTGGACGACAGCTCGACCGGCAGGCGCGGGCTCCCGCGGTGGCACGAGGTGAGTCACGACTCCCGCCGCCTCCTCGAGGGCGGCGAGCAGCGCGTCGTATCGGTCCGGCGTCGGGCCCAGGCCCTGCGGCGACAGCAGCCGATCCGCGAGCTCGCGGGCGGCGAGGTAGGAGCCTCCGAGGTAGAGAACGCCTCCCGACGTCAGCCATGGAAGCGCGCGGCGCGCCCACCGGGAGTTCGTGAGTTACTCCAGGCCGTAGGCCTGCTGCGCCTCCCGGCCCTTCTTTCCGAGGACGCCGACGACCTCGACGGGTCCCTGAACGTACGTCTGGCAGGCGAGCCGGGTCGTGCGGTCCTTCCAGCGCCGGCGCACGAACGCGAGCGGCTTGACGAACCAGAGCGCGAGCGAGAACTTCTCGAGTTTGGTGGGGGGCGACAGGTTCTCGCCGCCGGAAACCGGGATCACGGCGCACGTGCCGCAGAGGCCGTCCCCGCCGCACCACTTCCAGAGGCGCGCGTCGGCCTCGAGCGCGGCATCCCAGAGCCGATAGCCCTCCCAGACGTCGATTTCCTTGCCGTTGATCACGCAGCGCACGCGGCGCCGCTGGGGCTTCGGGTTGGCAGCCATGGACGAATTATAGGGGCGGTCGCCGCCGGGGCGCGGGAGGCCGGCCCGGCGGGTCGTGGCAAGATCCCGGTCGATGATGACGCTGCTACTGCTGGCGTCCCTCGCCGCCGCGGGCCCTGCGGTGCCGCCTCACTTCACGCTGAAGGAGGTCGGCCCCGGCGTCTTCGCCGCCGTCGCCGCTCCGGGCGACGAGGCGTCCCTCGGCAACGCCGGCTTCGTGATCGGGTCCGACGGGGTGCTCGTCGTCGACGCTTTCGCCACCGAGGCGGCGGCGGAGGAGCTCCTCGCCGCGATCCGCGAAAAAACCCCGCAGCCGATCCGGTTCCTGGTCGACACGCACTATCACCTCGACCACGTCGGCGGAAACGGAGTCTTCCGGCGCGCCGGGGCGGCGATCCTCGCCCACGCCCACGCCCGCGCCTGGGCTCCGCCGCGAGTGGCAGCCGGACGTCCCGGCGGCCAAGCGCGAGGCCCTGTCTCGCGTGCCGCTGCCCGACCTGACCTACCGCGATGGCGTGACCGTCTGGCTCGGCGATCGCCGCGTCGACGTTCTCGTGCGCCCGGGCCACACCGGCGGCGACTCGATCGTGAAGGTCCCGGACGCGAAAGTGATCTTCACCGGGGACCTCGTGCTCAAGAACGCCGTACCGAACCTCTCCGACGCGCGCACGGACGCATGGATCGAGACGGTCGACGGCCTCCTGCGCGACGAGCCTTCCGCCACCTTCGTTCCGGGCCACGGCGACGTGGCGCGGCCGCTCGACGTGCGGTTCTTCCGCGACTTCCTCGCCGGCCTGCGGCTCTCCGTCGCGCGCGCCCGCGCCGAGGGAAAGTCCGGCGCCGCCCTCGTCGAGGCGGTGCGGGCGGATCTCGCGAAGCGCTACGCCCGCTGGACCTGGTTCGAGTACGTCGACCAGTCGATCAAGGCGCAGGAGCAGGAGCTGGCGGGCACGAAAGCGCTCCCACCGGCTTCCCCGTGATGCGGCCCCACTCCTCGGAGAGGAACGTCAGCTCGACGCCCGAACGCGTCTGGCCCGGTTCGAGCGTGACCTCGACGAAGGCGGGATCGCGCGGGTCGGCGGTGACGACCGACTCGCCCTTCCAGATCAGCAGGAACCCGTAGTCCCCGGGCGCGGCGAGCGCGAGCCGGAAAGTCCCGTCGCACGCGGTCGTCGCCGGGGCGGACCAGGGAATGTCCGCGCCGCGCGGGATGCCGCGCACCCCGATGCCCGGCGCGGGTCGGCCGTCGAGGCCGCGGACCCGGCCCTCGATGAAGCCCGGAGGGTTGGCGCCGATCCGCCGCGAAGCCGCGGTCGGTTTCGGCGGCGCCGCGCACGTGAGCGAAAGCGCGACGGAGCCGCCCCACAGGAGCAGCCGCGCGATCCGACGAGCCCCGAAAGCCATGTGGCATGATCCTCCCATGGCAGAAGCCAACGAGATCCATCGCTTCGGGGCCGCGGCGAGCTGGTCGGGCGACGGCTCCGGCATGGGCGAGGTCCGCGTCTCGGACGGCCGATTTCCGATCCCCATCGCCGGCGCGACGTCGCTCGGCGGATCCGGCGGGAAGGCCAACCCGGAGGAGCTCCTCCTCGCGGCGATCGGCGCGTGCTTCGCGAACACCTGGGCGATCTTCCTCAAGAAGCTCGGAGTCCCGCTGGCCGAGCCGTCGCTGGCGGTGTCGGGCGAGCTCGGCCCGGACCCGGCCGGCGGCTTCCGCATGCAGAAGGCCGTGATTCGCGTCCGCGTCCCGGCCGCGCTTCTCGCGGCCGACCGGTCGAAAGTCGAGAAGACGCTCTCGCTCGCCGAGAAGTACTGCATCATCTCGAAGGTCGCTCGGGCGGCGATGCCGTTGTCGGTGGAGATCGAGGAGAGCGTGACGGTTCGGTCCCGAGCCCCGCGAGGTCGTGAAGCGGATCCCGATCGAGGACGCCTTCGACCTCCACTCGTTCCAGCCCCGGGACGTCGTGCCGGTCGTGGCGGACTATCTCGAGGAGGCGCGGCGCGCCGGCTTTCGCGAAGTCCGGCTGATCCACGGGAAGGGAACCGGAGCGCCGCCGCGCAGAGGTCCGCCGGCTCCTCGCGTCGCGACGCGACGTCGCGGACTTCTTCGACGCGCCGCCGGAACGGGGCGGCTCCGGCGCCACGGTCGTGGTCCTGAAGCCGGACCTCGAGACGGCCTTAGAGCGACCGGCCTCTCCGTCGCCGCGTGCTCGATCGCCGCGCCCGCGACGGCGACGGGCGCGCCGCAGACGCAGGGGGCCGAGAAGCCGCCATCCGGTGAGACGGAGGCGCGCGCCACCTCGAGGCGGCGGCCGTCGTTGACGCCGCGGTCGGTCGACCAGCGGCGCAGCGACCCGACGAGCCGGTCGGGCGCGTCGGCGTACTGGATCGTCACCTGGCATCCGCAGGCGGTGCAGCGTCCCCAGAAGTAGTTCATGGGTTCCTTTCTCCGGCCGGCCCGCGGAGCTCGCGGTGCGCGCGCTTGCGCTCGTACATGACGCGGTCCGCCTGCGAGATCGCGACGTCGAGCGGGACGCGCTTCGAGTAGATGTGAATGCCGACCGAGGCGGCGAGGAACTTCGGGTACGGCCGGCCGCCCGGACGGGGCGACTGCTTGACCTCGTCGATCTTGGACGGAAGCATGTAGAAGCGCCGGCGCGCCAGCTCTTCGTCCATCCCCGGGAGGATGACGAGGAACTCGTCGCCTCCCCAGCGGATGACGTGGTCGTTGCCGCGCACGAGCTTCTTGATCGCGTTGGCGACCGTCCAGATCGCCCGGTCGCCCTCCTCGTGGCCCTCGGTGTCGTTGATCCGCTTCAGGCCGTCGACGTCGATCAGGACGATCGAGCCGCCCGTGTCGCTCGATTCGAGCTGGGGCTTGATCTCGTCGAGGAAGAAGCGATTGTGCGTCTCGGTGAGGGGGTCGAGCGTCGCCTTGCGCTTCGAGCGCCGCGTGTCGTCGACCGTCCGCGCGTGGAGGGCGGCGAGGCGCCGCTCGGTGTCCTCCATCGCCCAGATGATCAGGCCGATGCCGAAGAGCATCTCGAGCAGCACGTCGAAGAAGCCGCCGTAGTCGACCAGGGGCCGCCCGCGGCCCGCCGGAACCGCCGACATGGAGAGGACGACGACGGAAACGAACTGGACGGCCGAGTTGAGCAGCGCGAGGAGGCCCGAGAACTGACGGCCGAGCCCGGCCCGGGGGCTCTGGAAGATGAAGACCGCGACGATCAGCCAGCCGACCGCGAGGATCCCCAGGTGCACCAGAAAGAAGCGGTCGTCGGTCCTCGCCGTCTGCGTGATGAGAAAGGAGAGGGGCAGCGCGGCGATGGCGGTGACCGCGAGGGGCTTGACCAGGGAGACGTCGCGGTCCATGCGAATCGCGGCCACGCAGAGCGCCACGAGATAGAGGAGCTTGAACGCCTGATAGAGCTCCTTCTCGAAGGGCAGTCCGAAGCGCTGCGCGAAGAGCATGCTCATCAGGGACAGGAAGAGGAACAGCCATCCGAATCCGGCCGCCCCGAGCACGCGGTTGCCTTTCCCGCGCGAGAGATAGAGGAAGATGACCGCGAGGAGCCCCGCGCCGACCGTCTGGACGACGAGCCCGACATACTGCAGTTCGATCACAGGTCTTTGTCCGGTCTCAGGTTAGAGGGACGTGACCCGCCCGTCAACTCTAGCGGACGTTGACGCGGGCGCCGATCCTTCGCAGTGTCTCCGCCTCCCCTTCGGCGCGGCACGGCGGCGCCGCGCGGCGCGCCGGTGCAGGCGGCCGGAACGCGCGCGAGCGCGTTCGGTCCCTTGAGGACGAGACCCCAGGCGCGGCCCGCGTCGCCGGCGGGCAGGAGCAAAGCGTCGAACGGGGGAGCCGCGCCATCGAGATCGACCGACCAGACCGCGTCGCCCGCCCGCAGGCGGTAGGGCGGGTCTCCTTCGATCGAGAAGGTCTGGGTGCGTCCTCGCGGGTCGGACCAGGAGCCGGCGAGGTTCTGCGCCGCGAGCTCGTCGGCGGCGTCGAGGAAGACCTGCCGCGCCCCGCCGCGCCAGGCGCCGGCCGGCGAGTAGGACCGGTCCCAGTCCGGTCCGAATCCGGAGACGATCACGGTGAGGGGCACGGTGCCGTCGCCGGCGAGCCGGACCTCGGCGCGGGCCGTCCTGTCTCCCGCGCGAACGCCGAGCCTCGCCGTTTCGAAGGTCGCCGCGTAGGACTCGACGGGAGCCGTGAGCTCGCCCCCGGGCCCCGCGAGCCGCAGCGCGAAAACACCGCGCCGCCGATCGGCGTCGATCCGCAGCGTGGGCTCCTTGCGAAGCTCCTCGAGGTGGAAACGGGAGTAGAGGATCTCGAGCGCGTCGCGGGAGTAGAGCGTCGCCGGGTACCACGCGGGAATCGGGACGCCCGCGATCCGCACGGCCGAGCGCCCCGCGTCGTAGTCGAGGCTGAACCCGGCGAACGCGTAGGCCTCGCTCGTCTCGAGCGTTCCGGCCTCGACGGTCCCCGCCCGCTCCCGCACCCAGGCCGCGGGTCGTCCGCCGCTCGCTCCCTCCCACCGGGCGGTCCAGCCGGCCGGGGTCGCGCAGTCGGGCAGCGCCTTCCCGGCGGCGTCCCTGAGCGGCAGCTTCGTGAGGCGGCCCTCGCGAAATCTCCAGAACGTCCGGCACTCCATCGCGTCCGTCGCGGCCCAGACCTCGATGAGCGCGCCCGCGCTGCCGAGCGGCCCCGACGTCAGCGACGACCGGGACGACGTCTCCCGCGGGAGCCGGCGCCTTCGCGTCGGCGAGCTTCCGGCCGTCCGCGGCGCGAACCTCGAGGCGAACGACACCGCGCCCCGGCGCGGCGGTCACGCTCTCCGTTTTTCCGTCGCCGTCGAGATCCGCGGCGAAGCTCGGCGCGACCGCCGACGGCCCGGTCGGGAGAAGGGCAGCCGCGAGCAGAAGCGGCGGAACGATCACGCGCGGGCCGGCACGCGGATTACTTCACCACCGACTCGGATGCCTGGAATCCGATCCTTCCGTGGGTCCCGTCGCAGTACGGCTTGTTTTCCGACCCGCCGCAGCGGCACAGGGAGATCGCGCGGCCGTCTTCGATGTCGATCGCGTTGCCCTGCGGGTCCGTGACCTTCGTCGGTCCGGTGACGCGGTACGGGCCGTTGGGGATGACCTTGATGGTGGGTTCCGCCATGTCGATTCCTCCTCGTCGTGTCGCTGGCGAAGCGCGCAACATTGTAGCCTCGTGAGCCGGGCGACATCGCGCCGCCGATGCGCGCGAGGTCTTCGATGCGCGCGTTCTGTGTTACCCTGAGGCGAAGTCCGTTGCGCGCCTTCGAAAAAGCCCCGCCCGAGGTCCAGGAGCTCCTGACCAAACCCATCAAGGAACTCGGGCTCAAGCTCGAAGGCTCGCCGATCGAGCGCCTCGTGCATCGGCTGTACCGCGAGCTCGAGCTCAAGGGCCTGACGCGGTTCCGCCCGCTCGTGTACCTCTCGGACGAGTGGGGCTGCCCGTCGGGCGAGCCCGTGATCGGCATCCCGTTCTACCTCGCCGACCCGAAGCTCGCGCGTCTCGAGAAGGAGATGAACGATCTCGAGGATCGCGACGAGATCATGATGTACCTGCGCCACGAGGCGGGCCACGCGTTCAACTACGCGTACCTCCTCTACCGCACGCCCGAGTGGCGGGACCTCTTCGGCCCGTTCCGCCGCCTCTACCGCGACGCCTATCGCCCCGTCCCGTTCTCCCGCCGCTACGTGCGCCACATCGCCGGCTGGTACGCGCAGAAGCACCCGGACGAAGACTTCGCCGAGACCTTCGCGGTCTGGCTGACGCCGCGCTCCCAGTGGCGCAAGCGCTACAAGGGCTGGGGGGCGCTCGCGAAGCTGCGATACGTCGACCGGATGGCGCGCCGGTTCCGGGGCACCGAGCCCCTGCGCAAGCGAGGCCACGCGGACGTGACGGTCGAGGAGATGGAAACGACCGTCGAGGATTTCTACAAGCAGGCGATCGAGCAGCAGGAGCAGTCCGTGGAGCTCGCCCTCGACACGGACCTGGTCGACATCTTCAAGGTGTCGCGCCGCAAGAAGACGGGCGTCCGGCCGGCGGCCGACCTCCTGCGCGAGAGCCGCAAGGTGCTCGTCGACAAGGTGACGTACTGGACGGGCGTGCAGCGCCCGCTCGTCAAGCGGCTCATCGAATCGATCGAGACGCGCGTCGGGGAGCTCGACCTGCGGGCCGCCGTCGCGAGCGAGAAGGAGCACCTGACCGAGGTGACCGTCTACGCCACGGCGCTCGCGATGAACTACCTGGCGCGCGGGCGGTTCGTTCAACCGTGAGGGGGAGGGGGGAAAGCGAATGAGCCGGGAAAAACTCAAGATCGCGGTCCTCTACGACGTCTACGAGGAAGAGGCCGAGCCGCCTCCGCCGCCTCCGCCCGAGAAACCGTCGAAGGCGCGGGGGAAGGTCCGCAAGAAGAAGAAGGAGAAGCACGACCGCGAGGAGATCTTCGAGGCCCTCCAGAAGCTCGGACACGAGGCCGTCTACCAGGTCGTCGACGGTCGCGACCAGTCCCTGATCGCGCTCGCCCGGTGCGACGCCGACCTCTTCTTCAACCTGACCGAGTCCTACTCGGGCGACGACACGATGGACATGAATCTCGCCGCCTATCTCGATCTCCTGGGCAAGCCCTACACCGGCGCCGGGCCGCACGCGCTGTATCTGGCCCAGGACAAGGCCCTCGCCAAGAAGATCTTCGCCTTCCACGGCATCCGGACGCCCTTCTTCGCCACCTCGTACCGCGGCAAGCTCGATCATTCGCACGACATCGCCTTTCCCCTGATCGTCAAGCCGACCTCCGAGGACGGCTCGATCGGGATCGACAACGGCTCGGTCGTGGGCTCGGTCAAGGAGCTCATGGAGCGAATCCACTACATCCACGAGGAGTTCGACTCGCCGGCCCTGATCGAGGAGTACATCGAGGGTCGCGAGATGTACGCCGCCGTGCTCGGCAACGAGAACCCGGAGGTCCTGCCCATGGTCGAGCTCGACCTCTCGCGCCTCCCCGAGGGCACGCCGAAGATCGCCGGCAAGGAAGTCAAGTGGGAGAAGGACACCGAGGCCTACCGCGTCACCAAGTCCGCCCCGGCGGAGGACCTCGACGAGGACACGATCAAGCGGCTGTCGGACACCGCCCTGGCGGTCTACCAGGCCCTGAAGCTGCGCGACTACGGCCGCATCGACATGCGCCTGACCAAGGAGGGGGAGGTCTACGTCATCGAGGCCAACCCGAATCCGTGGCTCTCCTCGGGCGCCGAGTTCCACATGGCCGCCCGCAAGGCCGGGCGAACCTATGCCCAGCTCATCTCCGAGATCGTCGACCTCGCGAAGGCGCGCTACACGGCCGCCTGACGTAGGATGCGCGGCAGGGGAGGCATATGAAGAAGACCATGTTTCTCGCGGCGTTCCTGGCGGCGGCGCTCGCCGCCGGCGCGGCCCCGGCGGTCGAAGTCGCCGGAGTGAAGGTTCCGGACACCGAGACGATGGACGGCGTGACGCTCAAGTTGAACGGGGCGGGCCTCCGCAAGAAGGCGATCTTCAAGGTCTACGTCGCGGGCCTCTACGTCGAGACCCCTTCGAAGGACGCGGCGGCGCTCCTGGCCTCCAACCAGGTCAAGAGCATGCGTCTCCACATCCTCCGCAACCTCAAGGGCAAGCAGGTCAGCGACGCGATCGCCGAGGGCTTCGAGCTCAACTCGCAGGCCGCCATGCCGCAGCTCAAGCCCCGGCTCGACAAGCTCGCCGCGATGATCCCCGACGTCGCCGAGGGCGACCAGATCGCCCTGACCTGGGTGCCCGACAAGGGAACGACGGTCTCGGTGCGCGGCACCAACGTCGGCACGATCGAAGGACGCGACTTCGCCGACGCGCTCTTCGCCGTCTGGCTCGGCCCGAAGCCGGTCCAGGAGGACCTGAAGAAGGCTCTCCTAGGAAGCTGACGCGCGCGCGGGCGCGCGCCAGCGCCGGCTCAGGCGATCGATCGCGACGCCCGCGAACATCATGCGCGTCCAGATCCACATCCCGAGGGAGCTCGACTCGACGCCGCCCGCGAGCACCGTCACGACGGCCGCGCGGATCGCCTCGGGCGGCCGGGGCGTCGTGAACGCCTCGAAGAAGACCGGATCGTAGAAGCTGTAGACGAACTTCCGGAACCGGCCGACCATGCGCCGGGCCTGCCGCTCGTAGGCCGCGAAGTCCCGCGCGTCCACGCGCCCGCGGCGCGAAAGCGCCCGGTCGATCGCGCGAGCGGCTCGCTCTCCGGTCGCCATGGCGAGAAAGACGCCGGTCGAGAAGACCGGGTCGAGAAAGGCCGCCGCGTCGCCGACGAGAGCCCAGCCGTCGCCGCCGAGCCTCTCGGACCGGGCCGAGTAGTCCGAGACGCCGTGGACGCCCGAGAACCGGCGCGCTCCGGCGAGGAGCTCGAGCATCCGCGGCGAGCGGGCGAGGAGCTCGTCGTACTTCTTCTCCGGCGCGGCGCCTTCGGAGAAGCGCACTTCGGCCGGATCGAAAACTCCGCCCACGCTGCAGGTCCCGTCCGAGAACGGGATGATCCAGTACCACACGCCCCGGTCGATGGGGAGCAGGATGTCGCCGGGGCGGCTGCCCGCGGGCCAGCGCATGCCCTCGTAGTGCGCGAAGAGCGCCGCGCGCTTCAGCTTCGGGTCGAAGCTGCGGATCCCGAGCTTGCGCGAGAGCAGCGCGCCCTGCCCCGAGGCGTCGACGACGACCCGGGCGCGGATCTCGTCCGGGGCGCCGCCGCGCGGGCGCAGACGCACGCCGACCGCGCGCCCTCGCTCGAAGAGCACGTCCTCGACCTCGGTTTCGTCGCGCACGTCCGCCCCGCAGGAGGCCGCGTGCCGCAGGAGCAGGTCGTCGAAGTCGGCGCGCTTGACCTGGTAGGCCATCGGGTGGTTCGGGTCGCGGGCCTCGGCGAAAACCACGGGGCGCGTCGTCCCGTTGGACTCGTTCCAGAAGAACGCCCCGTACTTGGTCTGGAATCCGGCGGCGCGGATCTTCTCGTGGACGCCGAGCCGGTCGAAGATGGGCAGCGCGAAGGGCAGCAGCGACTCGCCCACGTGAAACCGCGGGAACTTCTCCCGCTCGAGCAGGACGACGCGCCGCCCGGCGCGGGCCAGCGCGGTCGCGACGGTCGAGCCCCCGGGGCCGCCCCCGATGACCACGGCGTCGTAGACTTCCGGCATGGAGCGATTCTAGCCGGTGGCCGCCGCCGCGCTCGAATTCGTCGACGTCGTCAAGCGCTTCTCGCCGCAGAGCCTCCGTTCTCGAGGGGCTCACGCTCTCGGTCGCCGCGGGGGAAACCCTGGCGCTCGTGGGGCCTTCGGGGAGCGGCAAGACGACGGCGTTGAAGCTCGCCAACCGGCTGCTCGATCCGGATTCGGGGCAGGTGCGGGTTTTCGGCGAGGCGGCGAGCGGACAGGACGCCGTGCTCCTCCGGCGCCGCATCGGCTACGTCATCCAGGAGGGCGGGCTCTTTCCCCACCGCTCCGTGCGGGAAAACGTCGAAACGGTGCCGCGCCTCCTCGGCTGGCCGGCCGAGCGGCGCCGCGCCCGCGCCGAGCAGATGCTCGAGACCGTGGGGCTGCCGCCGTCCGAGTTCGCGGATCGCCGGCCGCGAGAGCTCTCGGGCGGCCAGCGCCAGAGGGTCGGCGTGGCGCGGGCGCTCGCGGCCGATCCGCCGCTCGTGCTCATGGACGAGCCGTTCGGCGCCCTCGACCCCATCGCGCGCCGGGCGATCCAGAGAGAGTTCCAGGGCTGGAAGCGCTCGCTCTCCGCCGCGGTCCTGCTCGTGACGCACGATCTCTCGGAAGCCTTCCGGCTGGCGGACAGGATCGCGGTCCTCGAGGGCGGGCACCTGCGACAGGTCGGCACGCGCGAGGACCTCCTCGAGCGCCCCGCCGACGCGTACGTGCGCGAGTTCGTCGCGGAGTTTTCTGCGTGAACGATCTCGCGCGGTTCTTCTGGGAGCGGCGCGGCGAGATCGCCACGCTGACCGCGCAGCACCTCGCCCTCGTCGTCGCCGCGGCTGCGATCGCGATCGCCATCGGCGTGCCCCTCGGCGTCGTTCCTGACCCGGCGTCCGAAGGCTGGCGCGCCCGGTCCTCGCGGCCGCCAACGTCGTTCAGACGATACCGAGCCTGGCGCTCTTCGGGTTCCTGATCCCGATCCCCGTCCTGGGCGGCATCGGCGCGCGCACGGCGGTCGTCGCGCTCGTCGTGTACTCGCTGCTGCCGATCCTGCGCAACACCTACACCGGGATCCGCTCGGTCGATCCTGCCGTCGTCGAAGCGGCCTCCGGCCTCGGGATGACGGACGCGCAGCGCCTGACGTCGGTCGAGCTGCCGCTGGCGTTTCCGGTCGTTCTCGCCGGCATCCGCATCGCCGTCGTCGTGGGGATCGGCCTCGCGACCATCGCGGCGGCGATCGGCGCGGGCGGCCTCGGCGTGCTGATCTTCCGGGGCGTGGCGACGGTCGACCATCGCCTCATCCTCGCCGGCGCGCTGCCGGCGGCGATCCTGGCGCTCGCGGCCGACGCCGCGCTCTCGGCGGTCGAGAGGAAGTGGGGGCCGGGCGCGTGAAGCGGGTCCTCGCGACGATGGCCGTGGTCGCCCTGGCGGCTTCGTGCCGCGACCGCGGGGCCGTCCGTGTCGGATCGAAGAACTTCACCGAGCAGGTGATCCTCGGCGAGATCGCCGCCCAGTCCCTCGAGGCGGAAGGCGTCAAGGTTCGACGCCAGCTCGACCTGGGCGGGACGTTCGTGTGTCATCAGGCGCTGATCGCGGGCGAGCTCGACGTGTATCCGGAGTACACCGGTACGGCGTTCACCGCCGTCCTGAAGGAAAAGCCGATCGCCGACGCGGCCCGAGTGCGCGAGACGGTCACGCTCGAGTACGCCCGCCGGTGGAGCCTCGCCTGGCTGCCGCCGCTCGGTTTCGAGAACACGTTCGCGCTCGTCATGCGGGGCGACGCGGCCCGTCGGCTGGGCGTCTCCCGGATCTCGGATCTCGCCCGGCACCCGGAGCTGACTCCCGGCTTCGGGTACGAGTTCGTCGAGCGCGCCGACGGGTACGCGGGGCTCGCGGCGGCCTACGGGCTCGCGTTCGCGGCCCGGCCGCGCGAGATGGACCTGGGGCTGCTGTACGCGGCTCTCGCCCAGGGCCAGGTCGACGTCGTCGCCGGCAACTCGACCGACGGACTCATCGCGGCCATGGACCTCGCCGTGCTCGAGGACGACCGCCGCTACTTCCCGCCGTACGAGGCCGCCTTCGTGGCGCGGGCCGAGGTCCTGAAGGACGGTCGCATCCGCCGCGCCCTCGGAGCGGCTGTCGGGAGCGATCTCCGCCGACGCCATGCGCCGGATGAACGCCGCCGTGGACCGCGATCGCCGCGCGCCGCGCGACGTCGCGCGGGAGTTTCTGGCGGCTCGCTGATCGTCCTCGCGCTCCGCTCGGATGACGGCGTGACGGCGCTCACACGCTCGATTTCCGGACGAATTCTGCTACCCTGACTCGGAGAATCCCATGTCCGATGCTTTCGAGCTGGTGACCCGGTCCGACTGGATCGTCTGGGGCGGAGCGGCCTTGCTGCTCGGCCTCCTGATCGTCTCGTTCCGGTCCCGTTCCTACGTCTTCTGCCAGTACCTGAAGACGATGACCGGCATCGCCCTCAAGCCCCCCGACGTCCGGCGCGCGTTCAAGTCCGGGGGCCGGGAAGGCGTGCGCGAGATGTTCCTCGAGCGGATCATCCGGGAGGACCTGAAGGGCGGCCCCGTGGCGATCCCGGACCGCTGACGCTTCAGTTCTCGATCAGCCGGAATCCCGGCACCACGTCCCGCCCCAGCACGCTCCGCAGCACGGTCGCGTGCAGCACTTCGTCCGACAGAATCCGCGCCGCGGAGCCCGACAGGGCCCGGTCCTGGAAGCGGTCGACGACATAGAGGTAGACGCGGGCGGCGCCGACCTCGAGCTTGAAGGCGAGCTCCAGGACGTCTTTCTCGTTGGAGAGCGGAACGCCGAAGACGTACTCCTTCTTCGGCTCGACGGGTGCGCCGCCCTTGCGCTGGACCGCGTCGGCGAGCAGATCGCGATGCATCTCGTGGCTTCCCTGGAAGAGCAGGCCCACCTCTTTGGCTTTTGCCGAGAGCAGTCCGCTGCCGCCCGCGAGGCCGTAGGCCCAGATCGCCTCGTGCTCGAGCGCGAGCGCCGTGTTCATGAGCATCAGGTCGTCGGCCGCGGACGGCGTGTCGCCAGCCGGCATGGCGATCAGCGGCCGGCCGGCGGCCGCGAGGCCCAGGGCCAGGCCGGTCCTCCCGGCTTCCCGGAACAGGTCGCGTCGGCGCATGGGAACCCCCTTCTCGGATCCTAATCGAAAAAAGGGCCCCGGCCGGATCTCTCTCGGCCGGGGCGCAAGCCGCAGGGGAATGAGGAGCGCGTTGGTCTACTCGTCCGTCGAAACTCGGACGAACTGCCTGAGCGTCCCGTCGTTGTCGTGCACCCGGTCGTAGCCCGAGTGCGGCGTGCCCAGGAAGGGAAAGCCCGCGAGGAAGGGACGGTCCGGGCCGTCGACGCCGTCGCCGAGCGCGTTGTTCGGGAAGACGTTGAAGCCGTCGACCAGAACGCCCGCGACCACGCGCAGCGCGATGTCGACGGTGTCGTCGTAGGGACGGCGACCGTTCGGGAAGCCCGAGAGGTCGCCGGCCAGGACGCCGAGACGGTTGACGGCATAGACGGGCGTCGGGAAGACCGCCACGTTCAGTCGGAGCTGGTCGGAAATGACCTCGCCCGGCCGCTTCGTGAGGCCGTCGATTCCCTGGACGAGGGCGAGCAGGTCGTTGCGCGGCGCCGGAGGCGAGTCGATGTTGAAGAGCGCCTTCAAGGCCTTCGGAAGGACGGGATCGAGGATGGCGGCCGCGTACTGCGCGTCGTCGACCGGATAGGTCGCGTTGAACTGGTCCTTCAGTCCGATCGGGACGACGACCTCGTTGACGAGCGGGTTGCCGAGACGCGAGACCTGAACCCAGCCGCCGCTGACGGCCGGAGCCGCGCCCGAGGCCGACAGCGTCGTCGTCTCCCTCCGCCAGGTCGAGGACCACATGCTGACGATGGCGTTGGGATCGGCCGTGTCGGTCGGGACCGAGCCGTCGTTGGTCAGGTTCTGGATCGGAACGGAGAGGGCGATCGAGTGGACGTTGTATCCCGCCGTCGTGTTCACCCCGCCGCCGTGGTCGCCCGGGAGCGTGCCCGGCCGGAAGTTGATCAGGTCGAAGATCACCCCGAGATCGAGGTAGAAGCCCTCGGCGCGCGGGCCGGCGAAGACCTTCGTGTCCTCGTCGATCGTGTAGACGGTCGAAGCGATGTTCGAGCCCTTGCCGTAGCCGCCGGGGAAGGACTTGGAGCCCACGTTGTTGGGCGCTTCGAGCAGGTCGGCGCCGAGCGTGGCGCAGTCCGTCTGGCCGGGCGACGGGCCGAGGCACTTGGCGACGGTGTAGGTGTAGTAGACGTTGAGGTTCGGATCGGTCGGCGAGGACACCGGGCCGGAGTTCTGGAGAAACGTGTCGGTGCCGTTGCGCACGTTGCGCGTGAACGTCAGCGCGGTAGACGTAGTCCTCGACGCCGTCGCCGTTGGAGTCCACGTTGAACTCGTAGCGGATGTTCGGCTCGAAGTGGAAGAAGTTGGGGCCGCCGGCCGGCTCCTCGAGCGGGATCCAGTTGGCGATCATGACGAGTCGGGACGGGTCGACCGGGTCGCGGAAGAAGTAGACGTCCGTGTTGTCCGCGACGGGGTCGTTGGAGATGCCGGGCGCTTCGCGGTGGCTGGAGGCCGCCGCGGGCGCGAGAACCATCAGAAAGAGTCCGAGAGCCATTGCGAGTCGCGTGAACCACCGGGTCGGGGTCATGAACCACCTCCTCTGCTGCCCGGTACGAGCCGGCCGGGGCCCTTGGATTCACAACCGCCCCGGGGCGCATGGTGTAAGCTCCGCGCGATTCCCGTGACCTTCGTCCAGGTTCCATGAGCCCGAGACGCGACGACCCCGACCGCCCGTTGATGGCCCGCGTCGAAGCGCGCGACGCCGACGCTCTCGCCGAGCTCTACGACCGGCACGCCGCGCGCCTCCTCGGCCTGGCGCGTCGGGTGCTCGGCGACGGCGGCGAAGCCGAGGAGGTTCTCCAGGAGGTGTTCCTCTTCGTCTGGCGGTCCGCCGCTTCGTTCGACCCGTCCCGCGGCTACGTCCTGACCTGGCTCCTGATCGTGACGCGAAGCCGCGCGATCGACCGCCTCCGCACGCGGCGCGGCGCCTCGCGCCCGGAGGTCCGGAGCCTCGAGGAGCTGGCGGAAAGCCCGGCCTCGGGGGACGACGTCGAGGCGAGCTCGGTCGACCGGCAGTGGGAGAGGCTGTGCCGTTCCGCGGTGCGGGAGCTGCCCGAGGACCAGCGCCGGGCGCTGGAGCTGGCGTACTTCGAAGGCCTGACGCACCAGGAGATCGCGGAGCGGACCTCGACGCCGCTCGGGACGGTCAAGACCCGCGTGCGGCTCGGGTTGATGAAACTCCGTGAGCGGATGCGTCCGTACTGGGGGAGTGGGAGCGATGGCGCATAACGAGCGGCACGAAGATCTCGTCGCCGCGCTGGCCCTCGGCGTGTCGCTCGGCGACGACCGCGCGGAGCTCGAGAAACACCTCGCCGAGGGGTGCGCCCGGTGCGAGGAGCTGCTCGCGGACCTCCGCGGGGCGGCTACCGCCTTTGCGGCCACCGCGCCGAAAGTCGAGCCGCCGCCGGAGCTCCGCGCGAAGGTTCTCGGCGCGCTGGGGCCCGCGCGAGTGGCGCCGCCGCGGTCGGGGCCGTCGGCCTGGCGCGCGCTCGCCGCGGCGGCGGCCCTGCTCCTGGTCGCCGTCGGCCTCGACGATGCCCGCCTGCGCCGCGAGCGCGAGGACTTGCGGAGCCGCACGGCCGACCTCGGAGACCGGCTCCGCACGGCCGAGACGGCGCTCGCGGAGCGGACGCTGCGCGCGCGGGTGCTCGAGAGCGACGACGTGCAGATGATGATCCTCGGCGGCCGGGACCCGCAGCCGCAGGCGCGGGCGCGGGTCTTCTGGAGCGAGCGCGCGAAGCGCGGCATCCTCGTCGCCTCCAACCTCGCGCCGCTTCCGACCGATCGCCAGTACGAGCTCTGGGTCTTCCAGAAGGGCAAGCCGATCAACGCCGGAGTCTTCGACGTCGACGCGCAGGGCCGAGCGCTCTTCGAGTCGACGGACTTTCCGGAGCCCCAGGCCCAGAATTTCGCCGTCACCGTCGAGCCGCGCGGCGGCGTGCCGGCGCCCACCGGGCCGGTGGTGCTGGTCGGATCGCCGTCGGCGTGACGCGCCGGTGGTTCGCGCTGCCGCGGGCTCTCCCGGCGCTGATGCTCGTCGCCGCCTCGCCCGCGCCTTCGCGGCCCCCGGCTCCCGCGGTCGGGATCGCCGTGAACCTCGAGCCGGCGGCCTCGCCGGCGGCGCGCCAGGCGGCGCTCGAGATGGTGCGCCGCGCGGGCGCGAACTTCTTCGCGCTGGAGCTCTCGTGGGCGGCCGCGGAGCCGGCGCCGCGCCGGTACCACATCCAGGAGATTACGCGCACGGCGCGGCTGCTGCGCCAGTCGGGCGCGGTCCTGCACCTGGATCTGCCGCTCGTGACCGAGACCTCGCGCGACGTTCCGGCGGACCTGGCGGGCGTCGCGTTCGACGACCCGAAGCTGTCGCTGCGCCTCGGGGGGCTGCTCGAAGAGCTGCGCCCGGCGCTGCTGGACTTTCAGACCCTCTCGCTCGGCGACGGCGCGGACGAATACTTCGCGGGTCGGCCCGAGGAGCTCCGCGCGTACCGACGGCTGTTCGACGGCGCGGTCCAGTTCCTGAAGAAGACCTCTCCCCACCTCCTCGTCGGCGTCGCGACGGCCGCTCCCATGGACAGCGCGGCCCCGGATGTGGCGGCCGCACTTCACCAGAAGAGCCCCCTGCTCCTCTACGACTACTCGCCGTTCGTCCCGGGCTCGCCGTTCGAGCAGCGGGCTCCGGGCGATCTGGACAAGGACTGGGCCGCGCTCCTGAAAGGCGCGGGCGGGCGGCCGATCGCATTCCCCGTGGTGAGCTACTCCTCGTCCACGGAGAACCTGTCGAGCCCGGAGCGCCAGGCGGAATTCGTGCGGCGGTTTCGGGCCTTTCTGGCCAGGTCCGATGCGAGCGCGCTGGTCTTTGCCCGGTACGTCGGGCTGCGGGACGTCGGCCCGGACGATCTCCGGTCGCTGCCGGCCGGCGGCTCCGCCGTCGAGCGGCGCCGTCGGGCGTTCCTCGCCAACCGCGGCCTCCAGGAGCTCGATGGCCGGCCCAAGATCGCGTGGCGCGAGTGGGCGCGGGACTCGACTGTGAAAAGATGACGGCCCGGGAGGGCTTCCCATGTCGCGCCTGAAACCCATCGCCTTCGCCCTGCTGACCGCCGCCGTCTCCTGGTCCTGCTCGTCCTCGAAGCCCCCGGACAATCCCGCTCCCGTCGTGCCCGTCGCGGGCGGCGACGTGTCGGCCCTCGCCGGAAAATGGGTGGGCGAATACTCGAGCACCGAAACGGGACGCTCGGGCTCGATCACGTTCGAGTTCAAGTCGGGTGGCAAGGTCGCGCGGGGCGACGTGCTCATGGTCCCCAAGGGCGGGTTCAGCGCCGCGCCCGCGGCCCCGGGCGCCGATCCGCTGCTGACGATGCCCCAGGTGCTCCAGATCAGCTTCGTCAACGCGGAGGGCGGCGTCGTCAAGGGCACCATGGACCCGTACCAGGACCCCTCCTGCAAGTGCGAGGTCGTGACGACCTTCGTCGGCCGCGTCTCCGGCGACACGATCGAAGGGACCTTTTCCACGAACCCGACCGGGAAGGAAACGATCTCGACGGGCCACTGGAAGATGACGCGTCAGAAATCCAAGTCCTAGCGGTCCGGCAGCGATGAGCGGCGCGCCCATCACCCTCGACCGGTTCATTCTCGAGGAGCAGCAGGCTTCTCCGGGCGCGACCGGAGAGCTGTCGCTGCTGCTGATGCGCTTCGGCGTGGCGGGCAAGCGCATCGCGAGCGCTCTCTCGCGCGCGGGCCTGACCGGGGCGCTCGGGGCGACCGGCACCTCCAACGTCCAGGGCGAGGAGCAGAAGAAGCTCGACGTCGTCGCCAACGAGATCCTGGTCGAGACCTTCGACTACGGACGCCTCGTCACGCTGGCGGCGTCCGAGGAGATGGAGGAGCCCGTCGTCTACGCCACGGGGCCCGCGGGCGGCGGCTATGCCGTGCTCTTCGATCCGCTCGACGGCTCCTCCAACATCGACGTCAACGGCACGCTCGGGATGATCTTTTCGGTGCGCCCGCGGCGGGACGGCGGTCCGGGCGACCTGCTGCGGTCGGGGAGGGAGCAGGTCGCGGCGGGCTACGTGCTGTTCGGGCCGGCCGTCCTCCTGGTCTACACGACCGGCGACGGCGTGCATCTCTTCACGCTCGACCCGGCGATCGGCGAGTTTCTGCTGACGCGCCCGAGAGTGAGGATGCCGGAACGGGGCCGCGCCTACGCGGTCAACGAGGGCCGGGCGCACTCCTGGGCGCCGCCAGGTCCGCCAGTTCGTCGACTACCTGAAGACCCCCGACCGCGCGACGGGCCGCCCGTATGCGACCCGCTACTCGGCCTCGCTCGTCGCCGACGTGCACCGGTTCCTGCTCGAGGGCGGGATCTACCTGTATCCGGCCGACGGCGCGCCGGGAGGCCGGGCGACGGGCAAGCTTCGGGTGCTCTACGAGTGCCATCCGCTCGCGTACGTGGTCGAGCAGGCCGGCGGCCGCGCATCGACCGGATCGCAGCCCGTGCTGGACGTCGTGCCCGACTCGCTCCACGCCCGGATCCCGCTCGCGATCGGGAGCCGGACCGAGGTCGAGCTGTTCGACCGCTACACAGGAGGGAGAGAGCCTGGGGCTTAGGCCTAGCGGGCGTTGACCGCTTCGGCCACGCGGTGACCCGACCAGAGCGCGCCCTGGATCCATCCCGGGTAGGGCGACACGTGCTCGCCGGCGAAGTGGATGCGGCCCTCGGGCCGCTCGATGAGGGCGTTCCATCCGTTCGAGAGCTGGCCGGGCATGTAGAGCGTGTACGCGCCGCGGGCCCAGGGATCCTCGTCCCAGCACTTGGCGACGCCGCCTTCGAAGTTCTCCGTGAGGCCGGGATGGACTTTTTCGATCGTCTCGAGCGCGAAGCGGATGCGGCTCGCGTCGTCCTCGGCGCAGACCCTCCGCGCGAGGTCCTCGTAGACGTAGGCCTGGAGCAGGCCCCGCGGACCGGGCTGGTCCCAGCTCGGGTTCCAGATCTCCATGGGCCGGTCGATCGACGCGAAGCCGTTTTCGCCGCGGTCCTCCCAGAACCGCCGACGCGTCTGGAGCTCCACGCGGGTCACCGAGCCGGACGAGATCGTGTCGATGACGCCGCGCTTGTAGGGGGGGAACGCCGGCTCGACGGGGATCGACCGGAGCACCGTGAACGGGATCGTGCAGACCAGCAGATCGCCGCGCACCGTCTCCCGCGTGCCGGCCGCCGTCTCGATCACGGCCTCGACGCCCCGCTCGTCCTGGCGGATCGCGACGACCGGGCAGCCGTAGCGGATGACGCGGGAGAGGCGCGCGGCGAACGCCTTCGGGAGGCGGTCGTTGCCGCCGCGGATTTTGGACAGGGACTTCGTGTGGTGGTGCGTGGCGTCGCGGAGGCTGTCGAGGGCGCTCGTCTTCTCGAAGCCGAGCGCGAGGTAGGCGACGGCGTCGGGCGAAGCCCCGCTCTGGAAGAGAAACTCGCCGAAGCTCATGCGGTCGATTCCCGCCAGAGCCGGCGGCGGCCAGCCCGAGGCCTCGATGTCGCCGACGCGGTGGAGCAGCCCGGCCACGTACTTCGCGTCCAGGCCGGCGAGGCCCAGGCGGCGATCCTCGGGCGTCAGGTCGAGCGTCACGGCCTTCATGTCGACCTCGTCGAGGCTCGTGTACGGGATGCGGCGGCCGCGCACGTACAGGACCTGCTTTCCGCGATCCGGATAGAACGGCTCGAGCTCGAGGCCGAAGAGCTTCACGTAGTGGAGCGTGAGGTTGTGCGTCTCGGGAATCCGGCCGGCCCCGGCCTCGGCGTAGAGGCCGTCGGAGAAGGGCTCGCGCAGCGTCAGGACGCGGCCGCCCGGCCTCCGCTGGGCCTCGAGGACCACGACCTCGTGCCCCGCCTCGGTCAGCTGCAACGCCGCGGACAGGCCGGCGAGGCCGGCGCCCAGGATGACGATCCGGCGCGGCGGGCCGCGACGTGCGAGCGGTTTGGGGTCCAGCGCGAGGCCGGCCGCCGCGAAGGCGGAGAGCCGCAGGAAGTCGCGCCGGTCGAGCGCCGTCATCGGGCCGGAGTCAAAACCTCAGGGAGAGGCAACTCAGGCCGCCGTCCATCTTCTGGAATTCCGACATGTCGAGATCGAGGGGACGATACCCGAGATCGGCCAGCCGGCGCTCGAGGCGCGGGAAGCCCTTCGCGAAAAAGAGAGCGTCGTTGACGGCGACGCAGTTGGCGGCGTAGTCCTCGGCCGGGTCGACCCGCACGAGGTCCCATCCGGCAAACGCCGGGTCGCCGGCGAGGGAGTCGATGACGACGAGCCGGCGGCCCGACAGCCAGGCGATCCCGCTCTTGAGGTGGAGGATGCCGGGGACGCCGCGGATGTCGACGAACGACGAGGTCAGGCCCTCCTCGGCGAGGAACCGCGCGAGCTGCCGTCCGCCTTCTTCGTTGGTTCGCCGCGAGACGCCGATGAACCAGTGGCGGCCGGCTTCGCAGATGTCGCCGCCGTCGAGCGTGCCCGGCGCCTCGATGCGCCGGGGGGCCGGGAAGAACGGCGCCAGCGCCTCGGCGATGCCGGCGACCTCGCCCTCGCGGCTCGGGGCGCCCGGCCGCGTCAGGATCGCGCCGCGCGGGGAGAGCACGGCGGCGTCCTCGACGAAAGTGGAATCGGGATGGCGGGGGTCCGCCGGGAGCCGGGTCAACGCGAGGCCGCAGTCCTCGAGCGCCCGGCAGTACGCCTCGTACTGGGCCAGGGCCCGGGCGACGTCGGGTGTGCCGAGATCGACGGTCGTCAGCCCGTCGGCGAAGTTCGCGGCCGGAGGGCGGACGATGGCGCGTCGGAACATCGCTTCAGACGTTGAACTTGAAGAGGATGACGTCGCCGTCCTGGACGACGTAGTCCTTGCCTTCCATCCGCAGGAGCCCCTTCTCGCGCGCGGCGGCCGTCGAGCCCGAGGCGACGAGGTCGTCGTAGGAGACGGTCTCCGCCTTGATGAAACCCCGCTCGAAGTCCGAGTGGATGACGCCCGCGGCCTGCGGCGCGGTTTCGCCGGCGTGGATCGTCCAGGCGCGGGTCTCCTTTTCGCCGGCCGTCAGGTACGTGCGCAGGCCGAGCAGGTGATAGGCCGCGCGGATGAGCGAGGAGACGCCGGAGTCCGCGACGCCCAGGTGCGCCAGGTACTCGCGCGCCTCCGCCTCGGGCAGCTCGGCCAGCTCCGACTCGATCGCCGCCGAGACGACGACGGCCTCCGAGCCGGCGTGGGTGCGCGCGTAGTCGCGCACCGCGGCCACGAGCGGCGACGCGGACTCGGCGGTCGCCAGATCTCCCTCCGCGACGTTGCAGGCGTAGAGCATCGGTTTGCTCGTCAGCAGGAAGAGGGGCCGGGCGGCGGCGCTCTCCTCCGGCGAAAGCGGCAGGGAGAGGGCCCGGCGGCCGGCGTTCAGGTGGGGCAGCAGCTTGTCGGCGACGGCCAGAGCCACGCTTCGCGTCCTTGTCCCCGCCGCGGGCGTTCTTCTCGAACTTCTCGCGGGCGCGGGTCACGGTGTCGAGGTCGGCCAGGACGAGCTCGGTCTGGATGGTCGCGATGTCGGCGATCGGGTCGAGCGCGCCGGCCACGTGGACGACGTCCTTGTCTTCGAAGCAGCGGACGACCTCGACGATCGCGTCCACTTCGCGGATGTGCTGGAGGAACTTGTTTCCGAGGCCCTCGCCCTGCGCGGCGCCCTTGACGAGGCCGGCGATGTCGACGAACTCGATCGTCGCCGGCACGATCTTCTCCGACTTCGAGAGCTTCGCGAGCGGCTCGAGGCGGGCGTCGGGCACCGTGACGACGCCGACGTTCGGCTCGATGGTGCAGAACGGGTAGTTCGCCGCCTCCGCCTTGCGGGTGCGGGTCAGGGCGTTGAAGAGGGTGGACTTGCCGACGTTGGGCAGTCCGACGATTCCGGCGCGCAGCATGGGGCGGGGGAGTATAGCGCTTGTCATCCCGAGCGAAGCGAGGGATCCCGCGCTCGACTCGGATACGCACGAGCCATTCCGGGATCCCTCGTCGCTTCGCTCCTCGGGATGACGACCCTTGGTCTAGAATCCGCGCCAGCTTGAGCTCGCCCCAATCATCCCCCGGCTTTCTGCGCGCCGTCTCCCGCTGGGAGATCGTCGCGCTTTCGGTCAACGACGTCGTCGGCTCGGGCGTGTACCTGATCCTTCCCGTCGCGGCCGCTCAGCTTCTCGGCCCGGCGAGCGTGTGGGCGATCCTCGCCGCGGGTTTCGCCGTCCTTCTCCTCGTCCTCTGCTTCGCCGAGGCCGGGAGCCTCTTCGACAAGCCCGGCGGAGCCTACGTCTACACGCGCGCGGCCTTCGGCGACTTCGTCGGGTTCGAGGTCGGCTGGATGACCTGGATCGCGCGCATCGCGTCGGTCGCCAGCCTCTCGGTTTTTTTCGCGCGCGCCGTCGGGTATCTCTGGGACGGCGCGAACCACGGCGTGGGGCAGGCGGCGACGATCTTCGTGGAGCTCGCCCTGCTGACCTGGATCAACGTGCGGGGCGTCAAGTCCGGCGCGCGCACGGCGGTCTTCCTGGCCTTCGGAAAGCTCGTTCCCCTCGTGATCCTCGTCGCCGTCGGCGTCTTCGCGATCGACTGGACCCGCATCTTCCCCGTGCCCGCGCCCGCCTCCGGCAACTTCACGAAGGCGGCGCTTCTCGTGCTCTTCGCCTACGCGGGCTTCGAGAACACCGCGGCGCCCGCGGGCGAGTTCCAGAATCCGCAGCGCGACGTGCCGTTCGCCCTCATCGTCCAGATCGCGATCGTCACCGCGATCTACACGCTCGTCCAGCTGACGGCGATGGGCACCCTTCCGAACCTCGGCGTCTCGAAGACGCCGCTCGCGGACGCGGGGCGGCTGCTGCTCGGCCCCGTCGGCGGCCTCCTGCTCACCGTCGGCGCGGCGCTCTCGGTCCTCGGGACGAACAACAACACGGTGCTCGCGGGCCCGCGGTACCTCTACGCCCTCGCCGAGGGCGGCCGGCTGCCGCGGGTGTTTGCGAGGATCCACCCCCGGTACCGCACGCCGTACGTGGCGATTCTCACGCAGTCCGGGATCGCCCTCGGACTGATCGTGATCGACTTCGTGATCCATGCCCTCAACCCGGGAGCGCTCGGGGTCGCCGAAGAGCTCGCCGTGCTCTCGGCGATCGCGCGCCTGGCGACCTACATCGGGACCTGCCTCGCCGTCCCGGTCCTTCGCCGGAAAATGCCGGCGACTCCGCGGACCATCCGCCTGCCCGGCGGTCCCGTCATCCCGATCGCGGCGCTCGTCATCTGCCTGGTATTCCTTTCGGCGGCCGAGAAGCAGAATTTCATCGCCGGCGGGATCGCTCTCGCCGTCGGGGCGGCCGTGTACGCCTCCCGAAGCGGCGCGGCGACCCGCGAAAGCTCGTAGGGCCGGCCGCGCCGGCCGGGAAGGAGACGCTCGTGAAGAAGACGGCTGGACTCGCGGTCGCACTGTGTGTCGCGTTCGGTGGCGGCTCGGTCCTGGGGCAGGCCCGGCCCTCGCCGACGCCCGGGCCGGTGACCGCGATTCGGGCGGCCCGCATGTTCGACGGGAAATCGGACTCGACGGTCGCCAACCCCGTCGTCCTCGTCCAGGGCTCGCGGATCCTGGCGATCGGAGCCGGCGTGACCGTGCCCGCCGGCGCGACGGTCATCGACCTCGGCGACGCGACCCTGCTCCCGGGATTCATCGACAGCCACACGCACCTGACGGGCGAGGCGGGCGAGAACTACGTCCAGGACTTCTTCGAGGGCCTGCGGCGGCCGGTGACCGAGCAGGTCTTCTACGGAGCGCTCTACGCGCGGCGGACCGTCGAGGCCGGGTTCACGACCGTTCGCGACGTCGGCTCCTCGGACGACATGGACGTGGGACTGCGCGACGCGATCGCGGCGGGCCTGACCCCCGGGCCGCGGATGCTCGTGGCGCGGTACGCGCTCGGCGCCACGGGCGGCCACTGCGACAACACGGGCTTCCCGCCGAAGACCTTCGGCCCGGAGCCGGGGCTCGAGAAGGGGATCCTCCACGGCGCCGACGAGGGGCGGCAGGCCGTTCGCCTGGACGTCAAATACGGGTCCGACGTCATCAAGATGTGCGCCTCCGGCGGTGTCCTGTCGCTCGGCGACGACGTTGCGGCCCCCCAGTTGACCGACGAGGAGCTGTCGGCGATCGTCGACGAAGCCCACCGGCTGAAGCGGAAGACCGCGGCGCACGCGCACGGCGACCTCGCCGCGCGGGCGGCGGTCCGGGCCGGGATCGACTCGATCGAGCACGGGTCGTTTCTTTCGGACGAGACGCTCTCGCTCATGAAGTCGAAGGGCACGTATCTCGTGCCGACCTGCATGGCCGGCCAGTGGACCGGCGGCAAGCTCGAGCGGTTCCCGCCGGAGGTCGCGGCGAAGGCGAAGGCGGCGCTCGACGCTCACGACGACATGTTCCGGCGCGCGGTGCGCATGGGCGTCCGGATCGCCTTCGGGACCGACTCCGGCGTCTCCCCGCACGGCATGAACGCGCAGGAGTTCGGCCTGATGGTCGAGCGGGGCATGACGCCCGCCCAGGCGCTGAAGACCGCGGGCCCGATGGCGGCGGACCTCCTCGGCCTCGCCGACCGCATCGGGACGCTCGAGAGCGGCAAGGAGGCCGACATCGTGGCCGTCCCGGGCGATCCGCTGAAGGACATCCGCGCCACCGAGCGCGTCGCGTTCGTCATGAAGGGCGGCCAGGTCGTCCGGTCCCCCGCGCGGTGACGGCGCCCCGTCCCGTTCGATAGACTGCGTCGAAGGCGGGCGCTACTTTCGCTCCCATCCTTTTCGAAAACGCGAGGACACCATGTCCGCGTCGCTACGGCGCAACCGCCAGGAGAATCCGGCGAGAGACATGAGGCCCCGGCAATTGGCGAATCGGGTGTTGGCCGGTGTGTTGGCGGCGGCCGCTTGCGCGCCGGTCGCCACCGGAGCCTCGAGCGGCACGGATTCGACCCCCGTCGTCGTTGGTGTTTACCGTGGCGTCAGCATTGCCACGAGATTCGACGTCTCGCCTCCCTTGCGTTCGATGCGACCCCTGCCGATCGCAGCGGAGGAGGAGCACAGCGACCTGGAAGATCGGCCGACCGGGCTCGAGGGCCCACTCGGGCCGCAGAGCCCCGATCCGCTCGTCCAGTCCCGCGTCGGCCCGGGCGAAATACCCGCCCCGAGCGCGAGCTTCGACGGGATCGCCAATCTCAGCACGACGGTCGGCATCACGCCGCCCGATCCCGTGGGCGACGTCGGGCCGAACCATTACGTGGCGATGTCCAACGTCCGCTTCGCGATCTATGACAAATCCGGCGGGCTGTTGTTGGGACCGCTCAACAACAACACGCTCTGGTCCGGCTTCGGAGGACCCTGCCAGAACGAGAACGCCGGCGATCCGATCGTGCTCTACGACCAGCTCGCGGACCGCTGGATACTGACCCAGTTCACTATTTCCGGGCCCGTTTTCTACAACTGCGTTGCGATCTCCACGAGCGGCGACCCCACCGGCACCTACTATCGCTACGCCTTCTCGACCGGAGCGAACTTTCCGGATTACCCGAAGTACGGCGTGTGGTCCGATGCCTACTACATCAGCACGCGCGAGTTCACAGGCACGGCAGGCCCGTTCGCCGGGGTCGGCGCCTATGCGCTCAATCGCGCCCAGATGCTCGCCGGCAACCCGGCGGCGCAGGTAATCTCGTTCCTCGTTCCGCCGACCCCGATCCGCAACATCGGGGACGGCCTCCTGCCCGCGGACCTCGACGGCTCGACCGCGCCTCCCCCGGGATCGCCCGAGTACTACATGGGCTCCATGGACTTCGGCGGGCCGTTCGGCGCGCCCCAGGATGCCCTCACACTGTGGAAGTTCGACGTCGACTTCGTGACGCCCGCCAACTCGACCTTCACGCTGGCAGCCCCGATCCCGGTGGCCGCCTTCGACTCGATCTTCCCGTGCGCGGGGGCGTCGGGCCGCGACTGCATTCCGCAGCCGGCCACGGCCCAGAAGGTGGACATCCTGTCCTACCGACAGCGGCTGATGCACCGCCTCGCCTACCGCAACTTCGGAACGCACGAGTCCCTGGTCGCGAACCAGTCCGTGGAGGCCGCCCCGAGCGTCGCCGGCATCCGCTGGTACGAGGTCCGCGACCCCAATGGCACGCCGATCGTCTTCCAGCAGGGCACCTACGCGCCGGGAGTCGGCGACGGCATCCATCGCTGGATGGGCAGCATCGCCATGGATGCCGCCGGTGACATCGCGCTCGGCTACAGCGCGTCCAGTGCCACCACGACCTTTCCCAGCGTGTGGTACACGGGCCGCCTGCCCGGTGATCCCCCGGGCACGCTGCCCCAGGGAGAGGGCAGTCTCATCAACGGCACCGGCTCGCAGACGAGCTCGGCGCGGTGGGGCGACTACACGTCGCTCAACGTCGACCCCGTCGACGACTGCACCTTCTGGTATGTCAACCAGTACATCCCGGTCACGAGCGCAACGGGCTGGCGGCTCCGCATCGGCAGCTTCAAGTTCCCCGGCTGCGTCGCAGGCCCCTCGGGCACGCTCCAGGGCCAGGTCACGGTCTGCGGAAGGCGGCGTGCCGATCGTCGGCGCCTCCGTTTCCGCGGGCCTCTTCGGCGCGACGACCGACGCGACGGGCCACTACTCCTTCACCCTGCCCTCCGGCGACCACACGGTCACGATCACCGCGCTCGGATACACGTCCGGGGGCGGCCCGGTCACCATCACCGACGGCGGAACGACGGTCCTCGACGCCTGCCTGACGGCCGTGCCGAGCCTCACGGGGGCGGGTGCGACGCTGGTCGGGGAGGGCTGCGCGCCGGGCAACGGGCGGATCGATCCGGGCGAAACGGTGACGGTGAACTTCTGCGTGCGCAACGTCGGGGCGGCGAACACCACGAACCTGATCGGCGACCTGGACGAGTCGGGCGGCGTGGGCCAGGCACGCGATCCGGCGATGTTCGGCGTCGTCGTCGCCGGAGGCCCGGACGTCTGCGCCGACGTCACGTTCACGGCCGATGAGGCGCTCGTTTGCGGCGACGAGGTGACGGCGTCTCTCGACCTCGAGGACGCCGCGGCCGATCTCGGAGGGCTCGAATACCTCTTTTCGACCGGTGGTCAGTTCTTTTCGGAGGGCTTCGACGGCGTCGTGGCGCCCGCGTTCCCGGCGGGTTGGACGCCCTCGGGCTCCGGCAATCCGTGGATTACGACCACGACCACGGCTGACTCGCCGCCCAATGCCGCGTTCACGGACGACCCGGCCGCCGTCACGGACAAGCGGCTCGACTCCCCATTGATCGCCCTGCCCCTCGATGCCGAGGAGCTCCGGTTTCGCAACTTCCACAACCTCGAGGCGAGCTCGACGGTCGGTTACGACGGGGGGGTTCTCGAGATCTCGATTTCGGGAGGCGCGTTCCAGGACATCCTCGCGGCCGGAGGCAACTTCGTCACGGGCGGCTACAACCGAACGATCAGCTCGAGCTTCGGAAGTCCAATCGCCGGTCGTCAGGCCTGGAGCGGCAACTCGCTCGGCTATTTCGACACGGTCGTCGGCCTTCCCCCGGCCGCCCTCGGCCAGAATGTCGTCTTTCGCTGGCGCATGGCTTCGGACTCGAGCGCCGCAGTCGAGGGCTGGCGGGTCGACGGCGTCTCCGTCGGGGGCCGCCCGTTGTGCTGCACGCCGATTCCCGAGGGGCTCGCCGTGGACGCGCCCAACGCCCTCGCCGCACTCTCGGCGTCGCCGAACGACGTGTGGGAGCCGGGCGAGACGGTGGTCGTGGAGCCCTCCTACTTCAACGGCGATTCGGCGGCCCTCGCGCTGTCGGGGACCGCCTCGAATCTGACGGGCCCGGCGGGCGCGACCTACACGCTCGCCGACGCCGCGGCCGGCTACGGCTCGATCGCGTCGAACGCGAAGGCGAGCTGCCGCGACACCGCCGATTGTTACCAGGTCTCGGTCGACGACCCGGGCGTGCGCCCGGCGCTGCACTGGGACGCGTCGTTCGACGAGAATCTCTCGAACGGAGCGGCGAAGACCTGGACACTCCACATCGGTTCGAGCTTCGCCGACGTGCCCGGCGCCCATCTCTTCTATTCCTACGTCGAGACGATCTTTCACAAAGGCATCACGGGAGGCTGCGGCGGGAACAACTACTGTCCCGACGACCCCGCGCTTCGCAGGCACATGGCGGTCTTCCTCCTGAAGGCGCGGTACGGCGCGGCGTACGTGCCGCCTCCGGCCGTGGGCATCTTCGCGGACGTCCCTCCGGCGGATCCGTTCGCGGCCTGGATCGAGGACCTGTACAACCGCCGTATCACGGGGGGCTGCTCCGCTTCCCCGCTCAATTTCTGTCCGGACAACACGGTGCTGCGCGCGCAGGCGGCGGTGTTCCTCCTGAAGACGCTCGAGGGCGCCACGTACACGCCGCCCTCGTGCGGCAGCGTCTTCGGCGACGTGCCCTGCCCCAGCACCTTCGCGGATTGGATCGAGGAGCTCGCCAGGCGCGGGATCACGGGAGGTTGCGGCGGCGGGGATTTCTGCCCGGCGTCTCCCAACACACGCGGCCAGATCGCCGTCTTTCTGACGAAGGCCTTCCGACTGCTCCTGTACGGTCCCTGAGCGGGCCTTTCGCCGTCGCCGTGTCGAGGGGCCCCCGACGGGGCCCCGTCGGTGAGTTAAAGTGGAATGACTCGACACGCGATGACGAACACAGGCACGCATGCGCCCGGCCGCTCCGCCCGGAAGGGCCTTCCGCGGCACACACGGATCCTCTTCGGCCTGCTCTTCGGCCTCGTCGCCGGGCTCGTGGCGCACGCGGTCGGCGGCGGCGCGCCCTGGGTCGAGTGGAGCGTGAAGAACGTCGCCAACCCGGTCGGGCAGCTCTTCCTTCGCCTGATCTTCATGATCGTCGTTCCGCTCGTCTTCTCCTCGCTCGTGCTCGGCGTGCTCGAGCTCGGCGACGTGCACAAGCTCGGCCGCGTCGGCTTCAAGACGCTCCTCTACACGATCTTCGCGAGCGGAATCTCGGTGGCGATCGGCCTGACGCTCGTCAACTTCTTCAAGCCGGGAGCGGGCGTCGACGCGTCGGTGCGGGCGAACCTCGAGGGCACGTTCGCCTCGCAGTCGCAGGCCGCGATCGAGAACGCGCAGAAGGCGGCCTCCTGGAGCGACACGCTGCTCTCGCTCATCCCGCGCAACCCGATCGGCGCAGCCGTCGAGGCCCTCCAGGGCGAGATGCTGGCGCTGATGGTCTTCGCCGTGTTCTTCGGCGTCGCCCTGGCGCAGATCCGGAAGGACAAGGAGACGCTGGTCGAGGTCTTCGACGGGATCCAGCGGGTGTCGATGAAAATCGTGGACTGGGCGATGGGCCTGGCGCCCTACGGCGTCGCCGGCCTGATGTACTCGCTGACGGCGCGCTCGGGCTTCGCGGTGGTCCCCCGGCTGGGAGGCTACGTCGGCGTCGTCGTCGCGGGTCTCGCGATCCAGCAGTTCGTCGTCTATTCGCTGATCCTGAAGGGCCTCGCGCGCGTCTCCCCGGTCGAGTGGTTCTTCCGAACGCGCGAGGTCATGCTGACCGCCTTCTCGACGGCGTCCTCGAACGCGACGCTGCCGACCTCGCTCCAGGCGGCGCAGGAGAAGCTCGGCATCGCGCCGCGCATCGGCAACTTCGTCCTGACCGTGGGCGCCACCGGCAACCAGAACGGCACGGCGCTCTTCGAAGGCGTGACGGTCCTCTTCCTGGCGCAGGTCTTCGGTGTCGAGCTCTCGCTGTCCCAGCAGGTGACGGTCGTCCTCATGTCGATTCTCGCGGGCGTGGGGACCGCGGGCGTGCCGGGCGGGTCGCTGCCGCTCATCGTGATCGTCCTCCAGTCGGTGGGCGTACCGGCCGAAGGGATCGGAATCATCCTCGGCGTCGACCGGTTCCTCGACATGTGCCGGACGACCCTGAACGTCACGGGCGATCTCGTCTGCGCCACGGTCGTCGCGCGGTCGGAGGGCGAGCTGCGGTTCTCCTCGGTCCCGGCGGAGGCGATCGCCGAGGACGCTTGATCCGGCGCAGCCTCGCCGCCGCGGCTCTCGGGAGCCCGGTCTGCTGTCGCGGTCGTCACGGCCGCCGCGCTCACGGTCGAGGTGTCTCCCGCGCGGCCGAAACAGGGCGACATCGTCGTGGTCACCGTGCGGGCGAGCGAGCCGATGTCGGGCGCCACCCTCTCGGACGGGAAGCGGGAGATCGTGCTCGAGGAGAGCCGCGACGGGCGGACCTTCCGCGCCCTGCTCGGGATCGACTTCGAAAGCCCCGTGGGGACGCGTGCGATCGAGGTCGAGGCGCTGGGACGGGGCGGCCGGCCGGTCCGGGCGTCGAAAACGCTGGAGGTCCGGTCGGGAAAGTTCCCGACGCAGAAGCTGAAGGTCGCGCCCGCTTACGTCGAGCCGCCGGAGTCGGAGCTGGCGCGGATCGCCGAGGATCGCGAGAAGGTGGCGCGCGTCTGGGCAGCGGCCGATTCGCAGCGCCTCTTCACCGGGGCGTTCGGCCGTCCCGTCGAGTCGGCCGCCTCGGGCAGCTTCGGCGTGCGACGCGTCTTCAACGGGCAGCCTCGCTCTCCGCACGATGGCGTCGATCTGCCTGCGCCGGAGGGCGCCCCGGTCGTTGCGCCCTCGGCCGCGAAAGTCGCGCTCGCGGACGCGCTCTACTTTTCCGGCGGCACGGTGATCCTCGACCACGGGAGCGGCCTCTTCACGACGTACTTCCACCTCTCGGCGATCGACGTGAAGGCGGGCGATTCGGTCGCTGCCGGACAGCGCATCGGAGCGGTCGGCGCGACGGGACGTGCGACCGGCCCGCACCTGCACTGGGGAGCCCGGCTCCAGCGCGCCCGAGTCAACCCGCTCGATCTTCTGAAGTTACCGGGTTGGCCGGCGGCGCCGCAGGCCGAGCCCTGAAATCCGTCTGACCGGTCGGTCAGGATGAGCACTCTTTCGTTCTCAAAACAAAGGGATTAGAGTCAAAGAATCGTGGCTCGACTTCGAAAGACGAGACGCGCCGACCTCACCAAGGCGCACGTCCGGTTCGTTCTCAACGGCGAGACCGTGGAAGCGGCTTTCGCTCCGCACAAGACGCTGCTCGAGGTCCTGCGCGAGGACCTGAATCTCACCGGCACCAAGCACGGCTGCGAGCTCGGCGAGTGCGGGACCTGCGCGGTCCTCGTCGACGGCAAACCCGTCCTCTCGTGTCTCCTGCTGGGGCTCGAGTGCGAGGGACGACGGATCGAGTCGGTCGAAGGGATGGCCGGACCCGCCGGGCTCCACCCGCTCCAGAAGGCGTTCGCGGATCTCGGCGCCGCGCAGTGCGGCTACTGCACCCCCGGATTCCTGCTCACGGCGAAGGCTCTGCTGGAGGAGAACCCGAAGCCGACGCTTCCCCGGATTCGCGAGGCGCTCGCCGGAAATCTCTGCCGCTGCACCGGCTACATCAAGATCTTCGAGGCCGTCGAGCTCGCCGCGGCCTGGATGCGCGGCGAAGAGGCGCAGCCGCGCAAGGAATCCCTCTACGGTTTCGATTTCGACGAGAGCGGACTGCTTCCCGTCTTTTCCGAGCGGAAACCATGAAGGAAAGCCCCCGTCCTGAAAACGTCCGCCCGCCGGCCGCGGAGCGGCCGCCGCGGGCCAAGCCGACCCGCGTCGTCGGCCGACCCTACGCGAAGGTCGACGGCGCCGCCAAGGTCACCGGACAGACGAAGTTCGCCGACGACGTGATGCTCCCGCGAATGCTCCACTGCAAACTGCTGCGCTCGAAGATCGCGCACGCGCGGATCGTGTCGATCGACGTGTCGAAAGCGCTCGCCGCGCCGGGCGTGGTCGCGGTCGCCACGGGCGAAGACCTGCCCACCCCCTTCGGCATCCTGCCCGGTGTCCCAGGACGAGCACGCGCTCTGCACGGACCGGGTGCGGTTCGTGGGGGATCCGGTCGCCGCCGTCGCGGCCGTGGACGAGGACGCGGCCTTCGACGCTCTCGACCTCATCGTCGTGACCTACGAGCCGCTGCCCCCGGTCGGGTCGATCGACGACGGCCTCGCGGCGGCCGCGACGCCCATCCACGACTACGGCGATTCGGGCAACATCCACAAGCTCGTCTCGATGGAGTTTGGCGACACGGAGAGGGGCTTTGCGCGCGCCGACCGCGTGTACGAGGACCTGTTCTTCTACGAGGGCAGCACGCACCTGCCGCTCGAGCAGCATGCCTCGGTCGCCGACTTCGGGCCCGACGGAAAGCTCACCCTCTGGTCCTCGACGCAGACGCCGCACTACGTCCACCGCGCACTGGCGAAGGTGCTGGACCTGCCTCCGGCGAAAGTCCGCGTGGTCGCGACCCCCAACGGCGGGGGCTTCGGCGGCAAGTCCGATCCCTTCAACCACGAGATCGTGGTGGCGCACCTGTCGCGGGTCACCGGCCGGCCGGTCAAGATCTGCCTGACCCGCGAGGAGGTCTTCTACTGCCACCGCGGCCGCCATCCGACGCTGATGAAGGTCCGCACGGGCGTGAAGAACGACGGCGCGATCACCGCGATGCACTTTCAGACCGTGCTCGACGGCGGGGGCTACGGCTCGTACGGCGTGGCGTCGACGTACTACACGGGGGCGCTCCAGACGGTGACGTACCAGGTGCCGACGTACCGTTTCGACGGCGCCCGCGTGTTCACGAACAAGCCGCCGTGCGGCCCCAAGCGCGGCCACGGCACGCCGCAGCCGCGCTTCGCGCTCGAGGTCCAGCTCGACAAGATCGCCTGCGACCTCGGCCTCGACCCGGCCGCGATCCGGCGCGACCACCTCCATCCCGCGAACACGCTGACCGCCAACTTTCTCAAGGTCGGGTCGATCGGCCTCGGCGCCTGCATCGACAAGGTCGTCGCCGCGTCCGGCTGGAAAGAGCGCCGCGGGAAGCTCCCGCCCGGGCGCGGCCTCGGGATCGCCTGTTCGTCGTACCTGTGCGGCGCGGGCCTGCCGATCTACTGGAACAAGATGCCGCAGTCCGGCGTGCAGCTGAAGATCGACCGAGGCGGAGGAGTGACCGTTTTCTGCGGCTCGACGGACATCGGCCAGGGCTCCGACTCGATCCTGGCGTCGATCGTGGCGGAGGTCCTCGGGATCGATCCCTTCGACATCCGCGTCGTCACCGGCGACACGGACCTGACGCCGGTGGACCTCGGGTCCTACTCCTCGCGCGTGACGCTCATGACCGGCCACGCCGCGATCCAGGCGGCCGAGCGCGCGAAGGAAATGCTCGTCGCGACGGCGTCCGTCAAGCTCGAGATTCCGCCCGAGTGCGTGGGCTTCGCCGACGGACGGGTGTTCGACGTGGGCGCGCCGGAGAAGGGCATGAGCTTCGCCGAAGCCGCCGTGCTCGCCGAGTCCCGCTTCGGCACGCTCGGCACGGTCGGGTCGTATTCGCCGCCGCCTTCCGCCGGCCGCTATCGCGGCGCCGGGGTTGGCCCGTCGCCGGCGTACTCCTACTCGGCCGCGGTCGTCGAGGTCGAGGTGGATCCGGAGACCGGCATCCTGACCGTGCCGAAGATCTGGATCGCGCACGACGTCGGCAAATGCATCAACGCGGCCCTGGTGATGGGCCAGGTGGAAGGCTCCGTCTACATGGGACTGGGCGAGGCCGTGATGGAAGAGATGGCGTACCGCGCGGATGCCAACGCGAACGTCGTCCACAAGTTCCCGTCCATGCTCGAGTACAAGAGCCCGACCACCCGGGAGATGCCCGAGGTCGAGACCTATCTCGTCGAGGACCCCGACCCCAACGGCCCCTTCGGCGCCAAGGAAGTCGGGCAGGGACCGCTGCTTCCGATTCCGCCCGCCGTCGCCAACGCCGTCTTCGACGCCGTCGGCGTGCGCGTCGACGAGGTCCCGGTGACGCCGGAGAAGGTCCTGCGGGCGCTGAAGGCGAAGGCGCAGGGCAAGCCGGCGCGCTTCGGCCCCGAACGCTTTCCGAATGTTCCCTACCCGGCGCCGATTCACGTTCCGACTCCGGCGGAGGGCGGCGACGGCCGCGCCGTCGATGCGGCGGTGACGGAAGCCGGCGGAGTGCGATGACGCCATGATGCGCCTTCCGAAGTTCCGTTACTTCGCGCCGACGACCGTGAAGGAGGCCCTGCGCATCCGGGCCGGCGAGGGCGCCGATTCGGCCTTCGTCGCCGGCGGCACCGACCTCTACCCGAACATGAAACGCCGGCAGCAGACGCCGAAGGTCGTCATCGGGCTCTCGCGGATTCCAGCGCTCGGCAGGCTCCGCATCGGCGACGCCGGGGCGTCGATCGGCGCGGGCGTGCCGCTCTCGCGGATCGAGAACCATCGCCGGATGCGCCGGGCCTTCCCGGCCCTCGTCCACGCCATCGAGGAGATCTCGACGCCGCCGCTGCGCAACATGGGCACGCTCGGCGGCAACGTGCTTCTCGACACGCGCTGCAACTACTACGACCAGAACTACGAGTGGCGCCAGGCGATCGACTTCTGCATGAAGAAGGACGGCGCGATCTGCTGGGTCGCACCCGGCTCGCCCAAGTGCCTCGCGGTGCAGTCGGCGGACTCGGTCCCGATCCTCATCGCGCTCGGAGCGCGCGCCGTGCTGGCCTCTCCGAACGGCGAGCGCGAGCTCGCGCTCGAGGAGCTCTACGCCAACGACGGCATCCACTACCTGACGAAGCGGCCGGAGGAGCTCCTGACCGAGATCCGCGTTCCGAGGAGCGACTGGAAGGCCTCCTATCGGAAGCTCCGCCGGCGCGGCGCGTTCGACTTTCCGGTGCTGTCGGTCGGAGCGGCCGTCCGCTTCGAGGGCGATCGGGTCGTCGAGGCGCGCATCGTCCTGGGGGGCGTAGCCTCGGCGCCCGTGCGGGCCGCGCGCGCCGAAGCCCTGCTCGCGGGGCGGCGCCTGGACGTGACCGCGATCACGGAAGCGGCCGAGGCGGCCGCCGGGCCGTCTCGTCCGATGGACAACACCGACTTTTCCTTCCTCTGGCGCAAGGAGATGACCGGAAAGTGGGTCGCGGCGGCCCTTCGCGAGCTCGCCGAAGCCGGGGCGGCGGCTTAAGAAAACCTTAACGCCTTGTTGCCGGCCCCGGAGTCCGCTGCTATACTGCGCGCCTTCTCGTAAATCGCTCGCCTTCCAAGCACGCTATCCGCGCTCGCCCAGAAGTCCGACGAATTCACACGGGAAGTCGGCTCCTCCGAGCGGCGCGGTTGGGTCGGAAGCGGGTGACGCCGGTTTCGAGGACTCTGTTTCGATGAAACTCTACGTTGGTAACCTTCCCTACAACACGTCGGAGGACGATCTTCGCACGCTCTTCTCGACCTATGGAGCGGTCAGCTCCGTCGCGATCATCACCGATCGCGATACGGGTCGTTCGAAGGGGTTCGGGTTCGTCGAGTTCGGTAACGACGACGAGGCGCGCAATGCGATCTCGGCGCTCTCCGGCCAGGAGTACGGCGGCCGTGCGCTGACCGTCAACGAGGCCCGGCCCAAGACCCAGAGCGGCGGCGGCGGACGGGGCGGCCGCTACTGATTCGATCTTACGGGGCACTCAAAAGGGGGCGAAAGCCCCCTTTTTCTTTTTGGCTCGATAAACTCCGGCCCGGGTGAGCGACATTCGCGTCGAGAGGTGGCGCCGCGGCGACGGTCCGCTTTCCGAGCGCCGGATGATGCTCGCGATGGAGATGGAGGGCTACGACGTCCTCGTCTACACCTATCGCGCGGGCACGGTCTTCCCGCCGCACGAACACGCGCAGGCCAAGTGCGACGGCGTGCTCGAAGGGACGCTGCGGGTGACGGTCGAGGAGACCGCCTTCGACCTGACGGCCGGAGACCGCATCTACCTGCCGGCCGGGACTCGGCACGCCGCGGAGGTCGTCGGTCAGAAAACGGTCGTGTCCCTCGACGGGACGCGATGGTGAGGAGGCAGCCATGGCTCTTTCCCGGTCCGAGCGAAGCGAGCTGATCCAGCGGTACGAGGAGGGTCCGACGAAGCTCGCGGCGGCGCTCGCGAAGGTCCCCCCGGAGGCCCTGAAGTGGCGGCCGGCCGAGGGCAAGTGGTCGGCGCACGAGGTCGTCTGTCACTGCGCCGATTCCGAGACGAACGCCCACGCGCGCATCCGGTACCTCGTCGCCGAGCCGGACCCGAAGGTCGTCGGCTACGACCAGGCGCATTGGGCAGAGGTCTTCGACTACCACGCCGCGCCGCTCGAGCCCGCGCTGGCGACGGTCCGGGCCGTGCGCGCCAACACGGCGGCGCTCTTGAAGCGGCTGCCCGAATCGGCGTGGTCCGCCGTCGGTACGCACACCGATTCCGGCCGCTACACGACCGACGACTGGCTCGCGGTCTACGCCGAGCACCTCGAGAAGCACTCGCGGCAGATCGAGCGAAACGTGGAGGCGTGGAAGGCCAAGGGGGCTGCGCCGGGAGCGAAGTAGAGCCAGGGATCAGCCCGTGCCGAGGAGCTCGCGCCCGATGCGCGCGGCCTCGTCGAGGAGCGCCGTCAGGTCCTCCTCGCGGGTCCGAAAGTTCGTGATTGCGACGCGCAGGGTCGAGCGCCCCTTGAGCACCGTTGGCGCCAGGAAGAACGCGCCGTCGGAAACGAGGCGGTTGATGATCTTCCGGTTGACGCGGTCGAGGTCGGCGTCGGAGAGGTCGCGGCCGCGCGGCCGGTAGCGGAAATTCGCGATCGAGAGGACGGACTCGGCGAGGCGCTCGAAGTCCGGCCGGCGGTCGACTTCGGCGGCGAGGAACTTCGCCAGCCGGACGTCGCTCTCGATCCGCGCCGCGTACGCGCGCCGCCCGTGCACCTTCAGCCCCATCCAGACCTTCAGGGCCTTGAAACCGCGCGAGAGCTCGACACCGCGCTCGGCGAACCACGCCGGCCCGGGGAACGGGCTCTCGGGGTCCGCGGCGAGATACTCGGGAAAGCGGCGAAACGTCGCGGCGAATCGCCCCGGCTCCCGCACGAGCGTGGCGCCGGCCTCGTAGGGCACGTAGAGCCACTTGTGCGGATCGGCCGCGATCGAGTCGGCCCGCTCCATGCCGGAGAAGAGCGGCGCGAGGGACGGCACGATCGACGCCAGCGCGCCGTATGCGCCGTCGACGTGAAACCACAGCTTCTCCCGGACGCAGAAGTCGGCGAGCCGGTCGAGCGGGTCGATCGCGCCCGTGTTGACCGTCCCGGCGTTGCCCACCACGATGGCCGGCAGGTATCCGGCGGCGCGGTCGGCGGCGACCGCGGCTTCGAGGGCTTCGACCGGGATCCGGAAATCCGGCCCGCTCTCGAGCTTCCGGAGTTGGCGCGTGCCGATCCCGAGGAGGTCGACGGCCTTGTCCACGCACGAGTGGACCTGGTCGGACGCGTACAGCGTGAGGCGCGGCCGGTCGGGCCCGGCCAGGCCGTCCTCGCGCACGTTGCCGGGGGTCATGGCCCGCCGGGCGACCGCGAGGGCGGTGAAATTCGCCATCGATCCGCCCGAGACCAGGATGCCTTCGGCAGTTGGAGGCATGCCGAGCATGCCGGCGAGCCACCGCATGACCGCCTGCTCGACGTGCGTCGCGGCGTGGTCGCCGCCCCAGCAGTTGGGATTCATGCTCGCGGCGAGGAAGTCGGCCAGGATGCCGACCGGGTCCGCGGTGGCGTTGATGAAGCCGTAGAAGCGAGGATGCGAGTTGCCCATCGGGTACGGCATCACGTTCTCCCGAACGAACGCGAGGACCTCTTCGAACGGCCGGCCTTCCTCGGGAAGCGGCTCGTCGAAGAGCGCCGCGCGGGCGCCGATCTTGCCGAAGACGGCGCGCGATTCGAGCGATTCGCGGTGCGATGCGACGGCGTCGGCGGCGAGCCCCCCGAGTCGGCGCAGCTCGTCGGGCGAAAGGTCGAAGTCGGGCTTGGTCATGCCGGAGATTGAATCACGGAGCAAAAAAAACGGAGCGGCCCGTGCCACCCCGTTCCGTCCCCGGCCCGCCGGTGGGGCGGACCTACTCCACCACGCCGCACCCAAACCGCCCGCCCGCGTCGCCGGACGGCTGCGATTTCAGATCGTCGGGTTTTTCGTGGAACACCACGGCCTTGCCGACGACCGAGTTCGGGCCCGGCTTGACCGTGAGCATGTCGGTCGTGATCTCGAGATGGCCCTTGCCGTCGGCGCCGACCGTGATGTTGCCCCAGTCGCCGTTGTGGTGGCGGGCGTCGGCCGGTCCGGCGTGGGGGTTGCCGGCCGCGTTGAAGTGCGGCCCCGCCGACGACGCGTCGGGCGCCGAGCAGTCGCCCTTCTCGTGGAGATGGAGCCCGTGGACGCCGGGCGCCGCGTTCTCGATCCAGACCTCGACGTGCGTTCCGCCCGAGGGCAGTTGCGTGAAGACCGCCTTGCCGGTGACCTTCGAGCCGCTGCGGGATTCGATGACCGCCGTGGCCTGGGCAGCACCCTCCGGGGCCGCGAAGCCCGTCAGGCACAGCAGCGCGGCCGCCCCCGCCGCAGCCGATGCGAGAGTTCCGAGTCGCTTCATTTCTTCCTCCTTGCCTAAGCCGGTCATAATAACGGCGCGGACCGCCTATGATTCCCTCCGTGCCGCCGATCGCGGTGTCCCGCCCGATGCTCTTCGGCCTTCTGGCCGCCGGGGCGGTCGCCGCCGTGGCCCTGGAGCCTCCGCACTCCTCCTTTGCGGCGGGCTTCGCGGCCGGCGCCGGGTCGGTCTTCGTCATCTCGTTCATGAAACGTGCCGGCGGCGGACGACCCGCTCCGCCCGACGACCCGGGAGAGGCCCCCCGGTGAAAGTGCTGGTCGTCGAGGACGAGCAGCGGATCGCCCAGTTCCTCCGCAAGGGACTCACGGAGAAGGGGTACACGGTCGAGGCCGTGGGCGACGCCGACGCCGCCCTGGAGAAGATCGTCGCGGGCGCGCCCGACCTCGTCATCCTGGACCTGATGCTCGGGGGCTCGCGCGACGGCCTCGAGCTGTGCCGTGAGCTCCGGGCGCGCGGCGTGCGGGCCAAGATCCTCATGCTGACCGCCCGCGACACGATCGAGAACAAGATCGAGGGTCTCGACGCCGGCGCCGACGACTATCTCGTCAAGCCGTTCTCCTTCCGCGAGCTCATGGCCCGGATGCGCGCGTTGCTGAGGCGGACCGAGGTCATGCCGGCGGGGCCCCTGGTCTTCGACGACCTGACGTACGAGCCGGAGTCTCGCGAGGTGCTGCGGGGCGGCGAAACCGTGCGGCTGACCGTCCGCGAGGGCGCGCTCTTCGAGCTGCTGCTGCGCCGGCGCGGCAAGGTCGTCCCGCGCTCCGAGATCCAGGCGCGGATCTGGGAGGACTCCTTCGACCTCTCGACCAACATCATCGACGTGTACATCAACGCGCTGCGCAAGAAGATCGACGGCGGCGAACGGGAGAAACTCATCCAGACGGTCCGCGGGGTCGGCTACCGGGTTCGCGAGGCCGGGCCGGAGGGGACGGCGTAGCGACGGTGCGCGGACTCTTCGGGAGGCTCTTCGGCGCGGGCCGCGCCGCCGCCGAGGCTCCGGAGCCCTCGCCTCTCGTGGAGCTCGCGCGGCGCCTGGAGGAGACCGGGAAGCGGCCGCTCGTCCGCATCGCGACGGAGGGCCTCGGCGACGATGCCCGGAGGGTGGCGGATCTGCTGAACGCGCGGCTCGACTCGCTCGCCTCCGCCGAGAAGGAGCAGCAGCAGTTCATCGCCGACGTCTCCCACGAGCTGCGCACGCCGCTGACGGTGCTCCGCGGCTCGCTGGAGGTGGCGCTCGAGGAGGAGGAGCGGCCGGCCGAGGAGTATCGCGAGGCGATCGGCAGCGCGATCCTCGAGGTGCGCCACCTGACCCGCATTTCGCAGAACCTCCTGTTCCTCACGCGCGGAGAGAGCGGCCGGGTCACGCTTTCGTTCACCAACCTGGACGTCGGCCGGTTCGCCGCCGAGGTCGTGAAGGACCTGTCGATCGCCGCGGCCGACCGCGGACTGGAGCTGACGGCGGAGATCCCGTCCCTTCCGGTCTTCGTGTTTGCCGACTCGGGCCGGCTGCAGCAGGTCCTCCACAATCTGATCGAGAACAGCCTGCGCTACACCGACCCCGGCGGGAAGATCCGGGTGAGCGTCGCCGCCGTGCCGGGCGAAGCGCGGATCTCGGTCGCGGATACCGGACTGGGGATTCCGGAGGCGGACCTGCCGTTCGTCTTCGAGCGCTTCTACCGGACCAAGCGCTCGCGCGCCGCCAACCCCGGCGGCTCGGGCCTCGGCCTCTCGATCGTGCGGTGGATCGTCGATGCGCACAAGGGCCGCGTGAGCGTGGAGAGCGCGGTGGGAAAGGGGTCGACGTTCACGGTGCATTTGCCCGTCATTTAGCCGCGGACCCGCCCGTCATCCCGAGCGAAGCGAGGGATCCCGGGCTCGACCCGCGACGGCGGCGATGAAGTCCGGGATCCCTCGTCGCGACGCTCCTCGGGATGACGGCGAGCCGTTTCGGGCCCGGCCTCATGGAACGCGTATAATCCGCGCCCTTCATGCGACCCGTCTTCGTGCTCTCCGCCGCCCGGACGCCGATCGGCAAGTTCGGCGGGGCGTTCGCCTCGATGACCGCGGCCGAGCTCGGCGAAGTGGCGGCGAAGGCCGCGCTCGAGCGGTCGGGCCTCCCGCCGGCCGCCGTCGACGAGACGATCTTCGGCCACGCGAGGCAGGCCGGAGGAGGGCCGAACACCGCCCGCCAGGTGGCGCACCGCGCCGGCGTTCCCGACGTGGTCCCGGCGTTCACGGTCAACAAGGCGTGCGCGTCGTCGCTCAAGGCGATCGCGCTCGCGGCCCTCACGATCGGGGCGGGGGAGAACGACGTGGTGCTGGCGGGCGGAACCGAGTGCATGTCCGCCACCCCGTACCTTCTGACGCGTGCCCGCTTCGGGCTGCGCATGGGCCACGGCGAGGTCGTCGACGGAATGTACCGCGACGGCTTCCTCTGCCCGCTCTGCGGGCAGCTGATGGGGGAGACGGCGGAGACGCTGGCGCGCGAGTACGGGATCCTGCGCGCGGAGCAGGACGCCTACGCGGTCGAAACGCAGCGCCGGGCGGGCGAGGCGATCGGCGCCGGACGCTTCGCGGCGGAGATCGCGCCCGTGTCGGTCGCGAGCCGGAAGGGTCCTGTCGAGATCGCCGCGGACGAGCACCCGCGCCCCGACACGACCCTCGAAGCGCTCGCCCGGCTCCCGCCGGTCTTCGATCCGCAGGGGACGGTGCACGCCGGAAACTCCTCCGGGATCACCGACGGCGCCGCGGCCCTCGTGCTCGGCACGGAAGAGGAAGCGCGGAAGGCCGCGATCGAGCCGCTCGCCCGCGTGGTCGCGTGGAAGTCGGCGGGCGTCGACCCGTCGCGCATGGGCATCGGGCCGGTGCCCGCCATCCGGGCCCTCCTCGAAAGGACGAAGCTCGCGCTGTCGGACATCGACCTGATCGAGCTGAACGAGGCCTTCGCGGCGCAGGTGATCGCGTGCGCGCGGGACCTCTCGCTCGACCTGGCGAAGGTCAACGTCAACGGCGGTGCGATCGCGCTCGGTCACCCGATCGGCGCGACCGGCGCCCGGATCGCGACGACGCTCCTTCACGAGATGAAGCGCCGCGGTGCCCGTCGCGGCCTCGCCACCCTCTGCATCTCGGGCGGGATGGGGATGGCGGTTCTGTTCGAGCGCCCGTAAACTCGTTGACGCCGCCATGCGCATCACCCTGACCCTCGATCGGGACGCCGACACCTCGGAAACGAACGACTATCTGTGGAGCCTCGTCGAGGCGGGCGTGCCGCGCGAAGCGATCGAGATCGTCACGCCCCTGTCGGCGGCCCCGCCGGGCCCCTTCGATGCGCTGCTGCTCGGGGGCGGCGTCGACGTCGACCCCGCGCGGTACGGGCAGGCGCAGCTCGAAAACGGCTCCGTGGAGGTCGATTCGGAGCGGGATCGGATCGACTTCCACCTGTTCGAAGAGGCGCGCCGCCGGGGGGCGCCCGTCCTCGGGATCTGCCGCGGCCTCCAGGTCGTCAACGTGGCGCTGGGCGGCACCCTGGTGCAGGACATCCCGACCGAGCGGCCGTCCGATGTGGTCCACGCGCGGGAAAGCGACAAAACGCGCCGGGACCACGCGGTCGCCGTCGAGCCCGGTTCCCGCCTCGCCAGGCTCTCCGGCGGCGCCGAGGTCCACGTCAACAGCCGGCATCACCAGGCGATCGGAACCATCGCGCCCGGCCTCGCGGTTTCGGGGACGGCGCCCGACGGACTGGCCGAGGCGGTGGAGGACGCCGGCGGCCCGTGGCTCGTCGCGGTCCAGTGGCATCCGGAGAACCTGGCCGCCGTCGGCGACCCCGTGTCGCGCCGGCTCTTTGCCGAGTTCGTGCGGGCGGCGAGCGACGCCGCCTCGCGCCGGTGACGGAATTTTCGGGACGGCCGCGCGTTCTGGACCCGGATTCCGCAACGTCAGGCTCGAAGGAGTATCGGCGATGAAGATTCGCGCAATCGTCCCGGTCCTGTCCCTGGCGGCCGCTCTGGCGGCGCCGCTCGAGGCCCAGCCGAAGGTCGTGGTCCAGAAGCTCGCCGACGGCGTCTGGGCCGCCCGGCCGGAGAAGGGCGCCAACGTGGGCTGGTTCCTGCTCGGCGACGGCGTCGTGGCCGTCGACTCGGGCGCCGATGCCGCGACGGCCCGCGAAATTCTCAAACAGATCGCCGAGACCACGGGCGGCAAGCCCGTCCGCGCCGTCGTGCTGACGCACGCCCACGGTGACCACAGCGGCGGCGCCCGCGCCTTCGCGGCCGTCGGCGCCCGCGTGGTCTGCCAGGCGGCGGTGGCCGGTCAGATCCTCGGCTCCATCACGCGGGCGGCGACCGAACCCGACGACCCCGTGGCAGGCCAGCCGGGCGTGCGCCCCGTCCTCGAAGCCGTTTCGGAGCGATCGATCCTGCTCGACGGCGTCCGCAACGTCCAGATTCGTTTCCTCGGCACGGCGCACACGTCGGGGGACCTCGTCGTCTACCTCGTGGGCGAGAAGATCCTCTTCGGGGGCGACCTCGCCCTGAACGGACTCCAACCCTACATGGAGTCGCGCGACGTGGATCCGGCGGGCTGGGAGCGCGTCCTCCAGAGCCCTCGCGAGGCTGCCGGTCGAGAAGCTCGTCCCGGGTCACGGCGAGATCGGGCCGACCACGGGCCTGCAGACCTCGCTCGCGTACGTCAGCAACGTTCACGCGGTGGCCCGGAGGATCACCGACAGCCGGCCCGGCGACGACTTGCTCGACGCCCAGATTCGCGCTCCGGAGAATTCGATCGAGAACGTGTCGCTGACCCCGGCGCACATCGCCAACCTCAAGGCTTCGGTCAAGGCGCTCCGCGACCAGGACGCTCGCAAGGCGACGCCCGCCGCCACGCCGGCGCCGACCCCCGCGAAGAAGTGAGGCGGTGAAGAGTCCCCCGTCCGGAGCGGGGATCCGGCTCGAGCGCTCGCGGGGCGGCGCGCGGGCGGACCTCTCGATCGACCGACCGCCGGTCAACGTCCTCGATCCGGAGACGCTCGGCGTGCTCGCCGACGCGATCACGGATGCCGCGCCGGCTCGCCTGCTGGTCGTCACCGGACTTCGGCGCGCCTTCTCCGCCGGGGTCGAGGTGGCCGCGCACGCTCCCGAGCCCGGCGCGATCGAGACGATGCTCGCGGCGATGCGCGGCGTGCTGTCCGCGCTTTGCCAGACGCCCGCGGTCACGCTCGCGTCCGTGTCGGGAGCGTGCCTGGGCGGGGGGGCCGAGATCGCTTCGGCCTGCGACCTGGTGATCGTGGCCGAAGACGCGCGGATCGGCTTTCCGGAGATCCGGCTCGCCTGTTTCCCTCCCGGCGGCGCGGTGCTTCTGCCCCTGCGCGTCGGCGAGGCCCGGGCGGCGGACTGGATGCTGACGGGGAAGACGTTCTCCGGCCGCGAGGCGGCCGTCGCGGGATTCGCTTCGCGCGCCGTCGACGCGGACAGGCTCGCGGGAGAAACGGAGCGGATCGCGGAGGGCCTGCTGTCGGCGTCGCCCGCCGCGCTGTCGGCGGCACTCGGTCTCCTCCGGCGCAACCGCCGCGATGCGCTGGAGCGGGGTCTTCCCGAAGCCGAGGCGGCTTACCGGACGCTGACGGGAAGCGCGAACCTCGCGCAGGCGGTCCGCGACTTCGAGACCTCGCGCCGCCGCTGATAGCATCCTGCGCGATGGCGATCCTGTATCTGAACGGCCGCTTCGTGCCCGAGGCCGAGGCCGGAATCTCGCCGCTCGACCGCGGGTTCCTCTTCGCGGATGCGATCTACGAGGTCGTCCGTTACTGGCGCAGCCGGCCCTACCACCTCGACGCGCACGTCGAGCGCATGCGCGAGGGACTCGCCGCGATCCGCATCCAGGCCTCGCCGGACTTCTTCCCCGAGGTCGGCCGGCGCCTGCTGGAGGAGAATGGCCTCGCGGACAAAGACGCCTTCGTCTACGCGCAGGTCTCGCGAGGCGCGGCGCCGCGGTACCACGCATTCCCGCCCGCGGGCACCCCGCCCACGGTCTTCGCCTTCGCGCGGGAGGTGGATCCGCCGCCGCCGGCCGAGGGCGGCCAGGCGATCCTCCTGACCGACGAACGCTGGGGGCGCTGCGACATCAAGAGCGTGATGCTCCTGCCCAACGTCCTCGCGGCGCAGAAGGCCCGGGAGGCCGGCGCCGTCGACGCCATCCTGGTGCGGGACGGCTTCGCCCTCGAAGGGACGAAGGCCAACCTCTTCATCGTCGCGAAGGGCATCGTGCGCACGGCCCCGAACGGCCCGAGAATCCTGCCCGGAGTGACCCGCACCGCCACCATCCGTGCCGCCCGCGGCCTCGGCCTCCCCGTCGAAGAGCGGGCGTTCACGGTCGAGGAGCTCTGCTCCGCGCAGGAGGCGTTCTTCGCCTCGACGACGCTGTGGACCCATCCGATCGTCTCGGTCGAGGGCCGCGTCATCGGAAGCGGCAAGCCCGGCCCCGTCGCGCGGATGCTGAAGGAGGCCCTGCTGGCGGAGTTCCAGGGCGCGCCGGCGCGGGCGCCGGTCTAACCGCGCGGGTACTTCGCCTCGATCGTCGAGGAGATCCCGCCCCGCGAGGAGAAACGGCCGGTGATCGTCATGCTCTTCGGTCGGCAGGCCGCCGCGCAGTCGTCGAGGATCCGGTTGACCGCGTTCTCGTAGAAGATCCCGACGTTGCGGTACGCCACGATGTACAGCTTCAGCGACTTCAGCTCGAGGCACAGGCGGTCCGGAACGTAGCGGATCGTCAGGTGGCCGAAGTCGGGCAGCTCGGTCTTCGGGCAGATCGCGTTGTATTCCGGGATCTCGACGGTGATCTCGTAGTCGGCGAACTGGTTCGGCCAGGTCTCGATCGCCGGGAGCTTCGCGGCGAGTCCCGAGCGCGCGTGATCGTCGGTGTATTCGGGCATGGGCGCAAATCGTATCCGAGCCTGCTACCATCCGGTCACGCCTCATGGAGTGGTTCAAGCAGCTCTTCCACCAGCTCACCGACGTCGAGACGCTCGTCCGCGTCGGCGGGCTGACCGCGATGACGGTCATCGTCTTCGCCGAGACGGGCCTCCTGGTCGGCTTTTTCCTTCCGGGGGACTCGCTGCTCGTGACCGCCGGGCGTCTTCGCCGGGACCGGACAGCTCGACATCGTCCACCTGAACCTGGTGCTGATGGCCGCGGCGATCCTCGGCGACACCGTGGGCTACTGGTTCGGCCGGAAGGCCGGGCCCGCCCTCTTCAAGCGGCCGAAGTCGCTCTTCTTCAACCCCGCGCACCTGCGCCGCGCGCACGACTTCTACGAGAAGCACGGGGGCAAGACGATCGTGCTCGCCCGGTTCATGCCCATCGTCCGGACCTTCGCGCCGATCGTGGCGGGGATGGGCCAGATGGAGTACCGCCGGTTCCTGTCGTTCAACGTCTTCGGCGGGATCCTGTGGGTCCTCTCGATGACGCTGATCGGCTACTTCCTCGGACAGATCCCGGGCGTCAAGGAGCACATCGAGATCGTCATCATCACCGTCGTCTTCCTCTCGATCCTCCCCGGCCTCATCGCCGCGGCCAACGAGTGGAGGAAGAACCGCCGATCCCCGGCCGCGTAGGGCGCGTCCGTCAGGCGACGGCCGACGAGAACGACTGCAGCCCCTCGGGCATCGCGCCGCGGATCTCGGCGAGCAGGCTCGCGAGCTCGGCGCCGTGCGCGCGGTCGTGCTCGACCATCATGCGCGGGATGTCGTCGAGGGTGACGCGACCGACGCCTTCCTGCGCCCCGGCGCGCTTCCACTCGGAAGGGGACAGGCGCGCGAGCGCCTCGAGGTTCTGCCGCCGCGAGCGGGCGAAGCACACGAGGCCGCGATCGACGTCGCGCTCCTGGTAGGCGCGCTCGCGGGCGATGCGCTCGCCGTCGAAGTTCAGCAGCGCCGGCTCCGCCTCGCCGAGGATGCGCCGGATGCGCACGCCGTAGCCGTCGCGCTCCAGGTCGGCCAGGTGCCAGACGTTCTCGACGAACGAGAAGCCGCCCGCCGCCGGCCGGCGCCGCGCCTCCGCGGGGGACAGGAGGGCCGCCGCGCGGGACAGGAGGGCCGGCGTGGACTCGAGGGTCAGAAGGAGGGACTCGAATTCGCGCCGTTTCATGGTCATGCCTCACACCCCAATACGCGAGCCGGGCCCGAAAAGTTTCGCCATAGACTGCAAACCATGGGGATCCACGGAATCCGTCAGTACTTCCTTTCGAAGCTGTCCTCTCCGGAGGAGACCCGCCGGCCGGACGAAGTGGCCATCGCGGCCTGCGCTCTGCTGCTCGAGATCGCTCACGCCGACGACGCCTTTGCGGAGGCCGAGCGCGAACGGATTTTACGCGCCGTGCGCGAGGACTTCGGCGTGGCTCCGGGCGACGTCGCCGAGATCGTGCGGCTCGCGGAGGCGGAGCGGCGCGAGAGTGTCGACCTCTACCAGTTCACGCGCCTCATCACGGAGCGATTCTCGCGCGAGGAACGGCTGCGTTTGGTCGAGGTGATCTGGGGCGTCGTCTACTCCGACGGCACGCTGACCGCGGCCGAGAACCAGCTCGCGCGGCGCATCGCGGAGCTCCTCGGGTTCCAGCACCCGGAGGTCCAGGCCGTGCGCGAGAAGGTCTCCGGGAAGAAGTAGCCTCGCCCGGCGCTCAGCGGGCCCAGGCCGGGAGCACGCGCTTCTCCGGCGGGATGCGCTCGAGCGTCCCCGGCATCTCCGCGAGGACGTAGGCGAGCGTCGCCGCGGCCGCGGTCGACCGGTCGAGGATCTTCGGATCGATCCGGTCGAAGTTGTCGTTGGCCGTGTGGTGGTAGTCGAAGTAGTCCGTCGCGTCGAGCGTGAGTCCGAGGTTCGGGATTCCGGACGGCAGCAGGTAGATGAGGTCGGCTCCGCCGATGTCCTCGACCTTGAGCGTGTCGGCGGCGATCGGCGCGAGCGCGCCGGCGACGGCCTTGAGCGCCGTCTCGGCCGACGGTCCGGCGTTCCACCCGAATCCGAGCGGCGGACCCTGGCCCAGGTCGGCCTCGAGCGCCGCCACGTGCGACGCCAGCTCCGCGGCGTGCGCCTGGGCGTAGGCCTTGCCGCCCTTCAGGCCGTTCTCCTCGTTGGCGAAGAGGACGACGCGGATCGTCCGCCGCGGACGCTCGCGCATCAGGCCGATCTGCCGCGCCGCCTCGATGACGATGCCGCAACCCGCAGCGTCGTCGAGGGCGCCGGTGCCGAGATCCCACGAGTCGAGGTGCGCGCCGAGCAGCACGATCTCCCTGGGCGCTTCGCGGCCCGGGATTTCCCCGATCACGTTGGCGGACTCGGCGTCGGGCAGGGTCCGGCACCCGAGCGTGAAGCGCACGCGCACGGGGCCGCGCTGCAGGAGGCGAGTCAGGAGGGCCGCGTCCGGCGCGGACAGCGCCGCAGCCGGGATTTTCGCCACACCTTCGTCGTAGTGCGTGCCGCCGGTGTGGGGGAGCCGATCGTCGTCCGTCCCGATCGAACGGATGAGCAGCCCGATCGCGCCGAGCTTCGCCGCCGCCGAGGGGCCCTCGCTGCGGACGCGGCCGGCCGTGCCGTAGCCCGAGCCGTCGGAGGTGCGTGCCGTCGGCTGGTCGATGAACACGATCTTGCCTCGGACGGCGTCGCCCTTGCCCCGGAGCTCCGCGAGCGATGCGACTCGCACGATCTCGCCCTCCAGGCCGCCCTCGGGCGTCGCGACGCTCCCGCCGAGGGCCGTCAGGGCGAGGGTCTGGGCGACCGGCGAGGTGACCTGGCCGGTCTCGACACCGCGCTGCCAGACGGGGACCATCACCTTTTCCGCCCGGACGTTCTGAAAGCCCTGGGCCTGGAGCATCCTGACCGCGAGCGCCACTGCAGCGCGGTCGCCGGGAGAGCCGGCGAGCCGGGGGCCGGCGAGATCGGTCAGGTCGCGGACCCAGTCGGCGGCCTTCGATCCGGCGAGGACGCGATCGCGCAGCTGGCCGGCGGCCGTCAGGGTGGCCGGCGAGACGCCGGGGTCGGCTCCGGGCGCCGCCGCAGCGAACGCGCACACCGAGACGGCGAGAACGAGGCGCCTCAAGGACTTCAAGAGCTCCCTCCGCGGCGGGGCATGGTATCAGCGCGCGGGGGCAGAGCGCCCCGGGTTTCCTGGTTTAAGATCCCCGTCCCATGGCTACGCGCACTCCCCAGGCGGACCTCTCCGAGGAGTTTCTTTCGGAGTTCGGCGCCAACGCCAGCTACGTCGAGGAGCTCTTCCACCGGTACCGGACCAATCCTTCCGCCGTCGACGACGAGTGGCGCCAGTACTTCCGGGAGCGCTTCGGCGAGAAGGAAGGCAGCGTCTCCGCCGAAGTCCTGCCGGCGGCGCGCCCGACTTCACTGGCGCCGCCGGCCCCGCCTCCGGCCGCGGGCCCGGTGATTTCGGGCGAGCGGGTGCCCCTGCGGGGGGTCGCCGCGCGCATCGCCGAGAACATGCAGGCGAGCCTCGCGGTCCCGACCGCGACGACGCAGCGGCAGATCCCGATCAAGCTCCTCGACGAGAACCGACGCCTCGTCAACGAGGCGCGGGCCTCGATGGAGCTGTCCAAGGTCTCGTTCACGCATCTGATCTCCTGGGCGATCGTCCAGGCGGTCAAGGCCTTCCCCGTCATGAACGACGCGTTCGACGCGTCGGGTGGCGAGCCCGCGCGCGTGCGGCGCGAGGAGATCCGCTTCGGCGTCGCGGTCGACGTGCCGAAGGCCGACGGCACGCGCTCCCTCCTCGTCCCCAACGTGAAGGGCGCGGAGAAGCTGAACTTCGCGCAGTTCCTGGCCGCCTCCGACGACGTCGTCGCCCGCGCCCGCGCCGGGAAACTGCAGATTACGGACTTCGAGGGCACGACGATCTCCCTGACCAATCCCGGAACGCTCGGCACGACCGCGTCGGTGCCGCGGCTGATGCCGGGCCAGGGCGCCATCATCGCGACGGGCGCCATCGAATACCCGGCCGAGTTCGCGGCCTCGGCGCCGGCCACGCTCTCGCGTCTGGCGATCAGCAAGGCCGTGACCTTCACCTCGACGTACGACCACCGGATCATCCAGGGCGCCGAATCGGGGGCGTTTCTCGCGCGCATCCAGGAGCTGCTCCTCGGCGCTCACGGCTTCTACGAGGACGTCTTCGCTGACCTCGGGATCGCGTTCCGGCCGCTGAAGTGGGAGATCGACCGGAACCCGCCGTTCGCGGCCGACGGCCACGGCGAGGACATCGCGAAACAGGCGCGCGTGCTGGAGCTCATCAACGGCTACCGTGTGCGCGGGCACCTGCTCGCCGACATCGACCCGCTGCGCTCGCGCGAGATTGCGGCCCACCCGGAGCTCGACCTCGAGACGTACGGCCTGACGATCTGGGACCTCGACCGCGAGTTCTACACGGGAGGCCTGAAGGGCGGGGACCGGATGCCGCTGCGCGAGATCATCGCGCTGATGCGCCGCGTCTACTGCGGCAAGATCGGCACCGAGTACCGCTTCATTTCGAGCCCCACCGAGAAATACTGGATCCGGGCGCGCGTCGCGGCGGCCGCCGCGGCCGGCCCCCTGCCGAGGGAGATCCGCAAGAGCCTCCTCGTCAAGCTCATCGCCGCCGAGGAGTTCGAGCGCTTCCTCGGCACGAAGTTTCTCGGCCAGCGGCGCTATTCCGTCGAGGGCTGCGAGACCGCGATTCCGCTCCTCGACCGGCTCGTCGAAGGGTCGGCCGCTCGGGAGGTCGACGAGGTCGTCATCGGCATGTCTCACCGCGGACGGCTGAACATCCTGGCCAACGTCGTCGGCAACTCGGCCGAGCGGATCTTCTCGGGCTTCGAGGGCGTCGTGCACCCGGACTTCCCGGCCGACGAGGGGGACGTGAAGTACCACCAGGGTGCGCGGACCGTGCGCCGGTCCGAGTCCGGGCGCGAGATCGGCGTGCAGGTCGAGTCCAACCCGTCGCACCTCGAAGCCGTCGATCCGGTCGTCGAGGGCGTCGTGCGCGCGAAGCAGGAGCGCAAGGCCGGTCACGGCCCGGCGGCCTGGAAGCCCGTCCTGCCGGTCCTGCTCCATGGCGACGCGGCCTTCGCGGGCCAGGGGATGGTGGCCGAGGTCCTGAACCTGGCGCAGCTGCCGGGCTACCGGACCGGCGGCACGATCCACGTGGTCATCAACAACCAGATCGGCTTCACGACTCCGCCCTCGAAGGGCCGCTCCTCGGTCTACTCGACCGACGTCGCGAAGATCAACCAGGTGCCGATCTTCCACGTCAACGCCGACGATCCGGAGGCGGCGTACCGCGTGCTCGAGATCGCGCTCGACTACCGCCAGGAGTTCCACAAGGACGTCGTCATCGATCTGATCGGCTTCCGGCGGCACGGGCACAACGAGGGCGACGAGCCCACGTACACGCAGCCCCTGATGTACCGCGCCATCGAAGCGCACCCCGGCGTTCGCGCGCTCTATGCCCGGCGGCTCGTCCGCGAAGGCGTCGTCACCGAGGCGGAGGTGCAGCAGCTCGAAGCGCGCCAGCTCGCCGAGTACGAGGCGGCGCTGGCCGCGGCGAAGGAGGCCGCGCGGCGGTCTCGCCCGGCCGCGGCGGCCGGAGCGCAGGGCGCGCTCGGCGTCGTCGAGCTGGAGACGGGTGTCCCGCGCGAGACTCTGGCGAGGATCGGCCGCGTGCTGACGACGGTACCGTCCGGGTTCCGCCTCAACCCGAAGATGGTCCAGCAGCTCGCCCGCCGCGCGAAGATGGCGGAAGGCGCGCTGCCGCTCGACTGGGGAACCGCCGAGGCCCTCGCGTTCGGGTCGCTGTTGCTCGAGGGAACGCCGATCCGCGTCAGCGGACAGGACTCGAGCCGCGGCACCTTCTCGCAGCGCCATGCCGTCCTCCACGACACGCAGACGGCGGAGACCTGGACTCCGCTTTCGACGCTCGACCCGAAGCAGGCGCACTTCGAGGCCTGCGACAGCCCGCTCTCGGAGTTCGCGGTGCTCGGCTTCGACTACGGCTACAGCGTCGAATGGCCCGAGGCACTCGTGCTCTGGGAGGCGCAGTTCGGCGATTTCGCCAACGGCGCCCAGGTCATCGTCGACCAGTTCATCGCGTCGGCCGAGGACAAGTGGCGCCAGCGGTCGCGCCTGGGGATGCTCCTGCCTCACGGCTCCGAAGGGCAGGGTCCGGAGCACTCGAGCGCCCGAATCGAGCGCTATCTCCAGCTCTGCGCCGACGGGAACATGCAGGTGTGCAACGCGACGACGCCGGCCCAGTACTTCCACCTCCTGCGCCGCCAGATGCGCCAGCCGCTCGGCAAGCCGATCGTCGTCTTCACGCCGAAGAGCCTGTTGCGGCTTCCGGCCGCCTCGTCGCCGATCGAGGCGCTCGTGTCGGGCGGGTTCCGCGTGTGCCTCGACGATCCGGAGGTCGGGGACCGCGCGCTCGTCGAGCGCGTGCTCTTCTGCAGCGGCAAGGTCTACTACGATCTGCGCGCCGAGAAGGAGAAGCGCGGCGACTTCAGGACCGCGATCGTGCGGCTCGAGCAGCTCTACCCGTTCCCGCAGGAACAGCTCTCGGCGATCGTCGCGGGCTACCCCGAGACCCGCCGCGCGGCCTGGGTGCAGGAAGAGCCGAGGAACATGGGCGCCTGGAGCTTCGTGAAGGAGCGGTCGGAGGACTTCCTGCCGCCGGGACGGCGACTCGAGTACGTCGGCCGCGCGGCCTCGCCCTCGCCCGCCACCGGCAACGCCGGCGTCCACAAGACGGAGCTCGAACGCTTCCTCGCGGAGGCGTTCGCGGGTTAGCCGCCGTCAGGTTCTGGGGTCCTGCCAGACGAGCCGCTCCTCGGATCGCGTCGAGAAGAAATCCGGGCACCGGCCGTCTCCACCGCCGTCGATGCCTCCGTCGGGCTCGCAGAGGATGGCGCCGTTCGCGTCGTAGAGGACGCTCCGAATGTCGCAGCAGCGGCTGATCCGGAAGTACACCGTGTCGCCCCGGTACCGATAGCTGTAGATCGCCGAGGGAGGCGTCGTGACGGGCTCCGCTTCGATCCGGGCGATCAGCGCCTGCAGCCACTCCGGGGTTCCCTGAGGCTGGGTGGGCATCGAGTCGCTGCACGCGACGGCGAGCAGAAAGGCGATGCCCAGAATCGGGGGCCGAGCACGGCGCTTCAACGTCGCCTCCCGGGCACCCGGTGCACGAAAACCGGCGGCCGAGTTCGTGGCATCGCTCACGCCCAGGCGGCGGCCGTCTCCCGCACGAACGCGTCGAAGCTCCGCGGAGCGTGGCCGACGATCGTTCGCGTCTCCTCGAGCTGGGCGGGCGTGGCCTTCAGTCCCTTCCTCTGAAACATGTCGTACATGAGGGCGTAGTCGAAGATCGCCCACGCCGGCAGATAGGGCTTCATGGCCCTCGCCCACGCGGAGAGGTCGTCCCCGGCGTAGGCGATTCTGCGGCCGAGCGCCGCCGAAAACCGCGCGGCGCAGTCCTCGCCCGTCAGAACGTCCGGGCCGGCGAGGGCGTAGGTCCGGCCCGCATGACTGCCCTCCGTCAGCGCCCTGACCGCCGCGTCGCCGATGTCGCGGGTGTCGACGCGCGAAAGGCCGACGCCGCCGATGGGCTGGGGATACACCCCGTACTGGAGAATCGCGTCCTTCGACCAGTAGTCGTTCTGGAAGAAGTTGTTCGGCCGCAGGATCGTCCAGGGCAGACCGCTCTGCTTCAGCGCCGCCTCGATCGCGATCTTCGAGGCGAAGTGCGGCGCCTCGGGCGCCTTCTCGACGTCGTGGATCGAGAGGTGGACGACGCGCCGGGCGCCCGGTCCGCCGCGCCTCGGCCACCGCGGCGAGCCCTTCCAGGAGGTCGCTCGGGCCGTTCGCCGTCAGGAGGAACAGGTGGTCGTAGTCCCGGAAGATCGACTCGTAGGTGTCGGGGTCCGCGAGGTCGCCGACGACCGGCTTCGACGCCCTTCGGGAGCGTCTTCGCCCGTTCGGCGGTGCGCGTCACGACGCGCACGCTCTCGCCCTTCGCGAGGAGCCCCTGCACGACGAGGCTCCCCACGGTCCCGGTCCCGCCCAGCACGAGATGTCGCATGATGGCGTCTCTATCCCTTCTTCGGCTTCATCGCGTCGAACGCGGCCTGGAGCTGCTCGCGCGGCACGCGCCGGTAGTCCGAGAACTCCCCGGCGCCGGCGATCCACTCGCCGCCGTCCATCGTGACGACGTCGCCGGTCTGGTACGGGCAGAGGTCCGAGAGCAGGAACGTCGCGAGGTTCGCGATTTCCTCGGGCTTGCCGAAGCGCGCCAGCGGGACGCGGTCGCGCGCCGCCTTTTCCGCGGCGGGATTGGCCATGAGGCGCGAGAAGGCGCCCTCGGTCGGGATCGGCCCGGGCGCGATGGCGTTCAGGCGGATGCCCGGCGTGGCCCCACTCGACGGCGAGCGAGCGCGTCATCGCCATCACGCCCGCCTTCGCGCAGGCCGACGGCAGGACGAAGGCGGACCCGGTCCAGGCGTAGGTCGCGAGGATCGAGACCACGGCGCCCGGGGCCTTGCCGCGACGAGCAGGTGCCGGCCGAAGGCGAGCGTGCAGTTGACCGTGCCGTAGAGCACGGTGCGCACGACGGCGTCGAAGCCGTTGGGCGTCAGCTCCTCGGAGAAGGCGAGGAAGTTGCCGGCGGCGTTGTTGACGAGACCGTCGACGCTCCCGAAGCGCTCGGCGGCATGCGCCACGAGCGCCTCGCAGGCCGCGGGCTCGCGCACGTCGGCGGCGAAGATCTCGACGGCGCCGCCCTCGCGCGCCGCGGCGCTGATCTCGCGCGAGGCCGCCTCGAGGCGCTCGGGACGTCTCCCGGCGATCGTGACCTTCGCGCCGCACGACGCGAACGTCTTCGCCATCGCGAGACCGAGGCCGGAGCCTCCGCCGGTGACGATGATCGAGCGGCCGGCGAGGGTGCGGGAGTCGAACATGTCGTCAGGACGTCATCGCGAGGAGCGCAGCGACGAGGGATCCCGGGCTCGATCGGCCGATCGAGACATCGAGGACGGGATCCCTCGCTTCGCTCGGGATGACGGCGGTCATTTCAGGTACCGATCAAACCACGCCGCGCTCCGTTTCACGATGTCGAGCTGGTTCTGGGGCTTTCGGACGCCGTGCCCCTCGTCGGCGTAGATCACGAGCTGCGTCGGGACCCCGAGCGTCTTCAGCGCGTGCCAGAACTCGTAGCCCTGGGGCGTGGGGACTTCGGAGTCGCGCTCGCCGTGGAGCACGAGCGTGGGAGTCTTCGCCTTCTTTATGAACTCGATCGGCGAGGACTTTGCGAAGACTTTCGGGTCGTCGTAGACGGAAGCTCCGAAGAAGGGGAGCATCCACGTGTCGATCTTGTTCTGTCCGTAGTAGCTCTGCCAGCTCGCGATGCCGGCTCCCGCCACCCCTGCGGCGAAGCGGTCGGTCTGCGTCACGGCCCACATCGTCATGTAGCCGCCGTAGCTCCAGCCGGTGATGCCGAGCCGTTTCGGATCGACGGGAGCGGAGCCGAGGACGGCGTCCACGCCGGCGAGGATGTCCGCGAGATCGCCGCCCCCGAAGTCCTTCACGTTGGCCGCGGCGAACGCCTCGCCGAAACCGAAGCTGCCCCGCGGGTTGGGGAGGAAGACGAAGTAGCCCTGCGACGGCAGGGTCGCCGTCCAGCGCGAAGGCCACGCGGCCGTCGCGGCTCCGGACGGCCCGCCGTGGACGACGACGACCATCGGGTAGCGGAGCGAGGCGTCGTAGTCCCGCGGGTACAAGAGCCAGCCCTGCACGTCGGCGCCCGCGCTCGGCCAGTGGAGCGACCGGGCTTCGCCCCAGAATCGCTCCGCCTGCGCGTTGGCGGAGGAGACCTTCCTCCACGCTCCGATCGTGCCCGCCCAGACTTCGGGCGGATCCTGGAACGACTCGCGGATGGCGACGACGGCCTCGCCGGCGCGCGCCGCGCCGAAGTGGGCGAGCTTTTCCGCCCCCGCGAGCCGAGTGGTGAGCCGGCCCGTCGCCGGATCGATCGCCGCGACGCCGAAGCCCCCGTCGATGTGCCCCGCGAAGAGGATCTCGCCCGCCGAACGCCAGACGAGGTTCGCCGCGGACCAGCGCATTCCCGGCGTGAGGTTGCGCGCGGAGCCTCCGGCCGCGATGGGGACCTCCCAGACGTCGCCGCCGTTGGAGCCCTCGTCGCTCATGATCCCGTGGATCACCGCGATCGAGCGTCCGTCGGGGGAGAAGCGGGGGCAGGCGATCTGCAGCGGCGGCTTCCAGATCGAGCGCGCCTTGCCGGACGCGGCGTCGACGACGTAGAGCTCGGCCAGCCAGTAGTTGTTGGTGCCGGAGCCGACGGCGGCCTCCGCGGCGAAGCCCTTTCCGTCCGGAGACCAGTCGTAGTCGTAGACGAAGAGTTCCGGAGGCGAGACGGAGCGCGTCTTCCCCGTCGCGACCTCGGCGATCGCGATGCGCTGCACCTCGGGGTTCTCCTCGACCGGGCCGGAGTCGCGGGCGTGGGCAACGAGCGCGCCGGTCTCCTGCGACGAGCCCTCGACGAAGAGGAAGGAGACGGACTCGCCGGAGGGCGCCCAGCGGAGCTCCTGGAGCTGTCCCTTCACGCGGGTCAGCCGGCGCGCGGCGCCGCCGGCGGCCGGGGCCACCCAGACCTGCAGCTGGCCGCGCGTCGCGGCGTCGGAGAGAAACGCGATCGACCGTCCGTCCGGCGAGAATACGGGCTCGAGTTCCTTGCGGGGCTTTCCGTCGGTCGCGGCCGAGAGCGGACGCGAGGCGCCCGTGGAGAGGTCGGCGACGCGGATCGCGCCCAGCCGCTCCTGCCCTTCGGCGTCGGGGAGCTTCTGGGACCAGGCCGCGCGCCGGCCGTCCGTCGATATCGATGCGTCGTGGAAACCCCGGACCTTCTCGAGGGAGGCGAAGACCGAGTCGATCGAAGGCGGCGTGCTCGCGGTCGGGGCGGCGAGTAGAGTGGCGACGGCCAGGCTCAAATGCAGCAACGAACCCTCCGGAGAACCGGGGGCCAGACCCCGGTTACGTCAGATCCACCCAGATGCTCTTGACCTGCGTGTACTCCTCGAGCGCGTGGTGCCCGCGCTCGCGGCCGAAGCCCGATTCCTTGTAGCCGCCGAAGGGGAGGCCCGGATCGTAGAGGTTGTATGCGTTGACCCACACCGTGCCGGCCTTGAGCGCCTTCGCGGTCCGAAGCGCCTTCTTGATGTCCTTCGACCAGACCGCGGCGGCGAGGCCGTAGATCGTGGAGTTGCCGATGGCCACGGCCTCTTCCTCGCCCCGGAAGGTCAGCGTCGCGAGGACCGGCCCGAAGATCTCCTCGCGGGCGATCGTCATCTCCGGCGTGACGCCGTCGAAGACGGTGGCTTCGAAGAATGCGCCTTTCCCGTTGACCGAGGCGCGGTTGCCTCCGGCGACGAGCTTCGCGCCGTCCTTCTTTCCCGCCTCGACATAGCGGGCGACGTTGTCTCGCTGCTTCTCGGAGACGAGCGCGCCGAGGCGCGTCTTCGGGTCCAGGGGATCTCCCGGTGCCATCTTCTTCGCGCGTTCGACGACCTTTTCCAGGAGCGCATCGTGGACGGACTCCTCGACGAGCAGACGCGAGCCCGCGGAGCAGAGCTCGCCCTTCCCGTAGAAGATCGCGTTGATGGCGCCCTTCGCGGCGGCATCGATGTCGGCGTCGGCGAAGACGACGTTGGGCGACTTGCCGCCGAGCTCCATCGAGACGCGCTTGACCGTGCCGGCCGCCGCCCGAAGGATCGACTTGCCGGTCTCGGTCTCGCCGGTGAAGGAGATCTTGTCGATGCCGGGGTGCTCGGCCATGGCCTGGCCGACGAGGGCGCCGGGCCCCGGAACGACCTGGAAGGCGCCTGGCGGGAGCCCCGCCTCGGTCAGGAGCTCGGCGAAGAGGAGGGCCGTCAGAGGCGTGGCGGAGGCGGGCTTCAGCACGACGGCGTTGCCGAGCGCGAGCGCCGGCGCGATCTTCCACATGGCCTGCAGGAGCGGGAAATTCCAGGGCGTGATCGCGCCGACGACGCCCACGGGCTCGCGCACCGTCATGAGAAACGCGTCCGGCCGCCCCGGGAAAGTGTCGCCGTAGAGCTTGTCGGCCGACTCGCCGAAGTACGCGAGGCACTCGGCGGCGGCCGGCATGTCGATCTTCGCCGCCTCGAAGATGGGCTTGCCGTTGTCCTGGGTCTCGAGCCTGCCGAACTCGTCCGCCCGCGAGAGGAGGAGCTCGGCCGCCCGCGTCAGGATGCGCCCGCGCTGGCGCGGCTTCATCGCGGCCCAGGGGCCGGACGCGAACGCCTGGCGGGCACCGGCCACGGCGCGGTCGAGGTCCGGCTTCCCGGCCTCGGCGACCTCGGCGATGGTCTCGCCGGTCGCGGGGTTGACGGTCGCGAACCGCTTGCCGGACTCGGCGGGAGCAAACTTCCCGTCGATGAAGAGGTCGGTCTTCAGGGAGCTCACTTCCCCTTGAACTTCGGCACCCGCTTCTCCTGGTTGGCGGCGATGCCTTCCTTCGCGTCGTCGCTCTGGAAGAGAAGCTGCTGGAGCTCGCGCTCGACGGCGAGGGCCGACTCGAGCGGGAGGTCCCAGCCCGACTGCACCGAGCGCTTGATGCGGCCGACGGCCTTCGAGGCCTTGTTCGGCGGCACGAACTGGCGGGCATAGTCCATGACCTGCTCCCACCACTCCTCGGGGGTCGCGTCGATGACCTGGTTGACGAGGCCGAGCTCGAGCGCTTCCTCGAACGAGAACGTGTTGCCGGTGACCATGAGCTCGATCGCCTTGGACTTGCCGACCATCTTGGCCAGTCGCGTCGTGCCGCCGGTGCCGGGCAGAACGCCGAGGGTCACCTCGGGAAGGCCGATCTTGCCGGAGTCCTTGCGGGCGATGCGCAGGTCCGCCGCCATCGCGATCTCCAGACCGCCTCCGACGGTGTGGCCGTTGAGGGCGGCGATGACGAGCTTCGGGGTGTGCTCGAGCCGCAGCAGCGTCTCGTTGGCGTGGAGGCAGAAGAAATACTTGAAGCCGGGCGAGACGGCGTTGAGCATTCCGATGTTGGCGCCGGCCGAGAAGAAGCGGTCGCCCTTGCCGCGCAGGACGATGACGTGGACGTCGTCGTCGAAGCGCGCCTTGAGGATCGCCTCGTCGAGCTGGCGGTTCAGCGCATAGGTGTAGGTGTTGGCGGGCGGATCGTCGATCTCGATGACCGCGATGCCGTCGGCGGCGCGGTAGTTGATGACGGGGTGATCGAGCTCCGGGCTCGTCCAGTCGCGGGTCTTGGCGGGTGTGCTCATGAGGCCTCCGTAGTGCGTATTCGGGCCGGGGATGTTATCAAAGCGGACCGCAGGGTTGGGGCGGGGCCGCCCACGCCCGGGCGGCCACGCAGCACGGCGGTGGCGCTGCCCTACAAGCCGAGGAAGCTCTTCGCGATGGTGAAGTAGATGATCAGACCCGGTCGCGTCCACGAGGGTCGCGATCAGGGGCGCGGACATCACGGTCGGGTCGATCTTGAAGACCGTGGCGAGCATCGGGATCATGGCGCCGACCGTGTTGGCCCAGGCGCAGATGACGAGGATCGAGACGCCGACGGTCAGGGCCAGAGGCGTCGTCGAGCCCCAGAGCAGCGCGCGGCCGAACCCGACGATGCCGAGCAGGATGCCGAGCGCGAGCCCGCTGCCGCCCTCGCGGCCGAGGACCCGCGCGAAGTCCCGGAGGCGAATCTCGCCGACGGCGAGGCCGCGGACGATGGTCGTGACGGTCTGCGAGCCGGAGTTGCCGCCCGTGCCGATCAGGAGCGGAATGAAGAACGAGAGCGCGACGACCTTGGCGATCTCGTCCTCGTAGTGCCGGAGCACCGTGCCCGTCAGCGTCTCGGTCACGAAGAGCAGAAGCAGCCAGTTGAAGCGGAGGCGCACGTTGCGCCACGGCTTCGAAGCGAAGTAGCCCTGCTCGACCTCTTCCTCGGTGGCCGACACGCCGCCCAGGTGCAGCACGTCCTTGGTCTGCTCTTCGATCAGGATGTCGATGACGTCGTCGACGGTGATGATCCCGAGCAGCTTGTTGTCCTCGTCGACGACGGGGATCGCATGGACGTCGTACTTGGAGACGAGTCGGGCGACTTCTTCCTGGTCGGCGTCCGCGCGGACCGTGAGCAGCCGCCGCTCCATCATGTCGGCGATCTTCCGGTCGGGCGGCGCGGGGAAGAGGCGCCGCAGCGAGACGTATCCGACGAGATGGCCGGCGTCGTCGACCGCGTAGAGGCTCTGGACCGTCTCCACTTCGGGGTCGATGCGCTTGAGGTGGTCGAGGGTCTCCGCCGCGGTCCACTCCGGCCGGATCGTGGCGAACTTCGTCGTCATGAGGCGGCCCGCGGTGCGGGCCGGGTACCGCTGGAGCCGCTCGACCTCCGCGGCGTCGCGCGGCGACATCTTGGCGAGGATCACCTCGCGCTGGCGCTGGGTGAGGTGCTCGAGGAGGTAGGTGACCTCGTCCGCCGGGAGGAGGTCGAGCATCGAGCCGAGCTTCGCGGGCGAGGCGCTGTGGAGGATGAGACGGAGCGTCTCGCCCTTCAGCTCCGAGAGGAGCGCCGCTCCCTGCTCGACGGGCAGAGCCTCGAAGAGGACGAGGCGGTCCGCGCGGGGCAGATCGTCGAGGAGCTCCGCCAGGTCCGCCGGGTGGATGTTGGCGACGGCCGCCGGCAGCTCCGCCGGATTCTCGCGGATCAGCTCCTCGATGTCGGGACCGATGACTTTCGCCAGGGACATGCGCGGCTATTGTGGCATCGGACGCGCGATGTTCGCGAGAAGAAGTCGAGTCGGCGACGCCGAACGAAACGAGGCGTGCGTCAGGGCGGCGGCCGGACGACCCCGCGCGGGCCGGGGTGCTCGGCGCCGGTCCGGAGGATGGGGGATCTCGACTCGGAGCACGAGTCGTCGAGCGTGCAGGACGGCGCGGCATTCGGTCCGAAGACGAGCGCGCCGATCGGATTGTGGCCGGTGCTGCCGACCAGGACTGCGCCGCCGGTCCCGGTATCGATGCGGACGATCTCCGAAGCATCGCTGCCGAAGTAGTCGGGCGTGATCGCCCCGAACACGGCTCCGTCCTCGCGGACCGCCATGGCCTTGTAGAAGTGAGGGATCGCGACGGAGGTCAGGACGGCGCCTGTCGCCGGGTCCAGGGACTGGAACCTCGGATTTCCGCCCGGGGGCGCGCAGCAGGTCGAGAGCGACTGGTAAAGCGCCCCGCTCGGCGCGAAGGCAATCGAGGCTTCCCGATACCCGTTGTTGTTGTCGAAGGCGAGCGTCGCGACCCCGGTGGCCTTGTCGATGCGATACACGTCGGCCGCGTGCTCGAGGTCCTGATCGGCGATTCCCCGCGTTCCGAAGAGAACGTTGGTCCCGGGTTGGATGGCGAGATTCTCGAGCCCCACGAGCTCCCCTCCGTCGCTGTCGACGACGGGGCCAATCGTCGCGAGGAGGGAGCCGTCGGCGGGGTCGAGCCGGATCAGCGTGCTCGTCCGGAACGTGCCGGACGGTGATCCGGACACCGTCGCGGCCCAGAGTGTTCCGTCGGCGTCGAACGCCAGGCCCGAGAGGCGGGCCACTCCGGCCGGCTGCCCGACGGGAGTGACGGCGCCCGTTTCCGGATCGACGCGCACCAGCCAGCCCGAGTTGACCGACGGAACCTGGAGGTACTCGTTGCCGCCGTAGAGGACCTGTTGAGCGAGGGACGAGCGGACGCTGGCGAGCAGGACGCCGGTCCACAGAGCGAGGCGCGCCGCCCGGCAGCTCATGGCGGCTTCACTCTAAGTCGCGTCTGCCGTCGGATCCACCCAGTCGCTCGAGCCGTCGGGATGGAACTCCTTCTTCCAGATCGGGACGGTCGTCTTGATGCGGTCGATGGCGGCGCGGCAGGCCGCGAAGGCCTCGGCGCGGTGCGGCGAGACCGCGGCGATCGCGACCGAGGCTTCGCCGACGGCGAGCCGGCCGACCCGGTGCTGCATCCGCACCTTCACCCCCGGAAAGTCGCGCGCGAGTCCCTCGACGATCTTCGCCATCTCCGATTCGGCCATCGGGCCATAGGCCTGGTACTCGATCGCCGTCGTCGCGCGGCCCTGGTGCTCGTTGCGGACGACCCCGACGAAGAGGCAGAGGGCGCCGTCGCCCGGCCGGGCTTCGAGGACCAGGGCGGCCACGTCGATGGGGGAGCCGGTGACGTACATGGCGAAGCTAGCCTCCGGCGACCGGGGGCAGAAACGCCAACTCGTCGCCCTCGGCGAGCGCCGTGCCCGCGGGGACGTACTCGCGGTTGACCGCGGCCGGAGGCATGGAGGGGAACCGGGCGAAGAGGGGGACTTCCCGGCAAAGGGCGGCCCACACGTCCTCGACGCGAGCTCCCTCGGGAACCTGCCGGGTCTCTGCGTCCCGCCCCACGGCGTCCCGGAAGGACGCGAAGTGCAGCAGTCGGATGTTCACCGCGCAAGTCTATGGGATTCATAGGCTTCAGCGGGGGCTCGGCCGCCGTTGACAACTGACTGACTGGTCAGTTAGGATCTCCGACGATGGTCAGAAACGCTCCCTCCGCCGAGCCCGAACGCCGGCTCATGCTCCTGAAGGCGGCCTTTCGGGAGGTCGCGGAGAAGGGCTTCTCGGAAGTCACGCTCGACGACATCGCCCGCCGGGCCGGCGTCTCCAAGGGCGTGACCCTCTACTACTTCGACTCCAAGGAAGACCTCTTTCGGCAGCTCTTCTCCTGGCTCATCGAGTCGATCCACGGGCGGATGCGCGAAGCGGTGGCGAGAGAGCAGGATCCGGTCGCGAAGGTCCGGGCGCTCGTCGCGCTGATCTTCCCCTCGCCGTCCAAGAACCGCGCCTTCTTCCGGGCCTTCGTGGACTTCAGCGGCCTGGCGGCCCGGCGCGAGGCGTTCCGCGAAGTCAACGAGCGCTTCTACGCCGGCTGCCGCGAGATCGACGGCGGAATCGTGGAGGACGGCATGCGCCGCGGCGTTTTCGTACTTCGCGACCCGAGGGAGGCCGGCTCCACGATGCGGGCGATCTTCGACGGTCTGATGATGCAGTGGCTTTCGGAAAAGGACCCGGAGGCGACTTTCGGCGCCTACCGCGAACGCTGCGAGCGGGAGATCCTGCACTACCTCCTCCCGGCGAGCGGCGAGAAAGGGAAGAACCGATGAACGAGATCGAAACGGCGCCGCGGCGCTGCGTCAACGAGGCGTGCCCGCGCACGGCGGAGCCCGGCGAACGCTACTGCAACGAGTGCGGCCTCGAGCGTGCGCTCTTCCACCGGGAGCGGCGCGAGGATCCCGCCGAGATCCGGACGAACGGATGGAGGAACGAGCCGGGGCGATAGAATCGCCCGGCATCATGACTCCGGGACCCCTCCCGCCTCCCACCTCGGTCCGGCGAGTCCTCCTCGCCGCGCCCCGGGGCTTTTGCGCGGGCGTCGTGCGCGCGATCGAGATCGTGGACCTGGCGCTCGACTGCTTCGACGGCCCCGTCTACGTCCGCAAGGAGATCGTCCACAACCGGCACGTGGTGAAGGATTTCGAGGCCCGTGGCGTCCGGTTCGTCGACGAGCTGACCGAGGTGCCGGACCGGGCGACCGTGGTGTTCTCGGCGCACGGCGTGTCGCCCGCGGTTCGCGCGGCCGCGGCGGCGCGCGGGCTGAAAGTCATCGACGCGACCTGCCCGCTCGTCACCAAGGTGCACCTCGAAGCGGTGCGCTTCGCGCGGCTGGGCTACGACATCCTGCTCGTGGGCCACGCGGGTCACGAAGAGGTCGAGGGAACGATGGGGGAGGCGGCCTCGCAGATTCGGCTCGTTTCCTCGGTCGCCGACGCGGAGGCGATCGCCCCGGCGGATCCCGAGCGCGTGGCGCTCATCACGCAGACGACCCTGTCGATGGAGGACACGCGGCCGATCGTCGAGACTCTCAAGCGCCGTTTTCCGCGGCATTCACGTTCCCGCCAAAGACGACATCTGCTACGCGACCCAGAACCGGCAGGTCGCCGTGCGGGAGCTCGCGAAGCGGGCGCCCGTCATCCTCGTCGTCGGATCGCGCAACTCGTCCAACTCCAACCGCCTGGTCGAAGAGGCGGTGCTCGCGGGGGCCCGGGCCTACCTCGTCGACGACGTCTCGGAAGTCGACCTCGCGTGGCTCGATGGCGTCGAGACGATCGGGATCACGTCGGGCGCCTCGGCCCCGGAGTTCCTGGTCCAGGGCATCGTCCGCCGGCTCGGGGGCCCGGGGGCGGTGGAGATCGAAGAAGTGCTGACGGTCGAGGAAGACGTTCACTTCCCGCTGCCGCCCGAAGTGTCGGGGGCGCGGCTGCCCGCTCGGCGCTGACCGGGGCATGAGCGAGCGCCGCCTCGAGGGGAAAGTCGCCTTCGTCACGGGCGCCTCGCGCGGCATCGGCGAGGCGATCGCCCGCCGGTTCGCGGAGGAAGGGGCGCGGGTCGTGCTGGCGGCTCGGGACCAGGGCGCGATCGGCCGCCACGCCGCGGCGCTCTCCGCCGCCGGAGCCCAGGCGATGGCGGTCCCCTGCGACGTCACGGACTCGGGTTCGATCCGACAGGCCATCGCGGCGGCCGTCGGGCGCTGGGACAAGCTCGACGTCCTCGTCAACAACGCCGGCCTCGGCGGCGCGACGCCGCTCGAGGACGCCGACGACGCCCGATGGGACGCGATCCTCGCGACCAACATCACCGCGGTCTTCCGCGTCACGCGCGCCGCGGCGAAGCATCTGGCGAACGGCGGGCGCGTCATCAACCTGTCTTCCGTGCTCGGGCGCTTCGGGGTTCCCGGCTACGCGGCCTACTGCGCCTCGAAGCACGGCGTGATCGGGCTGACGCGGGCGCTCGCCCTGGAGCTCGCGCCCCGGGACATCACGGTCAACGCCATCTGCCCGGGCTGGGTCGAGACCGAAATGGCGCGCCAGGGGTTCGCCCGCTTCGGCTCGGTCGAAGCCGGCCGCGCCGCGGCCGCCGCCATGGCCCCGCTCAAGCGCGTTCTCGAACCCGGGGAAGTCGCCGGCCTGGCCGCCTATCTGGCCTCGGACGATGCCCGCTCGGTGACCGGCCAGGCGATCGTGGCCGACGGCGGCCAGGTGATGCCGTAGACCGACCGTTTGGGGTTAGACTCTCGGCCTCGAATCACCGAAGTGGGAGGATTGGAAATGACACGCGACGAGTTCCTGACCGCGTTGGACGCCCTGATCGCCGAGAAGCACCTGCTGAATCACCCCTTCTACCGGCTCTGGTCGCAAGGCCGCCTGACCCGCGAGAACCTGCGCGAGTACGCCATCTCTTACTACCCGCACGTCGCGGCGTTCCCGACGTACGTGTCGGGCGTCCACGCGGGCTGCGAGGACGCGGCCCTCCGGCAGGAGCTCCTGGAGAACCTGATCGAGGAGGAGCGAGGACCGGAGAACCACCCGGCGTTGTGGCGCAAGTTCGCCGCCGCCCTCGGCGCCGCCGAGACGGACCTGGCGTCGGCCCCCCGCACGGCCGAAGTCGCCGAGACGATCGCCGAGTTCCGCCGCTCGACGCGCGAGGGCTCGACGGCCGAGGGACTCGCGGCGCTCTACGCATACGAGTCGCAGATCCCCGAGGTCTCGAAGACCAAGCGCGAAGGCCTGAAGGCGTTCTACGGCATCCCCGAGGGCGAGGCGACGCGCTTCTTCTCCGTGCACGAGGAGGCCGATGTGTGGCACCGCCGGGTCGAGCGCGAGGCGCTCGGCCGCGTGGCCGACACGCCGGAGGCGCGCGAGAAGGCGCTCGCGGCGGCTCGCCGCTGCTGCGAGGCGCTGAACCGGGCCCTCGACGGCGTGATGCGGGAGAACGCGCTCGTCTGCTGATCCGCGCGGTCTGCTTCGACGCCGGCGCGACGCTCCTCCATCCGGATCCTCCCGTCGAGGAGGTCTACGCACGCGCATTTCGCGAGGACGGGGCGCGTTTTTCTCCGGAGAAGCTGCGTGAGGCCCTGCTCGGGACGTGGGCCGAGGTGCAGGCCGAGTCGCCCGGCGACCGGTACGGAGGCGTCTCCGGAGAGCCGGAGTTCTGGCGGAGGTTCCTGAGGCGCGTGCGTTCCCGCCTCGACGGGGGAGAGGTCTCGCCCGAGGCGTACGCGCGATTGGCCGCGCACTTCCGCAGCCCGGGCTCCTGGGCGATGTACGGCGACGTCCTGCCCACGCTCGAAGACCTCCGGGCACGCGGGTTCGCGCTCGCCGTCATCTCGAACTGGGACTCGCACCTGCCGCGGCTGCTCGAGGCCCTCGGACTCTCGTCCTTCTTTCGCGTCCTCGCCGTTTCGGCCATCGAGGAGACCGGCAAGCCCGAGGCGGAGATCTTCCATAGGACCTGCGCGCGGCTCGGCGTCGCTCCGGCCGATGCGCTCCACGTCGGAGATTCGCCCCGCGACGACTACGACGGCGCGCGCGCCGCCGGGCTCTCGGCCCTGCTGCTCGATCGCGACGGCCGCCACCCGCAGATCGCCGATCGCATCGCGGGCCTCGTGGAGATCTGCGGCCGCGTCCGGACGCCCTGATCCCGCGGCCTGCGGCAGTCGTTCCGCACGGGCGGCCCTCGGCCCTTCTGGTATCCTGCCCGCACTTTCGCATGAGCAGCCAGCTCTTCCGCACCAAGACGCTCGACTCGATCCTCGCCGACGCGGAGACGCCCGAGCACCAGATGAAGCGGGTGCTCGGACCGGTCGCGCTGATCGCCCTCGGGATCGGCGCCGTGATCGGCGCCGGCATCTTCGCGGTCATCGGCAGCGCGGCGGCGGGCGGCGCCCACCACGCCGGCGCCGGCCCGGCGCTGGTGATCTCGATCCTCATCACCGCGATCGGCTGCGGCTTCTGCGCGTTGTGCTACGCGGAGTTCGCTTCCCTCGTGCCGATCTCGGGCAGCGCCTACACCTACTCGTACGCGACCCTGGGCGAGTTCGTCGCCTGGATCATCGGCTGGGACCTCATCATCGAGTACGCGATGGGCAACGTCGCGGTCGCGGTCTCCTGGTCCGGCTACTTCTGCGAGTTCCTGCGGGGCTTCGGCATCGACATTCCCCGCTGGCTGTCGACCGACCTGCACACGGCGACGCGCACGCCCGGCCTGATGGAGGGCGCTCCGCACATCTTCGGCATCCCGATCGTCCTGAACCTCCCGGCCGCCGCGATCACCGCGCTCGTGACCTGGGTCCTCATCATCGGGATCAAGGAGTCCTCGCGGTTCAACACGGGGATGGTGATCCTGAAGCTCATCATCCTGGTCTTCTTCATCATCGTGGGCGCCTACTACGTCAAGCCGGCGAACTGGCATCCGTTCTCGCCCAACGGGTGGGCCGGGATCCAGACCGGCGCGGCACTCATCTTCTTCGCGTACATCGGGTTCGACGCGGTATCGACGGCGGCGGAAGAGTGCCGGAACCCCCAGAAGGACATGCCGATCGGCATGATCGGATCGCTCGCGATCTGCACGGTCCTCTACGTCGCGACGGCGCTGGTGCTGACCGGGATGGTCAGCCTCGACCAGATCAAGGGCTCGGCCGAGCCGCTCGCCAAGGCCTTCTCGCTCCTCGGCATGAACTGGGCGGCGGGCATCGTGGCCCTGGGCGCGGTCATCGCGACGACGGCGGTCCTCCTCGTGTTCCAGTACGGGCAGGCGCGCATCTTCTTCTCGATGGCGCGCGACGGCCTGCTTCCGAAGACCTTCGCGAAGATCCACCCGCGCTTCAAGACGCCGCACGTCACGACCCTCTGGATCGGGATTGCGGTCGGCGTGCTCGTCGGCCTTCGCGAACCTCGACATCTTCGTCGAGCTCACCAACATCGGAACGCTCTTCGCCTTCGTCCTGGTGTGCGCCGGCATCCTCGTGCTGCGCCACAAGGACCCCGGCCGCCATCGGCGTGTTCCGCACGCCGCTCGTGCCCTTCGTGCCGCTGGCGGGCATCGCGATCTGCATCTACCTCATGACCGGCCTCCCGTTCGCGACCTGGGTGCGGTTCGGCGTCTGGCTCGTGATGGGCCTCGTCATCTACTTCCTCTACGGCTACCGCCGCTCCCGCCTGGCGGCGAAACCCGCCGCGTAGCCGCCCCGGCCTGCTACACTCCTAGAGTCCGCGCCGGAACGTCCGGGGCGGCGCTACGGGATTGCTTTGGCGTTTCGACATGGAGGTGGGAATGAGATTCGGCAGGCTGGGTTCGGCACTGGCTTTGGCAGGACTGCTCGCAGCGCCGCTGGCGGCGGAGCAATCGACGAAGAAGTTCGACTGGGCGCCCATCAACGGAGTCCAGGACATCAACATCTCGGCCGGCGACATCATGATCGGCCAGGTGACCTTCAACACGGGAAGCACGCTCAAGGGGACGCCGCTTCGGAAGTCGAGCGCGGACGTCCGGGTGCGGATCGACAACAACGGACTGACGGATCAGCAGGTCGGGGTCGCCGTCGTCGTCTTCGATGTGGAGGGCAACGTCGTCGGCGCCGGCTCCAACGGGACCAAGTGGGGCTACCTGACCAAGGGCGACCGCACGTACTACACGATCGACTTTCCGTACGTGTACCGCAACCTCGACAAGGCGGCCACGTTCATGGTCTCGATCGAGACCCAGGGCAAGTCATCCAAGCCCTCCAAGAGCTCCTCGACGACGTCCTCGACGACGTCCTCGTCGACGGTCGAGTCCGAGCCCCTGAGCCCGACGCCCGTCCCGAAGTAGGGCGGGCGGGGCGCCGCGCGTCCACGGGCGGGCCTTCGGGCCCGCTTTGATATGGTCCGCGCTCGGAGGAACGCGCCATGCGCCGCACCCTTCTCTTCGCCGCCGCCGCCCTGCTCGCGGCGCCCCTGGCGGCCCAACAGGTGACGAAGAAGTTCGACTACAAGCCGGTCGACAGCATCCAGGAGATCCGCATCTCGCTCGACAAGATCAAGATCAACCAGATCGTCTTCAAGGTCTCGGGCGAGGTGGGGGCGGGGCTGCGCCGCTCGGCGAGCGAGGCGGTGGTCCGCATCGACAACGACGGGCAGACGCCCGTGACCGTCGGCGTGGCGGTCGCCGTGATGGACGAGGAGGGCAACCTCGTGGCCGCGGGCTCGGGCGGCACGCGGGTCGGCTGGCTCGCCGCCGGCGAGCGCGACGCGGCCGCGATCAAGTTCCCGTTCGTCTTCCGCAATCTCGCGAAGGCGAAGACCTTCACGATCACGATGGAGGTCGAGCCCAAGCCCGGCACGACCACGCCGATTCCGGCGGCGTCGCCGTAGCCTCTCAGGGAGAGAAGCCGGGAACGTCCCGCCCTGCGTATCCGGTCATCTCGACGTAGGCCCGGCCCCCGATCGAGCGGCCGCCCTTCGTTCCCTCGACCCGGCAGGCGCCCTCCCAGTACGTGACGCCGGTCGACTGTGCCGTGACGAGCTCCTGGTCGGAGAGAAGCGGCGAGATCGTGAGGTCGAGCGAGAGGGGCGCGACGGCGAGCGACCAGGCCGCCGGGTAGACGGCCTTCGACCGCGGCGACGTCCACGTCGTTTTCGGAGCGAGCAACACGTCCTTCCAGGCGATCGGCTGCGGCGGGCCGGCAGCGGGGATGAACGTGCCGGCCGAGAACGGCGACGCCGCTCCCCCGGAGAGGCGCATCCGATAGAGCATCAGCTCCGATCCGTCGGAGAGCTGCAGCGCGAACCAGTCCCAGCCCGCCGCCCCGGCCGGGAGCCCTCCGGGGCCCCACTCGTGGTCGAACCACGCCGTGCCCGCGAGGTTCTCCGTTCGCCCTTTCCGATCGAGCGTGCCGGTGACGGCCAGGCGCGGAATCGACACGTAGTGGGAGTACTCGTCCGGGCCGGGCCCCTTGCGCGAGATGCCCCCCTCGCCGTGGAGGACCGGAGGCTTCGCGGCTGCGAGGCGCAGATTCAGGAGACCCTCGGCGGTGCGCGCCGAGAGCTTCTGGACGCCGCTCTCTTCTCGCGCGGACCAGTCTTCGTTGAAGGTGTCGAGGCGCTCGGCCGAGGCGCCGGCGATTCCCGGAAGCGCCAGGTGCGTCTTCTCTTCGAACGTGAACTTCCCGGAGCCGAGGTCCGACCACGCGAAGTGGGCCAGGTGCACGTCGCGAAGGCGAAAGAACGTGAGCTGAAAGCCGTAGGCGCGGCCCGCGGGACCCGCGAGATGGCCGGTCCAGTACCACCACTCGAGAGTCGAGTCGGGGTGCGAGCCGTGGTCGCGGGGAAACGCGAGGGGTGGGGCGACCGTCGGCGGGAGGAGCAAGAAGGCCGCAAGCAGGAGCACCATCATTCCTCCGCCAGCGCGGCCGCCGGATCGACGGCCGCCGCGACCCGCCCCGGCGCGAGCCCCGCCAGAACCGATGCGACGAGAACGAGCGCCGCGGCGCCCGCGAGCGCGGAGGCCGGCACGGCGAGCGAAACGGTCCAGCCGAACGACTGGGGATTGATCACCTCGAGGAGCAGCCAGGCGAAGCCGGCGCCGGCCGCGGCGGCCGCGAGCGTGCCCGTCAGCCCCGAGAGCAGCGCTTCGACGAGGGTCGCCCGGCGGATCTGCCCGCCGGAGGCCCCGATCGCGCGGAGCAGGCCGAAGGAGCGCCGGCGTTCGACGGCCGAAGCCATGAGGGCGTTGGCGATGCCGAGGACCGCCACGGCCACGGCGATTCCCTCGAGCGCGCGCGTCACCGCGAAGGTGCGGTCGAAGATCACGAAGACCTCCCTGCGGAGCTCCCGGTTGGTCGAGACGGAGAGGGCGTAGCGTCCCGCGGCCGCGGCGAGGATGCGCCGCCGAAGGTCCTGGACGTCCGAGCCCGGACGGGCGGTCACGGCGAGGCTCGTGATGCGCTTGTCGCGGAAGAGCGCCAGGTAGAGCTCCCGGTCCATCACGATGGTGCCCCGGTCGTTGGAGTAGTCGCGGTAGACGCCGGCCACGCGGAGCTCGCGAAGGCCGGCGGGCGTCGAGAGTCGGACCGTGGAGCCGACGTCGGCCGAGAAGTGCCGGGCGAACGGCTCCGAGACCAGGAGCTCTCCGCGCGCCCGGGCATCGAGCGCCGCAGCCCGCGGGTCCCTCCCGTCGAGCAGGGCCAGGCCGCCGGAGCGGGCCGCCACGCGAAAGTCGCCCGATCCGAGCGTGAAGGGCCGGCCACGCTCGTCGGCGATGTCCCGGGCGCGGAACGGATCGACCTCGTCGACGCCTTCGATGCCGCGCAGGAACTCGAGGACGTCTTCGGGCATGTCGCCGATGATGCCGCTTCGGCCACCCGCGTCCGTCTTGATCCAGAGGTCCGAGCGCAGCGTCGTCTCGACCCAGACGCGGACCGTCTCGCGGATCGAGGCGACGGTGACGATCATCGCGAGCGTCATGCCGAGCGCCATGGCGAGCGCCGTCACGGCGATGCCGTTCTTCGCGAGCGCACCGCCGAAGAAGCCTGCGCCGAGGCGGCCGGCCGGCCCGAGGGCCGCCCCGGGCAGGCGCAGCGGCAACGCGGCCGCCGCGCGCACGAGGAGCGGCGAGGCCAGGGCGAGCGCGGCGACGACGAAGCCGACGGCGGCGAAGCCGAAGAGCGGGAGCCCGTCGACCGGGGTCGCGCGCGAGGCCGCGGCGGCGAGCGCGAGCGCGAGCGCGGCCAGAATGGCACGCCGGGGCAGGTGCGTGCGGGCGACGCGCTCGATGGCACCCGAGCGCATCGCGGGAGCGGGAGGCACGCGCATGGCCTCGAGGGCGGGCAGGAGCGTCGCCACGACCGAAGCCGCGATGCCGACGAGACCGGCGAGGGCGGCGGGTTCTCCCCGGCCCGCCCCGGCGATTCGCGCCGTCGGAGCGTAGAGGCTCGAAACCGTGCCCCCGACCGCGCGGATCGCTTCGCGGGAGACGACGAGGCCGAGGAGCTCGCCGAGCAACGTTCCGGCCAGGCCGACGACGGCGCCCTCGACGAGAAACGCCGCGAAGATGGACGCGCGAGAGGCTCCGAGCGCCCGCAGCGTGGCGATCTCGGGGCGCCGGCGCAGGACGGCGATCGACACCGCGTTGGCGATCAGGAACATCCCGACGAGCAGCGTCAGCGAGCCGAGCGCGTTCAGGTTGAACCGGAAGGCGCGCACCATCCGGTCCGCGGTCGCGGCCGCGCGGCCCGGCGGCTCGAGGGCGAGGCCCGGCGGCAGGCGCCGCGCGATCTCCGCGCGCATCGCGTCGCGTGGCACGCCGGCGTCGAGCACGACGTCCACCCGGTCGACGACCGCGCCTCGCCCGAGCAGGTCCTGGGCCGTCCGGATGTCGGTCAGGAGCAGATCGCCGCCCGAAGCCCGCGCCACGCCCGAGAGCTCGAGGATGCCTCCGACGCGGACTCGTCGCGGCACGCCGCCGGCCGTCATCGACAGCTCGCTGCCCGGCGAGAGGCCGTGCCGCGCCGCGAGGGGGGCCGGCACGAAGACCGATCCGGCGGAGGCGAGGAAGCTTCGGGCGGCGTCGGCGGGCGCCCGGAGGCGCACGTCGCGCACGACCCCGTCGCCGCCCCAGTCGACGCCGAGAAGCTGGACGACCTCGCCGCCCGAAAGCAGCGCCGTTCCCGTCACCGCCGGCGCGAGGGCGCCGACCGGCCAGAGAAACGCGAGCTTCGGGAGCTCCGTCAGCGGAACCCCGGCGGGGCCCGTGATCACGAAATCGCTCCGGCCGGAAATCGTCGAGGCGGCCTCCCGGAACGATTCCGTGACGCTGCGGTTGGCGTGATGGATCGCCGCGACGGCCGCCACGCCGATCGCCACGCCGAGGATCGGAAGAAGCACGCGCGCCGGATGGCGCCGCGCGGGCCCGAGGACCAGGGCCCGGAAGACGAGAGAAAAACCGTGCATCGCCGGGTGCTCCGGTTCAGAGCCCGAGGTGCTGGAGCAGCCGCGCGTACAGCGGCTCGGGGCAGAGGTTCTTCGGAATGGCGCTCCGGGCGTAGAAAACGGCGACAGCCACGTAGACGGGCACCATCCAGCGCACCGGCCGGCTCGACAGAATGTCGTGGAAACCCAGCACGAGGGCGAACGGCGCCATCGGCAGGAAGTAACGGCTCCAGTCCTCCGACGAGATGAACAGGTAGAAGGCGAGCTGGAAGGCGGCGTAGGCCATGGGCACGGGAAAGCGGCGCAGCCGGGAGATCCCGATCGCGTAGATCCCCGCCAGGTAGATGTGAAACTCCGCGTGGGCAATCCGGTTGATCCCGATCAGCCAGCCCAGGAAGGCGAAGGGGATCGGCATGGCGATCTTCTCCAGGTTCGGCGCGAAGGGCGCCATGTACGTTCCGAAGCGCAGCTGACAGTAGAGGAGATAGCCGCCGACGCCCGCCGGGATCCAAAGCAGCCATGGAAGGGATCGGCGGCGCCCGCGCGCGACGAGGAGAACCGCATACGCCGGGAGAAACATGACTCCGGACACGCGGGTCAGGGCCGCGAGGCCCGCCGCGAAGCACGCCCATCCGATCCGGTCCTTCTCGAAATACCAGATCGACGCGAGCGCGAGGGCGATGAAGAGCGGCTCGGATGCGGCGACGCTGTGGTACAGGAGCCAGCGCGGAGGGACGAGCAGGAAGAGCAGCGACAACCACCAGGCCGACGGGACCTTCCAGACGTCGCGCGCGAGCCGGTAGAAGATGAGAACGCCGGCGATCGTGCACAGGACGGCCCCCGCGACCGTCGCCCGCTCCCAGCCGACGAACGACAACAGCCGGACCAGGAACGGGTAGAGCGGAAAGTGAGCGAGGAGCCAGGGCGGGCCCGCGTCGGGAGTGAGCGGGCTGGCGGCCGAGTAGCCCTCGCGGGCGATGGCGAGGTAGCTCGGGCCGTCCCAGTGACGATAGAGGAGGCGCATCCGGCCGAGGAAGGGAAGCCAGACCAGAAACGAGCTCGCGACGGCGGCCACGACGAGCAGAGCGTCCGGCCCGAACCGCTTCACCCGCTCCCGGCTCGAGGCGACGCCCGGCCCGTCTGGTCCGCCCCGTTGTCGGCTCAAGGCTCTCTCGAGTCTAGCATCGGCGTCGGGAGCTCAACGCACCCGGCCGTCCCGAATCTCGATGACCCGGTCGGCGCGCGCGGCCGCAGCCGAGGAGTGCGTCGCGAGGAGCAGCGTGACGCCCCTCTCGCGGCGGATCTCGTTCAAGAGCGCCAGGACCTCCTCGCGGTTTCGGCTGTCGAGGTTGCCGGTCGGCTCGTCGGCGAGCAGGAGTTGCGCTCCAGTCGCCAGCGCGCGCGCAATCGCGACTCGCTGCATCTCTCCTCCAGAGAGCTCGTACGGATGGGCGCCCGCCCGCGACCCGAGACCGACGCGATCGAGGAGAGCCGCCGCTCGCGGCCCCGCGTCCTCGCCGCCGTCCAGCCGCCGGGGAAGCTCCACGTTCTCCCGCACCGTCAGGTGGGGGAGCAGGTTGAAGAACTGGAAGACCATTCCGACCTCGCGGCGCCGATAGAGGACGAGCTCCCGCTCGGGAAGCTCCGAGACCGCCCGCTCGCCGACGAGGATCCGGCCCGAGGAGGGACGGTCGATGCCGCCGAGAAGGTGGAGCAGCGTCGACTTCCCGCTGCCGGACTCGCCGACGAGCGCGAGAAACTCCCCGGCCGCCACCTCGAGGTCGAGGCGGTCCAGAGCGACCACCTCCTGCGCCCCGGCGTAGACCTTCGAGACCGCCCGGCAGGAGACGGCTGGCGCGGCGGGGGCGTCGGACGGCACGATGCGAGAATACCCGACAGGATCGTGATGCCGGACCGTTTGCCCCCGTCGCTGCTCTCGCCCGCGCGCCGCGCGCTCGCTCACCGGGCGCTCGTCGCCGCCCTCGTGCGCCGCGAGCTGACGGCCCGTTACCGCGGCGGCGCGCTCGGGTTCCTGTGGTCGCTCGTCAACCCGCTGCTGCTGCTCCTCGTGTACGCGACCGTGTTCCGCCTGGTCTTCGCGCCGCGCGCGGACGTTCGGCCCTACGCGCTCTTTCTCTTTTCCGGCGTTCTCACCTGGGGCTTCGTCTCCGCCGCGCTGACCGACGCCGTGGAGACCTTCCGCGCGAACGGCTCGCTGTTGCGCAAGACGACGGTGGCCCCCGAGGTCTTTCCGGCCGCCAGCGTCGGGGCGCGCCTCGCCCACCTCCTCCTCGCCCTGCCCGTGCTCGCCGCGGCGATCGCCTACGCCGCGGTCCGGGGCAGCGTGCGGCCGGGCCTGGCGCTCCTGGAGTTTCCGGCGGTGCTGCTGCTCCTGACGCTGACGGTCTTCGGAATCGCCCTCGCCGTCTCGGCCCTGTCGGTTCACTTCGGCGACGTGCGCGACGTCGTCGGCAACCTCCTCACGCTCGCCTTTTTCCTGACACCCGTCCTCTATCCGGTCGAGGCCGTGCCCGAGCGTTTTCGCGGCCTGGTGCGTGCGAACCCGTTCGCGACCTTCTTCTCCGGCATCCACGACACGCTCTTCTTCTTTCGGCCGGTCGGCGCGGCGGACTGGGCCTGGATGGCGGGCACCGCCGCCGTCTCGCTTCTCGCGGGCGGCGCGATCTTCGAGAGGCTCCGGGACTCGCTGGCGGAGGAGGCATGAGCGCTTCGGCCGTTTCCGTCCGCGGCGCGACCAAGGTCTACCGGCGCTACGGCCGCCGGCCCCACGGCACGCTCAAGTCCGCGCTGCTGTCGGGGGGTCGGGCCTCCGCGGGAGCCGAGGGCATGACGGCGCTCGAGGACGTGTCCTTCGAGATCGCTCCCGGCGAGACGCTCGGCGTCGTCGGGGCCAACGGCTCGGGCAAGTCGACGCTGCTGAAGCTCCTCGCGGGGATCGTCCGGCCCACGCGCGGCACCGTCGAGGTCCGCGGACGCCTCGCCGCCCTCCTCGAGCTCGGGGCGGGCTTCCACCCCGAGATCTCCGGGCGCGAGAACGTCGAGATCACGGGCCTGCTCCTCGGCCTGACGAAGCGGGAGATCGCCTCGCGGTTCGCCGACATCGTGCATTTCGCGGGCGTGGAGGAGTTTCTCGATGCCCCGGTCAAGACCTACTCCTCGGGGATGGCCGTGCGCCTGGGATTCGCGATCGCCGCGCACAGCGATCCGGACGTGCTCCTCGTCGACGAGGTGCTCGCGGTCGGCGACGAGGCCTTCTCGCACCGGGCGCTGGAGAAATTCTCCGAGTTCGAGCGCGCCGGGAAGACCCTCGTCTTCGTGTCGCACGACCTGCCGCTCGTCGCCCAGCGCTGCCGGCGCGCGCTCTGGCTCGACCGGGGCCGCCTCGCCGCGGACGGCCCGGCGCCGGAGACGGTCTCCCGCTATCTCGAGCGCGTGGCCGTCGAGGAGGGCGAGCGCCGGTTCGCGGAGGCCGGAGAGGGCGGAGGAATCGGCTCGGGAGCGGCCACGATCCTGAGCGTGCGGCTTCTCGACGGCCGGGGCCGTCCCGGGGCGCGCCTGCGCGCCGGGGAGCCGGCGTCGTTCGAGATGACGGTGCGCGCCGCTCGGCCGCTCGAGGATTTCGTCTTCGGTTTCCGCGTCACGACGGTCTCCGGCGTCATGGTCCTCGGGACCAACACGGCGCTCGAGGGCTACCGCCCGGAGCGCTTCGAGGGAGAGGCCCGCGTGACGCTCGCGATCCCCGCGCTCGACCTCGCGCCGGGCGTGTACAGCCTGGACGCCGCCGTGCACGCGCGCGACGCGGCCCCCTACGACGCGCGAGCCGACATCCTGCGCTTCGAAGTCACCTCCGAGCGCGCGGGCGCCGGCATCTGGGGCCCGCCGCGACGGTGGGAGTTCTCGGGCGGCGTGCGCTGGGGAGGGTAGAATCGCGCGCCGCATGCGCCCGACCTTCCTTCCGTTCGCCCGGCCGAGTCTCGGCGAAGAGGAGATCAAAGAGGTCGCCGACACGCTGCGCTCGGGCTGGATCACGACTGGCCCGAAGACGGAACGGTTCGCCGCGGCGTTCCTGGACTACGTCGGTGGACGCCATGCGATTCCGGTCTCCTCGGCGACGGCCGGCCTACACGTCGCCCTGCTCGCTCTGGGCGTCGGCCCGGGCGACGAGGTGATCACGTCGCCGATGACATTCGTCGCCACGCTCAACACGATCGTGCACTGCGGCGCCGTGCCTGTTCTTGTGGACGTCGATGCGGCGACCCTCCAGATCCGCGTCGAGCAGATCGAGGCGCGGATCACGCCGAAGACGAAGGCGATCGTCCCGGTCCACTTCGTCGGTCAGCCGACCGACCTCGATCCGCTGCTCGCGCTCGCCGGCTCGCGGGGCATCGCCGTTCTGGAGGACGCCGCCCACGCCGTCGGGACGGAGTACAAGGGCCGGCGCGTGGGCTCGTTTCCGACGACTTCGGTCTTCTCGTTCCACCCGAACAAGAACATGACGACTGGCGAGGGCGGGATGGTCGTCACGGAGGACGCGGGCGTGTTCGAACGCGCGTCGCTCTTGAAGTTTCACGGCATGGACCGCGAGGCCTGGAAGCGCTTCGCGAAGGAAGGCAGTCCCCGCTACGACGTGGCCGTGCCCGGGTTCAAGTACAACATGATGGACATCCAGGCGGCGCTCGGCCTCTGGCAGCTGCCGCGGCTCGAGGGCTTCATCACGGAGCGAGCTCGCCTGGCCGCCCGATACGATGAGGCCTTCGAGGGGCTGCGGGGACTCGTCCGCCCGTTGCGCGTCCCCTATCCCGCGCGCCACGCCTGGCATTTGTACACGCCGCTCGTGGACGTCGAACGACTCACCATATCGCGCGACCGCTTCATGGCGGAGCTCAAGGCCCGGAACATCGGGACCGGGCTCCACTACACCGCTGCCCACGAGTTCTCCTATTACGCCGGCAGGTTCGGCTGGGAGCCGGAGGACTACCCCGAGGCGCACTTCGTCTCGGAGCGGATCGTCTCCCTGCCGCTCTTCCCGGGCCTCTCCGACGCGGACCAGGACGACGTCGTCGAGGCCGTGCGCGACGTACTCGGCCGCTTTCGTCGGTGAGAGGCTCGACGCGGCGTTGAGCAATCGCGGGTTAAGATCGCCGCGACCCCGCGATGAGAATTTCCGTCGTCGTCCCGGTCTACAACGAGGAGGGCAACCTCCCGGAGCTTCTCGCGCGCCTGTCCGCCGTCATGGACGGGGCCGGGCGGCCCTACGAGCTCGTGTTCGTCGACGACGGCAGCCGCGACCGGTCGCTCGAGATCCTGAAGGCGGCGGCACGGGAGCGGCCCGATACGGTCCGGGTCCTGGAGCTCGCCCGGAACTTCGGGCAGCACCAGGCGATCCTGGCGGCCTTCGAGAGCGTCACGGGCGACGTCGTCGTCACGCTCGACGCCGACCTGCAGAACCCCCCCGAGGAGATTCCGAAGCTGCTCGCGAAGTTCGAGGAGGGTTACGACGTCGTCGGGGGCGTGCGGCAGAACCGCCAGGACGCGTTCCTCCGCAAAGCGGCCTCGCGCCTCGTCAACCGCGCCACGACGTTCCTCACGCGCATGCGCCTGACGGACTTCGGCTGCATGCTGCGCGCCTACTCGAAGGACGTCGTCGAGGAAATCAACCGTTGCGACGAGGCCTCGACGTTCATCCCGGCGCTCGCCCAGAGCTTCGCGCGGCGGCCGACGGAGATCGAGGTCGCGCACGCCGCCCGGCGGCACGGCGACTCGAACTACTCGCTCTACCGGCTGATTCGCCTCAACTTCGACCTGATGACCGGCTTCTCGCTCGTGCCGCTCCAGGTGTTCGGCCTGATGGGCACGGTCGTCGCGGTCGGCGGCGTCGCCTTCGGCATTTTCCTCTTCGCGCGCCGGCTCGTCGTCGGCGCCGAGGTCGAGGGTGTCTTCACGCTGTTCGCCATCCTCTTCACGCTGCTCGGCATCGCGATGGCGGGGCTCGGACTCGTCGGCGAGTACGTCGGCCGCATCTACCTGCAGGTGCGCGGCCGTCCGCGGTTCCGCGTGCGCCACGTGTACGGGAACGCTCGGCCGCCGGGCACGAGCGCATGACGCGGCCGCGGATCGCGGTCTTCGCCTACTCGGGGACCGGCCATGCCTGCCTGGACGTGCTCCTCCGGCGCGGCCGCCGGCCGGTCCTCGTCGCGACGCATCGCGACCGGCCGGAGGAGGCCCGGTGGTTCCCGAGCGTCGCGGAGCTGGCGCGCGCGAACGGGATCGAGCCGGTCGTCATCGACAACCCGCTCGAGCCGGAGGCGATCGCGCGGGTGCGGATCGCCGCGCCGGATCTGATCCTGTCGTTCTACTACCGGAGCCTGCTGCCGGCGGAGATGCTCGCGCTCCCGCGCCTCGGGGCGTTCAACATGCACGGCTCGCTGCTGCCGAAGTTTCGAGGCCGCGCTCCCGTCAACTGGGCGGTCCTGAAGGGCGAAACGCGCACGGGCGCGACGCTGCACGTCATGACCGACCGGGCGGACCGGGGCGCGATCGTCGACCAGGAGGCCGTGCCGATCGGCCCGGACGACACCGCGATCGAGGTCCAGCACCGGGTCACGGCCGCGGCGGCCGCGATCCTGGAGCGGCGACTCGAGGAGCTCGAGGCGGGAACGGCGAAAGCGACGCCGCAGGACGACGCGCAGGCCTCCCGCTTCGGCCGGCGCCGGCCCGAGGACGGACGGATCGACTGGAGCCGGCCGGCGAAGGAGATCCACGACCTCGTTCGGGCCGTGACCCATCCGTACCCCGGGGCGTTCACCGGCATCTTCGGCGAGAAGACCTTCGTCTGGCGCACGCGGGTGCCGGGGCTGGCGGCGCACGATACATTCCCGGGACAGGTGCGCGGGGAGGACGGGCGGCTCCACGTGGCCTGCGGAGACGACCGGTACGTGGAGATCCTCTCCCTGCAGCCCGAGGGCGGCGAGGAGATGGATGGGGCGCGGTTTCTCGCGGCGAGGGGGTAGGGGATGCGGGTCCTGATTCTCGGCGTCAACGGTTTCATCGGCAACGCGCTGACCGAGCGCATCCTCCAGACGACCGACTGGCACGTCTCGGGCCTCGACGTCGGCTCGGACAAGATCGCTCCCTTCCTCGACAACCCGCGTTTCACGTACCTCGAGGGCGACATCGCGATCAACAAGGAGTGGATCGAGTACCAGGTCAAGAAGTGCGACGTGGTCCTGCCGCTCGTGGCGATCGCCACGCCGGCGGCCTACGTGCGCGATCCGCTGGCGGTCTTCGAGCTCGACTTCGAGGAGAACCTCCGCATCGTCAAGGAGGCCGTCCGTTACGAGAAGCGCGTCGTCTTCCCGTCGACGTCCGAGGTCTACGGGATGTGCCCGGACGCCGAGTTCGACGAGGACTCCTCGCCGATGGTGTACGGCCCCATCCAGAAGCAGCGCTGGATCTACTCCTGCTCCAAGCAGCTCCTGGACCGCGTGATCTGGGCCTACGGCACGAAGGGCCTCCGGTTCACCCTCTTCCGGCCCTTCAACTGGTTCGGGCCGCATCTGGACGACATCGAGTCGCCCAAGGAAGGCTCGAGCCGCGTGCTGACGCAGTTCCTGCACAACATCCTCTACGGCGAGCCGATCAAGCTCGTCGACCGCGGCACGCAGCGCCGGTCGTTCACCTACATCTCGGACGGAATCGACTGCCTGATGAAGATCCTCCAGAACCGCGGCGGCGTCGCCGACGGGGGCATCTTCAACATCGGCAACCCCGCCAACGACCTGTCGATCCGGGAGCTCGCGCAGCGCATGATCGCGTCGGTCGGCGCGCGTCCCGGATTCGAGGAGCTCGCCCGGAAGGCCGGGATGACCGACGTGGCCTCGGGCGCTTACTACGGCCCCGGCTACCAGGACATCCTCACGCGGGTGCCGTCGATCCGGCGGGCGCGGGAGATTCTCGGCTGGGAGCCGAAGGTCTCCCTCGACGACGGCATCCGGCAGACCCTCGACTTCTACCTGGCCCGGCGCCGCCCGATGATCGCCAGTCGCGTCGCCCTCAAGGTCGACTGCGACACCGACGAGGGCACGCGCGAAGGCGTTCCCCGCCTCCTTTCGATCTTCGCGGCGCGGGGAATCCGGGCGACGTTCTTCTTCACGCTGGGGCCCGATCGGTCCGGCCTCGCGGTCCGGCGGATCTTCACGCGCCAGGGCTTCCTCAAGAAGATGCTGCGCTCGCGCGCCCCCTCGCTCTACGGCTGGAGGACGATGCTCTCGGGCACGCTCCTGCCGGCGCCGATGATCGGCGAGCGGGGCGCGGGAGTCATGCGCTCGGCCGCGAAGTCCGGCCACGGCACGGGCGTCCACGGCTGGGACCACGTCCGCTGGCACGACCGGCTCGACGCGATGAGCGCCGAGGAGATCCGCGCCGACTACGGACGCGCGCACGCCGAGTACCTGCGGATCTTCGGCGTCCCCGCGCGCTCGAGCGCCGCGCCCGGCTGGACGGCGAACGCCCGGTCGCTCGAGGCGCAGGAGGAGCGCTCGCTTCTCTTTTCGTCCGACACGCGGGGCGGCTCGTATTTCTTCCCCGAGGCGGGCGGCCGGGTCTTCCGGACGCTGGAGATCCCCACGACGCTTCCCACGCTCGACGAGACGCTCGCCTGGCCGGAGCTTCCCGGCGACGAGGACCAGCGCGCGTTCTTTCGGAAGGCGGCCCGCGGCACGCAGGTCCACACGATCCACGCCGAGATCGAAGGACGCTCCAAGGCGGCTCTCTTCGAAGGGATCCTCGACGACTGGCTCGCCGACGGCGTCACGTTCCCGCTCCTCTCGGAGCTCGCGCGGGAAGTGCTCGCGCACCACGACGCGATCCCGGTGCGGACGCTCTCGAAGACGACGCTCCCGGGCCGCACGGGCCTCGTGGCGACGGGCTGGCCCGAGACGCCGGCGCACGCGTGACCGCGGCGCGGCCGGAGTATCCTGTCCCGCGCGTGACGGAGAAACCGCGGGCCGGCGTGCGGCCGGAAATCTGGCTCACCCTCGCCTCCGTCGCCGGCTCCTTCCTCGTCTACTGGCCGTTCCGCGCCGACATGTCGGCGGTCTACCGGTTCTGGGACGGGCCGAACTACCTGACGGTCGCCCGGACGCTCTACGCGGTGACACCCGGGAATCCGCTCCTCGCGTACGTCTACAAGCCGACCTACTTCCTGACGCACCTGCCGCTCTATCCGCTCGGCGTGCGCGCCCTGGCCTGGCTCGCGGGCTACGAGCCGGCGCTTCTGCTCGTGTCGGTCCTCGCCTCCGTGGCGGCGGTGCTCCTGTTCTACCGCCTCGCCCGGGACGTCTGGAAGCTGCCCTCGCCGGAGTTTCTCGCGCTCGTCTTTCTCTTCCTCCCCCCCCGCTGGCTCCTCTATCGCTCGACCGGGGCGACGGAGGCGCTCTCGATCGCGCTGACCCTGGCCGCGATCTTCTTCTTCGAGAGATCGCGCTACGGGCGCGCCTCGCTCGCGGCCGCCCTCGCGACGCTGACCCGCATCTCCGGCCTCATGCTCGCCCCGGCCTTCGCCGTCGTTCTCGCGCGGGAGAGGAAGTGGCGCGCGTGGCCGTGGCTCGCGCTCATCCCGTCAGGCCTCTTCGGTTACTTTCTGTTCTGCGCGGTGCGCTTCGGCGACTTCTTCGCGTACTTCGCGCCGCACGGCGAGAAGGTCGCGGCCCTCCGGCCCTTCGGCTTCTTCCCCACGCTCTTCGAGAAGGGCCTGTACCACCAGGTCGAGTTCCACATCCTGCTCTTCCTGGTCTACGCCGTCGGGACATCGCGCCTGCGCGCCCGGTTTCCGGTCCTCTTCTGGTACTGCGTCTTCGAGCTCGCCCTGCTCGTCCTCGTCTCGACGGAGGACTGGAGCCGCTACTTCCTCGCCATGGCTCCCTTTGCGCTCGTCGTCGGCTACCACGACCTCATCGACACCCGCGCCTTCCGCTGGATGTTCCCGGTCTTCGCCGCGCTGTCGATCTACTACGCCTGGGGCGTGATTCCGCTGAACGGCTGCCGGCCGGACATCTATCAGGGGCTCCGGATGCACCTGGGGATCGCGCCGCCGGCGGTTTCTCCCTAGCGCCGCGCCAGGGCGGCCACCGCGAGCACGGCGAGAAAAGCCGCCGCCTGGAGGGCGACGCCGCGGCGAAACGGGCTGCGGTCGTACTCGATCTCGACGCGGTGGCGCCCCGCCGGAACCGCGACGGCGAGGTCGCGGGCGTTGGCGACGGTGACGGGGATGCGCGCGCCGTCGAGGCGGGCGCGCCAGGCCGGAAAGAACGTGCGCGAGAAAAGAAGCCAGCCGGGAGCCTCCGCATCGAGCGTCGCGGCGGCGCGATCGGCGGAGGCCTGCTCGATCTCCACCTTCGCGGACGTGGACGGGACGGAGGGATCTTCGTCGCGGGGGCCCGGGAAGGCGACGTCGGTCACGGGATCGAAGCGCTCGGAGCGGACGAGCTCGAGCGTGCCCGAGAGGGCGCGGCGTCGCCAGGCGCGGCCGGCCCAGCGCAGCTCCGGCAGGGGAGCCGGGTTCTCGTAGAGCACGAGCCGCCGTCCTGCGACCGCGAACCCCGTGCTCGCCCGCCACAGCGGGTGCTCCTCGCCCTCTTCGGCGAGCGCCCACCTCGCGCCGTAGAGGTGTCAGCAGTCGGTCCCGCTCGGTTGGCGTCGACGCGTCCGCCGCTTCACTCGCCAGCCGGTTGTAGAACCCGTACGAGCCGTCGGGGTCGTTTTCGAAGAGATACCGCGCCCCGAACTCCGAGGCCGTGGCCGGGACGAGCTCCTCGAGGATCACCCGCGCGGTCTTCTCCGAGCGGGGCAGCGCGCCCGGCGGGTCGGCCGGAAGGGCCGCCAGGTCGAAACGCGGGAGCCGCGACGAAACGTGGAGGCGGCCGGGACCGGTCATGCGCGAGAGCAGCGCCGGTGGCCGCGCCAGATCCTTCTCCGGAGCGGCCACGAAGAGGGGCAGGCCCCAGACGAGCGCGGAGAGAAGCGTCAGGAGTCCCAGAAAGTAGCCGGGCTCGCGCCCCGCGCGGCGCAGAACCAGCGTCGCGGCGAGGAGGGCGAGCGCGCCGAGGAGAACGTCGCCGCGCACGGCAGAGCGGAAAGCTTCCAGGAAGACCGGCGGATTGTCGGAGATCTCCTCGACGGACGGCGCCGCCCAGCGGTCGAGCGCGCCGCCGGGAGCCGCGAGTCCCCAGGCAAAGGCCAGGATCGCGAGGAGGCCGACGACGACCGCGGCGTCCCGGCGGGTTGAGCGTCTGCGCGCGACCGCCTCCGCCGCCAGGCCCGCCAGGAGCGCGACGCAGAGAGTCGCGGGGAGGTAGAACTTGATCGGGTACCGGAGCTTTCGCAGGAACGTGACCGCGTACACCAGGCGGTAGAACGGCAGGGCGAAGCCGAACGACAGGAGGAGACCCAGAAGGCCCCCGGCGGCGAGCAGCGTCGAGCGCCGGCCCCAGAACTCCTTTCGGATTCCCCCCAGGAGCAGGACGAGAAGCGGGACGACTCCGAAGGTCACGGCCCAGATGTAGACGAGGTTGCGCCCCCCGACCGCGGCGAGCCAGTTCGCGCCGCCGCCGAGCAGTCCCGGGTCCCCGCCGAAGCGCGGCAGCACCCACTCGATGGCCCGAGCCGGGGAGAAGGCCGCCGCGCCGAAGGCCCGCTCGGAGTAGAGGTGCTGGCCGCGGTAGGTCAGCGGAAAAACGGCCGCGAGCGGGAGCAGGAGGGGAGCCGCGAAGGCGAGCGCCAGCGCGCCCGCCGCCGTACCGCCGGAGGCGAGCGCCACGAGGCCGGCCGGTCTCTCTTCGCGGGGAGCGGCCAGTCCCTTTCCGAGCGCGAGGATCCCGGCGAAGGCGAGCGTCAGGAGCGAGATCGCCGGCTCGCCCGCGAGAAGCTGGAGGCCGAGCGCCAGCCCCGCCGCGGCGGCCCGCCGCGCCCTCTCCGCGAGGCCACGCGCGCCGACCAGGGCGAGAACGGCGGCCGCGCACCACGGCATCCACGCGGCCGCGGCGATCGAGTTCATGAAGGCCGAGCCGTACGACAGCATCATCCCCGAGAAGGCGAAGACGGTCCCCGAGAGGAAGGCCGCGTCGTCGGAGAGCCCGAGGGCTCTCGCCAGGCGGCGGGCGCCGAAGAACGCCCAGAGGATGTGCAGGAGGTAATGGAGGTTGAAGGCCACGCCCGGCGGTGCCACGAGCTCGAGGAGGAACGTCGGATAGAGGAGCACCGCATTGGGATTGGCGAGCAGGGGCTGACCGCCCGAGGCGGCGGCGTTGACGAAGGGCACCTCGCCCGACGCGAGCGAGGCGACGGCGACGCGCCGCCAGGGCCAGTGGGTGATCTGCGCGTCGCGAAAGACGAGCCGCCGGGCGCCGAGGATCTCGGGCAGGAGCGGGAGCGCAAAGAGGATGGCGACCGCGAGGCTCGAGAGCGACGCGCGGCGCGACGGCATCGCGGCCAGTGTACAGTGGAAGCCACGGATGATCGACGCGCAGGAGTCGAGCGCGCGGCGGGCGACGGCCGCAGTCCTCGTCGCGTTCGCCTTCCACTGCGTCTACTTCACGGGCCTCTTTCCCCCGTTCTGGAATCCCAACGAGCTCTCGCGCTTCCAGGCCGTGGTCGCGATGGCGGAGTGGAAGACGCTCTCGATCGACCAGGCGATCGCCGCCCTCGGCGACCACGAGGACAAGGCGGAGTCCGGCGGTCGGTTCTACTCCAACAAGGCGCCCGGCCTCGCATTCGCGGCGTATCCGGCGTACCGCCTCCTCCGCCTCGCCTTCCCGGCGCCGACTCCCGGTTCCGTCGGGCCACTGCTCTGGGCGATGCGCCTGCTGACGGTCTCCCTCGCCTGCCTGCTCGCGCTGCGGCGGCTGGCGGTCCGGCTCCGGGAGGGCCCCGGGGGGCCGGTCGCGGCGGCGATGGTGACGCTCGCCGTCGCGTTCGGGACGCCGTACCTCTTCTACGCGCGCTCGCTCTTCGCGCACGCCTGGAGCGCGGCGCTGCTCTTCCTGGCGTGGGACCGGCTGCGCGCGAGCGAGGATCCTTCCGCCCGCCGGAGGGCCGTCGACGCCCTCCTCGCGGGGCTTCTCGCGGGCTGGGCCGTCATCTCGGAATACACCGTGGCTCCGATCGCTCGTCGTGCTCGCGCTGCGCGCGCTGGCGCGTCCCGACGGCAAGCGGCTCGCGGCGTGCGCGTTCGGCGCGGCCGTGCCGCTCGCGCTGCTTCTGGTCTACGACGCGGCGTGCTTCGGCTCGCCCTTCACGCTGTCCTCGGCGCGGGAAGCCGACCCCGCCTACGCCGAGCTCGCCCGGCGCGGAGCCTTCGGCCTGGGCGCGCCGAGCCTCGCGGTGGCGAAGGAGTTTCTCGTGGGACCGACGCGGGGCGTGCTGCTCTTTTCGCCGTTTCTTCTCTGGTCGATCGCCGGCGCTCTGCGCTGGTGGCGTTCGGGGAAGGATCGAGCCGACTGCGCCTTCGTCCTCGCGGCCACCGGGCTCTTCTTCCTCGCCCTGACGGGTTATCCCAACTGGCACGGCGGATGGTCGCTCGGGAGCCGGTACCTCCTGCCGGCCGTGCTCCTGGCCGCGCTGCCGATCGGCCGGGCCCTCGAGTCCGCACTCTCCCGCGGCCTCTTTCTCGCGGCGACCGTCTGCGCGGTGGCTGCCCATGCCCTCATGAGCTCGACCTTCCCGCACCTCTCGCCGGACCAGGCCTGGCCGGCCGTTTCGACCTCGGCCTGGTTTCTCGCCCGCGGCTGGGTGGCGCAGAACCTCGGCACGGTGCTCGGAGTCGGCGGATCGGCGTCGCTCGTCCTGCCGTGGACGGCCGCCCTCGGTGCCCTGGTGCTCGTCGGGCGGGCGGCGCGGCCGGTCCGGCCCGCGGTGGCCGTGGCGCTCCTGGCGGGAGCGGCGCCGCTCGTCGCGCTGCTCCTGCGGCCGCCGGCCCTCTCCTACGAGGGCCGGCTGTGGCGAGCGTCGGTGTTCGGCGCCTTCTCGGGAAGAGACCCGCGACGACTCGAGCTCCGGGCGACGGTCATGGAAGCCGCGACACCGGAGGAGAGCCGGCGCGCCGCGGGGATGTGGCGGGTCTACGGGCCGCCGCCGCCTCCCGAGCCGGCTCCCTGACCTTCGCCGTCGACGATCTCGAAGACGGCCCACCGGGCGACCCAGCGGCCTCCCCGCCGAATCGCGCTGCGCGAGCGGTGAATCAGGCGAAAGTGCGCCAGGGGCGTGATCTGGAGCCCCGGCACGGTCCCGCCGCGCCCCTCGAAGTCGTAGAGGCGCGACTGCAGCGTCGAAAAGTACGCGGCCGTCGGGACGGGGCCTTTCGGCGTCTCCCGCATGAGCGGCGGCTGCCCGAGGTAGGAGGCGTAGTCGTTCATGCGCGGCACCAGGTCCGTCGCGACCACCCAGCGCGCCCGGTGGCGCCGGGCGATCGCCAGCGCTTCCTCCTCGGTCGTTGCGAGGAAGAAGCGGATCGAGTCGAGGAAGCCGTAGCCGAAGTTGTTCGCGACGACCGGCAGCTGCGATTCGTAGAGGACGAGGTGCCCGAGCGACCACGGTCCGAGGACGGCCGAGGCCCGGCCGAGGCTCTCCGGAAACGGCGGCGGGCCGAGGAGCCCCGGATCGTAGGCGTCGATCGCGCGGGGCAGTGTGGCGCGCATCCAGTCGAGCGTGTCGAAGAGGTCCGAGCCCGGGACCCAATCGCTCGCCAGCTCCTCGCGCAGCCCCGACTCCATCGGCAGCGCCAGCACGACGCCCGCCGCCGCCGCGAGCAGCCAGCGCGGCAGCCGCCGGAACGACGTTCCCGCGCCGCGCAGGCGTGCGGCGATCCAGCGCGCCGCCTCGACGAGCGCCAGCGCCGCAAGGGGCGCCGCGTAGTAGACGTTCAGCCGCTGGAAGAGCGCGAGAAAGAGCGTGACGGCGCCCCAGATCGCCAGCGTCGCGTGGACTCCCGGACGCGACGCCTCGGACGGCGCGGGCCGCCCAGGCGAGGACGGCGAGCGGAGCCAGAAAGAACGCGGCCGAGAGCTGCCGCCAGGCGAGGCCGGGCCCGTCCGCGAAGAGCGGCCGAGCCTCGGCGATGCCCTTGAGCCAGTCTTTCGGATACGAGACGTAGCCGCCCTGGCCCGACACCTCGTGCGTCGTGCCGGCGGCGTAGCCGATTCCGTGGGCGACCCCGGCGAGAAGCTCCCGGGCGAAGGGGAGCGTCACGGCGGCCGCCGCGGCGGCGACGGCGAGCGTGGCGAGGATCTCTCTCCGGTCCGTCCGCCGGCGCGAAACGCGCACGGCCAGAGCGAGCGCCGCGGTTCCGCCGCAGAGCGCGGCGAGAAAGAGCGGCTGAAAGAACCCGAACGAGACGTACGTCAACGGAGGGCGCAGCCACCCGAGCCAGGCCGCGGTGGCCGCCGCGGTCAGGGCGGCCGGAAGCCCCAGGGTCCAGAGCGCGGCGCGCAGAACGCTCTCGCCGCGGAGGATCGTCTCGACGAAGAGCGCCAGCGCGAAGATCGCTCCCCAGTAGATGGCGCCCTGCCAGGTCAGGACGGCGAGCGCGAGCGCGATGCCCGCGGCCGCTTCCCGGCGGGCGTTTCCGGGAGCTTCGGGCCGCTCGCGGCTCGCGAGGAACAGCACCAGCGCGAGGAGGCCGCAGAACGACTCGGCCGCATGCTGGTCCGTGTGGCCGTACTGGGTCCAGAGAATGTGCGCGGGGCAGAAGGCGACGAAACCCGCGGCCGCGAGGCCGCCTGCGAGTCGGCGGCGGCGCAGGCGCCGTCCCAGCAGTCCCGCGAGCGCGATCGCGCCGGCCGCCAGGGCGATCGGGACCCAGGCGGCGGCGCGTTCGATCTCTTCCTGGGAAGCCCCGGCGCCGTGCGCCAGGCGGGCGGGCGCCGCGAGCGCGACGTCGTAGAGCGGCGGCCAGATCGGCACCCCACCCTCGGGGAAGTTCATCAGCGGGTCGAATAGGATCGTGCGCGGAAAGCGCTCGGCCGCAAAGCGCGCCCGGCGGAGGTGGTACGCGGAGTCCGAATCGAACGGCCGCACCTGCCCGCTGCCCGCGACCTGGTCCCGCGTATGGAGGCGCAGCGCGAAACCCGCGGCGGCGGCGACGCACAGCCCGAGCCATAAAGCCGTCGCCCGCCGCATCGACTCCATTATGCGGGACGAGCGGCGGAGGGCGGACGGCTGACCGCGGATCGCTCCTCGCGTATCATTCCCGGAGACCGTGAAGCTGTCCGTCCTGATCCCCGTCTACAACGAAGAGCGCACCATCGACGAGATCCTCCGGCTCGTGACGCGCGAGGCCACGGACAAGGAAGTCGTCGTCGTCGACGACGGCTCGACCGACGGGACGCGCGAGAAACTGCGCGCCTGGGACGGCCGCGACGGCGTGCGGGTGATCCTGCAGCCGAAGAACCTCGGCAAGGGCCGGGCCGTCCGCACGGCGCTCGAGGCGGCCCGGGGGGAGATCCTGATCATCCAGGATGCAGACCTCGAATACGACCCGGCGGAGTATCCGCTGCTGCTCCGGCCCATCGAGTCCGGCCGCGCGGACGTCGTCTTCGGCTCGCGCTTCGTCGGCAGCTCCGAGCATCGGGTCCAGAATTTCTGGCACCAGCAGGGCAACCGCTTTCTGACGCTCATCTCCAACGTCGTGACGGGCCTGAATCTCTCGGACATGGCGACCTGCTACAAGGCGTTTCACCGCCGCGTCGTTCCGTCCCTGGACCTCCAGTCGCCGGGTTTCGGCGTCGACGCGGAGATCACGGCCAGGGTGGCCCGGGGCGGGTTCCGGATCTTCGAGGTGCCGGTGTCGTACTTCGGCCGCTCCCAGGCGGAGGGCAAGAAGATCCGGCTCAAGGACGGGTTCTCCGCGCTCGCGGCGCTGGCCCGGTACGGGCTGGGGCCGAGCCCGAAGCGTTGAAAGCCGCCGCGGCCCTCCTCGGCGCCCTCGTCCTCGCGGCGGCGGCCGCTTTCGTCGTCCACGACCACACGCGCGAGGACGCCCTCTCGGCCGACGAGCCGATCCACATCCTCTCGGGTTACTTCGCCGTCGCCAAGCGCTCCGCCATCGTCAACATCGAGCATCCGCCGCTGATGAAGGTGCTCTCGGGCCTGGCGCTCGCCGCGCTGCCGCTCGCGCCGCCCCCCGAGAAGATCCCGATGGGCAACCTCTTCGTGAGCTACGGGCCCGACTTCTTCTACCGAAACCGCGTCGGGCCGGACCGGATCATCGCGGTCGCGCGCGCCCCGTTCCTGGCGGTCCTCGCGGCGCTGCTGCTCCTGGTCTTCTTCGCGGGAAAGTCGCGCTACGGATCGGCGCCGGCGCTTCTCGCCGTCGCGCTTCTGGCATTCGATCCGAACCTGCTGGCGCACGCCGGCGTGGTCCACACGGACCTGGGAGCCGCACTGACGTTCCTCGCGACGGTCCTCGCCTGGGACGCCGCCGAGAAGCGGCCGTCGGCCGGGCGCCTGGCGCTCGCGGCCGCGTGCCTCGGGCTGGCGCTCGCGACCAAGTTCTCCGCCGTCTACCTCCTTCCCATCCTCCTCCTCCAGACCCTCCTGGCGGCCCGGCGCGGCGGCGGCTCCGCGCCGCGGCTGACCGCGAGCCTCGGGCGCCTGGCGCTCGCGGGCGTCGGCGCGCTTCTGGTCGTGCTCGCGGTCTACGCCCCGGTGACCTCGCGGATCGACCGCGCCGACCAGAAAGCCATCATCCGCGAGAAGGTCGGCGGCCTCGGGAAAGCGCCGGCGCTGGCCGAGCGGATCGTCGCGCTGGCCGACGTCTCGGCGCCGCTCGCGCACTACTTCGGGGGCCTCGCCTCCGTCGCGCGCCAGAACGCGGTCGGCGGAGGGATCACGTACCTGAACGGGAGGCTCTCGACGGAGGGCTTTCCCGAGTACTTCTTCGTGGCCTTCGCCGTGAAGTCGACGCTCGCCTTCCTCGCCGTGGCGCTCGCGGTCGCGGGGGCCGCCCTGCTGCGCCGGCCGGGCTTCGCCGAGGAGTGGCGCCTCTTCGGCGTGCCGGTCCTCGTCCTCTTCCTCGCCTCGATCGGGACGACCTACAACATCGGCATCCGCCACCTGCTGCCGGTGTACCCGTTCCTCGCGCTCTTCGCGGCCGCCCTCTTCGCCCGGGCCTGGAAGCGGCGGGGCGAGTCCCTCGCCAGGCGCCTGGCCGCGGGCGCCTGGCTCGCGCTCCCGCTCGCGAGCGCGGTGGAGCTCGCCCGAATCCACCCCCACGAGCTGTCCTACTTCAACCCGCTCGCCGGGGGGCCCGAGCGCGGCGCGAGAATCCTGACCGACTCGAACGTCGACTGGGGCCTCGACCTGCGCCGCCTCCGGGCGGAGCTCGCGCGCCGCGGCGTCCGGCGCGAGGACCTGATGGTCTCCTACTTCGGAGGCGACAACGTCTCCTACCGCCTGGGCGTGCCCGACTTCTCCGCGCTGCCGGTCGTGCGCGGCCGGCTCCTCGCGATCTCGGTCTTCCTGCTGACGGCGGGGCCGGAGTTTTCCGCGTATCATGGCGACCAGGCGATGGCCGAGGCGCAGCGCGGGCTGCAGCGCGTGATCGCGCGCTCACGGCCGGTCGGCCGCGTCGGACATTCGATCTACCTCTTCGAGCTGCCGGAGCGAGAGACGCCGTGAAGCTGTCGGTCGTGATGCCCGCGTACAACGAGGCGAAGACGATCCGCGAGATCGTGCGGCGGGTGATCGCCGTGCCGGTCGAGAAGGAGATCCTGATCGTCGACGACGGGTCCACGGACGGGACGCGGGACATCCTCCGCGAGCTCGACGGGAAAGACGGCGTGCGCGTGGTCTTCCAGCCCTTCAACCAGGGCAAGGGCGCGGCCGTCTCGACGGGCTTCCAGAACGCCACCGGCGACGTCGTGATCGTGCAGGATGCCGACCTCGAGTACGACCCGATGGAGTACCCGAAGCTGCTCGCCCCCATCGAGCAGGGCCACGCCGACGTCGTCTACGGCTCGCGGTTCCTGGGGGGCGGCGCCCGGCGGGTCCTCTACTTCTGGCACACCGTCGGCAACCGGTTCCTGACGCTCGCCTCCAACATGTTCACGAACCTGAACCTGACGGACATGGAGACCTGCTACAAGATGTTTCGCCGCGAGGTCGTTTCCTCGATGACGATCGAGTCGAAGCGCTTCGGCATCGAGCCCGAGATCACCGCCAAGGTCGCGCGGCGCGGTTATCGGATCTACGAGGTCCCGATCTCCTACTACGGCCGCACGTACGAGGAAGGCAAGAAGATCGGCTGGAAGGACGCCTTCTCGGCCCTCTGGACGATCGTGCGCCACTCGATGCGCGAGACCGAGGACCCGCGGAACGTCGGCCACGTGACGCTCGCCCGCATGGGCAAGCTCGACGCCTACAACCGCTGGCTGGCGGACCGGTTCGAGCGCGCGGTCGGGAACCGGGTGCTCGAGATCGGCGCCGGCTTCGGCAACATGACGCGCTTTCTGACGGGCCGCGAGCTCGTGGTGGCCTCGGACCTGGACCCGGTCGCCCTCGAGTACCTGCGGGGCGCCTTCCGCGACGAGGCCGGCGTCCGGGTCGCCTCGTATGCGTTTCCGCTCGACGAGCCGCAGAGGGCCGAGGTCCGGGCCCTCGGGCTCGACACCGTCGTCTGCCTGAACGTGCTCGAGCACATCGAGCAGGACACCGCCACGCTCGCGGATCTCTTCGCGCTGCTTTCCCCGGGGGGCCGCCTCGTCCTGATCGTGCCCGCGCTCCAGAAGCTCTACGGGACGCTCGACGAGCACCTGCACCACGTGCGCCGCTACGAGAAGGCCGAGCTCGAGGAGAAGGTCCGCGAGGCGGGATTCATCCTCGAGGACGTGCGCTTCCTGAACCGCCCGGGCATTCTGGGCTGGTGGATCAACGGCAAGCTCCTGCGCCGCCGCGTGCTTCCGGCCGGCCAGCTCGCGGCCTTCAAGCTGCTGCAGCCTCTCCTGAAGCGCGAGGAGACGCATCCGCCCTCCGTCGGCATGTCCCTTCTCGCGATCGCGAGGAAGCCCGCGTGAAGCCGGCGGGCGCCGGCGACGACCTGGCGCTCGACCGACGCCGCGCCCTCGGCGTCTTTCTCCTCGTCCTCCTCCTCCGCCTGGCGATCGCCGCGCGGTTCCAGGGCAACTACGACACGGAGTCGTTCCGCATCGTCGCCGAGGCCGCCCTCTCGGGAGGCAACGTCTACGCCGCGACCGAGCGCTACAACTACAGTCCGGTCTGGGCGTACGTCGTCGCGGCCCTCTGGAAGCTCGCCGGCGCGGACCCGCCGCGCTTCGCTTTCGCGCTCGGACTGCTCGCCACGGCCGCGGACGCGGCCGCCGCGGCGCTGGTGTTTCGCATCGCGCGCCGCCTCGGCCGGCCGGAGCCGGCCGCGCGGCTTTCCGCGCTTCTCTTTTTCGCCAACCCGGTGTCGGTCCTCGCTTCGAGCGCCCACGGCCAGTTCGATGGCCTCGCGATCCTGCCCCTGCTCGGCGCGATTCTGGTGGCGGTCGGGGGCCTCGGGGAGCGCGGCCGGGCGGGCCGGGTGACCGCGCTGCTTTCGCTGTCGCTCCTCGTCAAGCACGTGACCGCGTTCCATCCGTTCCTGTTCTGGCGGCGCGTTCGGCGGCCCGGGCTCTCCGACGCGGCCCTCGTCGTGCCGTACGCCGCGCTCGCGGCGTCGTTCCTGCCGTTCGCGGGCGCGGGGCGGTCCATCTGGGACAACGTCGTGCTCTACGGCGCCCGGGGTGCCAAGCCGTCGGCCCTGACGGCCCTGCTCGAGATCCCGCGGGGCGAGCGCCCGGTGCTCCTCGCCCTGCTCGCCGCGGCGGTCGTCTGGGCGCTCCGGGAAGGCCGCCGCGAGGAGCTCCCGCGCGCGGCGCTGCTCCTCTGGCTGGCGGTGCTCGTGGCGCTACCGTCCTACGGCATCCAGTACCTCGTGTGGCCGCTGGCCGTCGGCGCGCTCTACCCGTCGGCGGGCCTCGCCGTCTACGCCTTCGCGGCGGCCACCTTCCACTCCTCCTGGAGCCTCGAGCTCGACTGGCCGGTCCGCGTGTCGTCGCTGGGGACCTGGCTCGGAGCGGCGTTCTGGCTCGCCGTCGAGACTGTCCGGCTGCGCGCCGAGCGGCGGAGGCCCCGGGCCTGGACGGCCCCGTCCGGAGAACCGGCCGCGTGAGCCGGGGCCGCTTCCTCCTCGTCTTCGCTCTCGTCCTCGTCCTGCGCATCGCCGTGGCGGCGAGGTTCCGCGGCAACTACGACACGCAATCGTTCCTGATCGTCGTGCGCGGCGTGCTGTCCGGACAGAACATCTACGCCCTGACCGACCGTTACAACTACAGCCCGGCCTGGGCATTCCTCGCCGCCGGAGTCTGGAAGGCGAGCGACGGCAACGTCGGCACCTTCGTCTTGCTGCTCGGTCTCCTGCAGACGGCCGCGGACGCGGGGGCGACGGGTCTGCTCGCGGGGATCGGGCGACGCCGCCTGCGCCTGTCGGGGGACGAGGCCCGGCGGCGGGCTCTCCTCTTCTTCTCGAATCCCGTCTCGGTCCTGATCTCCTGCGCTCACGGCCAGTTCGACGGGCTCGCGATCCTGTTTCTCCTCGGCGCGCTGTGGCTCTCGGCGGGGCCGACGTCGCCGGCGAGACGGGGCGGCATCGCCGCGATGCTGTCGGCGTCTCTTCTCGTCAAGCACGTGACCCTGTTTCATCCGCTGCTCTTTTCGCGGCGCCGGGAACGCGGCGGGCTGCCGGACCTCCTCGTGCTCGCGCCCTACGCCGTGTTCGCCGCGTCGTTTCTTCCGTACGCCGGCGCCGCCGGCGACATCGTCGGCCACGCGCTGCTGTACGGCGGCCGCCTCGGGGGACCGGCGCTCGAGAAGCCGGGCGGGCTCCAGGCGTTCGTCTCGACGACCGGTCCGCGGAGCCTCGTCTTCGCCCTGGTGCTCGTGGGCGGCGTCGTATGGATTCTCCGTCAGACGCGTCGGTGGGAGCTCGCCCGGGCGAGCCTCGCGCTCTTTCTGGCGCTCGTCTGCCTCTCGCCCTCCTACGCCGTGCAGTACCTCGTCTGGCCGATCGCGCTGGGATCGCTCTTTCCGACGGCCGCCTACGGCCTCTTCACGCTCGCAGCCGCGCTCTACCATTCGTCGGCGCCCGAGAGCGTGGCCCTGCCGTGGCCCGTGCGGGCGACACCGCTCGGGACTTGGATCGCGGCGGCCATCTGGCTCGGCGCGGAGCTCGTCAGGGCCCGGAGCGAGCCGCTGGAGGCGCCTGCGCCGGATCCCGGGTCCGCAGGATGACGAGGGCGTCGGGCCCGCGCGACAGCTCGCGCGAACGTCCGCCCGGGGCGCCGAGCGCGGCGAGCAGGTCCGGCGTGGCATAGGCCGGGGGAATGACTAGGTACAGCCTCTGCCCGGCCGGCACCTCCGCGGCCGCGCGGGCGACGGCGCGGACCTCCTGCGGGCCGGGGAGCGCCGGCACGAACCAGCCGGGGTGGGCCGCGAGCTCTTCGGGCAGTGCCGAGAGAGAGCCGGCGAGCCGGCCGCGGTCAGCCTCGCGGCGCAGGGGCAGGTACAGGCTCGCCGCGGCGACGATCCGGTCGCCGCTGCGGGAAACACGCGAAACCGCTGCGGCGACGTCCGCCGGCTCCGTGCGGGGACTCCCGGAACCGAGAAGGAATGCGGTCGCGGCGATGCCGCACGCAGCCGCGGCGAGCGTTCCCTGGCGCGCCATGCGGCTGTCGGCGGCGGCGCGCGCGACCGCCCAGAACCAGACCGGCAGGACCGCCATTTCGGTTCGGCCCGCGAAGGCGACCGGCCTCCATCGCGCGGTGAGCAGAGCCGCGGCGAGCACGGCGACGACGAAGAGAAAAGCCTCGCGCAGCGCGCGGTCCCGACGTGCGCGCGCCGCGTTCACGGCGACGACGGCGAGGAGGAACACGCCCGTCAGCAGTCCGGCGAAGAAGAGCACGCGCGGCACGGGACCACCGAACGGCGCCGGAATGCGCCCCACGCCTCCGAGCCCGGAGAAGAAGCCCGCGAGGGATGCGGGGGCCGTTTCGCGCATCCAGGCCATCGCGGCGTGCGGCTGGGCGCGGAGCACGGGGATCCAGGGCAGGAACGCGGCCGCGCCCGCGGCCAGCGCCAGGCTCGAGCGCCAGCGCCGCGCGGACAGAGCGAGCCCGAAGAGGACGGCGACCACGAAGATCGCGAGGTAGTGGGAGTAGAGCGCGCCCGCGGAACAGAGCGCGAGGCCGAGGAGCCGGACGGGCGTCTCCGCGCCGGAGAGCGCGAGCCGGAAGGCGCCGAACGCGAGGAGGGCGAGCAGGGCGTAGGGCCGCGCCTCCGCGGAGTAGAGTGTCAGGAGCGCCGACGTGGCGAGCAGGCCGATGAATGCGTTTCGCGAACGGCCGCGCGGCAACGTCGCGGCGCCGGCGAAGAGGGCGAGCGCCGCCGCGAACGATGGCGCGCGCAGGAGCTCTTCTCCCTCCGGGATGCGCGCGGCCAGTGCGGCGAACGGCTTTTCGAGAAAATAAAAGCCGGGGGGTCCGGAATCCAGGCGCAGCACCGAGAGCAGCTCGCGCGGCGAAAGTCGCGCCGCCCAGTCCGTGAAGATCTCGTCGAACCAGAGCGGGCGGCGCAGGAGGAGGACGAGGCGCGCCAGGAGCGAGACGGCGACGAGAGGAGCGAGGATCTTCGCTGCGGGGGAACGCCTTTCGCCTTTCGGTTCGATGCCTTATCCTAACGCCTGAGTGGATTCGAAGCCGTCATCGTCGCACCGAATCCCGCTTCGCGTCCTTCCGGCCCTCCTCTTCGCGCTGCTCGTCGTCGCGGTCTACCGGGACCCGCTGCTCACCGGCCGCAACTTCGTCGGGCGGGACCTGGTGCCCTACGGCCTCCCGATGGAGAAAATGGTCCACGACGCGTGGGCGCGCGGGCGTCTGCCCGTCTGGAGCGAAGATCTCTCGGGCGGGCGCCCCCTGTTTCCCAATCCCAACGCCGGCGCCCTCTATCCGGTCCGCGTGATTTTCTCGAGGCTGCCGTTTCCGCTCGCCATGCGTCTTTTCCCGGTCGTCCAGTGGATTCTCGCGGGCCTCGGCATGTGGGTCCTCCTTCGCGTGCTCGGCGTGTCGCGCGCGGCGGCCTGGGTGGGAGCGGCCACCTACGTCTTCTCGGGAGTCATCGTGTCGGAGGTTTTCTACCTGCCCATCCTGCCGCCCGTGTCCTTCCATCCGTGGATCCTCTGGGCGATGGCGCGCCCCGCGACGCGCTTCGGGACGCGCGCCGTCCTGCTCGGCGTTCTCTACGGCCTCCTGTTTCTTCTCGGCGACGTCTTCGCGGTCGGGATCTCGCTCTTCGCGTCGGTGGCCTGGATCGCGCTCGAGACTCCGGCCGGGCAGCGGCGCCGCGCGTCCGCCGCCCTCGCGGCGGGGCTCGCTCTCGCGGGACTCCTCGCGGCACCACAGATCGTCGCGACGGCGCTCCTGGCGCCCGAGACGCGGCGCGCGGTGTCGGGGATCCAGCTCCGGGAGGTCCTGGGCTTCACGCTGTCGCCCTGGAGGCTCGCGGAGCTCGTCGTGCCGTATCCCTTCGGGGACTTCTGGACGCTCGATGATCGCGCGGCGTGGGCCTCGGGAGTCTTCCGCGGCTTCTTCGTGACGCTCTATGGCGGCGCGTTCGCCGTCGTCGCCCTCGTCGCGACGTGGAGCGCGCGAGTGCGGGGCGCGCGTTGCGCCCGGGCCCTGTTCGTCTTCGGAGCGGCGATGGCGATCGCGCTCCGCTTCGTCCCGGCCGCCTGGGGAGAGCGCTCCTCCTGGATCCCTCTCCGTTTCCCCGAAAAGCTCGTGGTCGCCGTGGCGTTCGCTCTCGCGATCCTGGCCGGCCTCGCCTTCGACCGATGCCGCGGGGCGCGGCGGCCTCCCGCGTGGATCCTCCCGCTCGTCGTGGCTCTGACGATCGCGGCCGCCGCGGCGAGCCGCTTTCCCGCCGGAACGGGGAGGGCGGCGTCGGCCGCGGTGGGGGCCTCGCCCGACGCGTTCGGGGACGCCGGCCGGCAGGTGGCCAATGCGCTCGCCGAGGGCGGCCTCTTCTGGGCGGCGACGTGGATCGCCCTCGAGCTGTTGCGGGGCCCGGGACGCGCGCGCGTGGCGGCCGCCGCCGCGATTCTGACGGCGGTTCCGATCGCCGCCAACCGGAGAATCGCGCACACGGAGAGCGAGGCGGCCGTCTTCCCGCCGACCGCGTTTGCCCGCGCGATCGCTCGCCGGGATCCGCGAGGCGAATACCGAGCCCTGGACGAGACCGTGTTCCAGCCGCCCTCGCCGATGATGCTGGCGCCGACCGGTGACACGCACCAGACCCAGATCCTCCGGCAGAATTGGTCGCTCGCGACGCAGGCGCTCTGGGGCCGCGCGACCGTGTTGAACCTCGACCCCGACCGGGGAGATTTCTCGCGGCTCGACAGCCTGCGGAAAGTCTCCGGTCTTGCGGCCGTCGCGCCGGGAGGCGCGCCTTTCTTTTCGGCCGTGGCGCTGAGGTTCGGGATCCGCTGGCCGGATCAGCGGCCGCTTCCGGGCTTTCGCGAGTTCGGGCGAGACGCCACGCGGACCTGGGACGAGAATTCGGACGCCCTTCCGGACCTGCGCCTTCTCGAGCGCTGGCAGGAGGAAACGGGGGCGGTCCCCGCGCTCCAGGCGATGCCGCGCCTGTCCGCGGGCGAGGTCATACTCGAAACGGGGCGCCGCGCGACGGCCGCGGCCGCCCCGGGCCGGCTGCGCGTTCTCGAGAAGAGCCCGGAGCGCCTGGTGCTCGAGGTCGCGGGCACGGACCCGACGTGGCTATTCGTCCTGCGCGGTTACTGGACCCACCGCACGATCCGGATCGACGGCCAGCCGGTCGAGGCCGTGCCGGCGCAGCTGGCGTTCTCGGCGATCGCCGTTCCCGCCGGCGAGCACCGCGTCGAGTGGACCGAGCAGGTCCCGGGCCTCGCGGTGTCCCGCTGGGGCCCGGTGCTCTTCGCGCTCCTCTCGGCCGGCCTCCTCGCGCGGCGCCGAATGGAGACGGGATGACGGCGTGAGCGAGCGGCTCCAGCGCCTTCTTCCGGGAGCTCTCTTCGCGGCGATGGTCGTCGTCATCTACGCCGATCCGCTTCTGACGCCGCGCACGTTCGTCGGGCGGGACATCGTCCCGTACAACCTTCCGCTCGAGAAGGTGGTGCACGACGCGTGGTCGCGGGGACGGATCCCCGTCTGGTGGGAGACGGTCTCGGGCGGCCGCCCGCTCGCGGGGAATCCCAACGCCGGGGTCCTGTATCCGCTGCGGCCCGCGCTGGCGCTCCTGCCGTTTCCGCTGGCCGCGCGCGTCTTTCCGGTCTTCCACTGGATCCTCGGAGGACTGGGGATGCTGGCGCTCGTCCGGGCGATCGGCGGTTCGCGCGGCGCCGCGTGGGTGGCCGCCGTCAGCTTCGCGTTTTCGGGCGTGCTCGTCTCCGAGGTCTTCTACAGCAACTTTCAACCCGGCGCGAACCTGCTGCCCTGGGCGCTGTGGGCCCTCGTCCGCGCCGTCCGCCGGCCCGCCGGCCGGATCGTCGGGATCGCGCTCGTCTACGGCGCGATGTTCCTGGCGGGGGATGCGTTCTCGATCGCGACGGCCGTTTTCGCGTCGGCTCTCTGGATCTTCCTCGAAACGCCTGCGGGGGAGCGTCGCGACCGCGCCGTCGCGCTCGCTCTCGGATTCGTCGCGGCGGTGCTGCTCGCCCTGCCGCAGGTGCTCGCCACGGCCCTGCTGGCGCCGGAGACCCGCCGGATGGTCGGAGGCCTGACGCTGTCGGAGGCCACCGGCTTCACGCTGCCCTTCTGGAGAATCGCCGAGTTCGTGGTGCCGTTTCCGTTCGGCGCCACCTGGGCGATGGACCTGTCCCGGGACTGGGGCACGCACGTCTTCCGGCACTTCTTTGCGACGCTCTTCGTCGCGCCGATCGCGTTCGTCGGCCTGTTCGGCCGTCGGGGCGCCGCCTCGCGCGGCGCGCGATTCGCGCGCGCGCTCTTTTTCGGCGCTCTCCTGCTGGCGCTCTCGGGCCACCTCCTGCCGGACTCCTGGGCGCGGCTGCCGTCTCCCGTGCCCCTGCGCTACCTCGAGAAGTTCATGGTCGGCGGCAGCTTCGCCCTCGCGCTCGCCGCCGGCCTCGCCGTGGACCGGCTCCGCGCCGCGGGGTCGCGCGCGCGGGGACTGACCGCCGTCGCCGGCGTGCTGGCGGTGGTCGCGCTGGCCGCGGCGATCTTCGCCGGCGCCGCGGGTCGTTTCGTCGTCCGCGCGGTCGGCGGAGAGCCTCGGCTCGCGGCGGCCGCCTCCCTGGAGCTCGCCCCGGCGCTCGCGGTCGCCGGTCTGCTGTGGGTCGGGACGGCCATCGGCGCCGACCTGATCGGCCGTCCGCGCCGCGCCGCGGTTCTGGCCGGGCTGGCCGTTCTGACGGCGGTGCCCATCGCGGCCAATCGCCCGATCGCCCAGACGGCGCACGAGGGGACGGTGTTTCCGCCGACGACCTTCGCGCGCACGGTCGCGCGGCGCGATCCGAACGGCGCCTATCGCACGCTCGACGAATCCCTCTACCAGCCGATCTCGAGCTACGTGGACGCCTCGACGATCGGAGACCTCGGCGGCAGCGACTGGTTTCGGCAGGGCTGGTACTACTACACGCCGACGCTCTGGAGCCGGGGGACCGTCCTGAACAGCGACCTCGACGCGGGCGACCTCTCGCGGATCGAGAGCCTGCGCAAGATCTCCTCCGTGGCGGCCGAACAGCCGGACTCGGAGGGCTTCTTCTCGGCGCTGTCCCTGCGCTACGGCATCCGCTTCCGGGACCAGCGGGCCTTCGCGGGCTTCCGTCGCTTCGGAGGCGATGCGTTTCGAGACTGGGACGAGAATCCCGGGGCGCTGCCGGACCTGCGGCTCGCACCGCGCTGGCGGGAAGTCTCCGGACCGGTGGAGGCGCTCGGCGCTCTTCCGCGCCTGTCGGCCGAGGAGATCGTCGTCGAGACGGGCCGCCGGGCGGAAGGCCGCGCCCGGCCGGGCCGCGTCCGAATCCTCGAGAAGAGCCCCGAGCGGCTCGTCCTCGAAACGGAAAGCCCGGACCCCGCCTGGCTCTTCGTCCTGCGCGGCGACTGGAGCTACCGCTCCGTCGAGATCGACGGGGCTCGCGTCGAGACGCGGCCGGCCCAGCTCGCGTTCACGGGCACGCCGGTTCCGCCCGGCCGTCACCGGATCGAGTGGCGCGAAGGCTTCCCCGGCCTCGAGCTGTCCCGCTGGGGCCCTCTCTCCGGCTTGCTCCTGCTCGCGGCCCTCGGTCGGATGCGGTGGGGCGCGTGAGATCGGCGGAACACGCCCGCGCGGGGCCGCGCCGTCTGGCTCCGGCGCTCCTCTTCGCGGGCCTCGTCCTTCTCCTCTACGTCAACACGCTCGCCCTGCGCGCCAACTTCGCGGGTCGCGACATGGTGGCCTACAACCTGCCGATGGAGAAGAGCATCCACGACGCCTGGGCGCGCGGGAGGCTTCCGGTGTGGACGCCCGAGATCTCGGGAGGCCGGCCGCTGGCGCCCAACCCCAACGCCGGCGCCTTCTATCCGCTGCGCGTGCTGCTGGCGCCGATCCCGTTTCCCCTCGCGGCGCGCATCCTCCCGCTCGTTCACTGGACGGCCGCCGGGATCGGCATGCTGGTGCTCGCCGGCTCGATCGGCCGTTCGCGATCGGCCGCCTGGGTCGCGGCGGCGACGTACGTGTTCTCGGGCGTGGTCGTCGGGGAGGCGTTCTTCTCGCACATCCAGGCGGGCATGGCGCTGCTGCCGTGGATCGTGTGGGCCGCGGGACGCCGGTCGGGCTCTCCGTCCTCGCGCTTTTTGACGCTCGCCGTCCTCTTCGCTCTCGACTTTCTCGCCGCCGACATCTTCACGATCGCAATCGCCGTCGCGGCGGCCGCGCTGTGGATCGCGCTCGAAGAGGATTTCGGGTCGGGATGGCGTTCGGCGGCGCAGCTGGCGGGCGCCGTCGCCGCGGGAGCGCTGGCGGCCGCGCCCCAGATCGCCGCCACCGCTCTCTGGATCCCGCAGACGAATCGGGCCGTGCTCGGCATGAAGCTCGGAGACGTGCTGGCGTACTCGATCCACCCCTGGCGCCTCGTCGAGCTGGTGATTCCGTACCCCTTCGGAGCGGCCTGGGAGATGTCGCGGCTCGAGATGTGGAGCCCGGCCATCCGCCACGGCCGCGTGATGGGTCTCTTCCCGACGCTCTATGCCGGCGCGTTCGCACCGATCGCCGCCGTGCGCGCCTGGACGTCGCAGGTCCGGGGAGCGCGCTTCGCGCGGGTTCTGCTCGTAGCGGCGCTCGCCGCCGCCGTTCTGCCGAGCCTCGTGCCGGACCGGATCGCCGGGCTCTCCTCGCCCCTGCCCCTGCGCAATCCCGAGAAACTGGCGGTGGCCGTCGTCTTCGCGTTCGGCGTTCTCGCGTCGATCGGATTCGACTCCTGGCGAGAGCGTCCGGGCCGCACGCGCGGGCTGATCGGAGTCGGCCTTCTCCTCACGCTGCTCGCGGCGGTCGCGGCGTTCGACCCCGCCGGCGCCGGGCGGTTCGCCGTGCGCCTGATCGGGAGCGATCCGTCGCGCGCCGTCGATGCGGCGCGCACCCTTCCGCTGGCGCTCGCGGAGGCGGGCCTCTGCTGGATGGCGACCGTCGTCGCCCTCGACGCCCTGGGCCGCCGCGACGGCGCCTCGGGCCTCGCGTGGAGCCTGCTGCTGTTGACGGCCGTCCCGGTCGCCGCGAACCGGCGGATCGCCGTCGCGATTCCCGAGGAGAGGATTTTCGGTCCCACGGCCTTTGCCCGGTACGTCGCGCGGCAAGACCCGGAGGGCCGGTACCGGACCCTCTCCGAGTCGTTCTTCCTGGGCCTGTCGCGCCTGGAGCTCGAGCAGAACACGGGCGCGCTCGCCGGCGCGGAGATCAGCCGCCGCGTCTGGTATCAGCAGACGCCGCTCCTCTGGGGGCGGGGCCTGGTGTTCAACGAGGACTTCGACGTCGGCGACCTTTCGCGCGTCGAGAGCCTGCGGCGCGTATCGGGGATGGCGACCGGCTATCGGGACTCGGAGAACTTCTTCGGCGCCGTCGCGCTGCGCTTCGGCATCCGATTCCGCGACCAGGAGGCGCTGGCGGGATACCGTCCGGTCGGAGGCGACGCGCTGCAGGTCTGGGACGAGCACGCCCGGGCCTTTCCGGACGTCCGTCTCCTGGAGCGGTGGCGCGAGGCGCCGGACCCGCTGAAGGCACTCGCGACGATCGCGGGCCTGGGGCCGGGCGAGATCGTGCTCGAGAGCGGCGCGCTGCGGGCCGGCGCCGCCGGGCCGGGCCGGGTGCGGATCACCGAGAACACGCCCGAGCGGCTCGCCGCCGACATCGAGGCTCCGGAGGCGACCTGGCTCTTCGTGCTGCGAGCCTTCTGGCCCTACCGCGCGATCACGCTCGACGGCCGTCCGGTCGAGGCGGTGCCGGCCCAGCTCGGCTTCTCCGCCGTCCCCATCCCCTCCGGACGCCACCGCCTCGTCTGGGAGGAAAGGCTGCCCGGCACGCCCCATTCCCTCGCCGGCCCCGTTCTCTTCGGGATGATTGTCGCCGTCCTGGCTGTTGCGCATCTGCGCCGGAGGACAGAATGAGACGGTTTCTCGCGGTCGGGCTCGCCCTTCCGCTCCTGTGGGCCGCGTGCGCCCGCAAGAGCGCGCCGGCCGCCTCGGCCGGAAGCGACGTGAAGCGCTCCGCCCGGGAGTGGCTGCGCGAGGAGCCGGTCCGGCTGCTCGCCGATTACGTCAGGATCGACACCTCGCTCGGGCACACCGAGAAGGAGGGCGCGGCGTTCCTCCAGCGTTTCTTCGACTGCGAGGGGATCGCGGCCGAGACCGTCTGCCCGGCGCCGGGCCGCTGCAACGTTCTCGCCCGGCTGCCGGGGAAGCGGCGGGACGGCGCGCTTCTGCTCCTGAACCACATCGACGTCATCGACGCCTTCCCGCAGTTCTGGCGGGAGGCGAAGCCCTTCGAGGCCGAGATCAAGCTCGGCTTCCTGTACGGCCGGGGGGCCTACGACATGAAGTCCCTCGGCCTGGCGCAGGCGCTCGCCCTGGCACGCCTGAAGCGGCGCGGCATCGTGCCCGAGACCGACATCCTGTTTCTCGCGGAGGCCGACGAGGAGGCCGGGGGGCGCTGGGGCACGCGGTGGCTCCTCGCGAACCGTCCGGAGTGGTTCGCCGGCGTCCGCGAGGTCCTCAACGAAGGCGGCACGACGGAGGTCATCCTCCGCGAGGTCGTGTTCTGGGGAATCGAGACTCTGCAGGCCGGCTACGCCCTGCGCGAATTCGAGGCGGTCACCGACGAGCCTTTGGAGAGGCTCGCCGCCCGCTACACGAAGATTCCGTTCGTTCCGGCCATGCCGCACCCCCAGGTCGTCGCCGGCTTCGACCTGCTCGCCAATCGCATGGCGTCGCCCCTGACCGATCCGCTCCGGCACCTGGACCGCGTGATCCGCAATCCCGAGGAGCTCGCCATTCTCCCGAACCGCTACGGCAGCTTTCTCGAGCCGCGGATCGACTGGTCGCCCATCTACCGGCACCCGTCGCGGCCCGGGTTTCCCCGCCGGTTCATCACGATCTCCGTGCCGCCCGGAATCTCGCCCGGCCAGTTCATGCGGCCGGTCGACGAGGACGCGCGACGCGAAGGCCTGACGGTGATCTCGTCGCTCGACGGAGAAGCGGGCGTGGCGAGCCCGTATCCGACGCCCTTCACCGAGTTGATCCGCCGAGTCACGGAGGCGAACTATCCCGGGACTCCCTTCGGGCCGCTGCCGACCTACGGCGGCTACACCACTTCGATTCTGCTCCGCGCGCGCGGAATACCGACCTACGGCTATCAGCCGATCCCGATGAACATCACCGACGCCGTGCGGCGCCACTTCAACGACGAGCGCGTTTTTCTGAGGGACTACCTGAACGGCGTGAACCTGCTCTCCGAGGTCGTCGAGGAGTTCGCGCTCTTTCCCCCTCCGCCCTCGACCGGTCGGAATCTCGCAAAGAGTGTCAGAGGACTCCGCGATTCCTGACACAAATCGTCGACAGCCGGCCTCGACCGTTTGATTCAAACCCATGAAAATGCTAAGCTTAGTCGGATTCTGGGCCCTGGCGTGCCCCTTGCTTCGCATGAGCTCGGGCAAAAGGCTATGAAAGGAAGGAAGTCCATGACGAAGAGGAAGAGGGAATCCGGCTTCACCCTGATCGAGCTGCTGATCGTCATCGCGATCATCGGCATCCTGGCGGCGATCGCCATTCCGAACCTGCTGAACGCGGTGCAGCGGGGCAAGCAGAAGCGGACGATGAGCGACATGCGCGCGCTCGCGACGGCCATCGAGGCCTACGCGGTCGACAACAACGCGTATCCGGCGGCCACCTCGTGCGCGGGGGGCATCTATACGTCGACCAGCGTGACGCTGACGACGAGCTCGTTCTCGAATCTGTCGCCGACCTACATCGCCCAGGCTCCGAAGACCGACGGCTGGGGCGAGTTCTACGCCTACGGCTCGGACGCCCCGGGCAACAGCTACGTGGTCGCGTCGGGCGGCCGCGACAAGACGATCACCGGAGCGATCTGCGGCACGACGACCAACTTCAACAACGACATCTACTACTCCAACGGCACGTTCATCCAGTGGCCGGAGGGCACTCAGTACTAATCCCGCCTCCTCGGTCCGGATCGCCGAAGGCCCCGAGCACATCGGGGCCTTTTTGTTTGTTCGGGCGACAATCCGTCAGCGGAAAGACGCCGCAGTGACAAAACTCGTGATCCCCGCCATACCCCCTCTTTGGTGAACTGCTTCGCCATCAGAGGTTTGCGGCTCGAGGCGCCGTGGCCCGCGTCTTGCTCCCATTCATGCCAAACGTCAGTAATGGAGGAAAGAATGAAGAAGCGGGAGTCCGGTTTTACCCTGATCGAGCTTTTGATCGTCATCGCGATCATCGGCATCCTGGCGGCGATCGCCATTCCGAACCTGCTGAACGCGGTGCAGCGGGGCAAGCAGAAGCGGACGATGAGCGACATGCGCGCGCTCGCGACGGCCATCGAGGCCTATGCGGTCGACAACAACGCGTATCCGGCGGCCACCTCGTGCGCGGGGGGCATCTACACGTCGACCAGCGTGACGCTGACGACGTCCTCGTTCTCGAACCTGTCGCCGACCTACATCGCCCAGGCTCCGAAGACCGACGGCTGGGGCGAGTTCTACGCCTACGGCTCGGACGCCCCGGGCAACAGCTACGTGATCTCGTCGGGCGGCCGCGACAAGACGATCACCGGAGCGATCTGCGGCACGACGACCAACTTCAACAACGACATCTACTACTCCAACGGCACGTTCATCCAGTGGCCGGAAGGCACCCAGTTCTGAGTCCTGGTCTCGATGGAAGGTCGTGCGGCCCCGGGAAACCGGGGCCGCTTTTTTGTGCGCCCGAACACCAGTGCGCCGTGAACCGTCAACCAGTGTCACCGGCGGCGACCCGGAAGTGGCATTCGCCGGACGCCTCGGTGCGCAACCTGTTGATTGCAGGACGCTTGTCTCGGAGCGCTATTGGCGCCGGTCTTGCTCCTGCATCGGTAGAGCCACGGAAGCAACGCAATGGAGGACCGGAAATGAGGAAGCGCGAATCGGGCTTCACTCTGATCGAGCTGTTGATCGTCATCGCGATCATCGGCATCCTGGCGGCGATCGCCATTCCGAACCTGCTGAACGCGGTGCAGCGGGGCAAGCAGAAGCGGACGATGAGCGACATGCGCGCGCTCGCGACGGCCATCGAGGCCTACGCAGTCGACAACAACGCATACCCGGCAGCCACGTCGTGCGCCGGGGGCGTCTACACGTCGACCAGCGTGACGCTGACGACGAGCTCGTTCTCGAATCTGTCGCCGACCTACATCGCCCAGGCTCCGAAGGCCGACGGCTGGGGCGTGTTCTACGCCTACGGCTCCAACGTGGCCAGCGATTCCTACGTGATCGCCTCGGGCGGCCGCGACAAGTCGATCACCGGAGCGATTTGCGGCACGACGACCAACTTCAACAACGACATCTACTACGCCAACGGGACGTTCATCCAGTGGCCCGAGGGCACGCAGTTCTGACCTGTTTCCTCCGGCGCGCGTGAGGGCGGGGACGAGCCCCGCCTCCGCGAGCCCGGAAAGACACCCGCCGCTACAATAGCCGGGTGTTGCTGCGCCGTCGGCTCGTCTCGGGAGTCTGCGCGGCGGCGGCGCTCGTGCCCGCGCTCCTCTGGCTCGCCCCCGCTCTCGTCCGGCGGCAGGCGCCGACGCTTCGGGACCAGGCGGACTTCTTCTACCCCCTCAAGCTCTACACGGTCGAGCGGCTGCGTTCGGGATCCCTTCCCCTCTGGAACCCGCTGTCGGGGACCGGGGAGCCCTGGCTCGCCAACGGGCAGGCGGGTGTCTTCTACCCTCCGACCCTCCTGTTCCTTCTTCCGTCGCCGGCGCTCGCGGGCGCGCTCTTTCTCCTGTTCCACTTCGCCATCGCGGCCTGGGGAGCGCGGCGGTTTCTCAAGGAGGAGAACGTTTCGGACGCGGGCGCGCTCCTGGGAGCCGCGGTCTTTGCGGCCTCGGGATTCGCGGCCTCGTTTTCGGCGTACTGGAACCATTTCGGCGCCTTCGCCTACCTGCCCGCCATCGCGGCGCTGGCGCGCTCGGGCGCCAGGACGCGAGGCTCCGTCCTCGCTCTCGCGACCCTCGTCGGCCTGCAGGCGATGGCGGGCAGCCCCGAGATGACGGCGGCTTCGATCGTCCTCGCGTTCACCCTCGCATGGCGGCCCCGCGCGCCCTTCCCGGAGCCCGTGGCGCCGGTACCGCGCTTTGCGCCGTTGCGGCGCTGCGCCGCCGGGCTCGCGCTGGGACTCGCGCTCTCGGCCTGGGTCCTCGTGCCCATGGCGGAGCTCGCCGTGCACTCGGACCGCCGCCAGACGCTTCCGGCCGCCGAGCGCGACCTCGGCGCCATCGGCCCGCGGGACGCGCTGTCGGTCGCGGGCTTCTCGCCGCCCTTCTTCGGAGGCGCCTATCTCGCGTCGCTCTTCCTGCCGCCTTTCGCGCTGGTCGCCGCCGCCGCGGCGTTCGGCGAGAGCCATCGTCGCCGTCTCGCGCTCGTCCTCGCGGCCTTCGCCGTCGCGGGAGTCCTGCTCGCCGGAGAAGGCCCGCCGGGAGCGTGGCTGCGCGCGATACCGCCGCTCGACCGCGTGCGGTACGCGGGAAAGGGCCTCGCCTGGACCGCATTCGGCGTCGCGATGCTCTCGGGGCTGGGCCTGGACGCGCTGCGTTTTTCGCCGGGGAGCGGACGGCGCCGCGTCGGATTCGGGCTGGCGGCCGTGGCGGCGCTCCTCGCGGCCGCGCTCGCGCCCCTGCCGCTCCCGGTGCGCCTGGCGTGCGGCATCGGAAGTGCGGCCGTCGGCCTGCTGGCGCTGGGCCTCGGGGAGCGTCCCGCGGCCGGCGCTCTCTTCTCGGGCATCGCGGGGGCCGCGCTGGTGGCCGCGCTGGCCCTCGGGCTCAAGGACGTTCCCCGCTTTGCGCCCGAGGCCGAGCTCCGGAGCTGTCCCGAGATCGTAAAGCCGCTCTCGCGGGTGGCCGGCCGAGTCGCGACGCCACCGATGGGACGGCTCGCGGCCTGGACGCTTCGCGACGGACGATTCGACGCCGCGATGCTGCGGCGCCAGAGGGAGTCCCTCCTCGGCTACACGAACCTGACGTGCCGGGTGCCGACGTTGCGGACGGCGGCGCCGCTCAAGACGGCCGCGGCCGCCGCGATCGAAGAATCGATCGGACCGGTCGAGGATGCGCTGCCCGCCGGCGCGGCCAGCGCGCGCGTGCTCTGGACGCCGTTCCCGCCGGCGCGCCTGCCGTCGCGAAAGGTCGGCGACTTCTTTCGCGCGCCGCTCGCCCCGTACCGGCCGAGGCTGTCCTTCGTGCGCGGCTACCGGATCGAGCCGGATGCTTCCCGCGCCTGGCAGCGCGTGGCGGCCGGCCAGGTGGACGTCGTGCGCGAGGTCCTCGTCGATCGCCGCCCGGATCCCGACCCGTCGGGCTCGGACGCGCCGCCCATGCTCGTCGCGCAGCTCTCGCAGGACCGCCCCGAAGAAGTCGTGGCGGAATTGACCGCGAGCTATCCCGGTCTTCTCGTTCTCACCGACCTGAATTACCCGGGCTGGATCGCCGAGGAGGCCGGCCGGCGGCTGCCGATCCTCGAGGCCGACGGCTGGTTTCGCGCGGTTTCGCTGCCTGCCGGGACGCACCGGGTCGTCTTCCGATACCGCCCGGTCGCCTTCTACGCGGGGGCGGCCGTCTCGGTCGCGGCGCTCCTGACCCTCCTCGTCCTGTGGCATCGGGGCGAGCCCGTCCGCGTCGGAAGGCGCGCGCCGTGACCCCGTGTTGATGCACTCGGCGGCGGGCCTCGCGCTCGCGGGCGTGCTGGGCCTGATCGTCGGGAGCTTCCTGAACGTCGTGATCCACCGGCTCCCGCGCGAGAGGTCGGTCGTGTCGCCGCCGTCGAGCTGTCCGGCCTGCGACGCGCGAATCGCGCCCTGGGACAACGTGCCGGTCGTTTCCTGGATCCTCCTCTCCGGGCGCTGCCGGCGCTGCCGCGCGCCCATCGGCCTCCGTTACCCGCTCGTCGAGCTCGCCAATGGAGCTCTGTGGGTCTTCGTTGCCCGGCAGGCGCCGTCCTGGGGCGACGCGCTGACGGGCGCGTTCCTCGCGTCGGCGTGCCTCGCGCTCTCGGCGATCGACTACGACTTTCAGATCCTTCCCGACGTCATCACCCTGCCGGGGATCGCCATCGGCCTGGCGCTGGCGCTCTTCTCGGTGCGCCGCACGCCCCTCGAGGCCGCTCTCGGCGCTCTGCTCGGGGCCGGCGGGCTCTTCCTGCTCGCCTTCACCTACGAGAAGATCGCGCGGCAGGAAGGGATGGGCCTGGGCGACGTGAAGATGCTCGGCATGATCGGAGCCCTCCTGGGGCCCGCGGGTGTGGTCGTGACGGTCCTCCTCGCCTCGCTTTCGGGCAGCGTCGTGGGGCTCGCCGTGATTCTCGCTCGGGGCGGAGGCGGCAAGACGCGGCTTCCGTTCGGCGTCTTCCTCGCGCTCGGCGCCGTCGCCGCGTGGTTCTTCGGCGAGCCACTCGTGGCGCGGTATCGGGCGATGTGGCCCCAGCCGTGAGCGAGCCCGCGCCCGCTCCGGCGCCCGCCTCGGTGCCGCACTCCTTTCGGCGCGAGTCCCGGCTCTTCCTGTGGGTCGCGCTGCTCCTCATCCTCTTCCTGAACTTCCTGACACTCCTCTTCTTCCGCAGCGCCGTGGCCTGGGGGAGAGAGGAGACCGAGCGGCGCACCGCCGAGATCGTGCGGCGGGTGGCCCTGTCTTCCGCCCGGCCCGACGCCTCCGAGGACGCGCTCGAGCGAGGCGCGATCGAGCCGGACGTCGCCTACATCGCGACGTACGACGAGAATGGCCGGCGTCTCTCCTCGGCCGGGCCGGGCCCCCCGGAGGCGCCTCGGCAGCTCCCGGCGCCGCGCCCCGCGGCCGGCCGGGTCGTCCACGAGTGGCGAACGCAGCCGCCGCTGTTGATCTCGACCTTCGCGACCGGGCGGCGCTACTACGCGATCGCCGTCGATCCCGGGGCGGGGGGCGCCCTCAACGCTTACGCTCGGCGGCTCTCGGTCTTCGTTCCCGCCGCGGCGCTGTCGCTCATCGTGCTCGCCGGTTTCTACCTGCGGTCGGTGCTGAAACCGTACGAGAGGCTGCTCGAGGCCGCGGGCGGCGTGCCCGCGACCGGCGCGGAGCACGGCGACGAACGGCACTTCGTGATCTCGCGGTTCGAGTCGACGATCGAGACCCTGCACGAGAAGGAACGCGAGCTCGAACGCCTCGCCCGCCGGGAGAAGGAGCGCGCCGACGATCTCGAAACGGCGGCGCGCACGCTGTCGCGCAACCTCCCCACGGGGCTCCTGTCGGTCGATCCGGCCGGGAACGTCCTCGACATCAACGAAGCGGGGCGCGAGATCCTGAAGCTGACGGGCGATACACGCGGCGAGCCGTACGAGCAGATGCTCGCCGAGGCGCCGGATTTCCGGGCGCTCATCGGCGACGTGCTGCGCGACCGGACCGTGGCCGGCCGGCGCGAGGTGCGCTGGCGCCGCGAAGGCGAAGAGGAGCGGGCGCTCGGCGTGACGGCGACGCCGGCCGAAGGGGGAGACGGCCGATTTCTCGGCGCCGTGGCGCTCTTCTCCGACCTGACCGAGATCCGCCGCCTCGAGGGCCGGGTCGCCCTGGCGCGTCACCTGGCCGACCTCGGACAGGTCTCGGCCGGGGCCGCGCACGAGTTTCGCAACGCCGCGGCGGCGATCGACGGCTACGCCGACCTGGCCCTGCGCGCGGCCGAGCCGGAACGCGCCGGAGAGTACGTGCGCGCCATCCGGCGCGAGGCGCAGGAGATGAGCCGGGTCACGAGCGACTTCCTCCTGTTCGCCCGGCCCGAGGCGTTCTCGCCGGAGCCGGTGGATCTCGACGGAGTCGCCGAGGCGGTCCGCGGCGAGACGGAGCGCGCCCATCCGGGCCTGACGGTGGGGCAGGACGGCGAGTTTCCGTCGGTCGGCGGCTCGTCGGTGCTGCTGCGCCGGGCGCTCGCCAACCTGCTGCGCAACGCCGCGGAAGCCACGCCGCCGGACCGCTGGCACGAGCCCGACGCCGTCGTGCTCGCGGGCGCGCGCGGCGAGAAGGAGATCGCGGTGTCGGTCTGGGACCGCGGCCCCGGCGTGGACGCCGCGGCGCGCGACAAGATCTTCCTGCCGTTCTACTCCTCGAAGCCGAGCGGATCGGGCTTCGGCCTCGCCATCGTCGCCCGCATCGCGGAGCTGCACGGCGGCACCGTCGAGGTGTCGGACCGCCCGGGCGGGGGAGCGGTGTTCACGCTGAGGCTGCCGACGTAGGAGGGTCGAGAGTTGAGGTCGAGAGTTGAGGGTTGAGGGTACGCAAGTCTCGACTCTGAACGCCTAACTCTCAACTCTTCTTCGGCAGCGCCGCGATCATCGTCTTGAAGGACTCCTTGTCGATCGCCCGGTCGAGCGCTTCGTCCGGGGCGACGACTCCGGCCTTGACGATCTCGGTCAGGGACTGGTCCATGGAGATCATGCCGCGGGACTTTCCGGTCGCGATCATGTTGTTGATGAGGGCCGTCTTGCCCTCGCGGATCGCGTTGGACAGGGCGGTCGAGCCGAGCAGGATCTCGAAGGCGGGGATGCGGCCGCCGCCCTTCTTCCGGAGGAGCTGCTGGGCCACGACGCCGCGCAGGCACTCGGCCAGGACGATGCGGATCTGCTCCTGCTCGGCCGCCGGGAAGGCGTCGATGATGCGGTCGACGGCCTTGGCGGCGGAATTGGTGTGCACGGTCGCGAAGACCAGCAGCCCCGTCTCCGCGGCGGAGAGGGCCATGCGCATCGTCTCGAGGTCCCGCATCTCGCCCACGAGCATGCAGTCGGGGTCCTCGCGGATCGCGGCCTTGACGCCTTCGGCGAAGCTCGGCACGTCGGGGCCGATCTCGCGCTGCGTGAAGATCGACTTGTCGTTGGTGTGGACGAACTCGATCGGGTCCTCGATCGTCACGACGTGGTGCGCCAGGCGCTTGTTCATGCGGTCGAGGATCGCGGCGAGCGTCGTCGACTTGCCGCTGCCCGTCGGGCCCGTGACGAGGATGAGCCCGCGCCGCGCGGCATAGAGTCCGGCGATCGGGCCCGGGAGGTTCAGGTCCTCCGCCGTCGGCACCCGCGACGGAATCAGGCGGAAGACCGCGGCGGAGCCGCGCTCCTGGCGGAAGAGGTTGACGCGGAAGCGCGCCTCGCTGCCCATCTGGTACGCGAAGTCGACGTCGCCCGAGGCGTTGAACGCCTCCCAGAGCGCCGGGGGCGTGATCGGCCCGATGAGGTTGTAGTAGTCGCCCTCCGAGAGCACGCGGTAACGCATCCGCTCGAGCTCGCCGTCGATGCGCACGAGCGGCGAGCACCCGACGGAGATGTGGAGGTCCGAGCCGCTGCGCTTGGGCAGGATCCCGAGGAAACGGTCGATCCGGTTCTCGCCGGAGGGCGCCCGGACGCTCATGCCGCCCCGCCTTCTTCCGCCGAGAGGAAGGGCTCGAAGGCCTCCTTGCGCAGCGCGCGGTCGTAGGCGACCCGGGGATCGATCGTGCCATCCTGGACGAGCTGCAGCAGCGCGCCGTCCATCATCTGCATGCCCATCGCCGCGCCCGTCTGGATCGCCGTCGGGATCTGGAAGGTCTTGGCGTCGCGGATGAGCCCCGCGACGTTGGGCGTGTTGCGGAGGATCTCGAAGGCGGCCACCCGGCCTGCGCCGTCGCGCCGCGGCAGCAGCGACTGCGAGACGACGGCCTTCAGCGAGTCGGCGACCATCATCCGGATCTGGCCCTGCTGGTCGGGCGGAAAGGCGTTGATGATGCGGTCGACCGTGGAAGAGGCCGTCGTCGTGTGGAGCGTCGCGAGAACGAGGTGACCGGTCTCCGAAGCGGTGATGGCGAGCGAGATCGTCTCGAGGTCTCGCATCTCGCCGACGAGGATGACGTCAGGGTCCTCGCGCAGCGACTGTCGCAGTGCCTTCGCGAAGGACTCTCGTGTGGGCGGGGACCTCGCGCTGGTTCACCAGCGACTCCTTGTTCACGTGGACGTACTCGATGGGGTCCTCGACCGTGATGATGTGGCCGCGCTCGGTCTCGTTGATCCGGTCGACGAGCGCCGCGAGCGTCGTCGTCTTGCCGCAGCCGGCCGGCCCGGTCACGAGGATCAGGCCCTGCGAATAGGCCGTGATCTCCCAGATCGACTCGGGCAGGCCGACGTCGGTCAGGTTCGGGATGTCGTAGGGGACCAGGCGCAGGACCGCGCTGGGGCCCTTGCGTTGGAAGAAGACGTTGGTGCGAAAGCGGCCGAGGTCCGGATCCTTGTGGCAGAAGTCGATCTGCCGCCTGGTCTCGAGGATCTCGCCGCGCCCGTCCGTGAGCAGGGGACTCAGCCACTTCTCCATCTGCTCCGGGCCCGACGCGGGGAGCGGCAGGGGGCCGAGGCGGCCGTGGACGCGCATCTGGGGCACGGTGCCGGTCGCGAGATGGAGGTCCGAGGCGCCGAGCGCGCGAGCGTGGCGAAGCATGTCCGGGAGCGACGGCTTGGGGTTGGCCGCGAAGTCGACGGGCGTGAAGACGCGACCGCCGGCGGCCTCCGCCGACGCGGTCCCGGTGCGCGCCGCCGAGAGTTGCGCGGCCTTCCATTTCACGAGCGGATCGGGGTCGACCTGCGCGATCTTCTGGAGCAGCGGGGCGACCCGCTGGTCGTCGATTTTCGAGAAGGCGTCGAGAATCTCGAGGCGCAGGTCCTTGTGCTGATCGGCCTGCTTGTAGGCCTCGAGCAGTCCGGGCAGCGCCTTGGGCGTCCCCCAGAGGCCGAGCGCCCCGGCGGCCGAGAGGCTCGACTCGGGGCTCTGGAGCATCTTCAGGAGGTGCGGCAGCGCGGTCTCGTCCCGGATCTCGGCGAGCGCGACGGCCGCCCGGTCCCGCAGCCACCAGTCCTCGCCGGAGAGAAACCGGATGCAGTGCGGGACCGCCTCGGGCGCGCGGATCGTCACGGCGATCGAGGCTGCCAGGGCGTTCTGGTGCAGGTCGGAGGACTGCCCGCGGTCGAGAAAGGCGCGGATGAACTCGGGCCCCAGCTCGCGCAGGGCCTCGACCGCACGGTCCTTGGCCGGGCCGTAGGTCTCCTGGAATGTGCGAAGGAACGCGTCGGCGATCGACCCGGGGTTCTGGGTCGCGATGATCTTCGAGGCGAGCTGGCGCACCTTCGGGTTCGCGTCGGAGAGTAGCGGCAGGACCTCGTCGTTCCAGGTCTGGGATTTCGCCAGGAGCGGCCCGAGGGCGGCGATGGCGGCGTCCTGCACGCGGTGCGAGTCGTTGCGGCAGTGCTTCAGCAGCGGGCCGATCTGCATTTCGTCGGGGTACTTCGCGAGGACGGCGATCGCGCGGAAGCGGATCTCCTCGTCGTCGTCTTCGAGGGCGTGGAGCGCGAGGCTACCCGACCGCGCCGAGCCGGTCGCCTCGACGATGCCGAAGGCCTTCTTGCGCAGCGCGGGCGCATTCGACGGCGACAGCACGCGCGCCACCCACGGCAGCGCCCTCTCGCTCGGGCTCTTCTTGAGGTAGTCGAGGGCGGCGTGAACGACGACGGGGTCCGGGTTGCCCAGAAAGCCCTGGACCTTCTCGAGGAAGTTGCCTCCGGCCAGCGTTTCCAGGGCCTGCATCGTCTGGCGGCGCACACCTTCCGTTCGGGAGGCGAGGTGCGGGAACAGCGCCGTCGCGGCCGCGTCGTAAGGCTGACGCTTGAGGAACGCGAGGCCCGCCTGGCGGAGCGCCACGTCCGTTTCGACGGCCATCCACGCCAGATCCTCCGCTTCGACGCCCTCCGCGGCGCCGAGGGCCTTGAGCCACTCGTCGCGTTCCGCTTCGGTCTTCCAATGGCGGGCGCGGAGCCGGCCGAGGAGGGCATCCAGTTCGGACGCCTTGCGCTTGGTGGGCCACATGGGGGTGTGTCGATTCAGTGTAGGGACTCGCGCCGCGAGAGTCGAGCCTGGAGAAGCGGGTGAAAAGGCGGGCGAAGTCGGGCTGCTCGAGCCCGACACGGAACGTTACCGAAGGTAACAAAAAGCGTCTATTTTCCACATCACAAGCACCGTCCCCGATTGTTCATATGGCTGCAGCCAGGCGACTTAGTGAAGATTGGAGACACCGGGCATGGGAATCGCTCCTTATCGGCCCGAAATGCTCCATGCATCGTGTCTGCGCCGTCGAGAGGGAGGGTTCTCGCTCATCGAGCTCCTGCTCGTGCTCGCGATCATCGCGATCCTCTCGCTCGTCGGCGCTCCGTGGTTCATGAAGATCGGCCAGCGCAATCAGGTCAAGAGCGCCGGGCAGGAGTTCGCGGTGACGCTGGCGGCCGCACGGATGCGCGCGGTCAAGCGCAACCTTCCTGCTCGCGTCCTGATCACCCCGGCCACGTCGTCTCAGAACTACACCTTGATCGAGACCTTCGAGCAGACGACGCCGACGCCCCTCAAGGTCGGCGAAGTCCGGTTGCCGGAAAAAATCCAGTTCCCCCTGTTGCCGCCGCCGACCTACTACACGCAGCCCACGGGTCTGGCGCTCGTCTTCGGCCCGGACGGCCGCGTGCAGGGCGTCGCCTCCAACGCCGATTCGGTGTTCACGCTGCGCGGCGTCATCGGAGCGTCGATCACCAACGATCTTCCGGTCCTCGTGGCGGCCAACGGGCGGATCGAGGTGCTCGGCCCGAACCCCACGGTCGCGAAGAAGCGAGGCACCGCATGGCACTGACGCCGGACCGTCGGCGGCGCGAGGCCGGCCTGACGCTCATCGAGATGCTGATCGCGGTGGCCCTCCTCGGGATCGTGCTGCTCGGCATCGCGCCGCTCTTCATCGCGAGCGTCAAGTCCAACTACACCGCCAACGAGTACACCAGCATCCACAACCTGGCCCGCGACCGGCTCGAGCAGCTCATGAACCTTCCGATCACGGACACGCAGCTTCGCGAGGGGAGCTACAACACGAGCGACCTGCCGCAGACGCTGCCGGACCCGGTGACGGGGGTGCCGCCCTCGAACGTCCGCAATCCGCTCAGCCGGACCTACACCGTGAGCAAGTTCGTCACGGGACTGCCGGGCGCGCCGGGCGACCCGTACACGCTGACGCCGGTGTTCGGCGTCAACACCCGCTATCAGTACAAACGGATCGACGTCACCGTGACGTCGTCGTCCTTCGGCGTCACGACCGGCCTCGGCATCGGCCAGCGCACGGCGCGCGTGAGCGGCTTTCTCCAGAACCCGGATCCGGTCTGCGAGAGCGGGATCTGCCCATGACGACGATGAATACCCTCCGCCGGACGCCGCTCTCGCACCGAGCCTCCGAGCGCGGATTCACGCTCGTCGAGATGATCGTCGTGTCGCTGCTGCTGCTCGTCGCGATGCTGGGCCTGCTCGCCGTCTTCGACGCGAGCGCGCGCATCAACAAGAACGAGACCGACGTCGCCGACGCACAGGGCAACGTGCGCTACGGCATCTACCAGATGACCCGGGTCATCCGCATGGCCGGCACCGGCGGGCTGTACGTCACCCAGGCCGTGCTCAATCACAACGATGCGGAGCTGCCGGGCATCAACGGTCCCGGCACCAGCTTCTCCTTCGACAACGTCAACGGCGTGTCGGTCGACGACGCGGACGGCGGTCCGGCCATCCCGGTCAAGAACGGCACGGACATGATCGAGATCCGCGGCGTCATCCTCTCCCCGCTCGTCGGGTTCGGCGAGAGCGGAGGCTGCAACGGCTGCCAGGGCACCCAGAACGTCCAGACCGCTGCGGTCGTCGGCAACACCTTCTCCGGCTTTCACCAGAACGACGACGCCACGAACCGCCCGCAGTTCTCGGCCATCGACGCCTACACGGCGGGCGCCACGGCGACCAAGCCGATGTTCGTCATCGTCGAGGGCACGACCGAGCAGCACCCCTGCGGGGGCCTCGTGCCCGATCCTTCCGGGCGCATTCCCCTCAAGCTCGCGAGCTATCCGCAGTTCAACTACAACGTCGGACTCCTCACGGCCCCGACCGATCTGGTGAGCTCGGCGTCCTTCGGAAGCGTCGACTTCGGGGGCACGACCGGGCCGCGGTTCAACATCGAGCTGCCGTCGTTGACGCCGGGCGAGCCCGCCGGGATGATCAAGAACGCCGCCGTCCGCCGCGCCGGCGTCCTCGACGACATTCTCTTCTTCGTCGGCACCGACCCCGTCAACGATCCGACCGGGCTGCATCCGTTCCTGGCTCAGGGGATCCGGCGCGGCGACGCGTTCGAGATCACGCGCCTGGCCGACGACGTCGAGGACATGCAGGTCGCGTACGGGCTGGACCTGAACGGCGACCAGGCCGTTTCGCGGCTGTGCCCGGTGGGCGGCGGCGACGACGACCCGAACGTTTCGATCGCGGCCAACTGCGACGAGTGGCGCCCCAACGTCGGCGCCCCCGGCGACGAGACGAACCCCGACGACGCCGAGTTTCAGTCGCAGGACCCGTTCGTTCAGGGCCACCTGGGCGCCGGCGGGCTCCACTGTCCGCGCCTGCACGCGGTGATGGTCTCGCTGCTCGCCAAGGCCAAGGATCCGGACCCGACGTACAAGGCGCCCGGCGCGCAGGGCGTCAAGATCATGAACTCGTCGGCGACCCCGGTGACGGGCAACTTCCGGCGGCGCGTCCAGACGCTGAAGATCAACCTTCGGAACTACTCCTTTCAGGGATGAGCATGCGCACCGACAGAAAGAACGAGCGCGGCGCCGCGCTGATCGTCGCGATCCTGGTGCTGGCGATCCTGACGGTGATCGGCATTGCCCTCATGCTCATCACCTCCACGGAGGCGCGCATCGCGGCCAACGAGTGGTCGGTCAACCGGGCGTTCTACTCGGCCGACGCGGGGATCCGCTGGGCGGCGGGACAGCTCCTGCCGAACCCCCGCCCGTTTCTCGAACGCCAGGAGTTCGGCACCAAGGCCGCGCCCCTCTTTCAGGGCTCGACGCTCTTCAAGCTGCCGAGCCACCGGTTCGCCCAGGGCTTCGGCTTCGTCACCGGCGACGAAATCGAGGTCCGGGTCTCGACGCCGGGACGCCTGGGCCGGCGGATGTGCCTCGGCTGCGAAGGCCGCGACGGCAAGGGCCAGCGCGCCTGGATGTTCGAAGTGAGATCGACCGGCGGCCAGGCCGACGGCTTCCTGCAGTACTCCAAGGCTCTCGAGGCGGACATCGACATCGGGCCTCTCCCGGAATTCCTTCCGTACTGAGGTGACATCCATGCGACACCAGCGGACGTCTCGAGGGCTGATCGGGTTGGCGCAGCGACACCGAGTTGCGACGACCTTCCTCGCCCTGTTCCTCATGGCGTCGCCCGCCCGCCCCGACGACCGACAGCTCCTGCAGGCCAACTCGGGCGCGAACACGAACGTGCTCCTGATTCTCGACTCGTCTTACTCGATGAACAACGACTTCTCCGACGTGTATCGCCTCCCGGCGTTCATGGACGACTTCATCTACCCCGAGGGCACGGTCGCCAACACGTCGGGGTCGCGCCTCGCCGTCGCCAAGAGCGTTCTGCGCCAGGTCCTGACGAACACCTCGGGCGTCAACTGGGCCTTCTCCTACTATCGCAACCCCAACCAGACCTTCGGGGCCGCCGAGAACAGCTCCACCTTCGGTACCCTCGGCCAGCCGGTCGGCGGCGCGCAGACTGCCGGCGAGTCGCTCGAGAACGGCGGCATGGAGTGGCTCTACTTCGCCGACTCCATCTACCCGGGCGGAAGCTCGATTTCGTCGGTCTTTCCCTCGACCGAATACCCCGACATCCAGCAGGGGCGATTCCTGCAGATGGGCCACAAAGTCCCCCACATCTACGGAATACCGGGCCAGCCCGACGTGCCTCCGTACATCGTCGCCCCCCAGGTCCCGGATCCGCGGTTCCCGTATCCCGGCCCCGATCCGGGGTTCTGGCGCGGCGCGTTCGGCCCGCACGGCCTGAACGAAGGTCTCGTCATCTATCGCAGCCCGTCCAAGCCCGGCTACGAGCTCCGGATGACGATGGTCGCCGGCAACTACTCGGATCCCTTCGTGGTCGTTCGCATCGACGAGTACGGCCCGCCGGCGGCGCCGACCTTCACGCCGACCAACACGCCGGTCGACACGAATACGCCGTCGCCCACTCGGACGCCGACCGCAACGCGCACTTCGACGGCCACCCGCACGATTACGAACACGCCTTCGAACACCAATACGCCGACGAGGACCTTCACGGCCCGGGCGACGAACACGCCGAGCTTCACGGCGACACTGACGCGCACGGCGTCGGCTACTCCGACGCGGACGGCGACGTCGACCGCCAGCCAGACGTTCACGCCGACGCGGACGCTGACCGCGTCGAACACGCCGACCCGCACGAACACGGCGTCGGCGACGCCAACGCGAACAGCGTCGAACACGCCGACCCGGACGAACACGCCGTCGAGCTCTCCGACCCGGACGAACACGCCGACGGCCACGCGCACGAACACGCCGTCGTCGACCGCGACGCGCACCAACACGCCGTCCAACACGCCGACCTTCACGGCGTCCAATACGCCGTCACGGACCAACACGCCGTCCAGAACGCCGACGCGCACGAACACGCCGACGGCGACGGCGACGTTCACGCCTTCGCGGACCAACACGCCATCCAACACGCCGTCGCGGACCAACACGCCGTCGAACACGCCGTCCCGCACCGCGACGAATACGCCGTCGCGGACCAACACGCCGTCCAACACGGCGACACGGACGGCGACCTTCACGCCGTCGCGGACGAACACGGCGACGAACACGCCGTCGCGGACCAACACGCCTTCGAACACGCCGAGCCGCACAGCCACCGCCACGGCTACGAGGACGTTCACGGCCTCCAACACCAGTACGCCGTCCAACACGGCGACGCGGACGAACACCCCGTCCAACACGCCGACCCGGACCGCGACCCGCACCGGCACGGCCACGAACACGGCCACGCGGACCTCGACCCAGACGAGAACGCCGTCGGCCACGGCCACGGCGACCCGGACGGCGTCGAGCACTGCCACCCGGACCGCGACCTTCACCTCGACGCGGACCTTCACGCCGTCGCAGACCCCGACGGGCACGCCGCCGCCGACGGCGACGTTCACGCCAACGCTCGTTCCGACCGAGCCTGGCGGTACGATGCCCGGCAAGAGCCTTCTGCCGGCGATCGCGAGGTGGTTCGCGCCGGTCGTGCGCGGGCTCTTCGCGATGGCGCCTCCGCCGCCTCCGCCCGCGAGCCCCTGCCCGGGCATCCCGGCGGGCTACACGGGCGGCCAGCTCGTCTGCGCGCCCTGCCCCTACGACGCCAACCGGCAGTGCGCCTTCGTCGACACCGATGGCAACGGCGTCATCGACCCGGGCGAGCCCGCGCCGTCGAACCTGATCCCGCTGCCGGCCTCGCCGGTCTTCATGCGGGGCTTCGACGACCCGCAGGCTGATCCGGACCCCTCGCTCGTCCTGATCCAGAGCGTCGAGATCAAGCTCGTCCGGGGCGACATCTACAATCTCCCGCCGACGTACGTCTCGAACGACTCGCTGAACGGGAACCCGCCGTGGGGCTCGTGCGCGGGCGGGTCGCCGTCGCCGGGCTGCCCGGCGGCTCCGGACTACGATGCGGACGCGCAGGCCGACGGCGTCTGCGCCACCTGCAACCGCCACAACCAGGGCATGTACTCGGCGCTCTTCGACAAGGAGCGCATCCGCCAGCTCCAGCAGTACCCCAACGACGCCTTCGCCGGCCCGTCGTGCCCGCTCGGCATTCCGGCCGGCGGCTGCGACCCCTACTCGATGGACTGCGGCGGCCTGTCGCACTTCAACACGTTCAAGGGCTTCGCCGGCGCGGCGCCCACCGCGCTCGGTCCGCCGGACGCGCCGTTCCCGACGGTTTACCCGGTGGTTCCTCCGGCTTCGCCGGCGGACTGGCCGGTCGTGCCGTTCCGCCGCGAGTGGCTGGGGACGGACTATCCCGGCGGCAACTCGCCCGAATCCGCCATCAAGCGTCTCCTCCGGTTCACGTCTTCGATCGTGAGCTACGACTCGTCGGCGCCCGCCGACGTGGCTTACACGCTGCAGGAGGACGCCAAGGAAGTCGTCATGACGGCCTCGGGCACGCCGCTCGCGGGCGCGCTGCTCGATGCCTACAACTACTTCGTCAACAGCGTCTTCCCCAGCCCCACGGACAGCGGTGCGCCCGACCCCGCCATCGACTGCCGCAACTACATCATCGTGTTCGTCACCGACGGCCACGAGGAGTGCTCGTCGGATCCGTGCGTCGGCGGCGTGACCGGTAACGGCCCGGCCGGCGATCTCGGCGAGGTGCTGCTGCCGGAAAGCGCTGCGGGGCGTCGCACCGCGGCCAACGCGCTCGATCCGAGCGTCCGGGTCAAGGGAATCCCGGTCTACGTCGTCGGTCTCAACAGCGATCCGTCGTTCTTCCCGGCTCTGAACTGCATCGCGACCAACAGCGGCGGAAAGGTCTTCGCCGCGACGGACCGCACGACGCTGCAGGGCGCCCTCGAGTCGATCCTCGACTTCAAGCGCAACGCCAACTTTTTCGCCTCTCCGTCCGTGCCCGCCTTCGCCGGCGGCGCGGGCGATACGGCGCAGCTGGGCGCGGTCATCCCGAGCCACCTGAATCCCAACGGCGACCTCTCGAACTGGTCGATCTGGAGCGGAGCGCTCAAGAGCTTCCACCTCGACAGCAATGGCCTGGTGCCGCTCGTGACCGGGGTGCCCGCGACGGCGACGCCGACGGAGACGCCGGGCGGCCCGACGGCGACTCCGGCCGTCGGCACCCCGACGCCGACGCCTTCGGTCGGCGCCAATCAGTTCCCGGACGAAAGCAATCCGGACGATCCGGATCCCGCGCTCCGCAAGCCCGTGTGGAACGCGGCGCGCGTCCTCGGCTACACCAATCCGGTCGCCGACCTGCCCGCGGGCTCGGCGGCGAGCCCGGCGAACCCCTCGGGCCGGGCGCCTGCGATCTCCGTGTGGCCGGGCCGCAAGATGATCTTCGCCCGGGGCAGCGCGGGTGTGCCGCTGACCCGCGCCGACTTCCTGCCCAATACCGGCACCTGCGCGGGGGCCGGCTCGCCGGGGTCGTGCTTCGACGACCTCATGACGGACATGGGCTTCACCGTGTCCAATCCGACCACGCAGAATCTCGCGAGACTGACCGTGCAGTTCCTGCGCGGCGGCGCCACGGCCTTCGGCAGCCGCGACGAGATCCTCAATCATCCGGCGATCCGGCCGGCCACGATCGGGACGATCGGACCCAACGCGGGCGAAGAGCAGAAGTACTCCTACTTCTACCAGGACGACGCGGCTACCCCCGGCGATCCGCCGCAGACGCGGACCGACGATGACGGCACGCCGCCCGCGGGCTACGCCCACAAGCTCGGCGACATCTTCCATTCCGAGCCGCTGGCCCTGGAGTCGCCGCGCTACTTCCAGTACCTCTCGCAGAATCTGACTCCGCCGGGGACGTCCACGCCGCAGCCCTACATCGACTTCGCGAACTCTGCACGCGAAGCGGCGCAAGGTCATCTTCGTGGGCTCCAACGACGGGTTCCTCCACGCATTCGACGGCGGCGTCTGGGACCGCGACACGGCGAACTTCCCGGGGGCCCTGGACCTCGGGACGGGGCGCGAGATCTTCGCCTATTCACCCCGGCAGGTGATGAGCGGGAAGTTCCCCAACCTCCTCAACTTCCCGCCGCTGCCCCAGTACTTCGTGGACGGCTCCATGGCGACGGCCGACGTCTTCATCGACCCGGTCTTCGGCGCCAACCCGGATCCCACGGAGCGGGTCTGGCGGACGGTTCTCGTCGGGGCGCTCCGCCAGGGTGGCGCGGGTTACTACGGCCTCGACGTCACGCAGCCGGACGAGATCGTGACGGGCGCCGGCCCGACACAGGGCAACATCATCGGGAGCAAGGACGCCTCGCCGCGCTGCATCGACGGGAGCGGCGCCAGCTGCGTGGCCGGGTCGGCCGCGAACCGGCGCTACCCCGAGATCCTGTGGGAATTCACCGACGCCGGGGCGGACTGTTCCGACGCCTGCGGCACGGTGGCCGCGCCGCTCGGCGAGACCTGGTCGCGGCCGGTGGTGGGACGCATCCGGACCTTCACCGGCTCGGGCGGCAGCGCGGCGTTCGAGGACCGCTACGTCGCCATGTTCGGCGGCGGATTCGATCCGAGCTTCACGGCCGGCGACGACATCGCGGCCAAGCTGCCGAAGGGCCGGGCCTTCTACATGGTCGACGTGGAGACCGGCAAGATCCTCTTCAAGGCGACGCAGGGCGTCAACGGCAGCGGGGCCAACGTCAACTTCGCACCGGCGCCGTCCGCACCCTCGGTCGTCGATTACGACGACGACGGGTATCTCGACATCCTGTACCTGGGCGACGTGAACGGGAATATGTGGCGCATCAACCTGACCGCGGATGCCACGTCGGGCATCGAGCGCGGTCAGCTCCAGGCCGACGACCAGCTCCACAACTACCAGCCGTTCCTGCTCTACGACGGCTGCGGCGTGGCGACGGGCGCCTGCACGAACCACCAGCCGATCTTCTACGACCCGGCCATCATCTTCATCGGCGGCGGAGTCGAGCCCCCGGCCTTCGGCATCGCCTGGGGCACGGGCAACCGGGCGGAGCTCGCGCGGCCGAACAGCCAGAGGAACAGCTTCTACTACGTGATCGACACCGGCCAGACCGACACGACGTTCTCGCGTAACGGCGCCGGCGCGGCGCTCCTGCGCGACATCTCGCCGGGCGCTGCGGGAACCAACGTCGGCCCCTGTCCGACGCCGTTCGACCCGACCGAACTGCGTGAACGACAACAATCTGCCGGCGCCGGGCTTCTATCTCGACTTCGAGACCGTCAACGAGAAGACCACGTCGACCGTGAACGCGACCCTGGGATACCTGTCGGTCGTGACGTTCACGCCGGACTCCGTCAGCCCGTGCGCCACCAACGGCAGCTCGTTCCGGTATCGCTTCTTCTTCCTGACCGGCACCGGGTACAACGGCCAGACCGACACGTATGCGGACTTCCGGGACACGATGGGTCAGGGCGTCACGATGGCCTCGCAGTCGACCGCGCCGTCGGGCGATATAATCGACATGTTCATGACGTCCGGATCGGGGGGTCTGGTGCGCCACCGACAAGGAAGGCGTTCGAGTACGACGAGACCAAGGGCGTCCAGAGCACACGGGAGAAGAACTGGAAGGAACAGCAGTGACGCGGCTTCTTCGAGGCCTCGCAGCCGCGGTGATCCTGGCGGCGCCGGGGACGTTCGCCTTGGCGGACGTCGTGGTCCTGAAGGGCGGCACGGTCGTTGCGCTCAAGCAGCCGTGGGTGCGCCGCGGAAACACGGCGTACATCACGCGGGCGGACGGAACGCTGCTGTCGGTTCCGGTTTCCGAGATCGATCGCGACGCCACGGCGGCGGCCAACCAGGCCGCGCCCCCGCCCGCGGAGGCGGCGGCGCTCCCGGCTTCGAGCCCCGCCGAAGCCGTGCGATCCGTGAAGGACGTTCCCAAGGCGAAGGTTCGCATCACCGACGCGGACGTATCGCATCCTCTGGAGCTTCCGACCGCGCCCGAGGACAAGAAGGGATCGGCGGCCGTCGGCGGTCCGCGCGTCGAGGTCGTCGACTACACGCAGGAGAAAAACGGCGGGACCCTGGTCGTGAAGGGGTCCATCCGCAATCCCGGCCAGGGAACCGCCGAGAACGTCAGCATGACGGTGACGGCCCTGGATGAAAAGGGCCAGTCGGTCGACGCCACGACCGCGAACCTCTCCAAGGGCGCCGTGGAATCGGGATCGAGCGTCGAGTTCGTGGCGTCGCTCGCCAACGTCGGCGACAAGAACGTCTCGAACCTGCGATTCGCTCCGCAGTGGGCGGTTCCCAAGCCGCCGCCTCCTGCGCCGGCGGCGACGCCTCGGCCCGGGACCGCCGAAGCCGCCGCGGCGGCGCGCGCGGCCGTCCCCGCGCCGCGGCCAACGCCGTTTGGCCAGGGCACGCTCTACGCGGCGCCGGCGGCGAGCGCCCCGTCCCAGGCGCCGGCGGACGGAAAGAGCGGGTACATCCCCGGCGCGTCGAGCCCGGACAACCAGCCCAAGCCGCCGAGCCGCTAGACGCCGGCATCCGGCCGACCGCAAGACGGCGTCCCCGGCCCTGGCCGTCCGCCCTCCGCTTCCCTCGGTCTGCTAACCTCTTCGGACGCCATGTCCCGGATCCTGATCGTCGAGGACAAGGACTCCTTGCGCACGATGCTGCAGGAGATGCTGAAGGCCGAGGGGCTTCACGTCGACTGTTCCGCGACCGGTTCCAACGCCGTCGAGCGTCTGCGCGGGGGAGAGCGTTTCGACCTCGTGCTGACCGACTGGCGGCTCCCCGGAGCCGACGGTCTGGCGGTTCTCGACGCCGCGATGGCCATGGACTCCACGCTTCCGGTCATCGTGATGACCGCCTACGGCTCCATCGAAACCGCCGTCGAGGCCATGAAGCACGGGGCCGACGACTTCATCACCAAGCCCGTGGACCCGGACCTGCTGCGCCTGCTCGTTTCGCGCGCCCTCCAGCGCCGGGCGCGCTCTCGCGAGTCGCTCCTCTTCGCCGAGGCGCAGTCACGGGCGATGCCCCCGATCGTCGGCGAGTCGGCCGCGATCCGCGCGGTCCGCGCCGAAACCGAGCGGGTGGCTTCGACCGACGCCACCGTTCTCCTCGAGGGGGAGAGCGGCACGGGCAAGGAGCTCTTCGCCCGCGCGATCCACGCGCTCTCCACGCGGCGCAACGGCGCGTTCGTCGCCATCAACTGCGCGGCGATCCCGGAGACCCTGCTCGAGAGCGAGCTCTTCGGGCACGAGCGGGGCGCCTTCACCGGCGCATCGTCGCGGCGCATGGGCAAGTTCGAGCTCGGCGACTCGGGCACGATCTTCCTCGACGAGATCGGCGAGCTTTCCCCCGCCACGCAGGGCAAGCTCCTGCGCGTGCTCCAGGAGCGGTCTTTCCACCGCGTCGGCGGCACGGTCCCGATCCAGGTCGACGTCCGCATCGTGGCGGCCTCGAACCGCCCCCTCGACAAGCTCGTCTCGCAGGGCCTCTTCCGCGAGGACCTCTACTACCGGGTCCGCGTCTTTCCGATCCGGATCCCGGCGCTGCGGGACCGCCGGGAGGACATCGACCCGTTGATCGACTGGTATCTCGAGCACCTTCCTCAGGAGCTCGGCAAGCGCGCCGTGCGCCTGGCCCCGACCGCGCGCGAGCGGCTCCGGGCCTACGACTGGCCGGGCAACGTGCGCGAGCTGCGCAACTGCCTGGAGCGGGCGATCATCCTCGCCGACGACGACGAGATCGGCGAGCGCCACCTGCGCCTGGGCCCGGAGCCGGCGTCGCTGCCGGCCTCGCGGGAAGAGACTCTCGAGGACGCGCGCGACCGTGCGGCCGCGGCGGCGGAGCGGATGTGGCTCCTGCGCGCTCTCGACAAGGCCAAGGGCGATCGAACCGCGGCCGCCCTGTCCGCCGGCCTGACTGCCCGCCGCTTCGAGGCGAAGCTGCGCGAGCACGGGCTCGAGGGTCTGTAGGGTTCTATTCGGGCAGGGCCGGCACGGCCGTGACGCCCTTCCAGAGCGTCGGCGTCGGCTGAGGCGGGGGCGGCGTCAGGAGCGGCGTCGGCCAGCTCTGCGGCCGCACCGCGGCGGACGGCGCGGTCGGAGTGACGACCGCCGTCTTCTTCCGGCAGCCTCCCGCCCGCAGGGAGAGGGCCGCGAGGACGAGGGCCAGCGGCCAGACACCGCGCGAGAAGCGTCGCATCATCGCTCGATTATCGCATCGCTCGCCCGGCCGCCCGGGTAGGAGCCGGCCGCCTGCAGGGCCGCCGCCACCAGGGAATCCTCCTCCGGAGCGATCGAGCGCAGGTCGAGCCACACCCGGTCCTCTTCGACGCGGGCGACGACCGGCGGTTTGCTCGACCGAAGGCGGGCGGCCAGCGTTTCCGCCGAGATCTCGTCGTGGGAAATCGCGATCGCGCGCGATTCGAAGAGCTTCGCCGGGCTCGTGCCGCCGCCGAAGGCGGCCCGCGACGGCAGGACCGCTCCCGACAGGCCTCCGCCGGGCTCGAGGGCGGAGCGCAGAATCCGCGCCCCGCGCTCTTCGAGCGAGACCGGCGACGCCGCGGCCGCGCGGTAGACGGGGAAGCCGCGCCACGCGCCGGTCTTCCACGCCGCCAGCGTCGCCGCGAGCGCCGCGAGCGTCAGCTTGTCGGGCCGGACCGCCCGCGCGACCGGATGCGTCGCGGCGCGCCGGACCAGGTCCTCGCGGCCCGCCAGGAAGCCCGCCTGCGGCCCGGAGAACAGCTTGTCGCCCGAAAACGTCACGAGGTCCGCGCCCGCGGCGAGGCACTCGGCGACCGTGGGCTCGCCGGCGACGCCGAACTCGTCGAGCGCCACCACGCACCCGGTTCCCTGGTCGTGAAGCCACGGGACACCGGCTTCGCGCGCCAGCGAGGCGAGCTCGGCGGGAGCGGGGCGCCGCGTGTAGCCGCGGATCTCGTAGTTGGACGGGTGCACCGAGAGAATCAGCGCGACCTCGGGCGAGAACGCGCGGCGGTAATCCTCGGCCGTCGTGCGGTTGGTCGTCCCGACCTCGGCGAGTCTCGCCCCCGAGGCCTCGAGAATCTCGGGGATCTTGAACGAGCCGCCGATCGCGACGAGCTCGCCCCGGGAGACGAGCACCGCGCGGCCGCGGGCCAGGGCCGCGAGCGCCAGGAGAACCGCGGCCGCGTTGTTGTTGACGGCGATCGCGTCGGCGCAGCCGAAGAGGTCCTTCGCCAGGCGGCGGACGTGGTCCTGTCTCCGGCCCCGGCCGCCCCGCGCGGGGTCGTACTCGACCGTCGAGTACCCGGCCGCCGCTTCCAGGATCGCCGCTCGCGCCTCCTGCGGCAGCGGGGCGCGTCCGAGGTTGGTGTGGAGGAGGACGCCGGTGGCGTTCACGGCCCGCTCGAGGGTCGGCGCGAACCGGCGGGCGAGGCCCTCCCGGGCCGCGGTCCACAGCGCCTCCATCCGCGTCTCGCCCCCGGCCATCGCCCGGCGCAGCTCCTCCTTCACCGCGACCCTTCCGAAGCGGTCGAGCGGCTCCCGCGCAGCCTCCGAGCGCAGGAGCGCGTCCATGGAGGGGGGGTGGGGGCGGCTCGGGGCGGCGTCTCTCAAGGTTCCTTTACTATAGGAGACGGTGCGGATCCGGGCGATGGGAAGGGCCTCGGCGTGAGCGGCGGCAACTGGGACCGCGAGCTGCGGGTCCTCGAACAGGCCCTGCGGCGACTTTCCGCGGAATGCGACGCCTTCCTCTACGGCTCGTCCCTGAAGCCCCCGGTCGAGGCCCGCCGGCACGTCGAGGAGATGCTGCGGACGTTGAACGCCTCCGACTCCATGTCGGCCGCCGAGAGATACCGCTTTTCGACGCTCCAGGGCCGCTTTTCGGCCCTGACGGAGCGCTGGGAGCGCCTCCTGGCCGAAAAGGAGTCCGGCCGCCGTCCGGGCCTCTATGGCCACTTCCGGCCGGGCGGAGGGGGGCCGACGCCATCCCCGGAGCCCAACGCCGGCCGGGCCGCCTCCGTACAAGAGGAGCGGCACGCCGTCCCGGCCGACCTCGACCGGGACCTGTTCGAGCGGTACGTCGCCGCCAAGAAGTCGCGGGGAGAGGACGTGAGCGGATACCGTCTGGAGGGCTTTCTCGAGGGTCTCGAGCGCGAGCGCCGGAAGGTCCGCGATCGGCTGGGCCCGGGCGACATCGTGTTCGACGTCGCCGAGCGGGAAGGCCGCGTGCGTCTGGTCGCGAAGAAAAAGCCGAAGGGAACCACATGAAGAGTCTGCGGGTTCGCGCGTGGGTCGTGTGCGGGATCGCGGTGCTCGCCGCCCTGCCGGCGCTGGCCGGCGGCGATGAGTCCAAGAACGCCGCGAACCCGGCGCAGGACCCCTTCTACCGAAAGTACCTGGTCGCGGGAAATCCTCTCGACGACGAGATCCTCTCCATGGAGCAGAAGGTCGAGGACAATCCCAACGACGCGACGCTGCGCAACGACTTCGGCAACCTCCTCGCGCTCCGCCGCTTTTCGGAGCAGGCCGCCGAGCAGTACGAGATGGCGGCCAAGCTCGACAAGACCAACTTCATCGCGTACTACAACCTCGGCATCCTGCGCGAGGCGGAGGGCAAGACCGGGGCCGCGATCTCGGCGTACCAGAAGTCGATCGCGCGCAAGCCCGGCTTCCCGCAGTCGCGCTTCCGCCTCGGGCGGCTCTACGAGCTCCAGGGCAAACTCGACGCCGCGGTCGAGCAGTATGCCAAGGCCCTGCGCATCGACCCGTCCATGCGCAACCCGAAGCGCAATCCGCTCGTCATCGACTCGGCGCTGATGTACCGGGTGACGCTCACCAACTACGAGCGCGACCTCGCGCGCGTGACGCTCGACCGCGACGTGTCGTTCGTGGAGGAGCCGGCCTTCCGGCACCTCCCGGTCGACCACGCCCTCTCGAGCGAGGCGGTGGCGGCGCCCGAGGCCACGGAGGCCGCGCCGCGCGAAGTGGGGCCGACCACCGGATCTTCCGCGGGGGGCTCCGCGACGAGGCGTCCTCGCGCACGTCCGCGGCGCCCGTCCCGGCCGAGGCCCCGCGTCCGGCCGCGGCCCGCGTTGCGCAACGCCCCCCGGCCGGTCCGCCCGGGCCAGCCGACCGGGACGGGCCCGCGCGCCGCGCCCCCGCCTGCCGACGCCGTGCCGCCCCAGCCTGCGGAAGAGCCGCCGGCCGATGCGAACCCGAACCCGGGCACGGAGGTGCCCGAGCCCGTGATCACGCCGGCTCCCGACGAGCTCGAGCCGAGCTAGGTCTCGAGCCCCGGGTCGTCGGGGCGGGGCCCCGCCCTACGCGAACGACGCCCGCTCGATCAGCATCGTCGGTGCCCCCGCCGGAAACGGCATCGGGAAGAACTGCACGTCGTTGGCGAGGCCGCGGACGCGGTGGAGAAGCTCCGAGATCCGCCCCGACGCCCGCGCTCCGGCGACCGGCCCGCGAGCTCGGCCCGCGACGACCGCGATGCCGGTGAACTCGATCTCGTAACGGTCTTCGGCGAGGTCGACCCGCACGGGCGCGGTCAGGGCCGAGGCATAGAGTCCGCGGGTCACGGAGGCGAGGAGCTCGGCCGCGGGCCTCGGTGCGCGCGTCTCGAAGAAGATGCGGCGCGGTCCGGCGGTCGGCGGCGTGCGGAACGAGGAGCGCACGCCATGGCCGGTGGAGCGTCGGCCCGCGCGCCGCGCGGAACGCAGGTCGTGCAGGCCGCCGATGAGCTGCCCTTCGTCCACGAGGAGCACGCGGCGGGTGGCGACGCCTTCGCCGTCGAACGGGGCGTCGGCCGACGCGTCGTCGGCGACCGACACGTCCGGGGCCGCGAGGCTTCCGCGCGCGACCCAGAGCGGCACCCGCTCGGAAGTGAAGATCGGCGCGAGCGCGGAGAGCAGGGCGGCGCCGACCGCCGGGTCGAGCAGCCACTGGCCCCGCGGGGGAGGAGCGGCGGGCTCCTCGAGGGGAAGTGTCGCGGCGTCGCTCAGGCGCCGCGCGAGCGGCTCGACCTCGGGCATCTCCTGCGACTGGAACGCCAGGCGGACTTCTCTCGCGCGTCCCGCGCGTCGCCCGACCGCCGTCGCCACGCCGTCCAGCGCCGCGCGCGACAGCGCCACGTCGAGGCCGGCGGCGTTCTCGATGCGCTCGCGGGTGGCGCCACGACGCAGCGTCAGGTTCGTCAGCGTCCCTTCGCCCCGGGAGGCGGCCGAGAGGGCCCGCGAGAGCTCCGCGAAGAGGTCGGCCGGCGGCTCGACCGTCCGTTCGGGCGGCGGCCCGGCCGTGCGCGTCGGCCACTCGGGCGGCGGCTCGTCCGCCACGGCGTAGCGTTCGGCCTCGTCGAGGGCGGCGAGCAGGGCCTGCGGGCTCGAGGCGGCCGCAAAGCGCGGCCCCGTCCGGTCCCACCAGCGGGCCGCCCAGCCTTCCTCCCGTCTCCAGGAACTGCGGGAGAGCGCCGGCGAGGCGACGCGCTCCCACGACTCCGCGTGCTTTCGGTACAGCTCCCAGCGTCCCGGCGCGCGGCGCTCGAGCCGCCCGCGGAGCTCCTCGTCCGGCGCGGGCTTCTCCGCGGGGGTCTTTCTCGTCACGGCGCCGGCCGGACCGCCAGGCGGCGGATGAGGACGTCGGGAGCGGCGCCCTGCACGGGCAGGACCTGGCCGTCGCGCGCGCACCAGCCGAGTCCCCGGTAGGGCCGCGCCTCGCGCCCGAGCACGGGCTCGACGTTCTTGAGCGCGGTCAGGATCTCGCCCGCCAGGATTCCGGGCCCGAGCTCCTCGGTGAACCTCCCTCGCCGCAGGCGTCGGGCGCGGGGAAATCGCAGCCGGAACGTGCCGTTCGAGAGCTCGACGGACCCGCTCGAGAACTCCTCGATCCAGATCCCGTCGCTGACCCGCCTCGCGATTTCCTCGGAGGTCGCCGATCCGGCCGGAACGACGACGTTGGAGCAGCGGGGCATGGGCGCTTCCGCCGGGCCGGCGCGCCGGCCGTGGCCCGTCGAGCCTCCCGGGCGCGCGTGCGCGCGGTCGGTCAGGCGCGAGCCCAGGTGACCGGAGTGGAGGAGCTTCACGGGACGGGGCGCCGTGCCCTCGTCGTCCCGCTCGTACCCGCCGAAGAGATCGAGGCGCCGCGCGTCGTCGTGGACGTCCAGCTCCGCGACCGCCACCCGCGCGTCCTTCAACGCGGAGAGCGGCGAAGGGACGGCGTCCGCCTCGAGCGCGTGGCCGAGGATCTCGTGAAAGAGCACGGCCGCGCACCCGCCGGCCAGCACGACGTCCGTCTCGCCGGCGCCGACTTCGACCGGCCGGTCGCGCGGGGCGGCCGCCGCGGCGATGAGCGTGCGCAGCTCGTCGGGCGTGGAATCCGCGTCCGGGGCGTGAAAGGCGATCGTCCTCTCCTCGTCGCCGTGGCGCGAGGCCGCCGTGAAGCGGCCCTCGAGCGACACGAGACGGCGGCGTGACGAGGCGGCGGGCGAGCCGGAGGAGACGACGCGTCGCTCGGTCTCGATCGCGCGCCACAGGAACCGGTGCCGGGGGGCGTGGCGCCCGAGAATCCCCGTCAGCCGGCGCGTCCAGCGCTCGGGTTCGACGGACGCCTCCTCGTCGACGGCGGCTTCCCGCGGGGAGCGGATGGGCAGAGGCTCCCGTCCCGTGGCGCTCCGCAGCGCGCGCACGGCCTCGCGGACGGACGCTTCGCCCGCTCCCGAGACGAACGCGAAGCGCTCCTCGTTCTGGAAACGCCAGCGCGCCCCGACGCCCTCCTCGCGCCGCACCCGGACTTCGTGCACCTGGCCGTCGCGCCATTCGAGGGACACCTCGCGCATGCGTTCGCCGAAGACGTCGGCGAGCTCGCCCGCGCGCGAGGCGAGCGGTTCGAGCCAGCGGGAAACGGCGGTTTCGTCCCAGTGCACGGGGGGCAGTGTAATAACATCGCCCGGGGGACGCATGAGTCTGGCCGACGTGAAGAAGGATTTCCTCGCGGGGCGAGCCGCCCGCGGGATCGCCAGCCGCAGGCTTTTCGTGGAAAAGGCTCCGGGCGCGCTGCGCGATGCGGTCTTCGCGGCGCTCGAGGGGGAGTCGGAGAAGGAACGCACCCTCGACGAGGAGGCGCGCCGGATGATGGAGTCCGCCCGGCAGGAGATCGCCGCCGGCCGGGTCGACGGCCACGAGCTCTTCCGCCGCATTCGCCGCAAGCTCGCCGAGCAGCGAGGGATCGTCCTCTGATCCGGTCGGAATGACTCTCGAAAAACGCATCGCCGACCTCGAAGCCCTGCGCGAGACGCGGCTCGAGGGGGGCGGCCGGGAGCGGATCGAGCGCCAGCACGCCGAGGGCAAGCTCACCGCCCACGAGCGGATCGACCTGCTCCTCGACCCCGGGTCGTTTCTCGAGCTCGACCCCTTCGTCGTGCATCGCTGCCGCGACTTCGGCATGGAAAAGTCGCAGGTCCCGGGCGACGGCGTCGTCTGCGGCGCCGGGACGATCGAGGGGCGTGCCGTCTACGTCTTCGCCCAGGACTTCACGGTCTTCGGGGGCTCGCTCTCGGAGTCCAACGCGGACAAGATCTGCAAGGTCATGGACCTCGCCGTCCAGAACGGCGCGCCGATCATCGGCCTGAACGACTCCGGCGGCGCGCGCATCCAGGAAGGCGTCGTCTCGCTCGCCGGCTACTCGAAGGTGTTCCTGCGCAACACGCGCGCTTCGGGCGTCGTGCCGCAGATTTCGGCGATCCTCGGGCCGTGCGCGGGCGGCGCGGTGTACTCGCCGGCGATCACCGACTTCGTCTTCATGACCGAGAAGACCTCCTACCTCTTCGTCACCGGGCCCGACGTGATCCGGACGGTCACGCACGAGGAGGTCACCAAGGAGGACCTGGGCGGCGCCCGCACGCATTCGAGCGTCTCGGGCGTGGCCCACTTCGTGCGCGACGGCGACGAGGGCGTCCTGGCGGGGATCCGCGAGCTGCTGGCCTACGTGCCGTCGAACAACCTGGACGAACCGCCCCGGCGCGCGCCGCGGGAGCCGCGCGCGGGGGACGCGAGCCTGAACGCCTTCATCCCCGAGGAGCCCAACCGGCCCTACGACATGGCCGAGCTCGTGCGGCGGGTCGCCGACGAGGGCGTCTTCTTCGAGGTCCACGCGGGGTTCGCCCGCAACATTCTCGTGGGGTTCATCCGGCTGGCGGGCCGGTCCGTGGGCGTGGTCGCCAACCAGCCGATGCACCTGGCCGGCGTCCTCGACATCGACGCGTCGGTCAAGGGCGCCCGCTTCGTCCGCTTCTGCGACGCCTTCAACATTCCGCTGCTCGTCTTCGAGGACGTGCCCGGGTTCCTGCCCGGGACCCAGCAGGAGTACGGCGGGATCATCCGCCACGGCGCCAAGCTCCTCTACGCCTTCGCCGAGGCGACGGTGCCGAAGGTCTCGGTCATCACCCGCAAGGCCTACGGCGGCGCCTACTGCGTGATGCTCTCCAAGGACATCGCGACGGACTTCAACTTCGCCTATCCGACGGCCGAGATCGCGGTCATGGGGCCGGAGGGCGCGGTCAACATCCTGTACCGGCGCGAGCTGCCGCCCGAGGCGCCGGCCGAAGCCCGCGCCGCGAAGGTCGCCGAGTACTCCGCGAACTTCGCCAACCCGTACATCGCGGCCCGGCGCGGCTACGTCGACGACATCATCGAGCCCTCCGAGACGCGCGAGCGCCTGATCGCGGCCTTCCAGTTCCTCGAGGGCAAGCGCGTCACGCCGCCGAAGCGCAAGCACGGGAACATCCCGCTGTGAAGCTGTGACGCCGTGAAGCGGCCGCGCCTGCTCGTCGCCAATCGCGGCGAGATCGCCGTGCGGATCTTTCGCGCGTGCCGCGACCTGGGTCTCGAGACGGTCGCCGTCTACTCGGACGCGGACCGCGCCTCGCCGCACGTCGCGATGGCCGACTACGCGGCGCGCCTGGGCCCCGCCCCCGCCCGCGAGAGCTACCTCTCGGTCCCGGCGCTGCTCGCCGCCGCGAATAAGACCGGGGCCACCCTCGTGCACCCGGGCTACGGCTTTCTGGCCGAAAACGCCGGCTTCGCCCGGGCCTGCGCCGGCGCGGGCCTCACGTTCGTGGGCCCGAGCCCCGAGGCGATCGCGGCGATGGGGTCGAAGACCGGGAGCCGCGAGCTCATGCGCAAGGCGGGCGTGCCCGTGGTTCCCGGCACGACCCGGGCGGCGTCCGGAGCGACGGAGCTCGCCGAGTTCGCCGCGCGGGTCGGCTATCCGATCCTGCTGAAGGCCTCCGCCGGCGGCGGCGGAAAGGGGATGCGGCGTGTGGACTCGGCCGTGGAGCTCGAGGGCGCCCTCCAGCGCGTGTCGTCCGAAGCGCAGGCGTCCTTCGGGGACGGCGCGATTTATGCCGAGAAGCTGGTCGAGCGGCCCCGCCACGTGGAGGTCCAGGTCGTCGGGGACAGCCGGGGCGGCCTCGTCGCGGTCGGGGAGCGCGAGTGCAGCGTCCAGCGCCGCCACCAGAAAGTCGTGGAGGAGTGTCCCTCGCCGGCCGTCGATCCGGCGCTCCGCGTCCGGCTTCTCGAGGCGGCGCTTTCGGCCGCGCGAGCCGTCGGCTACACGTCCTGCGGAACCGTCGAGTTCCTGCTGGCGCCGGACGGGTCGTTCTACTTTCTGGAGATGAACACCCGGCTCCAGGTCGAGCACCCCGTGACCGAGGAGGTCTGGGGCGTGGATCTGGCGGCGGCGATGATCCGCATCGCCCTCGGAGAGCCGCTGCCGTTTTCGGGGCGGGATCTCTCGCCGCGGGGCCATGCCCTGGAATGCCGCGTGTACGCCGAGGACCCGCGGCGCGGCTTCGCGCCCTCGCCGGGGCGGATCGAGTCCCTCCGGCTGCCGCAGGGCCCCGGGGTCCGCAACGACGTCGGCGTCGAGGAAGGCTCGGTCGTGCCGATCGACTACGACCCGATGCTCGGCAAGCTCATCGTGCACGCCCCGGACCGCGTCTCCGCCGTTTCGCGCCTGTCGCGCGCGCTCTCGGAGTACGAGGTCGCCGGCGTCGAAACGACGCTGCCGCTCTTTCGGGCGCTCACGGCCGACCCGGACTTCCGGGCCGGGAACTTCGACGTCCAGTGGCTCGATCGACGCCTGGCCGACGGGCTCTTCCCCGACGACGCTCCGCCCTCCGAGGAAGTCTGGCTCGCGGCGGTCGCGATCGCGGCGGCGGACGCCATGTCGCCGGTGTCGGCACAGGCTCCCGAGTCCGCCTGGAGGTCGGCGGCGCGCCGAGAGGCGCAGAAGGGCTGAGCGGCGCATGCGTCGACTGCGCCTGGTCCATCGCGGCGAGTCCGGGCCGGAAGAGCTGACCGTGGAGCTCGACGGCGAGCGCTGCCTGCTTCGACGCGGCGGCGAGACCTTGCGGGGCGAAGTCGTGCGGCTTCCGGGCGGCGGGATCTCGATGATTCTCGAGAACGGCCGCCAGATCGCCGGGAGGATCTTTCCGGGGAAGCCCGGGGAGGTCGAGCTCGCGCGGCCGGGTTCCGCCCGGCGGATCGCGCTCGCGGAGCCGCTCCAGGATCGCCTGGCGCACGCCGGAGACCACGGAGCCGGTCAGGGGATGGACGAGGAGGTCCGGGCCCTCATGCCGGGCCGGGTCGTCGAAGTGGCGGTGGCGGCCGGCGAGCACGTGACGGCCGGTGCGCTCGTGCTGGTCCTGGAGGCGATGAAAATGCAGAACGAGATCCGCGCGGTCCGCGCGGGGATCGTCGCCCGGGTCGAGGTCTCGGCGGGGACGGCGGTGGACCGGGGAGCCCTTCTTGCCGTGCTCAGCCCGGCGCCCTCGGCCACCCCGAGCATCCAATAATCCGGATCTCAATCCAATAATTCGCCCAAAATCGGGCCAAAATTTCCCGCCATATTTCCCTTTCTCCTAACGGGACAATCAGTTACAGTCCGCCGCAGTTCTTGGGTTTTTCTGGCAATAACATTGCTTTCTGATTGCTTCGTCGTGACTAATCTCACGCGTTCTCACAACTGAGTTTTAAAGGAGGAAGGGAATGAAGTCTGTGTACCGATTTACCCTGGCTCTCTCGGTATGCCTTCTTCTCCTCGCTCCGGTCGCCGTCTTCGGGCAGACGACCGGAACCGTGGAGGGGACGGTCACCGACCAGAGCAACGCGCCCCTGCCGGGTGTGACCGTCGAGCTGACGAGTCCCAACCTGCAGGGATCGCGGACCGCGGTCACCGCGGCCGACGGCCGTTACCGGTTCCCGGCGATCCCGCCGGGCCAGTACTCGGTCACCGCGGAGCTCTCGGGCTTCGGCAAGGTCGAGCGGAAGGCGCGCGTCACTCTCGACGCGACGGCCACCGTGAACCTGTCGTTGTCGCTGTCGACGACGGCGGAGATCACCGTCACCGGTGAGGCTCCGATGGTCGACTCGACGTCGACGACGCAGGGCACGCAACTACTCGGCGAAGGTCATCGACAAGCTGCCTGTGGGCCGCAACTACGCGGACATCGTGTTCACGCAGCCGGGCGTGCAGGCGGACTTCGGCGAGACGCAGGGACGGTCTTTGGCGATCTCGATCTACGGATCGACGTCGTCGGAGAACCTGTTCCTGATCGACGGCGTCAACACGACGAACGTGATCAAGGGCTTCCAGGGCAAGGACCTCAACACCGAGTTCATCCAGGAAGTCGAAGTGAAGACGGGCGGCTACCAGGCCGAGTACGGCCGCAACACGGGCGGTGTGGTCAACGTCATCACGAAGTCGGGCGGCAACGAGTTCCACGGCGGCATCTTCGGTTACTACAACGACACCGGCATGCGCGCCGACCAGGTCAACGGCGAAGTGGTCAACTACGCCTCGCCCGAGTTCTCGGAGCTCGGCGACGCGCAGTTCCAGAACAGCATCCTCGAGAAGGACGTGCGCCAGGAGTGGGGCGCCGACCTCGGCGGCTTCATCCTCAAGGACAAGGTCTGGTTCTTCGGCGCGTACAACCGCGTCCAGGTCAACCAGAACCTCCAGGCTCTCGACCTGACCAACACGGACACCTTCGGCAACCTCTACCCGATCACCTTTTTCCAGAACAAGTACTCCGGCAAGCTGACCCTGAACCTTCTCCAGGGCACCTCGATCGTCGGCAGCGTCTTCTCCGACGCGCAGACGCAGGAGGGTGCGATCGCCATTCCGACCGGCCTCTCGGAGTTCCAGTACAACGGCCGGCGCGACACGGGCGGACCGGACTACGGCGCCCGGCTGAACCAGCTCTTCGGCTCGTTCGGCATCTTCACGTTCCAGTACGCCCAGCACTCGGACCGTTACGCCACCAAGCCCTTCGGCCCGGAGGTCCCCCAGATCCGCGACTACACGCTCGATCCCAACGGCGTGCAGTTCCAGACGGCGGGCGGGTTCGGCAACGTGTTCGGCCCCACGGTCAACAACTCGTCGAAGCGCGAGCTCTACTCGGGGTCGTTCACGGCGTACGCCGGGAACCACGAGATCAAGCTCGGCGGCGACTACCAGCATGACGCCACCTTCGGCTCCACCTACTTCACCGGCGAGCAGCGCCTGCGCATCCGGCCCTGTCTCCAGACGGGCGCGAGCGTCTGCGACCTGGCCGCGGCGCCGTTCTACACGAACTCCGCCGGCGAGACGAATCAGGTCTTCTACCAGCACGACCTGCTGGCCAACGGCACGCCGTCGAGCTTCCAGATCCTCGCGGCTTCGCCGTTCAACACCCCGACCAAGCGCTACAGCGCCTTCCTCCAGGACCAGTGGCGCATCATCCCGACCCTGACCATGAACCTCGGCGTCCGTTGGGACACCGAGAGCTTCTACGGTCTCGATCCGCAGACGGGCCCCTTCAAGGCGTTCGCGCTGGAGAACCAGTGGTCGCCGCGCATCGGCCTCGTGTGGGACTTCGTCGGGGACGGCACGTCGAAGCTGTACGCTTCGGCCGGCCGCTTCTACTTCTCGCTTCCGACGGATCTCAACGTCCGCGTGTTCACGGCCAACTCGGCCATCCAGTCGTACAACTACAGCCCGACCTCCTTCGACCAGGCCGCCAACGCTCCGCGTGCCCTCCTGTTCCAGGGCGGCAGCGCCGCCGGCGAGCCCGTGGATGGCTGGACGAACGGCGTGAAAAACGGGACCCCGCTCACCAAGGCCTCCTACCAGGACGAGCTGACCCTCGGCGTCGAGAAGGCCCTCGACCCGACGCTTTCCATCGGCCTGAAGGGCACGTACCGGACGCTCGGCCGCACGGTCGAAGACCGCTGCGACCTCGACGGCAACGTGGCTCCCTCGACCTGCGCCCTCTTCAACCCGGGCGGCGACGGCCAGGCGGCGTCGGGTGAGTTCCCGACCTGCAACGGCTCGGCCAACCCGACGGACCCGACGGCGGGTGAGTGCTCCCCGACCGGCTTCCAGGTGGGTTCTGCCAGCCGCATCTTCCGGGGCATCGAGATGGTCGCGCGCAAGCAGTTCTCCACCGAGCTGTGGGCGCAGATGTCTTTCCTGTACTCGTCGTTGAAGGGCAACTACTCCGGCGCCATCCGCGAGGCCTCGGGCCAGACGGACCCCGGCATCAACGCCGACTACGACTACTACCAGTTCACGTTCAACGACTACGGCAACCTCGAGCTCGACCGGCCGGTCCAGGCCCGCATCGACGCGGTCTACAACGCGCCGTTCGGTCTCTCGATGGGCGCCCAGTTCTACGTCCGCTCCGGTCTCCCGGTCTCGCGGTACGGCTTCTTCAACAACTTCTACCCGGACCTGCTGTACCTCGACACGCGTGGCACGAACACGCACGCGTTCTTCGTCGACAACCGGACGCCGACGGACTACGACCTGAACCTCTCGCTCGGTTACAACATCGACCTCGGCCCGGTGACGATCACGCCGCAGGCGTACCTCTACAACGTCATCAACAACCAGACGGCCACCAGCTACGACGCGACGTTCAACCCGGGCGGTGCGTTCGTCACGGATCCGACCAGCCCCTTCTACGGCCAGGCCGGTCTGGCGCCCGGCGAGGGCACCTGCTCGGCGGCGGCCGCGGCTCCCTGCCCGGACAACGAGGATTACCTGAAGGTCAACCAGCACAACAACCCGCGGCTCCTCCGCGTGGCGCTCAAGGTGACCTTCTAAGGTCCCTTCCCGGGTCTTTCTTGGGGGCGGCTTCGGCCGCCCCCTTTTTCTTTGGGTTCCGTTCGGCAAGTTCAAGGCGCCGTATGCGGATTCAAAGGGACGGGTGGCCAACCTTCCGGGACGAAAGCGCAGGCATGACTTTCGTCTTTGTTTTCAGTCATTTGATTCTTGGCACATTCTGAGGATCAGCACTTGCTTCGTCCTTTTTCCTTGGAAGCGTCTTCGAGTTCGAAGCGCGGTTTTCGAAGGAGGAACGGATGAAGTCTCTATACCGATTTACCCTGGCTCTCTCGGTATGCCTTCTTCTCCTCGTCCCGGTCAGCGTCACGGCGCAGACGACCGGCACGGTGGAGGGGACGGTGACCGACCAGAGCAATGCGCCCCTGCCGGGTGTGACCGTCGAGCTGACGAGTCCGAACCTGCAGGGATCGCGGACCGCGGTCACCGCGGCCGACGGCCGTTACCGGTTCCCGGCGATCCCGCCGGGCCAGTACTCGGTCACCGCGGAGCTCTCGGGCTTCGGCAAGGTCGAGCGGAAGGCGCGCGTCACTCTCGACGCGACGGCCACCGTGAACCTGTCGTTGTCGCTGTCGACGACGGCGGAGATCACCGTCACCGGTGAGGCTCCGATGGTCGACTCGACGTCGACGACGCAGGGCACGAACTACTCGGCGAAGGTCATCGACAAGCTGCCTGTGGGCCGCAACTACGCGGACATCGTGTTCACGCAGCCGGGCGTGCAGGCGGACTTCGGCGAGACGCAGGGACGGTCTTTGGCGATCTCGATCTACGGATCGACCTCGTCGGAGAACCTGTTCCTGATCGACGGCGTCAACACGACGAACGTCATCAAGGGCTTCCAGGGCAAGGACATCAACAGCGAGTTCATCCAGGAAGTGGAAGTGAAGACGGGCGGCTACCAGGCCGAGTACGGCCGCAACACGGGCGGTGTGGTCAACGTCATCACGAAGTCGGGCGGCAACGAGTTCCACGGCGGCATCTTCGGCTACTACAACGACACCGGCATGCGCGCCGACTGGGACGTTCCCGTCACGCCGGACTTCGCCGAGGACGGCACGGCGGAGAACACGCTCGCCGGCCCGAACAGCTTCATCAACAAGGACGTGCGCCAGGAGTGGGGCGCGGACCTCGGCGGCTTCGTCATCAAGGACAAGGTCTGGTTCTTCGGCGCGTACGACCGCGTCCAGATCAACCAGACCCTCCAGCCGCTCGGCGGGCCGCGGGAGGCCGAGAACTTCCCGCTCTCGTACTTCCAGAACAAGTACTCGGGCAAGCTGACGCTGAACCCCTTCCAGGGCACCTCGATCGTCGGCAGCGTCTTTGCGGACGCGCAGACGCAGAACGGCGTCCTCACGACCCCGGCCGGCTTCTCGCCGTTCACGTACAACGGCCGGCGCGACACGGGCGGACCGGACTACGGCGCCCGGCTGAACCAGCTCTTCGGCTCGTTCGGCATCTTCACGTTCCAGTACGCCCAGCACTCGGACCGCTACACCACCAAGCCCTTCGGCGCTCGACGTGCCGTCGATCCGCGACTACACGACCGACCCGTCGGGGACGGGCACCAACTTCACGACGGCCGGCGGCTTCGGCAACGTGTTCGGCCCGACGGTCAACAACTCGTCCAAGCGCGAGCTGTACTCGGGGGCCTTCACGGCCTACGCGGGCAACCACGAGATCAAGGTCGGCGGCGACTACCAGAACGACGCCACCTTCGGCGCCACGTTCTTCACCGGCGGGCAGCGCCTGCGCGTGCGGCCGTGCCTGCAGACCGGCACGAGCGTCTGCGACCTGGCCCAGGCGCCGTTCTACACCAACGCCGACGGCCAGACGCAGCAGGTCTTCTACCAGCACGACCTCCTGGCCAACGGCACCACGAACGACTTCGAGATCATCCCCGCTTCGCCCTTCAACGTCCCGAGCAAGCGCTACAGCGGATACATCCAGGACCAGTGGCGCATCATCCCGACGCTGACCATGAACCTCGGCGTGCGCTACGACACCGAGCAGTTCTACGGCCTGGACCCCGATCCGGCGATCGGCCAGTTCCAGGCGTTCTCGCTCAACAACGAGTGGTCGCCCCGCATCGGCGTGGTGTGGGACTTCATCGGCGACGGCACGTCGAAGCTGTACGCTTCGGCCGGCCGCTTCTACTTCGCCCTGCCGACGGACCTGAACGTCCGCGTGTTCACGGCCAACTCCGGCGTGACCACCTTCAACTACGACCCCACCAACATCAACCAGGGCGCGGGCGCACCCCGTGCCCAGCTCTTCCAGGGCGGCAGCGCCTCGGGCGAGCCGGTGGATGGCTGGACGAACGGCGAGCTCAATGGGACCCCGCGCATCAAGGCCTCCTACCAGGACGAGCTGACGGTCGGCATCGAGAAGTCCCTCGACCCGACGCTCTCCATCGGCCTGAAGGGCACGTACCGGACGCTCGGCCGCACGATCGAAGATCGCTGCGACCTCGACGGCAACGTGGCTCCCTCGACCTGTGCTCTCTTCAACCCGGGCGGCGACGGCCAGGCGGCGTCGGGCGAGTTCCCGACCTGCAACGGCTCGGCGAACCCGACGGACCCGACGGCCGGCCAGTGCTCGCCGTCCGGCGTGGCCGTGGGCGATGCCAAGCGCATCTTCCGGGGCATCGAGATGGTCGCTCGCAAGCAGTTCACCAACGAGATCTGGGCTCAGGCTTCTTTCCTGTACTCCTCGCTCAAGGGCAACTACTCGGGCGCCATCCGCGAAGTGACCGGTCAGACGGACCCCGGCATCAACGCCGACTACGACTACTACCAGTTCACCTTCAACGGCTACGGCAACCTCGAGCTCGACCGGCCGGTCCAGGCCCGCATCGACGCGGTCTACAACGCGCCGTTCGGTCTCTCGGCGGGCGCGCAGTTCTACGTCCGCAGCGGCCTCCCGATGACCCGCTACGGCTTCTTCAACAATTTCTACCCGACGGATCTCTTCCTCGACACGCGCGGCACGTTCGATCGGACGCCCACGGACTACGACCTGAACCTGTCGCTCGCCTACAACATGGCCGTCGGCCCGGTGACGATCACGCCGCAGATCTATCTCTTCAACGTGATCAACAACCAGACGATCTCGGCGTTCGACACCAACTTCAACACGGCCGGCAGCTTCGTGACCGACACGACCAGCCCCTTCTATGGTCAGGCCGGTCTGGCGCCGGGCGAAGGGACGTGCTCCGCGGCGGCCACGTCTCCGTGCCCCGACAATCCGGACTACCTGAAGTCGACGATTCAGAACAACCCGCGGCTCCTGCGCGCGGCGATCAAGGTGACTTTCTAGGAAAACGATCGGTCCATTTCCGGGGGCGGTTTCGGCCGCCCCCGGTTTCTTCGTTTCGGTCCTCAAGTTCAAGAACTCGAACCCCGATCCAATCGGACAGCCCGGTCTTCGTCCAAGACGAAGGCCGGATTTCGCGTTTACGCCGTACTGCCAACGACTTGGACATTGGCACACTTTGAGGATCGGCCCTTGCTTCGTCCTCATCCTTCGGAAGCGTCTTCGAAGTCGAAGCGCGAGTTTTCGAAGGAGGAACGGATGAAGTCTCTATACCGATTTACCCTGGCTCTCTCGGTATGCCTTCTTCTCCTCGTTCCGGTCGCCGTCTTCGGCGCAGACGACCGGAACGGTGGAGGGGACGGTCACCGACCAGAGCAACGCGCCCCTGCCGGGTGTGACCGTCGAGCTGACGAGTCCCAACCTGCAGGGCACGCGGACCGCGGTCACCGCGGCGGACGGCCGTTACCGGTTCCCGGCGATCCCGCCGGGCCAGTACACGGTCACCGCGGAGCTCTCGGGCTTCGGCAAGGTCGAGCGGAAGGCGACCGTCACGCTCGACGCGACGGCCACGGTGAACCTGTCGCTGTCGCTGTCGACGACGGCGGAGATCACCGTCACCGGTGACGCGCCGATGGTCGACTCGACGTCGACGACGCAGGGCTCGCAACTACTCGGCGAAGGTCATCGACAAGCTGCCTGTGGGCCGCAACTACGCGGACATCGTGTTCACGCAGCCGGGCGTGCAGGCGGACTTCGGCGAGACGCAGGGGCGGTCTCTGGCGATCTCGATCTACGGATCGACGTCGTCGGAGAACCTGTTCCTGATCGACGGCGTCAACACGACGAACGTCATCAAGGGCTTCCAGGGCAAGGACATCAACAGCGAGTTCATCCAGGAAGTCGAAGTGAAGACGGGCGGCTACCAGGCCGAGTACGGCCGCAACACGGGCGGTGTGGTCAACGTCATCACGAAGTCGGGCGGCAACGAGTTCCACGGCGGCGTCTTCGGCTACTACAACGACACCGGCATGCGCGCGGATGTCGACATCGAGCAGACGCCTGAGTTCTCGGGGCAGGGCAGCGCCGACAACATCTCCGGCCTCGGACCCGCCTACTTCCTCTCGAAGGACGTGCGCCAGGAGTGGGGCGCGGACCTCGGCGGCTTCGTCATCAAGGACAAGGTCTGGTTCTTCGGCGCCTACGATCGCGTCCAGGCCAACAACAACGTGCAGCCCATCGGCGGGCCGCGGGCGTACGAGGACTTCCCGCAGTCGTTCGTTCAGAACAAGTACTCGGGCAAGCTGACCCTGAATCCTTTCCAGGGCACCTCGGTCGTCGGCAGCGTCTTCTCCGACTCCCAGCAGCTGAACGGCGCGCTCGCGCAGTTCGGCGTGATCGCGCCTCCCGCCGGCTTCTCGCCGTTCACGTACAACGGCCGGCAGGACACGGGCGGGCCGGACTACGGCGCGCGGCTGAACCAGCTCTTCGGCTCCTTCGGCATCTTCACGTTCCAGTACGCCCAGCACTCGGACCGGTACACCACCAAGCCCTTCGGCCTCGACGTGCCGGGGATCCGCGACTACACGACGGACCCGTCCGGGACGGGCACGAACTTCACGACCGCCGGCGGCTTCGGCAACGTCTTCGGGCCGACCCTGAACAACAAGTCGCGCCGCGAGGCGTACGCGGGCTCGTTCACGGCGTACATGGGCAACCACGAGATCAAGCTCGGCGGCGACTACCAGAACGACTCCACGTCGGGCACGACCTACTTCACGGGCGCGGAGCGCCTCCGCATCCGTCCCTGCCTGCAGACCGGCGCGAGCATCTGTGACCTCTCCGTGGCGCCGTTCTACACCAACGCCGACGGGCTGACGCACGCAGGTCTTCTACCAGCACGACCTGCTGGCCGACGGCACGACCGACGACTACCACATCATCGACTCCTCTCCGTTCAACACGCCGACGAAGCGCTACAGCGCGTTCATCCAGGACCAGTGGCGGATCATCCCGACGCTGACGCTCAACGCCGGCGTCCGCTACGACACCGAGTCCTTCTACGGTCTGGATCCGACCACGGGGCCCTTCAAGGCGTTCGCCATGGAGAACCAGTGGTCGCCGCGCGTCGGCGTCGTGTGGGACTTCGTCGGGCGACGGCACGTCGAAGCTGTACGCTTCGGCCGGCCGCTTCTTCTTCTCCCTCCCGACCGACCTGAACGTCCGCGTCTTCACGGCCAACTCGGCGGTCCAGACCTACAACTACACCCGGGCTCGATCGTCCAGTTCCAGGACCCCAGTGTGACGCGCCGGCATCGTCACCCGTACCGAGAACTTCCAGGGAGGCACCGCGTCCGGCGAGCCCGTGGATGGCTGGACGAACGGCGTGAAAAACGGGACCCCCCTCACGAAGGCGTCCTATCAGGACGAGCTCACGCTCGGCGTCGAGAAGGCTCTCGATCCGACGCTCTCGATCGGCCTGAAGGGCACCTACCGGACCCTGGGCCGCACGGTCGAAGACCGCTGCGACCTCGACGGCTCGGTCGCGCCCAACACGTGCGCCCTCTTCAATCCGGGCGGCGACGGCCAGGCGGCGTCGGGCGAGTTTCCCACCTGCAACGGCTCCGGCAACCCGACGGACCCGTCGGCGGGCGAGTGTTCGGCCACCGGCGTCGCCGATCGGCGATGCCAAGCGCATCTTCCGCGGCATCGAGATGGTGGCCCGCAAGCAGTTCACCAACGAGATCTGGGCGCAGGCCTCGTTCCTGTACTCGTCGCTCAAGGGCAACTACTCGGGCGCCATCCGCGAGGCCACGGGCCAGACGGACCCCGGCATCAACGCCGACTACGACTACTACCAGTTCACGTTCAACGACTACGGCAACCTCGAGCTCGACCGGCCGGTCCAGGCCCGCATCGACGCGGTCTACAACGCGCCGTTCGGTCTCTCGGCGGGCGCGCAGTTCTACGTCCGCAGCGGCCTGCCGATCTCCCGCCTCGGCTGGTTCAACGACTTCTATCCGGCCAACCTCTACCTCGAGGAGCGCGGCACCTTCGGCCGGACCCCGACCGACTACGACCTGAACCTCTCGCTCGGCTACAACATGACGCTCGGGCCCGGTGACGATCACGCCGCAGCTCTACGTGTTCAACGTCCTCAACCGCCAGACGACCATCGCGGTCGACAGCAACTTCAACTCGGGCGGCACCTTCGTCACGGATCCGACGAGCCCGTTCTACGGCCAGCCGGGTCAGCAGCCGGGAACGGGCACCTGCGCGGCCTCGGCCACGGCTCCGTGCTCGGACAACCCGGACTATCCTCAAGACGGTCGCGCAGACGAACCCGCGCCTGCTCCGCGTCGCGCTCAAGGTCACGTTCTAGCGTTCGTCCTTCTCGATCCGGTCTTTGTCCCCCCGGGGGCGGCTGCGGCCGCCCCCATTTTTTTGAAGTCGACAGTCAGAGAATTGAAGTCGGGAGACGCGGATCGCGCGTCGATCGCATCGCGTTCGCCCGGTCCCTCAACTCTCTCCCCACCGCCGCGTATCAAGTCGTATGATCGGTACGATGCGGAGGTGTCGTATGCGCCGCGCCGTGCTCGCTTCGGTCCTCGCTCTGCTCTCCTCGCTCGCCTTCGCCGATTCCGAATGCGTCCGATTGTTCCTCAAGGCCAAGGAACAGTTCCGCCTCGCGCAATACGACGCGGCGCTGTCGACGCTCGATCAGCTCGCGGCCGAGGCCGAGAAGCCCGGCAACGAGTCGTACCGCGCGGCGCTTCCCGCCGGGCTCGCGTTCTATCGCGGCGCCTGTGACGCGGCCCTCGGCCGCACCGACGAGGCGCGCGACAAGTTCGAGACGTTCCTGACCTACCAGCCCAACGCGTCGCTCGATCCTTCCGCCTTTCCGCCGAAAGTCATCGCGGTGCTCGAGGACGTCCGCAAGTCCATGCACTCGGCCGCGCAGCAACCCGCGGAGACGGGTTCGCTCGCGACCTCTTTCCGCGCGTACATCGCGCCCGTCGAGAAGGGCGCGGAGGAAGCGGGGGAAGACTGGGCCGAAGGGCCGGCCGGCTACCTGCTGACGAACGACCAGAAACGGGACTACGAACGCCTGTCCGATCCGGCCTCCCGCTCGGAGTTCATCGCCGCGTTCTGGAAGGACCGCGATTCGCGGCCCGAAACGCCCGAGAACGAAACGCGGATCGAGTTCGAGCGCCGCGTCGCGTTCGCCGACGCGAAATTCGCTCAGGACGAGACGCGGGGCAGCGTGACGGATCGCGGGATGGTGTTCGTTCTGCTCGGGCCGCCGACCTGGATCGGACGCAAGCCGCTGGCGGTCGGCGAGGACGCGGCGGATCCGAAGGGCATGTCGATGTACAGCGACCTCGACCTGACGAATGCCCTGAAGGGCACGTCGGGCGCGGCCTCGGCTCGAATCTACGACAAGATGACGAGCGTCGGGACGCGGCTGCCCGACTCGGACGGGAACTACCGCGAGGTCTGGCACTACCGCCGGGAGCTGCTGCCCGCAGGCCTCTCGTTCCACCAGGTGGACTTCGAATTCATCACCCGCAAGGGCTACGGCCACAACGTCTGGCAGCGCGAGGGGAGAACCCTGACGACCCTCGAGACGGCGCGGGCGGCGTTGCGCACGGGCTCCCTGACGAGGACAGCGTCCCGCTGAGTCTCGGGCGGCGACGCGGGGCGCTGCGCGCGGAGCGCCTCGTCGTCGCCGTAGCGGTCGCGGCGGCCGCCGTGGCCCTCTCGCGCCCTCTCCTGCGCCTCGCCCGGAGCTGCGCGTGGAGGTCCTGCCCTCGGCCGACGTGCGCGAGATCCCCTGGCTGGGAGGCGCGAACCCCGAGGAGCAGCTCGCGCGCGGCGAGTATCTCGAGGTCGAGAGCTTCTTTCGCCAGGTCCCCCGCGCGGAGCTCGAGAAGAGCCCGTCCTCGCTCGCGACCTTCGGGAGGGCGCTGCTGGCGCGGGGCGACATCGACGCGGCCCTGCCGCTGCTGACGCGCGCGATCGACACCGAGGCGCGGCCGGCCCGCCGCGCCGAGCTCGAGTGGGCGCTGGCCCAGGGCTTCATCTTCTGGGACGAGCCGGAGCTCGCGCTCGAGTTCGCCACCGCGGCGCGGCGCGACGGCTACGGGCTGTTGCCGGGCTACATCCACTTCCTGGAGGCGATCCAGAACGTCCCCCTCTATGCGGGCCCGCCCGCCGGAGAGTCGCACGAGTCCGAGTTCTCGATGCAGGGCTTCGACCTGATCCGGCTCCCGGTGCGCATCAACGGCTCGGACTCCGCGGCGATTCTCGACACCGGCGCGGCGTACACGATCCTCACGGAGTCGTTCGCGCGCCAGGTCGGCGTGCGCGAGATCCCGGACTCGAAGGCCTTCGGCCGCGGGTTGCACGCGAAGGAATTCCCGCTCACCTTCGGGATCGTCGACCGGCTGGAGTTCGGCGGCTTCGTGCTCGCGCACGTGCCGGTGATGCTGATGCCGGACGACGCCCTCCTCTTCGAGACCTCCCGCGGCGACTTTCCGGTGCCGATGGTGCTCGGGCTGCACCTCATCAAGCAGTTCCGGCTGGGGCTCGACTACGGAGCGCGGCGCCTGAAGCTGACCCGCGAGGACCTGCGCGGGGCCGGGCGCGATCCGCAGCAGAATCTCTTCGTGACCCGCTCGCGCGTGTTCGCCCGTTGCTCCATCGACCGCGGCGGCTGGTACCTGATGCTGCTCGACACCGGAAGCGAGCCGACGATGCTGACCTCCAACGGCGTGCGCCAGGCCGGGTTGAAGGCGTCGAGCAAGTTCTACCCCAAGACGCTCTACGGCCTCGGCAAGTCCCAGGCGGAATGGGCGCGCGCCGACTCGGTGGCGATCGGCCTCTCGGGGTTCGACGTGAAGTTCCGCAACCTGGTCATCAAGGAGGACGACGGGGCGCTCGAGGACGGGATCCTGGGAAACTCGTTCCTCAAGAACTTCCACGTGGCGATCGATTTCCGGCGGATGCGGATCGACCTCGAGCGTCCCTGAGTCGCCGCCGGAAATTCCGTAAGCCCCTCCCCGTGTTAAGGTTGCCCGAATGCGCCGAGCCCTGATTTTCGTCCTCCTCGCGGCGTTTCCGGCCTCCGGATCGGGCGCGACAGGCTCGACCCGGGAGCGCGTCGCCCGGTACTTCGAGGCCTGGTACTCGGTGTGCCCGGCGACGAAGGTGACGGTGACCCCGGCCCCCGAGATCCGGCTGGCCGGCTACGAAACCTACCGGGTCGAGCGGGAGTGCGAGCTCAAGAACCGCAACGAGATGTCGATCACTCTCGTCGATACCGCACGCCAGGAGATCTTCGTGGGCGAGGTCCTGCACGACGATTCGCGCCGCGACCGGCCGTTCTCGCCGGCGCAGGACATTCCGATCCTCCAGGGGGCGCTCGCCGATGCCTACGGGCTCCCGGTCACGCTCTCCGTGGCGCCGGGAAACCGCGGTCCGCTCAAGCCGATCCGCCTTTCGATCCGGCAGGCGGAGGGCGCCTCGGCGGCGCGCGCCGGGTTCGTGTCGGAGGACGGCGCATCGCTGTTGATCGGGGAGTTCCAGCCGCTCGACGTCGAGCCGGCCGCGCGGCGCCAGAAAATCCTGGCGGAATCTCCGGGGGTCCGCCCGGAGAAGGGCGCCTACTTCGTCACGTCCTTCATCGACTTCCAGTGCGAGCGTTGCCGGGTGCGCACGCCGGAGCTGCGGGTGTACGCCTTCACCCACGGCGGCGGAGCGCTCGAGATCCGGTTTCTGCCGCTCGTGAAGGTCCACGACTGGGCCTTCGCCGCGGCCGAGACGGCAGCCGCGCTCGCCAACGTTTCGCCGGCCCTGTACCTCCGGTACGAAGAGGCGCTCTTTCCGAAGGCCGCGTCCATGACGCCGGCGGCCGCGCGGCAGCTCGGCGCGGACGTCGCCGAGGCCGCGGGCGTGTCCGCGGCCTTCCAGGCGGAGCTGTCGAGCGGCCGCGCGCGCCAGCGCGTCGTCCAGGACATCGAGCTCGCGATGCGCCTGGGCCTGAACGGCACGCCGGTGTTCTTCTACGACGGTGTCTTTCTGACGTCGGAGCCGGGCGTGGCCGAGGGCGCGATCGGCGCCAGGCTCGGGGCGGCCCCGAAAGCGTCCGGGCGGAACGGCCGGGGCTGATGCGCGTCCGGCCGCGGGCGCTCGGCGGCGCGGCCGCCCTCGCCGTCCTCGCCCTCTCGTGCGGGCGCTCGCCGGAGCGCGCGTCGCCGCCTCCCGCGCCGGCGTCGCCGGCGCCGTCCGTCGCCGCCGTCGAGTCCTCGGACACGCCGACCCGCACGCGTCGCCCGGCCGGCGGCCGCGCGCCGGTGATCTGGTTGGGACTCGACGGACTCGACTGGGAGCTGCTCGACCGCCTCGCGGCGGAAGGCCGGATGCCGAACTGGAAGAGACTGACCGCCGAAGGCTACTCGGCGAAGCTGAAGAGCTTCATGCCGGTGCTCTCGCCGGTGGTCTGGACGACGATCGCGACGGGAGTCGGTCCCGACGTCCACAGGATTCTCGACTTCCAGGAGGTCGATCCGAAGAGCGGCCAGAAAGTGCCGATCTCGGGCGATTCGCGCGCCGTCCCGGCGGTCTGGAACGTGGCCTCGGCCTCCGGGCTCTCCGTCGGCGTCGTGGGCTGGTGGGCGACGCATCCGGCCGAAGAGGTCCAGGGGTTCTTCGTCACCGATCACGCCAGCCCGATCCTCTTCAAGGACCTGCCTCGGGCGGGCGTCGCCTATCCGGCGGCGCTCTCGGCCGGCGTCGAGCAGATCATCGCGCGCGACGGCCGCGTCACGGACGCGGAGATCGCGCGATTCGTCGACGTGCCGCCCGACGAGATCGCGCGGCTGCGCGCCACGGGCCAGGCCCTGGACAATCCGATCGTGGCGCTCTCCAACATTCTCAGCGCGACGCGGGTCCAGCAGCGCATCGCCCGGGACCTCTACGACCGGACCCTGCCCGACCTGATGGTCCTCTACCTCGAGGGCACCGACGGCATCGGTCACGTGTTCGCGTCCTTCGTGCCGCCGCGCATGACCTGCGCGGACGAGGGCGACTTCGCCAGGTTCCACCGCGCCGTGGACGAGTACTACGCCCTCGTCGACCGGATCCTCGGCCAGTGGATGCGCCGCGCGGAGGAGGACGGGGCGACGCTCGTCGTCAACTCCGACCACGGCTTCAAGTGGGGCTCCGACCGGCCGTGCGAGCGTTCGTCGCTCAATCCGTCGACGGCGGCCTTCTGGCACCGGCTGGACGGCGTCTTCGCCGCCTGGGGGGCTCGGGTGCGGGGCGGGCAGGCCCGCGGATCCGCCACGGTCTACGACCTGGCGCCGACGGTCTCCGCTCTCCTCGGCCTGCCCGTGGATCGAGCGGTCCGCGGGAGCGTCATCCGGGCGGCGTTTCCGGACGTGCCGGCGCCGTCGAAGAAAAACCTCTTCGGCACGGTGGCCGTTCGGCGCGTGCAGGCCGAGGCCATGTCGGACAAGGAGGCGAGCGACTACGCTCAGCGGCTTCGCAACCTCGGCTACCTCTCGGGCAGCGAGCCGGAGAAGCTGGCTCCGTCCGGCGGCGAGCGGCCCGGCCTGACCGAAGGCGGCTGGAACAACCTCGGCGTCTACCTGCGCGAGAGTTCGAAGGACCTCGGTGCGGCCGAGGCCGCGTTCCGCAAGGCCCTCGAGCTGCGGCCCGGTTACGCCTCGCCCCAGTTCAACCTGGCCGTTCTCTGTCGCATTCGCGGGCAGGACAGGCAGGCGGTGGATTGGCTCTTCCAGTCCCTGGCCAGCGGCCACGCCGACCCGGAGGGAACCGTGCTGCAGTGGTTCGGGGAGTACACGGACAAGGGCAAGGCGGGCCCCGCCCGGGACGTCCTGGAGCGCGGCGCGCGCGCGTATCCGGCCAACGAGATCATCGGGCGCGAGCTCGGCATCCTGCGCTTCCAGGACAGGGATTGCCCGGGGGCCCTGGACGCCGTGGCGCGTTTCGAGGCGTCGAGCCAGCAGCCGGACACGATCAACGCCATCGCCCTCTTCAAGACCTGCCTGGGCCGTCGAGACGAGGCCACCGCGCTCTTCGAGAAGTCGCTGAGGCTCAAGCCCGGCCAGCCGGGCGTCATTCAGTCCCTGAATCTGCTAAAACAGGGGCCGCCGACGGGACATTGACTCACCGCGAAAGGGAACAGATGAAGACTCGCACGATGGGACTCTGCCTGCTCACACTCGCCATCGCCGCCGCGCCGTCGCCGGCCGTCGCCCAGGGCAAGGACGGGGCCGCGGCCGTGGAGGCGCGCCTGCCCGCGTACCTCGTCAACTACCTCCCGTTCGACCCGGCCTCGAAGGTCACGGTCGAGAAGGCCGTCGACCGGCTGCCGGGTTTTCAGGGATACAAGATCAAGCGGTCCGGCAAGTATCCCAAGCTCGCGGTCGATCGACTCGTCTACGTCTCGGACGACGGAAAGTGGTTCTTCGACGGCGACTCGCTCTCCAACCCGAGCCCGAAGCCAATTCAATCCGCCGCGGATCTCGGCTGGATCGAGAGCCGCACGGGCACCGTCTACCGGACGAAGGCCAAGGCTTCGCTCGCGCCCGAGCGCGACGCCGCGGGCCTGAAGGCCGTGTGGGTGGCCGTCGAGTCGGGATGGGGACCCGTGCGCATGCCGGGCTACGTCACGCCGGACGGCACGCGCTTCTTCAACGGCAACCTCTGGGACTTCCAGACGGATCCCCGGGAGGAGCGCAAGCGCCGCATCGACCTCTCGCAGAACCGGTATGAGGGCAAGGCCGACGGCGCCGTCCAGATCGTGGAGTACGCCGACATGGAGTGCGGCTACTGCCGGTACCGGGGCGGGCAGATGGACGCGTTGCTCGAAGCCAACAACGGCGCGCTCTCCTACAAGCGGTATTACAAGTTCTACCCGCTGTGGTTCTCGCACGCCTGGTCGATGAAGGCCGCCTCCGCCGCCGACTGCATCTGGCGATTCGCCAAGCAGCAGATGTTCGCGTTCAAGAAACAGGTCTACGCGCAGCAGCAGGTCATGACGGTCTCCGGGATCGACGAGCTCGCCCTCACGTTCTCCGAGGCCGCGGGCATTCCGCGGGCCGATTTCCTCAACTGCTACCTGCGCGACGAGAGCCTCAACGACGTGCGCAAGGACCTCGAGGAAGGCCAGCGGCTGGGCGTCAAGTCCACGCCGACCTACTACATCGACGGCACCGAGATCATGTGGACCGAGGACAAGGTCATGGAGGACTTCCTGCGGACCAAGGCCCCGGGCCTGAAGTCGATCGACTACGCCCCGCCGAAGTGACGCGCGGCGCGAAGCGGTCGCGCGTCATCCCGAGGCGCGAGCGCCGAGGGATCCCGAGCTTTGTCGCCAGTCATCCGAGTCGAGTTCGGGATCCCTGGCGCCTCGGGATGACCGGGCCCAACCTCACGGCTCGAACGGTATCGGCACGGTCATCCAGGTCCCCACCGCCACGCCGCCCTTCGTCCCCGGCGTGAAAGTCCACTTCCGGACCGCCGCGACCGCGGCCTCGTCGAGGCCGGCACGCGCTCCGCGGAGCACGGCGACTTCGACGGGCAGGCCCTTTTCGGAGACGAGAACTCGCAACACCACGATCCCGCCGATGCGGGCCTTCAGCGCCAGCGGGGGATAGCCCGGTTTGACGACCGTCGCGATCCGGGGAGGCGCATCCAGCTCTTCGAACGGGACGAGCGCACCTTCGCGGATCGCAACCCGCGTGGGCGCTGGCAGCGCGGTCGGAATTGGTTCCGTGGCCGCCACGGGAGGCGGCGCTACGGCGATGGCGGGAGGAAGCGTGGAGGTGGGCACCGGCGCGAACGTGGGAACGAGCGCCTCGAAGGCGGTGGGCCGCGCAACGGGGCCTCCGGCCAGCCGGGCGGGCGTGGGCGCCTGCTGCGCACGGATCCGCGCCTCGAGTCGCTCGGTCTCCAGCGCGACCCTCCTCGAGACCTCTTCGCGAAACTGCTCCTCGGTCATCCTCGTCGTCGGACCGGCCGGCGTGGGCTGGAACTCCGGCAGCAGCGTCGGCGACGGCGCAGCGGTGGTCGCGCGCGCCGGCGCGGCGGGGGCCGCCGCGGGGGAAGGCGGGCGGCGAGACACCACGTAGATTCCGCCGGCAACGGCCGTCGCAGCGAGGAGCCCGCCAATGAGGGCCAGGGGACTTCTGCGCGGCGGGTCCGAGGCGATCGTGATCCGCGGGCCGGTCCCGGATGACGGCGCGGCCGGGGATGGCGCCGGGACGGGCGCCGGCGCAGGCGCCCGAGCCTCCCGGCGGCTCTCCGGCGCCGAACTCCCGGCCTCGAGCGCCGCCTCGCGCTTGCGGGCTCGCGTTTCCGCTTCGATTTCCTCGCGAAACAGGTCGTTGACGAAGTACGCGAGATTGAAGGTCGAGGGCGAATAGGGGCCCGAGAAGAGGAGCTTGCCGAGCTCCCGCCGCAGGTCGCCGGCGGAGTGGTACCGGCTTTCCGGCGGGCCGAGCGTCATGCGCAGCAGGGCGAGCATCTCGGGCGCGATGAGGGGCGGTCCGGCGGGGCCGCTCGTCTTGAGGGCCGCCAACGCGTCGGGCCCGGGCACCTGCCCGGTCAGCATCTCGTAGAGCAGCGCTCCGACGGAGAACACGTCCGAGTTCCTGCCGACCGCGCCGGACTCGCGCGCCTCCGGCGCGACGTAGGGAGCGAGCTCGCGGGCGAGGCGCGGCTTCCCGATCGATGGCAGGACGCCCGAGGCCAGACCGAATCCCGCCAGCCGGATCTCGCCGTCGTCCGAGATCGCGACGAAGCCGGGCCAGACCAGTCCGTGCAGCGTCCGATCTCCGTCGATCGTCGTGTTGTATGCGTGATCGAGCGCGGTGGCCACCTTCTCGGCGATCAGAAGCGCATGCTCGACCGGGATCTTCCGAGCGAGAGAGCGGCATTTCTGGTGCAGGTCGGCGAGCGTGCGTCCGCTCGGCTCGCTCCAGGCGACGAAGGGCACGCCGTCGACCGCATCCATCTCGACTCCGCGGGCGACCGCCGGGTTCTTGAGGAAACCGTGGACTTCGCCGTTCTCCTCGATCGCGTCGAGCAGCGCGTCGCTCGAGAGCTCGGGGGAATCGAGGATGCGAAGCCGCATGAAACGCTCGGCCGCCTCCGCCCGGAGGGCGCGGAACTGCCGTCCGAGGGCGTCGCCCGGCAGGGCCGCGGTCAGGAGATAGGTTCCGAAGGGGCGGGGCAGGGTGTCTGTGGGCATCGGTTGGAGTCGCGCCGATTGTGGGCTTCGCGCCGCGGGCGGTCAAGGACGCCGGCGCCGGGGGCACTACCGCATGGATCGGTGGTTCCGCGCCTCGGAGCTCTCCGCCGGCTCCGGCTCGGGCGCCGGCTCGCGCTCGCGTCGGCGCGCGGCGGCGATCGCCTCGAGATGCTCTTCGAAGGTCCGCGAAAACGTGTGGCCGCCCGCGCGATCGGCCACGAAGTAGACGAAGTCCGTCTTGACGGGCGTCACCGCCGCCCGCAGGGCCCGGACGCCGGGGTTGCAGATCGGGCCCGGAGGCAGCCCCGCGGTGCGATACGTGTTGAAGTCGGACGGGTAGCCGTAGTCGGAGCGGTAGAGCGTCCCGGTCCACTTTCCGTCGCGCTTGAGCGCATAGGCGACCGTCGGGTCCGCCTGGAGCCGCATCCCGCGCCTGAGGCGGTTCAGATAGAGACCGGCGATCACGGGCGCCTCGCGGTCGAGCGAGGTTTCCTTCTGCACGATCGACGCGAGGACGACCGCCTGGCGCATCGTCAGTCCCAGGGCGGCGGCGCGCTCGCGCATCTCCGGAGTGAAGTGCTTCCGGAAGTTGGCGACCATCGCCTCCACGATCTGGCGCGCGGAGGTCGAACGCGTCACGACGTAGGTGTCCGGGAAGAGGAACCCCTCGAGGTCGGGCGCGCCGCGCGCGACCGAGGAGATGAGCTGGACGCTCGTGAAGGCGTTGCGGAACGCCTGCGGCCGCGAGATCCCGCGGTTCAGGAAGAGCTCGAAGGTCTCGTCCGCCGTCAGGCCTTCCGGGACGACGATCGCGTGGCGCACGACGTCGCCGCGGGCCATGCGGGCGATGACCTCCGAAAGGGGGGACGGCCGGGAAAACCGGTACTCGCCGGCCTGGAGGGGCGTGGCGCTCTCCGCGATCCGGTAGTAGGCCTCGGCCAGCCAGGCCGGGGACACGACTCCCTCCGCGTCGAGCCTGCGGAAGATCTCCGAGGTGGGCGTGCCGAAGGGGAAGAACACCGTCGCCTCGCCCGGCGAGGCGGGGGCCGGCGGGTGCTCGAGGCGCCGGTAGAGCAGGATCGCGGCGGCCAGGAGCAGCAGCCCCGTGAGGAGCCCGAGGCGGAGAATCCGACGTCCCGCGCTCAAGGGACCTCCGGACCGACGCTCGCCAGGTAGTCCTCGAGAAGCACCGCCGCGGCCGTCCGGTCGAGGTCCTCCGCGCTGGCCCGCCGGTTCAGCCGCCGCGCCGCCTCGTTGGACGTCAGGGTCTCCTCGTGGAAGCGCACGGGCAGGCCGGTTCGCTGCCCGAACTTGGCGGCAAACGAGCGGATGCGGGCGGCGATCGGACTCTCGATGCCCTCCGGGGAGCGAGGGATGCCGATGACGGTCAGGGCGATCTCCTCGCGCTCGCAGAAGCGGGCGAGCTCCTCGATCACGACCTCGTCCCGCTTGCGGCGCAGGGTGATCCGCGGAGTCGCGAGGCTCCCGGAGGCGTCCGAAGTCGCCAGCCCGATCCGCTTCTCTCCGAAATCGACGGCCAGGATGCGGGCCATGAGAAGAGATTAACCCGCCGCGCGGGGTTTATGATCGAGCTCCTCCGGAAGGTCGAAAGGAGACGCGATGAAACGCACCCTCGGGCTGGCCGCCGCCCTGACGCTCGTCCTCTCGGGACGCCCCGCTCCGTCGAGCGCCGGTGCGCCCCCGCCCCAGGCGACCTGCACCTTCACGAATGCGGGGTACTCGGGCAAGTGCGTCGAGAACGCGGAGATCGCGGAGGGCTCGAACGCCCAGCAGGCCTGCCAGGCGATCCTCTCCTGCTTGAACAACGTCGACTGCCTGAAGACCTACTGCTCGGCCACGACGATCCGCACCGGCTGGAGGCTCGAGTCGGCGAAATAGACCGGTCGGGCCCGGCGTTAGAATGCGCCCCCTATGAAGAACCTGGTGATCCTCTCCGCGGCCCGAACGCCCATCGGCTCCTTTCTCGGGAAGCTCTCCTCCCTGCCCGCCCCGGCCCTCGGCTCCGTGGCCATCCGCGCCGCCCTCGAACGCGCCGGCGTGAGGGCCGACGAGGTCGAGCAGGTGGTCTTCGGCAACGTCCTCCAGGCCGGGATCGGGCAGGCGCCCGCCCGGCAGGCGTCTCTCGGCGCCGGCATCCCCGACACGGTTCCCTGCGTGACGGTCCACAAGGTGTGCGGCTCGGGGATGCGGGCCGTCATGGACGCCGGCAACGCCATCCAGGCGGGCGAGTACGCGGTGGCGGTGGCCGGAGGGATGGAGTCGATGTCGAACGCGCCGTACCTGCTCGAGAAGGCGCGCACGGGCCTGCGGATGGGCAACGGCACGCTCGTCGACTCGATGATCAAGGACGGCCTCTGGGACCCCTACAAGGACACCCACATGGGCAACTGCGCCGAGCTCTGCGTGGCGAAGTACAAGTTCACGCGCGAGGAGCAGGACGCCTACTCGCTCGAGTCCTACAAGCGCGCCCAGAACGCTTCGAAGAGCGGGCTCTTCGCCGACGAGATCGCTCCGGTGGCCGTGCCGCAGAAGAAGGGCGAACCGGTCCGGGTCGACGCGGACGAGGAGCCCTTCAGCGCGCCGCTCGAGAAGATGCCGACCTTGAAGCCCTCGTTCCAGAAGGACGGGACCGTGACGGCCGCCAACTCCTCGAAGATCAACGACGGCGCCGCGGCCCTCGTCGTGACCTCGGAGGAGAAGGCGAAGGCGAAGGGCTGGAAGCCGATCGCGCGCATCGTCGCGAGCACCGGCGTGGCCGCCGCGCCCGAGTGGTTCACGACGGCCCCGATCGGCGCGATCGGGAAGCTCCTCGAAAAGACCGGCCTCGCCGTCCCCGACATCGACCTCTGGGAGATCAACGAGGCTTTCGCGGCCGTGTCGATGGCCGCGATCCGCGAGCTGTCCCTGCCGGCCGACCGGGTCAACGTCCACGGCGGCGCCGTGGCGCTGGGCCACCCGATCGGCGCCTCCGGCGCGCGGATCCTCACGACGCTGATCCACGCCCTCCGCAAGCGCGGCGGCAAGCGCGGCATCGCGGCGATCTGCATCGGCGGAGGCGAGGCCACGGCGATGCTCGTCGAGACCGCCTGAGCCTTCCCGAGTTCGACCTCGTCGTCGGAGGCGTGCCGCGCTTCTCGGCGGAGGCGCCGTGGGCCTGGCGTCTGGTGTCGCGATACCTGAACCAGCTTCCCGCGAGGTGTCGCACGGAAGCGCCCGGGCGCGCCCCGATCGTCGCCGACGCGGCGGGGAAGGCGCCGATCGTTCTCGTGCAGGCGGACCCGGAGGCCTACCTGCTGCCCGAGCCCGCAGGACGGCTCGTCGCGGCGCTCGACTCCCGGCCGGACCTCTCGGTGCTGCTTCCGGTGTCGAACGAGGCGGAGACCGAGGAGGCGCGCTTCGCGCCTCCGTTTGCCTATCTGACGCCGACCCTCCTCGGCGAGGCGGTGGCCCATGCGGCCGCGGCGGGCGGGGAGATCCGGACCGCGTCGGCGCCGGCCTCTCCGGTCTACGCCGCGCGCCGCGCCGTGTTGTCCCTCTTGCCGGGGGATCTTCCGCTCGGCGACGTGCCCCGCGAGGCCGGGGCGCGGGGGCTGGCCGTGGGCATCGATCCGCGCGCCTACCTCCATCGCTACGGGGCGATGGATGCGTCGGCGCGCGAGGATCTCGCCGCAAAGGTGCCCGCGGGAGCGGCGGCCGTGCTCGACGTGGGTTGCTCGCGGGGCGCGACCGCCGCGGCGCTCCGCGCCCGCGGGGTCCGGCGCATCGTCGGAATCGAGCCGGACCCGGAAGACGCGGCGGCGGCCGCGAAGTCCTACGACCAAGTCCTCTGCGCCCGCCTCGAGGAGGTCCGGGAGGACTTCACGGACCGTTTCGACGCGATCCTCTTCGGGGACGTGCTGGAGCACCTGGCGGATCCCTCGGACGCGCTCGTGCGCGTGCGGCCGTGGCTGTCGGAAGGGGGCGTCCTGGTCGCGTCCGTGCCCAACGCCGGCCACTGGTCGATCGTCGACGACCTGATCCGCGGGCGCTTCGACTACGTGCCGTACTCGATCCTCTCGGGCACGCATCTGCGCCTGTTCACCCGCGCGACGCTGCGGGACCTCTTCGAAGCCTCCGGTTACCGCGTCGTCGAGGTCGACACGGTCGTCCTGCCGGTGTCGCCGGAAGGCGAGCGCCGCCGGAACCGCCTCGCCCGCTTTCCCGGCGCGAGCGCGGACCTGGACGTCGCGGAGTTTATTGCCGTCGCTCGCGCTTGAGAGGGATCTGCGCCTGCGGGCGCACCGGCGCGCGGCTCGCCCAGTGGCGGGCTCGACCGCGAGCCTGATCCCTCTCCGCGCCCTCGCTCCCGCGGCGCGAGGCTCCTCCGCTGCCCTCGGTCGGGAGACTCTTCGCGCCGCGAACGGATGTCGCTGAGTGCGAGCGGTGACCCTCAACCTCTAAACCCTCAGGGGTCAATGCCCTCGGTTATCATCGACGTGCGATGATGAACAAGGTCGTCGGCGTCCGCCGACGAGGCCGTGCGGGACGTGCCGGACGGGGCGACGCTCGTCGTCGGCGGGTTCGGCCTGTGCGGCATTCCCGAGAACCTGATCGCCGCGCTCGTGCGCCGCGCCGTGAAGGACCTGACCGTCGTCTCCAACAACTGCGGCGTCGACGACTGGGGGCTCGGCCTCATGCTGCGGGCCCGCCAGATCCGCAAGATGGTTTCCTCCTACGTCGGCGAGAACGCGGAGTTCGAACGCCAGTTCCTCTCCGGCGAGCTCGAGGTCGAGCTCGTGCCGCAGGGGACCCTCGCCGAGCGCATGCGCGCCGGCGGAGCGGGAATCCCCGCCTTCTACACGCCCGCGGGCGCGGGAACGCTCGTGGCGGAGGGCAAGGAGACGCGCAGCTTCGACGGCCGCGACTATCTCCTCGAGCGCGGCATCGTCGGGGACTTCTCCATGGTCGCCGCCTGGAAGGGCGACCGGCTCGGCAACCTCGTCTATCGAAAGTCCGCGCGCAACTTCAATCCGATGGCGATCACCGCGGGGAGGATCGCGGTCGCGGAGGTGGAGGAGCTCGTCGAGGTCGGCGACCTCGACCCGGAAAGCGTCCACACGCCCGGGGTGTTCGTGAACCGCATGATCGTCGCGCCGCGCCAGAAGCGCATCGAGCGCCGCACCGTGAAGAAAGGCTGACGTGCTCGACCGCGAGGGCATCGTCCGCCGGGCCGTCCGGGAGCTGCGCGACGGGTACACGGTCAACCTCGGCATCGGCATGCCGACGCTCGTCGCCAACCACATACCGGCGGGCATGGAGGTGATCCTCCAGTCCGAGAACGGGATCCTCGGCCTCGGGCCCTACCCGACGGACGCCGAGGTCGACCCGGACCTGATCAACGCCGGCAAGGAGACCGTGACGGTCCGCCCGGGCGCTTCGTACTTCTCTTCGGCGGATTCCTTCGCGATGATCCGGGGCGGCCACATCGACCTGTCGATCCTCGGGGCCATGCAGGTCGACGAGGAAGGCTCCATCGCCAACTACATGATCCCCGGCAAGATGGTGAAGGGCATGGGCGGCGCCATGGACCTGGTGGCGGGGGCGCGGCGGCTCGTCGTGACCATGGAGCACACGGCGAAGTCGGGGGAGAAGAAGATCCTCAAGCGGTGCACGCTGCCCCTGACGGGGCGGCGCTGCGTCCACCGGATCATCACGGATCTCTGCGTTTTCGACGTCCTCCCCGGCGGAGCCGGGCTGGAGTTGACGGAGCTCGCGCCGGGCGTGACGGCCGACGAGGTCCGGTCCAAGACCGAGGCCGCCTTCCGCGTCGCGGCGAGCGTGCGCCCCATGGACGCGTGAAGGTCCTCGGGGCCTCTGCCGTCCTACTCGCCCTCTCGGCTTCGCGGGCGCTCGCGCAGGACCCCTCTCCAGGGCGACCCCTTCGAGTCGCGCTTCCAGCAGCGGACAAACTTCCAGATCAGGTTCAAGGCGCCGGAGAAGGGCGGCGAGGTCCGCCTCTACACGAAGAAGCCCGCGAAGTTCGAGAAGGACCAGTTCTGGGAGGGCAGCGAAGACGTCGTCATCGAGTACCAGGACGTCAAGATCACGGCCGACGCCGCGCGCTACGACTTCCCGACGAAGACGGCGGTCCTGACCGGGCACGTCGTCATCGACCAGGGGCCGACGCGGCTCTCCGGGAGCCGCGGCACCTTCCACCTCGACTCGAAGACCGGGATTCTCGAGGACGCGACGGCGGACCTGCCGCCGACGTTCCACATCGTGGCCGACTCGATCGAGAAGATCGGGGAGGCGACTTACCGGATCCGCCACGGCGTCTTCACGGCCTGCGAAATGCCGAACCCGGATTGGTCGTTCACCCTCTCCGAGGCGACGGTCACGCTCGACGACTACGCGCGCATGAAGGACGTGGCGTTCAAGGCGGGGCCGGTCCCGCTCTTCTACTCGCCCTACCTCATCTGGCCCACCAAGGAAGACCGGGCCTCGGGCATGCTCGTTCCGGGGATCGGTTACAGCAACCAGCGAGGCGGCTACCTGGGGCTCTCCTACTACTGGGTCACGGGCCGCCCGACCGACGTCACGACGCAGCTCGACGCGTTCACCGACGGCTCGATCGGCGGGGGGCTCGAGGCCCGCTGGCGGCCGACCGACGAGTCGGCGGGCCTCTTCCAGGGGTACGTGATCCGCGACCAGGCGGCCACGGTCTGCGTGCCGCTCTCGCAGGCCCCGCCCGACGGCGGCAACGGCTTCTGCACCCTTCCCGACGGCTCGCTCGGCGTCTACACGGTCCAGCCCGAGACCCGCTGGAAGCTCCGCCTCGACCACGTCGCGGACGACCTGCCGTTCGGGTTTCGCGGCGTGCTCTCGATCCGCGACTACTCGGATCAGCAGTACCTGCAGGACTTCGAGCGGACCTTCGCCCTCAACTCGGCGCGCCAGATCGTTTCGCGAGGGTTCCTCTCGAAGAACTTCGGCTCGGACTCCCTGAACATCCGCTTCGAGAAGAGCGAGACGTTCTACTCTACGACCGTCATCCAGGAACGCTTCCCGACGGTCGAGTTCTTCCACCGCACGGCGCCGATCGGTCAGAGCCCGTTCTACCTGTCGCTGCTCTCGTCGCTCTCCGGGCTCTTCATCAACCGCGGGCGGGACTTCGCGCACGGCACGTACGGCCGTTTCGACCTCTACCCGATCGTGTCGTTTCCGTTCAAGAGCATCCCATGGCTCTCGCTCACGGCCCGCGCCGGCGGCCGCTTCACCCAGTACACGAACTCGCTCGACGGCGTCGGAACCGACTTCACGGGCGAGGCCTTCACCCGCAGCTACGCCGAGGCCGGGCTCTCGTTCGTCGGGCCATCCTTCTCGCGCATCTACGACGTGAAGATCGGGCCGTGGGACAAGCTGAAGCACGTCATCGAGCCGCGCGTCGACTACAACTACGTCTCCAACGTCGACGACCCGGCCGCGATCCCGGCCTTCGACGAGGTGGACAACGCGCTCGGCCGGAACCAGGTGCGCTACGCGATCGTCAACCGGCTCCTCGCCCGCTCGGCCCAGTTCAAGGGGTCGGCCGAGGAGATCGCCTCGCTCGAGATCGCCCAGACCTACGCGTTCGAGTTCCCGCAGACGCTCGTTCCGATTCCGCCCGAGCTCCAGCAGCGCAAGACCGGACCGTTCGAGGGCATCCTGCGGCTCTCGCGCGCCGGCCTCCTGCACCTCGACGGCAGGGTCTCCTACGACCCCTACGCCAACCAGCTCACGTCGGCGACGGTCACCGCCGGCTCCAACTGGGGGCCCAACTACGTGAACATCAGCTGGTTCGGCAGCCGCCCGGTCGTCACGACGCCGGGCCAGTTCTTCAATTCCGATCAGCTGCGCTTCGCCGGAGGCATCGACCTCGGCAAGTACTTCCGCTTCGACACGTCGATCGCCTACGACGCGCAGTCGAACCTCTTCCAGGAGGACCGGTCGCTTCTGACCTACAAGGGCTCCTGCTACACGGTGTTCCTCGAGGTGCGGCAGCTGCGCCTTCCGCCGGCGCCCCGCAACGACTACCGCCTGGTCGTCAACCTCAAGGACATCGGCACGCTGCTCGACGTGAACGGCTCGATCGACGCGCTGTTGGGAGGACCGTAGCGGCCGGGTTTCCTCCCGGCCGGGCCGTCTTCGGTATGATCCTCCGCCAATGAAAGGCCTCATCCTGTCGGGCGGCAAAGGCACGCGCCTGCGCCCGCTGACCTACACGAGCGCCAAGCAGCTCGTGCCGGTCGCCAACAAGCCCGTGCTCTTCTACGGCGTCGAGGCGATCGTCGCGGCGGGGATCCAGGAGATCGGCGTCGTGGTCGGGGACACGCGCGAAGAGATCGAGGCGGCGCTCGGCGACGGGTCGCGGTTCGGCGCGCGGATCACGTACATTCCGCAGGACGCTCCGCGGGGCCTCGCGCATGCGGTCCTGATCTCGGAGAGCTTCCTCAAGGGCGAGCCCTTCGTCATGTACCTCGGCGACAACGTGATCGCCGACGGCATCACCGCGCTCGTCGACGACTACCGGAAGCTCGGCTGCAACTCCCAGATCCTGCTCGCGAAGGTGTCGAACCCGTCGCAGTTCGGCGTGGCGGAGCTCGAGAACGGCCGGGTGGTGCGGCTGACGGAAAAACCGAAGCAGCCGAAGTCGGACCTCGCGCTCGTCGGCGTCTACATGTTCGACGACTCCATCTTCGAAGCCGTCAAGGCGATCCGGCCGAGTGCCCGGCAGGAGCTCGAGATCACCGACGCGATCCAGTGGCTCGTCGACCACGGCAAGAGCGTGCACCCGCACCTGGTGTCCGGCTGGTGGAAAGACACGGGGAAGATCGAGGACATGCTCGAGGCCAACCGCATCATCCTCGACACGTTCACGGCCCGGGGGCTCTCCGCCGTCGGGGACAAGTGCCAGGTCGAGGGCAAGGTCGTGATCGAGCCGGGCGCGAAGCTCTTCCGCTGCACGGTGCGCGGGCCCGCCATCATCGGCCCCGGAGCCGAGATCCGCGACGCGTTCGTCGGCCCCTACACGGCGATCGGCGCGGGGTGCCTGATCGACCGCTGCGAGATCGAGAACTCGATCGTGCTCGAGGGCTCGCGCCTCGAGCGCATCCCGGTGCGGATCGCCGACTCGCTCATCGGCAAGAACGTGCGCATACACCCGGGGGCCGAGCGCCCCCGCGTCCACCGGTTCCTCGTCGGCGACAACTCGGAGATCGGCATCGTATGAAGCTGCTCGTGACCGGGGGCTGCGGTTTCATCGGCTCCGCCTTCATCCGGCACGTGCTCGAGTCGCGAGCCGGCGGCGTTTCCGTCGTGAACCTCGACAAGCTGACGTACGCGGCCAACCCGGCCAACCTCGCCGAGGTCGCGCACCGGCCGGACTACCGTTTCGTGCGCGGCGACATCGTGGATCCGGACGTCGTGTCCGTCGCCATGGAAGGCTGCGACGCGGTCGTCAACTTCGCGGCCGAGACGCACGTGGACCGGTCGCTTCTGGGCGACGCGTCGTTCATCGAGACCGACGTGCGCGGCGTCTTCGTCCTCCTCGAGGAGGCCCGGCGCCGCGGCGTCCAGAGGTTCGTCCAGATCTCGACCGACGAGGTCTACGGCACGATCCCGAAGGGCTCCTTCACGGAGGAATCGCCGCTGAATCCGCGCAATCCCTACGCGGCCTCGAAGGCCGGCGGCGACCGCCTCGCCTACTCCTACTGGGCCTCGTACGGGATGCCGGTGATCATCACGCGGGCGTCGAACAACTACGGCCCGTACCAGTATCCGGAGAAGCTCATCCCGCTCTTTGCGACCAACGCCATCGACGGCCAGCCCCTGCCGCTCTACGGCGACGGGAGGAACGTCCGCGACTGGCTCTTCGTCCGCGACCACGCCGCGGCGATCGATTTCCTGCTCGACGCAGGCAAGGCGGGGGAGACCTACAACATCGCCGGCGGCAACGAGGCCGAGAACATCGAGATCACCCGGCGCGTCCTGAAGGAGCTCGGCAAACCCGAGACCCTCATTCGCTTCGTCGACGACCGTCCCGGACACGACCGACGCTACTCCCTCGATGCGTCGAAGCTCGGCGAGCTCGGCTTCCGCTCCTCGACGCCCTTCGAGGAGGGACTCGCCGAAACCGTCCGCTGGTACCGCGATCACGAGGAGTGGTGGCGACCCATCAAGGAACGGGACGCGGCCTACCGCGAGTACTACCGGTCGCAGTACGAGCAGCGGCTCGCGACCTCGTCTTCCACGGCCAAGGCTCCAGGCTAGCCTCGCCCCGCGCATGTCGGACGCCGGCGGCTCCGCCTTCGACAGCCACGCGGCGGTCCTCGCCGCCCCCCGGACCATGCCCCGCGCGCGCCGCCGGATTCTGGTCACCGGGGCCTCGGGAATGCTGGGCTCCGACCTCGTCGCCCTCCTGACCTCCGCGGGCTACGACGTTCTCGCCCGCGCGAAAGCCGACCTCGACGTCGCCGACTCGGGCCAGGTGTCGCGGACCCTGCGGGAGCTCTCGCCCGACGTCGTCGTCAACTGCGCCGCGTTCACGAAGGTCGATGCCTGCGAGACCGATCCGCGCGCGTTCCAGGTCAACGCCGAGGGGGTCGCGCACCTGGCCGACGCCTGCGGCCACGTGGGGGCGCAGCTGGCGCAGATCTCGACCGACTTCGTCTTCGACGGACAGAATCAGGAGCCTTATCGCGAAGAGGATCCCGTCCGTCCCCTCTCGGCCTACGGGCGCTCCAAGCTGGCCGGCGAGGAAGAGGCGCTCCGCCTGCCCACCAGCCTCGTCGTCCGCTCGTCCTGGCTCTTCGGCCGCTCGGGCTGGAACTTCGTCGAGGCGATCCTGAAGCAGGTGGAGTCGGGCCGCTCGCGGCTCTCCGTCGTCGTCGACCAGGTCGGACGGCCCACGGCGACGACCGACCTGTCGGAGGCGATTCTCGCGCTGCTCGAGGCCGGTGCCTCCGGCGTCTATCATTTCGCCAACAGGGGCGAGGTCTCGTGGAACGAGTTCGCGCGCGAGATCCTCTGGCTCGCCGGACGCGCGGACGTTCCCGTCGACCCGACGACCTCCGACGCGCTCGCTCGCCCGGCGCGCCGGCCGCCCTACTCGGTGCTCGACACGGGAAAGTACGAGAGGCTGACCGGGCGGCCCGTCCGGCACTTTCGCGATCCCCTCGCCGAATACCTCGCCCGGCGCGCGCGCCCGGAGGCCTGACCGAGGGTCAGCCCGCCGAAGGCCGCGGCCGGGGCCGGGCGGTTTAGACTCTGTGCCTGCTTTCAAGGGAGGAACCGACTGATGCGTCGTCTGGCCATGGCTCTCGCGCTGCTCGGGATGACCGCGGGTCTGTCCGCGGATCCTCCCGCCCGGAACTTCGGGCTCGAAGACATCGCCCGGCTGAAATCGGTCTCCGATCCGCAAATCTCGCCCGACGGCGCCTGGGTCGCCTACACGGTCCGGACGCCGGACCTGAAGGAGGACAAGAACTCCTCCGACATCTGGATGACGAGCTGGGACGGCCGGGAGACGGTGCGCCTGACGACCGAGCAAGGAGTCCGAGTCGTCGCCCCGCTGGAGCCCGGACGGCCGGTATCTGGCGTTCCTGAGCAGCCGCGACGACGACAACGACGTTTCGCAGGTCTGGCTCCTGCCGCGCTCGGGCGGGGAAGCCGAGAAGCTGACGGACGAGAAGGGCGGGGTCGAGGACTACGACTGGTCGCCGGACGGCAAGCGGATGGTGCTCGTCGTCGCCGACCCGGATCCCGAGAAGGACGCGGACGAGCCGGCGACGAAGAAGTCGAAAAAGACGAAGAAGCCGATCGTCATCGACCGTTTCCAGTTCAAGGCCGACATCGAGGGGTACCTCGGGAAGCTCCGCAACCACCTCTCGATCCTCGACGTGGCCGCGAGGAGCTCGCAGGTCCTGACCACGGGCGACTCCGACGAGCTCCTCCCCGCCTGGTCGCCGGACGGCAAGACGATCGCGTTCGTCTCCAAGCGCATGGCGGAGGCCGACCGGACGGACAACTGGGACATCTGGGCGATCGAGCCGCGCCCCGGCGCCGTCCCGCGCCAGCTCACGACCGACGAGCGCTCCGACAATGAGCCCGACTGGGGCAGCCGCCTCGCCTGGAGTCCCGACTCGAAGTGGATCGCCTACGTTCAGGGCGGGCCCGACAAGCTCATCTACTACGGCCTCCATCGCCTGGCGGTCGTGTCGGCGACCGGCGGCGCGCCCCGGATCCTGACCGCCAGCGTCGACCTCAACGTCCTCTCGCCGCAGTACACGGCCGACGGCGCGGCGATTCTCTTCACGCTCGAGGACGACCAGGCTGTCGGCCTGGCGAGAATCCCCTCGGCCGGCGGAGCGATCGAGCGCCTCGTCGCGGGCCGCCAGGTCATCCCCGCGTTTTCGATGGCGGCCAACGGGCGCGTCGCGATCCAGATGACGACGGCGATTCTCCCCGACGAGATCTACGCGGTCGAGAAGAGCGGACCGAGGCGGCTGTCGAAGCAGAACGACGCGCTGCTCGCGGACGTGCGCCTCGGCGCGGTCGAGGAAACGAAGTTCAAGAGCAAGGACGGCACCGAGATCCACGGTTTCCTCGTCAAGCCGCCGGACTTCCAGCCCGGGAAGCGCTACCCGACGATCCTCCGCGTCCACGGAGGGCCGGTGGGCCAGTTCGAGTGCTCCTTCGACGACGAGTGGCACTGGTTCGCCGCCAACGGCTACGTCGTCCTGGCGCCGAACCCGCGCGGCAGCTCCGGACGGGGCGAGAAGTTCCAGGCCGCGATCTACGCCGACTGGGGCAACGTCGACGTGCAGGACGTGCTCGCCGCGGTCGACGACGCGATCGCCCGCGGGATCTCCGATCCGGAACGCCTGGCCGTCGGCGGGTGGAGCTACGGCGGCATGCTGACGAACTACGTCATCGCCTCGACGCCGCGGTTCAAGGCGGCGACGAGCGGCGCGGGGATCTCGAACATCCTCGCGGGCTACGGCACCGACCAGTACATTCGCGAGTACGAGCAGGAGCTCGGTCCTCCCTGGAAGAACGTCGAGGGCTGGATGAAAGTGTCGTTCCCGTTTCTTCACGCCGACCGGATCACGACGCCCACGCTCTTCCTCTGCGGCGAGGACGACTTCAACGTGCCGCTGATCAACTCGGAACAGATGTACCAGGCGCTCCGGAGCCTCGGCGTTCCGACGCAGCTCGTGATCTATCCCGGCCAGCATCATGGGATCCGCAAGCCCAGCTACGTGCGGGACCGGCTCGAGCGCTACGTCGCGTGGTACGACAAGTACGCGAAGGCGGCGACACCCGCGGCCCCGGCGGGCACGGCGACCGGTCACTGACCGGCGCGCTCCCATGACGCCCGCCGAGTGGAAGCGCAAGGCCGTCCACGCGGGCTTCGGGCTCTTCGCGCTGACGCTGCGCTGGCTCGACTGGAGGGTCGCGGCCGCCTGCGCGCTCGCGGCCCTCCTGTTCAACGCGATCCTCATGCCGCGGGTCGGGCGCGGGCTCTACCGCGACCCGGGCTCCGCCCGCGACGCCGGGATCGTGGCGTACCCCGCCATGGTCCTGTTCCTGATCCTGGTGTTTTCGGGCAAGTACATTTCGATCGCCGCGGCCGTGTGGGCGATGATGGCGTTCGGAGATCCGGCGGCGGCGATCGTCGGCCGCACCGTCGGGGGACCGACCCTTCCGTGGAATCGCGGCAAGACCTGGGCGGGGCTCCTCTCCAACTGGGCGGTCGGCGGCGCCGCCTCGATCCTCGTCTTTCTGTTCGTCACGCGGCGCGAGCCCGAGATCGCCGCCGCCGCCATCCTGGTGATCGGCGCGGCCATCTACGCGTTTCTCGAATCCGTGCGCGCCGGGATCGACGACAATCTCGTGGCCGCCTTCCCGACGGCGCTCGCCGTCTACCAGATGAGCCTTCACTGGCCGCCGCCCCTCCTCCTCGTCGGGGAGATCGGGTGGAAGGCCCTGCTCACGGCCTTCGCCGTCAACGCCGCCGCGGCCGCGGTGATGGGCGGACTGGGCGTCGTCAGCCGATCCGGAGCGGTGGCCGGCGGGACCGTGGGCTTCCTGATCCTCGCCTTCGGCGGGTGGAGCTCGTACGCGCTTCTGTGGACGTTCTTCCTCGCCGGGACGCTCGCGACGAGGCTCGGCTACCGGCGGAAGACAGGCCCTCGGCGTGGCCCAGGCCGACTCGGGCCGGCGCGGCGCCGCGCACGTCGCCGCCAACTGCCTCGTTCCGGCGGCGCTGACTCTCCTCGGCGTGCGGTCGATCGCCTTCGTCGGAGCTTTCGCCGCGGCGCTGGCCGACACGCTCGGCACCGAGATCGGAACGCTCTACGGCCGACGACCGTTCTCGGCGCTGACCCTGCGCCCCATGTCTCCCGGAGCTCCGGGCGCGATCTCCCTGCCCGGAACCGCGGCGAGCCTGGCCGGAGCGGCGGCGATCGCCGCGGCCGGGGCCGGCCTCGGTCTCGTCTCCCCGGGCCTCGCGTGGGCCGCCGCGATCGGCGGGTTTCTCGGCGCCCTCGCCGAGAGCGTGCTGTCGGCGATGGGCCGGCGCTTCCTGTTCCGGCTCGACCATGAGTTCGCCAACGCGCTCAACACGTTCCTCGGGGCGATGATCGCCCTGCGGATCGCCGGTCCGGGAGCCCCGTGAAACGATACCTCCGCCTGGCGCGGCCGTTCACGCTCCTGCCGCCGCTTCTGGGGATCGTCTCCGGCGCGGTCTGCGCCTTCGGCTCGGCCCACAATCCGGACCCCGCGCGGCGCGTCACCTGGGCGGTGATCCTGACGGTCGCGATCGGCTCGCTCTGCGCGTCGGCGATGAACGCGGCCTCGAACATCGTCAACCAGATCGCGGACCTGGAGATCGACCGGAAGAACAAGCCCGACCGGCCGCTCGTGACGGGCGAGGTCGCGATCGGCCCGGCGTGGGCGATCGCCGCGTCCCTCTACGCGCTTTCGATTCTCCCGACCTGGTGGGTCGTGCCCTACCCCCACGTGACGTTCGCCGAGCGGATGGCGGCGCCGCTCCACCTCCACGCCGCCTTCTTCATCTACTGCATCGGCGCGCTCGCGACGTTCGTCTACTCGTTCCCGGCCTTCGGTCGCTCGAAGCGCCACTGGTTCTGGGCGAACTTCACGATCGCCGTCACGCGCGGAGGCCTGCTGAAGGTGGCCGGGTGGTCCTTCGTGGCCTCGGTCCTCCATGGCGAGGCGTGGGCGATCGGCGGCATTTTCGCCCTCTTCCTGCTGGGCGCCACCTCGACGAAGGACTTCTCCGACATGGAGGGCGACCGGGCCCACGGCTGCAACACGCTTCCGGTCCGCTTCGGCGTGGTCCGGGCGGCGAAGATGATGGCGCCCTTTTTCGTCCTCCCGTGGCTCCTGATTCCCGTGTTGACCTGGGTTCCTGCCGACTGGCGCCTGACGGGCAATCGGGTGTTGCTCACGGCGCTCGGTCTCGTCCTCGCCGGCTGGGGGGCCTACACCGCCCGGCTGCTCCTGAAGGACCCGGAGGAGCTGGCCACGACCGAGAATCACCCGGCCTGGACCCACATGTACCTGATGCTCATGGGGGCGCAGGTCGGTTTCGCCCTGGCCTATGTCGTCTGACCGCGCCGGCCACAAGCGGCGTAAAATGGTGCCAGACATGAAACAGAACGCGGCGTCCGTCCCGGCGCCGCCCGAGGACGAGGGCCTCCGGGTCCGCTGGAGCGGGCTTGCGCTCACGTTCGACGAGCGGACGTTGAACGCGCTCGTCCATCGGTTGGTCGACCAGATCCCCGACCTGCAGGACCTCAAGATCCGGGTCGGCGACGGCGAGCTCTCGGCCACGCTCGTCGTGCACCGATTCGGCGTGCCTCTCTCGGCGCGGGCCACGCTGTCGCAGCTTCGCCTGAAGGACGGCTTCCTCGCCTTCGTCCTCGACCGGGTCCAGGCGCTCTCCTTCATCCCGATCCCCGACCAGCTCCTGACGTACCTGGTCGACCGGGCGCCCGAGGGGCTCCTGACCTGGTACCGCGACGACCGGATCATGGTCGTCAACCTGACCGACTGGATGCCGCCGGGGATCGATCTCTCGCTCGAGCGGACGGTCTTCGAGGAGGGCGCGCTGACGTTGCACCTCGCGCCCGGGTCCTATAACGTTACCGAGATTCTTACCGACTCCTTCGAGGAATCCGGGGACTAGACGAGGCTTCGCGCGGTGCGGGCCTCGAGGAGGAGCTCATGAAGCGACGGGCCCTCGTTCGCTCTCTCTCGCTCTCCTGGCGGTCGTCCCCATGGCCTTTCCGGTGCCCCTGATGCTGCGAAAGCAGACGGTCATCTCCCTGCCGGAGCCGGGCAAGGAGGAGCCTCTCTACGGCCTCAACTACAAGGCGAACGCTTTCGAGGCCAAGGTGACCTCGGTGAAGCTGACGCTGACGTCCGCCGAGGACGCTGATCCGGTGGTCGGGGAGTGGACGTTTCTCGCCTCCAACTCCGACGGCCAGATGCACAAGGTCGAGATCTTGACCCGGCTGCTGGACGAATCCGGAACGCAGCTCGCTGTGGCTTCGAAGGTGTGCATGCTCGGAGGGGGGTACCACGACTACGCCTGCCCCGTGGAGCTCAAGGTCAAGGCGGCGGAGTGGAAGGCGACGAAGTCCCTTCGCATCGTCACGGACTGGCAGAGCTGACCGCGCCGCTCGAATGCCGGCGTTTCCGGGAGTGAAGCGCCGCGAGCCGGCGGTCCTTCTGGCCGTCGGGGCGGCGCTGCTCGTGCTTTCGGGCATCGGCCCGAAGGACCGCTACACCTGGATTCTCGAGGTCGCGCCGGCGATCGTGGCCGCCGTCGTTCTGGTCGCCACCTACCGGCGTTTTCCGCTCACGCCGCTGGCGTACCGGCTGATCTTCCTGCACGCGTGCATCCTCATGCTCGGCGGCCACTACACCTACGCCGAGGTCCCGCTCGGCTTCTGGGTCCGTGACCTCTTCGGCCTCGCCCGCAATCACTACGACCGCCTCGGCCATTTCGCGCAGGGCTTCGTGCCGGCGATCGTCGCCCGCGAGATCCTGCTCCGGAAGACGCCGTTGAAGCCGGGCGGCTGGCTCTTCTTTCTGGTGACGTGCATCTGCCTGGCGATCTCGGCCTTCTACGAGTTCATCGAATGGTGGACGGCGCTGGCCTCCGGCGAGGCCGCGATGGCCTTTCTCGGAACGCAGGGCGACGTCTGGGACACGCAGTGGGACATGTTCCTCTGCCTCGTGGGGGCTCTGACGGCGCAGCTGACGCTCTCGCGGGTCCACGACCGGGAGCTCGCGCCGCGCTCGCGTCGTTGAGAACCGCTCTCCGGGTTCTCGCCGCCCTCGTTCTCGCCGTCGCCTCCTGGCGGCGGCATGGCTCGTCTGGCGCACGTTTCCGACGACGCGGCGGAGCGGTGCACGTCGCGCGGCCACGCCGCTCCGGTCCGGATCGAGACGGACGCTCGCGGCGTGCCGACGATCCGCGCGCAGTCGATTCCCGACGCGATGTTCGGGCTGGGCTACGCCCACGCGCGCGACCGGCTCTGGCAGATGGAGATTCGAGCGCCGGGTCGGCTCGGGCCGGCTCGCCGAGATCCTCGGCGAAGGCCTCGTCCCGACGGACCGGTTTCTCCGGACGGTCGGATTTCGGCGCGCGGCGGAGGCCACCCGGAGCGCAGCTCTCGGCCGAGCGCGCGGCGACTCCTCGAGGCGTACGCCGCCGGCGTCAACGCGTTTCTCGCCGCGGATTCCGCGCGGCCGATCGAGTTCCGGATTCTCCGCGTCACGCCCGAGCCGTGGACGCCGGTCGACAGTCTCGTCTGGGCGAAGATGATGGCCTGGGACCTGGCCGGCAACGCGCGCGACGAGATCCGCCGCGCGCGCTTCATCGAGGCCGTCGGGCCGGAGCGCGCCGCCGAGCTGCTGCCGCTCGCCGGCTCCGAGCCGACGATCCTGTCCGAAGGCGACTGGCCGCCTCGGCTCGTCGGCGAGCTCGCCGTCCGGTGCCCGGCGTGTCGGCCTCCGGCGGTCCCGTGGGCCGCGCTCGGCCAGGCGTTCGACGTCGCTCGCGGCGCTCGGCCTCGGGGCCGGCGAGGATCTCGGCAGCAACTCCTGGGTCCTCGCGGGCTCGCGCACGGCGAGCGGCAAGCCGATCCTCGCCAACGATCCGCATCTGGGGCTCCGGACGCCGTCGGTCTGGTACCTCGCGTCGATCGACGCTCCGGGTCTGCGGGCGACGGGCGCGACGCTGCCCGGCATGCCGGGCGTGCTCATCGGCCGACAACGACCGGATCGCCTGGGGTCTGACCTCGCTCGAGCCGGACGTGCAGGACCTCTTCGTCGAAGACGGTCGATCCCGACGGATCCCTCGCGCTATCGCCACCGCGGGGAGTGGAAACGCTTCGACGAGCGCCTCGAGACGATCCGCGTGCGCGGCGGCGCGCGACGTCGTGCTGACGGTGCGGACCTCGGTCCACGGGCCGATCGTCACCGACGCGCTCGACGGGCGCCGAGCGCGCTCGGCGCGGCCGTGGCCCTGCGCTGGACGGGACTGGACGCGGACGACCGGACGACCGAGGCCTTCTTCGCCATCGCCACGGCGCGCAACTGGACGGAGTTCCTGGCGGCCACCGCGCCTCCTGCGCGCGCCGCCGCAGAACCTCGTCTACGCCGACGTCGAGGGCCACATCGGCTACGCGGCGGCCGGAGCGCGATGCCGGTCCGGCCGCGCGCCGACGGCCTGGCTCCCGTGTCCGGCGAGCGGCGAGGACGACTGGGCGGGCATGGTCCCGGCCGAGCAGATGCCGTTCGCCCTCGATCCGCCGCGCGGATTCATCGTCACGGCCAACAATCGCGTGTTCGCCGGCGACCCGTATCCCTTCGGACTCACGTGGGCCGAGCCGTACCGGGCCGCGCGGATCGCGGAGATGATCGAGGCCAAACCGCGGCTGACGGCCGGCGACGTCGCCGCCATCCAGCTCGACCGCGTCTCGCTGCAGGCGCGTGAGCTCCTGCCGTTCCTGCTCGACACGGCTCCCGCCGACGCCGCCTCGCGCGAGGCCCTGGCGCGGCTCGCGCGGTGGAACGGCGAAATGGCGCCCGACTCCGTTCCGGCGGCCATCTACGCCGCGTGGTTCGTCGAGCTCGCGAAGATGCCGGAGGACGAGCTCCGGGACGTCCCGCGCGGCCGGACGCGCGGCCGGTTCCTGATCGACGCCTTCCGCCGCGACTCGTCGTGGTGCGACGACGTCCGTACGCCTCGGGTCGAGACGTGCGGGCAGTTCCGGGCGGCGAGCCTCGCGCGGGCCCTGGCCGCGCTCGAGAGCCGCCTCGGCCGCGACCCGGCCGGCTGGCGCTGGGAGCGCCTCCATCGGGCCGTCTTCCCGCACGACGTGTTCAGCCAGGTCCGCCTCCTTCGGCCGCTTTTTCGATCTCGAGGTCGGCCAGGGCGGCGACGGCGCGACGCTCAACGTGGGCGCCTTCGCGCAGGACGGCTCGTTCGAGATGGACGACGGCCCGAGCTACCGCCAGATCGTGGACTTCGCCGACCCGGCGCGCAGCCTGTACGTCCACACGACGGGCCAGTCGGGCAACGTGTTCGCGCGCCACTACCGGGACTTCCTGCCCGAGTGGCGCGCCGGACGCTACTTCGAGATCGGGACCGAGCCGGCCGCGGACGTCCTCACCCTGCAGTCGCCCTGACGGGTCGAAGCGCGCCGGTCCAGACCTTCCCGTCGGTGCGGTAGCGGTCGCCTCCACCGTTGCGGCCTTCGCCGGCGGCGCCCGCCGCGCGGATCTCGACCCGCGCGAGCCGGCCCGCGCGTCCGAGGTCCTCGAAGAGCGTGCGCCGCTCGGCGTCGACGTCGGGGTCGATGTGATGCATCAGCTCGCCCGTGAAGCGCGAGACCCCGACCGATCGGTCGAAGGTCGCCGCCCCGATCCACTCGGAGGCGCCGGTCTGCCACAGGCGGACGTGATGGCGCCGGCGCGGGCTGCGGCCCTCGATCCTCTCGAACGCGAGGTCCTGCGGCCGATCGAAGAGGAAATGCGTGCTGACGGGCGCCGAAGGGTACGGCCGGTCGAGGACGACGCTCGCGGCGTCCCGCCAGCCGGAGGCGAGCGTGATCCGGTCGGCAGGCCGCCAGCCCGCCGAGGCCATCGCCGCGACGACCTGCGTCGCGCGAGCCCGGTGAACCCGACGTTGAGCGGATCGCCGGGGATGCCTTCGGCCGTCCGCGTGCAGCCGGCGGCGGCGTCAGGCGGGCGATTCTCCGGTAGCCGCGCCAGGACAGGGGGAGGACGACGTAGGCGAGGCTGGCGTACGCCGGCAGGAGCAGCAGCGCGGCCGCGGCCAGGCGCGTCGCGCGGGTGACGGGGCTCATCGGGAACGTCATCCTGCCGAGCGAGGCTATGAACGGAAGATGAATGCGGGCGTCAGAGACCGGGCCAGAACGGCCGGTGCGCGGCGACGGCGGCCTCGAGGATCTTCGCGGCCGCGGGAGAAGGCTCCCCGGGATCTTCGCCGACGACGGCGTCGCCGAGGAGCATGCCCAGGCACGCCGCGGCCGACGCGCGATCGCGTCCAGGTTGTAGCCGCCCTCGAGCGCGAGCACGACGCGCCCGCCGGCGAGGCCCTGGAGGCGGGCGGTCAGCCGGGCGTACCCGGCCGGAGAGACGCGCATCTCGCCGAGCGGATCTCCGTCGGCCGCGTCGAAGCCCGCCGAGACCAGGACGAAGTCCGGCGCGAAGAGACGCGCGATCGGCAGCAGCACGCGGTCGAAGGCGGCGAGGTGCTCGGCGTCGCCCATGCCGCCGCCCCACGGCACGTTGACGGTGAAGCCGCGGCCGGGGCCGCCGCCGACCTCCGCGAGCGCCCCCGAGCCCGGGTAGAACGGAGACTGGTGCGTCGAGAAGTAGAGGACCGTCGGGTCCTCCCAGAAGGTGTGCTGCGTGCCGTTGCCGTGGTGGAGGTCCCAGTCGACGATGAGGACCCGCTCGGCGGCCCCGGAGGTCTGGAGCGCGCGCGCCGCGACGGCGACGTTGTTGAAGAGACAGAAGCCCATGGCGCGGTCGGCCTCGGCGTGGTGGCCGGGCGGACGGACGAGCGCGAGTCCGTTCGACGAGCCGTCCCGCCGGCGATGCCCGCCGCGAGATCGATCGAGGCCCCCCGCGGCCAGGCGCGCCGCGCGCGCGGAGTCGCGGCTCGTGTAGGTGTCCGGATCGAGCTGGAGGTGCTCGGCCTCGGCGGTTCGGGCGATGCGGGCGAGGTGGACCGGCGAGTGAACGCGCAGGAGCTCGTCGTCCGTCGCCTCGCGCGCGGGCACGCGCGACGCAGCGCGCCGCCAGACCGTTCGGACTCGAGGCGCCGACGGATCGGCTACGAGGCGGCCCGGGTGCTCGGGATGCTCGTACGGCGCGCGATGCCGCAGGAACGCCTCGTCGTAGAGAAGCCCGGTCGTCATCGGCCGCGCATCCACAGGAGGGCGGCGAGGAAGAGCAGCGCCGTAGAGAAGGACCAGGATCACCGCGAGCGCCGGGCCCCGGCGGCCGCGGCCTTCAGGCATCGAGCGCGGCGGTCAGCGCGGCCGGATCGGAGACCGGAGCGCGGCAGGCGAAGTTCTCGCACACCCAGGCCCGCGCCGGGCCTTCGCCGCCGCGGCCCTCCGAGAGCGGCGCGAGCTCCGGCAGGCCCGAGCCGGCGTGGGCGAGGACGCGATTGAGCTTCGGGCTCGCGAAGACCGCGGCGCGGAGCGCCTCGAAGTCGCCGCGCCCGGGCGAGCCGGCGAGCACGATCTCGCGGGCCGCGTCGGTCGCGGAAGTCGAGGGCGCAGAGCAGCCGCGGGAACGCGGGCGCGGCCTTTTCGACGAGCGCCGGCGAAGGCCGAAAGGACCTCTTCGGCCCGGCGGCGGTAGGCGTCGTCTCCGGTGAAGCGCCGCCAGACGCAGGAGGTTCATGGCCGCGACGGAGTTGGAGGACGGCGTCGCTCCGTCGTAGGACTCGGCGGGACGCACGATCAGGCCGTCGTGAGGCGCGGCGGCGAGGTAGTAGGCGGCCCCGGCGCCCGCGAACTCCGTCTCGAAGACGTCCTGGAGCCGGACGGCCTCGCGGAAGTAGCGCGGCTCGAACGTCGCCTCGTAGAGATCGAGGAGGGCCTCGATGAAGAACGCGTAGTCGGTCGAGAAGCCCGGGATGTCCGCGCGCCCGGCCTTCTCGCGGTGGAGGAGCTCCCGTCGCGCACGCCGTTTCGCAGGATCCGGTCCGCCGCTTCGCGCGCGGCGTTCTCGTAGCGCGGCTCGGACAGCACGCGGCCGGCCAGGGCGAAGGCCGAGATCGCGAGCGCCGTCCAGTCGGTCAGGAGCTTGTCGTCGGTGCCCGGCCGCACCCGGCCTCCGCGGACGGCGTAGAGGCGCGAGCGCGCCTCCCGGAGGATCCGCTCGATCTCGCTCTTCGGGCCGCCCGAACTCGGTCGCGAGCTCCGCGACCGACCGGACGACCGACAGCACCGTCTCGCCGCCCTCGAAGTTGCCGGCCGGCGTGACGCCGAAGCGCGCCGCGACGATCGGGGCCGCCTCCTCGCCGACGGCCTCCGCGAGCGACCTCGGGTTCCAGACGTAGAAGGTCCCTTCCTCGCCTCCGGAGTCGGCGTCCTGCGCCGCGAAGAAGCCGCCGCCCTCCGGCGTCATCTCGGCGAGCAGATAGTCGAGCGTCTCGCGGGCGACGCGCGCGTCGTCGGCGACGCCGAACGCGCGGTACGCGAGGACGTAGACGCGCGCGAGCATCGCGTTGTCGTAGAGCATCTTCTCGAAGTGCGGCACGAGCCAGCGCGCGTCGACCGAGTAGCGGTGAAAGCCGCCGCCGACCTGGTCGTACATGCCGCCGGCGGCCATCCGGTCGAGCGTCGTCTCGACCATCGCGCGGCACTCCGGGTCCCCGGTCCGCAGCCACCGGCGGATGCAGCAGCTCCAGGCGCATCGAGGGCGGGAACTTCGGCGCGCCGCCGAAGCCGCCTTCGACGCGGGTCGAACTGGCGGGACGACGCGCCGCATGGCGCGCTATCGAGGAGGTCCGCGCGGCAGCGTGCCGGCGCCGGCCGCCGCGCGGCCGCCGCTCCGGCCTCCAGGTGGCGAGCATCTCGCCGGCCGAGGTCTCGAGCTCGTCGCGCCGCGTCTTCCAGGCGTCCGCGATCGGCGCGAGGATCTGGAGGAAGCCGGGCCGGCCCCAGCGGGAGGTCGGCGGGAAGTACGTTCCGCCGTAGAACGGCCTGCCGTCCGGCGTGAGGAAGAGCGAGAGCGGCCAGCCGCCGCTGCCGGTCATCATCTGGACGGCCTGCATGTAGATGTCGTCGACGTCGGGCCGCTCCTCGCGGTCGACCTTGATCGAGACGAAGTCGCGGTTCAGGGCGTCGGCCACGCGGTCGGTCTCGAAGGACTCGTGCTCCATGACGTGGCACCAGTGGCAGGTCGAGTAGCCGATCGAGAGAAAGATCGGCTTGTCCTCGGCGCGCGCGCGCGCGAAGCGCCTCCTCGCCCCAGGGATACCAGTCGACGGGGTTGTCCTTGTGCTGGAGGAGGTACGGGGCTCGATTCGGCGGCGAGGCGGTTGGCCACGCGGGAGGATATCGCCGCCGAAGCGCCGGAGCGTAACGCTCGAACTCCGGCCGGCGACCCGCGAGTACAGAATCAAGGCAGACCCCGATTCAGGAGATCCGCAGCGCCCTTCCGCGGCTCCGCGGTGATCGTGATCTCGTCGTCGCGGTCGCGGATCGTCACGAGGTCGCCGGGGTCGAGCTCGTCGAGATGGCGCAGGAGGTCGCGCGTCGACATCGGATGGTCGTCGGAGAAGACCTCGACCAGCGTAGCGCGGCAGGCGGATGTGGACCTTCTGGTCCCAGTCGTCCCGGACGTCGATGAGGATGGCGTCGCCCTCGGTCCGCACCTCGATCGTCGAGTCGTCGTTCTGGATGATTCCCGGCTTCTCGGCCGTGCTCTCGTCCGCGGCGTCCAGGATCTGCCGCGGCGTGACGTCGCTCTTGTCCCAGGCCGCGCGGATGTCGCCGTCGAGGGCGTCGTCGATGTGGGCGAGCCGCGTCAGCTGCGCGATGAGCGCGACCGGGACGTGGACCGAGAACTTGCGCGTCTCGTCGCCGTCCGTCTTCTTGACCTCGACCCGGAATCCCTTGATCCGGTGAAACTCGCGCGACGGGCCCGCGCCAGAACGCCAGCCCGAGGGCGAAGACGACGACCACGAAAAGCCCGAGGACGACGGCCCGCACTTCCTTGTTCATCGCGCGTAAGTCTCCCACCTCTCCCTAACGCACGTGCCGCGCGAAAGTTCGCGCCGGCGGCTCCGGGCTGCGCGCCGGGCCGTTGTGGTACTTTGCACGCCGGGAGCGGCCCCGCAAGGGGTTGTTGCGGAAAGCTTTATGCCTCATTTCATCACCGAGACGTGCATCGGGTGCGGGGTCTGCGAGATCAAGTGCCCCACCCACACGATCACGGGCGACAAGAACGAGAAGTACGTCATCCACCACGACCGGTGCATCGATTGCTCGGTCTGCGCCCGGTACTGCCCGGTCTCCTGCATCCAGGACCAGAAGGGCGAGCTCGTCGAGAAGGTCCGGCCCAAGGACATCCCCAAGGCCATCGTCGACCGGGACCTCTGCACCGGCTGCGAGTTCTGCATCGACATCTGCCCGTTCGACTGCATCTACCTGATCGACGACCCGCTTCACGAGACGTTCCACAAGATCGCCGAGGTCGACGCCGGCCCCTGCGTCTCGTGCCGGCTCTGCGAAACCGTCTGCGAGAAGGACGCCATCTTCGTTCCCAACCCGATCACCCAGGCGAAGCGGTACCTCCCGGTCCTGTGACCGAGCCGCCGCGCGACGCCGCGCCCCCCGAGGACGACGATTCGACCGAGGAGCCTCGCGGCGCCGGGCGCCTGATCGCGCGATTCTTCCTCCTGCCGCTCCTCGTGGTCGGGGCGGCGGTGGGCATCTTCCTGGTCTTCAACCTCATGACCTTCGAGCGGCGCAGCCCTCGCGACTACCTCCAGGAGGTCCGCGGAGGGACGGCCAATCGCCGCTGGCAGGCGGCCTTCGAGCTGTCCCGCTCGCTCGGCAACCTGCCGCCGGAGGAGCGCGCCGCCCTGACGGCGGAGACGCTGCGGATCTTCGAGGGCCTGTCCGGCAAGCGCCCGGACGATGCTCCCGTGCGCCGCTACCTCGTGCTCGTCCTCGGCCGGCTCGGCGAGCCCTCGGCCCTGCCCGCGCTCCAGGCGGCCGCGAAGGACGCGGACCCGGACACGCGTCTCTACGCGATCTGGGCCCTCGGCAAGATCGGCGACCCGGCCGCCGTCGGCACGGTGCTCGAGTCGTCGCAATCCGAGGACGCCGGCGCCCGCAAGATGGCGGCCTACGTGCTCGGACAGCTTCGCGATCCGCGCGCCATCCCGAGGCTGCAGGTCCTCGCCGAGGACCGAGGTCGCCGACGTGCGCTGGAACGCGGCGATCGCCCTCGCCGAGCTGAACGACCGGTCCGGGCTGCCGGTGCTGCGCTCGATGATCGACCGGGGGGCACTCGCGCGACAGGCCGAGCTCTCGAGCGAGCAGGCCGAGGCGGCGATGGTCAACGCGCTGAAGGCGCTCGCCCTGCTGAAGGACCCCGACACGCTGCCGCAGATCGACGCGCTCGCGAAGAGCGACCCCAATCTGCGCGTGCGCGACGCCGCCCGCCGCGCGGCGGAAGCGACGCGCGGCAAGAGCGCGAAACGTCTTGAGGGCTGCGACGCGGTTTTGGTAGGCTGAGGCCCCGAGAATTGATGTCTACGGCCCCGAACAGCGTTCCCACGCCCCCGCCCGACGTCACCCTCGACGGGGTCACCCGGCGCTCCACGCTGAAGTGGATGACTCTCGCCTGGACCGGGTTCGCGGCGGCCACGGCGGCCGGCCTCACGGCCACGGTCCGGTTCCTCTTTCCCAACGTTCTCTTCGAGCCGCCCACGCGGTTCAAGGCGGGGGACCCCTCGACCTACGCCCTGGGCGTGGACGAGCGCTGGAAGGAAAAGTACGGCGTCTGGATCGTCCGCGACACCAACTCGATCTACGCCCTGGTGGCCGTCTGCGTGCACCTCGGCTGCACGCCGAACTGGCTGGCGGCGCAGAACAAGTTCAAGTGCCCGTGCCACGGCTCGGGCTACTACGTTTCCGGGATCAACTTCGAAGGCCCGGCGCCGCGTCCGCTCGAGCGGGCGGAGATCGGGGTTTCGGCCGAGGACGGCCAGATCATCGTGGACAAGGCGACGCGCTACCTCTACGAGCGCGGCCAGTGGAGCGACCCCAAGGCCTTCGTGAAGATGGCCTAGGCCGCGGCTCGAAAACCAGGACAGGCAGCGGAGGTTCGATTGGGTTCTCGTTGGCGTGACATCCAGCAGGCGATCGTCTCGAGCCAGCTCTGGAAATCGATCTTTCGCGTCGGGATCCCGAACACCAACCGCAAGCGCGTGCTGGCGATGCTCGGCAACGTCGTCCTGCACCTGCACCCGGTCAAGACCCGCAAGTCCGGCGTCAAGATGCGCTACACGTGGTGCGCGGGCGGCGTGACGTTCTTCCTGTTCCTCGTCCTGACGTTCACCGGCCTGCTGTTGATGTTCTATTACCGGCCGACCGTCGAGTACGCCTTCGTCGACATCCTCGACCTGCGGGAGCAGGTCCCGTTCGGCATCATGCGCGAAGTGCACCGCTGGGGCGCCCACGCGATGGTCATCTCGGTCTGGATCCACATGTTCCGCGTGTTCATGACCGGCTCCTACAAGCCGCCCCGCGAGTTCAACTGGGTCATCGGCGTGATCCTCCTGGTCCTCACCCTGCTCCTCTCGTTCACGGGATACCTGCTGCCGTGGGACCAGCTCGCGATCTGGGCCATCACGGTCGGTTCCAACATGGCCTCGGCGACGCCGCTGCTCGGCATCCAGGGGCCGGGAACGTCGCTGCTCAAGATCGGCGACATCCAGCTCGTCACGTCCACCAACGACGCGCGCTTCGGTCTGCTCGGCGGCCGCTTCGTGGGCGCGGGCGCGCTGCTGCGCTTCTACGTTCTCCACTGCGTCGGGCATCCCGCTGATCGCGGCGTTCCTGATGGCCGTCCACTTCTGGCGCGTCCGCAAGGACGGCGGCATTTCGGGACCTGTCTAGTGATGACGGGGCTTGAGAGTCTCCTCTCCCCCCGGCGGGGGGAGAGGGTCAGGGTGAGGGGGGGGAACTAGATGTTCCTCGTCCAGTTCGTCAAGAACGCGATCGACTTCCTGTCGGCGCCGCAGTACCTGGTCAGCGGGGCGCTGATCGGGCTCGTCCTGATGATCCACTGGGCGCCGGCCTGGTCGAAGAAGGGCGGGCTCATGCTGCTCGCGCTGGTGGCGGGCGGCATCGGCCTCTCGTACCTCGACCCCAACTTCAACAAGGTCGCGACCCTGCCCGACAACGTGCCGATCGTCGGGATGATCTTCCTCGTCGGCTTCTTCTTCTGGTTCGCGATGAGCCAGGCCTACGAGAACGACCGCCGGATCGCGCAGGGCCGGCCCCCGATCGAGGGCGAGGACTCGGGGCAGAAGGTGTTCTCCTGGCCGGACCTCGTCTACGTCGAGCTCATCTGCCTCGTCGTGGTCATGGCCGTGATGATCGTGTGGTCGATCGCCCTGAAGGCCCCGCTCGAGGAGCCCGCCAATCCGACCGACTCGCCCAACCCGGCCAAGGCGCCGTGGTACTTCCTGGGCCTCCAGGAAATGCTGGTCTACTTCGACCCGTGGCTCGCGGGCGTCGTCCTGCCGTCGCTCATCATCGTGGGGCTCATGGCGATCCCGTACATCGACACGAACCCCAAGGGCAACGGCTACTTCACGTTCCGGGAGCGCCGCTGGGAGATCACGATCTTCCTCGTCGGCTTCCTGGTCCTCTGGTGCGTCCTGATCGTCCTCGGGACGTTCCTGCGGGGCCCCAACTGGAACTTCTTCGGGCCCTACGAGTTCTGGGACATCAACAAGCTCGTGCCCCTGAACAACATCAACCTGTCGGAGATCATCTGGATCAAGCTCCTGAAGCGAAGCATGCCGAACTTCTGGCTCTTCCGCGAGATCTTCGGCCTCGCCCTCGTGGGCTTCTACATCGCGGTGCTGCCGCTGTTGCTGTCGAAGACGCTCTTCCGCCGGTTCTTCGAGAAGATGGACATGCCGCGGTACTTCATCGGCGTGTCGCTCGCCCTGATGATGATGTCGCTGCCGATCAAGATGTACCTGCGCTGGATCTTCAACCTGAAGTACATCGTGTCGATCCCCGAGTTCGCGTTCAACATCTAGCCGACGCCATGCCCCGCAAGCCGCCCGCCGAGCCGATCGATCATCACTACGACATCCCGCGGCTCAACCGCGCGTTCACGTGGACGGCGGTCGCGCTGACGGCGGTCTTCGTCTGGATGGTGATCCAGGACTACTCGCGGGACTGGAAGACGATCCAGCGGACGTTCATGCGCCTCGACGCGAAGCTGACGCGCGAGGCGGCGATCGCGGCCCGGCGCAAGGCGATCGACCAGGAGCACACGAAGCTCGTCGCGGACCTGAGGGCGTCGCGCGCCGCGATCGCCCAGCAGGCGAAGGCGCTGCGCCAGGCGCAGGCGAAGCTCAAGGCGCTCGCCCCGCGGAGCTATCTGGCGGACCAGGAGTACAAGTTCACCAAGGCCGCCTTCGACGCGGCGCTCTACAAGTACGAGGACGCTCTCGCGAACAAGCCGAAGGCGGCGGCCTCGGCGAAGAAGGACCTCGACGGCCTCCGCAAGCAGCTCGAGGAGCGGACGGTGCGCCTGGCGACGCTCAAGAAGGAAGAGCTCGCCGCCCAGACCGAGATCGACCTGATCAACGCGCGGCGGAAGGACATCGAAACGACGATCGAGAAGCGGACGGCGGAGTTCCGGATCTCACGCCAGAAGTATGCGGGCCTGAAGCAGGACACGCTCTTCAACCTGCGCAACTCGCCGATCCTCGACATGATCAATCCCGTCCCTCCGCGTGCAGCAGGTGCAGCTGCCGGACCACTTCATCAACGTCAACTTCATGCAGATCCCGAAGGTGGACCGCTGCACCACGTGCCACGTGGCGGCCGACCGCAAGGGCTTCGACGACCCGAGGATCCGCGAGGTCTACCGGACCCACCCGCGCATCCACCGCATGGTCGGGAGCGAGTCCATGCACCCGGCCAACTCGTTCGGATGCACGCCCTGCCATGGCGGCCGGGACCGGGCGACGTCGTTCTGGTCGGCCGGTCACTCGCCCCAGTCCGACGCCCAGAAGGCCGCCTGGACGAAGAAGTACGACTGGGAGTTCGACCGGTTCAACGAGAACCCCGTCCTCCCGCTCAAGTACGCCGAGGCCGGCTGCTACCGCTGTCACGCGAAGGAGGCCGGCTTCCCCGAGGCTCCGACGCTCGACTCGGGGATGCGGGTCGTCGAGTCCCTCGGCTGCTGGGGCTGCCACCGGATCGACGGCCTCGAGAAACAGGGCCTCCCGAAGGTCGGTCCGTCGCTCGAGCGGGTCGCCGCCAAGGTCCCGCGGGACTGGACGACGCGGTGGGTCATGGACCCCGCCTCGTTCCGGCCCAACACGAAGATGCCGACCTTCTTCTACCTCGAGAACTTCGTCGACGTCTCCGGACCGCGCCAGCCCGATCCGGCGCAGAAGACGATGAACGAGCGCGGCCAGATCGAGAACAACACGATGGTCAACGCCATCGTGGCGTACCTCTACGACAAGTCGAAGCCCGCCGACGTGCCCCCGGTCGCGGGGCAGGGCGACGCGGCGCGGGGCGCGAAGCTCCTCGCCGACCGGGGCTGCTACGGCTGCCACGTGGCGGACCCGAAGGCGCGAGCGCGATCTCACGGGGACCTACCGGCAGTTCGGACCGAACCTCGCGGGCGTCGGGTCGAAAGCCTCGCGGGACTGGATCTACCACTGGATCCTGAACCCGAAGGAGTGGAACCCGGACACGAAGATGCCGAACCTGCGCCTGACCGAGCCCGAGGCGCTCGACATCGCGGAGTACCTCTCGACCCTCAAGGCGCCGGCCGGCTTCGGGAACGGGGAGCTTCCGAAAACCGACGAAAAGGTCCTCGACTCGATCGCCCTGTACTTCGAGATGTCGACGAAGACGCTCTTCGACGCGAAGGCCGAGCTGGCGAAGATGGACCTCCACGCGCGCGAGGTCTACACCGGCAAGAACCTGATCGCGCACTACGGCTGCTACGCGTGCCACGCGATCCCGGGCTTCGAGGACGCCAAGCCGATCGGCACGGAACTGACCGAAGAGGGCTCCAAGGCCGTTCACCGGCTCGACTTCGGCTTCATCCACATCCCGCACACGCGCCACGACTGGTTCCGCACCAAGCTCCACGAGCCGCGCATCTTCGACCGCGACCGCGCGCGGGGGTGGGAAGAGAAGCTGCGGATGCCGAACTTCCGGCTCTCGCCGCGCGAGCTCGACCAGGTCGTGACGGCGGTCCTCGGCTTCCAGCAGCTGAACGCCGCGCCCCAGGTCGTCAAGCAGCTCTCGCCCCGCGAGGCCGCGGTCGAGCGCGGGCGGCGGATCGTGAAGAACCACAACTGCCAGGGCTGCCACGTCATCGAGGGCTTCGGCGGCTCCTACCGCTCCGTCGTCTCCGACGTGTCGCTCGCGCCCCCGATCATCCAGGGCGAGGGCGCGAAGGTCCAGAGCGACTGGCTCTTCGGCTTCCTCCAGGCGCCGAAGACCGGCCAGATCCGGCCCTGGCTCGAAGCGCACATGCCGACCTTCGGGTTCACGGACGCCGAGCTGAACGACCTGACCCAGTACTTCGCCTCGCTCGACCGCGCGTCCGTACCCGTTCCTCGTCGCCGACTACGCCACCAACCCCGCGAGCTGGGCGGCGGGCAAGAAGGTGTTCGAGCTCCTGAAGTGCGCGCAGTGCCACCCTCGGTCGATCGAGGACTTCAATCGCCCCGGGGTCGACCGCGCGAGCCTGGCCCCGAATCTCCAGATGGCCTCGACGCGGCTCCGCCACGACTGGATCCCCGATTGGATCCGGCGGCCCGACGAGTGGATGCCGGGCACGCGGATGCCCACCAACTTCCCCAAGGGCGACGACGGGCATCGCTTCTCGCCGCTCGGCCAGCTCTTCGACGCGCCGAGCTTCGCGCCCGACCGCGCGGAATTCGCCCGCCTCCTCGGCGGCGACGACCAGGCCAAGGCGTTTCTCTCGAATCCGGATGCCGTCACCCGCGCGCTCGGCGACTACGTCTGGTCGATCGGCGTCAACGGCGGAACCGCCCCGGTCGACCCGACGCGGCCGGCGGGGGAGCGTGCAGCGGCCCGGTTCGGAGCCGTCCCCGAGCCCGCGCCCTGCCGGCGCGGCGGGCGCGCCTGCGGGTACGGCTGGCGGAACACGCTAGGCGGCGTTGCCGGTGCTCCGGTCCCTCGACGTCGCCCTCTTCTACGGCAGTCTGGGGATCTCGGCGGCGGCTGTGATCCTGTTCCTGTGGCTGATGAAGAAGCCCCGGGCCCCGCGCGGCTAGCGCCGGGCTCCTCGCCTACGAGGCGATCATCTGCTCGATGCGGCTCTTCAGCTCCGGGTTCGACCAGTCGACGGCGCCCTGGACGCGGAAGATCACGCGTCCCGCCCGGTTGACGATGTAGGTCTCGGGGTACTGCGTCGTCCCGAAGCGGCGGGCGGTTCCCTCGCCCGGGTCGTGGTACAGCGGAAGGTCGCTCGGCGTCTTCTTCAGGAAGTCGTCCACGGTCTTCCAGTCCTTGTCGACCGAGACCGCGTAGAGCGAGACGTCGGCACGGCCCTTGTACTGCTCCCAGAACTTCGTCAGGGCCGGGATCTCTTCGACGCAGGGCGGGCACCAGGTGGCCCAGAAGTGGACGACGAGGATCCGGTCCTTCTCGTCGGTGAGATTGATCTTCTTGCCCGCGCGGTCGAAGATCGGCAGCTCCGGAGCCGCCGAGAGGAACTGCAGCGAGCCCGCCGACGAGTCCGGCGGCACGAGCGACTTGATCCAGACCGTGCCCGCGGCAGCGGCGGCTACGGCGAAGACGAGCGTCAGCAGGGTGCGGCTCTTCATGGGCGAGTCGACAGTTTACCTGCGACGATCGACGGGGAGCGAGCCGCCGTTCCTCGTTCGGGGGAGGGCCGTCGACCGTCGACCCGCTTCCGGCCCACCCGGCACGCGTCGGAGACGGCGCAATCCCGGCAGCGGCAATCGCTCAGGGCCGGCCGGCAGATGTCGAGGATGCCGATCCGGCACAGGGCATAGTCGAATCGGACCGGGTCGGCGGCATCGAAGCGGGCGAGCGAGTCGGTGATCTCGCGGGCGGTCCGCCATCCGGCAGTACGCCGCCGCGTCAGCCCGAGACGCCGCGCGATGCGATGCACGTGCGTGTCCGTCGGGATCACCAGGCGGTCGGTCGGGATGCCGGGCCAGAGGCCGAAGTCGAGCGCATCGCGGCGGACCATCCACCGCAGGTACAGGTTCCAGCGCTTGCACGCGGAGCCCGAGGCCGGGTCGGGAAAGAAGAAGCGCACGGGAGAGCCCGGCGGGATCCGGCGCGATCCCAGTGCCGGCCGGTAGTCGAAGGCCTCGATCCTGGCGACGACGCGCGACAGGAGACCCGCGACGTCGCGCTCTTCGCCGCGAAACGCGGCGCTCGAAGAAGCCCCGAAGCGTACCGCCGCCGGACTCGCGGGCACGGGCGATCGCCAGCAGCAGCGCGGCCGCGTCCGACGCGCCGTGGAAACGGTGGCGGAAGGTCGGGAGGGCATCCGAGGCGAATTGACGGAAGTCGCGGATCGCGTCGAGCCGGGCTGCGGGGCGCGGACCGAGAGCGTGCGAGGATGCGGCCGACCGAGGTCTGGATCGTCTGCACCTGCCCGTAGGCGAAAGCCGTGGCGATCCACCCGGCGACCTCGCGGTCCTCCGGCGCGGCGTAGCGGCCCACGAAGAGGATCGGATCGGTCGCGACGGTCTCGGGGCCGTAGAGCCGGTAGAGCGATTCGAGGCGATCGGCGAGTAGGCTTTCGGCCGCGGGCGTTCGCTTCGCGAACGGCGGCCGAGAGCCTTTGCTACCGGAGCCCGAAATTCCGCTCGCCATCGGCAAACCGTGGATCATTCTCCGCTCCCGTCGCGCTCTCGACGCCGCCGTAGCGTTTGGGTCGCCCTTCCCGCTCGTTCCAGCAACCGGCTAGGAATACCACAGGGGCCGCTACAATGGGTCGATGCCACCCGCCGGCCGCGAACGCGTCCTGATCGTCGGCGTGACGCCCAAGGGGATCCCGCGCGCCGTCGCCGAAGATCATCTCGACGAGCTCGAGCGGCTCGTCGACACGGCCGGCGGCACGGTCGTCGCGCGGTTCGTCAAGGAGCGCGCCGCGCCGGACCCGGCCACCTACATCGGCAAGGGCGCCGTGGAGGAGATCGGGCGGGCGGCGAAGGTCGAGCGCGCGGGGCTCGTGGTCTTCGACGACGAGCTCTCGCCCGGACAGGCCCGCAATCTTTCGAAGGCCTGGGGGGAGGACGTGCGAGTCCTCGACCGTCCGGGCCTCATCCTCGACGTCTTCGCCCTCCACGCCCGCTCCCGCGAGGCGCGCACGCAGGTCGAGCTCGCACAGCTCCAGTACCTGTTGCCGCGCCTGGCGGGCGCCTACGGCCATCTGTCGCGCCTCGGCGGCGGAATCGGAGGCCGCGGCGCGGGCGAGCAGAAGCTCGAGCTCGATCGCCGCAAGATCCGCGACCGCATCGCGCGGTTGCGCCGCGACCTCGAGAAGATCGAGGTCGCCCGTCTCGTCCGGCGGCGGGGCCGGCGCCGCCACCGGCAGGTCGCGATCGCGGGCTACACGAATGCCGGCAAGACGACTCTCTTCAATCGTCTTGCCAGCGACTCGGCGTACGCGGCCGACCGACTCTTCGCCACCCTCGACGCCCGGGCGGCCCGCGGCTCGTCGTCGAGGCTCTCCGGCGTCATCTTCGTCGATACGGTCGGCTTCGTCCGGAAGCTCCCGACCTCGCTCGTGGCCTCCTTCCGGTCGACGCTCTCCGAGATCCGCGATGCCGACCTCGTGCTGCACGTCGTCGACGCCGCCTCGCCGCGGGCCGACGAAGAGGCGCGCGTGGCGAGCGAAACGTTCGAAGAGCTCGGCGTCGCGCCGGAGCGGGTCCTCCTGGTCGCCAACAAGATCGACGAGGGGGGCGGCCCGGCGCATCCGGGCACCGTGCGGGTCTCGGCGAAGACGGGGGAGGGGATCCCGCGGCTCGAGGCGGAGATCCTGCGCCGGCTGGCGCCGGACGCCGAGGAGTTCCGGGTGCGCATCCCCTACACGAGCCCGCGCGCCATCGCGGCCGCCCGCGCCGCGTTCCGCGTCCTCGACGAGAAGGACCAGGGCGACGCGCTCTCGATGCGCCTCTCCGGCGAACGCCGGCATCTTCAGCCTCTCGTCCGTTTCGTCGAGCCGCGCGGTTGAATCACCCCGCCACCCTGCGACATCTGTCCGCGGCGCGAGGAATCTCCGCGACCGCAGCGGAGGACGCCTCGCGCCGCGGGAGCGAACGCGGGGTGCGGGATCAGGCGAACGGTCGAGCCGGCATCCCGGCGAGCCGTTCGCCGTTGCGGCCGAAGGCCGCAGACACCGCACCCCGCGTTCGCGACGAAAAAAACAAGGGGGGAATCGGCCGATTCCCCCCTCTTCCGTCATGCCGGAACTCCCATGCCGGCACTCTTCTTGTCGTTTCGTGATTACAAGACTCGTACCAGCAGCCCGTGTGAAGCGCGCGCCTGATTCTTCAGGGACTTGCGCGAGATCGAATTCGCAGGCGCGCCAAACCGCGGCGCGGACGGGGATTGCGGGCGACAAAATTTGTCGTTCCGCGGTTAGAATCCCCGGACCCCTGGAGATGGAGAACGCATGAAGCTCGCGCGGTGTGTCGGTCTCTCGCTCGCCATCGTCCTGCTCGCGGCCGCGGCCTGTGGCAGGAAGGCGTCTCACGCATCCGGCCACGGCGAGGCCGAAGCCACGCCGGCTCCGCCCCCGACGCCGGACACCACGCCGATCGAGGCCCTGCGCACGCCGGCGGGGTTGGTCCTGAAGATCACGCCGGCTCCTTCGATGTAGCGTGCGCGATTCCGACGGCGATCTCCGCTTCCGCCGATCCTGGCGGCTCGACCGCTCCAGACGCGAGCCTCGGGCCGCCGAAACCGGTCTCCGAGCCGTCGCGGACCTGCCCCAACTGCGGGTGCGCGCTCTTCGAGCAGAAGTGCAAGCTGCTCTGCCCGAACCGCGCGTGCGGCTACTACCTCAGCTGCTCGGACTTCTACTAGGCGCGCTGGACCGGAGCCCCGAGGTCAGGCCTCCAGGATTTCGCGCACTCGCTGGACGAGACCCTCGGGCGTAAAGGGTTTCTGCAGGAAGCTCGAGCTGGCATCGGGCGGGGTCTCGTCGGCGTAGCCCGAGACGAAGAGAACCTTGAGGCCCGGGTGCCGCTCGCGCATCCGCCGGGCGAGCTCGCGCCCCGAGGCCCCGGGCATCACGACGTCGGTCACGAGGATGTCCGGCGGTCGGCCGTGCCGCTCGGCGAGGGCGAGGGCCTCCGCCGCGTTGGCCGCGGAGAGCACCCGGTAGCCGCGGGCTTCCAGCACCCGTCCGTTGAGCGTCCGCACCGCCTCCTCGTCTTCCGCGAGGAGGACGGTCCCGGAAGTGGGCTCGGGCGGGGAGGTCCGGTGGGCCGCCTGGGGCGCGTCTTCGACCGGCCGTTCCTGAACGGCCGGCAGCAGGATCTCGAAGGTCGCTCCCATCTGCGGCGCGCTCGTCACGAAGATCTCGCCGCTGCTCTGCTTGACGATGCCGTAGGCGGTCGAGAGGCCCAGGCCCGTCCCCTTTCCCTTCTCCTTGGTGGTGAAGAAGGGCTCGAAGATCCGGTCCTGCGTCAACGGGTCCATTCCGGTGCCCGTGTCCTTGACGGACAGCGACACGTAGGTGCCGGTCGCGAGCCGGGCGCGCCGGCGGGCCAGCGTCCTGTCGCCCGCCACGTTGCGCGTCTCGATCGTGAGCCGGCCGCCGCCGGGCATCGCGTCCCGCGCGTTGATGGCGAGGTTGACGATGACCTGCTCGATCTGCACCGGATCCGCCCGCACGCTGGCGAGGTCCGCCGCGAGCCTCGTCTCGAGCTCGATGTCCTCGCCGATGAGGCGCCGGAGCATGCGGCTCGACTCGGCGACGAGGGCGTTGACGTCGAGCACCCTGGGCTCGATGACCTGCTTGCGCGAGAAGGCCAGCAACTGCCGCGTCAGGGAGGCGGCCCGCTCGCTCGCCTTGCGGATCTCGCCGATCTCCTCATGCAGGTCGGCATCCCCCGGGCGGTCGTGCAGGATGAGATCGCTGTACCCGAGGATCGTCGTCAGGAGGTTGTTGAAGTCGTGGGCGATGCCGCCCGCCAGCCGTCCCACGGCCTCGAGCTTCTGCGCCTGAAAGAGCTCTTCCTCGAGGCGCTTCTGCTCGGTCACGTCGGTGGAGATCGCGAGCAAGCACCGTTCGCCGTCCATGTCGACCGGCTCGGCGGAGATGACCACGTCTCGCAGCTCGCCGCTGCGAGTTCGGAACCGGGTCGGGAAGGCGGGCACCGAGCCCCGCTCCTGGACCTGCGCGTGGAAGCGAATGCGGTCCGACGGATCGGCCCAGATGGCCAGATCCTGAGCGGTCCGGTGGATGACGGCTTCGCGCCGGTGGTCGAGCATGCGCAGGAAGGCCTCGTTGACGTCGAGACACCGCCCGTCCGCCAGGCGGCTGATCGAGGCCGCCGCGGGGCTGGCGCGGAACGCCGTGGCGAAGCGCTCCTCGGACTGCCGGAGGACGTCTTCGGCCTGGCGGCGCTCGGTGATGTCGCGGAAGCTCCAGACGCGGCCCACGGCGCGGCCTTCGATCCACTGAGGCCGGGAATAGCGCTCGAACACGCGGCCGTCCCGAAACTCGAGCACGTCGAAGCTTTCGGCTTCGGGCGTGGCGTAGAGCTCGCGGACCTTCTGCAGGAAGTTGTCGGGCTGCGTGAGCTGGCCGAGCACGGAGGCGATCACGCGATCGTCGTCGCGGGACGCGAGGAGCTCGGAGGGAATCCGCCACATCGCGGCGAACTGGCGGTTCGAGGTCGCGATGCGGCCGTCGCGATCGACGACGAGGATCCCGTCGGCCGTGGACTCCAGTGTGGCGCGCAGCAGGGAGACGAGATGCTGCAGTTCGGCCTTCTTCGTCGCGGCGCCGGAGGGATTGGTGGAGCGACCCATGGCTCGCGGGCTAGCGGGAGACGGCGGCGGTGGCGGGCGCGTCGAGCACGGCGCGGACCTTGCGCGCGAGGGTGTCGGCTGTGAACGGCTTCTGGAGAAACGGCGATGCCGGGCTCGAGCATCCCCGCCGCCGGCGAGTCGTCGGGGTAGCCGGACACGAAAAGGACGTGCAGATCCGGCCGCTCGGCCGTCAGCCGCCGTGCCAGCTCCGGGCCCGAAGCGCCCGGCATGACGACGTCGGTCAGGAGAAGGTCGAGACGGCCGGGGTGCCGCGCGAGGACGTCCAGGGCGTCCTCGGCGCTGGCGGCCTGCAGCACGGCGTAGCCTCGCTGTTCCAGACACCGCCGGGTCAGGTCGCGCACCGGGGTCTCGTCTTCGACGAGGAGAATCGTCTCGGAGCCGCGCCCCGGTGCGGCCGGAGCGGCGGCGGCGACGGATTCCACGGGGGCCTCGACCCGCGGCAGATAGATGGTGAACGTGGAGCCGCGCCCGGACTCGCTGGCCACGAAGATGTGGCCGCCGCTCTGCCGCACGATGCCATAGACCGTGGCGAGACCGAGGCCCGTCCCGTGCGGCTTTTCCTTGGTCGTGAAGAAGGGCTCGAAGATGCGCTTCTGGATCTCGGGGTCGATCCCGACGCCGGTGTCGGCGACCGACAGGACGACGTAGCGCCCGACCGGCGCCCCCGAGTGGATTCGGGCGTTTCCGCCCTGGACGTCGGCGTTCCGGGTCCGGATCGTCAGGGTGCCGCCGTCGGCCATGGCGTCCCGCGCGTTGACCACGAGATTGACGAGCACCTGCTCGATCTGCCCGGGGTCGCCCTTGACGTTCCCGAGGGAGGGATCGGGCTCCGTGACGAGGCGGATGTGCTCGCCGATGAGCCGCCCGAGCATGCGCGTCGCCTCCGCGATCAGCGCGTTGAGGTCGAGCACCTTCGGTTCGAAGAGCTGCTTGCGGGAGAACGCGAGGAGCTGTCGCGTCAGGTTCGCCGCGCGCTCGCCGGCCTTCTGGATCTCCTCGATCTCCTCGCGGAGAGGCTCGTGCGGCGAGAGCTGGTTGAGCGCCATGTTGCTGTAGCCGAGGACCGTCGTCAGCAGGTTGTTGAAGTCGTGGGCGATGCCGCCGGCGAGCTGGCCGATGGCCTCCATCTTCTGGGACTGCCGCAGCTGCTCCTCGAGATGCTTGCGGTCGGTGATGTCGGTCACGGTGCCCTCGACGATGACCTCACCCGCCCCCTCGTCGGCGAGGAGAGCGGCGTTCTCGAGCGTCCAGACCGTACTGCCGTCCTTGCGCTGTCCCCGCATCTCGTGGTTGACCAGGCTCCGCTCCTTCAGCAGTCTATCGAGAAAGTCGCGCCGGCGGTCGGCCGTCGGATACAGGGTCCGGACGTCCCGATCGATCAGGTCTTCGCGGGAGCGGTAGCCGAACATGTGCGCGAGCGCGTCGTTGCATTCGAGAATCCGGCCCGTGAGGGTGACCCGATAGACGCCGGCGAGGTTGCGCTCGAAGAGGAGCCGGTAGCGCTCCTCGGATTCGCGGACGGCCTCCTGGGCGCGCTTGCGGTCGATCGCCACCGCGATCTGCTGCGAGACGAACGTCAGCACGTCCTTTTCGGTCGCCCCGTACCGGAAACGCGGATCGTAGCTCTGGACGACGAGGACCCCGAATGTCCGTCCGCGGCTCTTGAGTGGCACGCCGAGCCAGTCGACCGAGGGCGCGCCGACCGACTCGACCTCGCCGGTCGCGATGAGGGCGGGGAAGTCCTCATCCGGCATCAGCAGAGGCTCGCCGGTGCGCAGCACGTACTCGGTCAGTCCCTTGCGCAGCGGCCGCGTGACCGGGGGCGGGTCCACCTCGTCGACGCAGTAGGGGAACGAGAGCGTCGCCGGAGACGGGGTCGTGGAGGGCGACGTAGAAGTTGCGGGCATACATCAGCTCGCCGACGATGCCGTGGATCGCGGCGTAGAACTCGTCGAGGTCCTCCGCCGCGCTCGTCGTCGCGGCGATGGAGTAGAGCGCGGCGCGGACTTTCTCGGAATGCTTGCGCTGCGAGATGTCGGTCACGCTGCCGCGCACGAGCCGGCGGGTCGCGGAGGGCAGCCGGACCAGCCGCACCTCGCAGGAGATGTCGCGCCCCGAGGCGTCCCGGTGCGTCCATTCGAAAACGGGGGTCGCGCCGTCCAGCGCCTCCTGGATCCGCTCGCGCGCGGCGACGACGGAGGCGCGGCCGTCCGGCTGCGCGGGCGGCGAAAGCTCGGCCGGTCCGGTCTGGAAGAGCTCTTCCCGCGTGAGCCCGTAGAGCTCGACCGCATTCTCGTTGGCTTCGACGTACCGGCCGGTGTCGGCGTCGAAGACGACGATCGCCTCGGGCGCGTGCTCGACCTGAATGCGGTAGCGGGCCTCGCCCTCGACGAGGGCCTCCTCGGCCCGCCGCCGGTCCGTGATGTCGATCGAAGAGCCGATGTAGCCGGCGAAAATGCCCGCGGGAGTGAAGCGCGGATGCGCGGTGTCGAGGATCCACCGGTACTCGCCGTCGTGGCGTCGCAGCCGGTACTCCATCGAGAACGGCTGCCGGTCGGGGCGGGCGGCTGCCTCGATCGCACTGGATCCGCTCGCGGTCGTCCGGATGGACGCCGTCGCACCAGCCCAGCCCCAGCTCCGCTTCGAGGGGGCGCCCGGTGAAGTCCAGCCAGGGCTTGCTGAAGTAGGTGCAGCCCGCGTTCTCGTCGTCGAGCCAGATCATGACGGGCGCGGCGTCGGCCATGAAGCGGAAGCGCTCCTCGCTTTCGCGCACCGCGTCCTCGGCCTGGCGGCGCTCCGAGATGTCGAGGACGGAGCCGATGAACCCCTCGAAGTCGCCCGAAGCCGTGGAACGCGGCATGGCCGTCTCGAGCATCCAGCGGTACTCGCCGTCGTGGCGGCGGAGTCGGTAGTCGGTCTGGAATGGCCGCTGCGCGGCGCGGGCCGCCTCGTAGACCGCGGCGAAACGCGGCAGGTCGTCGGGATGGATGCTGTCGCGCGAGCCGAGCCCGAGCTCCTGCTCGAGGGCGCGGCCGGTGAAGTCGAGCCAGGGCTTGTTGAAGTAGGTCGTCATGCCCTGCGCATCGTCGGTCCAGATCATCACGGGCGCCGCGTCGGCCATGCGGCGGAAGCGCTCCTCGCTCTCCCGCAGCGCCTGCTCCGCGCGCCGGCGTTCGGTGACGTCGTGGACGATCCCGATCACGCCCACGATCTGGCCGGCCGCGTCGCGGTGCGGCCCGTAGGTGGCGATGAGCCAGCCGGAGTTGCCGGTCTGGGGAATCGTGTACCGCACGTCCGAGGACGACGCGGTATCGCCCCCGAGGGCCCGCTCGAGGAGCCGGTCGATGCCCTGTTCGCGCAGGAACGGAAAGAGCTCGAGCGGCCGGCGGCCGACGACCTGGCTCGAGGGCAGGCCCGTCATCCGCTCCATGTACTGGTTCCAGACGATCAGACGCAGGTCCCGGTCGTAGACGACGATGCCCTCGCCGGCGCCGGAGATGATCTCCTGCCGGAACTGGTTGGACTCCTGCAGCTCCTGGCGGGCACGTTTGCGCTCGGTGATGTCCTCGACGACGCCCTCGTAGTGGAGGAGCCGCCCGGACGGGTCGCGCACGGGGCGGGCGCCCTTCCGGACCGCGATGATCTGGCCGCCGTAGCGCTTCCACTGCAGCTCCATGTCGTGGACCTCGCCCTCGCGCTCGAGACGCTCGAGGAACGCGCGCCGCGCCTTCGGGTCGACGTAGACCTCGCGCAGGTTGACGGCCATGAGGCTTTCGCGCGAGGGAAAGCCGAGGAGCTGGAGGAGGGCGGGATTGGCGTCGAGAACCTGACCCGACAGCGTGGCGCGGTAGAGGCCGACCGGCACGCCCTCGAACAGAGTTCGGTAGCGCGTCTCGGCCTCGCGCGCAATCCGCCGGCGGGTCGATTCGTCGAGCGCCGATCGAATCGCGGGAACGAGCCGGGGGAAGTGATGCGGGTGCTTCAGGACGTAGTCGTCGAAGCCCGCCTTCATCGCCGCGACCGCGAGCTCCTCGCTTCCGGTGCCGGTGCACAGGAGCACCGGAAGATCCGGACTCCTCTCGCGCACTTTGCCGAGGAGGTGGAACGCGTCGACCCAGCTGGGGCGGTGGTCGGCGAGGATGACGTCGTAGGGACCTTCGTCGAGCATCCGCGCCAGGTCCGCCGGATCGGCGACCTGGCTCACGCGCACGCCTGGCAGTCCCTTCTCGAGGGACTCGATGATCAAGGCGCGATCGCGCGCGCTCTCGTCGACGACGAGAACCCGCAGCGCTTCGCCTGAAGAGCCGGCTCGCCCCGTCGGGCTTCCGCCGGCCGTTGCGTCGGATGGCATCACTTAAGTGTGTCTGGCTCAGCATTATGCCTGAAAATCGACCTTCGTCGGAGCGGTTTTTGCGGTCTCACGAGGCGTGCTATCCTGCGCGCCTCTTCCGCGTGGGGCTGTAGCTCAGTTTGGGAGAGCGCCTGAATGGCATTCAGGAGGTCGCCAGTTCGATCCTGGTCAGCTCCACCAACTACCCCGCCTGAGAATTCCGAGAGGGAACATTGTGTGGCCGAGGCTGGCGACCTCCGAGGGAGGCTCGGGGTGAATCACCCTGCGATAGCTCGGCCGTGCCGCAGGATCGGACCGTCGACCGTGGGGGGTTCGGGGGCGCCATGCGCCCCCCGCCCGTAGAGCGCCGTGCCGACCCCTGCCTGGGGAGTTCCCGAGCCGCCCGAGCAATGCGAGGGCGACGGGTTCAGCCGGCCACCGGAGGCAAACCCCCGGGCAGTAGGCAACGCCGGCCGAAACCCGGCGTTCATCCCGTTCAGCTCCACCGATCACCTGACCGGCAACTTGTAGACAGCGCCAGCTCCGGACCCTACTGCGGCTGGATCGAAGCGTCGGGCTATTTCGGCAGATCGATCAGGACAATGTCCGAGTTCTGCTGCGAGCGGTCGAACACGATGTGTTTCCCATCCGGTGTGATGTCGAAGGCCCGCAAGTCGCCTTGATTGCTGAATCGAGTGAGCTGACGAGTCGTCCTCGTGGCGAGATCGAGCAACCAGAAGTTGAGCAGTTGTTCGCGCCCCCGCAAGTGCACCAAGCCCGTTCCGTCTGGCAAGAATCGATAACCGCCCGGACGGACTCGCATCGGTGGCAGGTCGACGGGGGCGCCATCCGGTCGCACCCCCAGGAGCGGTACCTCGCCGGCGACGAGCGGACCGGCATAGACGATGAGCCTGTCGTCGCGAGACCAGACTGGACCGATCGCCTGGCCGCTGACGAGCCGGACGGGCACGCCGCCATCCACGGGGATCTTGAACAACGCCGGACCCTGTGCGTCTGTGCCACCGACCGCGATCCACTTGCCGTCCGGTGACCAGTCGGCCGCCCCTTGCGTTTCGATCGACGCAGCCAACGTCCGTGAGTCCGTGCCGTCCGAGGACATGATCGCCAGGTGCTCTTGCCCCTCGTTTCGGAGGACCACGGCCACGCGCCGCCTGTCCGGCGACACGGCCGGCGGCTCGGACAACGCTCCATCCCCGCCGTTCCGGATTTCGAGCGCCTGCCCGTCCAGTGCCCGCCACAGCCCGTTGCCAGTCCCGCGGGAAGACAAGTAGTACAGAGACGTCCCAGCGAAGCGCGGGGCGGACGCCCGCGCGGTCGGCAGAAGATACGGTTCGGCGTCGGAGTCCTCCGCGAGCCGATCGAGCAGTGGCACGCGCGCCAGGTTGGCGCTGGGCCTCGCAACCGTGGCGACCACGCGCCTTCCGTCGCGGCTGCACGCCACCGACGTATATTGGTCGAGGCCGGAGCTCACGCGGCGTGTGACCTTGCTTTCGACCTCGAGCGACCACAGCCATGGTCCCGATCGGTCTTCCGCACGGGCGATGAAGAGCAGCGTGCGCGGATCGAGTGGCGCCAGAAAACTCACGGCGGCCTTCTGTTGCGTCAATCGCTCTGGAGATCCGCCCGAGGCTCTAAGGCGCCACAAGTCCATGTCGTCACTCTGATTCAACCCGTGCACGAACCCGTGCACGAAATAGATCCATTGGCCGTCTGGCGACCAGACCGGGTTGTGGTTGTGCGCCCCCTCCTGAGGCGCGAGGATCTCGCGGGCGTCTGCGCCCGTGCGATCGGCGATGAACAGCGGCTCGCCGCTCTCGATCCTGGAATAGACGATGCGTGTACCGTCGGGAGACCAGGACGGGGTATTCGCGCCCTCGCTGAGGAATGCCCGTGGCGTGCCGCCTGTCAGGGGCAAGAGCATGATTCCGGCGCCGGGACCGAACCAGATCTCCGCTCCGTCGCCCGAAAACCCCAACCTCCGTATGAGGGCTCCATGAGGCTCGAGCGGCGGGAGACTCGACGTGAGGTTGACAAATCGTCCGGTGCCCACCTGGCTCACCCAGAGATCGAACTGCCCGTCGCGGTCGGCCAGGAACGCGACGAACCTCCCATCGGGCGAAATGTCGGCGCCGCCTTCCGTCCCCTCCCAATCCGTGAAGCGCGTGAACCGAGCGTTGGCCAGAGGGGGATCGACAGCCGGCGGTGCCGTGCTCCGGGTCAGCCAGCTCGCAACGGCCGTCAGGAGGCTCAGGACCACGACAGCGACGCCCAGCGCCCTACGCGGGGGCCGCGGCGCCGTCACGACTGCGGTCGAGGCCGCGGGGGAGCTGATCCCTGACAGAGACTCCAGGTCGAACGCCAGATCGTGTGCCGACTGAAAGCGCGCCTCGCGCGCCTTCTCCAGACTGTGCGTGAGGAGTCGCACGAGCGCCGGAGGAATCGTTGCCGATGACGGCTCCGGCGGATCCTCCTTCAGGATCGCCGCCATCGTCTCGGCCGCCGTCCCGCGGGTGAATGCGGGACGCCCCGCCAACATCTCGTAGAGGATCGCGCCGAAGCTGAAGATGTCGGACCGGTGATCCACGGTCTCGCCGCGGAGCTGCTCCGGCGACATGTAGCCGGCAGTTCCCAACACCGTCCCCGCTCCCGTCTCCGTAGCTGATGCGGTGTGCCGAGCGACGTCGTCGGCGGGCTGTGTGAGTTTCGCGAGGCCGAAGTCGAGGATCTTGAGGCGTCCCTCGCTCGTTACGAAGAGGTTGTCCGGTTTCAGGTCGCGGTGGACGATGCCTTTGTCATGCGCTGCAGCTAGTCCCTCGGCGATCTGGCGTGCATAGTCGATGGCTTTGCGAAGCGCGGGCGGGCCTTCGCGCAACCGACTCCGGAGGGACTCGCCCTCGAGCAGTTCCGACACGATGTACGGCGCACCTTCGTGCGTGCCGGCGTCATAGACCGTCAGGATATTTGGATGATTCAACTGGCCAGCCGCTCGCGCCTCCTGCTCGAAGCGATGCAACCGGTTCGCATCCTTCGCGAAGGCTTCGGGGATCAGCTTGATCGCCACCTCTCGCCCGAGCCGTGGATCCCGCGCGCGGTAGACCTCGCCCATCCCGCCGGCACCAAGCCATCCGACGATCTCATAAGGACCGAAGCGGGTACCGTTCGCGACTGGCTTGGGAAGGCCCCGGATCATAGGGTGGGCGCGACCTGCGTCTCCGTTGACCCCGAGGGTACGCGCACGCGGAAGGTCACGAGCAGCGACCCGATGCGGATGGAATCGCCATCGGCGAGCTGGACCGGCGAGGTGACGCGTTCGCTGCCCCGAAAGGTGCCGTTCTTGCTGCCGAAATCCTCCAGCACCGTTCCTTCAGCCGTCACCACGAGACGCGCGTGACGGCGCGAGACGGTCGACGCGTCGAGTCTGACCTCGACATCCGGATCGCGCCCCACCACGTGTTCCCCGGCTGCGAGAGGAAAGCGTCGTTTGCCCCACTCGAGCCAGCACGAGGGTCGATCCGATCCCACGGCGCTCGGCAGGGTGGTGGCGTCCCCGGAAAACGCATAGCCGAACCCGTGCGCGGTCCGGACGAACCGGGGGGCGCGGGCCCGGTCACCGAGGGCGTCTCGAATCTCGGCCACGAGGTTCGAGAGGTTGGCCTCCGCGACGAACGTCTTGGGCCAGAGGCGTTTTTGCAGCACGGCCTTGGACAGGACTCTCGGGCGATCCGAGACGAGCGTCGCGAGCAACTCGAACGCCTTGGGCGCGAGGTGAATCTCGCGTCTTCCTCGCATCAGTTGCCTGGTGTCGAGATCGAGGGTGAACGGGCCGAAACCGATCTTCACGGCAGCAGCTTGGACAAAACCTGCGATGTCCCTGGACGCTTCCTGAGACTTCCGACTCCTCGGCCCACCATCCTACGCCCTGACGAAAAGGAGATTCTCATGCGCTCCCATTTCTTGCCTTACAACTCCCCTGGCTGGTCCAGCGAAACGAGTCCGTCCCGGCGGCGCGGGAAACGATTTCTACTGCCCATCCTATCGATCCTGGTCGTCCTTTGTCCGAGCCTCGCCGACGCTGCCACCGCCGGGGTCAACACATGGTCGACCAACGGTCCGGAAGGCGGAGTGATCGTGGCGCTGGCCATCGACCCTTCGGCGCCCGCCACGCTCTACGCCGGTACGTCGGGCGCCGGCGTTTTCAAGAGCAGCGACGGTGGGGGGAGCTGGAGCGCCATCAACACCGGCCTGCACACCTTTTCTGTCTCTTCGATAGTCATTGATCCTACAACCCCGGCCACGCTCTATGCCGGGACTAACAATGGTCTAGAAGCGTCTGGTGAATCCGCCGGCGGCGTCTTCAAGAGCACCAACGGCGGTGGGAGCTGGAGAGCCATTAACGCCGGCCTGACCAGCACTTCTGTCTTTGCCCTGGCCATCGATGCTTCTGCGCCGGCCACGCTTTACGCCAGCACATATGCCGGGGGCGTCTTCAAGAGCACCAACGGCGGAGGAAGTTGGAGCGCCATCAACACCGGTCTGACCTCCGGATATCACCTAATTGTCTCTGCGCTGGTCATCGATCCCTCTGTGCCGGACACGCTCTATGCCGGGACTGGCTATGACGTCGAATTTGGGCCCGGCGACGGCGTCTTCAAGAGCACCAACGGTGGGGAAACTTGGAGCGAAATCAACGCGGGCCTCACCAACCCGAGTGTCTTGGCCCTGGCCATGGATCCTTCCGCGCCGTCGACGCTTTACGCCGGCACGTTGGGCGGCGGCGTCTTCAAGAGCAGCAACGGCGGGGGAAGCTGGACGGCACTCAACACGGGCCTGACCAGCAGCGATGTCAGAGCCCTGGCCATCGATCCTTCTGCGCCGGCCACGCTCTACGCCGGCACGTTGGGCGGCGGCGTCTTCAAGAGCAGCGACGGCGGTGGAGGCTGGACGGCGATGAGCGCGGGCCTGCCCGACAATCCTAGCGTCTATGCCCTGACCATCGATCCTTCAAACCCGGCCACGCTGTACGCGGGCACCGGCACCGGTGTCTTTGATTATCAGGGCGGTGTTGGACCTTGCGCACCGGGTCTGACAACTCTCTGCCTGAATGGTGACCGCTTTCAGGTCACGACGCGCTGGGCCACGCGTGAGGGCTCGAGCAGCGCCGGGAGGGCCGTAGCCGTGACGGGAGACGCTGGCTATTTCACGTTCTTCGACCAGGCCAATGTCGAGGTGATGGTCAAGGTCTTGAACGGCTGCAGCACCAACGGGAGCTTCTGGACCTTCGCGGGCGGCTTGACGAACGTCGACGTCACTCTCGACTGTGACCGACACTCGGACCGGCACGGTCAAGACCTACTCGAATCCGCAGGGAACTCCGTTCCAGCCGATCCTGGACACCCACGCGTTTGCGACCTGTGCTTTCGATCCGCAGGAAGGAGTGTCGGCGCCCGTTGGACACGCCGGGGCACTTCTGGTTCCTCCGATCGTTTCGGAGTCGTTCGACGCGAGCGCTGGCCCCTGTGCCGCCGACGCGACGACGCTGTGCCTGAACAACTCCCGCTACAAGGCACAAGCGCAATGGTTCACGCACGACGGCCGGAGCGGGGCGGGCCAGGTGATTTCGCTGACGGAAGACACGGGCGCCTTCTGGTTCTTCAGCTCGGGCAACGTCGAGGTGGTGATCAAGATTTTGAACGGTTGTGGCGTGAATTCTCGCTATTGGGCTTTCGCGGGCGGCTTGACGAATGTCGACGTCACCCTGACCGTGACCGACACGCAGACCGGCGCCGTCAAGACCTACACCAACGCGCAGGGAACACCTTTTCCGCCGATCCAGGACACGAGCGCGTTTGAGATCTGTCCGTAAAGGCGCTTCCGGAGAGAAGGTCTAGATTCAGTGCAGCGCGATCGCGGCGAACGGCGACGAGACTACGATCTCGTCGCCGTTCGCCCCTCGCCAGGGACGCCCGACGGATCCGTCACCCGAGCGCAGCGAGGCGTGACGGCCTCCGCCGACCCGTGGAAGTCGGCCAGTGTGATCTCGAAAGTCTTGTCGTAGTCGTTTCCGCCGACGTCACAGGACGGCATCGAGATGTCCCTCCGGAGCGGGCGTGTTCATGGCGTGGCGCCGCTCGTTGGCGCGTCGTGCGCCGAACACGGCGAACGCCCCCGGGATCGTCGACAAAGCGCCGACCGCAACCAGCGTCGAGCCGATCTGGAGCAGCCGCTCGCGCCTCAGCGGCGCGGGATGGGCCGGGGCGTGGCGCGCGGGCGCGGGCCGCGAGTAGATACGGGTAGCCGCGACGTGTTGCCGGGTCCATCGAGCACGTACGCCTCGTTCGTGCCGGTCACACCCAATCCCTGCCGAATCGACCCTCCGGGAAGGTAGATCACGTTGCCGAGCAAGGCCGCGTAGATGCCGTGACGTCCCGTCTGCATCGGTGGCAACGGGCGCCAGGCGTCCGCCGTGGGATCGTAAGCCTCGACCTGGTGGAAGATGCCGTTCGGATCCGCCGAGTTTCCCTCACCGCCGAAGACGTACAGGCAATCCCGGACCACGGCTGCCGCGATGCCGGAGCGACCCGTCGGCATCGAAGTTTTTCGCGTCCAGGTGTTCGACGAGGGATCGTAAGCCTCGACGCATGATTGGTTGCCCGGCCTTCCGCCCGCCACGTAGAGCTTGCCGCCGATGACCCCTCCCGCGGTGTGGTTGCGCGCGCATTCCATGGGCGCGAGAATCGACCAGCGGTCGGCCCCGGGATCGTAGGCCTCGACCTCGTTGCCCAGCATGCCGCCGCCAGCGCCTCCGGCGACGAAGATCCTGCCGTCGATGACCGCGGCGGCTGGAGTGCCTCCGTGCACGTAGACCGAAGCGGCGAGCTCGGCCCAGGTGTCGTCTCCCGGGTCGTAGCGGAACACACGATGGGTGGTGCCACCGCCCACGTAGAGCCGGTCGTCGAGGGCGACCGCCCACGCGTGATCCGTTCCGGTCGGCAGGTCGGCGCGAAGGCTCCAGCGATCGGCCGCCGTATCGTAGATTTCATTGGCGTTGGCGCGACCGGCCAGGCCCCCGACGGCGTAGATCTTCCCGTCGAGCTGAGCGGCGGCGAGCTCCTGCCGCGGCTCGTTCATCGGGACGAGGGTGACCCAGCGGCCGGCTTCGCACTGGGCCGAGGCCACTCCGGGCGCGAGCGAGACGACGACGAGCAGCGACTCGAAGCAGCGGCGTGATCGGACCATTGCGCTGTCTCCGTGCTCAGGATAGCGTCGCGGAGCATCTCGGAGACGACGTTCGGAAACCATTGACATGCGCCTTCAAGTACCGTATTAAGAGTTCATTAAGGCCCGTCCCCCGGGCCTCTGCGTTTCGATTCGAAAGGAGGCTGTGATGCTCCGTTTTCGGATCCCGATCCTGATCGCCGCCGTCTCGCTCTTCGTCTTCTCGGCCGCACCCGCCTCCGCCCAGCCCTCGCCGGGCAGGATCATCGGCACGGTCCGCGACGCGAACGGCGCGCCCGTTCGCGGGAGCGCCGGTCACGATCACGAACCAGGAGACGGGAGCGAAGCGCGTCGTCCGCTCCATGGAGACGGGCGCCTTCACGGCGGCGGATCTTCCCCCCGGCACCTACACCGTCTCGGCCGACCCGCAGGGCTTCCTTCCGGTCGTCCAAAGGAACATACGGATCGATTCCGGCGCAACGCGGACCCTCGACGTGGTCCTCGAGGTGCGGGTCGCGGAGGAGGTCACGGTCACGGCCATGAAGCACGAGGGCACCGTTCACGACACGCCCTTCTCCATCGTGGCGCCGGACGACGAGGCTCTGCATCAGGAGGGGCATCGCGAACTTCGAGCAGCTGGGAAACCAAACGGCCAACGTGTCCGTGCAGAACCTGGGACCCGGCCAGAGCCAGGTCTCGATCCGCGGCGTCTCCTCGGGCCAGATCGCTCGAGACCAGCCGGGCCCCAAGGAGGAAGTGGGAACCTACCTGGACGAATCGCCGATCTCCTTCCTGTTGTTCACGCCGAACATCGATCTCTTCGACATGAATCGCGTCGAGGTGCTGCGCGGTCCGCAGGGGACGCTGTACGGCTCGGGTTCCCTGTCCGGGACCGTGCGATACATCAGCAACCAGCCGGTGCTCGGCGACACTCAGTTCTTCGGCGAGGCCACCGGGTCCACGATCGACGGCGGCAACCAGGGGGGCGGGGTCAAGGCCGGAATCAATGCTCCCATCGGCGACAGGGCGGCCCTTCGCCTCGCGGCGTACTTCGACTACTTCGCGGGCTACATGGACGCCGTGCAGCCGGACTTGAGCGTGGACAAGAACGTCAACACCGGCAAACGCGGCGGCGTGCGGGCCGCGTTCACGATCGCCCCGGACGACAACCTGAGCATCACGCCGCGATTCATGGCCCAGCGCAACGAATCGGACGGCTGGAACCGCATCGACGCCTACAACATTCTGGGCAATCCCTACACGACGACGCGGCCCGCCGTGACTCTCGGTCCACGCGAGCTCTTCACCCAGATCGACGAGCCGATGACGGACGACTTCTATCTCGGCGACCTGAACGTTTCGTACAACTTCGGCAACATGGTCCTCACGTCGATCACGTCCTACATGTATCGGGACATCCTGGTGACCCGCGACGCGGGCGCGCTGACCTCGAGCATCACCGGCGGCTCCTTCGGCTATGCCCGAGGATGTCTACTCGCTCGACGCGCCCCTGGACGACTCCACCGTCGGGCAGGGATGGACGCAGGAGGTCCGCCTGTCCGGAGGCAACGACAAGCTCCAGTGGGTGGGCGGCAGCGTTCTACGCCTACTCGCAGAAGCACTACGCCCAGAGTCTCATCGTCGACGGATTCACGGAGCTGAGCGGCATTCCCAGCCAGGGTCTGCGCGCCGCCAACGACGAACTGTTCTACTCGAACCTGACCTACAAGACCCGCCAGTACGCTTTCTTCGGCGAAGGGACCTACAACTTCACTCCCTGGTTCAGCTTGACCGCGGGCCTGCGCTACTACAACTGGGAGGACGACAAGAAGCAGGTCTTCGACGGCATCTTCGGCAACGACAACAACGGCACTTCCCTGGTCGAGACCGTCGGCTCCACGACTGCCGACGGCGTGGCCCCACGCTTCATCGCCAGCTTCAAGCTGAGCGAATCGACGAACCTGAACGCTCAGGTCTCCAAGGGGTTCCGGCTGGGCGGCCTCAATGACCCGCTGAACATTCCGCTGTGCACGGCCGACGACCTCGCGACGTTCGGCGGCTTCGACAGCTTCAACGACGAGACGGCCTGGAACTACGAGATCGGAACGAAGTCCAGGATCTTCGGCGGCCGCGGCTACGTCAACGCCTCGGCCTTCTACATCGACATCAATGATCTCCAGGCGGTCGTCACCGCGGGCTCCTGTTCGTCCCGTCTCGTGTTCAGCGTCCCGAGCGCGCGCAGCATCGGGGGCGAGCTGGAGTTCGGCGGGGTGGTCAGCGACCACTTCGACTTCAACGTCTCGGTCGGCTACAACGACGCCACGCTGCGGTCCACGCTGACCTCCACCGATGCCGCGGGCCACGTCACCATCATCTCGGGCATCCGGGAGGGCGCGCGCCTGCCGAGTGTCCCCGACTGGCAGGCGGCCATCGCGGCCACGTACCAGCAGCCGGTGACGGAGGGAGTGACGGGCTACCTGACCGGCACCTGGCAGTACATCGGCTCGCGATACACGCAGGTCGGCGACGACGTGCCGGGTTTCGGGGTCGTCCCCCTCCAGAATCTCCCCGGTGCGCTGGGGCACACGATCGGCGGCCCGCTGACCCAGGACACGTTCGTCTTCGATCCGCTGCTGCCGGCGTACAACATCCTCAACTTCCGGCTGGGCGCGCGCTTCAGCGAATTCGACCTGGCGTTCTTCGTCAACAACGTGACCGACGAACGGGCCTTCCTGGCGCTCGACCGGGAGCGCGGATTGCTGGCACGCGTCGGTTATCTGACCAACCCGCCCCGGACGTTCGGACTGACGGCTCGAACACTCTTCTGATGGTTCGCGGTCTGCCCGCCCGGGAAAGCCCCGGGCGGGCCGCTCCGGACGGACGCGACCCTCGCCAGATGTCCAGAATCTCCCGCCGCTCTCTCCTGGCGATGCTGCCCGCCGCGTCGGTCGCGCGGGCCCTCTCGGGACGAGCGACGGTTCCGCAGGGCACGCGGCGCCGGCCCCAGAGTGGTCGTGGTGGGAGCGGGAGCCTTCGGCGGTTGGACGGCCCTGTCTCTGTTGCGGCGCGGCGCGAAAGTCACGCTGCTCGATGCCTGGGGCCCGGGCAACTCGCGCGCGAGCTCGGGCGGCGAGACGAGGGTGATCCGGGCGACCTATGGGCCCGATCGCGTCTACGTCCGGATGGTGGCTCGGTCGCTCGAGCTCTGGCGCGAGAACGAGAAACGCTGGGGGAAGCGTCTTTACCACCGGACGGGCGCCCTCTGGATGGTCGGAAAGGATGACCGGTACGAGAAGGCCTCCCTGCCGGTGTTGCGCGAGAGCGGCATCGCGTTCGAAGAGCTGACTTCCGCCGACGCGGCGAAGAGGTACCCGCAGATCAACTTCGAGCGGATCGAATGGGCGATCCTCGAGAAGGACGCCGGCTACCTGACGGCGCGTCTCGCCTGCGAGGCCGTCCTGGAAGGATTTCTGGCGGAAGGAGGCGAGTACCGGCAGGTCTCCGCCGCTCCCGCCCGAATCGAAGGCGGGAAGTTGGGGCGAGTCGCGCTCTCCGACGGGATCGAGTCTCGTTGCCGACGTGTACGTCTTTGCCTGCGGGCCCTGGCTCGGGAAGCTCTTTCCGGAGGCGATCGGGGATCTCATCCGGCCGACGCGTCAGGAAGTCTTCTTCTTCGGAACTCCGGCCGGCGATCCCCGGTTCTCCGAAGACTCCTTTCCGGTCTGGATCGATCATGGAGAGCGGATCTTCTACGGCATTCCCGGAAACCAGTGGCGTGGATTCAAGGTGGCGGACGACACGCGCGGGGCCGCCTTCGACCCCACCTCCGGCGAGCGCGTCGCGAGCTCGGAGGGTCTCCAGGCGGCGCGGGACTATCTGGGTTTCCGTTTTCCGGCGCTGAAGGGAAGCCCGCTGCTCGAGGCGCGAGTCTGTCAGTACGAGAACTCGGACGATCAGCACTTCATCGTCGACCGCCATCCCGGCGCAGGAAACGTCTGGCTCGTGGGAGGCGGCTCGGGCCACGGTTTCAAGCACGGTCCGGCCATGGGAGAGCTCGTTGCGGGCAACGTGCTCGGGAAAATACCGGCCGAGCCGTTCTTCTCCTTGTCTCGGTTTCGGGCCGGGGAACGGCCTCACTGAACACCGTATCGTGTTCCGCTCCGACGCCGACTACTGCGGGGAGCGTCGCGGAATCAGCGCGCCGAGCTTGCAGAGCGTCGCGCCTCTTCCGACCGAGATCGAGGGCTTCGCTCGGTCGGCCGACGGTTCCGATCCCATTCAGCTTCACCGTGCCGCCGTGGGCAGACGTCTCAAAACACGTATGAGACCGAGTAGAGGATCCCGATCGTGGAGACCCTGACCCTCGTTCGGGTGAGCTCGTTGCCCTCGATGTCGGAGACCAGCCGCTCCTCCGAGTACCCCCACTGGTAGTTGAGTCCGAGCGAACCGGAGACGTGCTTCGAGGCGCCGCCGACGCCGAGCGTCACGCTGTTCATGTTGACCCGGTCGAAGAAGCCGTCGGCGCTGGCGACGGGCGTGGGGTCGTTCTCGAAGCCGGCGTGGAGCTTCCAGCGCCCGTCTTTGCTCAGATTGAGGAAACCACCCAACGCCACGCTGACGACCGAGCGGGACGCGAAGGGGATCCCGGGGAAAGGGGCCGACGTCCTCTGTGCTGGACTTCCGTCCCCCGGGTCGCTGATGTGCACGACCGGCGTGGTGCTGGCGAAACCGTCGTATGCCGAGTGGCCGGTCTGCGCCCTGACGTCCAGTTCGATCTCACCGATGTCGGAGACCCAGGAGCCGCCAACGGCGACCTCGAGGGGCAGGACGTACCGGAATGTGGTGTCCGTCGAGTCGAAGAACGAGAGCTGTTCCGACGCGGCCCCCCTCTGGTCGACGACATCGATGTTGAAGGTGCCGCTCGACAACATCTGGACGCCCGGGGTCCGGAGGACCGCTCCGAGCTTGACGTGCTTCGAGATGTCGACTTGCGCTCCGAGACCGAGGCGCAGGTCGACCTGGCTTCCGGTGGCGCGGTACGAGTCGAGAAACGTCCGGACGTACGTGTCGGTCTGCTCGCGGAAGGTGAGCGACTGGACGCTGCGAAGGCTGAGGACGTCGAGGAGGAGCCCCCCGCCGAGGCGCCAGGTCTTGCCGGCCTCGCGGCCCATGGTGAGGGCGAACGTGGTCCGGTTGAACGAGGCATCGGCAGACAGGGTGATGTACTGACTCGGGACGGGAGAGGTGACGATCCCGTCGATGGATTGGGACCACGCCGCGGTGCGGACGATGGCGACGCCGAGAGTCCACGCCTCCCAGTGAAAGGGCGTCTTCTGGACGAGGCCGACCGCGGCGGGGAGCTGGTCGAGCGAGTGGCCGCTGCCTTCCAGCAGTTGCGGTGAGACCGTCAGGACGCGGAAGCTGCCGGTGCTGGCGCTGACCGTGGAGACGTTGGCGCCGGCGATTCCGGCCGGGTTGAACCACAGCGCCGTGGGGTCAGCGGCGCGCGCGGTGTAAGCGTTCCCTTCGAGGCCGCCGATCTGGCCGATCGGGAGGCTGTAGTTATTGGGAAGGATGACGTTCGGCGGAAAGAGAGCCTGCGGGTTCTGGGCGAGCGCGGCCCGGGTCGTCAGGAGACCGCAGACTGTCACGGCGGCTGCCCTGGTCCTGCGTGTCATTCGTCCGGCCGCCATCGATTGTCCCCGCTTCAGGTGACGCTGAGATTCTCCCCGGCCTCACTCCGGGTCGCCTTGATCCAATTGCATCAGGTTGCAGGCTCGGCCGCCGCGGCTGAAAACACGATGGTTCAGCGAAGACCAGGCGTCCTCACCGCCGCTCCCTTCGAGTCGTCGGAAGTAGACTCTCCCCGGTTGGTTTCGCAAATCTCCTCGACCCGGGAGGAACGATGAAAAGCCTGTTCGACCCCGCCGCGCAGAAATTGATCGCCGATCGGCTGAGCGCTCTGCCGGCGACGGCCGTCCGAGAGTGGGGGAAGATGGACGCGGCGCAGATGCTGGCGCACTGCTCGGCCGCGCTCGAAGTCGGCACGGGCGACCGGCCGCGCAGGCAGGCGCTCATCGGAAAGATCTTCGCGCCCTTCGTCCGCTCATCCCTCCTGGGGGACAAGCCCTTCCGCAAGAGCTCGCCGACGGACCCATCCTTCGTCGTGTCCGATGCCCGTGACTTCGCGCGGGAGAAGGAGCGATTGCTCGGCCTGGTCGGCCGCTTCTGCAAGGGTGGTGCGACCGAGGCGGGCAAGCACGTCCACTCGTTTCTCGGCCGGATCTCGGGCGACGACTGGGGCGTCATGATGTACAAGCACCTGGATCACCATCTCCGGCAGTTCGGCGCCTGAGATCGGGCCCCGGGACTAGCGCCCGCCGTCCGGCGTCGGAGTGTTCGTTCGACCCGGGTCCGTCTGCGGCCCGGTCCCGGCCCCGCTCGTCGAGGGATAGAGCGCGTGGATGGCGCACTCGAAGCTGTCGAAGAGATGGCTCCGGCCCCCCAGAACGATCTCGAAGACTTCGTCGTGAGCGTTCTCGCAGACTTCACAAGCGCGCATTCCCGACCTCCGGCGCGGCGCGAAGGGTCGAACCGCGGCATATGCGTGGTGACTCCCGGGTCGAAGCCATCCACGGGGCCGATGCAAGACGCGGGCCGCGGAAGAAGCCGGGAGGTGGGTAGCACGCGCCGCGCCGGGCTGACCTGCCGTGCACCTCTACGATCCGCTTGGAGGAACTTTACCAGCGCGTCGGTCGTCTCCCGGGGTTGCTCTCGACGAAGTTCACCTGCTCGCCGAGCTCTTTTCCGAGGGACTTGTCGCCACCGATCGAGAGGAGCCGCTGAACGTGCTCATCGTCCGGCCTCCTTCCTCACGCGTGCCCGCGTGAAACTCTCCGCCGTGTTCTGTATCACGTGGGCGGGAAGCAGAAGGAACCCGTCGACGACCGCCCCGGGAAGGGTCGGATGCTACAATGTCTCGAACATCAGCGTTTTCGAAAAATGAGCTTTATGACTCCAAGTCGCACGAGGGCGAGAATTCTCTGTCTGTGCTCCGCAGCGTCCGGTCGGATCCTGATGCAAGCCGTCGCGCTCTCCCTGCTGTGCCTCATCGGGTCATCCGGGACGGCCGAGGCCGCCTGCACCCCGGGCAACAAGGTGCTCGACGGCGGCTTCGAGGCCGCGACAGGCGATCCCCTGAACAGCCCGAACTGGACCGAGACCTCCACCAACTTCAGCAGCCCGCTCTGCAGCATCGCGCTGTGCGGCGACGGATTGGGAACGGCGGGTCCCCGGACGGGGACCATCTGGTCGTGGTTCGGAGGCGCCGAGTCGGCCGAAACCTCAACGCTGTCCCAGAGCGTGACCTTCCCGGGGGCGGGAGCGACGTCGGTCAACCTCAACTTTTTCCTCCGCGTCGGTGCGGTCTCTTCGCCCTTCACCGACGTGCTGAAGGTGAAGGTCGACGGCGTGAGCCAGGTGACCTTCCCGGAGCCCGCGCTCGCCGAGGGCGCCTACTCGATGCGCACGGTCAATCTGCTCGCATTCGCCAACGGCGCGCCGCATACGATCCAGTTCGAGTACACCGGCCCCGAGAGCGCTCTCGGAGCGAACTTCAACGTCGACGATGTCCGGCTCGACGTCGCCTGCAGCGCAGACCCGACGATTGCCTCGATCGACCCGACCTCGGGCCCCGCCGGGACCGCCAACTCCGTCACCCTGACGGGTGCGAACTACCAGGTGGGTGCCGTGTTGAAGATCGGCGGGAAAAACGCGACGGGTGTGTCCGTACCGAATTCCAATACGATCAAGGGGAAGACGCCGGTCCTGACGGCAGGCTCGCTCAACGACGTGTCGGTCATCAATCCCGACACGACCAACAAGACGCTCCCCAAGGGTTGGTTCGCGGACTTTACCGACGTGCCCCAATCGAGCATCTTCCACGACGCCGTCGAGAACATCGTGCGCCTGAGCATCACCGCCGGATGCGGAACCGGCACGAAGTACTGCCCGCTCGACCCCGTCACGCGCGCCCAGATGGCCGTCTTCCTGCTGAAGGCGGAACACGGCGCCGGTTACACTCCGCCAGCCTGCACAGGCAAGTTCACCGACGTCAAATGCTCGCCGCCGAAGGCATTCGCCGTGGACTGGATCGAGCGGCTCGCCGCGGAAGGCATTACTGCCGGGTGCGGCAACGGCTCGACGTACTGCCCGAACCAGGTCGTGACCCGGGCCGAGATGGCGGTCTTCATCCTGAAGACGCAGGAAGGCTCGGCCTACTCGCCTCCGGCGTGCTCGGGGGTCTTTCTGGACGTCGCGTGCAGTCCGACGCCGGCCTTCGCGGTCAAGTGGATCGAGCGACTCTACGCCATCGGCGTCACGGGCGGCTGCGGGGCCGGGCCGACGTATTGCCCGGGCGCGTCGATCAGCCGCCAGGAGATGGCGGCGCTTCTGACGAACGCCTTCCCGCCGTAGGGGGCGCGTGGATTCTCCTTCGCGGCGGGGCCTCACCGCATAGGATAAGGCCTCGAGGAGAAACGCCATGCCGCAGTCTCGCCGCAGGTTCCTGACGCGCACCGCCGCCGGGGTCGTGGGAGCCGCCGCCGTCAGGCGCGCCGCCGCGGCCATTCCCGACCCGACCGTGACACCCGTCGAGGGCACGCCGCCCGCGTTCGGAACGGCTCCCCCGGTGGGCCCCGACATCACGACGGCCACCGTCGTCGAAGCGCAGAAGCTCGTGCGCATCGAGTTCACGCCGTCGCAGCAGGCGCAGATCGCGGGGAGCTGGCAGCGCGCGATGGCGTCGACGATGGAGCGCCGCACCGGGCCTCGCAAGCTCGAGATCGGCCCCGAGCTCGTTCCCGCAACGCTCTGGAACCCCATGATCCCGGGCGTGGCGCCCGGTCCGTCGCGCGACCGTTTCGTCGCGAGCGCCGCGCCGGCGGGGCCGCTGCCGAAGAAGGACGAAGACATCGCCTTCGCCACGATCGCCGCCCAGGGCCAGTGGATCAAGTCGCGGGCGCTGACCTCCGAGCGGCTGACGCGCATCTACCTCGAGCGTGTGGGGCGGCTCGACGGCCGGCTCCGCAGCGTCATCACGCTGACGACGGAAACCGCGCTCGCGCAGGCCAGACGCGCCGACGCCGAGATCGCCGCGGGCAAGTACCGCGGCCCGCTCCACGGAATCCCGTTCGGAGTCAAGGACCTCATGGATACCCGGGGGATCCTCACGACGTACGGCGCCGAACCGTATCGCAACCGCGTGCCCGACAAGGATTCCGCCGTCGTGGCCCGGCTGCAGAACGCCGGAGCGGTCCTCGTCGCGAAGCTCTCCCTCGGCGCCCTGGCCCTGAACGACATCTGGTTCGGCGGCCAGACCATGAATCCCTGGCTGCCCGAGGAAGGCTCGGGCGGCTCGAGCGCGGGTCCGGGCGCGGCGACCGCGGCGGCGCTCGTCGGCTTCTCGGTCGGAAGCGAGACCGGCGGCTCGATCATCGACCCGGCGGTCCGGTGCGGCGTGACGGGGCTCCGGCCCACCTTCGGCCGGGTGCCGCGGACCGGAGCGATGGCGCTCTGCTGGTCGCTCGACAAGCTCGGGCCGATGACTCGCGGCGTCGAGGACTCCATGCTCGTTCTCCAGGCGATCTCGGGTCCTGACCCCGGCGACCTCTCGAGCGTGCCGAGCCATCTCGATTTCGACGCGAATGCCCCGGTGAAGGGGCTCAAGGTCGGTTACATCGCCAGCTGGATGAACGAGAGCCCGGCGACGGACGTCGATCGCGCCGCCCTCGAGACCTGCCGGAAGCTCGGAATGTCGCCGGTCGAGGTTCGCCTGCCGGACTGGCCGTACGGGTCGCTCAACACGATTCTCTTTGCCGAGGCCGCGGCCTCGTTCGAGGAGCTGACCCTGTCCAACGGCCTCGACCAGTTGAAGGCGCAGGTCCCGGACGCGTGGCCCAACATCTTCCGGCAGTCACGCTTCCTGTCGGCCGTCGACTACGTCCAGGCGGACCGCATGCGTCGCAAGGTGGCGCAGGAAATGGAGAAGATCTTCCAGAAGGTCGACGTGCTGCTGTCGCCGCCGCTGCGCGACGAGATCCTCACCATCACGAACTTCACGGGCCATCCCGCGATCGTCCTGCGCACCGGGTTCCTGCAGGTCACGCAGGCGCGCAGCGACTGGGCGCCCGATCCGAAAAACCCCATGCCGACTTTCTCGACCCCGCGGCGCGTGCCGCACGGCGTGTCGCTCATCGGCCGGCTCTTCGACGAGGGTACGATCGCCACGGCGGCGATCGCCCTCGAGAAGGCGTCGGGCGTGGCGGGGGAGCGGCCTCCCGGCTTCTGAGGGGCGGTCAGTCTCCGGCCGCGACGATCTGGAATTCCGGGAACTCGATCCCCCGATGACCGAGACGTTTGTCGGCGCGAGCCTCGAGCTCGTTCCAGAACTTCACGGCGCGACCCTCTCGATCGACTTCAGCTGGATGCCCTTGACGCCGGAGCGCGTCACCGGCGTTCCGGTGACCCGGGCGGGAACGGCAGCCAGGTCCTTGACCTGGTCCTTGACGGAGACGGGCCTTTCGCCGAGGAGGACGTAGAGCGTCCCGTCGTCGGCGAGAAAGCCCGCCGCGACGCCGCGCGAGATGCAGGCGTTGGCGCAGCCGGCGTGCTCCGCGTCGCGAGCGCCGCGCGTCAGGTAGCAGCTCATGTCGACGACGACGCCCTGGAGCGTCACGTCCGCGGGCTTGTCCTCGGCCCGGAGAAAGCGGGCTCCGCCGATCAGGGCGGCCAGGATGATCAGGGCGACGAGCAGGGGAACGATCCTTCGACTGGTCATGAAGTACTCCTCTCGCGACCCAACGTATCGGTCCGGGACGCGGGGCGCATGTGCCGGAGGTCATGACGCCGATCCCCTGGCGGACCATGACTTCCGGCAGGGGCCCGGTCCGCCGGCCGCGCCTATACTCGGCCGGTCTGATGCTCTACCGGGACGACTACCGCCGCCTCCTGCGGATCGGCGGCTTCGCGGTCTGGGCCGCCGTCGGGCTGCCGGTCGTCGCGCTCCAGTTCGCCGGACGCGCGCGCGGGGACGAGGTCGGCCTCGCGGCCTGGATCGCCGCCCTTGGCCTCTTCGGGATCGCTTTCGCGATGGCGACTTCGCGACGCGACGAAGCCGGCCGGCCGGGCGCCCTCGCTCTCGCTCTCGGCCAGACCGCGGCCGTCTTCGCGCTCGTCGCCCTGCCGCCTTGCTTTGGCCTGGAGGGGGCGCTCCTGGTGCTCGTCGCCCTCCAGCTGCCGGTCCTGCTCGGCCGCGCGACGGCCGTCGCCTGGATCGCCGCGCAGAGCGCCGGACTCCTGGCTCTGATGTGGCTCCATTGGGGCTGGCACTGGGGCCTCGTTCTCGCCTTCGCCTACCTGCCGTTCCAGCTCATCGCCGACGCGACGGTGCGCCTGCTCGCCGAGGAGACCGCGGCGCGGCAGAGCCTCGCCGCCGCCAACGCGGAGCTCGAGTCGACACGGGAGCTCCTCGCCCGGGGCGCCCGGCTGGCCGAGCGCGCGCGCATCGCCCGCGATCTCCACGACCTGCTCGGACATCACCTCACGGCGCTGTCGCTCAACCTCGAGATCGCAAGCCACCAGACCGAAGGCGAGGTTCGCGCCCGCGTCGAGACGGCGCAGTCGGTGACGAAGCTGCTGCTGGGCGACGTGCGCGGCGTCGTGAGCGAGCTCCGGGAGGTCGGCGGGCTCGACTTGCCGGCGTCCCTGCGAAAGCTCGCCGACGGAATTCCGCGGCCGCGCGTTCACGTGGGTGTTGCCGAAGGACTGGCCGTCGAGGACCCGGCCGACGGCGAGGTCGTGCTGCGCTGCGCCCAGGAGATCGTGACCAACGCGGTCCGCCATGCGCGGGCCGAGAACCTCTGGCTCGACATCGAGCGCGGCGGCGGGGGCATCCGGATCGAGGCTCGCGACGACGGGCGCGGCGCCGCCGACGTGCGTTCGGGACACGGGCTGTCCGGGATGCGCGAGCGCTTCGAGCAACGCGGCGGAGCGTTTCGCTACGAGACGGCGCCCGGCCGGGGCTTTCGCATTTCGGCGGTGCTTCCGCTCGCGGCCGCCGGAGGGAGGCCGTGATCCGCGTCTTTCTCGTCGAAGACCAGACTCTCGTGCGCGAGGGCATCCGGAGCCTGCTCGCGCTGGACGGCGGGATCCTCGTCGCGGGCGAGGCGGCGGACGGTCTCGAAGCCATCGGCGCCATCCCCGCGGCGGGCGTCGACGTCGTTCTCCTCGACATGCGCCTGCCCGGGGCTTCCGGGCTCGAGGTCCTGCGCCGGCTGTCCGCCGCCGGCCGCCTGCCCCCGACCATCATCCTGACGACGTTCGACGACGACGAGCTCCTTCTCGAAGGGCTGCATTCCGGCGCGAAGGGATACCTGTTGAAGGACGTCTCGCTGGCGGAGCTCGTGCGGGCGATCCGCGCGGTCGCCGCGGGCGGAACGGCCGTCCAGCCGATCGCGACCGAGCGGGTGGTCCGCGGCCTCGAGTCGACCGAGGCGAGCTTTCCGCGGCTCGATCCCGCCGATCCCCTCACGGACCGGGAGCTCGAGGTTCTGCGCTTGATGACCGGGGGTTACAGCAATCGCGAGATCGCGCGGGCGCTCCATCTCGTGGAGGGCACCGTCAAGAACCACGTTTCGAGCATCCTTTCCAAGCTCGGCGTGCGCGACCGCACCCGTGCCGTTCTCCAGGCGGTTCGAGCCGGTTACCTTTCCTAGCCCCGAGGGGGCGTGGTCGGGATAGAGTACCCGGCACGCTCGACCACCTCGGTTCGAGGCGTCAGAGGAGGAACTCAATGAAAGCGCGCCCTGGTTTCGTCCTGGCGGTCGTCGGAGTGCTCTTGGCCGTGGCGGCCTCCGCCTCGGCCCAGGCGGTGAACAAGAAGGCCCCCGAGCCGGGCAACGTCCCGGTCGAGACGTTCACGGGATTCGCGGTCAGCGTGACCAGCGGACAGTCCGGCGTCGTCGAGATCGTGATCAACCGCTGGTCGACCGACGGGGAACGGCAACTGCTCGAAAACGTGCTCAAAGCCTCGGGCTCGCCCGCGATGGTCAACGTCATGCAAGACCTGGCGCAGGTCGGCTACATCAAGGGTGCGGAGACAATGGGCGACGCTCTTTTCTACGCCCGCTCGACCGACCTGCCGGACGGCACGCGTCAGGTCGTCATCGCGACGAACAAGCCGATCTCGGCCGGCGCGATGCTCGCGCCCACGGCGCAGAACAAGTACGACGCCACGGTCATCGAGATGCGATTCCCCAAGGGCTCCAAGAAGGGCGAGGGCAAGATCGTCGTCGCCGGCAAAGCCTCGATCGACCCGACAACCGGAAAGCTCAAGCTGACCAACTACTCGGGCGAGCCGGTGCGCCTCGAGAGCATCACGGTCAAGACGCCGTAGCGGCCGAAGGTCGAATTCGGGCTCGGTGAGTCCGCGAGCGGGGCCTCCAGAGGTCCGGCGCGCGGACTTACTTTTTGGAGGCGGCTTCCGCCTCCATCCGCCGGCGCTCGCGGGCCGAGATCTCCATCGAGACCAGGCGCGCGATCAGGATGGCCGGATAGAGCTGGCCGACGAGGGCTTCGCACATGGCGAGGCTGCGCGCGATCGGCGCGACCGGCGTGATGTCGCCATAGCCGACGGTCGTCAGCGTCACGAAGCTGAAGTAGACCAGCGCGAGCCTGGGATCCCCGCTTTCGGCGATGCGGACCGCCCCGGGAACGTGCGTCAGGACGAGCTCGTAGGCGAAGGCCCAGGTGAAACCGACCAGGAGGTACGCGGCGATCGACCCGGCGATCCGTCCGGTCGTAATCGGGCCGCCGCGGAACACCTGCGCCAGCGTGAGGACGGTCAATAGAAGCAGCGACAGCATCCCGAGCCAGAGGCTGGCGCTCGCCACGAGCGGCGACGGGCTGAAGAAGACAGCGAGCCGAGCGGCAATGGCGAGCCCGGCGACGAGCGCGGCGAAGACCGTCGCTCCGCGCCGGTGCGAGAGGGCCGCCACCCCGCTGACGAGGACGAGCCCGAAGAAGACGTCGAAGACGAGCGGCGCGAGGAGTCCCTCCTTCATCAGGGGCGGAGCCACGAAGAGCGTCGCCACCAGGCAGAAGAGCAGAGCCATCAGGCCCTTGTCGTCTCGCCAGAAGCTCGGGAGCGGGCGCATCGGTCTGGCCAATTGTAGCGGGCAGCGGAACCGGATCGTCTCCGGTTCGTAGAAGTAGGAGAAGCGGAGGGCTCATGCGACTTCTCCCCATTGCCCTGTGCGCGGCTGTTCTGGCTCAGGCGGCCCCCGGTGAGCCGGCCCGCGCCGGCGGCCGCCCGGTCGCCTTCGTGCACGCGAACGTCGTCCCGATGGACGAGGACCGGGTCCTCCGTGACCAGACCGTGGTGGTTTCGGCGGGCCGCATCACGGCCCTCGGGCCGACCGGGAAGACGCCCGTGCCGTCGGGCGCCCGCGTCATCGACGCGGCGGGCCGGTATCTCTCGCCCGGCCTCGCCGACATGCACGTTCACGTCTATGCGCCCCAGGAGCTGACGCTGTACGCGGTCCATGGCGTGACGACGATCTTCAACCTCAACGGCCGGCCGCAGGACCTCGCCTGGCGCCGGCGGATCGCGGCGGGCGAGCTGCTGGGGCCGACGCTCTACTCGGCCGGCCCCACGTTCGATCGGCCGAGAACGCCCGAGGAGGCGGTCGCCGAGGTCGACCGTCAGGCCGCGGCCGGCTACGATGCCGTCAAGATCTACAACCAGGTCGGCGCCGCCGAGTATCCCGCGCTGACCGCGGAGGCGAAGAAGAAGGGCCTCGTGCTCGTGGGCCACGTCGCGCGGGAGCCGGGCTTCGAGGCCACGCTTGCGGCGGGGCAGTCCATCGCCCACGCCGAGGAGTACGTCTACACCTACTTCAACGACGACCCGGATCCGAAGAACGTCACCGTGCACCCGCTCGACACGGCGAAGATCCCGAAGGCGGTCGCCATGACCCGCGAGGCGGGCGTCTCGGTCATCCCGACACTCGTCGCGTTCCACAACATCGTGCGGCAGGCGACGGACGTGAAGGCCTACCTGCGCGACCCGAACCTGGCCTACATGCCCCCCTTCATGCGAGCGCAGCTCGAGCCCGCGGTCAACACCTACGCGAACCGCTGGCCGTACGAGAAGCTCGCCGGGCTCGCCGTCAGCTACGAGTTCCAGCGGCAGCTCGTCAAGGCGCTGCACGACGGGGGAGTCCCGATCCTCGCCGGGACCGACGCCTCGTGGCTCGGCGTGCCGGGCATCAGCCTGATCGAGGAGGTCGAGAACTTCCAGGAGCTCGGGTTCACGCCTTACGCGGCCTTGAGAACGGCCACGGTCGATCCGGCGAAGCTCCTGCGCCAGGACGGGGAGTTCGGGACGATCGCGGTCGGCCGTCGGGCGGACATGCTCCTGACCCGCGAGAACCCGCTCGAGGACGTGCGGCGCCTTCGCGGTGTCGTCGGCGTGATGGCCAACGGCCGGTGGATCTCGGCGCAGGAGCGGCGGCGGCTTCTGGACGGCCTGCCGGCGTCCTATCGCGACATGCTGGCGCAGCTGACGAAGGACGCCGCTACGAATCCGCGGGCGCTCGACGCGTACCTCGAAGCCAACGACCCGTTCGGAGAGATCGGCGGCGCCGTCCTCGGCTCGATTGCCTCGAACCGGGGGCCGCAGGGGCTCGTGGAGCTGCTCCAGGGGGTGCGGCGGACCGATCCGGATTCGCCGCTTCTGCGCGAGGAGGCCGTCAATCAGCTGGGCTACTCCCTGATCGGACAGAAGCAGAACGAGGCCGCCGTCGCGGTGTTTCGATTGAACACCGAGCTCTACCCCTCCTCGGGCAACACGTACGACAGCCTCGCCGAGACCTATCTCGCCGCCGGGAACAAGGACCTCGCCCGGCAGTACTACGTCCGGGCGCTGGAGGTCCAGCCCGACTATCCCAATGCGAAGGGGGCCCGCGAGATACTCGAGACGAAGCTCGAGGCGCCGGCCGCGCCGGCACACTGACCGGCGTGGTCAGGACCGACGATCTTCATTAGGCTTGGGGCGCTCCGATGCGCGCCTGCGACCACCTTCCCGACCGCTTCAACGCAGCCGCGTGGTTCGTGGGGCGTCACGCCGTCGAGGGACGGGGCGACCGGATGGCGATCGTTACTGACGCCGGGGAGACGCGTTACGGCGAGCTCGATCTCGGCGTCCGCCGCTTCGCCGGCGCATTGCGCGCCGCCGGCGTTCACCGCGGCGACCGTGTCGCGCTCCTTCTCCCCGACGGGCCGCTCTTCTCCGTCGTCTTCTGGGGCGCGATCGCCGCGGGCGCGGTCGCCGTCCCTCTGAACACTCAGCTGACCCCGGAGCACCTGGAGGGGATCCTGGGCGACTGCGAGCCGCGGTTCTTCGTCTTCGAGCCGACCTGCATCGCGAGCCTGCGCCTGCCGGAGGATGCGGCGGCATGGACCGTTCGGGAGACCGAAGACCGCCTGCGGGCGGCCGAGCCGGAGCCCGGTTACGCGCGCACGCACCGCGACAGCCCGGCCTTCATGCTCTACTCGAGCGGTACGACGGGAGAGCCCAAGGGCGTCGTGCACCTCCAGCACGACGCCTGGGTCTGCTGCCGGACGTTCGGCGAGGACGTGCTCCGCATGCGGCCGGCGGACCGCTGCTTCTCGATCGCCCGTCTCTTCTTCGCCTACGGGCTCGGCAACGCCCAGTACTTCCCGTACGACGTCGGAGCGGTCAGCGTGCTCTTTCCGGGACGCCCGACGCCGGAGGCCGTCTTCGACCAGGTCCGCCGGCACCGTCCGACGCTCTTCTTCGGCGTGCCGACAGCCTACGCCCGGATGCTCGCCGCGATCGAGCGAGGCGCCGCGGCCGACTTCTCGAGCGTGCGCGCCTGCGCGAGCGCCGGCGAAGCCCTGCCGGCGAGCGTCTGGGAACGCTGGCGGGAGCTGACCGGGCTCGAAATTCTCGACGGCATCGGATCGAGCGAGACGTGCCACTGCTTCATCTCCAATCACCCGGGCGCCGTGCGGCCGGGCTCGAGCGGCCGGCCGGTTCGGGGCTACGACGTTCGGCTCGTCGACGAAGGCGGCGCGGACGTGCCGCGCGGAGAAATCGGCGACCTCCTGGTGCGCGGGGACTCCACGATGGCCTTCTACTGGAACCGGCACGAGGCCACCAAGCGCACGCTCGCCGGCGACTGGATCCGCACCGGCGACAAGTACCGCGAGGACGCCGAGGGCTTCTTCTGGCACTCCGGCCGGACCGACGACATGCTCAAGGTCGGGGGCATCTGGGTCTCGCCGGTCGAAGTCGAAGCGGTGCTCGCGGCCCACGCGGCCGTCCTCGAATGCGCCGTCGTCGCGCGCCGGGACGGCGACGGACTCGTCAAGGCCCACGCGTTCGTGGCGCTGCGGGAGGGCGCCGGGGATCCCGGCCTGCCCGAAGCCCTGCAGGCCTTCGCGCGCGAGCGCCTCGAGGCGTACAAGTGCCCGCGCTGGGTCACCGTCGTGCCTGAGCTGCCCAAGACCGCGACCGGGAAGATCCAGCGCTTCCGCCTGCGGGAAGCCGCCGCCGCGGCGGTGGACTGAGCGCCGCGTTCGATCAGCTCGCCAGCGTCTCGAGCAGCGTCTTGAGATCGTCCGCGTGCTCTTCTTCCATCGCGAGGATCGACTCCATCAGGCGCCGCGTGGTCGGGTCGTCGTTGCCGAGATACCGGATGATCTCCGAGTAGGACTCGATCGCGACCCGCTCGGCGACCAGGTCCTCCTGGATCATGTCGACGAGCGTCGTCCCCTCGACGTACTCCGAGTGGCTGCGGGAAGAAAGCCCCTCCGGCGAGAAGTTCGGCTCGCCGCCGAGCTGAACGATACGCTCCGCGATCTGGTCCGCGTGCGTCTGCTCCTCGTTGGCGTGCTCGAGGAACTCCGCCGCGACGGCCTGCGCGTGGATCCCGGAAGCCATGTAGTGGTGCCGCTTGTAGCGAAGCACGCACACGATCTCGGTCGCCAGCGCCTCGTTCAGGACGCGGACCACGGTGTCCCGGTCCGCGCGGTAGCCCTCCGTCACCGCGCCCTGGTCCATGTGCCGCCGGGCCCGGTCCCGCAGCGTCTGGATGTCGGAAAGGAACGGACGCCTGCCGGGCTTCGCAGGCCCGGTCTTCCTCTTGATCGCTGCTTTCTTCATCGCTGGATGTCCTTTCGACGCGATCCTATTGCAAGGACCCTGCCGGTCGTGCGAAGCGTCGGACCGCCGTTATAGGCTCCGTTCGGAAGCGCACGGGGTCCGGTGACCCTCGCGGACTTCAAATCCGTCGGCGTCGCGGCCTCGCGCCGGGACGGGTGGGTTCGACTCCCACACGCTTCCGCCACTTTCTCCCCTTCCAGCGTCCATCGTCGGACGCGTCGCCATGGCCGTTCGCCCTCCGGCGCGGTCTCAAATACCACGTCCGCGGTTGTCCGAGCCATGCGCCCGGTGCAATCGCATCATGAGCCGGTCGCCGCCCGACGCGTAGTCTCGATTGAAGGATGAGCACGATCTCCTCGTCGGCATCGTTCGTCATTTCGCTCAATCCGCTCGTATTGCTCGGAGCGCGGAGTTGTCCGCGTTCGTGTCCGGCTTCCTAGACGCTCCCTAAATCGAGAGTACCGAATGCATCGGAAATGAGAGCGCCCAACCCGCGGTTGCAGCAGACTGGCCGTCGTCGAGGTCCAATGTCGTCCAACGCACAGAAGCCCCAACTCGAGACCGCAAGCGGCACACCGTCCCGCGGGCAGAACCTCGGTGTCCTGGGCGTCTTGCTACTCGTCGGCTTCCTCGTGCGTCTTCCGTTTTTCTTCCCTGCGGTTGTGAATGGAGCCGAAAGCACTTTCATCCTGGTTGGCCAGTCCATTCTCGGTGGCCATCTTCCCTATACGGAGCTATGGGACCTCAAGCCGCCCCTGCTACCAGCCTTTTTTGCCTTCGTCATCGCAGTCTGTGGCAAGAGTCTTGTCGCCATACGCGTGGCCGGAACGTTGTGCGTCGTGATGGCTGGCTGGCTCGTCTATCTGACGGCCGCGCGAGTGTGGAACCGGCGCACGGGGATCGTTGCGTCGATACTGTCCATCTTGGCGGCCAGTCTGATCAGGGACGGGCAGGCGACGATGTCGGAACATGTGGCGCTCGTTCCGCTGCTGTTGGCGATGTACATCTTGATACGCCGAGAGCCGTCCGTGCCCGCCCTGTTCCTCGCCGGCGCCCTGCTGGCGACCGCGACGCTGGTGCGCCTTAACCTGGCGTATGTCTGCGTGGCGTGCGCCTTGTACGTAGTAGCCCTCGCCGCATCGCGTTCCGGCTTCTCGGTGGCTGAATGCATTGCGGCTTACACGGGCGGCGGGCTATTGGTCGCGGCCATTACAACTGCTCCCTATGTCGTCGCCGGCGAGTTGAGGCTGTTGTGGACATCGGTGATTGTGGCACCTCTCGCCTACGCATCGTCGCAGATGCCGGTCGCCGAGGCTGTGCGCCAGCAGGCGTCCCACGCGTTTGGGATATACCAAGGTCGCCCCAAGATTCATGTCCCGTGGTTGCCCGCTCTTCTGTGGGTGGGAGGAGCGAGCGGCTTCATCACCTACTTGTGGCGGTGGAGACGTGCGACGGCCGTGGAACGGCGCGCTGTCATCGTGGTCTCGCTGTTTGCGGTCGGGACAGCAGCGGGCATCGCAAAAGGCGGCAACGCCCCGGAGAATTACATGATCCAGCTCGTACCGTTTGCGGCGCTGTTTGGAGCGAGCCTGGTGGACCGCTGGCCCCGGTATGCGCGGTTGTCGATTCTGGTCGTGGCGGGCGTTGCCGCAATGGTGTCGGTACGGCCGGTCGTCGACGAGTACGCGACAATCGGCCACCGACTGATGGCGCATGAGGATCTGCGCCTCGGAGCGGAGTACGAGATCGCGGCGTACTTGAAGCAGGAGGGTGCGACGGGCCGGCCCGTTTATCTCATGAAGGATCACATCGTCTATTGGTTTCTGGGGTCCTTCCCGTTGACACGGCTGACTACACACCCGTCGAACATAGGTCGACCTGCCCTGGTGAGCACGGTCGCCGGCAAGGGAGCTTCTACTGAGGGGGAACTGAGGAAGGTGTTCGAGAAGAAGCCTGAATATGTCGTGAAAACAGATTCGATCGAGTACTTGTCGGAGGGCGCAACGCGGATGTTGGAGGGGATCCTGGCGGATGAGTATGTGCTGGTGAAAGAAATCGAAGGGCGGCAGATCTTTCGCAGAAAAGGCTGAGGCGGACAGCGGGGCGGGAGCGGAGGAAGTGACGCCGGCCGGGTTGAGCGTCCGTTTTCGGAAACGGCCGGAGACTACCTCCGGTCCTTGGACTCGATGGGCTCCGGCCTTCAGCGGACTGACGAGCTCGGCCCCGATGTCGAAGCCCGGGTCCTCGAGCGATGGGCGGGCCGGACGTAGAGCCGGTCCATCCGTCTCGAGCCGCGCCCGCGCCTAGAACCGGTACGCCAACGAGTAAATGATGGCGATCGTCTGGATGTCGATGTCGGAGTCGAGGATATCGGCGAGCGGGACGTTGTTGGCCTGGCCGAACTGGTAGTTGAAGCCGAGCGCCGCCGTCAGGCCGCCCACCGTGCCGCTGATGCCGACCGTGGCGCCGTAGAGGTCGACCTCGCTGAAGTACTCGTCCTCCTCGCCGACGGGGGAGAAGTCGGTGCTGAAGCCGAAGTGGAGAACCCACACCTTGTTCTGCGTGAGCGCGTAGCTGCCGCCCACGGCGACGTTGACGATCGCGCGGTTCTCGGAAACGACCTCCCCGAAGGGGATCTGCTCGACGACCGGCGTTCCGCCCTGACCGGCGTCGAAGATGTAGGTCGCCGTCTTCTGGCTCGAAAAGAGATCGTACGCGGAGTTCCCGGCAGAGAAGAGAACGTCGAGCTCGAGCTGGAAGCGCTCGCGGACGAGGGCCGCGCCCACGGTCGCCTGGAATGGAAGGTGGTAATCGAACCGGGGATCGGGGTCGAAGAACGAGAGGCTCGCGTTCGCGGAGCCGGCCGTCGCGACGGCGTCGTAGCTGTAGTCGGCGCTCCGGAAGAGGCTCAGGCCGGGGCTGCGCACGACTGCGCCGAGAAGGACCTCCTCCGTCAGCTGGTACTGCGCGCCTCCGGTCAGCCGAAGCTGTGTGATCGAGCCGCTGACCCGCCGCTCGGCGAGCGCCGCGTCGAGCCCGTCCGCGAGGAGGAGCTGCTTGCCGATCGAGCCGACGCTCTGCAGGCTCGTGTTCGCCACCGACAGCGTCGCCCCGAAACGCCAACAACTCCTGTCCTCGTACCCGACTCCGAGGCTGAACTCGCTGCGCCGGTAGGCGGAGTCGGCGGAATAGGAGAGGAGCCGTCCGGGCGACTGGGACAATTCGTCGATCCGCGCATCGGTCTCCTGCTCCCAGGAATTGGTCCGGACCGTGCCGAACCCGGCCGTCCAGTGCTCGTCACCGAAGATCTCCTTCACTACGGCGCCGACGAGCGCCGGAACCTGCTGCGAGGACCCGCCGGAGTCGTCCTTCTGAAGATCCGTCGGAACCACGCTCAGGAGCTGGTAGCTCCCGGCACTGCTGCTGACCGAGGACTGATGCGCGAGCGCGAGCCCGGCCGGGTTGTACCAGTTGGACGAGGCGTCGTTCGCGCGCGCGACGAAAGCGCCGCCCTCGAGGCCGCCGACCTGGCCGATCGGCGTCATGAGGTAGTTGGGAAGGGTCAGGGTAAAGCCCGGCGGATCGACGATCGGGTTCTGCGCGGACAGGACCGTGCCCAGGCTCACGGCGGCGGAAACGGAGATTCCGAGGCTGCGGACGATTCTGTTTTTCATTGCTGTTCGTTTTCTTTGGCGCGGAGCCTATAACAGGCTCGGACGCGAGCCCCGGTGACTGTCAGCGAAGTCGCGCGGGGAGACCGCGGCACGCGGGCCGGCGCCTTCCGAGCTCTCCGGGACATGGGTTCCCGAATTCAATCCCGGGTAAGGACCGAGCTGCGGCAGCTTCTTGAAAAGGCATGCTTCTTGAAAAGAGCTAGACGTGGTTGCCAGGCGGAAGGGGCCTCGCCCGAGGCCCCTACGTTCTGGTGTCGGCGAATGAGAGGTGGAGCATGGCGTTCCTACGCATCTCCCTGACGTGCCTGGTCCTCGCGGTGATCGGGATCCTCCTGGTTCCGTTCGCCCTGGCGAAGATCCTGGCCGGCGTGCTCGCGGTTCTGTTCGTCCTCTTTCTCGTGCTGGGACTGGCGGCGGTCGACAACCTCGCCGTCTGAAAGGGGCTCTAGGGTTCCGGCGCGGGCTCGGTCGAGCTCAGGGTCTCCTTGAGCGTCAACAGAAGCTGCGTCACGTGCACGGGCTTGGTCAGGACCTGTCGCACGCCGGCCTCCCGGATGCGTCGCGTGTCCTCGTCGGCCGTGACGCCGGTCAGCGCCAGAACGGGCGCCGTGGGGATCGCCTGCCGAAGGCGGTGGCCGAGCCATGTCGCCCCGTCGCCGTCGGGGAGTGTGACGTCGAGGAGGATCGCGTCCGAAGCCTCCCGCGCCAGAGCCTCGTCGGCCTCCTTCAGGCTCGACACCGAGGCGACGGCGTAGCCTTCCGATTCGAGCAGCGTCGCGAGCCCGTAGCGTGAGGGCTCGTCGTCTTCGATCACGAGAATGCGCGCTCGTCGGCCTCCGACGAGCGGCACCGAGGCTCGGGCCTCGACCTCCCGCTCGGACGCGTGGCCGGCGGCGTCGGTCGACGGCAAGTCGGGCAGGGTGAAGGTCACCGACGTTCCTTCGCCTTCGCGGCTTTCGAGGATCAGGTCGCCGCCCATGATCTGGACGAGCTGCTTGGAGATCGAGAGCCCGAGGCCGGTGCCCCGCGGCGCCTCGCCGCTCCGGGTGCGGATCTGCTGGAAGGGCTCGAAGGCCTTGGCGATCAGGTCCGCGGGAATTCCGGAGCCGGTGTCCCGAACCTCGAAAGTGATCGAGCCCTGCCAGGGCCGCGCCGCGAGGACGACGCGGCCGGCGCGGGTGTACTTGACCGCGTTGGAGAGAAGATTGACGAGGACCCGTGCGACCTTGTCCCGGTCGAGGTGAGCGACCGCCGGCAGCGCGGGATCGAACTCGACCGAGAGGTCGAGCGCCTTCTCATGGGCCTGCGGCTCGAGCAGGTTGGCGCACTCCTGCAGCAGCTCGCGCACGACGACGGCCTGCGGATGCAGGTCGCGCTGCCCCGCTTCGAGCTTGGCCAGGTCGAGGATGTTGTCGATCATCTGGCGAAGCGTCTCGGCCGCCCCGCGGAGGATGCGCACGTCGCGCGCCTGGCGCTCCGCGTCTCGCGCCGCCGGCGGGTTCTCGAGCTGGTGCGCGAGCAGGATGATGGTGTTGAGCGGCGTCCGGAGCTCGTGCGAGACGGTCGAGAGAAAGTCCGACTTCAGGCGGTCGAGATCCTCGAGCTTCCGGTAGGCCTCGGATCGCTCGCGGCCGACACGCCGCTGCTCGCGCACGGCCCGCCCCACGCGGATGAGCGAGCGAGCCCGGGCCCGCAGCTCCATGGTGTCGATCGGCTTGCCGATGAAGTCGTCCGCGCCCGCAGTGAACCCACGCTCGCGGTCGATCGTGCCGGCCGTGACGAGCAGAATCGGGACGTACTCGGGCGAGCGCTCCGAGATCGTCCGAGTCACCGCGTACCCGGAGTCCGCGCCGAGCATGACGTCGATCACCGCGAGGTCGTAGGGCCCGTCCATTTCGACGCGCGCGACCGCCGCCGCGGCGCTCGTGGCGACCGCCACGTCGTGTCCGTCGGTGGCGAGGTCGCCGCGGAGCAGCTCGGCGACCTCCGCCTGATCGTCGACGACGAGGATCCGGCCCGGCTCGGCCTGCGGACGCTCGGCGCGGTCAGCGGGGGGGGCCGCGGAACCGCGGGTGTTCAAGAAGGCGAGAACGCGCGGGGCGAAGGTCTCTTCGTTGATCGGCTTGGCGATGAACCCGTCGCAGCCCGCGGCGAGCGCGCGTTCCCGGTCGCCGTGCATCGCGTGGGCGGTGACGGCGAGGATCGGGATCCCCGACGCCGCGGGGTCGGAGCGGATCTGCCGCGTAGCCTCCCACCCGGAGAGCAGCGGCAGCGACAGGTCCATCAGGATCAGGTCGGGGCGCTCCCGTCTCGCTGTTTCCACGGCGGCCCGGCCGTCGGTGACCGAGGAGACTTCGTGGCCGGCGGCCGAGAGCAGCATCTCGATGAGCGCCCGGATGTCGGGGGAGTCTTCCGCGATCAGGATCCTGGCCATTGGCTCGTCGGCGGCCTCCCGCCTCAAGCGGCGGCCGACGCACTCACCGTCGCGAGGACGTCGCGGACGAGGCGCGCCATGTCGGCACCCTTGCGAAGGATGCGCTGGGCCGAGCCGTTCAGACGCTCGTAGTCGGCGGGCGTCAGCTCCTTGCCCGTCAGGACCAGGACCGGCAGCGTGCGCAGCGCCGCATCGTCGCGGATCCGATAGAGGATCTCGAACCCGTCGGGCTCCGGCATCAGGAGATCGAGGACGACCGCCGCCGGCCGCTCGCGTGCGAGAAACTCGAGCGCCTCCGCTCCGTCCCGCGCCGTCCGGACGCGGAAGCCGGCGGCCGCGAGCTCCCGCTCGAGCAGGCCGCGGATGTCGGCGTCGTCGTCGACGACGAGGACCGTCGCCCCGGCACCGAGCACGCCGGCGCGCCGGAGAGCGTCGATCAGGGCGGTACCGGAGACCGGCTTGACCAGGTGATCGAAGGCGCCGAGAGCGAAGCCGAAGGCCCGGTTGTCGACGACCGAGTGGACGAGGACCGGGATCGCACGGGTGTCGGCCGAGTTCTTCAGGGCGCGCAGCGTGGCCCAGCCGTCCAGGCTCGGCATCACCACGTCGAGGATTATGGCGTCGGGCCGCAGTTCGTGCGCCATCGCGAGGGCCGCGGCGCCGTCGGCTGCCTCGAGGATCGTCAGGCCGTACGGCTCGAGCTCGAACCGGAGGAGCTTTCGGGTGTTCTCGTCGTCGTCCACGACCAGGACGCGCCGGCCCCGTCGCGGCTTTCGGGGGTCCCGTGAGGGCGGTTTCCTCCGGCGGCGCGTCGGCCGACAGCTCGCGGGGCAGCGTGACGGTGAAGGTCGAGCCCTCTCCGGGCGCGCTCTGAAGGGTCACCGTCCCGCCCAGCAGAATCGCGATCTTGCGCACGATGGCGAGTCCCAGGCCCGTGCCGCCGTGGCCCCGATGGCTCTCGGATTCGCCCTGGCGGAACTCCTCGAAGATCGACTCGTGCTCCTCGGGGGCGATGCCGATCCCCGAATCGGTGACGACGAGCGCCCAGCGCCTCTCGCCGCGCGGCTCCGCGCGCACTTCGACGAAGCCCTTCTCCGTGAACTTCAGCGCGTTGCCGACGAGGTTGGCCAGGATCTGCGTCAGCTTGGCGCCGTCGCTGATGATCGTGTCGAGCTCGGCCGAGATCGCCGTCTTCAGCGTGAGGCCCTTACGCCGGGCCGCCTTCGGCGAAGTCGGTCTCGACTTGCTGGACGAGCGTCGCGACCGAGACGACCTCGCGATGGACCTCGGCCTTGCCCGACTCGATCTTGGAGATGTCGAGCACGTCGTTGATGAGGCCGAGCAGCAGGCGCGCGTTGCGCTGGACCCGCTCCAGGCTCTCGCGCTGGGCCTCGTTGAGCGTTCCCTGGGTGCCGCGCAGGAGCGTTCCCGTGAAGCCCAGGATCACGGTCATCGGGCGTCCGGAGCTCGTGCGACACGGCGGCCAGGAAGCGGTCCTTGAGGGCCGAGGCCCGCTGGAGCTCGCCGCGCGGTGCGGGCGATGCGGCTGCGCTGCTCCTCGAGCAGCTCGTTCTGCTCGGCGAGGCGGCGCGACTGCTCGGCCAGCCGCTCGTTGGCCGAGGCGTTGGCGAGGGCGACCGCGAGGCTCGGCGCGATCGCGGTCAGCGTGTTGCGCGCGCGGTCGGTGAACGGGCGGACCGCGCCGAGGCCGAGGACGCCGACGGCCTCGCCGAAGTAGAGGAGCGGCACGTGGAGGCTCTCGCGCGGGAGGATGCGCCCGTCGAAGAGGTCGACCGTCGGCGTCTGCGCGTCGACCGAGACGAGGACGGGCTTCTGCCTCGCGCATGGCCCGCCGGGCCTCCTCGCGACCGGCGCCGCTCGGGCGCCTCGGCCCCGCCGATGGAGACGGCGGGCGGCGACGTCGCCCTTGCCGTCCGCGACGTAGAGCACGGCGCTCGAGGCGCCGGTGACCTCGACGACCTTGTCGAGCACCTTGCGTGCCGAAGCCCGCGAGGTCGTTGACGGTCGCCGCCGCGGCGAGCACCGCGTTCACGGACGACTCGATGTCGCGGGCCTCGAGCGCACGCGCCGCGCTCGGCGTAGAGGCGGGCGGCGGCGTTGAAGTTGGAGCCGAGCTCGCCGATCTCGTCGTTGGAGGCGTCGAGCAGGCGGGGCGTCGGGCGCCCCGCGATCAGATCGTCGAGGGCGCTTCGAGGCGGCCGTGCACGGGGCGAGGATGCGGCGGTTGACGTCCGCGAGCAGCCAGAACGAGCCCGGCGAGGATGAGTGCGGCGAGGACGACGAGGGCCGTCGTCGCGGCGTCGCGGTTGCCTTTCAGCTGCAGCTCGCCGAAAGTCTGGCCCCGCGAGAAGTCGACCTGCAAGCTCCACGAGCAGATCGCGCAGGCTCGCCGCGGCCGGAACCGCCTGGTTGTCGCGGATTCCGAAGATCTCGCCGGGCTCGCGGGTGGCCCGGGCGCCGATCGCGCGCTCGGCGCCCGTAGCGTAGACCTCCTCCGCCGCCTCGGCGCGCCGGACCCTGCCGCTCGCGCCCTCGGTGAGCTTCTCGCGGCGGATCGCGCCGAGCGAGGTCTTCAGCGCGGTGCGACTGGCGTAGTGCTGCGAGAGGTCGAAGCCTTGCCCCTCGCGGATGTAGCGGTCGAGGCTGTCCGAGGACTCCTGCAGCGCGCCGATTGCGTCGGTCACCCGCGCGCGAAGCTCCGTGTACTGGGCGATCTGGATGGTGGCGTCGTAGAGGCCGAGAACCGCATTGATCGTGTAGTAGAGCCAGCCGCCGACGACGAGCAGGCCGACCACGGCGTAGATCCGGATACGCGTGCGCAGCGAACTGCCCTGGGGGCGCGGCGCGCGCGTGCGCGGGGGCGGATGGGCCGAGCCGGTTGCTGTTGCGGGTTCTGTCATAGGATCGCGCCGGAGCCATCAGATTCTATGCACAAAGGGTGCCGAGCATGACCAACGCCCGCGACCGGCGAAGCGGGGGATGGAGCGGCGGATCTGCGCCGCTTCTTCCACGACCTGGCGACGCCGCTCTCCGGTGCGTCGCTGCACCTCGAGACGGGCCTCGCGGCTGACGAGCCGCGGCGAGGATCCCGACGGATGCTCTGACGACCGCGCGCCGCGAGCTCGACCGGGCCTTCGATCTCTTCGAGCGCGGGCGCGCGGCCCTGTTGAAGCCGTGAGAGTCCTCATCGTCGAGGACGACGTCGCGATCCGCAAGGGCCTGGAGAGCGCCGTCCGGGACCTCGGCGGCGAGGTGCGGTCGGTCGGGACGGCAGGCGCGGCCGCGCGGGCCATCGAGGAGTTCGACCCGCAGGTGCTGCTCGTCGACGTCCAACTTGCCCGACGGAGACGGCATCGAGGTCTTCCGCGCCGCGCGCGAGTCGGGTCCCGATCGCGACGGCATCGTGGTCACCGGCCAGGCGTCCGTCGACAGCGCGGTCGAGGCCCTGCGCGCCGGAGCGTCCGACTATCTTCTCAAGCCGCTGCGGCCGGCGCAGCTCGAGGTCGTGTTCCAGCGCCTCAAGGCTCGCCGCACGCTCGAGTCCGAGGTCGACACGCTGCGCGGCGAGCTGCAGGAGACCGGCAAGCTCGGCGAGCTCATCGGGAAGTCGCCGGCCGATGCGTCAAGATCTTCGAGGCCATCCGCCGCGTGGCGCGCTCGAACGCCCCGGTCCTCATCACGGGGCAGAGCGGCACCGGCAAGGAAGTCGTGGCGCGGACGATCCATCGGCTCTCGCGGCGGGCTTCCGCTCCCTTCGTCGCGTTCAACTGCGGGGCCATCTCGCCGACGCTCATCGAGAGCGAGCTCTTCGGCCACGAGCGCGGCTCGTTCACGGGAGCGGACAAGCGGCGCGTCGGGTACTTCGAGGAGGCCAACGGCGGCACGCTCCTGCTCGACGAGATCACGGAGATGGGACCCGAGCTCCAGGTCAAGCTGCTGCGCGTCCTCGAGGCGAAGATCGTGCGCCGCGTCGGCGGCACACAGGACCTGCGGGTCGACGTGCGACTCATCTCCGCGACCAACCGCGATCCGCTCGAGGCGATCGAGGACGGCAAGCTGCGCGAAGATCTCTACTACCGGTTGAACGTCTTCCCGATCGCGCTGCCGCCGCTCGCGGAGCGGCGCGAGGACGTCGCGCTGCTCGCCGAGCACTTCCGCCGGCATATCGAGGAGCAGGAGAAGGCGGGCGTGGCCCGGTGGGATCCGGCGGCGCTTGCGGCGCTCGAGGCCTATGCCTGGCCTGGCAACGTGCGGGAGCTGCGCAACGTCGTGCATCGCGCCTACGTCATGACCGAGGGCGACACGATCCGGCCCGAGGTGGTCGAGGAACTCCTTCCGGGCCAGCCCGCTCCGGCCGCGGCCTCCGACAAGAAGCCCGCCCGCAAGACGTTAGCGCTGTCCCCGCCATGGCACGAGTTTCGCTCTCGAGCATTCCGGGGCCGCGCACGGCCCGGAAAGGAACCACACCATGCTCTGGACCATCTTCGTCATCCTCCTGGTCCTCTGGCTGCTCGGCCTGGTCACGGGTACAACCCTGTCGGGCTTCATCCACATCCTTCTCGTCATCGCGGTCGTCGTTCTCATCATCAACCTGATCCAGGGTCGACGGGTCGTCTGACCCGCTTCGGTTCACCGGCGCAGGCCTGAATCGGACATTCGTTTCAGGCTGCGCCGGCGCGCCGCTGCCGAGCCTTGCGCGCCCGGGCCCCGGCCTGACCGAGGCTCTTCTTCAGGGCATCCATGAGATCGACGACGTTGGACCCGGATTCGATCCCCTCACCCGCTGCCTGGAGACGGAAGCGGCGTTTCGAGGCGAGGAGCCTCTCCAGCGACTTCCGGTAGACGCTCGGATGCGCCACTCCTTTTCTCGAGGCGAGCAAATTTCTTGCCGGCATGGATCCTGCAGCCGTGGCTGCGCGCGGGCAATACGGCCCGAACCAATGGCGAAGGAGTCGAACATGCCGAACGAGTACGACAAGAAGAACGAGTCGAGCAGGAAGGACGAGAAGTCGCTGGTGGGCCCGACGGGGCCGAAGTCCCAGGGCGGGCACAAGGAGCCCGATCGGGAGTCGAACACCCCGCGTGAAGGGCAGGGCGGCCGCTCGTCCCAGAAGTCTCCAGGCGTCGGGAGCCACCTGAACCCCGGGCCGTCGACCGACGAGTCCGAGGAAGACTAAGTCTCTCTTCGCGGCCCCGGCGGACCGCCGTCGGGGCTGCTTCTCTCACTCCATTCGACGATGGCTTCCAACCCGCTCGCTGCTGCTCAGGCGATGACCTCCTCGACGTCGGGCGGCACGCGGGATGCAGCAGGACATACTCGGGCCCGGCGACGGGCTCCTTCAGGAGGAACGACGCAATGAAGAGGATGCTCTCCCTGGCGGGATTCCTGATCGCAGCGGCCGTGCTCTCTCTGGGATGCCAGAAGAAGGAGACCACGACGACCACGGAGACCACGACGACGCGCGAGCAGCCGTCCGCGTCGGGCACGCCGGAGCCGGTCACCTCGACGTCGACGACCACGTCGACCGTCGACACACCGACGCCGGTGCCCTGACGCCCGGGTTCCGAGGAAGGCTGCCCGGAGCCGCACGCCCCGGCGCTCTTGCCACTGCGCTACTTTGCGGCCCCCGAGAGCTCGACGTCGAGGGACCGGACTGCCTCGAACCGATCGGCGACGTCCTTCCAGTTCCAGACGTTCCAGATCGCGGCGAAGTAATCGGCCTTCTGGTTCTTGTACTGGAGGTAGTAGGCGTGCTCCCAGGCGTCGAGCACGAGGATGGGTACGCCGCCCTGGCTCAGGTTCGACTGGTGGTCGTAGATCTGCGTCGTCAGGAGCTTGCCCGCGAGCGGCTCCCAGATGAGCGCGCCCCAGCCGGAGCCCATGATCGTCGACGCGACTTCGTTCATCTGGCGCTTGAACTTCGCGAATCCGCCGAAGTGCTCGTCGAGCGCATCGCGCAGCTCGCCCTCCGGCTCGCCTCCGCCCTTCGGCGTCAGGTTCTGCCAGAAGAGCGAGTGCAGGACGTGGCCCGAGAGATTGAACGCGAGCGCCTTCTCGAGAGCGCCGACGCGAGTGAAGTCCTCCTTGTCGCGTGCTTCGTCGAGCTTCTCGAGCGCCTGGTTGGCGCCCTGGACGTAGGCGGCGTGGTGCTTGTCGTGATGGAGCTCCATGATCTTGCCGGAGATGTGGGGCTCGAGGGCCCCGAAGTCGTAACGCAGGTCGGGGAGCGAGTAAGTGGGCATAGGACCTCCGACGTCGATACTAGCGAAAAGCGTGCCGGTGGCGGCCGCGGCGGCATTCGTTTTGCAGTTCGTGGGCGCGGCGCAGAAAGAGGGGGCCTCGCGGCCCCCTTTCCTCTGCGCGCCGACGAGCCTCCTACGAGGTCGGCGTCGTCGTCACCTGGAGGTTGTTGACCACCTTCACGACCCCCTTGACGCTGCGCGCTTCGGCCTCCGCATCGGCCTTGACCTTGGCGTTGGGCACCTCACCCGCGAGCGTCACGACGCCGTTGGTGACGTTGACGTCCACGTTGACGAGGTTGGAGAAGCGATCTGCAGCAAGCTTGGTTTTGACCGACGCGTGGATCGTGTTGTCGTCGACCTGCTGGCCCGGGCTCTGCGTGGTCGTGCAAGCCAGCGCGAGGGCGAGCACGGACGCCAGTCCCGTGGCGAGAACTCCCGAAAGACGTTTCATCGTTTCCTCCTACGTTTGACTTTTTCGAGACGCGGCGACCCGGAAAATCCGCGACGCGCGTCCGGTACGTCGGAACAGCACGGGGCGTGCCAATCGCCTACGCGCGCGCCTCGCGGCTCGGCGCAGGACGCTTCCACTTGCTCCGCTCGCGCGCTTCCTCGATCGAGTGGGACTCGAGCAGGCGTCCCTGCACGGCCGCCAGTCGCGTCAGCTCGCCATAGTGGCGTCGCAGCGTGTCGATCTCGGCTTCGCTGAGGTTCTCGACATCGATCAGGTGATTGCTGGCGCCCTGTAACGCGGCGACGATCTCGTTCAACTTCAGGTGAATGGCCTTGGACTCCTTGTTCTGGGCCCGCTGAATGAGGAACACCATCAAGAACGTCACGATCGTCGTGCCCGTGTTGATCACGAGCTGCCACGTGTCCGAGTAGCCGAAGATCGGGCCGGTGAGGCCCCAGACCAGAATGACCCCCGCCGCGACTCCGAAGGCCCAGGAGCTTCCTGCCCACTGCGTTGCGCGGAGAGAGAGTCTCTCGAGCATGTCCGCGGGGCTCGCTCCGCGGGACTTCCGCCGGCTCGAGGAGGCGCGCCGGGCCTTCATGAAACGGCCCGCACACCCGCCTGGCGCGCGGGAGGCACATCGGCGTCCTCGACGACCCCCACGCGGTGCTCGTAGGCGAGCTTTCCGCCGATCCAGCCTCCGACCCCGAGGAGGGCGAAGCCGGCGAGCGACAGTCCGAGGACCGCAGGCCACCGCGGAGCCGGAAGCGCGGCCGCGTTGCGGCGCAGGAAAAAGCTCGTGGCGTACAGAACGCACGCCGAAACGTTGGCCACCGCGTGCCAGGTGGCGAGTCGGAACGCGCGGCTGCTCATCTTCACGCCGAGGTAGTCGATGGCGCCGAAGACGGCGGCCAGGACCGCGAAGATCAGCCCGATGCCGATGCAGGTGAAGGAGAGGTCGTACCAGAACGGGTCGCGGGGGCTCGCGGTGTGGAGCACGTCGCCCAGGAGAGCGATGACGAATGCGCCGATCGGGACCGGCACGAGAATCGGATGAATCGGGTGGTTTCCCACCGCAGCCCTGCTCTTCATGGCAGCCCTCCGCCCCCCACGGGTGCAACGAGGGTGCCACGCTGGCCGGACCGGGCCCGGATCTTGCTCGCACCGCGGGGCCGGAGGATCTCATGCCGACCAGGCACGGACCCAGGGCGATGGTCGTCGGCTCGTCGAAGGCGCCTCGCGCCCTGGGGATGGTCACCGCCAGCCGAAGGAGCCGGTAGGCCTCTCATGTCCGGTGGCATCGGGCTTGCTTCCTCTGGACGGCAAGGTTCCGTGGAAACTCGAACCGATCCCTCCAAGACATCCCGCCCAACCCGGACCCGCCCCTTCGGGGGCAGTCCCCTCGCCCCTTCGCGGCCCGGCCGCCGCCGGACCTGGCTCGCCGCCGCCGGGTCGGCCCTCGCGACCCTCGTCGCCACGATCCTCGTTCTGAACCTCTCTTCGGGGGAGCGCAAGATCGACCACCGCATCCCGCATCTCTATTCGGTGGGCGACGCGCAGTTCGTGAGGGCGATGGGCAACCTCCTCGGACCCCCGCTCGTGTCCGGCAACGCGGTCGTCGAGCTCGTCAACGGCGATCGCATCTTCCCGGCGATGCTCGAGGCGATCCGCTCGTCGCGGCGGTCGATCACGTTCGAGACCTACATCTACTGGTCCGGGAAGATCGGCGAAGAATTCACAGAGGCCCTGAGCGAGCGCGCGCGAAACGGAGTCAAGGTGCACGTGCTGCTCGACTGGGTCGGGAGCGGCAAGATCGACGATGCCTATCTCGAGCGGATGAAGACCGCGGGAGTCGAGGTCGAGCGCTACCGCCCCCTGACCTGGTACACGCTGGCGAGGCTCAACCATCGCACCCACCGCAGGCTTCTCGTCGTGGACGGCCGTGTCGGCTTCACGGGCGGCGTCGGCATCGGCGACGAGTGGCTGGGGGACGCGCAGGATCCGGAGCACTGGCGCGATACGCAGTTTCGCCTCGAGGGGCCAGCCGTCGCCCAGATGCAGGCGGCCTTCCTCGACAACTGGTTGAAGACCCACGCCGTCGTTCTCCACGGCGAGGACTACTTCCCGGCGCTGCCGGCCCGGGGAGGCGTCGCGGCGCAGGTCTTCAAGAGCTCCTCGCGCGAGGGCAGCGAAAGCGTGCGGATGATGTACCTCCTCTCGATCGCCGCGGCCCGGGAGAGCATCCTGCTGTCGGCGTCCTACTTCGTGCCCGACGACCTCTCGATCGAGATGCTGGTCGAGGCCCGACGGCGGGGCGTCCGCATCGAGATCATCCTGCCGGGCCCCGTCATGGACGTCGAGCTCTCACGAAAGGCCTCGCGCGCCCGCTGGGGCGAGCTTCTGGCGGCCGGCGTGGCGATCTACGAGTACCAGCCGACGATGTACCACTGCAAAGTCATGATCGTCGACGGCGCCTGGGTGTCGGCCGGGTCCACGAACTTCGACAACCGCTCCTTCCGGCTCAACGACGAGGCCAACATGAACATCCTCGACCGCGCCGTGGCGCGCGCGTTGACCGCGACCTTCATGGAGGATCGGGCCAACTCGCGCCGCATATCGCTCGAGGAGTGGCGGGCCCGACCGTGGTCCGAGAAACTGCTCGAGCACGCCACGGCGATCTTTCGGTCCCAGCTGTGATGGCACGCCAGATGCAACTCCTGACCGGGGGAGGATTCCATGAAGAGAGATCAGGTCGAGGAACTGCTGCTCCAGGCGCTCGAAACCGAGCTCGGAGGCGTCGATGTGTACACGACCGCGGTCGGATGCGCGGTGAATGACGAGCTCCGCCGGGAGTGGAACGACTATCTCGCCCAGACCCGCAACCACGTCGAGATCGTCAAGAACGTATTCGACAAGCTGGGCCTCGATCCGGATGAACAGACACCGGGGCGTCAGATCGTCCGCCACGTCGGAGAGTCCCTGGTGAAAGCGATGAAGATGGCCCGGGCCGCGGGCGACCCGGCGGCCGCTCAGGTCGTCGCCGCGGAGTGCGTGGTTCTCGCGGAGACCAAGGACCACCTCAACTGGGAGCTCCTCGGCGCGGTCGCCGAACGGAGCGCCGGCCGGAACAAGGAGGTCCTCCAGGCGGCCTGCGCCGAAGTCGAAGAGGAGGAAGACGAGCACCTGTACCACACGACCGGCTGGTGCCGGGAGCTGTGGATCCAGTCGCTCGGCATGCCCGCCGTGCTGCCGCCTCCCGAGGAGGAGAAGGAAGCCAAGACGGCGATCGGCGCCGCGCGGGCGAAGCAGTCGCGCGAGGAGATGCTGTGAATGTCGAGGCGCGGTCGGCGCGCTGCTGGACGGCCGACAAGCCGGCCCGGGTCGTCTTCGCGGACGTGGAGGGCCTCGCCAGGCGCCGGATACCGGACGTCGGTGAAGTCGAGGCGGTTCCGGCGGGGGAGCTCGGTGGCTACAGCGACTCGCCCGGTGCCGAGCGGCCGATCGACGACCCGCTTCCCGATAAGCCGATCCTCGATGAGCCCGGCCGCCTGGTTCCGGTCGTCGACCCGCGGAGGCCCGGAGAGGGCCGGCCGATCCGGGAGCCCGAGGCACCGCGGGAGCCCGGCAGCGGCTAAACTCCGGGCCGCATGAGCCCGAGCTCGGAGATTCCGCTCGTCGAAGCGCGCGAGCTGTCGCGGTCCTACCGCCTCGGCGAAGGGCTCGTGCCGGCGGTGCGTGGCGTGACGCTCGCGATTCGGCCGGGCGAGTTCGTGGCTCTTCGCGGCCCGAGCGGCTCCGGAAAGACGACGCTCCTGAACCTTCTCGGTCTTCTCGACCGGCCGGACGGCGGAGAGATCCGCGTCGAGGGCCGCGACGGCGAGGCGCTCTCGGAGAACGAACGCTCGGACTTGAGGCGCGACCGGTTCGGATTCATCTTCCAGACTTTCAACCTGATCCCGGTGCTGACGGCGGAGGAGAACGTGAGCTACCCGCTGGCGCTCGCCGGCGTCGAGGCCGCGGCGCGGCGAACGCGGGCACGGGAGCTGCTCGGGGCCGTCGGGCTGCCCGAGAAGGCGAACGTCCGGCCGGACCTGCTCTCCGGAGGCCAGCGCCAGCGTGTCGCGATCGCGCGGGCGCTCGCCAACCGGCCGGCCATCGTCTTCGCCGACGAGCCCACCGCGAGCATCGACAGCCGCACGGCCGACGGGATCCTCGACCTGATGCGCGAGTTCAACACCGCGAACGGCGTGGCCTTCCTGTTCGCCACGCACGATGCGCGGGTGGTCGAGCGGGCACGCCGCATCGTCTCGCTCCACGACGGGGAGATCGAGTCCGACGAGGCGAAGGCATGAGCGACTTCTCGCTGGCCTGGCGCAACCTCGTCCGCCAGAAGAGGCGCAGCCTTCTGATGATCGCCGTCGTGGCCTTCGGCTTCGCGTCCTTCGCTCTCGCCGGAGGATTCATCGCCCAGTCTTTCGAGGCCCTCCGGGAGGGCACGATCCGCAGCGTCGGACATCTCCAGCTCATGGACCGACGCGCCCTCGGCCGGGCCGAGGAGGCCACGCTCGAGTTCGGCATCCGAGACTCGGCGCGCGCCCGCGCGGTGGCCGCGAAGGACCCGGATGTCGCGGCGGTCTTGCCGCGGATCGATTTCGTGGGCCTCGCCACCAACGGCTCGCGGTCGGTGCCGTTTCTGGGCGTCGGGGTCGACCCCGGCCCGGAGGCCTCGGCGACGCTGGCCTCCGAGCTCGTCCTGTCGGGAAAGTACCTGTCGGGCGACGGCGGCGAGTCGATCGTGCTCGGCACCGGGCTGGCGTCGGCGCTCGACGTGAAGGTCGGCGACCGGGTGACGCTCATGGCGACGACCCCGGACGGCTCGTTGAACGCGGTGGACGGGATCGTCGAAGGGCTGGCGGACGTGAAGTTCAAGGAGCTCAACGACCGGTACCTGGCGGCCGGAGTTTCGCTCGTCTCGCGCCTCCTGCAGAGCGGAGAAACGGTCACGAAGCTCGTCGTGTTCCTGAAGCCCGGCGCCGACGAGGAGAAGGCGGCGGCGCGTCTGGAGAAAAGCCTCGCGGCGGCGGGCGCGCCGGTCGCGGTCCAGAAGTGGCAGGAGCTCGCCGTCTTCTACGGCCAGGTCAAGCTCCTCTACATCGGGATCTTCGGTTTCGTCGGAGCCGTCCTCGTGGTGATCGTGATCCTCTCGGCCGCGATCGTCATGACCATGGCCGTCACCGAGCGCACCCGCGAGATCGGCACGCTGCGGGCGCTCGGAACCCGGCCGTCCGGGATCCGGAACATGTTCCTCGCCGAGGGCGTGGCCATCGCGGTCGCCGGCTGCGCGGCCGGAACGCTCATCGCACTCGTCGTCCGGGCCATTCTGAACGCGTCGGGCATCATGTTGCCGCCGCCGCCGGGAGCGACGACGGGCACGGTGCTTCACGTCAACTTCTACGCTCTCGCCTACGTCGCCGGGCTGCTCGCCATGCTGGCGACCATGGCGATCGCCGCTTACTTTCCGGCGCGCCGCGCCTCGCGCATCGCGATCGTCGACGCGCTGACGCATGTTTAGGCCGGCGGCGCTGGCGGTCCTCGCTGCAGCGCTCGCCGCCGAGCCCTCGGCTTCGGACGTCCAGGCGTGGCTCGTCGCGGTCGACACGGCGCGCAACGCGTTCGGCGAGGCGAAGATCCGGGCCCGGGCGACCAACATCGAGAACGGGCAGGTCGCGGGCACGGCGGACTTCGACATCTACGTGAAGGGCCGCGATCGCGCCCTGATCGTGTTTCGCGGCGGTCCGAACGACGGCCGCAAGGCGCTGACCGTCGGCCCGAAGATGTGGCTCATCGTCCCGGGGACCGAGCACCCGGTTCCGATCACGGCGAACCAGCGTCTGATGGGCGGCGCGTCCTTCGGCGACGTCGCGCAGATGCGGTTCGCGGAGGATTTCGACGCGGCGCTGCGCTCCGGGACGGAGACGGTGGGGGAGAGGGAATGCCGCGTGATCGACCTGACCGCGAAGGCGAGGAACGCTCCCTATCCGCGCGCCATCCTGTGGCTCGACGCGGAGGGAGAGAGGCTGCCGCGAAAGCTCGTCCTCTTTCTCCCGTCCGGCCGGGAAGCACGGGAGGTGGCCTTCACGAAGTTCCGGCGGGTGCGCGACAGGACCGTCGTCGCGGAGATGGAGATCCGCGACCTGCTCGGCCCCAAGGCGGCGACGCTGACCCGGCTGGAGTACCTCGAGATCCAGCCCGCCAGGATCGACGACCAGGTCTTCACGCCGGAGGGGGCGAAGGCGATGTAGCCGTCAGGCGCGCGATCGCAAATCGCGTCAGGCTCGGCCCGGCGAGGCGCGCGGCCCAACCGCCTGCGGCCGGGAAGAGCATGAGGCGCCGGAACGCCGCGCTCCATGCGAACCGGCCGCGGAATCGGGCGCGCCAGGCCCGTGCATAGGCGCCTGGAACCGCCGTCATCGAGATCCGGCCGGAAAGACCCCGCTCGACGACGCTTGCGGCCAGCATGCCGGAGGCGAGCGCCGAGGCCTGGCCCTCGCCGGAGAATGGATCGATGACCCCGGCCGCGTCCCCGACCATGAGCATGCCTCTCTCGACGGCCGGCTTCGCGGCGAAGAGGAGCGGCCCGGTGCCGTGAAACCCGTCTCCAGCGGGAGAGAGGCCCGAGAGCGCGCGGTCGAGGTCCGGGTTGGCACGCCGGGCGTGAGCGAGGAGCCCGGGCCAGCCTCCGACAATCGAGCGTCGCACCCGCTCGGAGACGAGGCCCGCGAGGTGAACGCGTCCGCCTTCGACCCGGGAGAGCCCGCAGTAGCCGCCGGGAAAGACGAAGAGGTGGACCTGACCGGCGAGGCCCGCGTCCGGAGCGAAGTCGACGCTCCAGGCCGAGAAGCCGTTGTGCGCGCCTGGCAGTATCCGGTGCATCGCGCGGTCGAGCGCGTCCCAGCGCCCCCACGCTCCGATCGCGGCCCGCGCTTCGATCTCCCGTTCGTCGGCGCCGGTGCGGAACCGGACGCGGAACGCGCCGGGTCGGCCGGCCACGCTCGTCACCCGCGCGCCGAACGCGGTCTCCGCCCCGAGCTGCGCCGCACGCTCCGCGAGCATGGCGTCGAGGCTCCGTCGCGAGATCCCGGCGCCGCCCCGAGGCAGGCGGAATCGAACGGCCGCGCCGCCGAAAGCGGGATGGATGGCTCCCGTTTCGATGCGCTCGGCCACGGCGAGGACGCGCGCGGACAGGCCGAGCCGGTCGAGGCTTTCGAGCGCGGCGCCGGACAGGAACTCTCCGCAGACCTTGGAGCGCGGGAAGCAGGCCTTCTCGAGGAGGAGCACGTCCCGCCCGCTCTGCGCGAGCGTCGCCGCGGCCGCCGAGCCGGCCGGACCCGCGCCGACGACGACGACATCGTACGGCAGGCGCGGCATCAGAGGCCGCCGGTCAGCAGGAGGCGAAAGGGGAAGACCCGGCGGGCGTGGGCCCGGGCGTCGACCGAGCGGGCCACGGAGAGCGCTTCGTCCGGCGTGTAGGCCTGGCGGACGGACGCCGCACCGTCCTCGATCGAGATCCGCGCCTGGAAGAAGGCCCGCCCGACGATCGAGACGAAGAGCTCCGGGATGCGGTGGCGCCGCAGATCGAGCGCCGCGAAGCCGCGGCGGGACACGCGCGAGAACTCGGAGAGGAGCCGGCGGTTCTGCTCCGGCGAGAAGTGGTGGAAGAAGAGCGTCGACACGGCGAAGTCGAAGGTGCCGTCGGCGAAGGGCAGGGCGAACGCATCCGCGGCCACCGGCGCGGGCGGCCCGCCGTCGGCGATCGAGCGGCCGGCCGCCAGGTGGCGCCACTGCAGGTCGAGCGCGACGACGGTGGCGTGCAGGCCCGCGCCCGAGAGCGCCCGGCGCAGGCGCGACGCCACGTCGCCGGAACCGGCGCCGACGTCCAGCACCGCGACGCGCCCTCCGGGCAGCGAGCGGGCCCGAGCGAGCAGGTACCTTTCCATCGCCCGCGAAGCACCCCAGCTCCGGTTGACCAGCCGCAGGTCGGCGAGGGACAGGCGCATCTCTTCGACCGGGAGCTCCGGATCGTCCAGCCTCTCCCGCGCAGGCCTCCTCGGCGGAACGAGCAGCGTCATCGACGCGATCAGGCCCCGCGGGCCACCACGAGGGCGCTGTTCTTGGAGCCGAAGCCGATGCAGTTGCAGAGCGCGGTCGCGAAGTCGGCGGGGCGCGCGGCGTTGGCCACGTAGTCGAGATCGCACTCGGGATCGGGCGCCTCGAGATTGATCGTCGGCGGGAGGAAGCCGTCGCGCATCCCGAGAACCGTCGCCGCCACGCCCGCCGCGCCGCAGGCGCCCTGCGGATGTCCGATCATCGACTTGATCGACGAGCCCGGGATGCGAGCGGCCGCCGCGCCGAAGGCCAGACGGGCCGCCTTCGTCTCGACCCGGTCGTTCAGGGCCGTCGAGGTCCCGTGGTAAGCGACGTAGTCCACCGCTTCGGGCGCGACCTCCGCCTCCTCCATGGCCAGGCGCATGGCGCGGGCCGGCTCCACGCCGCTTTCGTCGAGCCGCACCCGGTGGTGGGCGTCGCAGGTCGCGCCGTAGCCCCGGACTTCCGCGTAGACGCGCGCTCCCCGCGCCCGGGCGCGGCCGGTCTCCTCGAGCACGAACATCCAGGCCCCCTCGCCGAGGACGAAGCCGTCGCGGTCGGCCGAGAAGGGCCGCGAGGCGCGCGTGGGATCCCCCTCGAATCGGGTCGAGACGACGCGCATCATGACGAAGCCTTCCATGATCCCGCGCACGACCGTCGCGTCGACGCCGCCGGTCAGCACGACGTCGGCCGAGCCGTGCTTGATCGAACGGAAGGCGTAGCCCAGCGCGTCCGTCGACGAGGCGCAGCCGTTCGAAACGACGTGGGAAGGCCCTCGCAGTCCGAAGCGCATCGAGATCTCGGACGAAAGCGAGCCGATCGTGCCCGACGGGATCGCATAAACCGAGGCCTTCTTGACCTGGTTCGTGTAGTAGAGGTGGTACATCCGTTCGGAGAACTCGATGGGGCCGCCGCCCGAGCCGAGGACGACGGAGAGCTCCCGGCGCTCGTCGAGGGACAGGGCCGCGGGGTCGATGCCCGCGTCGGCGAGTGCCTCCTCCGACGCCGCGATCGCCATGGGCACGGCGCGGGACACGTGACGAACTTCCTTGGCGTCCAGCTGGGTCGCGGGCTCGAAGCCCTTCAACTCGCCGGCGATCGTGCAGGGCAGCCCCTCCGGATCGAAGAGCGAGATGCGGCCGATCCCGCTCCGGCTCTGGGCGAGCGCGCGAGCGAAGGCTTCGCGCCCCGAGCCGTTGGGAGCGAGGCATCCGATGCCGGTGATCGCGACGCGTCGCTGTCCCACGGCCGGATTCTATGCGGCGGTCGTGCCAGCTTCGGGCCCGGCTAAGGAATGTCTAACCCGGCTACGGCGGCGCGTTTTCCTCGAACCAGCGGTCGAGCAACCGGAGGAGCCGCACGGGTACGAACTTCACGAGACCGTCGGCGTGGAGAGATCCCGGCAAGTCGAGGTGGACGTGCTCGACCGGCTCCGCCGCGGACCGCGCGAGCTTCCGGCCGTGGGCCGGGTCGACGAGCCAGTCTCCTTCGGAAGTCACGATCAGCTTGGGGATCGCGAGCGTGGCGACGGCGTCGGACGCCCGCGGCTTGCGGCGCGCGAGCTTTCCGGCCGCCAGCCGCGGCACCCGCATGGCGTGGCGCAGCCGGACCTGGCGGATGGCGCCGGCCTTCCAGGGCTTCGGCCGCAGAGCCGAGAGGTCGGCGGGCGAAGAGATCATCGCCAGGGCCCGGCAGGGCAGCTCCGGCTTCATCGCGAGGGCCTGGGCCGCGATCGAACCGCCCATGGAGAGGCCGAGAACCGCGAATCGGTCGTAGAGCCGTCCGGGGCCGACGAGCTCGCCGATGACCGCGTGGAAGTCGTGGTGCTCGGAGATGCCGAATGCGTAACCTCCGCCGCTGTCCCCGTGGCCTCGAAAGTCGAGCGAGACGACGTCGTAGCCGCGCCGCAGGAAGTGGTTGGCGAGAAAGAGATTTTCCTTCGCCAGCCGTACGCGCCAGAAGCCCGGGGCGAGCACGAGAAGCTCGCGCGCGGGGCGCCGCCACAGCGTGTAGGCGATCGAGGTCCCGTCGGTCGCGGGCGCCCGCCGGTGGGAGACCTCGTGTGAAAGCGACTTTCTCGAGACGCGGCGGGTCATCGCTCGAGCACCAGGCAATCGACGACGCTTCCCTCGGCCAGGCGCTCCGCGTCGGCCGGGATTCGGATCAGGACGTTGGCGCGGGTGTGCGCCGCCAGATCGTGGCTGCCGAGGCTCTCGAGCGGGGAGACCTGGAGCTGCCCGCCCGGAGCCGCGTCGAGGAAGCCGTCGCGGTAGGTCTCCCGGTGCCCGCGCAGGACGATCTCGCGAGTCAGCCGCGCGGGGCGCACGCTGACGCCCGGCTGCGCGGCCCCCTCGAGACAGTCGAGGGCGAACCGGACGAAGAGGTGAAAGCACACGCTCGCCGACACCGGGTTGCCGGGCAGGCCGAACCAGAGGGCCCCGCCGCGACGTCCGAAGGCGACGGGCTTGCCGGGGCGAACGGCGACGCGATGGAAGAGGATCTCGAAACCCGAGCGCGCGGCCTGCTCCGGGAGCAGGTCGAGGTCTCCCGCGGAGACGCCTCCGCTGGTGACGAGGACGTCCTCCCGCCGGCTTGCGCCGGCGAATAGCCGGGCGACTGCGCCGTCTTCGTCGGCGACGGCCGGCAGCGCGGTGGCCGGCCGGCCGGCCGCGCGGCAGAGGGCGGCGAGCATCGGCCCGTTCGAGTCGCGCAGCTGTCCGGGCCCGGGCTTGGACGCGGCCGGCACGAGCTCGTTCCCGGTCACGGCGATCGCGATCGACGGCCGCCGATGGACCTCGATCGGATCGGCGCCCGCCAGCGCCGCAACCGCGATCCCGGAGGCCGAGAGTCTCTCCCCGCGCGCCAGCAGGGGGACGCCTGCGGCGATGCTCTCGCCGCGGCGCCGGACGTGTTCGCCCGCGCGTGGAACCGAGGCCGGGCAGATGCGATCGTTCTCGCGCCGCACGTCCTCGACCGGGACGATCGCCTCCGTCCCCGCCGGGATCGGAGCGCCGGTCATCACCCGCACGGCCTCGCCGGGCGAAAGAGGCGGAGGCGGTCGGTCGCCGGCGGCCACGAGCCCCGGGCGCTCGGCGAGGCTCGCGCCCGGCGCCCCGAGGTCGGCGAGACGAACGGCATAGCCGTCCATCGCGGAGGTATCGAAGGGCGGCCAGTCCACGTCCGATGCGATCGCGCGGGCCAGGAACCGGCCGGCGGCGTCGGCGAGCGGCACGCGTTCGGCCGCGCCGGCGGCGCACGCGCCGCGCAGAACGTCGAGGGCCTCGGCGACGGTGATCACGCCGCGATTCTAAGGTGTGGCGTCCGCGGGCCTGTTACCATTCGCCGCCATGCCGATCTACGAGTACGTGTGCGGCAAGTGCAAACGGAAGACGGAAGTCATCCAGCGCATGAACGAAGCGCCGCTCAAGGTCTGCCCGCACTGCGGCGGGAAGCTCAAAAAGGCGTTTTCGGCGCCGGCGATCCAGTTCAAGGGCAGCGGGTGGTACGTCACCGACTACGCGCGGGCCAAGCAGGAGAGCGACGGCAAAGGATCTTCGAAGTCCGAGGGCGAAAGCTCTGGAGCGGACTCGGGCGAGAAAGCCGAAAAAGCCGAGAAGGCCGACAAGGTCGAGAAGGCCGACAAGGCCGAAAAAGCCGAGAAGGCCGACAAGGCGGCGAAGTCCGAAAAAAAGGACAAGGCGGAAAAGAAGAAATCGCGCGGCTCGGACTCCTGAACACGGCCCGGAACTTGCACTTTCCTCCCGGTGAGCGCTCCGGAAGCGCTCCCGAAAGGAGGATCCCATGCTGCTGGCGAGCATCGTTCTGGCGGCGCAGGTTTCGGGAACGCCGCCGGCGCGGGCCCAGGTCGCAAAGCCTTGCGCGGACCCGTCGCTACTGTGTCGGATCAGTCCGTTCTTCTGTCCGGGGACCTACCCGGCCGGGATGGAGCCCTGCTGGCCCGAGGATCCGCGGGAGACTCAGACTCTCTCGAGTCGGCCGGCGGCCGCGAGCGGCGGAGCGCTCCGTCGCCAGCGCCAATCCGAAACCTCGGCGCCTGTCCCGGGAGCGCGGCGGACCGCGGAGGCTCCGGACCGGGGACGCCCTCAACGCTGACGTGTGCATCTGCTTCGAATCGTCAGGGCGCGAGAACGAAGTTGTCCGACGCGACGAGCTCCCCGTTGTTGATTCCATCCGCGACCATCGAGGCCTGCGCGGTCAGGTTCTGATTCGCCGAACCGGCCGCGAGCGTTCCGACCGCGTTGATCGTCACGTTCGAGTTGGTGTTCGAGTCGAGCGTGTTCAGCGTCCAGGTCACCGTCGAGCCGCCGCCGCCGTTGGAGAAGGTCGCCGCCGTTCCGGGGCTGGCCGTCACGTTGTTGATCTGAAGCGGCGCGGGCAGGGTGGCCGTCACGACGCCGTTGTGCACGCCTTCCACTCCGACCGCGGTGGTGGAGACGCTCATGTCGAAGGGAACGCCCGACTGCACGGTGTCCGGCACGTCGACGGCGAGCGTCGCGAGCGCGCCTCCCGTGCCGGTGACGTCGTCGTTGTTGCTGCAGGAGACGATCCCGACGAGCGGGAGAGCGAGAAGCGAGACACGGATCCACCGGGAAAAGCGCATGAAAGCTCCTTTTCACTCCGGCACCGGCGCCGGAGAGGAGTCAGGAGAGCAAGGTCAGTGCCAGTCGGAGTTAGAGCTTCAGGCCCTTGACGTATTCGCGGAACGGCCCGCCGAGGTCCTCGCGTTTCAGCGCGAACTCGACGGTGGCCTTGAGGAACCCGAGCTTGTCGCCGGCATCGTAGCGCCGGCCCTCGAAGAGGTATCCGTCGATCGGGCGGCGCGAGAGCAGCGTCTTCAGCGCGCTCGTCAGCTGGATCTCGCCGCCGACGTCGGAACGGGTTTCTTCGAGGATGTCGAAGATCTCCGGCGGAAGAAGGTAACGGCCGATGATCGCGAGGTTGGAAGGAGCCTTGTCCGGAGGAGGCTTCTCGACCATGTCGGAAATCTCGACGACGCGATCCTCCGCGCGCCGGCCCGCGACGATTCCGTACTGGCGGGTCTCGGCGTGGGGCACTTCCTGCAGGGCGATCACGGGATTCCCGCGCCGCTCGTAGAGCCGGATCATCTGCCCGATGCAGGGCACCTCCGCGTCGACGATGTCGTCGCCGAGCATGACGGCGAAGGGCTGTTTCCCCACGAGGTCCCTCGCCTGCAGGACGGCGTGCCCGAGGCCGAGCGCCTGTTTCTGGCGCACGTACGCGACGGGGATCATGTCCGAAACCTGGCGGACCTGGGCCAGCAGGTCCTCCTTGCCGCGTTCCTGCAGCATGGTCTCGAGCTCGAAAGACGTGTCGAAGTGGTCTTCGATGGCGTTTTTCCCGCGGCCGGTGACGATCACGATGCGCTCGATCCCGGCGTCGCGCGCCTCCTCGACGACGTACTGGATGAGGGGACGGTCGACCAGCGGCAGCATTTCCTTGGGCTGCGCCTTGGTGGCCGGAAGGAACCGCGTTCCCAGGCCGGCGGCGGGGAACACGGCGACGCGGATGGCACCCATGGCGCGAGTTTAGCCGATCGGGCGGCGGCCCCCGGCGCCCCGACCCCGTACAATAGCGTCGTGCGGATCGACAAGATATGGAGCCTGCGGGGCCACGCTCTCGGCCTCCTCGTTCTCGTTGCGGCGCTGCTGGCGTGGCCGGCGCCGCCGGCGCGCGCGGCCGCGTGGTGGCGACTGCCGCTGTGGGGCGCCGAGGTGCGCGTGTTCGCCGTCGACCCGTTCGAGCGCGGGGTGATCTATTGCGGGACTTCCCGCGGCAATTTCTACGGATCGCGCGACGCCGGCGCGACGTGGGAGCCGCTGGCGTCCGGCCCCGCGTTCCCGGGCTTCTACGTGACCGCGCTCGTCGCCGACCCCGCGGTGTCCGGACGCCTCTGGGCCGCGCTCGCGGGAGAGCTGAAGGGCGGCCTCGTCGTCGTCAGCGACGATCGCGGCGCCTCCTGGCGGCCGCTCCTGAAATCGACGGGTGCGGTGACGACGCGGGCCCTCGCGCTGGCGGCGGGGGAGCCGCGGCTCCTCGCGGCCGGCGGCGACGACGGCGTGCGGCTGTCTTCCGACGGCGGCCAGACGTGGACGCGTACGGGCCAGGGCGTCCCCGGGCTCGCCCAGGTCGAGTCGCTCGCCTTCGATCCGGCCGACCGCCGCGTCCTCTACGCGGGCACCTGGCGCCAGGCCTTCCGGACGCAGGACGGCGGCGCCTCGTGGGCGCGCATCGCCGAGGGCATGGTCCTCGACGCGACGGTCTATGCGTGGGACTTCGACGCCGCCGACTCGCGGGACATCTGGGTCTCCACCTGCGGCTGGGTCTACCGGTCGCGGGACGGAGGCGACCGCTGGTCGCGCTTCACCTCGGGCTTCACCAATCGGCGCTCGCACGCGGTGCGGCGCGACCCGAGCCGCCCCGGCGTGGTCTACGCCGCGACCGTCGGCGGGCTCCACCGTTCCGACGACGGCGGCGCGACGTGGGCCCGCGTCTCGCGCGAGACCCTCGTCGTGACGGCGCTCGAAGTGGACCGCCGCACGGGCCGGCTCTACGTCGGCACGGAGGGCGAAGGGGTCTTCTATTCGGACGACGCCGGCGCCACGCTCCAGTCCGGCTCGCAGGGCCTGACGGAGAGCCGCGTTTCGGAGGTCGTCGCCGACCCGAACGATCCGGGGCGGATCTTCTTCTTCCGCGCGTTCGCCGGAGAGGAGAGCGGCGTCTGGGAGGCCGCGGGCCGCCAGGTGCGCAAGATCTCGGTCGACCCGCTCCCGGCCTCGGCCGCCCTCGCGGCGTTTCGAGGCCGCGACGGCCGGACGCTTCTGGCGATCGCGAGCTCATCGGGAGTGCGCGTTTCGAGCGACGGCGGCGCGCACTGGAGCCCGGTCGCCCCGCCGCCGCCCGGCTCGCCGATCGTTCTGTACGGCGAGCCCTTCGCTTCGCCCGTTCTGGTGACGACCGAGGGCGTGTTCCAGACGACCGACGGCGCACGGTTTGCCCCCGTGGCCGGCGGCCCGCGCTCCGTCTCCTCGGTCGAGCTGCTGGCCGACGCCAGCGGAGACCCCGTACTCGAGGTCCGGTCCGGGGAGACGCTGGCGCGCTGGGACGGGCGCGCCTGGGCGACGAGGAAGCCGGCCCGTCTCGGCGGCGGCATCTTCATGCAGGGCGCGGCGAACGCAAAACCCGTGGGCGGCTGGTCGAGCCTTCAGGAGTCCAACGGCACGCTCTTCTGGCAGGAGGGCCGAAGCCACCGTGCCTTCACGAGTCCCCGTCCGGCGCTCACCCTCGCGTCGGCGGCCGAGGCTCCCGGCGGACGCGTCTACCTCGGAACGATGGGGGACGGGCTCTTCCTGTTCGAGCCCTGACGCGGGGCCTCGGGCGCGTGCATTCGGGCGCGGAGCTTCGCAGGACCAAGAAAACGCCTTGAGCCGATACTTGACGAGGAGGGCCCGCGTCGCGGCGGGTGTGGGATCCGCTCTCGGATTCGCAATCGGCGTGGCCATCGCCGCGAGCCTGCAGTCCAGCCCGGCCCCCGGGCAGGTGCCGGGTCATGCCGCCGCGCACGGGTTCGACCCTCACACCGACGTTGTCCGGCTCATCCTTCTGGCGGTTGCTCCGCTCCTCGGAGGCTTCGCGGCCATGCAGCTGGCTTCGAGGTTCCGATCGCGGAGGGCCGCCCGGAAGGCAGTCTGGCATTCGGACAGTCGCCGCGGAGGCCGAGCCGAGGTCGCCCTTCGGCTCTCGGCGGTCGCGGCGCATGCCATCACGGTCTGGACCTTCCTCGTGGTCCCGCTGACGCTGATCGGTTTGCCCCCGATCGTTTCGCTTGCGGCCCTCACTGTCGTCTCGTTCCTGCTGACGAAGGTCCTGGGCCGGGGAGACCCGGTGCGAGGAGCGTACTGCCTCGCGGCGGCCGGCCCGATCCTGCCGCTGACGCTGCTCGGCGAGCGGAGCCCGATGCTCTGGCTCGCGGTGGGCCTGGCGGGAATCGGGCTGCCGATCCTGGCCGGCGCCGCCGTGCGATCGGCGCCGGGGATCGCCCGCCTGCTGCGGACGCTCCTCGTGTGGGTGCTCCTGCCGGGCAGCGTGACGGGATTCGTGGCGGCCGCCGTCGGCCGCGGCCCGCTGTTGGCGGACGTTTTCGAGGATGGACACCATCTCCTTCCGGCCTCCGAGTACCTGAGGGGCGAGCTGCCGTATCGGGACATCGTGCCGGGCCACGGTTTGTTCAGCGACGGCCTCCTCCAGACGGCGCAGCTCGCGCTCTTCGGCGACGACTATCGGGGCCTCAAGCGGGGCACGAAGGCCATCAGCATGTCCTTCCTGCCGGCCTTCTACGCCCTGGGATGGGCGGCGACGGGAAGCCCCGCCGTCGGCTTCGGAGGGTTGGTCCTCACGTTGCTGCTGGTTCCCAACTTCGTTTTCGTCCGGGCGATCCTGTCGATCTGGACGCTGACCCTGGCGGTCCAGGGCGCCCGGACCAGGAGGGCCGGCGCGTGGCTCGCCTGCGGCGCCACCTTGCCCCTCGGCCTCTGCGCGTCCGTCGACTTCACGGCATACGCGGCCGCGGGCGTGGCGGTCGCGCTCTGGGTGGCGCGGGGGAAGCGCGTTCTTCATCTCCGCAACCTTCTCGTCGGGGTCGCGATCTCTGCGGGGGCGATCGGCCTGACGCTCACCGGCTTCGGCATTCTGGGAGGCTTCGCGCGAACCACGTTCGTCGACGTTCCTTCCCTCCTGCCGGTCTACGCCCTCGGATTCCCGCCGGTCGAGTTCTACAAGAACCCCGGTCTGGCCGGATGGCTGCGGAACCAGACTGCGCTGGCGTATGCCTTCCTGGCCATCGCCGCCGTCGTTTCCGGCGCGCTGCTTCCCAGGGCGCCGCGTGTGGGCCCCCGCGCTCGCGCCCTGCTGCCGGTGCTCGCCTGGATCGGGTGCGCGATGCTGTCCGTCATCGAGCGCCACCACGTCGTCTATCCGCTGCTGGCCGTTCCGGTGTGTCTGCTCCTGCTACACCGATGGGCGCGCGGATGGAGCCGCTGGACGAGCGCGGGTTCCGTGGCGTCGGGCCTTCTGCTGGCTGCCCTCCTCTGGAGTCGGGGGCCCGTGTCGTTCCTTTCAGGCGTGGCGGGCGCGATCGTCCGTCCCTGGATCCCTCCTGGCGTCCGAGCGGTCGACGGACTGGAGCGCGCCCGCGGAGCGGTGTTCGACCCGCGGGACGCCGCTCTGATCGAGGCCACCGCCCGGATGATCCGGGAGGCGAAGCTGGGAAGCGGCGACACGTGGCTCGACTTCGCGAATGCTCCGGGCCTCTACTACCTCTTCGACCGGGATTGTCCGATCCGCTACTACGAGGTTCCCTTCTATGAAAGCGAGAGCGCTCAGCGCGAGGTCATCGCGACCGTCGCCGCGAATCCTCGGGTTCGCACGGTGCTGATGTTCTCGGGACTTCTGGCCCAGGACATCGACCACATCTCCAACAGCGAGCGGGCCCCCCTCGTCGCCGCCTTCCTTCGGGAGCATTTCCGGCCCTTCTCGAACCACGGCGGCATCGAGTTCTGGATCCGCAAGGACGAAGGGCCGGCTACTTCAAGTCCTTGAGAAGGAGAACCGACCCGACGGTCACGTTCTCCCTGGCCGCCATCCCGGCCGCGATTTCGAGGACCATGCTGGCCGGTCCATCCGAGCCGTAGGTCGGGCAGGGGTCCGCCTTGCAGGGGGGCGTGTTGGGGGAGACGTAGAGCACGCGGCCCGACGCGTCGAGCCAGATCATGTCGAGCGGGATCATCGTGTTTTTCATCCAGAAGTGATGCGGCGCGGGCTCGGGAAAGACGAAGAGCATCCCGGAGCGATCGGGCAGGTTTTCGCGATACATCAGGCCCTGCGCCTGGTCTTCCGGAGTGAGCGCGAGCTCCAGCGCGTACTCGGCTCCCGAGGGCATGACGGCCCGGGGTCCGGAAGGGGCGGCCGTCGGCGTGGCCGCCGGATGCGCCGAGGAGCCGGGGGAAGCGCCGCAGGCCGACGCCAGGACGGAGGCGGCCAGCACGACCGCGAGGCTCCGCCTCACGCCGGCGATTCCGTGGCCTCGGTCGCGTCCTCCTCGCCGTACATCTCTTCCTTGTGCACGAGGTTGTACTTCTTGGCGTAGTAGCGGAAGGACCGGAAGGACATGTGCAGCAGCTCGGCGGCCTTCGTCTGGACCCCGCCGCTGCGATCGAGCGCCTCGCGCATGAGACGCTTGCCGACCGTCTCGAGGTAGGCCTCGAGATTGATGCCTTCCTCGGGAAGGCTCTCGAAGTCGGGCACCCGCGTGCGCACGCCCAGGGCCACGGTCTCCGGAAGGCTCGACGCGTTGATCACCGGCCCGGCCTCGAGCGCCACGGTGCGTTCGAGAGTGTTCTCGAGCTCCCGCACGTTGCCGGGCCAGGGATACGCCTCCAGCAGGCGCATGGCCTCGATCGAGATCTTCTTCTCCGGGATCCTCTGCTCCTTGCAGATCTTGGCGATGAAGTGGGTCGTCAGCGGCGCGATGTCCTCCACGCGGGACCGCAGCGGGGGCAGCGCGATCGGAATCACGTTGATGCGGTAGAAGAGGTCCTCGCGGAACCGGCCCTCGGCGACGAGATCGTTCAGGTCCTTGTTGGTCGCCGCGATGATGCGCGCGTCGACCGAGACCTCGTCGTTGCCGCCGACCTTGCGGATCACCTTCTCCTGGATGGCCCGCAGCAGCTTGACCTGCATGGTCGGCGTCGTCTCCGAGATCTCGTCCAGGAAGAGCGTGCCGCCGTCGGCCTCCTGGAAGAGGCCGCGCTTCTCGCGGACCGCGCCGGTGAAGGCGCCGCGCTCGTGCCCGAAGAGCTCGGACTCGAGCAGCGACTCCGGCAGGGCGCCGCAGTTGATCGAGACGAATTTCTTCTCCTTGCGGATCGAGGAGAAGTGGATGGCGCGAGCGATGACTTCCTTGCCCGTGCCGCTCTCGCCCGTCACGAGGACCGTCGAGGAGACCTCGGCCGATCCGGTCGATCGTCCGGAAGATCTCCTGCATCCGGCTGCCGCGGCCGATGATGTTGGCGAAGTTGTACTTGCCGGCGAGCTCCTGCCGCAGGTACAGGTTCTCGTCCTGGAGCTGCTTTTCGCCGAGCGCCCGGCGGACGACGAGCAGGAGCTCTTCGTTGTTGAAGGGCTTCGAGATGTAGTCGACCGCGCCCCGCTTCATCGCCTGGATCGCGTCCTCGGTCGAGGTGTGGGCCGTGATCATGATGACGGGCGTGGGCAGGCCCTCGGAGCGCACCTTCGACAGAAGGTCGAGGCCGTTGCCGTCGGGCATCTTGATGTCGCAGAGGATCACGTCCGGGGAGAGACGGATGGCCGCGGCCACGCCCTCCGTGTAGTTGGCGGCCGTCGTCGCCTCGAATCCCTGCTTGTGAAACAGGAGCTGGAGCATGTCGCGCAGGGACTTCTCGTCGTCGACGATCAGCACGCGCGGGCCGCTCACTGGACGGCCTCCGGGGAGATCGGGGTGCGCCCGGCGGCGGGCTGGGCCGGCAGGTTTCTCGGCAGCATGATGGTCACGGTCGTCCCTTCTCCCGGCTTCGATTCGACGTCGGTCGCGCCCCCGTGGTCCTCGACGATGCGTCGGACGATCGCCATGCCGAGCCCGGTGCCGCCGTCGAAGGCCGTGGAGAAGGGCGTGAAAATGCGGGCGATCTCGTCCTCGCTCATGCCCCGGCCGGTGTCTCGGAACTTGATGCTATACCAGGCGTCGTCCTCGCGGCCCTGGACCGTGAGCGTCCCGCCGTCGGGCATCGCGCGCACCGCGTTCTTCGCGACGTTGTACACGATCTGGCGGATCTGATCGCGATCTCCGGCCAGCTGCGATTGGTGCGGGAAAACGTCGAGCGTGATCGTGTGCGCGTCGGACACCTCGTCGGACATCCGGAACAGCTCGAGGACCTCGCGGAGGTTGGCGGCGACGTCGAAGACCGCGACGCGGCGCTCCTGCGGGCGGACGAATCGGAGGAACTCCTCGAGGATCCGCGACAGGCGATTGGATTCCGAAACGATGATCTCCATGAGCCTCCGTTCGGCCGAGCCCACCGAGAGCTCGTGGGAGAGGACCTGGACCGAGCCCGAGATCGAGGCCAGCGGGTTGCGGATCTCGTGTGCGATGCCCGCCGCCAGCTCCCCGACGGCCGCGAGCTGTTCGTTGAAGCGGGCCTTCCGCTCGAGCTTCTTCACCTCGGTCAGGTCCTGGAACACGATGAGCGCCCCCTCTTCGCCGGAGGGGTCCTTCAACGCGCGCAACGAGTAGCCGAGGACGCGCCGCGAGTCCTCCCGCTGGATCTCGATCTCGGCGCGGTAGCCTTCCCGGCCGCGCGTGTGGCGGCGGATCTCTTCCCACTCGCTCGGCAGGTTCAGTCCGATCTCCGACAGGAAGCGCCCGGTGGCCCGCGCGGGCGCGACGCCGAGGATGTCGCCGCCGGCCTGGTTGAGGAAGGTGACCCGCTCGCGCGAGTCCGCCGTGACGAGGCCGGAGGACATCGACGCGATGACGTTGGCGTAGAGCGTCTGGATGCGGGAGAGCGCCTGCTGGCGGCTCTCGAGCTCCTCCCGGGCGCCGCGCAGCTTCTCCGAGAGATACGACACCATGAACGCGACGCCGTAGAAGCCGATGATCGTGATCGCGAGGTTGTAGCCGATCCGCTCGGGGCCCCAGTGGCCGGCGGCCGCCATCCGGGGGCGGGGCAGGACCTCGTAGGCCGTCAGCTCCACCATCAGGCCGTGGGCGAGGGCCGCGACGGACGCGATGACGACCGCGCCCGTCCGGTACAGCAGAAATGCGGCCGCTCCGATCACGACGAGGTAGAGGAAGGTGAAGACCGAGGTCGGGCCGCCCGAGGAATAGACGAGCATGCAGACCAGGCCGAGGTCGCCGAGGATCTGGAGGTAGGCCTCGGGGCGCGGCGGCAGGAGCCGCCCGATCGTCCAGTGGAAGAGCGAGAGCACGAAGGCGGCGGCGCACAGGCCGTAGAGGTACGAGATGTCGACGTCCTCGGTCCGCGCGTCCGTCAGCAGCGAGGCCGGGGCGGTGCCCGCCTGCACCAGGAAGGCGGACAGGAGGATCAGGAAGAGGACCGCGACGCGGATCGCGGTCAGCCAGAGGAGCGAGCGCCGGAGGGAGTCGTCCAAGTTAAGTTGAGAGTTGAGCGTTAAGGGTTGAGCGTTCCAGGCACGAGCGCCTCGACCAGCGTGGCCCTCATTCTCGCCTGCTCACCTCTCAACTCCCAACTCTCAACTCTCAACCCGGCTCTATCCGATCTTGTTGATCAGCGTGAACATCGGGAGGTACATCGCGATGACGATGCCGCCGATGACGACGCCGAGGATGAAGATCATGACCGGCTCGAGAAGCTTGACGAGCCCGGCGACGGCGATGTCCACCTCGTCCTCGTAGAACTCGGCGATCTTGTTGAGCATCGCGTCCAGGGCGCCGGTCTGCTCGCCGACGCCGATCATCTGGACGACCATGTTGGGGAAGACCTCGGATTCCTTGAGGGGCTCGACGAGGGTCTTGCCGTTCTCGACGCTCCGCCGCGTCTCGATGATGGCGTCTTCGACGATCGCGTTGCCCGCGGTGCGGGCGGTGATGTCGAGGCTCTCGAGGATCGGGACGCCCGAGGAGGTCAGCGTCGCGAGCGTCCGGCAGAACCGGGCGACCGCGATCTTGCGCAGGATCATGCCGATGATCGGGGCCTTGAGCATCGCGCCGTCGACGACGCGGCGTCCGCGATACGTCTTGTAGTAGCGGCGGAAGAAGAAGACTCCCGCGGCGATGCCGATGACGAAGAAGATGAAGTAGCGGGCGAGGAAGTTGGACGCCGCGATGACGACGCGCGTCGGGAACGGCAGCTCCGCCCCGAGGCTCGTGAAGAGGGCGGCGAAGGTCGGGATGACCTTCAGCAGGATGACGGCCACGACGATCGCCGCGATGCAGATGACGGCGATCGGGTAGATCAGTGCGGCCCGGACCTGAGCGCGCAGCTTGACGGCTTTCTCGATGTACGTCGAGAGCCTCTGGAGAATGGTGTCGAGGATACCGCCGGCCTCGCCGGCCGCGACCATGTTGACGTAGAGGTCGTCGAAAGCCTTCGGGTGGCGCCGCATCGCGTCGGCGAGCGTCGAGCCGGCCTCGACGTCCTGGCGGACCTGGAGCAGGATCTTGGCGAAGCTCTTGTGCTCCTGCTGGTTGGCGAGGATCTCGAGGCACTGGACGAGCGGCAGGCCCGCGTCGATCATGACCGAGAACTGCCGCGTGAAGACCGCCAGGATCTTGGGCGGAACCTTCCGGGCCATCTTCGTGAGCGAGATCTCCTTGCCCCGCTCCCGGATGCCGGTGACGACGATGTTCTGGCGCCGCAGCTGAGACAGCGCGACTTCCTTGGTGTCGGCCGCCAGCACGCCCTCCTGGACGAGGCCGCTGCGGTTCCTGCCCTTCCAGACGTAGTTCGGCATGACTTACCTCTTGCCGGCCGTCGCCGTGACCGTCGGGACGTTGACGCCGGAGCCACGGTTGATGAGCTCCTGGAGCTCGTCGGGCATCGACGAGCGGGAGAGCGCGTTCTCCAGCGTGATGAGCTTCTTCAGGTACAGGGTGGCGAGCGACTGGTTGAACGTCTGCATGCCGAACTTGGACTGTCCGGACTGCATCGTCGAGTAGATCTGGTGGATCTTGTCCTCGCGGATGAGGTTCCGGACGGCGGCGTTGGGGATGAGCACCTCCAGCGCCATGACACGGCCCTTGCCGCTCGAACGCTCGAGCAGGCTCTGACACATGATCCCTTCGAGGACGAAGGAGAGCTGGGTGCGGATCTGGCTCTGCTGGTGGGCCGGGAAGACGTCGATGATGCGGTTGATCGAGGTCGTGGCCGAGTTCGTGTGGAGCGTCGCCATCGTCAGATGGCCCGTCTCGGCGATGCGCAGCGCGGCCTCGATCGTCTCGAGGTCACGCATTTCACCGATGAGCACGACGTCCGGGTCCTCGCGCAGGACCGCCCGCAGGGCGTTCGAGAACGAGTGTGTGTCGGCGTGCAGCTCCCGCTGGTTGACGAGGCACTTCTTGTGCCCGTGGAGAAACTCGATCGGGTCCTCGATCGTGAGGATGTGAAGCTGCTTCTCGCGGTTGATCTTGTCGAGCATCGCCGCCTGGGTCGTCGTCTTGCCCGAGCCCGTCGGTCCGCAGACGAGGATGAGGCCGCGCGGCTTGTCGCACAGGAGCTCGACGACCGGCGGAAGCCCGAGCTCCTTGAAGCCCAGGATCTCGTATGGGATCTGCCGGTAGACTCCGCCAACGGCGCCCCGCTGCTGGAAGTTGTTGGCGCGGAACCGCGCCAGGCCCTTCACGCCGAAGGAGAAGTCGAGCTCGAGGTTCTCCTCGAAGCGGTGCTTCTGGGCATCCGTCAGAACCGAGTACGCGAGCTGCTTGGTCTCGGAAACCGTCAGCGGTGGATAGGGCAGGGGGATCAGCTTGCCGTCGAGCCGGACCATGGGCGGCGACTGGGTCGCCAGATGGAGGTCGGACGCCCCCATCTCGACCATTTGCTTCAAAAGCCCATGGAGCGTGGCATCAGTTGCCATACGGCTTCCCCCGATTGTTGTGTTGCAGGAGTTTACGCCCGAAACGACAGAAAATAAAGGACACTGACGCACGTCGCTCGCGCGTGCGATGCGTCACATACTGCAGAAGAAGGCGCCGGCGCGGCGGATTTCGGGAGCGTTCGTCTCGTGGATGTCGGGAGAGAACCTAGAGGACGGTTTCGCGGAGGACTTCTTCCAGGGTGGTCGCGCCTTCCCGGATCTTCTGCAGGCCGGACATCCGGAGGCTGACCATGCCCTCCTCGATGGCCTTGCGCTTCAACTCGATCGAGGAGGCGCCCGAGAGGATCATGTCCCGGATCTCGTCGGTGAAGAGCAGCACCTCGAAGAGGCCGATCCGGCCCTTGTAGCCGGTGTTGTTGCAGCGATCGCAGCCGCGGCCGCGCTTGACCCGGAGCCCCTTGACTTCGTCGGGGGCGAATCCGACCTGGATCAGCATCTGGGGCGGCGTCTCGAGGTCCTCGGGGCAGTGGGTGCAGATGCGTCGCACCAATCGCTGGGCGCAGATGCAGTTGACCGACGTGGCCACGAGGAAGGGCTCGATGCCCATGTTCATCAGGCGGTTGATGGTCGAGGGGGCGTCGTTGGTGTGGAGCGTCGAGAGCACGAGGTGGCCGGTCAGCGCGGCCTTGACCGCGATCTCCGCGGTCTCGAAGTCGCGAATCTCGCCGACGAGAATGATGTCGGGGTCCTGGCGGAGGAACGAGCGGAGCGACGAGGCGAACGTCAGGCCGATCTGCTCCTTCATCTGCACCTGGTTGATGCCGGCCAGGTTGAACTCGATCGGGTCTTCGGCGGTCATGATGTTGACGGTGGGGTCGTTCAGCGCGGCGATCGCGGAGTAGAGCGTATTGGTCTTGCCCGACCCCGTCGGTCCCGTGACGAGGACGATGCCGTAGGGGCGGTCGATCGCATCCTTGAAGCGCCTCAGGGGCTCCTGGTCGAAGCCGAGCTGCGTCATGTCGAGCTGCAGCTTCGACTTGTCGAGCAGCCGCATCACGACCTTCTCGCCGAAGTGCGTCGGGACCGAAGACACGCGCAGGTCGAGGTCGCGCGAGCGCTCCTCGACGCGCAGGCGGATCTTGATCCGGCCGTCCTGCGGTAGGCGCTTTTCCGAGATGTCGAGCTTGGCCATGATCTTCAGGCGCGAAATGAGCGGATCTCGCGTCCGCATCGGCAGGGCCATGATGTTGTGGAGGATGCCGTCGATGCGGAACCGGACGCGGAACTCCTTCTCGTAGGGCTCGACGTGGATGTCCGAGGCCCCGGCCTTGAGGGCCTCGATCAGGATCAGGTTCGACACCTTGATGATGGGCGCGGACTCGGACGACTTGGTGAGGTCCGAGAGGTCGATCTCCTGGCCCTCCTCGCCCTTGACCACGTCGACGTCGGCGCCGGTGTCCATGCCGGTGATCTCGTCCATGTTGATCTCGCCGAGTCCCACGCTCGCCATGTCGTCCATGGTCAGCGCCGACGAGGCCATGACGTCCTCGAGGCTCGATTCGACGTTGAAGGCCGGGCCGGACTGCTTGGTGCGCTCCTTGAGAACGACCGAGCGCGGCGTGCCGTAATGCTTGTCGATCGCCTTCCGGAGCGCGATTTCGCTCGCCACGACCGGCTCGACGTTGTAACCCGTCATGAACTTGATGTCGTCCATGGCGAAGACGTTGGTCGGATCGCCCATGGCGATCGTCAGCGTCGCGCCCGTTTTGTTCACCGGCAGCACACCGTACTTGCGCGCGACCTCGCCCGGGACGACCTTGATGACGGCGGGGTCGATCTCGAAGTGTGCGAGGTCGATCGAAGGCACCCCGAACTGCTGGGAAAGCGTCTCGGTGATGTCGGCCTCGGAGACCGCGCCGACCCGGACCAGGGCCTCGCCGATCTTGCCGCCTTCCTCGCGCTGGAGCTTCAATGCGGTCTCCAGCTGCTCCTGCGTGATCAGCTTCTGCTTGAGAAGGAGGTCTCCGAGTTTGACGGCCATGGGTGCCGGTTGATGGTAGGGGTTTGGGCTTCGAGAGTCAAAGGGCAGATGCGGTCGTCACCCGCTCCCGAGCCCGCGCCAGCACGGCCTCGTCCGAAACGTCGTGCATGCGCGTGACGATTCCCCGGCGGTCCCGGTACGGCCCGTTTCGACCCGGATCGGTGGGACCGAAGAGCGCGAGCGTGCGGGCTCCGACGGCGTCGGCGAGATGGAGCGGACCGGTGTCGCCGGCGCAGAACAGCGCGCTCGCTCGCGCGAGCCGGGCGAGTCCCGCGAAGTCGAGGAGCGGCGGGATCGCGGCTCCGGGCACGAGCGCGCGCATCCGCGAAACGCGCTCCTCGTCGCCGGGTCCCCACGAGACGACGGCGTGCAGCCCGTCCTGCTCGGCGAGCGCGCGGGCGAGACAGGCGAATCGCTCTTCTCCCCAGGCCTTCTCCGGGCGCGCGGCGCCGGGGTGGAAGACCGCGAAGGAACGGGGCAGCGCCGAGAGAAACGCGTCGGCCTCGGCGCGGGGCCGCTCGAGGAGGTAGGAGGCGTCGGGCGCGCGCACCACCACCGGAATCCCGGCTCCTTCGAGGAGCGCCAGGTTGCGGTCGACGACGTGCGCGGCCCCCGCGCTCGGCGCGACGCGAACGGAAGCGAGCGCGGCGGATCCGGCTTCGCGCCGTGCCTGGCCGCGGAAGCCCACGACCGGCGCTCCGGCCGCGCGCGCCGCGATCGCCGATTTCCAGAGTCCCTGAACGTCGATCGTCCGATCCGGCGCAAACGCTCGCAAACGGCCGCGCAGCTCTGCCAGCTCCTCCCACGTCGACCGGGAGAGCAGCCGCTGGCGCCACCGCTTCGTGTCTGCCGTGAAAATCTCGGCGCAGTGCGGATTGCCCTCGAGAAGGCCGGCGAACGGCCTCTCGACCAGCCACCCGACGGAGGCGTCCGCGGCGTGCGCGTTCGCGGCCAGCGGAAGCGCGTGAATCACGTCTCCCAGGGACGAGAGCCGGACGATCAGGAGGCGCACGCCCGGCTACGCCAGCAGCGTGCGGTCCGCTTCGACCGCGGCGGCGAGCTCCTCGGGCGTGACGACGGCCGTTCCCATCTTCGCAACCACGACGGCGCCGGCGAAGTTGGCGAGCAGCGCGGCCTCGAGCGGCGTCGCGCCCGCCGCGAGCGCGAGGGAAAGCGTCGCGAGGACGGTGTCGCCGGCGCCCGTGACGTCGGCCACCTGATTGGTGCCGTGCACGGGGATCAGGATCGGTTCACCGCCCGTGAAGAGCGCCATGCCCCGCGAGCCGCGCGTGACCAGGAGGCTCGCGCAGCGCATCCTCGACCGCAGGGCGGACCCGGCCTCCACCAGCGCGGGGTCGGACTCGAGCGCGCGGCCCGCGCACTCCTCGAGCTCTTCCTCGTTGGGGGTGGCGGCGTCGACGTCGGAGAACTCGCGAAGCCGGTGGCGCGAGTCGACGCTGATCCGCGCGCCCGCGGGCAGAGCCAACCGCAGCGGCGCGACGACGGCCGGCGAGATCGCGCCGTATCCGTAGTCGGAGAGAACCGCGCCGTCCGCGCCGCGGGAGGCCTCGCGCAGGGCCGCCGCGAGGGAGGAGGACAGCGCCGCGTCGGGAGCGAGGGATCCTTCGATGTCGTAGCGCACGATTTGTTGCTTGTTGGCGTGCGGCGCCCCGCCCAGGATGCGGGTCTTGGTCGGTGTGCGGTACCCGCGCGCTTCGAGGAGTCCGTCCGCCGCGATCCCGTGTTCGGCGAAGGCTTCGCGCAGCGCCCGGCCCTCGTCGTCCCTGCCGAGCGCGCCGACGCAGAGGGGCACGCCGCCGAGCGCGCGGACGTTGGCGGCGGTGTTCCCGGCGCCGCCGGGCAGCCGCTCTTCCTTCCAGAAGCGGAGGATGAGCACCGGCGCCTCCCGGCTGACGCGCTTGGGGAGCCCGTAGACGAACCGGTCGAGGACGAAGTCACCGGCCACGACGATCCGGCGGCCAGCGAGGCTCGGAACGAGGGCCAGCAGGCGGCGCCGCGCGACTTCGAAGGGCACTTCCACGGATTATAATGAGCGGCCCAGAAGGCGCCGATGCTGGACTCCCAGGTCCTCGTGCTCAATCGCGTGTTTCAGGCCGTGCAGGTCACGTCCGTGCGGAAGGCTTTTTCGCTCTTCTACAAGGGGCACGTGAGGGCGGTCCTGCCCGATTACTCGACCTACGAGTTCGAGAACTGGTGCGACATCCCCGTGCGTCCGCAGGACGAAGTCGTCCTCACGCCCTCCATGGCGATCCGCATCCCGCGCGTCGTCGCGCTGAAGGACTTCGACCGCCTGCCCCGACAGGACGTCAAGTTCTCGCGGCACAACATCTATCTGAGGGACGGCAACCGCTGCCAGTACTGCGGTCACCGATTCTCCTCGTCGGAGCTCTCCCTGGATCACGTCATTCCCCTGTCGCGCGGGGGAACCTCGACGTGGGAAAACGTCGTCTGCGCGTGTCTGTCCTGCAACGTGAAGAAGGGCAACCGCACCCCGCACGAAGCGAACATGCGCCTGGTCGCCGCGCCGAAGAAGCCGCGCTGGCACCCGGTCGGCCAGTTCGGGTCGAGCAAGGTCCACCCCGCGTGGCGCAACTTCGTCGACGTGGCGTACTGGAACACCGAGCTGAAGTGACGCGGCCTCCGGCCGCGTCATCCCGAGCGTAGCGAGGGATCCCGGACTCGACGAGCTCCGCCTCAGGCTGACGGCGGCCGGGGACCCAGCAGCGCCTCGCAGGCCCGAAGCGCCATCTCCACCGTGATCTCCTGCATGCACTCGTGCCCGTAAGGGCAGACCTCGGCGTGGCACGGGGAGCAGAAGAGGTAGCGGTCGAGCACGAGCACGGGGGAGCCGACGCCAACCGTCCGCCCCGGGTCCGTGGGGCCGAAAAAAGCGACGACCGGCGTGCCGACGGCTGCGGCGAGGTGCATCGGACCGGAATCGTTCGAGACGAGCAGCCGCGCGCGCGACAGGAGCGCCGCCAGGGCGACCGGGTCGAGGTCCGGCCCCAGCACCGGCAGCGGCGCGCGGGCCGCCGTGGAGACACGGGCACCGAGCCCGGCTTCCTCCGGGCCGGCGAGAATGCCGCAGGGCTGTCCGCGCAGGGCGAGCGCGTCCGCGAGAGCTGCGAATCGCTCCAGCGGCCATCGCTTGATGTGCGCCTTGGCGCTTCCGGGGGAGAACAGGACCGGCCGTTCGTAGCTCGACCACCCCGCGTCCGCGAGGGCCCGGTGCGCCAGGGCCCGCGCAGCATCGGGGACCGGCAGCCGCGGCGGCTCGAGGTCCGGCTCGATGCCCCGGGCGCGGAGGAGGGCGTCGTAGTCGCGGATCTGGTGGAGTGTGCCGTCGGGCGGCGGCAGGGCATCCGTCAGCAGGATGGCGCGGTGGTCGGTCGCGTACCCGAGACGGCGCCGGGCGCCTCCGAGAAAGGCGAGGAGCGCGGCGCGGAAGGAGTTCGGAAGGAGCCAGGCTTCGTCGAACCGTTCGGCCCTCAGGTGCGATGCATTCGCGAGGAGGCCCGCCGAGCCCTCGATCACCTGGCTGGCGGAGCCTTCGGCCCGGTAGATGGCCGCCGGCCCGCGCGGCGCCAGGACGGCGAGCTCGTCTCCCGGATGGGCCGTCCGGATCGCGCGCAGGAACGGAAGCGACATCACGGCGTCGCCGAGCCAGTTGGGTCCGATGACGAGGCGCTTCACGGCGTCTCCACGGGCCGCGTTCGCCAGCGGTTGTGCATCCACAGCCAGACCTCGGGCGCCCGGCGGATGGCGGCTTCGGTCACCTCCATGTAGCGGGCCGTCGCCCGGCGCACGGCCTCTCCTCGCGCCAGCCCCTCGAACTCCCGAGCCAGGATCGGCGTTTCGAACTCGAGCCGGTAACGCCCGCCCCCTTCCGGCCAGGTGAAGACCGGCACCACGGCGGCATCGGTCTTCAGCTGGAAGAGAGCGAGGGCGGGGGTCGTCGCCGCGAGGCGGCCGAAGAACGGGACGAAGACGGCTTCGCGCGCGAGCACGTTCTGGTCGACGAGGATCGCCACGGTCTCGCCCTTCGCGAGCGTGCGCAGGACGTCTTTCGCCCCGTCGCGCTTGGCGATCGGCCGGTTGCCGAACCGCATGCGTCGGCGCGCGAGCTCGCGCTCGAGGAGCGGATTGTCGAGCGGGCGGACGATCGGCGCGATCGGCTCCCCCAGGAGCCCCGCGCGGATGGCGCCGAGCTCCCAGCCGCCGATGTGGGCGGAGAGCAGAAAGACCCCCTTGCCTCGCTCGCGCGCTTCTCGCAGGTTTTCCTCGCCCGCGATCCGAATCCGGGAACGGACCTGCTCCTCGGACAGGCTCGACACCTCGAGGAACTCCACGAATGCCGCGCCGAGCCACTCGGCCGAGGCCCGCGCGATCCGCTCGATCTCCTCCGCGCCCTTCTCGGGGTACGCGGCCGCGAGGTTCTCGAAGAGAATCCGGCGGCGCGACACCGAGGCGCGCAGATACAGTCGCGCGAGCGCCCGGCCCAGCTTCTCGGGCGTGCGGCCGGGCAGGGCGGACACGGCGCCCGTCGCCACCCGAAACAGCGCGTGCTCCGCCCGGTCGCGGGCGGCCGAACGCGCCGTCACGACTTCGGCGCCGCGGCGGCCCGCGCGGCTGCCAGGCGCGAGGCCAGGAACGGGAAGAACGCGGGCTCCACGATCTCGACGCCGAGTCGCACGGTCAGGAGCGGCAGAGACGTCTTCCCCGCCAGCTTGACGGCGTCCTTTTCGGTGGTGACGACCCAGCTCGCGCCGGCCTGCTCCGCCGCCCGGCGGATGCGGGTCAGGTGCCGCTCCCGGTAGCGCTGGTGGTCGCGGAAATCGATCGTCTCTTCGGGCACGATCCCCATCTCGCGCAGCGTGGCCGCGAACTGCGATGCATCCGCGACGCCGCACACGGCGATCGAGCGCAGCCCCGAAAGCGAGCCGGGCTCGACGGGCGAACCCTGCTCGTCGCGCAGCCCGGCGCCGCGGAACCGCGCGTGGAATTGCGGCGCCGCCGGGTGGATCCGGGCGATCGCGGCGAGAACGTCGCCGGGCGGCGCTCCCCGTTCGGCCCGCGTGAACACGATCGCGTCGGCGCGGCGCATGGCCGCGAGGGGCTCGCGCAGGCGCCCCCGCGGCGGAGTGCTGCCGCCGCCGAACGGGTCGCGCGAGTCGAAGAGCAGGAGGTTGACGTCGCGACCGACGGCGAGGTGCTGGAAGCCATCGTCGAGGATCAAGAGGTCGGCCCCGAGGTCGGCCGCGCGCCTCGCCGCCTCGACCCTCTTCTCGCCCACGACGACGAGCACGCCCGAGGTCGCCTTCGCGAGCGCCACGGGCTCGTCGCCGCCCTCTTCGGCCGTCACGAGCGGGCCCTCGCCGGCCGAGACGACGACGACCCCGCTCGACGCGCGCCCATAGCCGCGCGAGAGGATGGCCGGCTTCGAGCCTTCGAAGCGCAGGCGCCGGGCGAGAAGCTCGACGAGCGGCGTCTTGCCCGTGCCGCCGAATGTGAGATTCCCGACGGAAATCGACGGGCGCGGCAGCGCGTGCGACACGATCCGCCCCGACGCGTACCACTCGGCGCGCAGTTCCAGGGCCTTCCCGTAGAGCAGGGAGAGCGGAGACAGGTTCACGGGACGGATCCTCGCCCGGCGGCGAGCGCCGGCGCAAGCGCGGCCAGGGCCCGCGCCGTGGCGGCGGCGGAGCCGCGGCTGTCCGCGACGAACCGGGCCGCGTCGGAGCCGAGGCGCGCGGTCTCCTCCCTGCGGTCGAGAGCGCGGGCGATCTCCCGCGAGAGCTCCTCCGGCGTCGCGACACGGCGCAGGATCCCCAGGGCCTCGCCCTGCGCCGCCGAATCCCGGAAGTTCTCCATGTGCGGCCCGGAGAACACCCGGACCCCGGCCGCCCAGGCTTCGATGGGGCTCTGGCCGCCCGTCGCGACGAGGCTGCCGCCGACGAACGCGAGCGCGGCGCTGCGATACACGGCGGCGAGCTCGCCGATGGAATCCAGGAGGTAGACGTCGAGGGGGGAGTCGAGAGTCGAGGCTCGAGAGTCGGGGGTGGAACGGCGGAGGAGGCGCAGGCCCCGGGCTTCGACCAGGCGGGCGACGCCGTCGAATCGTTCGGGTCGGCGGGGCGCGAGGACCAGGAGCGGGCGCCGCGGCAGGCGGGCCCACGCATCGAGCACGAGCGCCTCCTCGCCCTCGCCGGTCGAGCCCGCGGCGAGGATGGGGCGGCCGGCCGCGGCGGCCCGCAGACGCTCGGCGTCCGGAAAGGGGGGCGGGGCCGGCAGGTCGTACTTCAGGTTGCCGAACACCCGCACGCGCTCCGCGGGCGCACCGAGCGCTTCGACGCGGCGGGCGTCTTCCGGCGATTGCATGGCGAGGAGCGCCAGGCGCGACAGGGTCTTCGAGAGGAAGCCGCGCACCCTCCGGTAGCGCGCGAACGAGCGCTCCGAGATGCGCCCGTTGACGAGGGCCGCCGGGATCCCGCGCCGCGCCGCGCGTTCGAGAAAGAGCGGCCAGAGCTCGGTCTCGGTCAGGACGATGAGTCCGGGCCGCGTCGACGACAGCGCCTTCTCGACCGCGCCGGCGAGATCGAAGGGGAAGGCGAAGATCGACGCTTCCGCGCCGAGCGTCCGTTCGGCGAGCGAACGCCCGGCGGCCGTCGAAACCGACACGCCGAATTTCACGCCGGGCAGGAGTGTCCGGAGCTCCCGCAGGAGATGGCGGGCCACGCCGACCTCGCCGACGGAGACGGCATGAATCCAGACGCCGCCGTCCAGATCCGGCCAGGCCGACAGCCCCAGGCGGCCGCGCAGGTCTCCGAGCCGGCGCCTCCCGGTCAGGGAGCGCAGGAAGGCGAAGGGGGCGTAGGCGGTTAATGCCAGAGCGGCGAGCGCCCGGTAAAGCAGCAAGACGGCCGGATTATGGCGCAGGGAGGTGCGGTTCGGCTTGCCGGATCGTCGGCAAAGATTTAAGATTCAAGAGCTTAGGGGGCGTAAATCCACCCCAACGGACGTCGAACGACGTCCGTATACCGCGACAGGAGGAGACCTTTCCCGCAATGGAGCTCGTCTACAGCCAGAGCCGTGATCGTCAGGAAGCCGTGGGCCTTCCGGACCGGGAGCTCGCCATCCGGGCTCGAGGCGGCGACATGGTTTCCTTCGAGACGCTGGTCACCCGGAAGACCCCGGCGATCGTCTCCCTCGCGCGGCGGATCGTCGGCAACGTCGAAGACGCCCGCGATGTCGCTCAGATGGTCTTCCTGCGTGTCTGGAACGAGCTTCATCGCTACGACGAGAAGTACTCCCTGAACACCTGGCTCTACCGGATCGCGACGAACCTCGCGATCGACTTTCTGCGCAGCTCGCGCAGCCGCGAGCGGGCGCACGGCGCCACCCTGCACCTGGTGCGGGAGCGCGAGGAGTCGACGGCCGCCGATGCCACGCGCAACGCCGAGGACGCCGAGCTCGTCCGCCTCTTCGAGACGGTCTCGGGCCGCCTGTCGGAGAAGCAGAAGGCGGCGTTCGTCCTCAAGGAGATGCAGGACTGCGAGACCCGCGAGATCGCCGAGATCCTCGGTTGCGGCGAATCGACCGTTCGCAACCACCTCTTCAACGCCCGCCGGATCCTCCGCCGGGAGATCGGGCGGCTCTTCCCGGAATTCCTGCGGGGGAGGTCGCTGGCATGAGCGCCCTCTGCCCGATCCTCCGCTCGAGCTTCGGGGATTACGCGAACGACGCCCTGCCGGCGCCGCAGCGGCGGATCCTCCGCGACCACCTCGCCGACTGCCAGGAGTGCCGCGAGCTCGCCGTCGCGCGGGACGCGGCGATGCTCTTCGCGCGCCCGTTCCCGCAGGAGGATCTGCCGGCCGCCGAAGTCGAGCGCATCCGCGCCAACGTGCGCACGGCCGTCGCCTTCGCGCAGACGGAGCAGCGGATTCGCCGGACGTCCCGCCGGCGGATGACGGTGTCGGGCGCGGCCGCAGCCGCCGCTTTCGCCGCCCTGCTTCTCGTCGCGCCCGGAACCGGTGCGCGCCGGCCGAAACCGGTCGTCGCCGCGCGCCCGACGCCGCCGGCGGAGTCCGCGGCCCTCGAACCGGCCGGGCGTCATTCGGATGTCGAAGGAACTTCCGCGGAGGCCACCGTCTACGACTGGAATCCCGGCGCCGGCCGGGAGGAGCCGCGGGTCGTCTGGATCGTGGACCGGGGGCTCGACATCTGACCCCGATCCCGTGCGGGCCTGCTTGAGGGGCCCAGGTTTTCGTACTCGTGAGAAAAACTCTTCTCTTCCTCGTCGCGATCCTGATCTCCGCTACCGCCCTGCGGGCCGCGGACGACGTCACCGTGCGCGTGTACGTTCTGAAATACAGGCGGGTCGAAGAGGCCGCGCTGCTGATCCGGCCGAACCTTTCCGAGTCGGCCTCGATCACGCTGACCCAGAAGCTGAACGCGATGACGGTGACCGACCGGCCCGATAGGCTCGACCAGATCGGTCGCGTGCTCGCCGGCTTCGACGTGCCGCCGCGCGGCTTCACGTTCGCCGTCAAGCTCGTGCGCGCGCGGGCGGACGTTCCCGAGGGCTCGATCGCGCGCGAGATCGGCGGCCTCGGCGCGAAGCTGAAGTCCATGTTCCGGTTCAACGACTACGCACTGATCGACTCGGTCGTGCTGCGGGTCACCGACGGCGGCCGCGTCGAGAGCCAGCTCGGCGAAGAGTTCGTGCTGTCGTTCACGGTGAGGACCGCGGGCTTCGGCAACGACCTGCTGCTTTCGCCCTTCGGCCTGTCCCGGATCTACAAGTCCGCCGACGGCGGGCCGCCGTTCCAGCGGCCCCTCTACCGCTCCTCGATGCCAGTGACCTTGTCGCGGACGCTCGTCGTCGGCGCTTCGAAGGAGGAGCAGTCGAAGAGCGCCCTGATCCTGATCCTTCACGCGCAGGAGGTGCCGCGGGGCGACGCCCCGGAAGCGGGCGCGCCGGGCGCAGCGACCGTGGAGAAGAAGCCGTGAGCGAGTTCCGCGTCCGGGCCGGCTGGCCGGACGGCTCGGTGGCCGAACAGTCCGTCGTGGCGGCCGACCTCCCCGCGGCGCGCCTGGAAGTGGAGCGCCGCGGCGGCCACGTCTTCGAGATCCGCCGCAAGGGGTTCTCCCTCGCGGGCGCGAAGTCGCGGACGCGGGGCGGCCGCGTCAAGATGGCCGAGTTCCTGATCTTCAACCAGGAGCTCATCGCACTCCTGAAGGCGGGACTGCCGGTCGTGCGCTCCTTCGAGATCCTGCTCGAGCGCCAGAAGAGCCCGGTCCTGCGGCGGGTGCTGACCGACGTCCGGGAGCGGGTCAACTCGGGCTCCTCGATCTCGGAGGCTTTCGCCGAGGAAGGCGACCTCTTCCCGCGCCTCTACTGGACGTCGCTGAAAGCGGGCGAGAAGTCGGGCGAGATCGAGGCGGTGCTGCGCCGGTACCTCAAGTACCAGAAGACCGTCATCGCGCTGACGCGCAAGGTCGTTTCGACGCTCGTCTATCCCGTCATCCTGATCGCGCTTTCGGGCGTGCTGATCGCGATCCTGATGACCTTCGTCATCCCCCGGTTCACGGAGTTCTTCGCCGACTTCAACGCCGAGCTGCCTCTCCTGACGGTCCTCGTCCTCGGCATCGCGACGTTCCTGCGGCACAACTTCCTGATCCTCGCGGCCGCCTTCGGCGGCGCGGGGTTCCTGGCCTACCGGTGGTTCCAGACGAGCTCGGGCCGCGTCTGGCTCGATGCGGCGACGCTGAAGCTGCCGATCGTCGGCGGGATCTTCCGACGGTTCGCGATCACGCAGTTCACGCGCAGCCTCGGGACGCTGCTGGGCGGCGGAACGCCGCTCGTGCCGGCCCTCGAGAATGCCGCCGACGCGATCGGCAACCGCTCCGTCTCGGCGAAGGTCGCCGGCGTCGTGCCCAAGGTCCGCGAGGGCCGGGAGCTCTGGAGGGCCCTCGAGGCGACCGGGATCTTCACGGACCTGACGATCGAGATGATCAAGGTCGGCGAGTCCTCGGGCGCCCTCGAAGAGATGCTCGCCGCGGTCTCGGAGTTCTACGACGAGGAGATCGATCTCCTGCTCGCCCGGGTCATCTCCTTCGTCGAGCCGGCGATCCTCGTCATCATGGGAGGCGTCATCGTGACGATCCTCCTGTCGGTCTACCTGCCGATGTTCCGGCTCATGTCGGCGATCAAGTCGTAGGGCGGAGAGCTTCTCATGGCCAAGCAGATGAACGGGGAAGTCAAGTTCGCCTCCCGCGGGGAGGAGGAGGCCCAGGCCATCGCGCTCGCCGAACGGCTGGGTCTTCCTTACGTCGACCTCGCGTCCTTCCGCGTGGACGCGGACCTCTTCCGCTCGATCCCGGTGGAGTGGATGCTCCGCTACAACTTCGTGCCGGAGAGCCGCACGGAGCGCGTGATGACGATCATCTGCGCGGATCCGACGGACGTCGTGCGCCTCGACGAGCTCGAGCTCCACGTCGGCCTTCCGCTCCGGATCAAGGTCGGCAGCCGCGCGCTCATCGGCGACCTGCTGCAGAAGAGCGAGTCCTCGCAGCGCGTGCTCGACGAGGCCACCGAGGACTTTCGGATGCAGCTCGTCTCGGAGGACGAGGAGGGCGAGGAGACCCTCACGATCGGCTCCATCGCCCAGGACGCCTCGCCCATCATCAAGCTCGTCGACTCGGTCGTCTTCAACGCCATCCAGCGCCGCGCCTCGGACATCCACATCGAGACGCAGGAAAACGTCGTCATCATCAAGTACCGCATCGACGGCGTCCTCTACCAGGCGATGGACCCGATCGACAAGCGCCATCACGGCACGATCATCTCGCGCATCAAGGTCATGTCCGAGCTCGACATCGCCGAGAAGCGCGTCCCGCAGGACGGCCGCTTCAAGCTGCGCGTGCGCGGCCGCACGATCGACTTTCGCGTCTCGATCATGCCGACGGTCCACGGCGAGGACTCGGTCATCCGCATCCTCGACAAGGAGTCCGCCAACGCCGAGTTCAAGAGCCTCAACCTCGAGGTCGTGGGCTTCGACGCCGAGACCAAGAAGAAGCTCCGCAAGTTCATCCGCGAGCCCTACGGCATGGTGCTCGTGACGGGGCCGACGGGCTCGGGCAAGACGACCACGCTCTACGCGTGCCTCTCCGAGATCCAGTCGGTCGAGGACAAGATCGTCACGATCGAGGACCCGGTCGAGTACCAGCTCCGCGGGATCACCCAGATCCCGGTCAACGAGAAGAAGGGCCTGACCTTCGCGCGCGGGCTCCGGTCGATCCTGCGGCACGACCCCGACAAGATCATGGTCGGCGAGATCCGCGACGAGGAGACGGCGCAGATCGCCGTCCAGTCGGCGCTGACCGGCCACCTCGTCTTCACGACCGTCCACGCCAACAACGTCGTCGACGTCCTGGGGCGCTTCCTCAACATGAAGGTCGAGCTCTACAACTTCGTCTCGGCCCTCAACTGCGTGCTCGCCCAGCGGCTCGTGCGCAAGATCTGCCCGCACTGCAAGGAGGTCGTGACGATCGCGCCGGAGTCCCTGCGCGAGGCCGGCCTGGATCCGGAGTCGATGAAGTCCCGCACGTTCTACGAAGGCCGGGGCTGCCTCGAGTGCGACGGCACCGGCTTCCACGGCCGCATGGCGATCGCCGAGATCCTCGACCTCTCCGACCGAATCCGCGGGCTGATCCTCGAGCGCCGCCCGGCCGCGGAGATCAAGCGCGCCGCCAAGGAGGAGGGGATGATCTTCCTCCGCGACGCGGCCCTCGCCAAGGTCTTCGAGGGGACGACGACGCTCAAGGAGATCAACAAGGTGACCTTTGTCGATTAGCGTCCCGTTCCTGAAATCGGCCGTGGCGCCGCACGTCTTCTGTCTGCTCCCCGACGGCGTGACCTACGCCCGGGTGCGCGCCGAGGAGCCGGCCGGGTTCGAGGAAGCGCGGCACTTCCGCTACCCGGCCGGCTCGACCGTCACCGGAGCGTCGGGGGCGGGGATTCCGACGCGCGAGGCGATCGCGGAAGCGGTGAAGGCCGCCCGCGCTCTCGCCGGCGGGCGACTGTCGCGCGCCTCGGTGGTCTTTCCCGACGCCTGGGCGAAGATCCTTCCCGTCGAGCTCGAGTCGATGCCCGATCGGACCGACGCCGGCCGCGAGATGGTCCTCTGGAAGCTCAAGAAGCTCCTGCCCGGCCACCCGACGGATCTATCGATCGTGTACGAGCCGATGCCGGAGCTCGCCGACGAAAAGCGGGTGCTCGTCGCCGCCATGCCCCGGGAGACCGTCGAGGCGATCGAACGGGCGTTCGAGGACTCCGGCGTCCGGATCGGATACCTCGCGCCCGCCAGCCTCGCGCTCTTCGAGGGGCTCGCGGCGACGCTCTCGGCCGCGGCCTCCGGCGACTTCGCCCTCCTGCACCGCTCGAGCGGTGCGCTGTCGTTCTTCATCGCTCGCGGCACGGCGCCGATCTTCTATCGCCAGAGGCCGCCGGAGACCGACGAGGACCAGGACCACGACCGCGAGGCACGACTGTCGCTCTCGTACTACGCCGAGAGGCTGAAGGGCCCGGGATTGTCCGCCGTCTACGTCCACGACGAGCTGCCCGACCGGGATCTCGAGAAGATGAGCGCCTTCCCCGCGCCGGCCATTCCCCTCTCGGGCCGCCTCTTCGGCGCGGATCGCGCGTTCGACGAGCGCGTGACGGCACGGCCGGAGCTTCTGGCGGGATTCGCCGCGGTCTGGGGAGCGCGATGAGCCGGACGTTCAACTTCGCGCGGCGGCCCTTCCACGACGACCGTCCGGTCTACGTCGCGACGGGCCTGCTCTTCCTGTTCGGCACGGCGCTCCTGATCGCCAATCTCCGCGTCTTCACGGAGTACCGCCGGGAGGTCGCGGACACGCGGGCCGACATCGCCGCCCTCGAGGACCGCCAGAAGCGGGCCGACGCGAAGGCGGAGGGAGCGAAGGCCGCCGTGTCCGCGTACACGCTCTCGGCGCTGGCCGAGGAGAGCCGCGGCCTCGCGCGGCTGGTGGCGGAGCGGCGCTTCTCCTGGACGAGCCTGCTCTCGCGTCTCGAGCGCACGTTGCCTTCCGACGTGGGGCTGGCGCACCTGCAGCCGCGCTTCGAGAACGCCGGCGAGGTCTGGCTCGACATGCAGCTCTACGCCCGCAAGCGCGAGGCGGTCGTCGAGACGATCGCGGCGCTCGCGAAGGACCCGGCCTTCGGCGAGGTGGACCTGAAGAGCGAAACGACCTCCGAGCCCGGCGCGCCCGACCCGTTTCAGTTCTCGCTCTCGAGCCGGTACGAGCCCGAGGCCCGCCGGCCCGAGGTCGCGGCGCCGCGGGGAGTCCGGCCGTGATCCGCGTCCCCGATGCCTGGCGCCGGAGGCTGCCGCTCGCCGCGGCGAGCCTGCTCTTCGCCGCGGGCAACCTCGTCTTCTACCTCAGCTACCGGGCGAACACGCACGAGCGGCGCGAGGCGCTCGAGGCCCGGCGCGACGACCTGAAGCGCACGGTCGAGGCCCGCGAGGCGGACGCGGCCCGGCTCGCCGGCCAGCGCGACCGTCTCTCGGGCGTGTCGGAAGCGATGGAGGAGTTCTACGGCCGCCGGATCGGCACGCAGCAGCAGACGCTCGCCGCCGTCGTCGCGGACCTGCACGCCGCGCTGAGGGACACCGGGATCGAGGCCAACCAGATCTCGTACTCGACGAGCGAGCTGAAGCAGCTCCCGCTCTCACAGATGAAGATCACGTTTCCGATCAAGTGCGACTATGCGAAGTTCAAGAAGCTGCTGCGAACCTTCGAGACGGCCAAGCGGTGGGTCTCCGTGCAGAGCGTGGCGATTCGCCGCGACCCGGAGCAGCCGGGCGTCGTTTCGGTCCAGATGGAGCTCGTCACGTACTTCAGCGACCGCGGCGAGGCGCCCTCGGCGCCCGGCAAGCCCGCCGCCCCCGCGGCACCCGGGTCCGGCCGCGGCGCCGTGCCCGCCCGGAGGACCGGCTAGGTGGCGGGCAAAGTCGTCCTCGGCTCGAAACGCCAGGCGCTTCTGCTCGCGGCGCTCGCGTCGGTCCTGATCCTGGCCGTCGTGCGCTGGCGTTCGGGCGGCTCGCAGGCTCCGCCCCCCGAAACGGCCGCGAAGCGTCCGGGTCCGGCCGGCCCCGCCGCCATCGAGGACGAGACCGCCGCAGCCCGCGGAGGCCGCCGCGCGTCCGCCTCGTCGAAGGCGGTCTCGCCGGACGAAGTGCCGGTCATCGATCCCAAGGACTTCGATCCTCCGCCCGCCCGCGGCGGATCCGAGACCGGCCGGGACCTCTTCGACCTGCGGGAGCCGACGCGGCCGCCGCCGCCGACTCCCACGCCCCGGCCGCCGATGCCGGGCGACGCGGACTACATCGGACCGCTTCCGCCGCCGCCGCCCACGCCGATGCCGAGGCCGCCGGAAATCACCTTCAAGTTCCTCGGGAGCTTCGGGCCGAAGGACTTTCCGATCGCCGTGATCCAGCAGGGCGACGAGGTCTTCAACGCCCGGGCCGGCGACACCCTGTTCGGGAAGTTCGTACTCCGCAAGGTGGGTTACGAGTCGATCGACGTCGGCTTCGTGGGATTCGATCCGGGCGAAACGCGGCGGCTCGCCATCACGCCATGAAGGCTCGGAATTCGGGAAGGGGACGATTCTGATGAAGCTGTGGAAGAGGGGCCTCGCGGCGCTGATGTGCGTCGTCCTGACCGCCTGCGCGGGATCGACCTCGTACCAGCAGGCCAAGGACGAGGAGGCGGTCGGGCACTGGGACCTGGCGGTGATGCAGTACGCCCGGGCGCTCGAGATGGACCCGAAGAACTCGACCTACAAAGTTGCGCTCGAGCGGGCCAAGCTCAAGGCTTCGCAGGTCCACTTCGAGAAGGGCAAGATGTACCGGGCCTCGGGCCGCCCCGATCTCGCCGTCGTGGAGTTCGCCCAGACCGTCCTCCTCGATCCCACCAACGACTACGCCGAGGTCGAGTTGCGCAAGGCCGAGGCCGACGTCGTCAAGCAGGAGGCCGAGCACCTCGCCGAGACGCGGATGGAGAGCCTGAAGAAGAAGACGAAGGGGGCGCGGGCCGTGACGCCCATGCTCGAGCCCTCGAGCGACCGGCCGATCAACCTGAACTTCCCGCAGCCCAAGCCAATCAAGCAGATCTACCGGGCGCTCGCGGATGCCGCCGGGATCAACGTCGTTTTCGATCCGCAGCTCAAGGACGACAACGTGTCGATCGTGCTGTCGTCGATCGAGTTCCAGAAGGCCCTGGAGACCCTGATCCGGCAGGAAAACCACTTCTACAAGATCATCGACGAGAAGTCGATCCTGATCGCCGCGGACACCCCCCAGAACCGGAAGACCTACGAGGACCTCGTCATCCGCACGTTCTTTCTGTCGAACGCGGACGTCACCGAGGTCGCGAACGCCCTGCGCGCGCTCCTGCAGACGACGCGCATCTCCGTCAACAAGGCCGAGAATTCGATCACGCTGCGCGACACGTCCGACAAGGTCGCCGTGGCCGAGCGCATCGTCGAGCAGAACGACAAGCAGGTGGCCGAGGTCGTGGTCGACGTCGAGCTGCTGCAGATCAACACGACCAAGGCGCAGAACCTCGGCATCCAGCTGGTGCCGCGGGCCGTCGGGGCCACGATCCCCTCGCCGGGCACGGGAGTGACGAACCTCGGCGCGACGGTGGCGAACGGATTCACGTGGGACCAGCTCCAGCAGATCGGAATCAAGTCGTTCGGGTTCACGATCCCGTCCGTGGTGCTGACGTTCATCAAGGACAACAGCGACGCCGAGCTCCTCGCCAAGCCGCAGCTGCGGATCGCCGAAGGCCAGAAGGCGCAGCTCCTCATCGGCGACCGCGTCCCGATCCCGGTCTCGAGCTTCAACACCTCCAACGTCAGCGGCTCCAACGTCGTGCCGATCACGTCGTACCAGTACCAGGACATCGGCATCAAGATCGAGGTCGAGCCCCGCGTCCACCACAACAAGGAGGTCACGCTGAAGCTGATGACGGAGGTCTCGAACATCTCCGGTTACGCGCCGACGACCCAGGGGCAACAGCCGCAGCCCATCATCGGCACCCGGACGATCTCGTCGAACATCCGGCTCCGGGACGGCGAGACGAACTTCCTGGCGGGCCTCTATCGGACCGACAAGTCGAACGCCAAGGAGACGATCCCGTTCATCGGCGACATCCCGGTGATCGGTCGGATCTTCTCCCGGGTCAGCACCGACAACAAGACGACCGACCTCGTGCTCACGCTCACGCCGCACATCATCCGCATCCCCGACATCACCGAGGAAGACCTGACGCCGGTCTACGTCGGCACCGATTCCAACATCTCCTACCAGGGCGGCCCGCGCGTCGAGAATCCCAGCCGCGACGCCGGTCCGTTCGAGCAGCAGCCGGGAGGCCGCACGCCTCCGATGCAGCGCACGCCGCCGCCCGCGGCGCAGCCGCCCCAGAACCCGGGAATCAACCTGGCGCCGGGCGGGGCCCCGTCCGACATCTTCCGGGCGCCGACGCCAGCCGCCCTCGAATCCGCCTCAGAGCCAGGTCCCGCCGCAGCCGAAGTCCGGCCAGAACGCGTCGGCTGGCAGCGAGCCGGTGTCGGCGGCGGCGGCGACGTTGTCGGCGGTCGACAACGGCACGCCCGTTCTCCTCGACTTCGATCCGGCTTTCTTGACCCTCGGCGTGGGTCAGCAGCAGACGATCCTGGTCCGCGCGACCTCGCCCGGAGGATTTCCCGGCGGCACCCTGCGCGTCCGGTTCGACCCTTCGGTCGCGGCGGCGATCTCGGTACGGCCCGTGCTGACGGGTGGCAACGGCGTCGCGTCGGGCAGCGTATCGGGAAGCGAAGTGGTCCTGGAGCTCCCGGACTCCGCCGATCTCTCCGGCACGCGCGCCGTCGCGGAGATCACGCTCCGCGGCGTCGCGGCCGGGCGGGGCACGGTCGCGTTTCAGCCGGTCGAGATGCCGGGCGCCGAGGTCACCTTCTCCACGGCGGTGGTCGACGTTCGATGATCGTCCGGAGTCTCCGCGCGCCGCGACTCGCTCCTGCGCCGCCTTCCGGGCGGCGAGGCGGGATTCACGATGGTGGAGCTCGCCGTCGTCGCCGTGATGATCGCGATTCTCGCGGCGATGGCGGTGCCGGTCGCGCGCTACTCGCTGCGCCGGCAGAAGGAGCTCGAGCTGAAGCACCAGCTCCGGACGATGCGCGAGGCGATCGACAAGTACAAGCAGCTTTCCGACGCGGGCCTGATCCCGCTCGAGATCGGAGGCGAAGGCTATCCCCCGGAGCTCGAGACCCTCGCCAAGGGGGTCGATCTCGTCGGCCAGGTGAAGAAGAAACAGCGGTTCCTCCGCCGCATCCCGATCGATCCCATGACGGGCAAGGCCGAGTGGGGCCTGCGCTCCTACCAGGACGAGCCCGACTCCTTCGCCTGGGGCGGCCAGAACGTCTACGACGTCTACTCCCTGTCCCAGGCCAGGTCGCTCGACGGGACGTACTACAAGGACTGGTGATGCGAGTACAGGAGGCGGGAGGCAGGCGGCGGGAGGCAGGGGAGAGCGGGTTCACCCTGCTCGAGCTCCTCGTCGTCATGACGATCATCGGCATCCTGGCCGCGATCGCGGTGCCGGCCCTGCGCGACTCGCCTCAGCGGGCCCGGGAGGCGACGCTGCGCGCGGATCTCTTCACGTTCCGGAGCGTCATCGACCAGTACAAGGGGGACAAAGGCAACTATCCTCCCGACCTCGAGATCCTCGTCAAGGACGGCTACATGCGGAAGATCCCCCTCGATCCGATGACGAAGGCGGCGGACTGGGTCCTCACGATGGAGGAGGAGCCCTCCGAGCCGGACGACCCGTCCGTGACCGAGCCGCCCCAGCCGGGCATCATCGACGTCCACAGCGCCTCGAAGGTGAAGGCGCTGGACGGAACGAGCTACAGCGACTGGTGAAACGCAACGCCGGCTTCACTCTGGTCGGCGTCGTGATGGCGATCGCGATCCTCACGATCCTGATCGCCGCCGTCGGGCCCTCGATCGCGACGATCGTGCAGCGCGACAAGGAGACCGAGCTGATCTTCCGCGGGAAGCAGTACGCGCGGGCGATCCTCGCGTTCCAGAAACGCTACGGCCGCTACCCGACCGAGCTCAAGGAGCTGGCGCAGATCAAGCCCCGCTCGATCCGGCAGCTCTGGAAGGAGCCGATGTGCAACTGCGACGAAGGCTGGCAGCTGATCATCGCCGGAACGCCGGACGCGCTGCCGATGGGGCAGGGGGCGCCGCCTCCCGGCGGAGGCATGCCGGGAAGCGGGCTGCCGCCGACGACGCCGGGGCGGTCGCAGGGCAACCAGCCGCCGTCGACCTACACGGGATTCGGACAGCCGACGCCGCCCCCTCTCTCGGCGGCGGGGGCTCCGCGCCCACGCCCACGCCCGCCCCGTTCTCGACGGGCATCTTCGGCGAGAAGCCGAAGACCGTCGGCCCCATCGTCGGCGTCCGGGCAACCCTGCACAAGAAGGCGCTGCGCAAGTGGCGCGATCGCGAGTGGTACGACGAGTGGCGGTTCATCGCCGGCGACGCGGACAACGACATGGCGACGCTCGATCCCAACACGCTCCGGGGCGGCAGCCGCCCGACGCCGTCGCCCGGAGCCCCCTAGCCGGTGCTCGTCCGCCGCGTCCTCGACAACGGCGCCGTGGTCCTGATCGACGAGATGCAGGACGTGCGCTCCTTCTCGCTCGGGTTCTTCGTGCGCGCCGGTTCGGGCCACGAGCCGGCAGCGCGCCGCGGGCTCTCCCACTTCCTCGAGCACCTGCTCTTCAAGCGCACGCGGCGCCGCTCCAACGCCCAGATCGCGCGCGCGATCGACGCCCTCGGCGGCGACGTCGACGCTTTCACGACGAAGGAGTACACCGGGTTCTACGTCCACACCCTGGACGCGCGGTTCGAGGAGGCCCTGGACCTGATCGGCGACGTCGTGCTCGCGCCGGCCTTCGGGTCGGCGGACGTGGAGACCGAGCGCGGGGTCATTCTCGAGGAGATCGGCGAGGCCAACGACAACCCCGACGATCTCGTCCACGAAACCTTCGTGGAGTCGTTCTGGCGCGGACATCCCCTCGGCGCGCCCATCCTCGGCACGGCCCGGACCGTTCGGGCGATCTCCAAGGACGACATCTACGCCTACTACCGCTCGCGCTACGTGCCGGCCAACCTCGTCGTCGTGCTCGCGGGCCACGTCCGGGCGAGCCGCGCCCTCGACGCGATCGGGCGGCTTCTCTCCCGGCCGGGCGGCCGGGCCCCGCGGGAGGCGGCGGCCGTGCGGCGGCCGCGGCCGCACGCCCACGTCGAGCTGAAGTCGCGGCCGGGGCTCGAGCAGGTCCACGTCTGCCTCGGCGTCGAGGCGCCCCCCCAGACGTCCGCGCGGCGGTTCGCGGCGGCCCTCTTCGACATCGCCCTCGGAGGCGGCATGTCGTCGCGCCTCTTCCAGGAGATCCGCGAAAAGCGCGGGCTCGCCTACTCGATCGGTTCCGCGTTCAACTCCTACCGGCTGGGCGGCTACGAAACCGTCTCGGCCGCCTGCGCCCCGAAGAACCTGCCTCGGCTGATCGACGTCACGCTCCGGGAGCTGGCGAAGCTCAAGCGCGGCGGCGTCTCGCGCCGGGAGCTCGCGCGGGCGAAGGAGAATCTCCAGAGCAACATGCTGCTGGCCCTGGAGTCGACCGTGTCACGGATGTCCTCGGCCGCCCGGCAGGAGCTCTACCTCGGCCGCGTGGAGCCGCCCGAGGAGCTCATCGCGAAGGTCGAGGCCGTGCGCGCCGAGGAGGTCGACGCCGAGGCCGCGCGGCTGCTCGACGGGCGCGCGCTGTCGCTCTCGGTCGTCGGGAATCTCGCCCGCTTGCCGGTTTCACGGTCCGACCTCGCCTCGGCCCTGTAGGGTGATTGAATACGGGCGATGAGCGAGGTCGTCGTCCCGGTCACGGTGCTCCCGCACGGCGAAGGGCTGGAGCTTCCATCCTACGCGACGCCCGGCGCCTCCGGCTGCGATCTGCGCGCGGCGCTCGACGGTCCCTTGACGCTCACGCCGGGGGCGCGCCACCTCGTTCCGACCGGAATCGCCCTCGCGATCCCCGCAGGCTACGAGGGCCAGGTCCGGATGCGGAGCGGCCTGGCCCTGCGCCACGGCCTCATGCTCCTGAACGCCCCGGGGACGATCGACAGCGACTATCGGGGCGAAGTGAAGGTCATCCTCGCCAACCTGGGCTCGGAGACGGTGACGCTGTCGCGCGGCGAGCGCATCGCGCAACTCGTCGTCGCCCCGGTGACGCGCGCGAAACTCACGCACGCGCAGAAGCTTGCGCCGACCGCCAGAGAAGACGGCGGATTCGGCTCCACCGGTCGGACATAGTTTGTCCGGCCTTTCTGATACATTTTCTCGGTGCGGGTCACCATCCTCGCTTCCGGGTCCGGCGGCAACGCGTGTGTCGTCGAATCGGGCGGAACACGGGTGCTGGTGGACGCCGGCCTGTCGGCGCGGGAGATCGAGCGCCGGATGATGCGCCGCGGGATCCCCGCCGATTCGATCGCGGCGATCTTCCTGACCCACGAGCACAACGACCATTCCAGCGGCGCCGCGGTCTTCACCGCGCGGTGGGACTGCCCTCTGTATACGACGTCCGGGACGGCCGAGGCCATCGGTCTCGCGGGCGACCTGTTCACGCCGTTCGTCCGCATCCTGCCCGGCCGCGAGGGGCGGATCGGGGACCTCGGGTTTCGCGCTTTCGCCACCCCGCACGACGCCGCCGAGTCCGTCGCCTACGCCTTCGAATCCGAGGAGGCGCGCCTGGTGATCGCCTCGGACCTCGGCCGCGCCGAGGAGGGATTCGTGGATTTCCTGCGCGAGGCCACGACGCTCATGCTCGAGATGAACCACGACGAAGACATGCTCCGCGACGGCCCCTACACCTGGCCGCTGAAGCGCCGGATCTCGGGCGGGTTCGGGCACCTCTCCAACGCCCAGTCGGCCGAGGCGATCCGGAGGTCCTCGGGGCCGAAGCGGCGGCGCATCGTGGCCACGCACCTCTCCCGCACCAACAACACGCCGGAGCTCGTGCGCGCCATGCTCGCGCGGGCGATCGAACGGTCCGGCTGGGACGTGCCGTTCGAGATCGCGGAACAAATCGAGGGTCTGGAGGCGTTCGACGCATGAGAGTGGAAGTCCGGGTCTATCCGCGCGAAGGGGTCCTCGACCCGCAGGGCAAGGCCATCGCGGCCGCGCTCGGCCGCCTCGGCCACGGTTCGGTCCGGGACGTCCGGGCGGGGAAGGTGTTCTTCATCGACGTCGGCCGGCAGCGATGCGAAGGTGGCCGAAGCCGACGCGCGAAAGATGGCCGAGGAGCTCCTCGCCAACACCGTCATCGAGGGCTACGACGTGAAGGTCGTCGCGTGACCGCGACGCGGACAGGAGTGTCGCATGAAGTTCGGGATCGTCGTCTTCCCCGGCTCCAACTGCGACGAGGACTGCTTCCACGTCGCCAAAGACCTCCTCGGCTGCGATGCCGACTTCATCTGGCACCACGACACGGACCTGAAGGGCTCGGACGCCGTGATCCTGCCGGGCGGCTTCGCGTACGGCGACTACCTGCGCGCCGGAGCGCTGGCGAGGTTCTCGCCTGTCATGGAGAGCGTTTCGAAGTTCGCGGCCGCGGGCGGGGCCGTCCTCGGCATCTGCAACGGATTCCAGGTACTCCTCGAGGCGGGGCTTCTCCCGGGAGCGATGCAGATCAACCGGGGCCTGCGCTACGTCTGCCGCGACGTCCACATGAAGGTCGAGAACGACGCGACAGCGTTCACGTCGCTCTACCCGAAGGGGAGCGTCGTGAAGATGCCGATCGGCCACATGGAAGGCAACTACACCGCGCCCCCGGAGGTGCTCGACGTGCTCGAGCGCGAGGGCCGGGTCGTCTTCCGCTACTGCGACCCGGAGGGCCGCGTCACCGACGAATCGAACCCCAACGGCTCGGTCCGCAACATCGCCGGTATCTGCAACCGCGAGGGCAACGTCGTCGGCCTGATGCCTCACCCCGATCGCTGCGCCGAGGGGCTCCTCGGCAACGATCAGGGCATCAAGATGTTCCAGAGCGCCGTCGCGGCGCTGGCGACGCGATGACGATCACCGCCGAGCTCGTCCGGGAGCACAACCTCTCGGACGCCGAGTACCGGCAGATCCTCGAGATCCTCGGCCGCGAGCCGAACCTCGTCGAGCTCGGCATCTTCTCTGCGATGTGGAGCGAGCACTGCTCGTACAAGTCCTCGCGCATCCACCTGAAGAAGTTCCCCACGACCGGGCCCCGCGTGATCCAGGGGCCGGGGGAGAACGCCGGCGTCGTCGACATCGGAGACGGCCTCGCCGTGGCCTTCAAGATGGAGTCGCACAACCACCCGTCCTTCATCGAGCCCTACCAGGGCGCGGCCACGGGCGTCGGCGGGATTCTTCGCGACGTCTTCACGATGGGTGCGCGGCCGATGGCGTCGTTGAACTCGCTGCGCTTCGGGAGGCTCGACGCTCCGCGGATGAAGCACCTCGTCGACGGCGTCGTGCGCGGCATCGCGGGCTACGGCAACTGCATCGGCATCCCGACACTCGGCGGCGAGACGACCTTCCACGCCGGCTACGACGGCAACATCCTCGTCAACGTCATGAACCTCGGGATCGTGCCGTCGGACCGCATCTTTCTGGGCCGCGCGGAAGGTGTCGGCAACCCCATCGTCTACGTGGGCTCCAAGACCGGCCGCGACGGCATCCACGGCGCGACGATGGCCTCGGAAGAGTTCGCCGCCGACGAGGCGAAGCAGAAGCGCCCGACCGTCCAGGTCGGCGACCCCTTCACCGAAAAGCTCCTGATGGAGGCCTGCCTCGAGCTCTTCAAGACCGACGCCGTCATCGGCATCCAGGACATGGGGGCCGCCGGATTGACGTCCTCGACCTTCGAGATGGCGGGCCGCGCCGGTTCGGGCGTCGAGATCGACCTCTCGAAGGTGCCCGTCCGCGAGACGGGCATGACGCCGTACGAGATCATGCTGTCGGAGTCGCAGGAGCGGATGCTCCTCGTCTCCCGGCGGGATCGCCTCGACGAGGTCCTCGCCATCTTCCACAAGTGGGAGCTCGACGCGGTCGAGATCGGGCGCGTCACGGACTCGGGCCGCGTCGTCCTCTTCTTCGAAGGCAAGATCGTCGCGGACCTTCCGGCCGCGCCCCTCTCCGACCGCGCGCCCCTGTACGACCGGCCGCGAGCCGCGGCCGGGCCGCCCGCGGGGCCCTTCCTCTGGCAGACCGAGAACGAGCCGTCCGACTTCGGAGAGTGCCTGCGGCGGATCCTCGCCTCGCCCAACGTCTCCGAGAAGTCCTGGATCTGGACGCAGTACGACCACATGGTCCAGTCGAACACCGTCCAGCGCCCGGGCGGCGATGCCGCCGTCATCCGCGTCAAGGGAACGAGGAAGGGCATCGCGATGAAGAGCGACGTCAACCCGTTCTTCTGCGCGATGGACCCGTACCGCGGGGGAGCGATCGCCGTGGCGGAGGCCGCGCGCTCGGTCGCCTGCGTCGGCGCGCGCCCGCTCGCGATCACCGACTGCCTGAACTTCGGCAACCCGGAGAAGCCCGAGGTCATGGCCCAGTTCGAGGCCGCGGTGCGAGGCATCGCGGACGCCTGCCGCGCGCTCGGCGTGCCCGTCGTCTCGGGCAACGTCTCTCTCTACAACGAGACGGCCGGCCGCGCGATCCCGCCGACGCCGACCATCGGCATGGTCGGCCTCATGGAGGACGTCGAGAAGCACGTCCGCGTCCGGTTCCGCGCCGCGGGCGACCTCGTCGCGGTCCTCGGGGAGACGCGGGACGAGCTCGGCGCGTCCGAGTTCCTCCGGACGATCCGCGGCCGCGACGAGGGTCCCTGCCCCGAGGTGGACCTCGCGGCGGAGAAGCGCCTGGTCGACCTGCTCGTGACCCTCGCCGAGAAGGGCCTTCTCGCCTCCGCCCACGACGTCTCCGACGGCGGCCTCGCCGTGGCCATCGCCGAGTGCGCGATGCAGGGCGGCATCGGGGCGACGATCTCGCTCGATGGCGCCGCCCGCTCGACCGCGCTCCTCTTCGGCGAGTCCGCGGGACGCGCCGTCGTGTCCTTCACGGCGGAAGACGAGGCCGCGGTCCGAGGCCTCGCCGACGAGAAAGGCGTGCCGTTCTCGGCCGCCGGCTGGGTCGGCGGCGACCGCCTTCGCATCGACGGGCGAGGCAAGCCGCTCGTCGACGAGCCCCTATCCGCGCTGACGGAGATCTGGCGCACGTCGTTTCGCCGAGCGATCGAAGCCGCTGACGTCCTGTAGAGCGGCTGATGTCTCCTAGGGACACGGCCTCGGTTCGACACGGTTGACTTTTGAGTTATGGCGCCATATTATGGCGCCCTATGCCTATCGCGATGAAGCGGACGACGATCATGTTGCCCGAGGATCTGCGCCGTCGCGCGCTCCTTCGCGCGAAGCAGAAGGGGGTCTCTCTAGGCGAGTTGATCCGCGATTCCCTGAGCTCGGCACTGCCCGGCGTGACCTACGACGCGCTTGCGGATCCGCTCTTCGAGGACGTCGTCTTCGACGGGCCGGGGCCGGCGGACGTGTCGGCGAAGCACGACCGGTATCTCTACGACGACGAGCGGTGATTTTCGTCGACACGGGCGCCTTCGTCGCGCGCTACATTCGGCGGGACGGTCAACATCGGAGGGCTCGCCGCGCCTGGGCGGAGATCGACCGGAGCCGGAGCCGCTGTTTCACGAGCAGCTTCGTGCTCGACGAGACTTTCACCCTTCTCGGCAGACGATCGACCTACGCGTTTGCCGCGGACCGGGCCCGAGCTCTGCTGAGTTCGACGGCCCTGGCCATACTCCGGCCCGACGTCGACGACGAGACGGCAGCCGTGGAACTGTTCGCGAAGTTCGCGGACCAGCAGGTCAGCTTCACGGACTGCGTTTCATTCGTCTTGATGCGCCGGCATCGACTTGAACGGGCCTTCACGTTCGACCGCCACTTCGCCGACGCCGGGTTCGAGCTCATGCCCCGGACCTGACGGGTTTGCGGCATCGCACCGATGTCCTGAAGCGGCGTCGGGGATAGGATTTCCGCGGCAGGAACTCCGTTGACACTGACCGCCGGCAACCGGCTCGGGCCCTACACGATCCTCGCGCCGCTCGGCGCGGGCGGGATGGGAGAGGTGTACCGGGCGCGGGACGAGCGCCTCTCGCGCGACGTCGCGATCAAGGTCCTTCCGGCGGAGCTGGCTGGCGACCCGTCAAGACTGGCACGGTTCGAGAGGGAAGCGCGATCGGCGTCGGCCCTGAATCACCCCAACATCGTAACGATCCACGACATCGGGTCTGCGGGATCGGTCTCGTACATGGCCATGGAGCTCGTCGCCGGCGAGACCCTGCAGAAGCTTCTCGTCGGCGGCGCGCTCCCGATCCGGAGGCTGCTTCAGATCGCGCCGCAGATCGCCGAGGGCCTGGCCAAGGCGCACGAGGCCGGGATCGTTCACCGCGATCTGAAACCGGCGAACGTCATGGTCACTCGGGACGGGGTCGTCAAGATCCTGGATTTCGGACTCGCCAAGCTGGCGCAGGCCGACTCCGGAAGCGACGAGAGGTCCCCTTTGGCGGCGGAGACCCTGACGAGGCCCGGCAGCGTCGTCGGAACCGTCGGTTACATGTCACCCGAGCAAGCGACCGGCGACGTCGTCGATTTCCGGTCGGACCAGTTCTCGTTCGGCTCGATCCTCTACGAGATGGCGACGGGCAAGCGCGCGTTCCAGGGCAAGACCGATGTCGACACCCTCTCGGCGATTCTCAACCAGGAGCCGGCGCCGATCGCCGCGGTCAACGCCCAGGCGCCGGCACCGTTGCGCTGGATCGTGGAGCGGTGCCTCGCGAAGGACCCCGCCGGTCGATACGGCACGACGGGTGACCTGGCTCGAGATCTCGTCGGGATTCGGGATCATCTGTCCGAGGCCGCGAGCATCTCCGGACCCTCGGACCCTCATCGCCGGCGCCGGTGGCGCAACGCGCTCACTGCGGCTGCAGTGGCCGCCCTCCTGGCCGTTCTCGCGGCTGGAGTTCTAGCGGGCCGCCGAATCGCGACGACCGCGCCTCCCTCATTCAAGCGGTTGACGTTTCAGCGAGGCAACGTCGCGATGGCCCGCTTCACGGGCGACGGCCAGACCATCATCTACGGCGCCAGCTGGAACGGCCAGCCCTGGCGCGTGTACTCGACTCGGCGGGACGGCCCGGAAACGACGCCCCTCCTCTTGCCCGATGCGTTCCTCCAGTCGATCTCCCGGTCGGGCGAGCTGGCCATCACTCTCGTCAAGAACAATCGGCCGTGGGCCATGGCGACCGGCGGCACACTCGCCCGCGCTCCTCTGTCCGGCGGAGCTCCCCGAGAAGTCCTCGAGGATGTTCGGCTGGCGGACTGGTCCGCCGACGGGTCGAGCCTCCTGGTCGTTCGCGGCGCAGGCGGAAAGACCCGACTCGAGTACCCCATCGGCAGCATGATCTACGAGACGCCGGGAGAGATTCGTGCGCCGCGCGTCTCACCCCGAGGGGACCAGGCGGCGTTCCTGGACAATCCGATCCCGGGCGACGACGGCGGCTCGGTGGCCGTGGTGGATCGGGAAGGCCGAAAGCGCACGCTCGCCTCGGGCTTCACGAGCATGAGCGGCCTCGCCTGGACCGGGGATGGCAGGGAAGTCTGGTTCTCGGCGTCGAGACAGGGGATCGCCGATTCGATCTACGCCGTGTCGCTGTCGGGAAGGGAGAGGCTTCTTTGGCGCAGTCCGTCTCCCATGACGCTTCTCGACATGGCCGCCGACGGAAGCCTTCTCGTGCGGCAGCACTCGACCGGCATGCAGATCACGGGTCTGGCACCGGGTGAGAGCCGGGAAAGGGACCTGTCCTGGCTCGACTACTCTTTCGTCTGCGATCTGTCGTCGGACGGCACGAGCTTCACGTTCGACGAGACGGGAGCGGGCGTCGCAGGGAGCTCCCGTCTCTACCTCGGGCGAACCGACGGCTCGCTGCCCATCCGGCTCTTCGAGGGCGGGTGCGGCGCGCTGTCTCCCGACGGTCTCTGGGTCCTGTCGGTTGCGAACGCCCCGCCCGGCCAGCTCGTCCTGGTGCCCACGAAATCGGGGCAGCAGAAGCCGATTTCCTTCGAGGGACTGAGCGCTTTCGGCGCCGGATTCTTCCCCGACGGCCAACGCCTGCTCCTGGCCGGCGAGGAGCCCGGGCATGGCCTGCGCTTCTACGTAGGCGACCTTGCCGGAGGTCGGCCACGGCCGATCACCCCCGAAGGGATTGGGCCGGGCAGGGCGGTCAAGCCCATTTCCCCGGACGGCCAGTGGGTTTTCGCCAGCGGTCCGGACGGCGGGCTGTATCTGTACCCGGTCGAGGAACGGGCAGATCGAGCTCCTCCCGGGAGCCCATCCGGGCGATCGGCCGTTTCAGTGGACCGCGGACAGTCGCGCCGTCTATGTCATGGAGAGGAACGGGAATGGTCTTCACCATCTCCCGTGTCGACGTCGCGACCGGGCGCCGGGAACTCTGGAAGGAGATCGTGCCGCCGGATCCCGCCGGCTTCTGGGGCATTACGAGCTTCTTCATCGCCTCCGACGACAAGTCGTACGTCTACTCGTATCAGCGAACGCTGGCCGATCTCTACCTGCTCACCGGTTTGAAGTGACGTCGTGAGGCTCGCCTTCGGCTGGCGCGGGCGTCGACCACATCCGGCGCCCTTGGCCTGCGCTAAAATTCTGCCCGGCGCCTGTTCTCAGATCTCGCTCGTGGCCCTGTCGTGGCGGTGACCGATGAGGCTGAGCTTCGGGGATTGCGTCTTCGACCCGGATACCCGCGAGGTGATTCGGGCCAAGAAGCTCGTCGCCATCTCGCCGAAGGCGTTCGCCCTGCTGGATCTCCTCATCGCGAACCGGCCGAAGGCCCTCTCGAAGGCGGACATTCACGCGCGGCTCTGGCCGGACACCCACGTTTCCGAGGCGAACCTGGCCAACCTCGTCGTCGAGCTCCGGGCGGCCCTCGGCGACGAGGCGCGAAGGCCGCGCATCATCCGCACCGTGGCGCGGTTCGGCTATGCATTCAGCGCTCCGGCAGCTCCGGCCCCTCCCGTCGTGGCCGCACGCCTCGGTGGCGAGCAGGAGGTTGCGGCGGCAGGTCTGGTCTACCGCCTGGCCTGGGGGCGGCGGGAGTTCACACTCGATCCGGGCGACAATCTGATCGGTCGCGATCGAGAGGCGGTCGTCTGGATCGACGACGAGTCCGTCTCGCGACGGCACGCGAACATTTCGATCGACGCGGCCGGTGCGAGCGTCGAAGACCTGGGCAGCAAGAACGGGACCTATGTCCACGACAAGAAGATCCATGCCCCAACCCGGCTCTCCGACCGGGACGTCGTGAAGATCGGCCCCGCGACGCTGACCCTCCGAGTCGTGAGGCGAACGGGATCGACGCTCTCCAGCATGCCCAAGCGCTCCTCACGGTGACACTGCCCGCCGGAACGCGGCTGGGCTCGTACGAAATCGCCGGGCCGGTCGGTAGCGGCGGCATGGGCGAAGTGTACCGGGCGCGCGACACGAAGCTCTCGAGAGACGTGGCCGTCAAGGTGCTCTCGCAGGAAGTTTCGCGAGACACCGAGCGGCTGGCCCGTTTCGAGAAGGAAGCGCGCACGGCGTCGGCCCTGAGCCATCCCAACATCGTCACGATTTACGAAATCGGCCGCGTGAACGGCACGTCGTTCATCGTGATGGAGCTCGTCGAAGGGAAGACGCTGCGCGAACTGCTGGCCTCCGGGGCGCTTTCACTCAAGAAGGTCCTCGGCCTCGCGGCTCAGGTGGCGGACGGGCTCGCGAAGGCCCACGCGGCCGGGATCATTCACCGGGACCTGAAGCCCGAGAACCTCATGGTGACGCGGGACGGCTTCGTGAAGATTCTCGACTTCGGCCTCGCCAAGCTCGTGCCCGTCGGCTTCGAAGGCTCGCGCGGCACGGAGCTGAAGACGGTGACCCGCGGCACCGAGGCCGGAACGATCATGGGAACGGTCGGGTACATGTCGCCCGAGCAGGCGAGCGGGGAGCCGGTGGATTTCCGATCCGACCAGTTCTCATTCGGCTCGATCCTCTACGAGATGGTCACGGGCAACCGCGCCTTCGAGCGTCCGACCCCCGCCCAGACGCTCTCGGCGATCATCGAATCCGCGCCGGAGCCGCTGGGCGTGGTGGCGCCCGGGACGCCGACGAACCTCGTCTGGGTCGTCGATCGCTGTCTGTCGAAAGATCCCGAGGAGCGATACGCCTCGACCAGGGACCTGGCGCGCGACCTGGCCGCGCTGCGCGATCACTCCTCGGGCATCTCGGTTTCCGGCGTCGCGCCGCCGGCCCCGCGTCGGCTTCGCCTGACGCCTCCCGTACTCGCCGCCGCGGTCCTGGCGGTGGCTGGTGTCGCGGTCCTGGCGTTCCTTGCGGGCGAGCAGAGGCAGGCCCGGCGCGACCGCGAAACTCCACCGCCGGCCCGCCATGCGCTCACGTATCGCCGTGGCTTCCTGACGGGCGCGCGCTTCGCTCCCGACGGGCAGACGATCGTCTACTCCGCGGCGTGGGACGGGAAGCCCAGCGAGGTCTTTACGACCCGCGTGGGCTCGACCGAGTCGCGGCCGCTCGGCATCTTCCCGGCCGGGATCCTGGCGATTTCGTCGACCGGCGAGATGGCCATCTCGCTCGGCTGTGAGAATCGCTGGGACCCGTGTTTCGGGACTCTCGCCCGTGCTCCACTCGCCGGCGGAGCGCCGCGAGAGGTCCTCGAGAACGTCAGCTCGGCCGACTGGTCGCCGGACGGCAAGGAGCTCGCCGTCATCCACATGGTCGAGGGGCGCGATCGCCTCGAGTACCCGATCGGAAAGGTCCTGTACGAGGCCGAAGGGCTTCTGAGCTCCGTTCGGGTTTCGCCCGGGGGCGACCTGGTCGCCTTTCTCGATCATCCCAGCCGGGACAGCGGGCGAAGCGTCCTTTCCATCGTGGATCGCGCGGGCACGAAAAAGGTGTTGACGAGCGAATGGGCGAACGCCCGCCCGATCCTCTGGAGCCCGACGGGGAAGGAGGTGTTTTTCACGCGCTGGGACGGGCGCGAAGTCTGGGCCGCCAGTCTGTCGGGACGCACCCGCATCGCGCCGTGGGTGACCGGACTGGATGATGTCTCGCGCGACGGGCGCTTTCTCGACGCCAACGCCCTCGACAGCCTCCGCCGGGTCATCCTGGCCATGGTTCCGGGCACGCTCAAGGAGCGAACCTCTCCTGGCTCATGGACTCCACGGCGGTGGACCTGTCCGTCGATGGGCGGCAGCTTACTCTTCTACGAATACAGCAACGATCCCCAGAGACCGGGCGGGGAGCTCTTCACGACGTTTCTGCGAAAGACGGACGGCTCCGACGCCAAGACGCTCGGAGAAGGCAAGGCGCTCGCGCTCTCGCCGGACCAAAGGTGGGCGCTCGTGATTCGCTTCTCTCCCGAGGCGCACCTCGCCTTGCTCCCCACGGGCGCCGGCGAGCCGCGGCCGCTACCGGCCGGTGGCGTCCTCCACTACCACTGGGCCAACTTCTTCCCGGACGGACGGCGAATCCTCTTCGTCGGGGAGGAGAAGGGCATTGATCCGCGTTCGTACATCCAGGACGTCGACGGAGGCCTCCCCAGACCCTTCGCCGAGGAGGGAATGCGGGCGGCGCTCATTTCCCCTAACGGCCGGGAAATCGCCGGCTCGACGCTCGAGGGCCTGCACCTGGTTTATCCGGTCGAGGGCGATGGGCGGCCGCGGTCGATCGAGGGGGCGTTTCCGGAGGATTTCCTCGTCCAGTGGAGCGCCGACGGCAACACGATCTACGTCCGAGGGGGCGAGGAGCAGCCCCTGACTCTGTACCGCCTCGACCTCAGAACCGGGCGCCGCGAGCGATGGAGGGAGCTCACGCCGCCCGACCTGACGGGCTTCCTGGAGTACGGGGCGGGTCCGCGCGGGGTCCGCATCACGCCCGACGGTCGGTTTTACGCCTACACGCACTTCACCCTGTCGTCACGGCTCACGCTGACGGAGGTGGGCCCGAACTGGTGGAAGTGACGCGAGATCGCACTTGAGCCGGAAGGATGGACGGAGCGGGCCGAGAGGAACGCGCCTCGACCACAGCGGTAGGATGAGCGCAGCTCATCATGCCGCTATCGGCGAGTACGAGGCTCGGCCCGTACGAGATTCTGGCGCCTCTGGGCGCGGGCGGGATGGGGGAGGTGTATCGCGCGCGGGACACGAAGCTCTCGCGCGAGGTGGCGATCAAGGTTCTTCCGGCGGACCTGTCGGCTGACGCGCACCGTCTGGAGAGGTTCGAGAAGGAGGCGCGCACCGCCTCGGCGCTGAATCATCCCAACATCGTCACGATTTACGACATCGGCTGCGTGGACGGGACGACGTTCATGGCGATGGAGCTCGTCGACGGCAAGACGCTGCGCGAGCTGCTCGTGGGCGGCGCGTTGCCTCTCAAGAGGATCCTGGGCCTCTCGGCGCAGGCGGCCGACGGACTCGCGAAGGCGCACGCCGCGGGGATCGTGCACCGGGATTTGAAGCCCGAAAACCTGATGGTGACCCGGGACGGGTTCGTCAAGATCCTCGACTTCGGGCTGGCCAAGCTGATGCCTTCCGGGGAGGAGTCGGACGCGACGAACCTGCCGACGATGACGCGCGGGACCGAGGCGGGCACGATCCTCGGCACGGTCGGCTACATGTCGCCCGAGCAGGCGAGCGGGAAGCTCGCGGACTTCCGGTCGGACCAGTTTTCGTTCGGATCGATCCTGTACGAGATGGCTTCGGGGCGTCGGGCGTTCGAGCGTCCGACGGCGGCGCAGACGCTCTCGGCGGTCATCGAGGCTGAGCCGGAGCCGCTCGGCCGAGCGGCTCCGAAGACCCCGACGAACATGGTCTGGATCGTCGAACGATGTCTCGCCAAGGATCCCGAGGAGCGATACGGCTCGACGAAGGACCTGGCTCGGGACCTGGCCGCGATGCGCGACCACTCTTCCGCGATCTCGGTCTCCGGCGTCGAGCCGCCGGTCTCGCGGCGACTCCGGCTGTCGCGCACCGTGCTCGCGGCCGCGGCGCTCGTCGCCCTGGCGGGAGCGGCATTGGCCTTTTTCGGCGGCCGCAGGCTGCAGGCGGGAATCGACCGCCAAACGCCGCCACCCAGGCCTCAGACTCTGACGTTTCGCCGCGGCTTCGTGACGGGAGCGCGCTTCGCGCCCGACGGGCAGACGATCGTCTATTCCGCCGCCTGGGACGGCAAGCCCAGCGAGATCTTTACGACACGAGTGGGCAGCAACGAATCTCGGCCGCTCGGCATTTTTCCGGCCGGCATCCTCGCGATCTCTTCCACGGGCGAGATGGCGATCTCGCTCGGCTGCCAGAATCGCGGGGATCCGTGCTTCGGGACGCTCGCCCGCGCGCCGCTCGCGGGCGGTGCTCCGCGCGAGGTTCTCGACAACGTCGGCTCGGCCGACTGGTCACCGGATGGCAAAGAGCTCGCCGTGATCCACGTCGTCGACGGGCGCGACCGCATCGAGTATCCGATCGGAAAGGTGCTTTTCGAATCGGACGGACTCATGAGCTCCGTGCGCGTATCGCCCAAGGGAGATCTCGTCGCGTTCCTCGAGCATCCGAGCCCCGACCGCCAGCGGGCGACCGTATGCGTCGTGGATCGCTCCGGCAGGAAGCGGAACTTGACCGGAGAGTTCGGGTCGCTCCGGACTCTGTGGAGCCCGGCGGGGGACGAAGTCTTCTTCGCGGCCAGCAGAGGTCGCGACGTAATGAGGGTCAGCCTCACCGGCCGCCTGCGGGCGGCTCCCTGGATTCGGGGCCTGGACGACGTGTCGCGGGAAGGGCTGCTGCTGGACTCGGGCTGGTTTGAGAGTATGCGCAGAGACATCCTGGCGCTGGTTCCGGGCGCTTCCCGGGAGCGCAACCTCTCGTGGCTCGGCGAGTCCTCGGCGGCCGATCTGTCGTCGGACGGGCGCCAGCTTCTCTCGTACGAGCAGAACCGGGACACCGAGGGCTTCCTCACCTATATCCGGAAGACGGATGGCTCGGACCCCAAGCTCCTCGGGGAGGGCAAGGCGCACGCGCTTTCGCCCGACGAGAGATGGGCGCTCGCGTCGAGACGGTCTCCCGAGCCGTACCTCGTCCTGCTGCCGACCGGTGTGGGCGAGCCTCGTCCGTTGCCGGGCGGCGGGATCCTTCGCTACCACTGGGCCTCCTTCTTCCCGGATGGCCGGCGGATCCTTATCGCGGGCGAGGAGAAAGGCAAGCCTCCGCGCTCCTACATCCAGGACGTGTCCGGGGGAGCCCCGCGACCCTTCGCCGAGGAGGGACTGCGGGCCACGCTCGTCTCCCCGGACGGCCGCGAGATCGCGGGAACGACTCTCGAGGGTCTGCAGCTGATCTTTCGGGCCGACGGCGAGGGCCGCCCGCGCTCGATCGAGGGGGCCCTCCCCGAAGACTTTCTCGTCCAGTGGAGCGCCGACGGCAAGTCCATCTACGTTCGGGGGTCGGAGGAGCAGCCTCTGACCCTCTACCGCATCGACCTCACCACGGGGCGCCGGGAGCGCTTCAAGGAGCTCGCCCCCCCCGACCTGACGGACTTTGTCGAGTATCACACCGGTCCTGCGGGCGTCCGGATCACCCCCGATGGGCGGTACTACGCCTACACGTTCTTCACCGACCAGGGGAAACTCACGCTGACGGACCTGGGGAAAGACTGGTGGAAATGAAGGCAGACCGGGCGGCCTGACCGATTCCTGATCGAAAACTCATTTGACTGCCCGCCAATTGAAGCGTACACGTGGCGGAGATCCTCGAGAGGAGGACCCAATGTCCAAGCGAATGCTCGTCGTCGGGCTCCTGGTAGCAGGGGCCATGGCCCTGGGTGCCGGCGTTGCTGCCGGGTGCGGTGACAAGTTCATCCTTTTGGGAAGGGGCGCGCGCGTAGCACGGTCGAAGTTCCCGTCCACCATCCTGATCTACATGAATCCCTCCTCCCGGGTGCCCGCGGCGGACAAGGAGTTCCGCCTGGAGGCCGTCCTCAAGGCGGCCGGCCACAAGGCCCAGGTCGCGGAGACGCAAGGCGAAGTCGAGAAGGCGCTCGCGTCGGGCAAGTATGACCTCGTGCTGGCCGACTCGGTCGACGTGCCGGAGCTTCGAAAGGAGGCCGGCACGACGGCGTCGAAGCCTGTCGTCCTGCCGATTCTCTACAACCCGACGCCTGACGAGCTCGCGACGGCGGAGAAAGAGGCCAACTGCGCCGTCCGCCCCTCGAAGCAGAGCCGGGACCTCCTGATCGTCGTCGACCAGACGATGTCGGACCGGCGCAAGGGCACCGGCGCGATCTGCGAGACCGCCACCAAGTAGTCGAGGAATGCGGTGGTGCGATCCCTGCCGAGGATCCTCGCCGGCCTGACGGTTGGTCTTCTCGCCGCGGCGAGCGTCCGCGGCCAGGCCTGGCTGCCCCCGAAAGGCGAGGCGTGGCTTTCCTTCGGCTATGGGAACATCTACAGCGCTCACCACTACGGGACCGGCGAGAATCCCCCGGACCCCGCGGCCGGTCCGACGCGCACCCAGACCCTCGGGCTCGTCGTCGGCTACGGAATCACGGATCGCCTCGCGTTGAATGTTTCGATCCCGTTCGTCGACTCGATTTACCACGGCAGCCGACCGCATCGGATCAATGGCGTCATCCTCACGCCTGACGACGGCCAGTACCACGGGACATTTCAGGACTACCGGATCAATCTCGGCTATCAGGCGCTGAGCGGAACGGTCGCCATCGCTCCCTTCGCCACCGTCGTCATCCCGAGCCACGACTATCCCACTCTCTCGCACGCGGCCCCGGGGAAAGGTCTCAACCAGGTCCTGCTGGGATTCGCCGCCGGATCGAGTCTCGATCGGATCGTGCCGGGAACGTTCGTCGAGGCGTACTACGACTACGCGTTCGTCGAAGAGGTCGTGAACATCAACACCAATCGCAGCGACTTCGGCTTCCAGGCGGGGTACTTCATCACCCCGTCGCTGGGAATGCGCTTCATTTCGGCAGGCTATTACACGCACGGCGGGATCCCCTACAACACTCCCAACGCTCTTCCGCCCGAGCAATACTTGCACCACGACCAGATCGCCAAGTCTTCGAACGTCAGCGTGGGAGGCGGACTGAACTACGTGCTGACGGGTTCCACGGAGGTCTCGGTTTCGTACCTTCGAAGCATCTACGGGCGGACCGGGCACAAGATCGACCAGGGCCTGGGCTTCAGCTTCAGCTGGAGCTTCTCGCCGGAGCAGATCATCCGGCAGGCCTTTCCGCCCAAGCCCGTGGACGCCGGGATCGGCGCGCGATGAGGGGGCGCTCGCGCGCGGCGATCCTGCTCGGACTGACGCTGTCCGCGGAGGGAAGCGTCGGCGCTCTCGAGATCGGGGCGATCGCGCCCGACTTCGGCATGCCGACGCTCGAGGGGCGCCAGTTCTCTCTGACGGACGCCGAGAAGAGTCACAGCGCAGTCGTCATTCTCTTCATCTCGACGATCTGCCCCTACTCCAACTACTACAACGACCTGATGCGGGACATGGCTCGCGAGTTCGAAAAGAAGGGCGTCGTCTTCGTCGGCGTGAACTCCGGAACGCTCGAGACGGCCGACGAGGCGCGGTCCCATGCCCGCGCCCACGGGCACACGTTCGACATCATCAAGGACCCCGAGGGTCGAATTGCCGAGCTGCTCGACGCCCGGCGCACGCCCGAAGCGTTTCTCGTCGACTCCAGCGGCACGCTGCGCTACCGCGGTCGGATCGCCTCGAAACTGTCGTCTCCGGACCTCCAGGTGGCGATCGAGTCGCTGCTCGACGGCAAGCCCATCCGACCCGCCGAGACGAAGGCCTTCGGCTGCGCGATCGCGCGGCAGTGAGCCGCCGCGTTGAGACGCCCGGCTACCGAACGCTCCGCTGACGGGCGCGGACCAGGATTCGGCGATAAGTGAAGAAGTAAGGGCGATCGTCGGGAATCAGTGCGAAAAGGGCCCGCCGATAGGCTTCCAGATAGCGAAGATAGAGGTCGGAAGGAAGCCTCTTCCGGTACTCCGAAAGAAGCGACCCCTCCACCCACGCGACGACACCTTCGCGCGAATCGAGCCGCTGTCCGTAGATCTGGAGGCGCACGGTCTGCTCCGTGTAGCCGAGCCGGTCGAGGATCGAGGCGTAGGCCTCGGGCGCGAGTACGTTGCGGGGATGGGCCTCGCCGCCGAGCGCGGAGCGGTAGGGCTCCTGGCGCGCGACCTCCGCGGCAGCGCGGTGCGAGGCGTGCTCGAAGTTGTCGGGGACCTGGAACGCGAGCTGGCCGCCGGGGGCGACCGCGTGCGCGAGACGCTCGAGGAGCGCGGGGTGATCCGGGACCCAGTGGAGGGCAGCATTGGAGAAGACGAGGTCGTAAGGCTCAGCCGCGGAGAACGCCCCGATGTCTCCGCGCTCGAACCGCACGCCCTCGCCGCCTTGCCGCGACGCCTTCTCGAGCATCGCCTCCGAGGAATCGATTCCCAGCGTTTCGGAGGCCTGCGTCCTGTGGTGCAGCACGCGGGTCAGCTCCCCGGACCCACATCCCAGATCCACGGCGCGACCGCCCGGGATCGGCTCGACGAGCGCGAGGAGGTCCTCGAACGGCCGGCGCCTCTCGGCGGCGAAGCGCGCGTAAAGCTCCGGGCTCCAGCCGTCGGCGCTCAATAGCGGACCTTTTCGAGGAAGAGGCCCGAGGGCGGCGCGGTCCACTTCGCCGGGGCCGCGGATCGCTCCGTCAGCAGCTTCTCGACCCCCGCCGCATCGAGGTTCCCGCGGCCGACCTCGACGAGCGTGCCCGCGAGTCGCCGGACCATCTTCCAGAGGAAATGCGAGGCCGTGATCCGGAAGTGAATCTCGGCCACCGTGTCGAGGATCTCGCTCTTTTCGACGACGACGACCGTCGAGTCCTGGCCCTCCGGGTTCTCGCAGAAAGACCCGAAGTCGTGCCGCCCCTCGAAGATCTTCGCCGCGCGCCGCATCGCCGCGGCGTCGAGGCGATCCTTGACCCACCACACGAGACGCTTGTCGAACGCCGTCCGCCGCCGCGAGATCCGGTACAGGTACGTCCGCGAGACGGCGTCGTGCCGGGCGTGGAACTTCGGCGCCGTCTTCTCGACCGACAGCACGTTGACGTCGAAGGGGAGGCGATCGTTCAGGCCCTCGAGGATCTGACGCGGCGGCAGGTCCTTGCGGGCCTTCAGGTGCGCGACCTGGGCGAGCGCGTGAACGCCCGCATCCGTCCGTCCGGCCCCGCCGAGCGACGTCTCTTCGTCGAAGAGCTCGCGCGCCGCGTGCGCCAGCGCCGCCTGCACGGTCTTGTCCGTGTTCTTCTGCGTCTGCCAGCCGCGGTAGCGCGTTCCCTCGTACTCGAGCGTGATCTTCCAGGTCGGCACGCGCGGAGTCTATCGGGATACGTCGGGGACGTATTCTTGCGCGTCGAGGAGGTGCGAGATGCGAGCTCAGCCAGGCCGAGAAAGCCGAGCGATTCCGGGCGCTCCACTCCCGTCCGGGGGCGTTCGTCATCCCGAACCCCTGGGACGCCGGCACGGCCCGCATTCTCGCGTCGCTGGGATTCGAGGCGCTCACGACGACGAGCGCCGGACTCGCATTCACGCTCGGCCGGCGGGATGGAGCGGGCATGGTGACCCGCGACGAGACTCTCGCCAACGCCCGAGCGATCGTCGATGCGACGGACCTGCCCGTCGCGGCCGATCTCGAGAACGGATTCGGCCACACGCCGGAAGCGGTGGCGGAGACGATCCGCCTCGCCGCCGAAGTGGCCGGCCTCGTCGGCGGGTCGATCGAAGACGCGACGGGCGATCCGCGGCGCCCGATCTACGACTTCCCGCAGGCCGTCGAACGCGTGGCGGCCGCGGTGGAGGCGGCCCGCGCCCTCCCGTTCCCGTTCGTGCTGGTCGGCCGGGCCGAGAACTTCCTGCACGGCCGTCCGGACCTCGACGACACGATCCGGCGCCTCCAGGCCTTCGAGGCCGCGGGAGCGGACGCCCTGTACGCGCCGGGGCTCACGCGCGCCGAGGACATCCGGACGGTGTGCGCGGCGGTGAGGAAGCCGGTCAACGTCGTCATGGGGCTGAAGGGTGCTTCGTTCTCCGTCGCCGAGCTGGCCGCCCTGGGGGTCCGGCGGATCAGCGTGGGCTCCGCGTTGAGCCGGGCGGCCCTGGGCGCCTTCGTCCGGGCCGCGCGCGAGATTCGGGAGCACGGGACATTCACCTTCGGGGAAGAGGCCATTCCCTACGCCGAGGCGAGCGAGTTCATGATCGGGCCGTGAGCTTCCGGATCTCGAAACAGGGTCAGCCGCGACGTCGCTCGATCGCTCCGCCCGGGCCGGGCGAACGGGACACGCTCGTGTCGGGCGTGCGCTGGCGCTCGCGCGAGGTCGAGGGAATAGGCGATCCGGTCGTCTTCGTCCACGGCGTTCTCGCTTCGTCCGCGACGTGGCAGGAGGTCCTCGCGCCGGCTTCCGCCGGAAGGCCCGCCATCGCGGTGGATCTTCCGGGTTCTGGCTTTTCGGACCGTCCGTGGCCGTACGACTACACGGTGGACGGAGAGAGCCGAGCGCTCGCCGGCTTCCTCGACGCGCGGGGAATCGGCCGGGCGGTCATCGTCGGCAACTCGCTCGGCGGCGCCGCGGCGATGGCTCTCGCCGCCGAACGGCCCGATCGCGTGGCGGCACTCGTCCTCGTCGACCCGGCGACCCCGGACGCGACGATCCCCTGGACGATCCGGGCCCTGCGGACACGGGGGCTCGGAGAAACCGCGCTCGCGCTGGCCGCGCGGCCCTTCGTCGCCTACGGCCTCCGCCACCGCCTGTACGCCCGCGGCAGCCGCGTGACGGAGAGCGTGATCGACGACGCCTGGAGGCCGCTCGGGATCCCCGGCACGCGGCGGGCGGCGCTCGCCGCGATCCGCTCGGACCCGCGCGACTACCGCGGCATCGAATCCCGAATCCGCGTGCCGACCCTGATCGTCTGGGGCGCGGACGACCGGCTGCTGTCGGCGAGCGAGGGCGAGCGGCTCGCCTCGCGGATCGCGGGTGCCGAGCTGGCCGTCATCCCGGACGCCGGCCACCTTCCGCAGCGCGAGTGCCCCGAGGCGTTCGCGGCGGTCGTCGCCGGGTTCCTGAGACGCCAGGGAGCTCGGAGGCGTTGCGGCGGGCGAGGGACTCGTGCTCCGCGTCAGTAGACGTGGCAGGGCTTGTTCTTCCGCTGGAAACCACCCGTTCCGTCGTCACAGGGCCGACAGGGCTCGGTCGAGAACACGGCGCGGGAATTCCCGAGCCGGCCCCACCGCTATGGGAGACGTTCGCGCAGCGGAACCTCCGAGGTCTTGCGAACGTCATTCGATGTGCTGACTTTTTTGTGAGTGCCAATCATGCGTATCCAGATCGGTGAGTGCACTTTTGACTCGGTTCGCCGCGAAGTCCGGCGCGGCACGGAGGCGGTCCATCTCTCGCCCAAGGCCTTCGAGCTGCTCGGCGTCCTTCTCGACCGCCGGCCGCGCGCGATGTCCAGGGACGAGCTCTTCGAACGCCTGTGGCCGAGCTCGGTCGTGACGGCGGCGAGCCTCGCCGGGCTCGTCGCGGAGATCCGTCGCGAGATCGGCGACGACGCGCGCGATCCGCGATATCTGCGCACGGTGCACGGATACGGATACGCCTTTCTCGGCGGACGGGGTCCGCCTGACGGGGGACGACGAGGGCGTCTACCGCCTGATCTGGGGCCTGCGTGAGGTTCCGCTGTCGGGCGGCGAGAACGTGCTCGGCCGCGAGGCCTCGGCCGCCGTGTCGATCGAGGACGCGACGGTTTCGCGCCAGCACGCGCGCATCGTGATCGATCGCGGACGCGCGGTCCTCGAGGACCTCGGCAGCAAGAATGGCACGTGGCTGCGGGGCGCCCGCATCGCGACGTCCCGGCCTCTGGCCGACGGGGACGAGATCCGCATCGGGTCGGTGCCGATGACCTTCCGATGTTTCTCCGCGGAGCGACCCGACCGAGACGCACCGGTCCTAGGCCGCCCCTCGCCCGCCCGTCCCCCGAAAACGGCGCTCCGGCAGCGCGCGGAACCCGCTCGTCACCCTGAAAAGAACCTTGCCGGAGGACCAACGTAGTCTTGGTGTTGGCTCTCGCCACTGGAGCCTGATGAACATCTCGGCCGGAACACGGCTCGGGCAGTACGAGATCGTGGACCGCCTGGGCTCCGGCGGGATGGGGGAGGTCTACCGGGCCCGGGACACGCGCCTCGGGCGCGACGTCGCGGTCAAGGCCCTCTCGGGTGAGCTCTCGCTCGACCCCCAGCGGCTCTCCCGCTTCGAGGCGGAGGCGAGGTCGGCCTCGGCCCTGAACCACCCCTCGATCGTCACGATCCACGAGATCGGCCAGGATGCCGAGACGCCCTTCATCGTCATGGAGCTCGTCGACGGGAAGACGCTGCGCGAGCTCCTCTATGCCGGCGCATTGCCGCTGCGGCGGACCGTCGCCCTGGCGGCCCAGCTCGCCGACGCCCTCGCCCGCGCCCACGAGGCCGGGATCATCCACCGGGACCTGAAGCCCGAGAACGTGATGGTCACGCGCGACGGCTTGCCGAAGATCCTGGACTTCGGCCTCGCCAAGATCGACAGCCGCGAGCGCGAGAACGGGGCGGATCGGCCGGACCTGACCGTCACGGAGGAGACTCGGGAAGGCGCCGTCGTCGGCACCTCCGGCTACATGTCGCCCGAGCAGGCGAGCGGCCAGCCCGTCGACTTCCGGTCCGACCAGTTCGCGTTCGGGTCGGTGCTCTACGAGATGCTGACCGGGAAGCGCGCCTTTCACGGGCCCAGCGGGCCGAGACGCTGGCGGCGATCATCCGCGACGAGGCCGAGCCGATCGCGTCGATCGCCCCGCGCGTTCCGGCGCCGCTTCGCTGGATCGTCGAGCGATGCCTCGCGAAGCTCCCCGAAGAGCGCTATGCGTCGACGCGCGACCTCGCGCGCGACCTCCAGAGCGTGCGGGACCACTTCTCGCAGATCGAGGGCGACCCCGCGCCCCTCCTGCCGTCGGCCCGGGGCCGGAGCGCGCGCGCCTGGCTGCCGGCGGGCGTCGCGCTCGCGGTCGCGGCGCTCGTCGCTTCGGCGTACGTTTTCGGCGGCGCCTCGCGGGAGCACGATCAGCCGTCCTTCCGCAGGCTCACGTACCGCGACGGGACGGTCTGGACGGCCCGCGTCGCCCCCGACGGGCAGACGGTCGTCTACGGCGCCGCGTGGGGCGGAGGGCCCATCCGGATGTACTCGACGAGGCCCGAGATCCCGGAGTCCGTGCCGCTGCCGCTCCCGCCCGCCAACGTCCTGGCGATCTCGCCGGCGGGCGAGATGGCGATCTCGCTCGCCGCCCGGCCGGCCGGGCCCTTCGTGACCTTCGGCACGCTCGCGCGCTCGACGCTCGCCGGAGGCGGGCCGCGCGAGGTCCTGGAGGCGGTGCAGGCCGCCGACTGGGCGGCCGATGGCGCGAGCCTCGCGGTGGTGCGCAACGTCGACGGTCGAAGCCGGCTGGAGTTTCCGATCGGCCGGACGCTCGTGGATCTGCCGTCCGGATACGTGAGTCATCCGCGCGTGTCCCCCCGTGGCGATCTCGTCGCGTTCGTCGAGCATCCCATGCGCGGAGACGACGGGGGCGCGATCGCCGTCGTGGACCGCGACGGGGGAAAGCGTGTTCTCTCCCCGGGCTGGATCAGCGTTCGCGGCCTGGCGTGGTCGCCGACGGGGGCGAGGTCTGGTTCACCGCGGCCGCCGGCGGCGCCAGCCGATCGCTCCACGCCGTTTCGCTCGCGGGCCGGCGCCGCCTGATCATGCGCAGTCCCGGAGCCCTCACGCTTCACGACGTCACCCGCGAGGGCCGCGTCCTGCTCGCCCGGGAGGGCGCGCGCGAAGGCATCCTGGGGCTGCCGCCGGGGGCGGAGCGCGAGCGCGATCTCTCGTGGCACGACTGGTCGCGCCCGGTCGATCTGACCGCCGACGGAACGCAGATGCTCTTCGACGAGACCGGCGAAGGCGGCGGATCGGCCTACGCCGTGTATCTCCGGGGAACCGACGGCTCGGAAGCGGTGCGCCTGGGAGACGGTCACGCGCTCGCGCTCTCGCCGGATGGGAGATGGGCGCTCTCGACGCCCCACACGACGCCGGCGGAGCTCGTCCTGCTGCCGACGGGGCCGGGGCAACCGCAGCGGATCAAAACGGGGAGCTTCGAGAACATCGTCCGCGCGGCTTGGTTCGCGGGAGGCGAGCGTCTTCTCGTCGGCGCCAACGAGCCGGGTCGGGCGGTGAGGCTCTACGTGCAGTCGTCCGAAGGCGGCGACGTTCGACCGATCACGCCCGAGGGCGCGGGAGCGGCCTGGGCGGTCTCGCCTGACGGAGCGCGCGTCGCGGCGCTCGATCCGGAGCGCCGCCTCCTGTTGTACTCGGTCGACGGCGGCGAGCCTGCGCCGGTCCGCGGGTCGGAGGAAGGCGACATTCCGGTGCGCTTCACTCCCGACGGCCGGGCGCTGTACGTGCTCGTGCGCACCGACGGGCCACGGGGCGAGATTCACCGCCTCGACCTCGCGACGGGTGATCGACAGCTCTGGAAGGAGCTCGCGCCGCCTGATCCCGTTGGTCTCTTCGGCGTCCCGCGCGTCCTGCTCTCCGCCGACGGCCAGTCGTACGTCTACTCCTACGTGCGGCTGCTCGACGAGCTGTATCTCGTCGACGGGCTGCGGTAGATCGAGCCCCGCGCCCGGAGCATCGGGCCGGTTGCGGAGGTAGGATCGGCGGCGGCCGATGCCTCTAGAAACGGGCGCCCGCCTCGGGCCCTACGAAATTCTCTCGCCACTCGGCGCGGGAGGGATGGGGGAGGTGTACCGGGCGCGGGACACGCGACTGGGGCGCGAGGTGGCGATCAAGGTGCTGCCGGCCGCGCTGGCCTCGGATCCGGAGCGGCTGAAGCGCTTCGAGCGGGAGGCGCGGTCGGCCTCTTCGCTCAATCACCCGAACATCGTCACGATCTACGACATCGGTCCGCCGACTCGATCTCCTACATCGCGATGGAGCTGGTGAACGGGCGGCCCCTGCGGGCACTGCTGCACGAAGCCATGCCGGCCCGCCAGCTCCTCCAGGTCGGCACGCAGGTGGCCGAGGGATTGGCGAGGGCGCATGCCGCAGGGATCGTGCACCGGGATCTGAAACCCGAGAACATGATGGTCACGGACGATGGGCTCGTCAAGATCCTCGACTTCGGTCTGGCCAAGCTGACGCAGCCCGACACGAGCGGCGCCGGCCGGACGCAGGCTCCGACGGTATCGGGGGAGACCGAGGAAGGTGTGATTCTCGGGACGGTCGGCTACATGTCGCCCGAGCAGGCGAAGGGCGGATCGGTCGACTATCGCTCGGACCAGTTCTCGTTCGGGTCGATCCTCTACGAGATGGCGACGGGTCGGCGTGCGTTCCAGCACGGATCGACGCCCGAGACTCTCACGGCCATCATCCGCGACGAGCCCGAGCCGATCGCGTCGATCAATCCCAGGATCCCGGCGCCGCTGCGCTGGACCGTGCAGCGATGTCTCGCCAAGGAGGCCCGCGAACCGCTACGCGTCATCGGAAGACCTTGCGCGAGAGCTTGCGACGATTCGTGAGCACCTTGCCGAAGCCACGAGCGGGGCCGCCCCGATCCTGGAGGCACCCACCGCGGCGGCGTCGGTGGCCGTCCTGCCGTTTCGCAACATGAGCGGAGAGCGCGACGCCGAGTACTTCAGCGACGGAATCACCGACGAAATCATCAACGCGCTCGCGCAGAGTCGAGGCGCTTCGCGTCGCCGCGCGCACGTCCTCCTTCGCCTTCAAGGGAAAGGACACGGACGTGCGACGGATCGGCGCCGAGCTCGGGGTGCGCTCGGTGCTCGAGGGGAGCGTTCGTCAGGCCGGACAGCGGCTCCGGATCACGGCCCAGTTGATCGACGTCGCGAGCGGCTACCATCTCTGGTCCGAGCGCTACGACCGCGAGATGGAGGACGTCTTTGCGGTTCAGGACGAGATCGCGCGCTCGATCGCGCAGAAGCTCGAGCCCCGACTCGTCGGGTCACGCGGAGGGCCGCTCGTGGCGCCCCCCACCGAGGACGTCGAGGCCTACAACCTGTATCTGAAGGGGCGCTACTTCCAGAACCTCCGCCGGCCGAGACTCGCCATCGAGCAGTTCGAAGCCGTGGTCGCGCGGGATCCCCGCTATGCCGCCGCCCATACGGGAATCGCCGATGCCTATGGCCAGTGGGGCTACTACGGCGGGATCCCGACCTGGGAAGCGTTCGGCCGGGCCCGGGCCGCGGCCGAGAAGGCGCATGAGCTGACGCCGGATGCCCCGGGCGTCCACCTCTCCCTCGGCATCATCGAGCAGTACTACGGCTGGGACGTGGCGAAGGAGGAACAGGAATTTCGCACCGCGATCGAGCTCGGCCCCCGCTCCGGCGAAGGGTACTTCTGGCTGAGCGTTTGTCTCGTGTGTATGGGCCGGGTCGAGGAGGCTCTCGAGATCGGCCGGCGCGGGGCCGAGCTCGAGCCGCACTCGGCCAACCTGCGGGCGCAGATCGGATGGACCTTTCTCGTTCGTCGTCGCTTCGAAGAGGCGGAGCAGGAGTTCCGGAAGGCCGTCGCGCTCGACCCGGAAGCCGGCTACCCGCTCATGTCCCTCGGGCTCGCCTGTCAGGAGACCGGAGCCGTCGCGGAGGCGATCCGGGTCTTCGAGCGAGGCGTCGAGACCACGCAGCGCAATCACAGCCTTTACATCGCCCTGCTCGGCGGCGCCCTCGCGCGCGCGGGCCGGGCCGCGGACGCCCGTCGAATTCTCGCGGAGCTCAAGGAGCGCGCGACGCGCGAGTACGTTCCTCCCTTCGACCTGGCCATGGTTCTGACTCCCCTCGGGGAGTCGGAGGAGGCGCTGTCCGCGCTGGAGCGGGCGTACGACGAGCGCAATGCCGCGCTCTGGTTCCGCATCTACTGGCCGGCCTTCGACCGGCTCCGGGTGGAGCCGCGCTGGCAAGCGCTCGCCGAAAAACTCGGCCGCACCGCGCCCGTGAGCCTGAAACCGGAATGACGGCGTTCGATGAGCGGACGGCCGCCGCGCTCGCGCCTCGGGATTAAGTCTCGGCGACTGAATGTTAAGATTGTCTTCCTATGGCGTACCGGGGCGGCTTCTCGGACGAATGCGGCGTCTTCGGCGTCTGCGACTCGGACGATGCCGCTAACCTCGCCTACCTCGGTCTCTACGCCCTCCAGCACCGCGGCCAGGAGTCGGCGGGGATCGCGTCGCTCGACGACGGCAAGATCCACGTCGAGAGGGAGATGGGCTACGTCGCCGACGTCTTCGGCGAGGCGCGGCTCTCGCGTCTGCCGGGCCGCACGGCGATCGGCCACGTGCGCTACTCGACGGCCGGGGCCTCGCTTCTCGCCAACGCTCAGCCTCTCGTTTTCGCCACGGGCCGGGGCCCGCTGGCCCTGGGGCACAACGGTAACCTCGTGAACGCGCGGGAGATACGCGCCTCCCTCGAAGCGAAGGGCGCGCTGTTCACGACGACGTCCGACTCCGAGGTGTTCCTGCACCTGGTCGCACGTTCCCAGGCGCCGACGCTGACCGGCGCTATCGCCGATGCGCTCAGCGAAGTTCGCGGCGCCTACTCGCTCGTCATTCTCTCGCGCGAGGGGATTTTCGCCGTTCGCGACCCGCACGGGATTCGGCCGCTCTCGCTCGGCGTCCGCGAGGGTTCGCCGGTCGTCGCGTCGGAGACGTGCGCCTTCGACCTCATCGGGGCCAAGTACGAGCGAGACGTCGAACCGGGCGAGATCGTCCGGCTTTCGCGCGAAGGCTTCTCTTCGCACCGGTTCGCATTTCCGATCTCGACGCCCTGCGTCTTCGAGCACGTCTACTTCGCGCGTCCGGACTCCATGGTTTTCGGAAAAAGCGTCGCCGCATCCCGCCAGGGATTCGGCCGCCGGCTGGCGAAGGAGCACCCGGCGCAAGCCGACGTCGTCGTCGCCGTGCCGGACTCGGGGATGTACCCGGCCATCGGATACGCCGAGGAATCCGGCATTCCGTTCGCTCTGGGACTGGTGCGCAATCACTATGTCGGGCGCACGTTCATCGAGCCCAAGCAGTCGATTCGCCACTTCGGCGTCAAGGTGAAGCTCAACCCCGTGCGCGAGGTCGTCGAGGGCAAGCGCGTCGTTCTCGTGGACGACTCGATCGTCCGCGGCACGACCTCGCGCAAGATCGTGCGCATGCTGCGGGAGGCCGGGGCGAAGGAAGTCCACGTCCGCGTCTCGTCTCCTCCCACCATCAACAGCTGCCACTACGGCATCGACACGCCGACCCGTTCCGAGCTGATCGCGGCCAACCAGTCCGTCGACGAGATTCGAAAGTTCATCGAGGCGGATTCCCTGGGCTACCTGTCGGTCGAGGGCATGCTCGAGGCGTTCGGCCGGCCGCAGCAGGCGACCTGCACCGCCTGCTTCACGGGCATCTATCCCGTCGAGATCGAGGAAGAGGAGCGCGAGAAAGAGCACGCGCTCGACGCGAAGTAGGCCCGGCCGGACGGTGCTGAGCGGGCCCCTCTTGCTCGCCACCACGATCGCCTTCCGGGGCGCGACACTCATCGACGGCACGGGAGCGCCGCCGCTTCCGAACTCGCTTCTCGTCGTTTCCGACGGGCGCATCGTTTCCGTCGGGAAGGCGACTCCGGAAGCGGTTCGGGCGCTTCCCAGGGGAACTCAGGTCATCGCCGCCGACCGCAAGTGGATCATTCCCGGCTTGATCGACGCCCACGTCCACGCGGAGTCCGAGGAGGACCTGAGGACGATGCTCCGCCGGGGCGTCACGTCGGTCCGCCTGATGGCGGAGGACACCGCGGCCGCGGAGCTCCTCGCGAAGTCCTCCGCCGCGCGAACGGACATCCCGGAGGTCTTTCCCGCCGCTCCGATCTTCACGACGCGAGGCGGCTGGTGGGATCAAGGACAGCCGGCGGATCCGAATCTGAATCGCTTTCCCGCCACGCCGGACGAGGCACGCGAATCGGTCCGGCGGGCCAGGGCCCTCGGCTCACGCGAGATCAAGCTCATGCTCGACGACATGGCCTGGTGCCGCGCGCCGAAGGCGCCGCTGCCGAAGGTGTCGCCCGCCATCGTGCAGGCGTTGATCTCGGAGGCCAGGGCGCAGGGGATGCGCGCGACCGTCCACGCGCCGAATCTCGCAGATGCGAAAGCGGCGATCGCAGCCGGAGCCACGGCACTCGCCCATGGGGTGCTCGAACCGATCGACGACGAGACGATCGCCGTGATGAAGAGCCGGCCCGTCTTCTACGTCCCGACCATGGACATCTTCGAGTTTCTGGCGGATACGCAGGGCTTCGTGAGCGGCGTGCTGGCGGCCCCGGCGGTGGCTAAAGAGCTCGCGCCGCAGATCGTCGCGCGGTATCGCGCAGCCGACTATGCGAGCGGATATCGCGAGCGGTATCCCAACTTCGAGAGCCTGAAGCAACGACTGCCGATTCTGCGCGAGAATCTCAGGAGGCTCCATCAGGCGGGCGTGCCGATTGCCCTCGGGACAGACATGTGGGCGTTTCCGGGTCTCGCGGTCTCGGTCGAGATGGACATTTACGTGAGGATAGGCCTGCCAGCCGCCGAGGCTCTCCGCGCGGCGACGCAGACGGCGGCGCGCTCGATCGGCCAGGACGCCGATCGCGGAACGCTCGAGCGCGGAAAGCGGGCCGACCTGCTGGTTCTCGGGGGTGATCCTCTGGCCGGGGCGCAGAACCTCCGGGCGCTCGAGGGCGTCTGGAAGGGCGGTGTGCGCGTCGGACCGCGGACGGAGCCCCAGGGGCCGTGAGCGCTTCCTCCGACGGGCTGCCCCTGATCTCCCCGGTCGTCGTCTCGTGAAGCGACGGACGACGCTCGGTCTTGCGGCCGTAGCGGCCGCGACCGCCGTCCTCTTCGCCGTCTCCCGGGGCAAGTGGTCCGACCCGCTCATCGATTCGGGCCGCGAGTGGATCGTTCCGGACGCTCTGGCCCGGGGCGAGCGGCTCTACCGCGACGTCGTCTACTGGTTCGGGCCGTTCACGCCTCACTTCCAGGCGGCGTTCCTGCGCCTCTTCGGCTCGAATCTGGGGAGCCTCGTCGCCGCCGGGGCGGTCTCGGCCGCGGTCGCGCTCGGTGTCTTCTGCGTCGTGCTGCGGCGCGTGACGGGGCGGCGCGAGGCGGCGCTGTGGACGGCGCTGGCGATTCCGGCGCTCGTGTTCATGCCCAACGCCGGCGGTGCGCTGCTCGGGATGGGATACCGCATCTGGCACGCGGCGGCCTTCGCTCTGGCCGCCGTGGCCCTCGCGTCGTCCCGCGCGGCCGGTCGCACGCTGTGGCGCCCCCTGCTCGCCGGCGCGGCGGCCGGTTTCGCCGGGCTCTGCCGCACGGAGTGGGGCCTGGCGGCGTCGGCCGCGGCGGCGCTCGTGTGCGTGGTGCGGGTCCGGGAACTGCGGCGGGGGATGCGGGACGCGTTGGTCGCGGCGGGCGCCGGTCTGGCGGTCCTCGGCTCGGGACTCGCCTTCTTCGTGTGGCGGGCGGGCGCGGCCGCGGTGATCGGCGACGGCCACGTGCTCCTGACGGGGCTCCCGGAGGAGACGCGCCACTTCCTCCTCGCTTTCTCCGGGATCCCCGACTGGAGACCGGGCGCCGCGGAGCTCGTCTACTCCGCGGCGATGTGGACCGCGCTCTTCGTCCTCGCGGGCGTGGCGGCGCTCCCGGCGGGAGCCGGGCGGGCCCGCGCCGTGAAGCTCCTGCTGGTTCTCTTCGCCGTCCTCGCGGCGAGCGCGGCGGTCGGCGGCGCCGCCGGGGCCGTCCTCTTCAGCGCCGGGCCGCTCGTCAGCGCCGCGGGACTGGCCTGCGGGCTCGCACGGCGGCCGGGCCGTTTCGCCGCGGTGCTTTCGGGTTGCGGCCTGCTCGGCCTGCTGCTGTCCTACCGGCGGCCCTTCCACATCGGCGACTCGGCCTACGTGGCCCCGCCGCTCCTCTTCGCGTTCATCTGCGCGGCCGGGCTCCTGCACCTGGGCGTGGCGCTCGAGAGGAGACGCGGACCCGCGGCGCGTCTCGCCCCGGCGTTCCGGCTCGCGGTGGGCGCGCTCGTCCTCGCGGCCTTCGCGGGGCGGGTCTGGCAGTACGCCTCGCTCGAAGGTGTCCCCATCGCGGGAACCTCCGGCATGCTGACCGCGCGTCCGGAGGTCGCGCGAGAGATCGAGGAGCTGGCCGCGGCCGTCCGGAGCCGGACCCGCGACGGAGACGGCCTGGTCGTCTTCCCCGAGGGCGAGGTCCTCAACCTCCTGTCGTCGCGCCGGAATCCGATACGGCACAAGCTCTATCTGCCGGGATACCTCACGGCCGACAACGAAGCCGATGTGCTTCGGGAGCTCGAAGCGGCGCCCCCGGGCGCGATCGTGATCTGGCGCCGACCGGTCACCGAGTACGACCGGGCCATGTTCGGCGAGGACTACGGCCGCCGGATCCGCGAGTGGATCGAGACGAACTATCGCCTCGAGCCTTTCCGCGCCTCCGGGGCCCCGGCGCGCGCCAATGCGAGATTCTCGCTCGGGATCCGGCGGTGAGCGGAACGCTCGCCGGTCGGCCGGGATTGGCGAGGGCGGCGACGCTCGGCTTCGGCGCTGCCACCCTGGCCTTGTTCGGCGTTTCGTTCGGCCGATGGTGCGATGCCGTCGTCGATGTCGGAAGCGAGTGGATCTTCGCGGACACGCTCGCCCGCGGAGGTCTGCTGTATCGGGACGTGGTCTACTGGTTCGGTCCGTTCACACCCTACTTCGAAGCCGGATTCTTCCGCATCCTGGGCTCGAGCTTCGCGACGCTGATCGTGGCCGGCGTCGTCGGCGCGCTGTTCGCGCTGGCCGCCCTCTTCCTGGCCCTTCGTCGGGTGACCGGCCGCGCGGATGCCGCTCTGGGAATCGCGGTGGCGATCCCCGCGCTCATCTTCATGCCCAACGCCGGCGGCGCGATTCTCGCGATGGGCCACCGAATGTGGCACGCCGCGACCTTCGCGCTGCTCGCCGGCGCCGTGGCCGCTCGACCCCGGTTCGGCGGAAGGCCGGGCGAAGCGATCCTGGCGGGCTGTCTTGCCGCACTCGCCGGCCTGTGCCGACTCGAGTGGGGATTGGCCACGGTGGGAGCGATCCTCGCCGGCCTGCTCGTGCGACGGACGCGCTCGCATCGTCTTCCGGTGGCGGCCGGCGTCCTCGTTGCGGGGAGCGCCGTGCTCCTGTGGTGTGCGGCGATGGGACTTTTCGTCGGCCTGGCCGGGTGGCATGCCGTGATCGGCGAGGGCCAGCTGCTTCTCACCGGCCTGGCGCCGGAAACGCGCGACTTCCTGTGGCGCTTCTCCCAGATTCCCCGGTGGCCGCAGGGCCTGCTCGCTCTGTTGCGCTCGGCGGGCCTCTGGTTGGGGGCTTATCTGATCGTGGCGGTTGCGACCGGGCGTCCGGGCGACGGCGGCCGCGCGCGCCGCCGTCTGATGCTGCTGCTGGCCTGCCTCGCGGCGATCGTGGCGGCCTACCTGGGCGGTGCGCCGGAAGGCTCGGAGCTGTTCAGCGCCGCGCCGCTCGTGTGCGCCGTCGCTCTCGTCACGGGCCTTCTGCGCCGGGCGGGAACGCGCTCCCGCGCCTTCGTCGTCTTCGGGATCCTGGGGCTGGTGCTCTCGTTTCGCCGGCCCCTGGACATTCGCGACCTCGGGTACGTGGCGCCGCCGCTGACCTTTGCGATCGTCTGCGGCGCGGGCCTTCTGCGCCGGGCCGTGCTCGCCGCGGGACCCGGCCGGGTGCGCCGCCGGCTGCGCACCGGGCTGAGGCTCGCCACGGGGGGGCTGGCGGTCCTGGTGTTCGCGTGGCGCTTCCAGTTTTATGCGGCCGACGGCCGGGTACCGATCGCGGGCACCGGAGGCGCGCTCCGCGCGGCGCCGTCCTTCGCCCGCGAGGTCGAAGGCCTCGTCGCCGCGGTCCGTTCGAGAACCGGCCCGACCGACGGACTGGTCGTCATTCCCGAAGGCGCCGTCCTGAACTTCCTCGCCGAACGCCGCAACCCGATCCGGCACAAGCTTCTGATTCCCGGGTACCTGAACGAACTGAACGAAGAGGAGATCGTGGCTGCGCTCGAATCGGCGAAGCCCGCCGCCATCGTGACCTGGCGGGGCCCGAGCGGAGAATACGGCCGGGAAGCGTTCGGCGCGGACTATGGAAGCGCGCTCTCGCGCTGGATCGAGCAGCGGTACGACCAGGTTCCGTTCGAAGGCCGGGAGAACAAGGTGCTCGCGGGACCGACCGCGCTCTGGATCCGGCGCGTCGAGCCCCGCGCGCCGTCGCTATAATGCCGGTTCCTTGACGACCTCCCGCTACGCCGACGCCGGCGTCGACATCGACGCCAAAGCGGCCGCGCTCGCGCGCGCGAAGGCGGCGATCCGTTCGACCTTCACGCCGGGGGTGCTCGGCGACGTGGGCGGGTTCGGGGGGCTCTTCCGGCCGGACTTCTCGAAGTATCGCGAGCCCGTGCTCGTCGGCTCGACGGACGGCGTGGGCACCAAGCTCAAGGTCGCGATCGAGATGGGCCGCCACGACTCCTGCGGCGCCGACCTCGTCAATCACTGCGTCAACGACATCCTCGTCCAGGGCGCGAAGCCCCTCTTCTTCCTCGACTACATTGCGACGGGGAAGGTCGAGCCGGGCCTGATCGAGAGCGTCATCGAGGGCATCGCGCGCGGCTGCCGCGAGAACGGCACGGCGCTGCTCGGCGGGGAGACGGCGGAGATGCCCGGGTTCTACGCGGGGGGCGAGTACGACGTCGCGGGCACGATCGTCGGCGTCGTCGACCGCGAGAAGATCGTCGACGGCTCGCGGATCACGGCCGGCGACATCGCGGTGGGCCTCCCGTCGGTCGGCCTCCAGACCAACGGCTACACGCTCGCGCGCAGGGTTTTCTTCGAGCGGATGGGCCGCACTCCGCAGGACCAACTGGCCGAGCTCGGCGGGCGGGCGATCGGCGACGTGCTCCTCGATCCGCATCTCTCGTACCTGCGGCCGATCGAGCCGCTCCTCGAAGCCGGCCTGGTGCACGGTCTGGCGCACCTGACCGGCGGGGGTTTCTACGACAACATTCCCCGTGTGCTGCCGCAGGGGCTCGACGTCGTCGTCCGGGCCGGCGCCTGGCCGGTGCCCCCGGTCTTCGAGGTCATCCAGCGCGAGGGCGACGTCTCCTTCGAGGAGATGCACCGCGTCTTCAACATGGGCATCGGGCTCGTGGTATTTCTCGCGCCCGGCGATCTCGCGCGCGCCGCGGAGATCTGGAAGAGCGCGGGCCAGCGCTGGTTTGCCATCGGCAACGTCAAGAGCGGCCGCCACCACGTCTTCGTCGAGCCGCCGCCGGCCTGAGCGTGTCGAAGCGCCGGCTCGCCATACTTCTCTCCGGCCGCGGATCCAACTTCGAAGCGATCGCCGACGCGGTCGATCGCGGCACGATTCCGAACGCGGAAATCGTCGCGGTCGTCTCCGACGTGGCGGGGGCGCGCGGGCTCGCCCGCGCGAGGGAGCGGAGTCTCGCGGCCTTTGCGGTCGACCGCGCGGCTTTTGCGTCCCGGCGCGCGCACGAGGACGCGATCCTCGCCCTCCTCGAGGAGCGCCGGCCGGACCTCATCTGCCTGGCGGGCTACATGCGGCTTCTCTCACCCGAGTTCATCGCGCGCTGGCGAGGCCGGATCCTCAACATCCACCCGGCGCTGCTGCCGAAGTACCCGGGCCTGGACGTTCAGCGGCGGGCCCTCGAGGCGGGGGAGAGCGTATCGGGCTGTTCGGTCCACTTCGTCGACGAGGGGACCGACACCGGGCCGGTCGTTCTGCAGAGGCAAGTACCTATTCTTCAGGGAGATACGGTGGATACGCTGTCCGCCCGCATTCTGGCCGAGGAGCATCGCGCCTATCCGGAGGCCATCGCCCGCGTCCTGGAACGCCTCGAGAAAGGGGCCTGAAGTTGCACCGGAATCTGTGCAGCCCGACATCGACGGAAGGCCCGTGTTCATTGATCGTTTCGCTCTTTTCCGAATTGTGTTGACAGGGAGTTTGCGCCGCCCTATATTCCCTTTCCCCGCAAGGGTTGGTTCTTTCCAAGGCTTCTTCCCGGCGTGAGCCGTCCGTGTGACGGCGGGACGCGCGTCGCCGTTTTGGCGTTGACGAGGGGGAAGGGGTTCGTTAAGCTGAAAGGTCCGCCTCAAAGGCGGATTTTTTCGGGTGTCGCGCCGGAGGTACGGCGCGGCTTCCGGGCGCCGCGAGGGCCCGGGAGTCCGGTTCCTTGAAAACTGAGTAGAGCGTGCCAGACGTCTTTTTCCTGCTTTTTTTGAAAAAGCAGAGTTTTCAGAAAACTTCAGGGTTTGACTCGCATCAATCGGCGAGGGCGCAAGCTTCGAGCCGTGCGAACACTTTAAAGTGGAGAGTTTGATCCTGGCTCAGAATGAACGCTGGCGGCGTGCTTAACACATGCAAGTCGAACGAGGCGGAAGGGGGCAACTCCTTCCAGTCGAGTGGCGGACGGGTGAGTAACACGTGGGTAACCTGCCCGGAAGTGTGGAATACCTCGGGGAAACTCGAGCTAATACCGCATGACATCTTCGGGACGAAAGTCCTGACGATCAAAGCGGGGTCGCAAGATCTCGCGCTACCGGATGGGCCCGCGCCCGATTAGCTAGTTGGTGAGGTAACGGCTCACCAAGGCTTCGATCGGTAACCGGCCTGAGAGGGCGATCGGTCACACCGGAACTGAGACACGGTCCGGACTCCTACGGGAGGCAGCAGTGGGGAATCTTGCGCAATGGGCGAAAGCCTGACGCAGCAACGCCGCGTGGAGGATGAAGGCCCTTGGGTTGTAAACTCCTGTCGGCTGGGAAGAAATCGTTCGTGGCTCATACCCACGGACGTTGACTGTACCAGCAAAGGAAGCCCCGGCTAACTCTGTGCCAGCAGCCGCGGTAATACAGAGGGGGCTAGCGTTATTCGGAATTATTGGGCGTAAAGGGCGCGTAGGCGGCCATGCGTGTCTTCCGTGAAATCCCTCGGCTTAACTGAGGACGTGCGGAAGAAACTGCAAGGCTCGAGTCCGGGAGAGGGGGGTGGAATTCCCAGTGTAGCGGTGAAATGCGTAGATATTGGGAGGAACACCGGTGGCGAAGGCGGCCCCCTGGACCGGTACTGACGCTGAGGCGCGAAAGCGTGGGTAGCAAACGGGATTAGATACCCCGGTAGTCCACGCCGTAAACGATGGGCACTTGGTGTCGCGGGTATCGACCCCTGCGGTGCCGAAGCTAACGCATTAAGTGCCCCGCCTGGGGAGTACGGTCGCAAGGCTGAAACTCAAAGGAATTGACGGGGGCCCGCACAAGCGGTGGAGCATGTGGTTCAATTCGAAGCAACGCGAAGAACCTTACCTGGGTTTGAAGATCAGTTGATCGGGGGCGAAATCCCCTTTTCCCGCAAGGGACAATTGGTTAGGTGCTGCATGGCTGTCGTCAGCTCGTGTCGTGAGATGTTGGGTTAAGTCCCGCAACGAGCGCAACCCCTGCTGCTAGTTGCCAACGGTTCGGCCGGGCACTCTAGTGGGACTGCCGGTGATAAACCGGAGGAAGGTGGGGATGACGTCAAGTCCTCATGGCCTTTATGTCCAGGGCTACACACGTGCTACAATGGCCGGTACAAAGCGTTGCGAAAGCGCAAGCTGTAGCCAATCGCAAAAAGCCGGTCTCAGTTCGGATTGGGGTCTGCAACTCGACCCCATGAAGCTGGAATCGCTAGTAATCGCGGATCAGCACGCCGCGGTGAATACGTTCCCGGGCCTTGTACACACCGCCCGTCACATCACGAAAGTCGGCTGTACCAGAAGTCGGTGTTCCAACCCGCAAGGGAGGAAGCCGCCTAAGGTATGGTCGGTAATTGGGGTGAAGTCGTAACAAGGTAGCTGTAGGAGAACCTGTGGCTGGATCACCTCCTTTCTAGAGTTCTTCTCGCTGCCCCTCTCTCATGGGGGATGGACGAGACACTCAACGGTCGATCGTCTGGCGCCGGATTCGTTCGGCAAACGCCTCTACTCAGTTTTGAAGGTATCGGCTCTCGGGGCCGTCCTGGGCCCGGGCCGTGCTCTTTGAAGTCATCGATAAGCTAGTCCCGCTGGGCCTATAGCTCAGTTGGTTTAGAGCACACGCCTGATAAGCGTGAGGTCGGTAGTTCGAATCTACCTAGGCCCACCACGTTTGGTCTGGTCGACCTCGCGTACGTGTGCGGGGGACCGCGTGGTCCCCCGGGACCCCCTGGGGCTGTAGCTCAGCTGGGAGAGCGGCGGCTTTGCAAGCCGTAGGTCGCCGGTTCGATTCCGGTCAGCTCCACCAATTCAACGGCAGACGGCAGGCGGCATTCGATGACTTGATCAGACGGCGCGGATGAGAAAGCTCCTTGCACGACGAGGGGCTTTTTGATCCGCGGTGATCGCGATCTTTGACAAGAGAGTCGGGTAAATAGAAAACGATTCGCGTCTTAGGTATTTTATGGTCAAGCTACTAAGGGTGGACGGTGGATGCCTTGGCGCAGAGAAGCGATGAAGGACGTGGCAAGCTGCGATAAGCCCCGGGGAGCCGCAAACAGGCATCGATCCGGGGATTTCCGAATGGGGCAACCCCTCTGAAGGCAAGTTCAGAGATCCCCTGCTGAATTCATAGGCAGGGAGAAGCAAACCCGGGGAAGTGAACCATCTCAGTACCCGGAGGAAAAGAAAGCAATTGCGATTCCGTCAGTAGCGGCGAGCGAAAGCGGAACAGCCCAAACCTCGAGGGCTTCGGTTCTCGGGGGGTTGTGGGGCGGAGTACGGCGCAAGCCAGGAAGTCAACAAGAACCCGTCTAGTCGAAGGTCACTGGAAAGTGCCGCCAAAGAGGGTGACAGCCCCGTAGGCGAAAGACGAGGTTCCTTCCCGCTCCGTTCCCGAGTACCACGGGGCACGAGAAACCCTGTGGGAATCCGGGTGGACCATCACCCAAGGCTAAACATTACTCTGCGACCGATAGTGAACCAGTACCGTGAGGGAAAGGTGAAAAGAACCCCTGTGAGGGGAGTGAAATAGTACCTGAACCCGTCCATCTACAAGCAGTGGGACCACCATGTCGCAAGACGGTGGAACCGCGTGCCTTTTGCATAATGAGCCGGCTAGTTAATTTCAGCGGCAAGGCGAAGCATCGTGCTGAGCCGGAGCGAAAGCGAGTCTGAATAGGGCGATTCAGTCGCTGGGATTACACGCGAAGCGGGATGATCTAACCATGGCCAGGGTGAAGCTGCGGTAACACGCAGTGAAGGCCCGAACTGGTGTTGGTTGAAAACAACTCGGATGAGCTGTGGTTAGGGGTGAAAGGCTAATCAAATTCCGTTATAGCTCGTTCTCTCCGAAATAGCTTTAGGGCTAGCCTCGCATGATTGACGACGGTGGTAGAGCTCTGGATGGACTAGGGGCGTTTCCACGTTACCAAATCCAACCAAACTCCGAATGCCGTCGATCACAGTGCGGGAGTCAGACAGTGGGGGATAAGCTTCATTGTCGAGAGGGAAAGAACCCAGACCGCCCGCTAAGGTCCCCAAATCGTTGCTAAGTGGAAAAGGATGTGGAGACGCCCAGACAGCCAGGAGGTTGGCTTAGAAGCAGCCATCCTTTAAAGAAAGCGTAACAGCTCACTGGTCAAGCGGCTCCGTGCCGACAATTCAACGGGGCTCAAGCAACGTACCGAAGCGGCGGATGTCTCGAGGCTTCGGCCGAGAGACGTGGTAGGAGAGCATTCCTAGCGCAGCGAAGTCGGACCGCGAGGACCGATGGAGCGCTCGGAAGAGACCCTGCCGGCACAAGTAGCGATAAAGCAGTTGAGAGCACTGCTCGCCGTAAATCTAAGGATTCCTGAGCAAGGTTAATCCGCTCAGGGTCAGTCGGTCCCTAAGGCGAGGCCGAAAGGCGTAGCCGATGGAAATCCGGTTAATATTCCGGAACCGCTCGTTTGTCGTTATCACGAAGGGGGGACGCAGGAGGCTAGGCGTACCGGGTGTTGGACGTCCCGGGCCAAGCTCGTAGGCGGGAAGGGTAGGTAAATCCGCTCTTCCATTCAACGCCGAGAAGCGACGGGGAGGCCGTCAGGCCGCAAACTCGCCGATGCCACGCTGCCGAGAAAATCCCCTAAGGAGATGAACGGGTGACCGTACCGCAAACCGACACAGGTAGATGAGGAGAGAATCCTAAGGCGCTCGAGTGAAGCGTTGCGAAGGAACTCGGCAAATTAACACCGTAACTTCGGGAAAAGGTGTGCCCTGGAACGTTCAGAGATTTACTCTCGAAGGCGTACCGGGGTCTCAGTAAAACGGGCCAAGCGACTGTTTACTAAAAACACAGGACTCTGCAAAGTCGTAAAACGACGTATAGGGTCTGACGCCTGCCCGGTGCTGGAAGGTTAAGGGGAGAGGTTAGCCGCAAGGCAAAGCTTTGAACCGAAGCCCCAGTAAACGGCGGCCGTAACTATAAGTTGACCGTTGTAGTTACGTTAATAAACCTGGCTATGTGCTGGAAACCCTGAGAATCCCCTGCTACCAGCAATGGTGACAATGCAATGGGGTGCAGGCAATCAGCAGGAAAGACTCGAAGCGATTCGAGAATCCTCAGAGACTGTACGCCAGGCTCATCCACGAGGGATGAGATGAGACAGTCCGACCTGCATGGCGACATGCAGAGCCAGACGGAAACGATCTGGCCTCCGAAGATTCGGAAGTAACAAACGACGAACGGTCCTAAGGTAGCGAAATTCCTTGTCGGGTAAGTTCCGACCTGCACGAATGGCGTAACGATTTGGTCACTGTCTCCGCAACGCGCTCGGCGAATCTGTAGCACCGGTGAAGATGCCGGTTACCCGCACGTAGACGGAAAGACCCTGTGCACCTTTACTATACCCAGGCATTGAATTTTGGCGTTGTCTGCGCAGGATAGGTGGGACACTTTGAACCTGGGGTTTCGGCCTCGGGGGAGTGGACGGTGAGATACCACCCTGATGGCGCCGGAGTTCTAACTGAGACCCGTAATCCGGGTCCAGGACCATGCCTGGCGGGTAGTTTGACTGGGGCGGTCGCCTCCTAAACTGTAACGGAGGCGTCCAAAGGTTCCCTCAGGCTGATTGGAAACCAGCCGTAGAGTGCAAAGGCAGAAGGGAGCTTGACTGCGAGACCGACAAGTCGAGCAGGTACGAAAGTAGGGCTTAGTGATCCGGTGGTTCTGCATGGAAGGGCCATCGCTCAACGGATAAAAGGTACGCCGGGGATAACAGGCTGATCTTGCCCAAGAGTTCACATCGACGGCAAGGTTTGGCACCTCGATGTCGGCTCATCGCATCCTGGGGCTGAAGCAGGTCCCAAGGGTCCGGCTGTTCGCCGGTTAAAGCGGTACGTGAGCTGGGTTTAGAACGTCGTGAGACAGTTCGGTCCCTATCTCGTGTGGGCGCAGGAAATTTGTGAGGATCCGTCCTTAGTACGAGAGGACCGGGACGGGCGAACCTCTTGTGCACCGGTTGTCGCGCCAGCGGCATGGCCGGGTAGCGAAGTTCGAAAGGATAACCGCTGAAAGCATATAAGCGGGAAGCCTTCCTCGAGATGAGATTTCCCGGGAGCAATCCCCTGAAGGCCCGTGGGAGACGACCACGTTGATAGGCGGGGTGTGGAAACGCTGTGAGGCGTGAAGCTGACCCGTACTAATCGGCCGTGCGGCTTGACCATAAAATATTTAAGACGCGAATCGAAAACACGTTTATATACCGACTCTCTTGCATGGACCGCGGCGCAGGCCGTCGCGCGTCCACGATGAACAGGGAAACAGAGTTTCCCGGTGACCTTAGCGAAGGGGCCACACCCGTTCCCATTCCGAACACGGCCGTTAAGCCCTTCAGCCCCGATGGTACTTCGAGGGAAACCTCGTGGGAGAGTAGGACGTTGCCGGGGATTAATTTCGAAGCTCAGGACTCGTTCCTGAGCTTTTCTTTTTTGGGCAATGCGATCGCGTGGACCGCGCGCGCACGGCGCCGGCGATCGGCGGAGCGTGCCGGGGTTGCGTGATATATCGGGACGGAATCGCTCGGCGAACCGTCGTTTGAAGCCGGCCCGATGGACCATCGGTCGCAACGCGGCGGACCGAAAACACGAGGGGGGACGTATGGATCCAAGGTCATTCCGACTCGGATTCGCAGCGACGATCCTGGCGGCGATCGTCGGCGGCGCGGCCTCGGGGCAGGCGCCGGCTTCGGCCGCCACGGGCGACATCGACCCGGAGGCGGTCGCCGCGCTCGACAGGATGGGGGCCTACATGCGGGCCTCGGTCAAGACCTTCCAGGTCCGCGCGGTGGTCACGCGCGACAACGTCCGCGACAACGGCCTGCTGACGACCTCGGATGCGACGATCGACATGGTCGCTCAGCTTCCGGGCCGGCTCCGGATCGAATCCAAGAGCGACGCCAAGGACCGGCTGTATCTCTTCGACGGCAAGTCCTTCACGCTCTACGCCCGGAAGATGGGGTACTACGCGACGGTCGCCGCTCCGGCGACGGCGGGAGAGCTGGCCAAAGTGCTCGACGACAAGTACGACATCGAATTGCCGCTCGCGGACCTCTTCTGGTGGGGGACCGACCGCGTGAATTCGAGCGCTCTCACCGCGGCGATGGATGCCGGTCCGGCCGTGGTGGACGGGATCACGTGCGAGCAGTACGCGTTTCGCCAGGAGGGCATCGACTGGCAGATCTGGATCCAGCTCGGCGCGTATCCGCTGCCGCTCAAGCAGGTCATCACGACGACGACCGATCCGTCGCGGCCGCAGTACAGCGCGGTTTACACGTGGAACCTCGCGCCGTCGTTCAACGACGCGGCCTTCACGTTCAATCCCCCCGCCGATGCGAAACGCATCGTGTTTGCGACGCGGCCGAGTGGCGGGAAGTAGGAGGAGACGAACATGAGCAATACGAGCATCCGGCGGATCACAGCGGTCGTGGCGGGTCTTCTCTTCGTGGGATCGAGCGCGGGCGCTCTCCAGCGTGGAGGCGGCGGGGGCGGCACGCGCTCGAGCGCCCGGACGAGCGTCAACTCGAGCTCGGGCGGGAATCGGAATACCAACGTGAACCAGAATGCCAACGTGAACCGCAACACGAACGTCAACAACAACGTCAACGTCAATCGCAACGTCAACGTGGACGTCGACACTCATGGAGGCTACGGCGGCGGCTGCTGCTACCACGACAACCCCATTGCGGCCGCGGCCGCGGTGACCGCGGTGGCCTCGGCGACGGCCGCCGTCGTCGGAGCGATCTTCAGCCCGGCGCAGATGCCACCCAGTTGCGTGTCGACCGTCGTCAACGGGATCGCGTACCAGCAGTGCGGCTCGACCTGGTACCAGCCGCAGTACGCGGGGGACTCGGTCAGCTACGTGGTGGTCGCTCAGCCGTAGAACCTTCAGCCCCGATGGGACTTCGAGGGAAACCTCGTGGGAGAGTAGGACGTTGCCGGGGAATTATTTTGGAGCTCAGGACTCGTTCCTGAGCTTTTCTTTTTTTGGCCGCGGGCACGAACCCACGGCCGCATCACGGCTGTCGTAAGAGACCCCGATGGCGCATGGCAATCCGCAACGGAGATTCCTGCTCGTCGCGGCCCTGGCGGTGATCGCCTACGGCGGGCTCCTGTTCGACCGCGTCGGGCACGGCGTGAGCGGCTCCGACAGCGCCGGCTACGCGAACACCGCGCGCGACATCGTCGAGGGACGCATCGTCCTCCCCATCGAGGCGCTCGCCAAGCTCGGTCTCGAGCCGAAGTACGCGGCCGCCCTCACCCCGCTCGCCCAGGAGCCAGGACCAGTGCCGGGCACGACGGTGCCCTACTACCCGCCCGGCTTCCCGTTGCAACTCGCCCTGGCGGCGATCGCGGTCGGATGGGATGCCGGGCCCTATCTCCTGAACCCCGTGCTCGCCTTGATGTGCCTCGTCTTCACGTACCTTCTCGCGCGCGAGCTGTCGCTGTCGCGTCCGCTGGCCCTCGCCGGAGCGGCGATCGTCGGTGGCAGCACCGTCTTCATCCTCTCCTCCCTTCAGCCGTTGAGCGATGTGGCCGCGGCGACGTGGTCGACCGCGGCCGTCCTCTGTGCGCTCCGCGCGCGCCGGTCCCCGGCGTGGGCCGCGGCGGCCGGCGCGGCGTTCGGCCTGGCCGTGCTGGTGCGGCCGACCGACGCGCTTCTCATCCTTCCCCTCTCGCTCGCCCTTCCGTGGCGGCCCCGGCCCCTTGCGCTCTTCGCCGCGGCCGGCCTGCCCTTCGCGGTTTTCTATGGGGCGTGGAACCGGATCGCGTTCGGAAGCCCGTTCCGCACCGGCTACTCGCACCAGTTCGAGGCCGAGCTCGCACTCTCGAACTTCGGACCCCGTGTCGCCCGGTACGGAGCGTGGATCCTCGCTCAGCTCTCACCGCTCGTGCCCCTCGGCTGGCTCGGCGTGGCGGCCGACCGGCGCGTGCCCGGACGCGATCGCGCCATGCTGATCGTCTGGTTCGCGTCGATTTTCATCTTCTATTGCTTCTGGGGACCGGCGGAGAACTGGACGTACGGTCGCTACTTCCTGCCGTGCGCTCCGGCTCTCGTCGTGGGATTTCTGCTCTGCGCGCGCGATCTCGCGAGCCGCCTGCCGAACCGCGACGTCGGCGCTCCCGGCCGGCGCCTTCCGTACCGTGCGATTGCCATCGCGCTCGTCGTCGGGGTCGTCCTGTTCGTGGAATGGCGCGTCGAGCGCCGCCTTCGTCCCTTCGACAGCGGACGCGGCCAGGTCATCTATCCCGAAGCCTGCCGCCGGCTGGCCTCGATGGCTCCCGACGGCAAGGCGCTCGTCGTGTCGATGGAGTACTCGGCCGTGCTCCGCTTCTACACCGACCTGACTCCGGTGCGCTGGGACCGGCTCGGGCCGGGAGATTTTGCGATCCTGCGCGAGAAGGCCCGGGCCAGGGGATACCGGGTACTCGCCGTGGTTCTGCCGCACGAGGTCTCGAACGCCGCCGGGTTCGCGCCCGGTCCCTGGAGGTTCGTCGGCGACGTCGGGATCGCCTCGCTCTGGGAGCTCCCCGCTCCCGAGTGAATCGGCCTCAGCGCGGGTGCGTGGGCAGGCGCGCGGCGCTCGGCGACTCCGGCGCCTCGGTCCCGCGCAGCCGGTAGAGCGCCGTCCGACGCTCGCCGCAGGTCGCGCAGGTGCCGATCGGCCTGCCCGAGCGCAGTCCGTCGCGGATGCGCTTCAGCGGAGCACCCGCGGCGATCCGCTCGACCCCGTCGGCGGGGTAGAAGCCGATGGGGTCGGCTTCCCAGTAGATGCAGGGGCTGACGGCGCCGTTGGGGCGGATCACGTAGTTGCGGTCCGGGTACGCGCAGCCGAAGAGGCCCTGGTACCAGGAGTACCGCCAGTACTCGGGCCGGTCGAGTCCGGCGCGCAGGCGCCACAGCCGGCGGCGCGTGCGCGCGAGGAAGCCGGCCTCGACGCGCTGCGGCTCGAACTGCGGATAGGACGCGAGCTTCAGGCCCCGCCGGACGGCGTCGTGCGCGGTTGCGGCGAGCTCGGCGTTGAGCTCCTCGGGGTCCACGTCCGAAAGCAGCTCGTTCTCGACGTCGACGCCCGGCGTCCGGGACACGAAGCGGACGTCGATCTCGGAGGCGCCGTGGTCCGCGGCGAACTCCGGCAGCCGCGCCAGGTCCCGGCGGTTCGACTGCATCCAGGTGAAGATGATCCGCAGCCGCGGCGTCTTCGACTTCGCCGCGGCACGGACGCGGCGAAGCGTCTCGAGGCAGGCGAGCAGGCGCTCCCACTTGGCCGGGACGCGGATCTTCTCGTAGGTCTCCTTCGTCATGCCGTCGATCGACGCGGCGACGGTCGCGACGCGGGCGCCGATCAACGCCTCGGCCGTCGCGTCGGTCAGCGCGAGCAGGTTCGTGGGGAACCAGAGGTCGGGCACGCCGTAGCGCCCGGCGATCGCCACGATCTCCTTGAACTTCGGGTGGATCATCGGCTCCGCCGCGCAGCCGAGCGCGACGCGCCAGGCCTTCGGGAAGAGGTCCGCCGCGATCTTCTCGAACACGTCGACGGGCATGTTGCCGTCGTCCGAGAGCTGCTTGTCGAACGGCGGGAAGAACGAGCCGGTCGGTGTTCGCGAAGTAGCACATGACGCACTTCAGGTTGCAGCGCGCCGTCAGGTCGAGGATGACGTTCAGGGGCCTGGGCACGGCGCGATTATGTCATCCGTCCCGCCGCCGGCCGACGAACACGGTGAAGGCGGGAGCGAGCACGCGAAGCGACACGAGGTGCTCTTCCGCGGCGCACAGAACCTCGAGGAGTCGTTCGTCCTCGCTCGAGCCGTCGCGGTAGTGGAGCGCCAGGCCCGAGAGCAGCGGGTGGAGGAGGCCGCCGCCGCCGGAGAGCTCCGCCTCGGCGGCGAAGGCGCGCCGCGCGCCGGGCACGAGGCGGTCGCTCTCGGCGGCTTCGAACGGACGCTCGCGTTCGAGGCGCCCGGCATCGACGCGCTCGCGCCGCCAGAGGACCCGGCCCGTGTCCGGATCGGTCCGCCACCGTTCCGGGAGAAGACGAAAGTAACGCTGCACGATCTCCATCGGCTCGTCGGCGTGCTGGAAGCGCGAGGGGCCGGTGTACTCGGAGAAAACGAAGCGTCCCCGCGTTTCCAGGGACGCGTGGATGCGGGAGAAGAGCGCGTCGACTCCGGGCACGTGGTGCAGGACGTCGTTGGCGATGATCGCGCTCCACGGCCCCTGCGGCAGCGGCTCGCGCGCCGGGTCCAGAACCGCGTACGAAATCGACGCGAGCCCCAGACGCCGCGCCTGTCGCGCGGCCGCCTCGACCGCCGCGGGGTCCGCATCCGTGGCGAGAATCGACTCCACGCCCTCGTATCGAGCGAGCGCGCGCTCGAGGAACCCGCTTCCGCAGCCGAGAAGGAGCGTGCGGTCGAGCCGGCGCGGAAGGTGCTCGTGGCGCACGTAGGTGAGCCAGTCGCAGCCGGGGTCGCCCGTGGCGGTCCGATTCAGGTACCGCTGCAGCGCGGCGGACGGAACCCAGAAGGGCGACCCGGGGTGGATCACGCTCGCGCCCTTCGGCGCTCGCCCGCGCCCGGCCGCTGCGACGGATGAGGATCGCCACCAGGGTGGCGGCCGAGATCCACGCTCCCGACGACGAAGCCCGGCGATCGGTACCGCATCGCGGACGCGGTGCTCGCCCTCCGGCAGATGCAGGGCGAGAAACGGTCCGTTCGCGCGCGCGACGGGAATCGCCGCGCCGTCGGCGCCGCGCGCCGACCAGCCGCCGTCCTGGACCAGCGAGAGGACGACCCAGGCGCCGCCGCGGCCGGCTCTCGCGTCGAACGAGGCGGCGTTCGTGGACTCCCGGTATCCCGAGATTTCGGCCGCGCCGCCCGGTTCCTCCGCGACGCGGTCCGCGAGCACCCAGGCCCTGGAACGCCAGTCGGTGTTGGCGGCGATGTCGCGGAAAGCCGGGCCGAAGGCCGCGTTGGCGTCGGGAAGGGGCTCGATCGGCCGAAGGGCCCGCCACCAGGCGCACGGTGCCCGGGACGAAGGCGCGCGGGAGAACGGTCGGACTCTCGAACACCCGGCCGTCCGCGCCCGCGTACACGGGCCGCCAGCGATCCGGCGCCGGCTCGTACCCGGGCGCCGCGACGAGGTAGCGCGCGTTGAGGAAGTCGAGCACCGGAGCGTCCGGGTTCCCGAGCGACTTGAAGTAGCTCCCTGGAGGGTAGCCGGCGGTGGCGTCGAGAAATACGACGTAGTCCCGCCGCTCGACCGGATCGTGCGTGCGCACGTCCTCGACCCCGGCGAAGACGTTCGTCCCCGGGAAGAGCGCCGTGCCGGCTCCGGCGACGCGAAACGGCGGAGTCTGCTCGCGGAGATACCGCACGAGCGGCGTTTCCGGATAGAAGAGCGCCGGCGAGAAGAGTCGATAGTGACTGCGCCATTGATAGAGGAGATCCGCGGCGCAGAGAGCCGCGAGGCCGGCGACGTAGAGGCCGGTGTGCGCGCGGGTCACGAGGGCGAGCCCGGCCGCGGCGAGCAGCAGACCGAGAGTGATCGCGAGCTGGCGCTTCTGAAAGCCGAGCGCGCCCGGCGCCGTGAGCTCCGGCCGCAGGTGCAGGTGCCAGAGCGACGGCCGCACCCGCGAGCCCGAGCGCCACGGCGGCCGCGCCCCAGGCGGCCCTCGGGCTCTCCGCCCGGTCGCGGGCGTAGCGGTCGAGCTCGAGCGCCGCCAGCGCCGGCCCGGCGAGCGCGATCCACGAGTAGAAGCGCAGCGGAAAGACGTGGCGCAGCACGCGGGACCGCGCCGAAGATCTCCGCGAACGGCCAGAGGGCCACGGCGGCTCCGAGCCCGCAGACGATCAGGCCGAGGAGCACCCACGACGCGGGCGCGCGCGGCCCGCCCGGTCGAACGAAGAGGAGCGCGGCGGCCCAGCCGACGATGCCGAAGTATCCGAGAGCCATCTCGGGGAACGCCGCCCGTGACCCCCGCGATCTGCGGCGTGTGGATCAGGTCGCCGAGCGACCGCGGGAAGAACGCCGTCGCGACCCCGCGCCCGACCGGGCCGTGCGGCGCGAGGGAGAACGCCCCGCTCCAGTGGGGCAGCGCCGTGAGGGCCATGCGGTTCGACGCGCGGATCGCCAGCGCCGTCGGCACGAGGAGGAACGCGGACAGCCCGGCCGCCGCCGCGCCGGCGAGCGCCGACACGGCGCGCCACGGCCGCCGCGTCGGGAAGGTCCCGCAGGGCGGAGCGGCCGGCGAGCCAGAGAGCGAGAAAGAGCAGACCGAGGACGAGGCTTTCGGGGTGGCCCGCGAGCGCTGCCCCCAGGAAGACGGCCGCCAGGGCCGCCGTGGCGCGCCGCCGCCCGTTCGCGTCGCGGCAGCGTTCGGCCAGGAAGAGCATCCAGGGCCAGAGGCAGAAGACGGCCGTGTGGGGGAAGAAGAGCCACTGCGAGAAGGTCATCGACAGCGAGAAGGCGATCGCGGCGAAGACGGCGGCGCGGGATGAGGCCGAGAGCTCGCGGAGCCACAACCACGTGCCGGTCATCGCGAGCAGGAGCTTCGCCGAGCCCGCCGCGAGGAACGCGGAGAGGAGCGGGAGCGGCAGGGTGAGCAGCGTGAAGGGCGAAAACGCCGCCGACTGGCCGTTGGCGGCGAGCGGGGTGCCGGCGCCGTTCCAGCGATCGCGCAGTGGCAGCGAGCCCTCGGCGTAGGCCAGCCTCACGGCCTGCGCCCAGGGGAGCATCTGCATGACGACGTCGTTGAGATACGGGTTCGCGGGCAGGGCTCCGTGGGGCGCGAGCCAGGGCTCCGTCGTCGCGACGTGCTCGAGCGGCAGCACGGTCCGGCCCGGGAGAAAGGCGCGGGGAAACGGCGCGAGCGCCAGAAGGAAGAAGAGCGCGAGCGTCCCGGCGGGAATCGGGCGCCCGAGAGATCTGGCCGCCACCCCGGCGCCAGCCGCCACGGCCCCGAGCACGAGGAGCACCGCCAGTGACGAGATCATCCGTCGGCGAGGTCTCCGGGCGTCGGCGGGAGCGAGCCGCCGCTCCCGGATCCCGATTCGCCCGGGCTCCGGCGCGCGCCGACGAAGATGTGAAAGTCGGGCTCGAGGGCGCCCGCCTCGGTCAGCCGGTCCTCCGCCGCGCAGAGAACGTCGAGCAGCCGGTCGTCGCGGCCGGGCTGGAAGCCCGCGATCACGCCGAAGAGGAGCGGATTGAGCAGACCGCCGCCGTACGGGATCTCGGCGACGACCGAAAACGCGGAGCGCGCGAGCGGGAGCACGTCCTCGCTGCGGACCGCTTCGGTCGGGTCCTCGGCGATCAGCTTCCCGGAGTCGATGCGGGTCCGCTTCCAGAGCGGGCTGTTCGTCACGGGGTCCCACCGGAGGCGGTCCGGGAACATGCGAAAGTAGCGGTTGATCAGCTCCATCCGCGCGTCGTCGTACTGAAAGCGATTGGGGCCGACGTACTCGTTGAAGACGAATCGGCCGTGGGGTGCCAGCGCGTCGTGGATGAGGGGATAGAGGCGTTCGAGGCCGGTGATGTGGTGGAGCACGTCGTTGGCGATGATGGCGTCGAACGGCCCCTCCGGAAGCTGTTCGTGTTCGAGATCGACGACGCGATACTCGATGATGTCCTTGCCGTCCGCGACCGCGCGCGCCCGCGCCCGGTCGACGGTCTCGCGCGCGACGTCACAGGCGATGATCGAACGCACTCCGCCGCCCGGCGTGGCGAGCGCCCGCTCGAGCCAGCCCGAGCCGCACCCGAGCACGAGGGCGCGGCGCACGACTCCGGGGAGGTAGCGGAACCGGATCGCCGTCAGCCAGTCGCAGGCCGGGTCGCCCGTGGCCAGCCGGTGAAGGTAGCGTCGGACGATCGGCGAGGCCGTCCACACGAGCGACTCGAGCTGGGTCGTGAACGCCCCGTCGTTCCATCGCGATTCGTGCATGGCTCGCGAGGATCATAGCCGCACGGGAACGACAGCCGCGCCGGGAGGGCCTCACGAACGAGTGTACGGTTCTCCCGCCCGGACCATCGCCGCGACTGGCGCCGCTCCCGGCGGCGGGCCCTGCTAGCATCGTCGCGTGCGCGACGTCCCCTTCACGCGATCGCTTCCCGGCCGTCTCTGGCGGCGGCGCGAGTCGATGCGGTCGGACTGGGAGCGGCGCGCGCGCGAGAATGCGGCCTTCTACATCTGCACGACGGCCGGAGAGTCGGCCGACGCCTTCGCCGCGTCGGGGCAGAAGGACCTCGCAGGAGCAGATCCTCGACGGCCTCGTGGTCTCCCCGGACTGGAAGGTGCTCGAGATCGGGTGCGGCATCGGACGCCTCCTGAAGCCCCTGTCGGCGCGCGTCGCGCGCGCCGTCGGCGTCGACCTGTCGGAGGAGATGGTCCGCCGGGGGCGGGAGTTCTGCGCAGGCCGGGACAACGTCGAGCTCCGGCGCACCGACGGCTCTCTCGGCTTCCTGCCGGCGGACGAGTTCGACTTCGTCTACTCGCACATCGTCTTCCAGCACGTGCCCCGCAAGGCCTTCATCGAGCGCTACTTCCGGGAGGCGGCGCGTGTGTTGAAGAAAGGCGGGCTCCTGCGCGTGCAGGTCGACGGGCGCTCCCGCCAGTTTTTCCGGAGGTGGGTGGCCGATTCGTGGTCCGGCGTCGTCTTCTCCGCGCGCGAGCTGACGCGGCGCCTCGAGCGCGCGGGCTTCCGCGTCACGGAGATCCGCGGGGCGGGCACGCAGTACCTGCGGGCGACGGCCGTTAAGGGTGCGCTTACCTCGCGCCCATCGCCTCCCGAAACTCCCTGAGCTCCTTTTCGTCGAGGCCGGCGCCGCGGGCGCTGCCCGAGGCCTCGATGATCAGGACGTGCGGAAGCTCCGGCGTGTCCTCCCAGGTCTGGTGGCGCTCGAGGCCGGTGAGCTCCGGCCGCTGCGCTCTCGCCGTAGGTGCGAAACACCGTCGAGGCGAAGCCCGCGGAGCGGACGGCCGCGGAGAGCGTCGCGCGGTTGTAGAGGAACTGGTGTCCCCAGCCGTGGAAGGCACGGTTCAGCCGGAAGCAATCGACCTGCGCGTCCTCCTCGGGGACGGTCGGTCCCCGATAGTGCGTCAGCACGACCCAGTCGAGATTGGGCGTCGAGAGGCGCAGGACCCCGTCGGGCGCGAGCACGCGGCGGCACTCCTTCAGGAACGCCAGGCCCTCGTCGAGCGTCAGGTGCTCGAGGAAGTGCTCCGCGTAGATCGACGCGACGTCGGAGAACGGCAGCCCCCGCCGGACGTCGAGGACCTGGTCGACGCCGGGCATGACCCTGGTTGTCGATGTTGATCCAGCCGGGGATCGACTCCTGGCCGGCGCCGATGTGGAGCCGCGTCACCCGGCCGGAGGTCTCGGCCTCGCGGCGCGACCTGCGGAAGAATCCCATCGCGGCTCCGTGTACCACAGACCGCTTCGAGGCGTCGAGGCGCCACCCGACCCGGAACCCTGTGCTAGTCTTTTTCCAAGAATTCGAGGAGGTCCGATGAAACGGTACCTGCAGGCGATCGCCCTCGCTGGCGGCAGCTCTCGGTTCAGCCTCCGCACTCGCGCAGACCACGGGAGACATCGTCGGCCACGTGACCGACGAAAACGGGGGAGCCCTGCCGGGCGTGGTCGTCGAGGCGCGCGGGCCCGCGTTCCAGGGCGTGCGGTCGAACGTCACCGACGCCTCGGGCGCCTATCGGCTCGTTCTGCTGCCGCCGGGCACCTACAAGGTGACCGCCACCCTCCAGGGGTTCGCGACGACCGAGGCGAGCGTCGTCGTCGGTCTCGGCAAGACGTCGACGGGCGATCTCCGCCTGCGCCCCACGGCCACGGCCGAGATCGTCGTGACCGGCGAGCAGCCTCTGATCGACCAGGCGTCGGCCACGATCGGCAACAACATCGACAGCCGGCAGATCAAGTCGCTGCCGACGGGCCGCAGCTACACCTCGATCGTCCAGATCTCGGCGGGCGTTTCGACGCAGACCGCCAATACGGCGGCCTTCGCGAACACGATCGTCGTCAACGGCTCGACCGGCCTCGAGAACGGCTTCGTCATCGACGGGGTCGTGACGAGCGGCGTCGAGTACGGCGCCCAGGGCAAGGACCTCAACTACGAGTTCATCCAGGAGGTCGAGGTCAAGACCGGCGGCTACCAGGCCGAGTACGGCCGCTCGACCGGCGGCATCATCAACGTCATCACGAAGTCGGGCGGCAACGAGTTCCACGGCGACGCGTTCGCCTACTACGACAACAACTCGCTCCAGGCGTCGAACAAGCACCCGGAGGACTCGCAGCTCTTCTCGTTCATCTCGGGCTACAACCGCCTGGACTACGGCTTCGACCTCGGGGGCTTCGTGCTGAAGGACAAGATCTGGTTCTTCGGCGCGTACGACCGCGTGCAGAACACGACCAAGCAGACGCTGACGGAGGGCCCCAACGCCGGCCTGCCCGCCGACACCGACACGACGCGCAACCTGGGCTCGGCCAAGGTGACCTGGATGATCGGCTCGTCGAACACGATCGTCGGGAGCTACTTCCAGGATCCGCGGACCGACACGGGCGCGGTCAACGACGGCGCGCACCCGCGTCAACGGCCCCTACACGAGCTTCATCGGCGACCAGAGCAGCGGGGGCAGCGACTACTCGCTGCGTTACAGCGGCCTCTTCGGGTCGAGCTGGGCCGTGGCCCTCCAGGGCGCGGTCCACCAGGAAAAGAACAACGTCGACCCGGGGCTTCCCGGGCGGCAACGCGATCCAGTACGTCAACACCATCACCAACGTGCAGGAGGGCGGCTTCGGCCTGATCCAGGACAAGTCCTTCAAGCGGTACCTCGCCGCCGCATCCGTCACGAAGTACCTCGGCAACAACGAGATCAAGGGCGGATTCGAGTTCATGAAGGACCAGGCCGACGTCGTCAAGCGCATGTCGGGCGACGCCTCGCTCAACCAGGCGCAGCAGGTCACGATCTATCCCAACCCGGGGGACCCTTCGCGGCCGGTCTACTCCCATTTCTACTGGACGATTCCGACGGCGAGCCTGCCGGACAACGTGCCGACGTCGCAGTTGAACGCGACCCCGTTTCACGAGACGTTCTCGTTCTACCTGCAGGACACCCTGACGCTCCTGCCGAACCTGACGATCAGCCTCGGGGTCCGGTACGACAACCAGCAGATCTTCTCCGGCGACGGCACCCGGCAGATCAACATCACCGACAGCTGGGCGCCCGCGCATCGGCTTCACCTGGGACCCGACGAAGGACAACAAGACGAAGGTCTTCGGCTCGTACGGCTTCTTCTACGAACAGATCCCGATGGACCTCGTCATCCGGTCCTACAGCTCCGAGCGGCAGCCGACGATCTACAACTTCGATCCCACCTCGCTCGTCCCGGACGTGACGGCGGCCGAGATCGTCGGCGACGACGGCGCGGTCGCGCAGGGCGGCGGAAAGATCTTCGGCGGGTTCAACGACCTGACCGACAACGGCCTCTCCGGCCAGTACCTGCGCGAGGGCATCTTCGGCGTCGAGCGGGAGCTCATGCCGAGCCTCGCGGTGCGCGCCCGGTACGTGTATCGCGACCTGCCGCGGGTCGTCGAGGACTATCTGTGCACGGCGGACGGCGACTATTGCGTCGGCAATCCGACGGAGGATCGGATGGCCAACCTCTTCTCGCTCGACTACAACACCCAGTTCCCGGCGCCCAGGGCGCAGCGCATCTACCGGGGCTTCCAGTTCGACGTCACCAAGCAGTTCTCCTCGAACTGGACGATCCTCGCCTCCTACGTGTACGCGACGCTCCAGGGCAACTACGACGGCCTCTTCGCGCCGTACACGCAGCCGCGCGGCACGGCCGACCCCAACATCTCGGCCCTCTACGACTACTACGACTTCTTCACGCGGGGCCCGGTCGTCAACGGCGTGCGCTCAGCCCATCACGGCGAGCGGATACCTCTCGAACGACCGCCGCAGCGTCGCCAAGCTGTCCGGCGTGTACGTCACGCCCTTCAACCTGTCGCTCGGCCTGGTGACCTACTACCAGACCGGCACGCCGATCTCGCGCATCGGATTCTCGGACGCCTACACGCGCCCGGAGTTCTTCCTCGAGCGGCGCGGCTCCGAGGGCCGGGTCCAGTCCTCTTACGATGCCGACGTGCACCTGGGATTTCCGCTCCCGCTCGGGCCGGTGACGCTGAGCTTTCTCGTCGACGTCTTCAACATTCTCAACACGCAGCGGGTCGTCGCCGTGGACCAGCGGTACAACCTGTCGGAGTTCACCGACCCCACCTACGTCTGCGGGACCGCTCCGGGCAGCGCGGACGAAGGCAAGTGCAACCCCACCTACGGCCAGGCGATCGCGCGGACGCTGCCGACGTCGGCCCGGTTCGGGGTGAAGCTGGGGTTCTAGCCGCCGTGCGGCCCTACGGAGGCCGGGGGCGCGAGCGCGCTCGCGGCGAGAAGAACTCGCCGAGCGCGGCCGCGACGGCGCCGGGCCGCTCCATCGGAGCGAGGTGCCCGGCGCCCGGGATCTCGGCCAGGCGCGCGCCCGGGATGGCTTCCGCCATGGCCTGCGCGTCCGAGGGCGGCGTGAGCGCGTCCTGCGCGCCGACGACGACGAGCGTGGGAATCGCGATCGACGCCAGCCCCGGCCGCGCGTCGGGCCGGTCGCGCAGGGCGGTCAGGTCCGCCGCGACCGTCTCGGGCTTCTGGCGGAGCATGATCCGACGCACGCGCTCGACGAGATCCCTGTTGCCGAGGGAGGCCGGCGTCAGGAGCTTTCCGAGCATCGCGTCGGCGATCGCGGCGACGCCGCCGGACCTGAGCGTCGCCGATCGCCTCGTCGCGCCGGGCGCGGCCGGCTTCGTCGTCGGCCGGCGCCCGCGTGTCGACCAGGGCCAGCGCGGCGAGCCTCGCCGGCCGCCGCCGGGCGAGCGCCAGCGCGGCGTAGCCGCCCATCGAGAAGCCCGCGAGGCCGGCCGGTTCCGGGAGCCCGCCGAGGATCGCCTCGAGGAAGTCGGCGTAGTCCTCGATCGTCGCACCCGAAGCGGCCGCGGTTTCGCCGCGGCCCGGCAGGTCCGGCTTGAGGACCCGAAAGCGCGACGCCAGGACGCGCGCCACTCCCGACCACATCGCCCCGTCGAGCGGGTAGCCGTGCACGAGGACGACGGCGGGGCCGGTCCCCATCTCGCGGATCCGCGCCGGCTCTCCCTTCCAGACGAGGTCCATGGGCGCGCCCGGTTCCCTCAGGCGGCGCCGACGCGGCCCAGCTCGTCGACCGTGGCCCGCAGGACCTCGACGCCGTCCTCGTCCCACCAGCCGCGCGTCACGCCGTCCTCCAGGATCTCGAATGCCGTCTCGATGGAGAGCGCTCCGCGGTACGCGCGATCGGTCGTGAGCGCGTCGAAGATGTCGGCGATCGTGACGATCCGCACGGTCATGGGGATCGCGATTCCCGAGATGCCTTCCGGGTATCCCGAGCCGTCCAGGCGCTCGTGGTGGGAGTACACGACGGGAAGCGTCTTGCGCATGGTTCGCATGGGCAGGAGCAGCTCGTGCCCGACGGTCGGGTGCTCCTCGATGACCGCGCGCTCCTCGGCGGTCAGGGCACCGGGCTTGCGGAGGATCGCGTCGGGGATGACGATCTTGCCGAGGTCGTGAAAGAGGGCGCCGCGCCGCATGTCCGTGCGCGCGGCGGCATCCAGGCCCATGCGGGCCGCGACGCGGTCGGCGTACTCGGCGACCCGGCCGCTGTGCCCGGCCGTGTACGGGTCTCGCGCATCGATCGTCTTGGCGAGAGTCAGGATGACGTGCTCGGCGTGCTCGTGCTCGTCGGCGAACTGCTTGAGCATGACGAGGGCGCGGACGCGCGGCACGAGCTCCTCGGGCGAGAAGGGCTTGGAGAGGAAGTCGGTCACGCCCTCGGCCTGCGCGCGGATCTTCTCCGCCGGGGACGTCGTGCCGGTCAGCATGACGACCGGCAGGAGCCGTGTCGCGGGATCGGCCCGGATCTCTTCGAGCACCTCGTGGCCGCTGCGGTCGGGAAGCTGCAGGTCGAGCAGAACGAGGTCCGGCGGGTTCGCCCGGACGAGCTCCATGGCGCCGATCGCGGTGCCCGATTCCTCGACGGTGTAACCGGAGCGCACGAGGAGGCGGCGCAGAAACGCCCTCACCTGCTCGTCGTCGTCGACGACCAGTATCCGGACGGAGGCGATATCGGCTGCTGGAAACACGCTCAGGAGGCTCGTGTCGAACCTCGGGCCAGTGTAGCAGAGCGCCGCGGTCGGTCCCCCGAGCGGGAACGAGACCCCGGGCCTCCGGGCGCAGGCCGGACACGGACACGCGGCCGAATGCCGGCGGCCGACGCGATCCTCCGCGTCAGGGTCGGAATCGCCGCCCGGTCCAGAGCCCCGGGGGTGAGCCAGCGCGACTCGGGAGCGTGCCGAGCCTGCGGTCTCGAGACCGGTTCGGCCCGGTAGGCGCGGATGTCGAGCATGCGGTGAACGATCGTGTGGCGGGCCGTGCCGAGGGCGGCGGAGTCCGCGAGCCGCAAGCCGAGCGCGGGCAGGGCGCGCGACAGGCGCGTTCGCGCGACTCCGGGGGAGGCCGCCTCGGCCGAAGGGAAGAGCCACATTCCGCGCAGGAGGGGCCCGGTCTCGCGCACGAGCAGCACCCGGCCGTCCCGCTCGGCGACGGCGGCCGCGAAGTGGACGCGATGGGCGCGCGGTTTCACGCGGCGGCGCGGAAAGCGCTCCGGCGCACCCGCCGCGAGCGCTCCGCAAAGTCGTGCGGCGGGGCACGCGCCGCACTCCGGGCGACGCGGCTTGCAGATCTGCTGGCCGAGGTCCATCAGGGCCGCGGTCAGGTCGCCCGGCCGCCGCGAGGGCAGCAGGGCCGCGGCGCGCGCCCGCACGGCGGCGGCGTGGAGGGCCGTGCCCGCTTCGCCGCCGATGGCGAAGAGCCGCGACACGACCCGGGTCACGTTGGCGTCGACCGCGGGCACGCGCGCGCCGAAGGCGATCGAGGCGACCGCGGCGGCCATGTAGTCGCCGAACCCCGGCAGGGTCGCGAGGGTCTGCGGATCGCGCGGGAAGCGGCCGTCGTGATGCGAGACGAGGCCGCGCGCCGCAGCATGGAGGTTGCGCGCCCGGGCGTAATAGCCGAGACCCGACCACGCGGCGAGGACGCTCGATTCACGCGCCCGCGCGAGACTCGGGAGATCCGGGAACCGGGCGAGGAACGCGTCGTAGCGGCCGCGCACCGCGGCCACGGTCGTCTGCTGGAGCATGACCTCCGAGACCCAGATCCGGTAGGGGTCGCGGGTCCCGCGCCACGGGAGGGCGCGCTTCTCGCGTCGAAACCAGGCCAGCAGCGCGCGGCGGAGCGAGGCCGAGCGGTCGTCCGTCAGGAGGCCGTGACCTCGGTGCGCGGCGCGATCCAGCCCGGCTCGCGCATGAGGCTCCGCACGAAGGCCTTTTCCTCCTCGTTCGGGAGGACCTCGGCGACGTGCTTTTCGTGCGCCTCCGGCGAGAGCCTCTCGCCGGTGACCGAGTAGGGCTGGCCGACGAACTCGCCGATCGAGCGGTGAAACTTCATGTCGGGCGCCGTCAGCGGCGCGGTCCCGGCGGGCAGGAACCGGCTGATCGATTCGAGGAGCGCGTCGACTTCCTGCTTGTAGAGGTCGCGCGATAACTCGTTCAGGTGCGCCTTGTCGGGGTCCGCCGGTTGCTTGGCCTCGTCGTACCGGCCCTTGAGGCCCCAGACGTAGAACCACTCCGCCGAGGACGAGGAGTCCTTCCCGAAAAGGTCGTAGGCCGTCGAGAGCCATTTGTTGACGTACTTCTGCAGCAGGGCGGGCGGCACGCGTCCGGCCTTCACGATGCGCTGGAGGCCCATGTGGCCGGTCCCGAGGTGGAAGCCCTCCTCGCGGAGCATCGGTCCCATCGAGCGGGCGAGCGGCGCGAAGCCCGAGGTCGACAGCATGTTGAGCTGGAACTTGCCGTCGCGGTCGACGAACTCGGTGTAGGTGAAGAAGTCGACCCAGTTGTCGACGTCGACGTTGAAGGATCCGAGGAGCCGGTTGTTCTCCCAGGACCGGCGTTCGAGGAGCTTGCGGGCCTCGATCCGGCCCGTTTCGCCGAAGTGATTGACGAGCAGGTGGCACATTTGCCAGCCATGGCGCATCTCCTCGACCATGATGCGGCAGGCGCTGTCCGTGTCGTAGTCGGAAGGTGAGGACTCGAGCAGCGTGCGCTGCTGCTCGACCGAGGCGAACTCGGTGTCGCCCTGGTAGACGATGAGGTTGCAGAGCGCGTCGCGGATCGGCTGCTGGGGGATCTGCGTGACCCGTTCCCATTTCCGCGACCCACGAAAGTCCCCGTACTCGATCTCGTCGTTCTTCAGGTCCCCGTACTTGGCTTCGAACTGGTAGTCGGCGTACTTCGGCAGGTCCAGGCCGATGTCCTTCTGCCATGCGCGAAACGCGTCGACCCAGTCGTCGAAGGTGGCGATCTTCTTCATGACTCTCCCGAAACCCGTATCATACCGGGAATATGCCGCTCGAGATCGACTGGGAGGGCCTGATCGTGGCCTTCGAAAACCGCTCTCAGAAGATCACGCACTTCTTCGACAGCGAGACGGGCGACGTCGTCCAGGTCCTGGTGCAGGACGCCGCGCGCCACGCGGAGCTCGCCGGGAATCCGCGCTACCGGGCCCTGCCCAAGGATCGCGGGGAGCGCACGCGCGGGGACCTCGAGGACTTCGCGGCGCACTGCGAGGACGAGGATTGCCGCCGCGACCTGCGCAAGGCGCTCGAATCGCCCGAGCCGGCGGCCGCGTTCCGGGCGGCGCTTCTCGTTCATCCGAAGGAGGAGACCCACTTCTTTCAGTTCAAGGAGCGGCGCGCGAAGGAGCGGGCGGCCGACTGGCTCCAGGAACAGGAGATCGTGAAGGACGGTCGGCTAGCCTAGCTCGAGCACGCCGAACCGCTCCGGCGCGTGAAAGTCCGCGGGATCCGCGAAGGTCGGCGACCACGCCGTGAACTCGTCCGGGTCGCCGCGATCGATTCGATAGAAGTTGGCCCGGAGGCGCGTCGGCGTCGCCGTTCCGCAGATGGGCGCCAGCGGGATCGTCAGGAGAGCCGACCAGCGCTTCGGGCGGCGCGTCACGCGCGCCGTCAGGCCGGGGCAGTCCCACGACGCGTCGACGCGCATCGTGGCTCGGGACGAGTTCGAGGCGATTCCACCCGCGCGTCGAACAGTGTGCCGAGCGGGTTGACCTCGACCTCGAAATAGCGCCGGGGCGGGTCTTCGGCCGCCAGGAAAACCTCGAAGACGTCCTCCGTCCAGAGCGGGTCGTCGCGCTGCGTGAGCGTGGCGACGACGCCGGCGTCCCGCCCGTCGAACCTCACGCAGAGGGCGCCGTCGCGCAGGCCCACGCGGACGGCCGTCGCGAGGCGGGGCGCCGAGCCCGTGCGCGCGTCGCGAAGCTGGACTGCGGGCAGGGCGACGAGACGGTCCGTGGGGCCGAGGCTCCGGACGGCGAGCTCGGGAGGCGGAGTGCGCATGTGAGGGCATTGTGCCGCACACGAGTCCGGGATCTCTCGGCCTTCGGCCTCGGGATGACGCCGCGCGACGCGCTCGTGCGCGGCGCGGCGTCAATTCAGCTTCCAGGCGCGGTAGAGATTGAAGCCGATGTACACGTTCTTCGGGTTCTGGCCCATCGCCAGTCCGCCCGTGTACTGGTCGACGGTCGTCGCCCGCTGGTTGCCGGCGAAAAACGCGAAGCGATGGCGCAGGAGCGACTTCTCGAGCGTGACGGCCCAGCCGACGCCGCTCGAGTTGACGGCGGAGAGGCGCGGCGTGACTTCGCCGTGAAGCGTGATCGAGTGGGTGATGGCGATCGATGCGGCGATCGGCACGTTGAAGATGTTCTCGTAGAGCCCGGAGCAGTTGTAAGGCGAATTCGCCGGCGGCGGATTCTGCCGGCAGGACTCGTCTCCCGGCGGCGCGAAGCTCCGGTTGATCCGAAACTTGTTGGTCCTCTGCAGATAGGTGGGCACGACCGTCAGCCGCGCATAGGGGCCGAACGAATACGCGAGCACGGCCTGGGCGAAGAAGCTCGACTTCGGGCTCGCCGCGCCGAAGGGCCCGGTCTCCGTGCGCCAATCCTCGCCCAGACGGATGGACGCTCCGAAGCCGCAGACCGAGGGCAGCTGATACTGAGCGGACGCCTCGTACACGTTCAGGTCCGAAGTCCGGTAGAAGCCGACGTTCAGGCGTTTCAGCGGGGCGTACCAGAGGCCGAAGCCCCAGTCGTTGCCGTCGTCGAGCGTGAAGAAGTTGTTGATGTCGCCGTCCTGGACGGGAGTCTGGAAGCGGTGGGTGACGAGGAAGGTGAGCGTGCCCGCGGCCGGCACGTCGACCGACGGCAAGTTGACGATCACGTTCGACTCGATCGGCCGGTAGGCGATCTTCACCTTCTCCGGGGCGCGCCTCCTCGGGCGCCGGCGTGGGCGTGGGCGCCGGAGGCTCCTGCGCGGCGCTTCCTGCCGCCGCCAGACCGATCAGGGCTGCCGCCGCGAGCGCCGTTGTCCTCATCGATTCCTCCTGCCTGAGCGCACCGAAACGCCTCGAGCCTAGGCTTCCGCCCGCGGCGCGAGCCGAAAACTCAGGAGACTTTCAGGTTGCGGCCGGCGCATCCAGGACCTCGCGCACCTTGCGTGCGAGCGCGTCGGGGGTGAAGGGCTTCGACAGAAAGGCCGTGCCCGGCGGCAGGATGCCCTGGTGGGCGATGGCCGCGTCGGTGTACCCGGACATGTAGAGCACGCGCATCGCGGGGCGCTCTCCCGCGAGGACGCGAGCCAGCTCGCGACCGTTCATGCCCGGCATGATGACGTCGGTCACGAGGATGGCGATCTCGGCGGACGACTCCCTGGCCGCCGCGATTGCTTCCGCGGGGCTGCCGGCGGAGAGAACGCTGTAGCCTCGCATCCGGAGAAGCTTCTCGACGAGGCGGCGGACCTCCGGTTCGTCCTCGACGAGGAGGACCGTCTCCGAGCCGGGGCGGGGCGTGGCCAGGGGCGGAGGCGCTTCCCGCGCGTCGAGCGGCTCGTCGCACCGCGGCAGGTAGATCTTGAACGTGGTTCCGTGGCCCGGCTCGCTGTAGACCCAGATCGAGCCGCCGCTCTGCTTGACGATGCCGTACGTGGTCGAGAGGCCCAGCCCGGTTCCCTTCCCGCGCTCCTTCGTCGTGAAGAAGGGCTCGAAGAGCCGGGCCTGCAGGCTCGCGTCCATGCCCACGCCGGTGTCCGAAACGGCGAGCATCACGTGCGGGCCGGGATGCACGGTGACGTACGTGCTCGCGAACTTCTCGTCGAGCGTGACGTTGCCGGTCTCGAGCGTGAGACGGCCGCCGCGGGGCATGGCGTCGCGGGCATTGACGGCCAGGTTGACGATCGCCTGCTCGATCTGGCCGGGGTCGGCGAGGGTCCGCCAGAGGTCGGGATCGAGCGCGGTCGTCAGCTCGACGTCCTCGCCGATGACGCGGCGCAGCATCTTCTCCATGCTCGCGATGACCGCGTTCAGGTCGAGAACGCGGGGCTCGAGCACCTGGCGCCGGGAGAAGGCCAGCAGCTGCTGGGTCAGCCCGGCGGCGCGGCGGCCCGCCTCGCGGATCTCTTCGGCGCTCTCGCGACGCGGGTCGCCGTCGGGGAGCTGCTCGATCAGCAAAGCGCTGTAGCCGGCGATCGCGGTCAGCAGGTTGTTGAAGTCGTGGGCGATGCCGCCGGCGAGCCGGCCCACCGCCTCCATCTTCTGAGACTGGAGGAGCTGCTCCTCGAGCCGCCGGCGCTCCGTCATGTCGAACACCGTGCCGAGCAGGACCTCCTCGCCGTCTTCGTCCACGATGAGCGAAACGTTCTCGATGAGCCAGACGGAGCTCCCGTCCTTGCGGCGGGCCTCGCTCTCGTAGTTGACGAGGCTCCCTTCGCGCCGCAGTCTCTCCAGGAACTCCTGCCGCGCGGAGGCGGCGCCTTGAAGCGCCCCCGAGGGCTGGGCCATCGCCTCCGCGGGGGAGTTGTAGCCCATCATCCGGGCGAACGCCCGGTTGCACTCGAGCAGGCGCCCGTCCACCCTCGAGCGATAGACGCCCGCGAGGTTGCGCTCGAAGAGCAGCCGGTACCGCTCCTCGGACTCGCGGAGCCCCGCCTCCATGCGCTTGCGCCCCGTGATGTCGCGCAGGATCGCCTGCGAGCCGGCCTTGCCGTCGAAATCGATCGGGGTCACCCGCACCTCGACGTCGAACGTCCCGCCGTCGGCGCGCAGGCCCACGGCCTCGTAGAGCTCGGGCGCCGGCCGGCCCGCGACGCGGTGGCGGACGATCTCGTCGACCTGCTCGCGCGAGCCCGGAGCGAAGAAGATCGTGATCGGCACGCCGATGAGCGGTCGTTCGTAGCCGAACATTTCGACGCAGGCCGGGTTGGCATACACCACCTTGCCGTCGACCTCGACCGCGACGGCTTCCTGCGTCTGCTCGAGGAGCGTCTTGTACCGCCGGTCGCGGTCGGTGAGCTGCCGGTAGTGACGCAGCCGCACCTGGCGGTGCCAGGCGAGCCCCGCTCCGGTGATGGCCGCGAAGAGGGCGGCCGCCGCGGCGATGATCCAGAGGGACTGGGGATGCGGCCCCCGCAGGACGGCATCGCGGTCCACCACGACGACCACGGCCCAACCGATCTCCGGAATCCGGCGCGTGGCCGCCAAAACGCGATGCCCCCGGCCGTCGGAGAACTCGCCGGACCCGCGCGGTCGGGACAGGGCGGCCGCCGCGAACGTCGAGCGGTCGCCGGCGGGAAGCCGATACGAGGCGCCGGGCTCGCCCCAGACCTCCGGGGCCACCACGAGGAAGGTGTCGCCTTCGCGAACGACGACGAAGAGGCGCTCGCTCCCGAGACCGCCCCGGCGCGGGAAGAGAGCCCCCATCGCCTCCGCGGCGTCGACGGCGAGCAGGACGGATCCGGCGACGCGGCCGGCAAGGTCGGAGACGGGCTCCGCGACCTCGAGATGGAGCGCGTCGTCGCCGGCGTGGATCGGGTGGGCGAGAACGGCGTGCCGTTCGGCCAGGGCCTGGCGGCCGGGCGCGACGTCGGCATCATCGAAGGGCTCGGCATCGGCCGAGACGGCGCGCATGCGGCCCGCCGCGTCCACGACCCCGATGGAGAGGTCCCCTTCGTCGAGGACCGTCAGGTCGAGGTCCCGGCGGACCCGCTCGACCGCGGACTCGGCGCTGCCGCCTTCCGCGAACAGGGCGCGGACGCTGTCGAGCCCGGCGACGCGGTGGGCCTCCCGTCGCCAGTCGTGGATCGCGCGCTCGGCGATGACGGCGCGGTCGTCCGCGAGCAGCGAAAGGTGTGACTCCCATTGCGCCCGGGTGATCCGATCCGAGCGGCGGATCGAGATCACGGCCGCGAGGGCCAGCAGCACCCCCGTCAGCGCCCAGGACACCAGCAGCCAGATCGGCAGGGGCCGATCGTCGGAGCGGAGGGGCGCAGGAGCCTGGGGCGGCGCCATGTCCTCAGACCCGAAGCAACCCGGCGCCCCAGTGGAGCCCGGCGCCCAGAGCGGTGAAACCGACGAGGTCTCCGGGACGGATCCGCCCGGCCGCCTTCGCCTCGTGGAAGACGAGCGGGAGGGTCGCCGCCGTCGTGTTGCCGTAGCGCTGGATGTTGTTGAAGACGCGCTCGTCCGCCAGCCCCAGGTGCTTCTGGACGGCCTCGTTGATGCGGAGGTTGGCCTGGTGCATCAGCAGGAGCGACAGGTCCTCGACGCGCAGCCCGTGCTCGGTGAGGACTTCGCGCACGATCTCCGGCATGGACGTCGTCGCGAGGCGGAAGACCTGCCGCCCTTCGACGACCGGGATCGTGCGATTGTCGGCGAACATCTCGGGGCTGAAATAGGGAAAGCTCGCCGAGCCGCCGCCCGGAACGTAGAGCTTGTCCCACTCGCCGCCGTTGGTCCGCATCCGAAAGCCGAGAAAGCCGCGGCCGTCCCCCGAGGCGTTCGCTTCGAGGACGAACGCGCCGGCACCGTCGCCGAAGATCACGGCGCGGTCGCGGTGCGCCGTGCCCCAGGCGAGCGACTCCTCCCGGACCGGGCCCTCGGACTCGCCGAACATCACCGCCCACTCCTCCTCGCCCCAGGGGAAGAGCGACGCGTGGCACTCGGCCCCGATGAGAAGGACGCGGCGGGCCGCGCCCGAGCGGATGAAGGCGTCGCTGACCTGGAGGCCGGAGAGGAATCCGGCGCACTGCATCCGGATGTCGAGCGCGGGAGTCGTCGACAGGCCGAGGCCGCGGGCCAGGATCCCGCCGTTTCCGGGAAAGTAGTGGTCGGGCGTCATCGTGGCGAATACGATGAGGTCGAGGTCCGACGCGGCCAGGCCGGCGTCGGCCAGGGCGCGCCGGGCCGCCTCGAGCCCGAGGACCGAGGAGGACTGGCCGCGGCGCGCGAAGCGGCGCTCCTCGATTCCCGTTCGCTGGCGGATCCAGTCGTCGGTCGTGTCCATCAGGCGGGAAAGCCGCGCATTGGTCACGACGCCGTCCGGCACGAACATGCCGGACCCTCGGACGACGGTTGTCGGGAGGGGCACGTCGGAGATTGTAACGGTCTGCCCGATCGGGCCCGCGATTCTGTCCCTACTCGACGGCCGCGAGGTCGACGTCGCCGGTCTGGTTGTCCACGGCCGCGGTCCAGGCGTAGACGTTCATGCCCGTCCGGCACGTCGACGTGAATCCGCCCGCCGGGCTGATTGGTGATCCCGAACGCCGCGAAAACGGAGTCGAGGCGGCCGGGAGAATGATCGCCCAGCGGAACCTGCGACCTGGCCGGCCTCGGTGCCGTCGGCGCGGAATCCCGTCACCGTCACCGAGCCCTGGACGCCCCGGTTGTAGAAGAGGAGGTTGGTCCGGCGCTGCGCCGTTTGGGGAAGGCCGAACGCGGTCCCCGTCGCGCCGGCGAGGCCCGAGGCGCCGTCGATGGCGGGCGCGAACCCGGCGTAGTCCGCGCCGGCCGTGCGCGCGCCGACCCGCACTCCGGCGGCCACGGGAAGAGTCGAGCTCAGGAAGAGCGAGCCCTGCGCCGAGGTCAGGCCGAAGAGGGCGTTCAGGACGTTCTCGATCGTCCGTGTCTGCGCGGGCTTCGAGGGTCACGGATTGCTGGAGGGGCGGTCCGGATCCGTAGAGCGGATAGTAGGTGACCGTCACGGTGCTGCTCGCGCCGGCGTCCGGATTCGAAAGGAAGAGATCGCTGACGAAGCTCGTGGCATTGGCTCCGATCAGCACGCCCGCGTTGGGCACGATGGCGTCGGTGAGCGGCTGGACGGGCACGAACGCCGCGACGTCGAACGTGCCGAGGTCGAGGACGCTGACGTACGGCTGGAGCGTCGCCGGTCTCGACGGACACTCGGACGAGGTCCCCCGGCTCGGGATCGACCCCGAAAGCGGACGCGGCGGGGTTGAACTCCTCGCGCGTGTTGATCGCCAGCGTGAAGGGCCGGGTGCCGCGGACGGTCCCGTCCGGGGCCGCCAGCGTGAGCACCCCGGTCGCGCCGACCATCGTGTACATGCCCAGGATGGAGACCTCGGTCGGGCGGGCCCCGGTGAAGAGCAGCGCCTGCGATCCCGGACCGACGCTCTCGGGAATGGTCTGGGCGCCGATGGCGTAGCCGTAGGCGGCTCCGGTCGGAGTCACGCGCGTCGTGCGAACGCTCGCCTGGAGGTCGGCGGCGTTTCCCGTCGTCACGCGCAATCGCACGGAACCGACGGCGAGGTTGAGAGTCGAGCCCAGGTTGCCGAAGGCGTCCTGGAGGACCTGGGTCGCCCCCGGCGCGAGCGCGAAGGTCGCCTTGGCGGCGAACGCTCCCGGCGAGTACATGTAGAGCGCGTCCCCGGCGATCGCGGCCGACCCCGCGTTGGACACCGTGATGTCGATTCGGATCCGGTCGTCGGGCTGGCCGGGAGCCGAATTGGCGACGGGCACCGCGCGGTCGGACGGGCCGCCGATGGACTGGAGCGCGACGCGGGCGAGGTTGCCGCCCGCGCCGAACCAGACCTGACCCCCGTCGACGGCGATTCCGTAGGCCTGGGTCACCGGGACCTGCGTCACCAGGGTGCCCGGGATAGGACTGATTGCTCGCCACCCGGAAGTCGGCTTCCGGAAGGACCGTGGCCTCGGTCTCGAAGGTGGTCGGCGGAACCGGAAAGCTCCGGGTGGTCACGGGGATGAGGCTTTCCGTCTTTCGGACGTCGAGCGTCAGCGGAGTCAGCGTGATCGCGGAACGGGGCCCCGAGCTTGGGGTCGATGACGTTGACCGCCGCGGCGGACTGGCTCGAAGTGACGTAGGCCTTGTCCTGGAAGAACTCGAAGTGGATCGGATTGCTGACGCCGTAGAAGGAGTCGAGGTTTCCGGTCGCGGGGTCGAATCGGTCGAGCCTCCCGGCGGAGAGCTGCGTCATCCAGACCATGCCCTGGTCGTCGAACTCGATCTGAGTCGGGTTGAGCCGTCCATTGGAAGGATTGAAGAACGTCCAGGAAGTCTCGGTCGTCCGCGCCGGGCACGTACCGGACGATGCGGTTGTTGCCGAAGTCGGCGAGCCAGAGCGTCCCGTCGGGAGCGACGGCCATGTCGGCGTACGCGTAGGTCAGAGGCCGACCGGTAGTTCGTCGCCCTGAGCGTCTCGAAGTTGACGTTGAGGAGCGCCGCGCCGGTGATCGGGACCCAGTACGTCCCGTCGGGGGCCTTGTAGAAGGCGGCCGGGATCGAGCCGGGGAGGGTCCACTCGGTGATCTGGTTCGTCGCCGTGTCGAGCTTGGCGATGGTGCAGCGTCCCGCCGCAATCTGGCTCTGGCCGCTCTCGAGTATCCAGATGTCCGTCCCGTCGAGGACGAAATCCACCGGGTTGGCCCCGAGGTCGTCCGACGGCCGCAGCTGCCAGTAAGTGATCGTCGTGCCCCGCAGCACGCCGACCCGGTCGGCGGAGGACTCGAGGAACCAGACGCCGCCGTCGGGCGCGACCTGGACCCGGACGCCGTTGACGTTGGCCGAGGCCTCGGTGGCGAAGCGCACGCCGGCGGGCACCGTCGTCGGCGCACCGGGGGTCGGGGTCGGAGTCGGGGCCGGGGTCGGCGTCTGGGTCGGGTTCTGCGCGAACACCCGCAGAGCGCCGCCGAGCCACACCGCCGCGGCGGCGAGAAGAACACGCTTCATGACGTCGGCGGATGATAACGCAGCGCTCCCGGCCGGCATTTCTCGATTCGCCGCGGCGTTACCCTTGCCAGGTTGCCGTGACCGCGTCCTCTCCCGTCGCCGAGGCCCTCGCCCGCCGCACCGCGCCGGCCGCGCCCGAGCTCGTCGAGACGGCTGCCGGACGGACGGCTCCGGTGCCACGCCTGCGGCCATCGCTGTCCGATTCCCGAGGGGCGCGAGGGCGTGTGCCGCGTGCGCTTTCGGCGGGAAGGCGTCCTGGAGGTGCCGCGCGGGTACGTGGGCGCCCTGCAGTGCGATCCCGATCGAGAAGAAGCCGTTCTTCCACGCGCTCCCGGGCTCGGACGCCCTGTCCTTCGGGATGCTCGGTTGCGACCTGCACTGCGCCTACTGCCAGAACTGGTTCACGTCCCAGTCGATCCGCGATCCGGAAGCGGTGGGAGCGCCGCGGGACATCGAAGCCGCGGAGCTCGTCCGGCTCGCGCTCGAGTGCGGCGCGCCGACGATCGTCTCGACCTACAACGAGCCGCTCATCACCTCCGAGTGGGCGGTCGAGGTGTTCCGCGCCGCGAAGGCGAGGGGCCTGCGGACCGCCTACGTCTCCAACGGCAACGGTACCCCCCGCGTCCTCGACTACATCCGCCCGTGGATCGACTTCTACAAGGTGGACCTGAAGTCGATGGACGACCGGCACTATCGCCAGCTCGGCGGTGTCCTCCAGAACGTTCTCGAGACCATCGCCGGCATTCACGCGCGTGGCATCTGGCTCGAGGTGCTGACTCTCGTCATTCCGGGGTTCAACGATTCCGACGAGGAGCTCACCCGAGCGGCGCGCTTCCTCGCGTCCATCTCGCGCGACGTTCCCTGGCACGTGACGGCCTTCCACCCCGACTACAAGATGACGGACCGGGGAGCGACGCCGGTCGAGACGCTGTTGCGTGCCTGCGAGATCGGGACCGCCGAAGGGCTGCGCTACGTGTACGCCGGCAACATCCCGGGCCGCGTGGGGAAGTGGGAAGACACTCGCTGCGGCGCCTGCGGCGAAACGGTCATCGAGCGGCGCGGGTTCCTCGTGACGAAGAACCGGCTGGTCGGGGGGGCGTGCCCGAGGTGCGCCGAACCCGTGCCGGGACGGTGGGACGAGGCAGTCCAGGGAACCGGCCGGACGCGCGGGCGGCCGCTGCCCGTCGTCTAGCGCCGCCGACGCCGCGGTCGGTTCGTCAACCGGACCGGCGCCTGATAGCCTCCCGCGTGTGATCGCGGGACGGGCGACGCCGGAGGGGACGAAGCGCTTCGCGGGGAGGTCGGCCGCGGCTCCCGGGCACTTCCGCGTCGCCATCGGCGGCCTGTCGCTTTCCTCGATCGGCGTCGGCACGTACCTCGGCCCCGAGGATGCGGCCACGGACGCGGGCTACGAAGCCTGCATCGGAGCGGCGCTCGCCTCCGGCGTCAACGTGTTCGACACGGCCATCAACTACCGCGGCCAGCGCAGCGAACGGGCCGTCGGCCGGGCGCTGGCCAAGGCGTTCGCGGCGAGGGAGGCGCGGCGCGACGAAGTCTTCGTGTCGACCAAGGGCGGCTATCTCCCGCACGACGCCGAGGACGCGCGGCCGGGCCGGCGCTACGTCCAGGAAACCTTCCTGGCCTCCGGCCTCGCGGCACCGGAGGAGGTCGTTCAGGGCTGCCACTGCATCGCGCCCGCGTACCTGGAGGACCAGATCGAGCGCAGCCGCGCGAACCTGGATCTCGAGACGATCGATCTCTACTATCTGCACAACGTCGAGACTCAGCTCGAGGACATCGGTCGCGAAGGCTTCCGCGTGCGGCTGACCCGCGCCGCCGAAACGCTCGAACGCGCGGCGGCGGACGGGAAGATCGCCGCCTGGGGGCTCGCGACCTGGAACGGCCTGCGGGTTCCTCCGGAACACCCCGAGCACCTGTCGCTCGCCCTCGCGCGCGACCTGGCGGAGAAGGTCGGCGGGGTCTCCCACCACTTCCGCGCGGTGCAGCTCCCGTTCAGTCTCGGCCATGGCCCATGCGGTCGCGTTTCGGTCGCAGGCGTCCGGTGGCGCCCGGGTCCCCGCCCTCGAGGCGGCTCGCGCTCTCGACCTCGGCCGCCTTCGGCTCGGCCTCGCTCATGCAGGGACGACTCGCCGTGGAGCTTCCGGACGCGATCGGCGAGGCCTTTCCGGAGGCCGACACGCCGGCGCGGCGGGCCCTCCAGTTTGCCCGATCGGCGCCGGGCTTGACGACCGCGCTGGTCGGAGTGTCGAGCCCGGAGCACGCCGCCGAGAACTTCGGCTCTGGCGAAGACCTCCCCGGCGGACCTCGACCGGGTGCTTTCGGTTTTCGCTTAAGCGCTTCTGCGGCCTGGGCTTGAGGGTCCTTCCGGACCGCGGAGAACGTTGGATCGCTTTTCTCTGTCTTTTCGTCGTAGAATGAGTCGTTCCCGCCCGGACCCTGAGTCAGCGCGGCGGGTGGTTTGGGAGCTCATGTCCGAAGATCCCTTGACCCCGGGAAGTCTTGCATCTGTATCGGTTCAGTCCGAGGCCCCCTCGCACGAGGGAGGTCCGCAGGGTGACGGGCAGCCCCGTCCCCATCGCCGCCGCCGGCGCCGCCGCCGGCGCGGGGGCCGCGGGGCCGGGCAGCCCGGCGCGAGCGGCGGATCTACCGAGAGGTCGGATGACTTGTCTGCGGCCGGCCCGGAACGGCCCGCGGAAGGCGTTCTGTTCGTGCCGCCCAAGGAGAACGCTCCCGGCGTTCTGGTCTCGGCCAAGGCGAACTACCTCCCGTCCCCCAAAGACCCCCTGGTTCCCCGGGAGTTGATCCAGCGCGAAGGCCTCGAGGCCGGCGCCTTCATCACGGGCTTCGTCGCCGACGGAAGCCGTCCCGTATTGAAGCGCGTCGAGACGATCGAAGGCATGGAGCCGGGGGCCTTCCGGCAGCGGCCGGCGTTCACCGAGCTCGTGTCCATCGACCCGACCACGATCCTGACGCTCGAGACCGAGCCGGACGAGATGTGCGGACGCGTCGTCGACCTCCTGACGCCGATCGGGCGCGGCCAGCGGTGCCTGATCGTCGCGCCGCCCAAGGCCGGAAAGACGACGCTCTTGAAGCGCATGGCCCACGCCGTCGAGGTCAACGACCCCGACGTGCACGTGATCGTGCTCCTCATCGACGAGCGACCGGAGGAGATCACGGATTTCCGCCGCAGCGTCGCGCGCGGCGAGGTGATCGCGTCCTCCGCGGACCTCTCGGCGGAGAATCACATCGCGGTGGCCGAGATCGTCGCCGAACGGGCCCGGCGCCTGATCGAGTGCGGCAAGCACGTGATCATCTTCCTCGACTCGATCACGCGCATGGCGCGCGCGTACAACCACATGCAGAAGGGCGGCGGCAAGATCCTCTCGGGCGGCATCGACGCGCGGACGATGGAGAAGCCGCGGCGCTTCTTCGGCGGCGCCCGCAACGCCGAGGGCGGCGGGTCGCTGACGATCGTGGCGACCGCCCTCGTCGACACCGGCTCGCGGATGGACGAGATCATCTTCCAGGAGTTCAAGGGCACCGGCAACACGGAGATCCTGCTCGACCGGGACCTCTTCAACCGGCGCATCTTCCCGTGCATCAACATCCCGCAGTCGGGCACGCGCAAGGAAGAGAAGCTCTACGACCCGGAGGACCTGCCCAAGATCGTCAAGCTCCGCCGGGCGCTCGCGGCGGTCGACAAGATCCAGGCCATGGAGCTCGTGCTCGGACGCCTCTCGAAGTTCAAGACGAACCGGGATTTCCTCAAAAGTTTCTAGAAGCCCTCATCGTCTCTCGGGGTGAACCCCCGACACCGTCATCCCGAGGAGCGAAGCGACGAGGGATCCCGTGATGCCCGACGCAGCTCGTCGATTCCGGGATCCCTCGCTCCGCTCGGGATGACGGCGGTGTCGCCCCGGATGACGCTCAAACGGTCGGGACGACGAGCTGGGGCCTCAGCGACGGCGGCTCTTGCGCTTGGTGCGGCCGTAGCTGTCTTCGGTCGGTTCGGCTTTCTTCGGCGCCTCGCGGCGGGGCTCCGGCCGGGAGCGGAAGCCGCCGTAGGCCCGCGGGGCCTGCGCGACGCGGCCGCTCTTGTAGAGCGCCTCCGTCGGCCACTCGACGGGGATCTTGCGGCCGACGCGCTCCTCGATCGCGTCGAGCGAGAACACGTAGTCGTCGCAGGCGAACGACACTGCCGTGCCCTCCGCGCCGGCGCGTCCGGTGCGGCCGATGCGGTGCACGTAGTCCTCGGAGTCCTGCGGAAGGTCGTAGTTGATGACGTGGGAGACGCCCTCGATGTGGAGGCCGCGCGACGCGACGTCCGTCGCGACGAGCACGGCCAGGCGCCCTTCCTTGAAGTCCTGCAGCATCTTCAGGCGCCGGTCCTGCGGAACGTTGCCGGCGAGCGCGCGGGTGGGATAGCCGTTGGCCGAGAGCCCGCGCACGAGGTCGGCCGCCGTGGTCCGGCGGTTGACGAAGATGAGAACGCGGCTGCCGCCCTCCCTCTCCAGCAAGCCGAGGAGCAGGCGGAACTTCTCCTGCGCGGCGACGTGGTAGAGCACTTCCGTGATGCCGTGCGCCCCCACGCGCTCGGGCTCGATCTCGATCTTCTCGGCGTTGTTCGTGTGCTCGTAGGCGAGCTCCATCACGCGCAGCGACAGCGTGGCCGAGAAGAGAAGCGTCTGCCGCCGGTGGTAGGGCGGACAGCGCCGCAGGATCCGACGAAGATCCCGGATGAACCCCATGTCGAACATCCGGTCGGCCTCGTCGATGACGAGGATCTGGACGTCGCGAAAGGTGACGACCCCCTGCTGCTCGTAGTCGAGGAGTCGGCCCGGCGTTCCGACGAGGAGGTCCGGCACGGTCTTCACCTGGTCGCGCTGCAGCCGGTAGTCCATCCCGCCGAAGACCGCGAGCGTGGCCAGGCCCGTGTGGCGCCCGAGCACTTCGGCGTCCGCGCGGATCTGCGCGACGAGCTCGCGGGTCGGAGCGACCACCAGGGCCCGGGGGCCCCGGGGCGGGTGCGCGGGCTTCTTCTCCAGCAGGCGCGTGAAGATGGTGATGAGGAAGGCCGCCGTCTTGCCGGTGCCCGTCTGGGCCTGGCCGGCGACGTCTCGGCCGGCGAGCGTGATCGGCAGCGTCTTCGCCTGGATCGGCGTGGCGAAGACGAAGCCGGCCTCGGCAATGCCCCAGCGAACCTCGTCCGGCAGGGGGTAACCCGCGAGAAGGGTCTCCGTCAGGTGGTGTTCCGGGCCGCCCGAGGTCATGAAGGGGTCGGATATTAGCGCAGGCGCCGCCCGAAGTCGCCGACGAGCGGCAGGCCGGTCGCCGCGGCCAGCGCCTCCCCGATCAAGCGCTTCTCCTTCGGACCGGCCGCGGCGGCGATCGGATGCAGCCGGCCGCCCGATCGGGCCGCGAGGCGTTTGACGGCCCAGGTCCACCAGGGGGGCAGCGGCCAGTAGGTTTCGCGCCAGCACTCGAGGTCCGTCCGGCGCAGGCGCGTGACCCGCGTGCGCTCGAAGGCCGTCGTCTTCACGGTGACCAGGCTGGCATCCACCTCGATCGACTCTTCGGCGAAGGCGAGCGCCGCGAGACCCAGGAGCGAGAGGGGCGCCGCCACGAGGAGGATCAGCGAGAGGACGACGAGCAGGGGCAGCGGCAGGTCGCCGAAGTCGAGCCGCTCGAAGACCCGCCTCCCAGGCCTGCCCGAGGCGGTAGCACCCGAGCAGGGCCGCCGCGCCGACCGCGGCGCCGAGGATCGCCATCCGGATGCGCCAGGCCCTCACGCGCGCAAGCGGCTGAATCGAAACGGAAACGCCGCCCGCGCGAGGCGTGATCGAGACGCGAGGACCGGGTACGCGGGGCAGAGGCTCGGGAGCGTCTCGCCTGGACAACATCCGGATTGTATGATCCGGCTTCCGGCGGAGCCGGGCACAGGAGGCAGGCGTGGCGAAGAAGAAAAAAGGACCAAAGAGCGCGAAGAAAGGCAAGAAGGCCGCAAAGAAGGGCGTCCGCAGGAGCGCGCGGGCAGCCAGAGGCGTCGTCCTCGAGGAAGCCCGCGAAGAAGGCCGCGAGCAAGGCGGCTCCGAAAAAGGCGGCGAAAAAGGCCGCCCCGAAGAAGGCCGCGCCGCCGAAAAAGGCAGCGGCGAAGCCGGCGGCAGCGAAGAAACCCCCTGCCAGGACCGTTCCGATCCGCGGAGGAGCCTCACGCGCTGCGGCCGCGTTGCCCGTGGCGGCCGCCTCGGCGGGCGAGATCTACGGCGACGAGGGCTGGCGGGAAGAGGAGCTCTCGGCCGCCGAGCTCGAGGTGGACGCTCCGGAGCTCGAGGAGCTCGAGGCCGAGCTGGGCGCACCCGAAGTGGGTGGCGAGCCGGAAGAAGACGCGGAGTGGTGATTTTGGAGTAGTATCGATTTCAACGAGCTCCCATTGCCGGGCTTTTGCTCGGCTGGCACGGAAGAAGGCCCCGAAGGATTCGGGGCCTTCGTATTTTGGGGAAGCTCGCGCAACCTACTTGCCGATCGGGACCGGCCGGCGGTTCTTGTCGAGGTTCACGTACGTCACCTCCGCCTCGGTCACCTTCACGCGGTTCCCGAGGCCCTCGCCCGGCTGCGAGTAGACCTCGACGGAGATGGTGATCGACGTGCGGCCGATCCGGACGAGACGCGTGTAGAAGGACACGAGATCGCCGACGTAGACCGGCTCGTGGAAGACGACCTCGCGCATGGCGACCGTCACGAGGAAATCCGCGCCGTGCCGCTTGGCCTCGACGGCTCCGGCCTGGTCGATGTAGGAGAGGATGACGCCGCCGAAGATGGTGCCGTGGGCGTTGGTGTCCTTCGGCATCATGATGACGCGGATCGAGGGCTCGCGGCTCTCGGCCGCGGGCGGAGGCGGACCGGTCATTCGGGTCGGGCCGAGGTCGGGATCGTCGGCGGCGCGAACGTGGCCGAGACGCGCTGGACGAGGCCGTCGGTGAGGTTGACGGTCAGCGTGCCGTCCGAGAAGTAGTAGGTCCAGATCTCGCGGCGCGAGTCCTTGCCCTCGGTCGCGACGCTGATCGACGGCTTGCCGATTCGCTCCACGAGGGCCGCGGCGCTCACGCCCGGGTCGACCCTGGGCCGGGCTTCGGCGAGCGTTCCCGGGACGATCCGCGCGGCGACGCCGGCGATCGCTTCGGCTTGCCGGTACTCGCGGTTTTCCCACCACCGGGGAAGCCACAGCGCGGCCGCGACGAGCAGGGGAACGAAGGCGGCCGCGACGAGCACGGCGCGCCGTGGGCGGGATTCGGTCATGGGCGTGATGATGATACGGCAGGGTGGCCCGAGTCCTGTAGAATCCCGACCCGCATGAAACACAAAGTGACCGTCGTGGGCGCCGGAAACGTCGGGGCCACGGTCGCCCAGCGGATCGTCGAGAAGGCTCTGGCCGACGTCGCCCTCATCGACATCGTCGAGGGCGTCCCGCAGGGCAAGGCGCTCGACATCATGGAGTCGGCCCCGGTCGAGAAGTTCGACGCCCGCATGACCGGCTCCAACGCCTACGACGCGACCGCGGACTCCGACGTCGTCGTGATCACCGCCGGCCTGCCGCGCAAGCCCGGCATGAGCCGCGACGACCTCGTCGCGACCAACGAGGGCATCGTCTCGGACGTCGTGCGCAAGGTGCTTCCGGGCTCCCCGAACGCGATCCTCGATCGTGGTTTCCAACCCGCTCGATGCGATGTGCGAGGTCGCGCGGCGGGTCTCGAAGCTGCCGCGCGAGCGCGTCTTCGGCATGGCCGGCGTGCTCGATTCCGCGCGGATGCGCTGGTTCATCGCCGAGGCCCTGAACGTCTCGGTCGAGAACACTCACGCCTTCGTCCTCGGCGGCCACGGGGACACGATGGTCCCCCTGCCCCGGTTCTCGACGGTCGCGGGGATCCCGCTGCCGCAGCTCCTCTCGAAGGAGAAGATCGACGCGATCGTGAAGCGGACGCGCGACGGCGGAGCGGAGATCGTCAACCTGCTCAAGACTTCGGCGTGGTACGCGCCCGCTTCGGCGGTCGTCGAGATGGTCGACGCGGTGCTGCACGACAAGAAGAAGATCCTCCCCTGCGCCGCGTATCTTCAGGGCGAATACGGGATGCGGGACATCTACCTCGGCGTGCCGGTCAAGCTCGGGACCGCGGGCGTCGAACAGATCGTCGAGATCGCGCTCACGCCGGAGGAGACGCTGGCGCTCGAGAAGTCCGCCGAGGCCGTGCGGGAGCTCTTCCGCATCCTCAAGGTGTAGCGAACCGGCCGATGGCGGAGGCGCCCCGCACCCTCGCCCGCCGCCTTCACTCGGTCTCGGGCATCGTTCCGGTCGGCGTCTTCCTCGCCCTCCACCTCTACACCAACACGGCCGCGCGGCGCGGCGCCGACGCTTACAACGCCCTGGCCCGACGGCTCCAGGAGGTCCCGCTGCTCCTGGCGGTCGAGGTCTTCCTGATCGCGGCGCCGCTCTTCTTCCACGGCATCTACGGCCTCGTTCTCATCGCCGGCGAGCCGCCCGCCGCCGGGCGGCCCGCATCCCCGCGCCGGGCCCTCTCGGTCGCGCAACGGACCACGGGCATCGTTCTCTTCGGCTTCGTTCTTCTCCATCTCTGGACGGCGCGTCTCGTCCAGATCCGCGACCACGAGAGCCTGGATCTTTTTCGTCTCATGCAGGCGGTCCTCGCGAACCCGTGGTGGCGCGCGGCTTACTTCGGCGGAGTGCTCGCCGCGACGTTTCACCTGTCGGCCGGACTCTGGACCTTCGCGGAGACGTGGGGCATCGCGGCGACGCCCCGGGCGCGCCGCCTCGCCGCGGTCGCGTCCGCGGCGGCCTTCGTCGCGCTCTCGGCGATGGGCCTCGCCTCCCTGAGCGCCTTCCGCCTGTAGGCGCGGATTCCCATATAATCCGCGCTCTTTCGCCATGAAGATCCACGAATATCAGGCCAAGTCGATCCTCGCGCACTTCGGCGTCGCCGTGCCTCGGGGCGAGGTCACCGACAGCCCGGCCGAGGCGACCGAGATCGCCCGGAGACTCGGCGGCCGCGCGGTCGTGAAGGCCCAGATCCACGCGGGAGGCCGCGGCAAGGGCGGCGGCGTGAAGCTCGCGCGGGACCCGCGGGAAGCGCACGACCTCGCCAAGCGGATCCTCGGCATGACGCTGGTCACGCCGCAGACCGGGCCCGCGGGGCGGGTCGTGCAGAAGGTCCTGGTCGAAGAGGCGCTCGACATCGACCGCGAGCTGTACGTGAGCGTGACCCTCGACCGGTCCCGCCGTGTTCCGGTCGTGATGGCGTCGCAGGCGGGCGGCATGGACATCGAGGAGGTCGCCGCGAAGGACCCCGCGGCGATCGTGCGGGAAGGCGTCGACGCCTCCCTCGGCATGTTCCCGTTCCAGGCGCGCAAGATCGCGTTCGCGCTCGGCCTCTCGGGCGACAGTTTCAAGAAGGGGGTCGGCCTCCTCCAGGCGCTCTTCCGCGCCTACGTCGAAACCGACGCGAGCCTGGCCGAGATCAATCCGCTCCTCGTCACGAAACAGGGGGACGTCCTGGCGCTCGACGCCAAGATGACGTTCGACGACAACGCGCTCTTCCGCCACCCGGACATCAAGGAAATGCGCGACCTCGCCGAAGAGGATCCGCTCGAGGTCGAGGCTTCGCGTTACGGCTTGAACTACATCAAGCTCGACGGCAACGTCGGCTGCATGGTCAACGGCGCGGGCCTGGCGATGGCGACGATGGACCTCGTGAAGCTCGCCGGCGGGGAGCCCGCCAACTTCCTGGACGTCGGCGGCGGCGCCAACGAGGAGCAGGTCAAGAACGCGTTCCGGATCATCCTCTCGGACAAGAACGTGAAGGCCGTCCTCATCAACATCTTCGGCGGAATCATGCGCTGCGACATCATCGCCAAGGGCGTCGTCGCCGCGGTGCGCGAGATGGGACTCGCGATTCCGGTCGTCGTCCGCCTCGAAGGGACGAACGTCGACGAGGGCAAGGCGATCCTGCGCGAGTCGGGCCTCAAGATCACCCCCGCCGACGGGCTGGCGGACGGCGCGCGGAAGGCCGTCGAGGCGGCCCGATGAGCATCTGGGTCGGCCGCGCGACGCGCCTCCTGGTCCAGGGCCTGACGGGGCGGGAGGGCACGTTCCACGCCCTCGCGTGCCGAGACTACGGCACGCAGGTCGTCGCCGGCGTGACGCCGGGCAAGGGCGGCACGATCCACGAGGGCATTCCCGTGTTCGACACGGTCGCCGACGGCGTGCGCGAAACCGGCGCGAACGCGTCGATGATCTTCGTCCCGCCGCCTTTCGCGGCCGACGCGATCGTCGAGGCCGCGGACGCCGGCGTATCGGTGATCGCCTGCATCACCGAGGGCATCCCGATCAACGACATGCTGCGCGCGAGGACGTTCCTCGACCGGCAGGCCGCCGCCGGCAAGGCCGTGCGGCTGATCGGCCCGAACTGCCCGGGCATCATCACGCCGGGGGAGTGCAAGATCGGGATCATGCCCGGCCGGATCCACCGGCCGGGATCGGTCGGCGTGATCTCGCGCTCGGGCACGCTCACGTACGAGGCCGTCGATCAGCTCACGCGGCTCGGCCTCGGCCAGTCCACGGTGATCGGGATCGGCGGCGATCCCATCAACGGCACCAACTTCATCGACTGCCTCGCGGCGTTCCGGGACGACCCGGCCACCGAGGCGGTCGTTCTCATCGGCGAAATCGGCGGCATGGCGGAGGAAGAGGCGGCCTGCTGGGTCGCCGGGAACTTCCGGAAGCCCGTCGTGTCGTTCATCGCCGGCCAGACCGCGCCGCCCGGACGGCGCATGGGGCATGCGGGCGCGATCATCGCGGGCGGGCAGGGCACGGCGGCCGAGAAGATCAAGGCGCTCGCGGCCGCCGGGATCGCCGTGGTCCAGTCTCCGGCCGACATCGGGGCGCGCGTGCGGGAGTCCCTCGGCGGATGAACGGTCCGGTCCTCTTCGAGGAGACCCAGAGCTTCTCGCCCTGGATTTACGGGCTGGTGGCGTTCATCCTCGCGATCCTGATCTCGGTCCTGTCGGCCCGCCAGACGACGACGGTGACGGCGCAGTCGGTCGAGGTCCGTTTCGGCTTTTTCTATCGGACCTCGATCCCCCTCTCGGACCTGGCGCAGGCCGACGCCGTGGCGTACCGGCCGATCCGCGAGTACGGCGGCTGGGGCATCCGCGGTTTCGGGAAGCGCCGGGCCCTGAACATGCGCGGCGACCGCGGGGTGCTCCTGATTCGCAAGGACGGCTCGACGATGCTGATCGGCTCGCAGAAGCCGCGGGAGCTTCTGGCCGCGCTCGGCCAGGCGGGCGTGCCGACCCAGGATCGCCTCCCCCCGGTGACTCGGGAGTTCTGACCGGGACCCGCCCGGACCGCGGGCGCCGGGCCCGAAGATCGACACGACCGAACAGAAGGAGAAACGTTTGGAACGCACGCTGACCATTCTCAAGCCCGACGCGGTCGCCGCCGGAAAGGCCGGCGCGATTCTCGCCCACCTGGAGAAGGAGGGGTTCCGATTCCTGGCGCTGCGCCGGACGCGGCTGACCCCGGAGCAGGCCCGCGCCTTTTACGCGGTCCATCGCGAGCGCCCCTTCTACGAGGCCCTCGTGCGCTTCATGACCGAGGGGCCGGTCGTCGTCGCCGCGCTCGAGCGCGCCGATGCCGTCGCCCACCTGCGCCGGACCATGGGCGCGACCGACTCGCGCAAGGCCGAGGGCGGCACGATCCGCAACCTCTTCGGCACGGACATCGAGCGCAACGCGATCCACGGCAGCGATTCGCCCGAGAATGCCTCGAACGAGATCGCGTTCTTCTTCGGCGGCGCCGAGCTGATCTAGCGTCCGGGCGCCTCGAGCGCCTCGAGGACGGCCGCGAGGTCGCTCTCGTCGTTGTAGGCGTGGAAACCCAGCCGAAGCGACCCGCCGCGCACGGCGGCGACGATCCGGCGATCCGCGAGCTTCCGCCGCAGGGTCTCGGGGTCGGGGACGTGGATCGCGGCCGTTTGCGACGGCACCTCGGAAGGCAGGAGGCGAAAGCCGCGCTCGGACGCGGCCTCGCGAAACGCCCGCGCGAGGCCGATGCAGCGCGCCTCGACCTCCGCGGCGTCGAGCCCGGCGAGCAGCTCGAGCGCGGCGCGGGCCCCGACCCACGAGAACCAGGCGAGGGAGGCGTCCAGCCGCCGCGCGCCGGCGGCGAACACCGCCGGGCCGCCGTAGAAGTCGGCGAACGGCGACTCGACGCTCTTCCAGCTCGGCGCGATCGGCGCGAGCTCCGCGAGCCGTTCCGGCCGGACCCAGAGCCAGGTCGTGCCCCTCGGCGCGATCAGCCACTTGTAGCCGTGGGCCGCCACGTAGTCGGCGCCGCAAGCCTTCGCGTCGAACCGCAGCGCGCCGAGCGACTGGGTCACGTTGACGAAGAAACGCGCGCCCGCCTCCCGGCAGCGCGCTCCGATCTCGGGCAGCCGGACTCGAAAACCGCTGGAGGACTGCACCTCGGTGACGGTTGCGAGCACCGTGCCGGGCGTGATGGCCGCGCAGAGGCGCTCGGTCGAGACGACGCCCGCCTCGGCCGCGACCTCGACGACCTCGAACCCGCGGCGCGCCAGCGCGAGCCAGGGGAAGAGGTTGCTGCGGAACTCGCGCTCGCCGACGACGACGCGCCCGCGGGGCAGACTCGCCGCGACCGTGGCCGCCGCCTCGGCCTCCGAGGCGAGGAGCGCGACCTCCTCGGGGCGGCCGCCGACGAGCCGCGCGAAGAGCGGACGCGTGGCCTCGGCCTCGGCTTCCCAGGACATCCAGTCGAACTGGCCGGACGCCCACTGGTCCTGGGCGCCGCTCACGGCCTCGAGGACGGGAAGCGCCGCGGCTCCGGCGGTCGGCGTGTTCAGGTACGTGACGCGCTCGAGCGCCGGAAACAGGGAGCGCAGCTTCGGCCCGGGAGTGTCCATGCGCCGGCAGTCTGACCAAACGCGCCGGCGAAGAAAAGAGCCACTTGCGCGCGAACTGGCCCTGCGGCGGCGCGCGCCTCAGTCGCCCCGGCGCCGCATCGAGACGAGCACGCGGTTGGCGACGCCGCGCAGGATCGCGACTTCGCGCACCGTCATCGGGCGCGCGGCAACGAGCCGTCTCCAGTCGCGCAGCGACCGGTCCCGATGGCCCGTGTCGTAGAAGTCGATGGCCTCGAGCGCGCGGTCCCAGTGCGCCATCGCCCCCTCGATGTCGGCGGCCGGCGCGAGATCGTCCCCCGGCTCCCGGGCGCCGGACTCGCCGCGAAAGGCCGTGGCGACCGCGAGGACCACGGCCACGGCATGCGACAGGTTCATCGTCGGGAACTCCGGGTCGGTCGGGAGCCGAAGACAGGCCGACGCCCGCGCGAGCTCGTCCTCGGTCAGGCCGCTCCGCTCGGGGCCGAAGACGAGGGCGAGCGGGACCGGACCCGATTCGGAGAGGAAGCCCGGCAGCTCGGAGAGCTCCAGCGTGCGCGTCCTGGCCCGGCCCCGCAGCGAGGAGGTGGTGACGACGATCGGGTATTCGGCGACCGCCTCCTCCAGGGTCGCGAACCGTGAAATCGACTCCAGCAGGTCGTCGGCGCCGGAGGCCAGCCGCCCCGAATCCTCGTCCGGGCGAACCGCCGGCTCGACCACGGACAGCCCCCGGAGCCCGAAGTTCTTTGCCACCCTCGCGATGGAGCCGAGGTTCGAGGAGTTGTACGGCCTCACGAGAACCACGGACCGGGGCGGCGTCGTCAAGGGAGGACAGTCTACACAGGCCCCCGCGGGAAGGAACCCGGGCCGGGCCGGCCTTATAATTGATCGGTGAAACGGCTGCTTTTTCTCGCCCTGCTCCTGGCGCCGGCCGCCCTGCCGGCGCAGGCTCCGACCTCGGAGCCCGAGGCCCCGTCCTTCTCCGAGAGCGCGGGCGCCGAGTACGTGATGCTTCCGGTCCTGGTGACGGACAAGAAAGGCAACTTCGTCGACGGGCTCGCCAAGAACGACTTCGTCATCCGCGTGGGCGACTCGACGGTCCCCTTCGACACGTTCGAGCGCGATCAGAGCGCCCCGGTCTCATTCGCGTTTCTCCTCGACACGTCGGGCAGCATGGGCATCTCGAACAAGCTCGAGAACGCGAAGAACGCGATCCGCAGCATCCTTCGCAACCGCCTGCCCGGAGACGACTTCGCCCTGTTCGCCTTCTCCGAGGGACAGGTGCGGCTGGTGTCGGACTCCTCGGCTGACCCGGCCGGGCTCGTGCGCGCGCTCTGGGACCTGGAGGCGTCGGGGCAAACGGCCCTTTTCGACGCCGTCGCGGCGACCCCCGAGATGATGAAGGGGCGCAACAACAAGCGCGCCATCCTGCTGTTCACCGACGGCGTCGACAACGCCAGCCACTTGACCGCCACCCAGATGGCCGAGCTGCTCCAGCGGGTGTCGGTCCCGGTCTACCCGATAGGCATGAAGACTGCATCGTTCGATCTCATGAGCGAGGAGCAGCGCCGGGACCTCTCGGTCGAGACCCTCCAGCTCCTGGCCGGGTCGAGCGGGGGCAAGATGCACCTGGTGGGGGGCAGCGAGGACCTCCGACCCCTGGCGGCGAGGATCTCAGAAGAGGTCCGGCAGCAGTATTTGCTGGGGTTTGCGCCGTCGGGGCGGGGGGATGTAACATATAGGATTGTCATCGTGTCCGTGGCCAAACCCGGTTCCTGGGTCGTCCGGACACGCCGGGGGTATCGGGGAACGGCTCCCGGGGGATCGTAAACGCAGTACAGGGAGGTGCAGATGATCAAGGGACGGTGGATTTCTTCCATGCTCACGGGAGGTGCGCTTCTTCTGGGGATTTCAGGGCTCACGGCGTGTGCGTCGAAGACGTACGTCGGAGAGGAAGTCGCCAAAAGCAGCGCCTCGACGGACAAGCGGATCAACGAGGTGGAGTCGCAGGTCGAGGCGACGCAGACCAAGGTCAAGGCGCACGAGGTCAAGCTGACCGAGCTCGACAACGCGACGCGTCAGGCGCTCGAGCGGGCGCAGCAGGCGGGCAAGCTCGCGGAGGGCAAGTTCGTCTACTCGCTCGTTCTGTCGGATGACGCCGCGAAGTTCCCGGTCAACCAGCACGAGCTGTCCACGGAGGCCCAGGACCAGCTGAACGCCTTTGCCGAGAGGCTCAAGGCGGAGAACAAGAACGTCTACCTCGAGATCCAGGGCCACACGGACGGGACGGGTTCGGATGCGTACAACCTCAAGCTCGGCGAAGCCCGGGCCGAGGCGGTCCGCCGCTACCTCAACAAGCAGGGTGTTGCGCTGAATCGGATGTCCACGATTTCCTACGGCAAGAGCGAGCCGGTCGAGTCGAACAAGACCAAGGAAGGTCGGTCGAAGAACCGGCGCGTCGTCGTCATCGTTCTCGCGTAGATCGCCCCTTTCCCGGTGAATGTTGCGGCCCGGCTTTGCCGGGCCGCTTTTTTTGGGACCGCAGGCGCGCCAGTGTCTCCTCGAAGTCCGCCGGCAGGGGAGCCTCGGCGGCGACGGACCTTCCCGTGACGGGATGGGGAAATCCGAGCCGCCGCGCGTGGAGCATCTGCCGGGGGGCGGGACCGCCGTCGCCCCGCGGACCGTACACCCGGTCGCCGAGGACCGGATGGCCCGCCGCCGAGAAGTGCACCCGGATCTGGTGCGTGCGGCCGGTCTCCAGGCGGACGGAGACGAGGCTCGCATCCGCGAGGCGCTCGAGCGTGCGAAAGTGGGTGACGGCGCGGCGGCCCGGTTCGCCCGGCCGTGCGACGCTTCTCCGAAGCCCGGCCGTGTGCACGAGGTCCGCGTCGTAGGCGCCTGTATCCGGCGTCGACCCGGCGACGAGCGCAACGTACTCCCTCTCGATCGAGTGCTCGCGGAACCGGTCCTGGAGAAAGTGCAGCGCGGCCCGGTTGCGCGCAAAGACCACCGCTCCCGAGGTGTCCTTGTCGATCCGGTGGACGATGCCGGCGTAGGGCCGGCCGCCGTAGCGATGCTGGAGATAGAAGAGCGCCCGGCTCCAGAGGGTGTCCTTCTCGCGCGCTTCCGTGGGCACCGTGAGGAGGCCCGCCGGCTTGTCGACGATCAGCACGTCGCCGTCCTCGTGGAGCACCGAGAGCCGGGTGCGCACGCGGCGCCGCGCCGGGCGGCTCGCGTGAAGCTCCAGGCGGGCATCGGGGCCGATCTCGGCGCCGGGCTCGTCGAGTGTGGCGCCGTCCGCGTCCACCCTGCCCGCGCGCACGGCCTCTCGCGCGGCCCGGCGGGAGAGCCCGAACGCGCGCGCGACGGCGAGATCGAGCCTCACGGCGAGGGGGCCGGGATCCGGACCTCGACGAAGAAGCCGGGGTCTCCGATCCGGGCCTCGTCCCGGGCGCCCGGCCCGTAGACCGCGGCCGAGCGCGTCCGCGCGCGCACGGAGGTGTCGAGCGTCCGCAGGTAGTCGTGCCCGAAGGCCCGCGCCCCCTCGCCCACGGCGAGAACGTTGGCGTAGAGGAGCGCGTCGGGCGGGTGCGCAGCGAGCGCGGCCGCGAGGGCTTCCTCGGCCGCGGGATCGAGGTGGCCCGGGAAGTACTGCTCGTGGCGGGACGGATTCCGGCGCCCGAGCACGTAGTTGAAAAAGCCGGTCTCGGGAAATCCGGCGAGCGTGGAGCCGGGGCGGAGCCGCTTCCCGAGGTCCTCGAGCGCGAGGCGCGTCGTTTCCGCGACGGGCTCGGGAAGGACGATCGTCCCGGCCGGCGTCTGGACTCGAGACCAGCCCGGCCCCCGATGGCGTTCGACGAGGTCGGCGACGCGAACGACCACGAAGAGAGCGAGGGCCGCCGCGGCCAGCTTCGGCAACGCGGCCCCGAGCCTGTCCGCGGCGCGGTCGGTGATCCCGAAGATCGCCGTGACGGCGACGAGGATGGGGAGCGGCAGGAAGAACGCGTTGTACGGGCCGACGTAACCCGCGGCGAGCAGGAGCCGCGCGCCGAAGAGAGCGGCCATCCCGAGGACGGGATCGGGAACGGAAGCGAGCGGCCCCCGAGGTGTCCGGCCGGCGAGGCGCTGCGCCAGCCGCACGAGCGCCGCGGCGGCCACGCACAGCGGGACGACGCGGACGAGCGGCGGAAACAGCCCCGCGGTGTCGGCGAAAGCCGACGAAGGACGCATGCGCGCGGCCGCGGCGAGGGCCAGGACGCCGATCGCGCCCGCCGAGACGGCGACGCGCGCTGTCCCCGATCGCAGGCGCGAGGCCAGCAGCGACGCGGCGCCGAGGAGTGTCGCCGCGACGAGGACGACCGTGGCCGACAGCAGCCACTCGGCGCTCCTCAGGCCGAGCCGGTCGAGGCCCGCGTACGCGCGGTAGACGTTGCGGAAGGCCTCCGGAGGCTCGAGCAGGCGCAGCCACCCGTCGGACGCGAGAACGCTCAGGGGAATGCCGGCGGAGACCAGGGCGTAGCCGGCGGCGGCAGCGGTCAGAGGCCAGGCGACGAGGCGCCCGAGCCGTCGCGGTGTTCGGCGGGCGGAGAGCGCCACCAGCACGGCCGCGGCGATCCCCATCTCGAGACGGGCCAGAGCGGCCAGCGCGAGGCCGACGGCAGCCAGCGTGTCGGCCCGCCGCGTGCCTCGCGAGGAGAGCTCGAGGGCCCAGGTGATCGCGGCGACCGCGATCGCCGCATCGAAGCTGAACGGGAAGAGCCAGCCGCCGGGCCGCAGAAATACCGCCGCGGCCACCGCGACCGACGCGGCGAGAGCGGCCCGCCACGGCGGCAGCATGCGGCGGGCGAGCCGCGTCAGGGCGGCGAGATGCAGCAGAGCGATCGCGGCGGCGAGCGCCGTTCGGGCCGGAAGCGAGGGACCGAAGGCGCGGTCGACGGCGGCGCCCAGCCAGGGCGCCAGAGGACCATGGTGGAACTCGATTTCGACGTAGAGCCGTTCGCCCTGCGCCAGGCGCCGGGGGACCATGAGCTCCCGGCCCGAGTCGACGTACGGTTCGAGCCATCGGTTCCAGGAGACGAGCGCCAGCAGCGCGAAGACGGCATACGGCAGCGCCGCCGCGATCCGGTCCCTCCTGCCGCCCGCCTCCTGCCTCCCGATTCTCTTAGGATACCTCCCGTGCAGGAGAAGATGGCGACGCGCAATCCCGTCGTGCGCGCGCTCGCCTCGGCCGCGTCGCGCGTCTGGTTCCCCGCGACCCTCGCGAGCGCGCGCCATCTCCCGCGGCGCCTGCTGCATCGCGGCGGGCACGCGGTCGCCGCCCTCTACTACCGCGCTCGGCCGAAATACCTGCGCGCCGCGGGGGCCAATCTCGCGATCATCCTCGGCTTGCCGGCCTCCTCCGCCGAGGTGCGCGCGAAGGCGTGGGCCATGGTCGACTCGCACTTCGCGGCATGGGTCGACTTCCTGCAGTTCGCGACGCGCGAGCGCGAAGCGGCGGCCAGGCTGGTCGAGGGCGTCGTCGGCTACTCGCACATCGTGGAGGGGCGCCTGGCCGGCAAGGGCGTTCTGCTGCTGACGGCGCACCTCGGCAACTGGGAAGTGGGCGGCCTCATGCTCGCCCAGATGAAGCAGCCGATCCACGTCGTCCTGGTCCCGGACATCTTTCCGGGCGTCGAACGCCAGCGCCGGCGGCTCCACGAAGCCTCGGGAGTCACCGAGATCCGGGTCGACCGCAGCTTCGTGCCGACTCTCTCGGTGCTGCGCGCCCTCTCGGGGAACGGCATCGTGGCGATGCAGGGCGACCGCGACTTCGACAACACCGGCGTCGCCGTGCCGTTCTTCGGGCGCGAGGCGTTCTTTCCGCGCGGTCCGCTGCGCGTCGCGATGGCGTCGGGCGCGACGGTGCTTCCGGCGTTCATCGTGCGGATGCCCGACGGCCGCTACCGGGCGATCGTCGAAGGACCGCTGCCGATCGAGAACGGCGAGGATCGCGACGCGGCGCTGCGGGCGAACCTCGGCCGGTACGTCGCGATCCTCGAACGCTACGTCCGGGAGTACCCCGAGCAGTGGTACTGCTTTTTTCCGTTTTGGGACGATCCTTCGCGAAAAGCAGTAGCGAGCAGTAAGCGGACGGGAGACCGCAGACGGCGGCCGGCAGGCGGAGCGAGTTAGGGCGGGCGGCGGGCGGACACGGCGGCGACGAAGAAGGCGTCGTAGTGTTTCGCGAGCTCCTCGACGTCGGGGAGGACGTCCGGCTTTTCGAAGCCGGCCGCCTCGAAGGCGGCGCGCCAGTTCTCCGGCGTGAGGAAACCGTGGTTCGGCCGCGTGCGGGCGTCGGTCGCCACCCCGGTGAAGTTCTCGAGGAAGTTGAAGACGAACTCCACGTAGATCGGCTGGTTCGGAAACGGACGCACGCATTCCGAGAACACCGCGACGCCGCCCGGCCTCAGCGTGTCGCGCACGCGCGCGAGGGTGGAGCCGAGGTCGCGGGCGATGTGGATCGTGTTCACCGCGTAGACGACGTCCGCGATCCCCGGCTCGAGGCCCTGGGCGGCGAAGTCCCGGTCCATGTCGAGCCGGAGGAAGTCCGCTCGGAGCTCCGGGAAGCGGGCGCGGATCGTCCGCTCGGCGCGTCGCAGGAAGGTCGGGACGATCTCGGTGAACACGTATCGGGCGATCCGTGGCAGCTGCGCGTCCCGCGCGAGGCGTTCGCCCACCGCGATTGCCGCCGAGCCGGAGCCGCCGCCGATCTCGACGAGCGTCGCCGGCCGGGTCGCCGGCAGGGCCCGCGCGACGGCCTCGGCGCCCAGCCGGTTGTTGATCTGGTAGAGCAGGTTGTCGTTGGAGAAGTAGTCGAACCACAGCGGCAGCCGCGCGGGTGCGAAGAGGATGTCCTCGCCCGTCTTCTCGCCCCGGAGAAACTCCGGCACGTGCTCGACCATGGCGCGCACCACGGCGAAGGCCGGAAGGGATCGCGGATCGAGGGCGCGCGCGGCGGACTCCGCGCGGTCGGGGTCTCCCGGGGGCAGGGGCCCGCGGGCCCGGTAGGCCGCGTCGGGGCCGGCGCCGGACGCGTCGAGATAACCCGCGGCCGCGAGCTTGGCGAAGAACCAGCGCAGCGGCACCTCGGCGCGCGCCGCGTAGCTCCGGCGCGAAACGACCTCCGCCGCCGAGACGCCGCGGGCGAGATCTTCCTCGAGCGAAAGCGCGTGGACGAGCCGGAGGACGGAATCGATCGTGAACCGATCGAAGTGCTCGGCGCAGAGGATGAACTCGCGCGTGAACAGGGATCGAATCGCCGGATCCGGGATTCGCGCGAGAAGGGTCTCCGGATCCTCCGTCCGCTCGGTCACGCCGGCGATTCTAGCTTTGCCGCGGCGCGGCGATTCCGTACACTGTCGAAGTCCCGATGAAGAGAATGTTCGCGGCTCTCGGCGGCGTTCTGCTGGGCCTCGCTCCGCTCGGGGCGGCCGATCCGCCGGGGCGTGTGGTCATCCTCGGCTTCGACGGAGTGGATTCGGCCGTGGTCGAGGGGATGCTGGCGCGGGGAGAGCTTCCCAACCTCGCGGCGCTCAAGGCCCGGGGCGGCTACTCGCCCCTGACGCCGACCGTCCCGGCGCAGACGCCGGTGTCGTGGGCCACGTTTTCGACCGGCCTCGACCCCGGCGGACACGAGATCTTCGACTTCCTGAAGCGTGATCCCGCCAACCGGATCCCCACCTTCGCGGTCGCGGAGGAGAAGTCGGTGCCGTTCCTTCTCGGCGAGAGCAACCCGGCGGCGTTTGCGGCCGGCGCCCTGGCGCTGTTCCTCGTCCCGGCCCTCCTGCTGCTTTCCCGGCGCCGGCGGGCGGTCGGCGCGGTTCTCGCCGTGCTCGGCGTCGCGGCGGGCGTCGGAGTGTTTCTCGCGGTGCGGGCCTGGCTGCCGGCGACGCGACCCTGGGTCCAGAACAACCGCCGCGGCCCCGTGTTCTGGTCCGAGGCGGGCGCGCGGCCGGCGACGGTCGTCCGGATGCCCGTCACCTTCCCGCCCGAGGCCTTCCCGGGCGGTCGGATGCTCTCCGGCCTGGGCGTGCCCGACATCTCCGGGCGCATCGGACGGCCCGCATACTTCACGTCGGATCCCTTCTTCACGCCCCGGGAGGGCAACGACTTCTCGGTCGAGATCGTCCGTCTCGAAACCAACGTCGGCCGACAGCAGGTTCGCGTCCTCGGCCCGCCGGGCCGCGCGTTCGGCCGCGAGGGGACGATCGACGCCTCCCTGACGCTGTCGGTCCCGGACGGGCGCGACCGGATCGTCGTCGAGGCCGAGGGCGCGCGCACGGAGCTGACAGCGGGAGAGTGGAGCGACTGGGTGCCGCTCGTCTTTCGCGTCAACCCGCTCGTCGCGATCCACGGCTATGCGCGCATGCGTCTGGCGAGCGTGCAGCCGGAGATCGGTCTCTACCTCTCGCCCATCCAGTTCGATCCCGCGCACCTGCCGCCGGGCTTCACGATCTCCTCGCCGCGCGGCTTCGCCGAGGAGCTCGTCCGGGAATACGGGCGCTACAAGACGATGGGCTGGGCGATCGATACGTGGTCGATCCAGTCGGGCACCCTCCCGGAGGACGCCTTTCTCGAGGACGTCCGCATGACGGCCGACCAGGAGCGCCGGATGCTGCGGGGTCTCCTGGCCCGCCGGGACCGCCTCCTCTTTCACTACTTCGAGTTCCCGGACCGGGTCGGCCACGTCTTCTGGCGCTTCCGCGATCCCGAGCATCCGGCTTACGACGCGAAGCTCGCCGCGAAGTACGGCGACGCCGTCGAGAAGTCCTACGCCGCGATGGACGAGATCGTGGGCGAGACGGCCAGGGCGCTCTCGCCGGGGGACGTGCTCCTGGTGCTCTCGGACCACGGGTTCGCGACCTGGCGGAGGTCGGTCAACTACAACTCCTGGCTCGTCGAGAACGGCTACCTCGTGCTGAAGGGCAGCGCGAAGCGGCAGAATCTCGAGGCGCTCTTTTCCCGCGGGCAGTTCTGGGAGGCGGTGGACTGGTCGAAGTCGAGGGCCTACGCGATGGGCCTCGGCGACATCTACGTCAATCTCGCCGGCCGCGAATCCGGCGGCATCGTGGCGCCGGGAGCCGACTACGAGGCGCTGCGTGCCGAGCTCACCACCCGGCTCACGGCCCTGACCGACCCGAAGAACGGCCGCCGGGCCGTCTCGCGCGTCTTCAAGCGCGAAGAGGTCTACCGCCGCTTCGACCCGCGGCTCATCCCGGACCTGATCGTCGCCAATCTGCCCGGTTATCGCATCTCCTGGCAGTCGTCGCTCGGCGTCCCCACGGATTCGGTCTTCGAGGACAACCGCGACGTCTGGAGCGGAGACCACTGCTCGCTCGACCCGGACCTGGTGCGCGGCGTGTTCTTCGCGTCCCGGCCCTTCCGTGCGCAGCCCGTCCCCGGGATCGCCGACGTCACGGCCTCGGTTCGCGCGCTCGTGGGCGGGGGCGCCGTCGACGACGCCGCGGGAAAGCCGCTCTGGTGAGGAGGCGCTGGCTCGCCGCGGCGCTCCTTCTCCTGACCTCGCCGCTCCTGCCGCAGGAGGCCATCCCTCCGGCCGACTCCGAGCGCCGGGCCGACCTGGAAAAACTGCAGGGACGCATCGGCACGCTCAAGGCGAGGCTCGCCGCGAGCGAGAAGAAGGAGGCGACCCTCGCCGAGGAGCTGCAGCGGCTGGAGCTGCGCCTGGAGATCGCGACGCGCGAGGGGGAGCTGCTGTCGGTCACCCGCGAGGAGTTCGCGCGAAGGCTGGCCTCCGTCTCGCAGGAGCGTTCCGCGGCCGCGCTGGCGGCGGCGCGCTCGCGCGAGGCTCTCCTGGCCCGCGCGCGCCTGCTCCAGCGTTTCGGGCGGTTCGGCTACTTCCGCGTTCTTCTCGAGGCGAGCGACGTGCCGGCCCTGCTCGACTCGATCGAGCGGCTCGACGGCCTGGCGCGGCGCGACGGCAAGCTCCTGCTTCGCTGGCGGCGGGCCGAGGCGCAGCTGCAGAACGACGTGGCCCGCGAGGAGGCCCTGAAGGCCGAGATCGACCGCCTCTATGCGAAGAGTCGCGAGGAAGAGACCCGCGTGGCGTCTCTCAAGACCGAGCGCGAGCGCCTGCTCGCCCGCGAGCGCAGTCAGGCGGCATTGCAGCGGCGCGAAGTGTCGGCGCTCACGGACAAGGCCTCGCGCCTCGAGCGCCTGCTCGAGACCCTCGCTCGGCAGAGCGAGGGGGAGGAGCCCGTCGGGCCGTCCGGCGGGATCCGACCGTGGAAGGGCGTTCTCGACTGGCCCGCCCGAGGGACGATCGTCGAGACGTTCGGCCGGCACCGCCACCCCAGGTTCAACACCTGGACGGTCTCCAACGGCGTCGCCGTGGCCGTGCCTCTCGGCACGCCGGTGCGCGCCGTGTACGCGGGCCGGACCATCTACGCCCAGTGGCTGGCCGAGTACGGCAATCTCGTCATCCTCGATCATGGCGACGGGATGCTGACGCTCTATGCGTGGCTCCAGGCCGTGTCGGTCCGGGCCGGCGTCCCGGTGCCCGCGGGCGGCGAGATCGGGCTGGCGGGTTACGGGCCCGGCCGCGACGAGCCCGGGGTCTATTTCGAAGTGCGGGACCGGCAGAAGGCCTCGGACCCGGTGGCGTGGCTGCGATAGGAGAATCAGTGAGCAGTGCGCAGTAAGCAGTAAGCAGTTCCCGATATCTCCAGCCCTGCTTACGGCTTACCGCTTACGGCTTACCGTCCCTTTTCTGAAATTCCGTCGCTCACCCCGTCTGTTACCATCCTCACGATGAAATCCAACCGCTCCCGCCTCGCGTTCGTCGTCGTGTCGCTCGGCGCCCTCGCTTCGCTGCGGGCGGTGGCCGGGCCGGAGGGTGCCGGGCGCGACCCGGCCACGCGGGCGTTGTCGATCTTCTCCGAGGTGTTCTCGCTGACCCGCTCCAACTACGTCGAGCCGACCGACAGCCGGCTCCTGCTCGAGGGAGCGTACGACGGCATGTCGGACGCCCTCGATCCGTTCTCCTACTACGTTCCCGCCTCGGCCATGGCGGCCTACAAGGCGCAGCAGGCCTCGGGGGCGGCGAGCGCCGGGATCGTCTTCGCGCGGCGAGGCGGATATCCGTACGTCGTGGGACCCCTTCCGGGCTCGCCTGCCGAGAAGGCCGGCGTCAAGGCGGGCGATTTGATCGACACCGTCGACCGGAAGCCGCTGCGCAACGCCCCGTACTGGCAGATCAAGGCGGCGCTCGAAGGTCCCGAAGGGTCGTCCTGCGAGATCGGAGTCTTCCGGGGCGGCGACGAAAAACGGCTGACCATCGCGGTCCCGCGCGCCCGGTTCGACCCTCCGGGGCCCTCGACGACCTGGGAACGCGACCTCGCCGTCGTCAGGATCCCGGCGTTCACGCCCGCGACGGCGGCCGCAGTCCGGAAGGAGCTGGACGAGGCCGGCCGGCGCTCCATCGGAACGGTCATCCTCGATTTGCGCGGATCGATCGGCGGCGACGCGGCCGATGCCGCGCCGGTGGCGTCGCTCTTCGTCGGGAAGGGCCCGATCGCGACCATCCAATCGCGCAAGGTCGTCGGCAAGGCCCTCGAAGGCACCGGCGAGCCGGCCTGGAAGGGCCGCACGGTGATCCTGATCGACGACTCGACGGCCGGGCCGGCGGAGGTGTTCGCCGCGGCGCTCCACGACCGCGCCAAGGCCACCACCGTCGGTGAGAGCACGGTCGGCATGGCCATCGTGCAGCGGAGCATTCCGACCGGGGAGGGAGGGACCCTCTACATGACCGTCGGGCGCTACGTGGCGCCGTCCGGTCAGGTCCTCGGCGGTAAGGGTTTGACTCCCGACGAGCGCGTCCTGGTGTTTCCGGGAGAGTCCGGCGACCACGACGTGATCCTCGAGCGGGGCCTCGACATCGCGCGCAACGGCGCCGCCCGCAAGGCGGCGTAGGCCAGCGGCCCCGTTTCTGCCTTGAAGCGTCGCGAGCGCCGCGTGTCGGGCGCGACGATTTTTTTCGCGCTCCTTTCGATCGCGCTCGCGATCATCCTGTACGTCCAGAGCCGGCCCTCGCCCCCGACGCCCACGCACGTGACCCCGTCGCCGAAGGCCGAGCGCCCGACCCCGACGGCGCGCCGCCGCCCGTCGACTCCCGCGCGCCCGGTTCGCACGCCGGCGGCCGGGAAAGCGGCTCCGGGATCGGCGCTCGCGGCGCTCGTCATCGACGATCTCGGCAACGAGCTCGCCCCCGCCGAGCGCATCGCGGGCTGGAAGCAGCCCGTGGCCGGCGCCGTGCTGCCCGGAGTCGCCTTCAGCGCGGCCGCGGCCCGGGCCCTCGCGCGCGGGGGCAAGGAGGTTCTTCTCCACCTCCCGATGGAGCCCGCGGGATACCCGAAGGTCCGGCCCGGGCCGGGCGTGATCCTGCGCGCTCAGTCCGACGAGGAGATCGTCCGCATTCTCGACGCCGATCTGGCGACCGTCCCGGGCGCGGTCGGTGTGAACAACCACATGGGCTCGGTCGCGACGGCGGATCCGAGGGTCATGCGCATCGTCGCCGGCGTGCTCGCGGCGCGCGGACTCTTCTTTCTCGACAGCCGCACGACGGAAGCGACCGTGGCCGAGCGGACGGCCGAGGAGGCGTCCGTACCCGCGATTTCGCGCCGGGTCTTTCTCGACGACGTCGAGACGGCTCCCGCGATCCGCAAGCAGCTGGCCGAGCTCGTCCGACGCGCCCGGGCGGAAGGCAGCGCCGTCGCCATCGGGCATCCGTATGCGGTCACCCTGGCGGTCCTGGAAGAGGAGATGCCGGGGCTCGAAGAGCAGGGAGTCCGGCTGGTGACGGTGGGGGAGCTGGTGAAGTAGGCGTTGAGAGTTGAGAGTTGGGAGTCGACCCGGAGATCTATGCTCTGAACCCTGAACCCTGAACTCTCAACTCTCGACTCTCGACTTCCTCTTGGCCTCCTCCCAGTAGCGGTCCAGCTCCTCCATCCCCGTCTCCGAGACGTCCTTCCCGGCTTCTCGCGCGAGGCGCGCGACCTCGGCGAAACGATCGCGGAAGCGGCGATTGGCCAGCCGCAGGGCGCTTTCCGGATCGATCTTCCGGCGCCGGGCGAGGTTCACGACCGAGAGGAGCATGTCGCCGATCTCGTGGAGCTCCGCGGGCGCGTCGTCGCGAGCCCGCGCGTCGCGCCACTCGGCGAGCTCCTCCTCGATCTTGGCGGCGACGTCGGCGTCCCTCTCCCAGTCGAAGCCCAGGTCCGCGGCGCGCAGCGTCTGGCGGTACGCCGCGGCGAGAGCCGGCAGCGCGGCCGGCAGGGTCCCGAGAGGGTCGGCCGTCGCGTCGGGCCCCTGGCGCTTGCGCTTCTCCCACGCGGTCTTCACCTGGTCGGCGCTGGCGGCCGGGGGTCCCCCGAAGACGTGGGGATGACGCTCGATCATCTTGCGCGTGATCCGATCCGCCACGGCGTCGATGTCGAACCAGCCGCGCTCCTGCGCCAGCCGCGCGAGGAGGAAGACCTGGAACAACAGGTCGCCGAGCTCGCCCTCGAGCGGCTCGGGCGCGCCCTCGTCCACCGCCGCGAGGGTTTCGTACGTTTCCTCGAGCAAGTAAGTCTCGAGGGTCTCGAAGGTCTGCTCGCGGTCCCAGGGGCACTCGCGACGCAGCCGTTCGACGAGCGCGACGAGGCGATCGAGGCTCTCGGACACGCGCGGATCATACCCGCCGGCCCACCTGCTAAAATTCGACATTCGCAGCCGCGAGGTCGAGGACGAGCACAGGCGTGAACGAAGAAGAAAAACCGATCCGCGTCGTCGACCGACGCATGTTCACCCCCGACGGGGAGCTGCGCCCCGACTTTCAGGCCGAGGAGCCGCCGGAGCCCCCGAAGCCGCCTCCCGCGGCGCCCGCTCCCGCGCCCTCCCCGGCGGAGACGGGAACGCCGCCCCCCGAGGGCCCGTCCGCGGCCGATGCGGCGACGTCGCAGGCCTTCATTGCCCTCGTCAGCTTCCTCGCGTCGAACGTGTACGCGGCGCTGGGCATCGATCCCATGACGGGGGAGCGGCTGCAGCGGCGGGAACCGGCCGCGGCCCGGCAGATGATCGATTGGCTGGGCGCGCTCGAGCTGAAGACCCGCGGGCGGCTGTCGTTCGAGGAGTCCGACCTGCTCTCCCGCGTCCTGTACGAGCTCCGGATGGCCTACGTCGAGGTCGTTCGACCGCCCGGTCGGGAGCCGACGCGATAACCGACCGCCCCGTGACCATCGCTTTTCGTTGGCCGGCCTCCTTCCGTCGACTGGCAGGGGCCGTCGTGCTCCTGCTCGCCGCCGCGGCCGGGTCGGCGCAGGAGGCCCTGTCCCCGTTGCCGCCGCCCGTCACTCGGAGCCAGTACCGTTCGCAGTGGTTCGAGTTCCTCTCGGCGCTCTCGGACAACGACACCCGGGAAGCGAACCGCGCGCTCGACGGCATGCTGCGCGCGAGCCGCAAGGTGGGCGTGTCGCGACTTTCCGACTTCTCGCGCACCGCGGTCTTCGTGGGGCGCCGCGACGAAAAGCTCGGCCAGCCCGAGCGGGCGGCGCGGGCCTACGACGCGGCCCTCAAGCTCGACGAGTCGAACCCCGACGCGATCTTTGCCCGCCTGTCCTTCCTGGCGCGGCACGGCCAGGTGCTCGAGGCGCTCCGCGCCGCTCCGGGGGCCGCGCTGGCGCTGCTCTCGACGCACGAGGCGGGGGTCGCGATCGCCTCGTCGCTCGGGCTCTGGCTCGCATTCGCCGTGGCGGGGACCCTGCTGGCGACGATTTTCGGCCTCGGTGTGCGCCACTTCCCCCGCGTCATCCACGACATCGCGGAGGCGGGTCGGCGCACGTTCGGGAGGAACGGCGCCCTCCCGCTCGCATGCGTGATCCTCGGCCTTCCGCTCTTCGTCGGCCTGGGGCCGGGTTGGCTCGTTCTCTACTGGGGCGCGCTGCTGTACGGCTACGTGGAGAAGCGGGAGCGCGCCGTCCTCGCCGCAGGCCTGATCGGGCTCGCCCTCGTCCCGCCGCTCTTCGCCCGGATCACCGCCGCGAACATCGAGCAGCGTTCACCGCTCTTCCAGGCGGCCCTCGATCTCTCGGAGCGACGCGAGGATGCCAGTGCGGAGGACGGCCTGCGCCAGGCGGCGGCGGTATTCCCGGAGGACTCGGATGTGTGGTTCCTGCTCGGGATCTACGCCGAGCGCTCCGGCGACCTCGAGCGCGCGCAGTCCGACTACGGCCGCGCGATGCAGGCCGATCCCGCCGACTACCGGCCGATCCTGAACCGGGGCAACGTGCGTTTCACCGAGGGGGACTATGGAGAGGCGATCCGCGACTACGTCGAGGCCGCGCGGCGGTCGCCACGCTCCGCGGAGATCTTCTACAACCTCTCGCTCGCCCGGGGCGAGGCCTACGACTTCGACGGACAGGCCGCGGCGATCGCTCAGGCGCGCGAGATCTCCGCCTCGCAGGTCACCGGGTGGACGGGCAACCCGACGCTCTCTCGCGTCGTCCCCGCGGGCTACCCGCTCGATCGGGCGCGCGCGCGCCTGAGGGCGTGGGACGCGCAGCCCCGGAGCCGCCGGCTGCCCGGCCACGGCAGCGCCCGCGGCTGGCGGCAGTACCTCTCGTGGTGGTCCGTTCCTCCGCTCCTCGCGCTCGCGCTCGGCGCCTCCTTCGCGCGCGCCTGGCGACGCCGGGGCGTCGCCGGAGAGTGCGATCGGTGCGGACGCGCCTTCTGTCACCGCTGCCGACGCTGGGGCGACATGTCTCTGTATTGCGCGGCCTGCTCTCGGCTCCTCACCAAGAAGGAGGAGGTGGACATCGAAGAACAGGTCGCGGAAACCCGGGCGATGCAGCGACGCGCGCTCTGGAAGCACCGCGCGAGCCGCATCGCCTCTCTGCTGCTGCCCGGGTCCCACGCATTCGCCTCGGATCGCCCGGTCCGCGGCGCGGCTGTCGCGTTTTTCTTCTTCTTCGGGCTCGCGGCGGCGATCGTGGACGACCGGCTCTTCGACCCGTTCACGCTCCCTCCGCAGGGCGGATGGCGCCTGACGGTCGTCGCGGGCGGGGCGCTGGCGGCCCTGGTCTGGCTGCGCGCCCAGTGGGGCGCGAAGGGAGTCACTCGTGGGGCTTGAAGGCACGCTCAAGGTCTTTTCCCTGACCGACATCTTCCAGATGCTCGGCCTGCAGCGAAAGACCGGAGTCCTGAACGTCGAGGGCAGCGACGACACGATCACGATCTCGTTTCTGGGCGGACAGGTCGTCGCCGCCGAATCGACCGCGCGCCGGCTCGACAACCGGCTCGGAAACCTCCTGATTCGCGCGGGCTACGTGACGCAGGAGCAGCTCGATCGCGTTCTGGCCGTTCAACGGGAGACGCGCCAGCGCATGGGCTTCCTTCTCGTGCGCGAAGGCCTGATCGACCCCCAGGAGCTGCGCGAGGCCCTCCGGCTTCAGATCGCTCGGATCGTCTACTCCGCCTTCCGCTGGCCCGACGGCCGGTTCCGCTTCAGCCAGGAGGGCATGGTCGACTACGACGCGGACCACATGGCGCCCGTGTCGATCGACTCGATCCTCATGGAGGCGGCGCAGATGGTCGACGAGTGGCCCCTCTTCGAGAAGAGGGTCGGCTCGCTCGCGGCGGTTTACCGTCGGGCCCCCGGCGTCGAGAACCTCAAGCTCGTCTCGGGCGAGAAGAACCCGCCCGAGGGCACGCTGTCGGTCTCGAGGTCCGAGGCCGAGACGTGGCGCTGGATCGACGGCAAGCGTTCGGTCAGCGACATCATGGAGCGCGCCTTCCTTTCCGACTTCGAGGTCCTCAAGGGCACGGTCGATCTGCTGGGACGGCACCTGGTCGAGGTCGGCCGCGTGGAGGAGGAGCCCGAGCTCGCACCGCTGCCCGAGCCAGGCGCGGCCGCGCCATCGCGCGGTTCGGGCCGGTCGACGGCGCTCTGGGCGGCCCTCGCCGTGCTCGCCGCGTTCGCGGTCTACCTGATTCCACGCAATCCGCTCAACCTCCTGATGAGGTCGCCCGGCGAGATCGCGGAGGCCATCGAGTTGCGAAAGGCCATCTCGTTGAACCGTGTCGTGGCCGTCGAGAGGGCGGTGAGGATCTTCTACGACTCGAGCGGGCGCTATCCGCGCAGCCTCGAGGACCTCGTCGTCGCGGGGATCCTCGAGGAGGATGCCCTGCGCGATCCGTACGGCCGTTTCTACCGGTACATCTTGCGGGCCGAGGACGGCAAGTTCGGGCTTTACGGCCGCAACGCGCTCGGACAGATCGACCTCGACCTTTCCCTCGAGCGGAGCCTCGCCCCGGTCTCAGAGCTCCATCCTGCGCCCTCGAGGGCTCCCCAGCAGACCGAGCGACCGAGCGTGCAGGTCGTCGAATGAGGCCCAAAAATCTGAGCCTATAAGACTTAGGTGCACGTTGAAATAAAGTTGACAACGATAGGCTCATATCCTATAGTCGCACCTCCAGTCGGGTCTAGGAGGAGTAGGAATCATGAGCAAGATCATCGGAATCGACCTCGGCACCACGAACTCGTGCGTCGCAGTCATGGAGGCCGGGGACCCCATCGTCATCCCCAACGCGGAAGGCAATCGCACGACGCCGTCCGTCGTCGCGTTCTCGAAAACGGGCGAGCGCCTGGTCGGCCAGGTTGCCAAGCGCCAGTCCATCACCAATCCCGCCAACACCGTCTACTCGATCAAGCGCTTCATGGGGCGCAAGTACTCCGAGGTCGCCGAGGAGATGCGGATGGTGCCGTTCGCCGTCATCGCCGCGGACAACGGCGACTGCCGCGTGAAGGCCGGCGGCAAGGAGTGGTCGCCGCCGGAGATCTCCGCGATGATCCTCGGCAAGCTCAAGGAAGCCGCCGAGGCCTATCTGGGCGAGAAGGTCACGCGAGCCGTCATCACGGTTCCGGCCTACTTCAACGACTCGCAGCGCCAGGCCACCAAGGACGCCGGCCAGATCGCGGGTCTCACGGTCGAGCGCCTCGTCAACGAGCCGACGGCGGCTGCGCTGGCGTACGGCCTCGACAAGAAGAAGGACGAGACCATCGCGGTGTACGACTTCGGAGGCGGCACGTTCGACATCTCGATCCTCGAGGTCGGCGAGGGCGTCGTGGAGGTCAAGTCCACCAACGGCGACACGCATCTGGGCGGCGACAACATCGACCAGCGGATCATCGAGTGGATCCTGGCGGAGTTCAAGAAAGACCAGGGCGTCGATCTCTCGAAGGACCCCATGGCGATGCAGCGCCTGAAGGAAGCGGCCGAGAAGGCCAAGATCGAGCTTTCGAACGTCGTCGAGACGGAGGTCAACCTGCCGTTCATCACGGCCGACGCCTCCGGACCCAAGCACCTGCAGCTCAAGCTCTCGCGCTCGAAGCTCGAGCAGCTCGTCGAGGACATCATCGAGAAGTCCATGGGCCCGTGCAAGCAGGCGCTCAAGGACGCCGGCCTCGAGTCCAAGGACATCGACGAAGTCGTTCTCGTCGGCGGGCAGACGCGCATGCCGCGCATCCAGAAGCTCGTCAAGGACTTTTTCGGCAAGGACCCGCACCAGGGCGTCAACCCGGACGAGGTCGTGGCCATCGGGGCGGCCATCCAGGGCGGCGTGCTCGCGGGCGACGTCAAGGACCTGCTCCTGCTCGATGTCACCCCGCTGTCGCTCGGCATCGAAACGCTCGGCGGCGTGACGACCAAGCTCATCGAGAGGAACACCACGATCCCGACCAAGAAGAGCGAGGTCTTCTCGACGGCCGGCGACAACCAGACGTCCGTCGAAATCAAGGTGCTCCAGGGCGAGCGCGAGATGGCGCGCGACAACAAGACGATCGGGGTCTTCCACCTCGTCGGCATTCCGCCCGCGCCGCGGGGAGTCCCCCAGGTCGAGGTGAGCTTCGACATCGACGCCAACGGCATCATGAACGTTTCCGCCAAGGACCTCGGCACGGGCAAGGAGCAGAAGATCACGATCACGGCGTCGTCCGGGCTCAACAAGGACGAGATCGATCGGATGGTCAAGGACGCGCAGTCCCACTCCGAGGAGGACCGCAAGCGCCGCGAGGAGATCGAGGCCAAGAACCGGCTCGACTCGCTCGTCTATGCGTCCGAGAAGAACTACAACGAGAACAAGTCCAAGCTCTCGGGCCCGGACGCCTCGGCGTTCGAGGCGGCGCTGGCGGACGCGAAGGCGGCCCTCGGCTCCGGCGGGACCCAGGCGTTGAACGATGCGGCCGAGCGGCTGCAGCAGGCGTCGCACAAGCTCGCCGAGGCCATGTACAAGAGCGCTCCCGAGTCCTCCGCCGGACCGTCCGCCGGGGCCTCCGGCGCCGCTCCGGGCGCCGGCGCCGGCAAGGAGGACGAGGTCATCGACACGGAGTACGTGGACTCGGAGAAGAACTGACGGCGCGCCACGCGCCGTCATCCCGAGCAGAGCGAGGGATCCCGGACTCGTCGAGCCCGGGATTCCTCGGCCCTTTGGGCCTCGGAATGACGGAGGAGACGCGCTAAACTCAACGGCATTCCCATGACGGTTTTTCGCTGGAATTCGCTGCAGGATCTCTTCGCCATCCAGGAGAAGGTCAATCGCCTCTTCGAGGAGACGATCCATCGGACGGAGTTTCCCGACGACGGGCTCGACTCGGCCCTGTGGTCCCCGGCCGCGGACGTCTACGAGACGCCGGAGGAGATCATCCTGAACATCGAGCTGCCCGGAGTCCGCCTCGAGGACGTCCGCCTCGAGGCGCTCGACGGCCGGTTGCGCGTCTCGGGACAGCGCAAGGCCAACGCTGCCGAGCCCCGCCAGTTCGTCCGCATGGAACGCATCTACGGCACGTTCTCCCGCGACTTCCCCGTGCCGGCGTCGCTCGACGCCGCAGCGATCAAGGCGACCCTGCGGGCCGGGGTGTTGAGGGTCGTGGCGCCCAAATCGGAGAAGGGCCAGTCCATTCCGGTCGAGCCGCGGAGGGCGCGGTGAAGTCGGGAGGGCGAACCGGCGTCTTCCGGATCGGCGTGATCGCGGAAAAGTACGGAATTCATCCGCAGACCCTGCGGATGTACGAGCGCGAAGGGCTTCTGCGCCCGGCGCGCACCGAGGGGAACACCCGCCTGTACGACTCCGACACCATCGAGAGGCTGGAGATCATCCTGACGCTGACCCGGCACCTGGGGGTCAACCTGGCGGGCGTGGAGGTCATCCTCCACATGAAGCAGCGCATGGAACGCATGAACGGGGACGTTCAGCGGATGCTCGAAGTCCTCCGGGAGGAGCTCGAGGGCCGCCGGGCGGCCGGGACGGAGACGACCCTGGCGCTGGCCAAGATTCCGGGCCGGCGGTACGCCACCGGCCGCCCCGAGCGGGGCTAGCGGCGGGCGGGGCGGCCACCGTCTGCCGTCTGCCCCTCTTCGTATAGAATCCCGCGTTCCGATGAACCGTTTGGGAGGCTTTGTGAAGAAAACCGTCTTTGCCGTCGCCGGACTGGCCTTCGCCCTCTCGGCCCTGGCCGAGCTCTCCAAGTACAAGGACTGGGACAGGTCGCCGGATGCGTACTTCCTGACGCCCGCGGAGCGCACCGAATGGAAGGCGCTCACGACCGACGCGGAGGCCGAGAAGTTCATCGCCCTCTACTGGGCCAAGCGCGGCGGGGAGCCCTTCAAACAGGAAGTCTCCCGGCGAATCGCTGCGGCCGACCAGCAGTTCAAGCTCGCCCGATACAAGCGGGGCGCGGACTCGGTCCGCGGCCGCCTGCTCGTCACGCTGGGGCCGCCGTCGCGCGTCGGGCAGTCGCGCGCGCAGGATGGCGGAGCGCTCGACGGCTCCGAGGGAGCCACGATCCCGAGAACGGACACGGCATTCTCGGGGGATGCGACCTCGGCGGCGGTCCTCTACACGTGGACCTGGGACAAGGACAAGCTGCCGCCCGTGCTCGGCCTCTCGGAGCTACGCGCCCAGGTCTCGGTCGATCCGCGAGTGGGGACCGACGAGCTTCGCAATGGCGCACAGGTCGAGAAAGCCATCGCGACGCTGGCGGAAAAGTCGATCGTCAACCCCAACGCGACGCTGACCGCCGCGGCTCCTGCCGCTCCGGCAGGAGCGCCAGCCGCCACGGGCGCGGCGGGTGCGCCGGCAGCGGCCGCGGCGGCCCCGGCGGCTGCGGCCGCGGTGATGCCGCTTCCGGCGGCCGTCAAGACGGCCCTCGAGTCGGCGCCGAGCGCGGTCGCGGGCGAGGCCGGCTTCTGGTCCGGCACTTTCCGCTCGGTGACCGGCGACGACTTTCTCGCCATGCAGTTCTACCTTCCGGCGAACAAGGCGGCCTTCGCCACGGCGAGCTCCATGAAGCTCGGCGGCGTCGTGACCGACGACGCGGGGAAAGAAGTCGAGTCGTTCTGGGAGGACGCGACGTTCTCGGAAGTGGCCGAGGGCAATCGCAAGGATCGCGTGATCGACAAGTCGGTCTCCCTGCCGCCCGGCGCCTACAAGGGCAGGTTCGGCGTGTTCTCGGCCGAGGGTCAGCCGCCGCTGGCGTCCGCCTCTTTCCCGTTCACGCTCAACGCCAAGTCCACGGAGTTCGAGGTTTCGCCGTTGATCCTGTCGAGCGGGCTCGTGCCCCTGACCAAGCGGCCGGGGCCCACGGATCCGTTCGTGTTCGGGACGGAGAAGCCGATCAAGGTCGAGCCCAAGGGCGACCGCGCCTTCTCCAAGCAGGACAGCCTCTGGTACTTCTACGCCGTGACCAACCCCTCGGTTCCGGCACCCGCGGCCGATGCCGCCGGAGCTCCGGCTCCCGCAGCGACGCCGGCGGCAGGCGCCGCGCCGGCTGCCCCCGCGGCTCCGGCCGCAGAAGCCAGGCCGCGCGTGATGACCCGAATCAACGTGCAGCGGGACGGCCAGGACGCCTTCGCCCCGTTCACGGGGCCGGCGGATCTCATGGCGATCTCGGGCGGACGCTACGGGACCGGCAGCGAAATCCCGCTGGCCTCGTTCGAGCCCGGGTACTACACGTTTGCGATTCTGGTGCGCGACCTCAACGCGCCCCGCGGCTCGGCCGCCAACAAGGGCATCGAGCGCAAGGACGACTTCATCGTGTTGATGCCGGACGGCAGCCTGCCGCCCAAGAAGGCAGCGGCGCCCGCGCCGCCAAAGAAGAAGTCGTAGGCACTTCCGCGTCATCCCGAGCGTAGCGAGGGATCCCGGACTCGTCGAGCGCGGGATCCCTCGTCGGTTACCGCCGGCCGTCGGCCGGCATTGCCTACTGACGCGGGTCTTCCTTCGGGGGGCGGCTCGCTTCTCGGGATGACGTTCGCGAGGCGAACGTCACTCGATCCGCACGTTGGCCCTCGCCGTGCCCATCCTCCCGGTCGCGGCGTCGCGGACGTTCACGACGATCCGATAGTTGCCCTTCTTGGTCTGGAGCTGGGTCGAGTAGCCGAGGAGCTCGCTCGAGCCAGCCTTGTCCGCGGCGATCTCGAACGTCGATTCCTGCCGGCCGATGTCGCTCATCCGGCCCTTGTCGTCGATGGCCCCGATGTAGAAGGACGCCCGCGCCGTGGCCTTGTCGCCGCTCGGCACGAAGGTCAGCGACGAGGCCGGCAGCGTGACGGTGATCGGGAGGTTGTAGAGCTTCTTCTCGCCGGGGGTCGGCGGGCGCCGTCCGGATCTGCGCCGGAATCGCGGCGTAGGTGAGGTCCGTCTGGAGCGTCGCGAGCGCCTTCTGGGACACCACGGCTTCCTCGGGCCGCTCCTCGAACCCGCGCCGGGCGCGGACGGTCACGCCGGGCCGGTTGACCGACACGGCGACCTTTTCGTACTTGCCGAGCGACATCCCCGAGAGGTTGACGCCGATCGAGTAGTAGGTCGAGACGGCCTCGTACACCGACCCGAGTCCCTTCTGAAAGTCGTTGGTGTTCAGGAGCGCCCGTCCGCCCGTCTCGTAGGCGAGCTGCTGAAGGCCGTTCTGGCGGTCCTGGCGCGCCTGGAAGCCGACGCCCGGGCGGCTCGAGAGGGGGTCGTCGTTGGCGGCGCCGACGCCTTCGGTCGTCAGGCCCGTGGCGTCCACCGTGAAGAACGTGACGTCGTCGGTGTTGGCGTTGCGAGCCATCCCGGCGACTCGCTCGGGGACCTGCCGGACGTCGACGAAGTTGAGCGACGGAGCCGCGATGGAGCCCGACGCGTACTGGGACATGACGAATCCGGGCTGGTACTCGAAGCCGCCGGACACGAAGAGAAACGACTTCTTGCCCGACAGCGGCGTCAGCGTGACGAGCTCGTTCTGCATGCTCGTCGAGCATCGTCTCGATCTCCTGGGCGGTCTCCGCGGCGTACTGCTGGACGTACGCGCCGCGCCGGCGCCGCGGGGTCGAGTCGATCATGGCGATCGTCTGCCGCTGGGTCTGGAGGCGCGACATGCCGGGGTGCTCGCTCTCGATCTTCGAGATCGCGGCCATGGCCGTTTCCTTGCTCGTCGTCCAGTCCGTCAGAACCGTCGGCGAGCGATCGAAGAGGACGACCCGCGTCGCGTCGTGGGGCCCGAGGCGCGAGACGAAGTCCGAGAGGGCGTTCAGGCTGCGGTTGCGGATCCCGGGCGAGATGAAGCCGAGGTCGATGTAGATCAGGAAGTTGCGCGGGACGATCGTCTCGTCGCCCTGGCGGTAGGCCTTCAGGACCTGGTCGGGAGACGCCGCCGCGAGGTCCGGGGTGTGGATCGTGCCGGCGTCGACCCGGGTGAAGTAATCGATCCGCGCGGGCCTGCCGGCGATCTCGACCGTGAAGTCATCGCGCGTCAGGCCCGTGACGGGCTGTCCCTTCGAATCGGTGACGTCGACGTCGAGGTCGAGCACCCGCACCTCGACCTTCTCGGAGAAAACCTGGGGGGGTGGCGGAGGCGCCGTCACCGGCTCCTGGCCCGTGGCCACGGCGGCGGAAAGCAGAAGCGCGACGGCGGGAAGTCTCGATCGCATCGTTCGATCCTTTCTCGGGGCCCGGGCCGGTCGCGCCGGCCGTGAGGTCCCTCGATACGGCACCGTCAACGCCGCAGAGCCGGCCGGGATTCCGGAATGTCCTCTTTTGAGGAAAGTTTCAGGAGGGTGCGGGGCTCGCGGGGTCTTATTCCCGCGTGATGCCGACGGGCTCGAGGCCGAGGTACTCGAAGAGCATGTTGAGCTCGGCCGCGATCTCGTCGGACTCGAGCTCGTCGCCGGCCTCGACGGGGAGGCTCCCGATGGCGCAGTCGCGGACGGCCGATCGGGCGGTGCGAACCAGGGCGGCCGATGCGCTGGGATCGGTCCCGTCGTCCGAGAGCGAGGCCTCGAAATCGCGGGGGAGACCCCAGATCTCGGCGCGGGCGCGGCCCACGGCCGGGCGGTAGGTCTCGAGGACGGCGCCGCGGAACGGGCCCGCGGGCAGATTCATCTCGCGGACGATCTCGAAGAGGTCGGCGTAGCCGATGCAGTGGAGGAGCCCCAGCGTGTATCCCCGCTCGCGCGAGATCCCGTATCGCTCGGCGAATCGCCCGGCCGCCAGCGCCGCCGCGAGGCTGGCGCGTCGCACCGCCCGGGCCGCCGGGTCGTTCTTCGGCAGGGCCGGGAAGTCGGTCGAGGAGAGCCGGTCGATCAGGACGGTCAGCGCGCGCGCTCCGATGCGGTCGATCGCCTCCGGGACGGTGCCGACGGAGTTCTCCCGGTCGACGGACAGCGAGTTGGCGAGGATCAGGAGGTCGAGAGTCAGGTACTGATCGAGGGCGGCGATCGGGACGACGGCCGATGCGTCCAGGGGCGACTTCTTCAGCAGCTCGAGGAGCAGCGTCGCCGTGTCCTCGTGGACCGGACGCATGAGGTAGTTCTTGATGAGCCGGTCGCGCAGCCGTCGAGCGAACTCGTGGAAGCGGGCGGCGTGGCCGCGCGCCTCCATCGGCTCGAGCGGCGTGTCGATCCTCTCGAGGGCCTCCCAGAAGTGCTCCTCGATCGCGTCCGGCAGAAACGGGATCACCCACGCGTCCGCCGCCTCCCAGGTCTCGCGGCGCTCCTTGCGGGAGAGCCGGTGCGTGTCGTCGAGCTGCTTGACGCCCTGGAAGGCGAGGGCCTGTCCGCGCAGCGTCAGCCCGATGCGCAGGATCGGCGTCACGCGATACGTCGGGTCGTAGTCGAAGTTGGCCTCGCGCCACTCGAAGATCTCGAAGAGCAGCTTGCGGGCGAGGTCCTCGACGCGCAGCGACAGCCCGTCGAGCGTGTCGTGGCCCATCTCGAGGATCAGCCGCGTGAGGTTCTCCTGCGTCGTCATGTTGCGGGCCAGGAGCTCGTAGAGGGTCGCGGCCGGCAGGGCGCCGCTCCGGAGCAGGTGAACGCCGAGCCGGTGGCGGGGCAGGGAGCCGGAGACGTAGACGATCTCGCCGTCCTTCCAGTCGAGCGTGCGCCGGTCGTGGCCGCGCGTGACGATGAGCCGGCCCGACCGCCGGTTCAGTTCCATCCACTGAAGAAGGTCCGCGAGGCCGAAGACCTCGAGACGCCCCCGGAAATGCTCGGTCATGGGTGTTGTGCCGATGATTTTAGCACCCGCGCCCCGGGACCCCGCGGAGGCCCGGAGGTCCCGTGTGCCAGAATCCGCCGTGTGAAGGACGTGAAGGAGAAACGGGGCCGCCCCAATCTCCCCGCCGAGACCTCCTCCGGCATCCCCGTCGAGCCCTCCTACGGCAGCCCCCCGGCCGGGCGAGTTCCCCTTCACGCGCGGCGTCTCGGAGGACGGGTACCGCGAGCGCTTCTGGACGATGCGCCAGTACGCCGGCTTCGGCTCGGCCCGCGAGTCCAACCGCCGGTACCGGTATCTCCTGGAGCAGGGCCAGACCGGCCTCTCCGTCGCCTTCGACCTGCCGACCCAGATGGGTTACGACTCCGACGACCCGGCGGCCCGCGGCGAGGTCGGCAAGGTCGGCGTGGCGATCGCGTCGATCGACGACATGCGGATCCTGACCGAGGAGCTGCCGCTCGACCGGGTCTCGATCTCGATGACGATCAACTCCACCGCCTCGATCCTGCTCGCGCTCTATCTCGCGGTGGCGCGCGAGCGGGGCGTCCGCTGGGACGCGCTGTCGGGCACCGTGCAGAACGACCTCCTCAAGGAGTACGTCGCCCGCGGCACCTACATCTTCCCGCCGCGCGCGTCGCTGAAGATCACGACGGACATCTTCGCCTTCTGCGGCGCCGAGGTGCCGCGCTGGAACACGATCTCGATCTCCGGTTACCACATCCGCGAGGCCGGCTCGACCGCGGTCCAGGAAGTCGCGTTCACGCTTTCCAACGCGATCGCGTACGTGGAGGCGGCCCTGGCGCGCGGGCTCGCGATCGACGACTTCGCGCCGCGGCTGTCCTTCTTCTTCAACGCCCACGCCAACTTCTTCGAGGAGGTCGCCAAGTTCCGCGCCGCGCGCTCGCTCTGGGCCGAGATCGCGCGGGACCGTTTCGGCGCGAAGGACCCGCGCTCCTGGCGCCTGCGGTTCCACACGCAGACGGCCGGATCGACGCTGACGGCGCAGCAGCCCGAGGTCAACGTCGTGCGCGTCGCTCTGCAGGCCCTCTCCGCGGTGATGGGCGGCACGCAGTCGCTCCACACCAACGCCTCCGACGAGGCCCTGGCCCTGCCGACCGAGGCGTCGGCGCGGCTGGCGCTGCGCACCCAGCAGGTGATCGCCAACGAGACCGGCGTGGCCGACGTCGCCGATCCGCTCGGCGGCTCGTACCTGGTCGAGGCCTGGACGGCGGAGATCCGCGAGCGGGCGCGCGCGCTGATCCGGCAGGATCGACGGGCTCGGCGGCGCCGTCGCGGCGATCGAACAGGGATTCCTCCAGCGCGAGATCGAGGACGCCGCCTACACGGCCCAGCGCGAGATCGAAGAGGGCCGGCGCCTGGTCGTCGGCGTCAACGTTTTCCGAGAAGACCGGGAGACCCCGCCGCCGATCCTCACGGTCGATCCCGAGCCTCGAGGCGGAGCAGATCGCGCGTCTCCAGGCGTTCCGGGGCGCCCGCGACGCCGGCGAGACCCGGGACGCACTGGCGAAGCTCGAGGCGGGAGCGCGCGAGGACCGGAACCTGATGCCACTTCTGATCGAGGCGGTGTCCCGCCGGTCCACGCTCGGCGAGATCGTCGCCACTTTGAAGGGTGTTTACGGCGAGTATCGGCCCGGCAACTGACTGAAGCCGCCGTTAAGTTTCACTCTCTGAGTCGGTTGCACGTGTGGAAAAAGAGCCGGGTCGCCGTTTCCGTATAACGGCCTCTGCACAGGCGCTTGGGCATCAGGTGTAAATCATTGATGGGGAGCGTCTTGGCCGATCGCACAGGACTCGGTGCAATCCGCTGGCGGAATGCCCGATTTCGCGATTTTTCGGCCATTTCCGCAGGGTTATGGACAGGGTTTTCCGCCGAATCTCCGGAAAACTGATTTCGTTCAAGCAGGCGTGCTTTTTCACAGCGTCTACACGCCGACTTTGGGGCATAGCGGAGCGACCGGGCACGCCTCGCAGAGCGGCTTTCGGGCGGCGCAAATCCGTCGTCCGTGAAAGATCAGCAGGTGCGCGCCGAGGGTCCGGCGGCCCTTGGGAACGATTTCGTTCAGATCCTGCTCGACCTTGACGGGATCGGTCTGACGCGTGAATCCCATCCGGCGCGCCAGGCGCCCGACGTGCGTGTCGACCACGAACCCTTCGTCCTTGCCGAAGGCGTTTCCGAGGACGACGTTGGCGGTCTTGCGTCCCACGCCCGGGAGCCCGACGAGCTCCTCCATCGTGTCCGGGACTCGTCCGCCGTGTTCCGCCGCGATCGCGGCGCCCATCGCTCGCAGGCTCTTCGCCTTCGCGTTGAAGAATCCGGTCGAGTGGATCTCGCGTTCGAGGACGCCCCGCGGCGAGCGCGCGTAGTCGGCGGCGGTCCGGTACTTCGCGAAGAGCGCGGGCGTCACCATGTTGACGCGCTTGTCGGTGCTCTGCGCCGAGAGGATCGTCGCCACCAGAAGCTCGAGCGGGCTCGAGTGGTCGAGCGCGCACCGGGCGTCGGGATACGCCTTCCGGAGGCGCCGGAGGATCGCCGCGGCGCGGCGCTTCTTCTCCTCGAGCGGTTCCTTCGGGCGCCGCGCCATGGCCGGGCATTCTATGTGTAGGATCGGCGCCGTGCGCCGCCTCGCCGCTCTCTCCTGGCTTTCGCGCCTCCTGCTCGCGATCGCGGCCGGGGTCGAGATCACGATTCTCCACACCTCCGATCTCCACGGACGGGTCGATCCGATCGATGCGCTGGAGGACAGGGATCTCGGCGGCGGGCTCGCGCGCGTCGCGACGGCCGCGCGGCAGGTCCGCGCCGAGGGTCATCCCGTGCTTCTCCTCGACTCGGGCGACACGATCCAGGGCTCACCGGAACAGGCCCTCGCCTTCGCTCGCGATCCCGGAGCGAAGGACCCGATCGTCGCGGCGATGAACCTCGCCGGCTACGACGCCATGGCCGTCGGCAACCACGACTTCGATTTCGGGCGGGTGCGGCTGGCGGCCTCGCAGCGGCAGGCCCGCTTTTCCATGCTCTCAGCCAACTCGCTGGGGACGAGCGGCAAGCCGGCCTTCGCGCCTTTCCTGGTGAAGAACCTCGACGGCGTGCGGGTCGGGATCCTGGGGCTCGTGACGAGTCAGACGGCGAACTGGCTCTCGCCGGACCTGCTCCTCGGCCTCCGGTTCACGGATCCCGTGGCCGTGGCCCGCCGCTGGGTCCGCGAGCTGCGCGAGACGCAGAAGTGCGATCTCGTCGTCATCATCGCCCACGTCGCCTTCGAGAAGGACCCGAAGACGGGGGAGAGCCGCGCGGGCGGCCGCGGCGACCGGGCCTGGGCGCTGGCGACCGAGGTGCCAGGCGTCGACTTCGTCCTCGCCGGCCACGCTCACGCCGTCGTCGAGCCGCGGAGAATCGGCGACGTCTGGGTGTCGGAGCCGGGCCGCTGGGGCGAGGTCCTCACCCGTTTCGATCTCACCGTCGAGAAGACGAGCTCCGGCGCGTGGCAGGTCGAGAAGGTCGAAGGCCGCAACCTGGTGATGAAGAAGGTCGATCCGGATCCCGAGATCGTGAAGGTGGTCGCGGAGAGCCACGGATGGGCGCTGAAGGCTCTCGGCGCGAAGCTCACCGAGCTCTCGGCGTCGGTCACGACCCGAGGCGCCCGCGACGAGGACTCGGGCATCGTCGACTGGGTGCACCGCGTCCAGTTGAAGAAGGGCGGGGCGGAGCTCTCCTTCGCGTCCGTCCTGGCGCTCGAGCCGCTGACCTGGCCCGCCGGGCCGCTCACGCTGCGGCAGGTCTGGCAGTTCTACCCGTACGAGAACAGCCTCGTCACGGTGAAGGCGACAGGGAAGCTCGTTCGCGAGGCCCTCGAACGCGCGGCGGGGTGCATTGCCGATTCGCAGGAGCGCGCCCGCGATTGCGACTCCCTCGAGGGCGCCGAGTACGAGCTCGACCTCTCGAGACCGGCGGGAAAGCGCGTGGTGTCCCTCAAGCGTGACGGCAAGGACGTCGCCGACGAAGACGTCTTCACCGTCGCCCTCAACTCCTACCGGGCCTCGGGTGGCGGCGGATATCCGAAGTGGAAACGCGCCGAGCGAGTGCGGGAGAAGGGCAACCTGCGGGACATGCTCGCCGCCGACGCGCGCGCGGCGCGCAAACTGACGCTCGTGCCGACGAAGAACTGGTCGGTGAAGCGCTAGAGGGGAAGCGGGACTACGAGCGCGCGCGGAGGTCCCTGGCGACCTCGCGGCTGGCGTTCAGTCCCGGGGCGCCGGTGACGCCGCCGCCGGGGTGCGTGCCCGAGCCGCAGAGGTACAGCCCCTTCACCGGCGTCCGGTACTGCGCCCAGTCGAGCAGCGGCCGCATCGTGAAGAGCTGGTCGATGGCGGCGTCGCCGTGGAAGACGTGGCCGCCGGTGAGGCCGAACGTGGCCTCGAGGTCGGCGGGGGTCAGGACCTGGCGGGATGTCACGAGCCCCTTGAGGTTCGGAGCGTAGGCGGCGACGGCGTCGACGACGGAGTCGCCGAGCGCGTCCCGCTTCGCTTTCCAGTCGCCGGTCTTCAGCTTGTACGGAGCGAACTGCGCCACGATCGACATGACGTGCTTGCCGGCCGGCGCCAGGGACGGGTCGGTCAGCGTCGGGATCGTGACGTCGCAGTAAGGGTGCGGCGAGAAGTCGCCGTACTTGGCGGCGTCGTAGGCCCGCTCGAGGTAGTCGATCTCCGGGCCGATGTGGATGCGTCCGGCGAGCGCGTTCTGGCCGCCCGAAGCCGCGGCGGAGGGGAACTCCGGCAGGCCCGAGAGGGCCAGGTTGACCTTCGCGAGGGCGCCGACGGAGCGGTAGTTCTGGATCTTCCAGATGAAATCCGGATCGAGCTCGACCGGGTCCACCAGCGTCAGCAGCGTGCGCTTGGGGTCGGCGTTCGAGACGACGGCGCGCGCCAGGACTTCCTCGCCGGTCGAGAGGACGACGCCGCTCGCGCGGCCGTCCTTCGTCGCGACGCGGGCGACGGTCGCCCCGGTGCGAATCTCCGCGCTGAAGCCCCGGGCCGCGGCGGCGAGCGCCTGCGTGAGCGCGCCCATGCCGCCCCTCACGAACGTCGCGGGGCCGGCGGCGTTGGAGTCGCTCGCGGCCTGGAGGACCACGCCGAGGGCCGTGCCGGCCGACCACGGGCCCGCGAAGGCGCCGTAGATGCCGCGGGCCGCGACGACCGCGCGCAGGAGCTCGGTCTCGAAGAACTCCGAGACGAGGTCCGCGACCGCCATCGGCCCCCAGCGCAGGAGACGGAAGGCGTCGCGGCGGGGAAGCGCCCGGAACTTGCGGCCGACGCCCAGGAGGTCCCACATCTCACCCATCGACGGGTCGTCGATCGAGGGCGGGGTCATCGTCAGGAGGGGCTCGAGGACCTTGCCGATCCGGCCGAGGCTCTCGTGGAACGCGAGGTACCCCTTCGCGTCGTGCGGCGAGATCTTCTCGATCGACCGCGCGGCCGCCTGGGGGTCGGCGGCGAGCGCGATCGACCGGCCGTCGAGGCCGGGCGCGAAGACACGCGTCTCCGTCTGGATGAAGGAAAGGCCGTGCCGGGCGAGATCCAGGTCCCGGGCGATCGACGGCAGGAAGGGTCCGGCGGCGTGCAGGAGGGTCGAGGCGCGGAAACCGGGAGCGAACTCCTCGGTGACCGCGACCCCGCCGACGACTTCGCGGCGCTCGAGGACGACGGTCTTCAGACCCTGCCTTGGCGAGGTACGCGGCCGCGGTCAGGCCGTTGGGCCCGCCGCCGATGACGACGACGTCCTTCACTTCCGCCATCGCCCTAGACCTTCCCCCGCTTCCAGTCTTCGAGCAGCTTGCCCGCGGCGTTCTTCCCGTTGGCGCCCATGATGCCGCCGCCCGGGTGCGTCGCCGAGCCGCACATGTAGAGGTTCCGGATGGGGGTGCGGTACTGGGCCCAGCCCGGCGCCGGCCGCAGGAAGAAGAGCTGCTCGAGCGTGAGCTCGCCCTGGAAGATGTTGCCCTCCGAGAGGCCCCACTCGCGCTCGAGGTCGAGCGGCGTGACGACCTGCCGGTGCTTGATGATGTTTCGGATGTTCGGCGCGTGCTCGGCGATCGTGTCGACGACCGTGTCGCCGAAGGCCTCGCGCTCCTTGTCCCAGTCGCCCTTGAGGTTGTACGGCGCGTACTGCACGAAGCAGGACAGGACGTGCTTGCCCGGGGGAGCCAGGGAGGGATCGGTCAGCGTCGGAATGACCATGTCGATGTAGGGGCGCCTCGAGAAGCGGCCGTACTTGGCGTCGTCGTAGGCGCGCTCCATGTACTCGACCGAGGGCGAGATGGAGATCGCGCCGCGCAGGTGCGCGCCGGGGCCGGGCAGGGCCTTGAAGTCCGGCAGGGCGTCGAGGGCGAAGTTGACCTTGCCCGAGGAGCCGCGGAACTTGTAGCGCTTGATGTCCTCGACGAAGTCGCCCGGGAGCTCCTTCTCGCCGATCATCTTCATGAAGGTCAGCCGCGGGTCGACGCTCGAGGAGACGACGCGCGCGTCGATCTCCTCGCCGGACTCGAGGACGACGCCCGTCGCCTTGCCGCCGGAGAGCTTGATCTTCGCGATCGGCGCCTGGAGACGGATCTCGACGCCGGCCTCGCGCGCCGCGTCGCCGCAGGCGTTGGAGATCGCGCCGGTGCCCCCGCGGGCGAAGCCCCAGGCCCGGAAGGCGCCGTCGATGTCCCCCATGTAGTGGTGGAGGAGCACGTAGGCGGTGCCCGGGGACCGCACGCCGAGGAACGTGCCGATGATGCCGGAGGCCGACATCGTGGCCTTGAGCGCGTCGGTCTCGAACCACTGGTCGAGGAAGTCGACGGCCGACATCGTCATGAGCTGGACCTGGTTGTACTTGTCCTGCCCCGAGAGGCTCCGGAAGCGCTTCCCGAGGAACATCAGGTCCTGGAGGCCCTTCAACGTCAGCTTCGTCGGGTCGGGCGGCGTCATGGCGAGGATCGGCTTGACGAACCGGCCCATGTCGGCCATCGCCTTGCCGTACTCGTCGTAGGCCTCGGCGTCGAGCTTGGAGTGGCGGGCGATCTCGCGGCGGGTCTTCGCATGGTCGTTGACGCGCCAGAGATGGTCGCCGTTCAACATCGGCGTGAAGGTCCCGTCGAGCGGGAGGATCTCGAGGCCGTGGCGCGGCAGGTCCAGGTCGCGGATGATCTCGGGCCGCAGCAGCGAGACGACGTAGGAGCAGACGGAGAACTTGAAGCCGGGGAAGACCTCTTCGGTCACCGCGGCGCCGCCGAGCAGGTGCCGCCGCTCGAGCACGAGCACCTTCTTCCCGGCCCTGGCCAGGTAGGCGGCGTGGATCAGGCCGTTGTGCCCGCCCCCGATGACGACGACGTCGTACTTCGAGCCCATGTCGTGCGGTGCGCGCCCTCGATTGTGACCCCGGGTTTCAGTTCCGCGGCTTGCCGCGAGCGCGCGAGCATACTTATAATCGCGCGCTCCGACAAGCTCCCTTGTGACCGCGCGTTCAACGCGGGAGCCGGGGGCGGATTCGAGGGAACGAGTGCCGATCGGGACCGCCGTACACGAGAGAACGTTCCCGCTCTGCGAGAGCCTGAACTACCGCGAATGGTCGGGCTACTACGCCGTCTCGGCCTACGAGGCGCACCACGAGCACGAGTACAACGCGATCCGGAACGCCGCCGCGCTGATCGACATCTCGCCGCTCTTCAAGTACCGGCTGTCCGGGAAGGACGCCACGCGCCTGGTCGACCGCATCGTCACGCGCGACCTGCGCAAGGTCGCGCCGGGCTCCGTGATCTACACGCCGTGGTGCGACGAGCACGGCAAGGTCATCGACGACGGGACGGTCTCGCGGCTCGCCGAGAACGTGTACCGCTGGACGGCCGCCGACCCGAGCCTGCGCTGGTTCAAGCAGAACGCGATGGGCCTCCAGGTCGAGATCGAGGACATCTCCGACCACGTCGCGGCGCTCGCCCTCCAGGGGCCGACGTCCGGCCGGATGCTGAAGGCGATCGCCGAGGCCGACATCGAGAATCTCAAGTACTTCAAGGTCACCTCCGGCAAGATCGCCGGCGTCCCCGTCGACATCTCCCGGACCGGGTACACGGGCGACCTGGGCTACGAGATCTGGATCCCGTGGAAGGACGCCGTCAAGGTCTGGGACGAGCTGATGACCAAAGGCAAGGCGTTCGACGTCCACGCGGCCGGCATGCTCGCGCTCGACGTCTCGCGCGTCGAGGCGGGGCTGCTGCTGATCGACGTCGACTTCTCCGGCTCGAAGAAGGCCTACATCGACCTCCAGCGCTACACGCCGTTCGAGATGGGCCTCGGCCGCCTCGTGGCGCTCGACAAGGGCCGCTTCGTCGGCCAGGACGCCCTGCGCGAGGAGGCGAAGACGGGCCCCGCCCGGGAGATCGTGGGGCTGGAGATCGACTGGAACACGATCGAGGCGATCTACGATCGGCTCTCGCTCGCGCCCCAGATCCCGGCCGCCGCCTCGCGGGTGGCGGTTCCGGTGTACCGGGACGGCGAGTGGGTCGGCAAAGCCACCTCGACGACCTGGTCGCCGACGCTCAAGAAGATGATCGCGCTCGCGACCGTGGCCCGGGGCTCGACCGGCCTCGGCACTCGCCTCGAGATGGAGTACACGGTCGAGGCCGTCCGGGGCCGGGTCGCGGCGACCGTCGTGAAGACGCCGTTCTTCAACCCTCCCAGGAAAACCGCCACGCCGGTTCGCTGACGCCCGGGGCCGGGACGCGCGCAAGGAGGAACCCATGGAAACCTCGGTGAAGGAGATCCTCGACTCCTACGACGCGAAGGCCCCGCTCGGCGAAGCCTGGACGATCCCGGCGCCCTGGTACGTCGACGACCGTGTCGCCGAGCTCGAGCGGCGCACCGTCTTCTCCCGCACCTGGCAGATGGTCGGGCGGCTCGACCAGCTCCAGGAGCCCGGCCAGTACGTCACCGCGATGCTCGCGGGGGAGCCCATCGTGGTCGTGCGGGGAGAGGACCGGCACCTGCGCGGGTTCTTCAACGTCTGCCGCCATCACGCCGCCGCGGTCATGACCGAGGACGCCGGAAAGGCGCCGATCCTCCGGTGCCCCTACCACGGCTGGACGTACTCCCTCGCCGGGGAGCTCAAGGGGACGCCGGATTTCGCCGGGGTCTGCAACTTCGACAAGGGCAAGAACGGGCTCGTTCCGGTCGAGACGGCGGTCTGGGAGAAGTTCGTCTTCGTGCGCCTCGAGCCCGGCGGACCCTCGCTCGAGCAGTCGCTCGGGCCCCTCGTCGCGCAGTTCGCAAAGCTCGACCTCCCGCGGTTCCAGTTCGTCGAACGCCGCCGGTGGACCTTCGAGTGCAACTGGAAGGTCTTCGTCGACAACTACCTCGACGGCGGCTACCACGTGCCGCACCTCCACAAGGGTCTCTCCTCGGTCCTGGACTACAGCCAGTACATGATCGAGACGGGCGACAACTGGTGCCTCCAGTGGGCGCCGATCGACCACTCGAATGCCGAGGGCGACGTCGCCGCCGTGCGGGGAGGCGACCGGGCGCTCTACTACTGGGTCTACCCGAACTTCATGATCAACTGGTACGAAGGCGTGATGGACACCAACCTCGTGCGGCCCCTCGGTGCCAACCGCTCCGAGGTCATCTTCGACTTCTACTTCACCGACGTGGCGACGCCCGAGGCGATTGCGCGATGCAAGGCCTCGATCGACGTCGGCAACCGCGTGCAGGACGAGGACCTCGCGATCTGCGACTCCGTCCAGCGCGGCCTGACCTCGCGCGCCTACCGGGCGGGGCGTCTCTCGGTGCGGCGCGAGGGAGGAGAGCACGTCTTCCACCGCACGCTGGCGGCGGACTTGAAGGCGGGAGTCGGGCGCGCGTAGCGATTGCGAGCCGTCGAGGCGGGGGAAACCCGGAATGGCCGGAGACTAGATCCAGACCACGCCGACGGCCATCGGAGCTCCGGCCTGCGTGAGCGCAAAGAAGACGGAGGCTTCGTGTGTCGTCCCGCACGCGAGGCAGCGGACGTCGACGATCCCTCCGGCCTCGGCGTCGGGAGCGATCTCGGTTTCGTTCCGACGCTGACAGTCCGGGCAGGTCCAGCGCAAATCCGGGCTCTGGTTCATATCCAGCCTCCACGGCCAACCAGAGCAACCGCGGATGAGATCCCTGCGAAGCTGTCCCGGGCGGAAGGTAAAATGTGGCCGGGCTTCGCTCCGCCGGGGTGCGTCATCGCCGGACGGAGGTCCTCCGCGAAATCGGAACGACCTCGGGCGCTCGTGACGCCTGCACCGCCGCGCGGCGGATCGACTCGATCGTGGGCTCGAGCAATGCGAGCAGCTGGTCGAGCTCGGCGGCGAGCATGACCGCACCGCGCTCCTCGGCCTCGTCGCGGCTCTCGGAGAGGCGCCGGCAGAACATCCGCAGATCGTTCCACCGTCCCAGCGCCTCCTGCAGCGCTTTCTCGCGCTCGATCGAGTTCGTGAACCGCCGCACGCCGAGGGCCGCGAGATCCTCGGCGAGGTAGCGCGCCTTCTTCACGGCGATCCGGTAGCGGTGGAGCTCGTCGTCGTCCTTGCCCTCGAGAGAGTGGACGAGAGTCGCCTCGGCCTTCACGCGGGCACGCTCCAGGCGCTCGACCACGTTGCCGGCCTTGCGGCGGGCGAGCCGGTCCATGTCCTTGAGCAGCGTCCGGACGGTCTTGCCGTCGGCGGCCCGGACGATTCGCCGGACGCCGCGCTCGGAGACCTTCTCCCAGCGGGCGGCGAGCGCGGTCGTCGCGTCGGGCGAGAGGTACCCGAGCTGCCCCATGCGCGCCAGGAGTTGCCGGTCCACCTGAATCTGCCGGTCCTCCGAGAGCGACTGCGCGAGGCTGCGTGCCTCTCGCGACACGGACTTCGCCCCGAGCGCGTCCGCGGTGGCGCCGACGCGGCGCAGGGCGACGCGCAGGTCGTGAAGTCCCTCGGGCTCCGCGCGGCGCGCGGCCTTGCGCGCCCGGTCGACCGAGCGCACGCGCAGTTTCCAGAGCTCGCCGGGATCGCGCACGGGGCGCTATTATAAGGACACGAAACGGAAAGTCGCCTTCACGCGTCCTTCACACGGTCTTCACCGAGTTCCGCCGGCCGGGGGCGACAATTCGCCCGCCATGCGCACGCTCGGCGCGATCGACATCGGCACCAACAGCATCAAACTGCTGGTGGCCAACCTCGAGGATGACGGGACGCTCGAGGTGCTTCTCCGCGAGAAGGCCATGGTGCGCCTCGGCAGCGAGACCCTCCGGACCGGCAAGCTCTCCCCGGAGGCCATCGAAGCGGGGGCCTCGACGGTGGAGCACTTCGTCAAGCTCGCCGGGGGCTCCGGCGCGGAGGTCGTGCGGGCGGTCGCGACCTGCGCGGTCCGCGAGGCGACCAACTCGGACGAGTTCGTCGAGGCCGTCAAGAAGCGGACGGGCGTCAAGGTCGACGTGATCTCGGGCGAGGAGGAGGCGCGGCTGATCAACCTGGCGCTGCGCAGCGAGTTTCCGGCGCGGCAGGACCCGCTCTTCCTGATCGACATCGGCGGCGGCTCGACCGAGTTCGTCATTTCCGACGGGGCCCGCGTGCTGTTGACCGAGAGCCTGCCGCTGGGCGTCGTGCGACTCGCCGACCGTCATGCGCGCAACGACCCGCCGTCCGACAAGGACGTTCGGGCCATGAAAAAAGAGATTCGCGCCGCCGCCAAGCGCGCGGCCGACGCCGTCCGCAAGAAGGGCTTCAAGACCTGCGTCGGCTCCTCGGGCACGATCCAGTCGCTCTCCCTCGTCCACGAGGCCGCGGTTCTCGGGCGCGAGCCGAGCCCGACCGGCCACCGGACGCTGACCCGCGAAGGCCTCAAGAAGGTGAACAAGCTCCTGCGCCGGACGACCGAGAAGGAGAAGCTCCGGGTTCCCGGGCTCGATCCGCGGCGCCGCGACATTTCCGTCCCGGGCGGGTTGGTGCTGTCCTGGATCCTGAAGCGCACCGGCGCGGACGCGATCGTCGTGGGGGAGAGGGGCCTGCGCGAGGGACTGCTCCTCGATTACGTGGCCCGGCACGGCGAGACCCGCATCGCGACCAACCGCGACATGCGGGCCCGGAGCGTCGACCGGCTCCTGCGCCGCGGCAACGCCGAGGTGCTCCACGCGGCCCACGTGGCCCGCCTCGCGCTCGAGCTCTTCGACCAGACGCATGCGATCCACCAGCTCACCGCCACCGAGCGCGAGTGGCTCCAGTACGGGGCGCTCCTGCACGACATCGGCTGCTACATCGGCTACGCCAAGCACCAGCGGCACTCCTATTACCTGATCACCCACGGCGACCTCACGGGCTTCTCGGCCGACGAGATCGAGGTGCTGGCCTCCCTGGCGCGCTACCACAAGGGCGGCGGGCCCAAGGCCTCGCACGAGAACTGGCGGCGGCTCAATCCCTACCTGCAGGCGGTGGTCGAGAAGCTCGCGGCCATCCTTCGCATCGCCGACGGCCTGGACCGGAGCCACCGGCAGGTGGTCACAGGCGTCTCCTGCCGGGTGCGGGCGCGCAAGATCGAGCTCGAGGCCGAGGCCCGCGCGGACTGCGAGCCCGAGCTCGACGCGGCGCGCAAGAAATCGGACCTGTTCGAGAGGGTCTACGACCGCGGAGTGGCGCTGCGCGCCGTGCCGTCCGGACGCGAGAACGTCCTGCAGAAGGACCTCGAGATCCTGTCCGCCGAGGCGCTCTGGAACTGAGAGAAAACGGGGAGGACGCGTGAAAGAGCATTTTTCGGAGCAGCTCGAGGGCTTGCGCCGCCAGCTGATCCTGATGGGCGGCGAGGTCGAGCGCCAGATCCACGGCTCGATCGAGGCCCTGACCGAGATGGACGCCGAGAAGGCCCGGGCGGTCATCGCCAACGACGAGGAGATCGACCGGATGGAAGTGCAGATCGAGGAGGCGGCGATCGCGCTCTTCGCTCTCCAGCAGCCGGTCGCCGTCGACCTGCGGTTCCTGATCGCCGCGCTGAAGATCAACAGCGACCTCGAGCGGATCGGGGATCACGCCGTCAACATCGCCGAGGGCGCCGAACGGCTGGCGGGTCAGAAGCCCTTCAAGCCCTTCATCGACATTCCCTACATGGCCGAGGTCGCCATGTCGATGCTCAAGTCCTCGCTCGACGCCTTCGTCAACCGTGACGCGGACCTCGCCCGGCGGGTCATCAAGAAGGACGACATCCTCGACGAGAAGAACGTCTCGATCATCCGGGAGCTCCTGACGTACATCGCCGAGTATCCGGCGTTGACCACCTACTGCATCGAGCTCATCTCGATCTCGAAGAACCTCGAGCGCGTCGGCGACCTCGCGACCAACATCTGCGAGGACACGATCTTCATCGCCGAGGCGCGGTGGGTGAAGCACCACGCGACGGAGCTGCCCTGACGGCGGCCGGCTGAGCTGCGGCCGGCCGGGGCGCCCCCCGGGCTGGCATCCTTCTCGCTTACATGAGCCTTCCTCCCTTCCTCTGGGGCGTCGCGACTTCGGCGTACCAGGTCGAGGGGGCCCGCGACAACGACTGGACCGAGTGGGAGGGCCTCGAACGCCTCAAGGTCCGCGGCGCCCGCTGCGGCCGCGCCTCCGGGCACGGCGAGCGCTGGCGGGGCGACTTCGGCCTCCTGGCGACCCTCGCTGCGAACGCCTACCGCTACTCGCTCGAGCGCAGTCGCATCGAGCCCGAGCCCGGCCGGTTCTGCGACGAAGCTCTGGCCGCCGAGCGGGAGAGGGTCCGCGTCCTCGCGCGGCTCGGCATCGAGCCCTGTGTCACGCTGAGTCACTACACCCACCCGCGTTGGTTCTGGGCCGAGGGAGGCTGGGAGGATCCGCGCGCCGTTGCCCGGTTCCGGCGATTCGCGGAGGTCGCGGCCGAGGGACTCGGACCGTCCGTCCGGCTCTGGGTCACCCTCAACGAGCCCGTCGTCCTCCTGATCGGCGGATATCTCGGCGGCCAGATCCCGCCGGGCAAGCGCGGTTTTCCCGCGGCCGCCCGGGCCTTCGAGCACATGCTCCGCGCGCACGTCGAAGCCGCCGCGGCGATCCGGCGAGCGGATCCCCGAGGCCCGGGTCGGCATCGCGCACAACATGATGGAGTTCGCTCCGGACCGGCCCGCTCGCTTCCTCGACCGCCGCCTCGCCCGGGCGGCCGAGCGCCTCTACAACCTCGCGCTGCTCGAGGCGGTCGCGAGCGACGAACTCGACTGGTCGTTTCCGGGCGAGGGGCGCCTCCGGGTGCGCATTCCCGACCTCCCCGCCGCCAACGACTACGTCGGCGTCAACTACTACAGCCGGCTGCACATCCGGTTTCGCGGCCGGCCCGGAGCCGTCGGCGAGTTCTTCTATCGCGATCCCGACGGCCGCGGCCTCACCGACACCGGCTGGGAAGTGCACCCGCACGGTTTCGACGTGGTGCTCCGCCAGGCCGCGATCCCCGGAAAGCCCGTGATCGTGACGGAGAACGGGATCGCGACCTCCGACGACCGCCGCCGCGGCGACTTTCTGCGGGAACACGCGGCCGTGCTCGCGCACCGTCGCGACGCGGGAACCCCCATCGAGGGCTACTTCTACTGGTCGCTGATCGACAACTTCGAGTGGCTCGAGGGTTTCCGACCGCGGTTCGGGCTCTTCGAGGTCGACTACTCGACGTACGCCCGTCGGCGGCGCCCGTCGGCCGACGTGTTCGCCGCGCTGGGACGGTGGTTCACCGCGGGAGGCGGTGCGGGGTCCGCCGCCTCTTTTCGAACGTGACGAACTCGGTCACGCCGGCCGTCCGGGCGAGCTCCAGCGTCTTCTCGTAACCCCATCCCACTTCCGCGGGCGCGTGGGCGTCCGAGGAGAACGTGACGGGAATCCCGGCCTCGACGATCGCCGAGAGGAGGCGCGGCTCGGGGTAGGCCTCGCCGACCGGCTTGCGCAGCCCGGCCGAGGAGATCTCGACCGCGAGGTTTCCGGCTTTCGCCGCGGCGATGGCCGCGTCTTCGGCGGCCTGCCGCGGCGCCGGCGGCCGGTGGCCGTGCTTTTTCGGCAGGTCGAAGTGCGCGAGCACGTCGAAGAAACCGGTCGCCGCCGCCTTCGCGAGCAGCCGGTAGTAGCGGTCGTAGAGGGCCTCCGCTCCCTCCTTCTGGAATCGGCCGGGAGAGCTCGCGGGATCGTCGATCCAGCCCCCGTCGACCCAGTGGACGGAGCCGAGGACCAGGTCCCAGTCGGCGCGCGCGAGCCAGCGGGCGAGATCCTCCTCGCGGCCCTCGGCGTAGTCGGCCTCGATGCCGAGGCGAACGGAGATCGAGCCGCGGAACTCCGCCTTCAGACCCTCGACCTCCCGGACGTAGTCGTCGAACTGGTCCTCGCGCATCGCGAGCTTCGGGTCCCGCGCCGCCGCCGGCTGGAAGTAGAGCGGGATGTGGTCCGTGAAGGCGATCTCGCCGAGCCCGCGTTCGATCGCTTCCCGCACGAAATCCCGCGACGCTCCGCCGGCGTGGCCGCACCGGAAGGTGTGCACGTGGTAGTCGGGAAGGCCCCGCACGCCCGGATTATCGCCCGCCGCGTATCTTCACACCGTCTTCAAGTGGCGCTCCTAGAGTCAGCCCGATGACGGCCAAAGTCGACGACCACGAGCTCGTTTCGGAAGGCTCCGTTCCGGTTTCCGGATTTTCCCGCGAGCTTCGCGGAGCCGCCGACGTCGAGCGGTACCGGTTTTCCTTCGCGCTCCGCGGAGAAGCCGCGATGCCCGTGCACATCGTCTTCTCGCCGGCGCTCGCGGCGGCCGAGGTCAAGATGGGCGACATGAAGGCCCTGCGGTTCGCCGAGGTGCGGTCGGCGGAGGAAGCGCGCGAGCGGTGGATTGCCTGGTGGAAGGCCGGCGGCGGCAAGCCGGCTTTCGTGGGACCCCGCCGGACCGGACGCTACCCGATCGTTCGACTCGCGCGGGCCTAGGCCGCCGGCGGCCTTCGCCTCGTCTTTACCCGCCGTTCCGGGGCTTTTTTCCCCGTCCTCGTCCCGACCTCGCGCGGCCCGGCCAGACTGCGGCCGTACGCATGCTGCTCTGTGACTTCCACATCCACACGACCTACTCGGACGGCATCCTGCCGCTGCCGAAGGTGGTCGATCTGTTCGGCCGGTCGGGCCACGACGTCATCGCGATCACCGATCACATCGTCAATCACGACAGCGGCCTCGGCCGGATCGCGCACCGGATACGCCACAGCCTGGACCCGGAGAGCTGGAAGCGCTACGCCGACGAGGTCGCCCGGGAGGCGGAGCGGGCCTGGCACACATATGGCATGTTGGTTCTTCCCGGTGCCGAGATGACACGAAACACGATCAACCGGGACACCTCCGTCCACGCGCTCGCCCTGGGGCTCGACGAGTTCCTGCCGGCCGACGGCGATCCGCTGGACATGCTCCGGGAAGTGCGCGCCCGGGGCGCGGTGACCGTCGCCTGCCACCCGCACGAGATGAGCGAGTGGTTCGCGAACACCTGGTACCTCTGGAACCGTCGAAAGCACGTCGGCGATCTCGTGGACCTCTGGGAAGTCGGCTGCCGGTGGGAGCTCTATCCGGTCATCTCGCGGGAGAGCCTGCCGCACCTCGCCAACAGCGACTTTCACCGGCCCGAGCACCTCTACGCCTGGAAGACGCTGCTGAAGGCCGACAAGGACCGCGGCTCGGTCCTGGCGGCCCTGCGCCGGGGCACCGGCATCGGAGTCCTGCGGCTGACGCCGGGAGAAGCCGCGGCCACGGCATGAACTTCGCGCTCGCCCTGGGCATCGCGGGCCTCGTCGCCCTCGCCTCGAGCGCGGCCGTCTACGCGGCGGCGGCCGTCACTCTGGTTCGGCTCCGGCGGACGCAGCGCGGCGAGCCTCTGGCCGGTTTCGCGCCGCCCGTGTCGATCATCAAGCCGCTCGCCGGCCTCGACGAGGAGCTCGAGGAGAACCTGGAGACGTTCTTCCGCCTCGACTACGAGACGTACGAGATCATCTTCTCCTTCGCCCGGAAGGACGATCCCGCGTATCGTGTCGCCCGGCGCGTCGCCGACCGATACCCGGGGGTCCGGGCCACCTTCGTCTTCGACGAGCGCGAGCCCGGGGGAAACGCCAAGGTCAACCGGCTCTCGGCGGCGTCCCGCTACGTCCGGCACCACCACGTGCTGTTCTCCGACGGCAACGTCCGCGTCCGGCCGGACTTCCTCCGGCGGGCGGTCTCCTGGTTCCTGGATCCCCGCGTCGGCCTGGTGTCGCACCTCTTCCGCGGCGTGGGCGCGTCGAGCCTCGGGTCGCGCGTCGAATCGCTCTACCTGAACGGCTGCCTGATGCCCGGGACGGCCTTCATCGCGGCCGTCCTGCGCCGCCCCTGCGTCGTGGGAAAGTCGATCCTCGTTTCGAGGCAGGCCCTGGACGCGATCGGTGGCATCGGCGCTCTGCGGGACTATCTCGCGGAGGACTACGTCCTCGGCCGCCAGGTGCGGCGAGCCGGCTTCCGGGTCGTTCTCTCGACGGACGTTCTCGACACCGTCGAGGTGAGCAAGCCGCTGCGGACGGTCTGGCTGCGCCACCGGCGCTGGGGGATGATGCGCAAGCGCCTGGCCGGTTCGCTCTACGGCGGCGAGCTGCTCGCGAGCGCCCTGCCCTGGTTCGCCGCTGGCCTGCGTGGCGCCGTCGGCGGAGTTGCGGTGGGCGGCGGCCCTGCTTCTCGCCGTCCGGTGGGGCATGGAGATCCTCCTCACGCGTCCCCCCTCGGGGGAGCCGATCCCGTGGCGGGATGCACTGCTCCTGCCGGTGCGAGACCTCGGCGCCGCGGCGGTCTTCTGGGCCGGTGCGGTCGGACGGGTCGTGGCCTGGCGGGGGCGCGTGGTGGAGATCGGCCGCGAGACCCGGATTCACCGGACCGCGGCCTAGCCGCTACAGGGCCGGGACGGCCTTGAGTCCACGCCGCGCGAGACGGTCGAGCAGCATCCCCTGGGTGTCGACGGGGGCTTCGCCGGCGGCGGGGTGGCGGCGCACGTAGGTGCCGTCGCTCTGCAGGTCCCGCGCCCGGCAGTTGTCGGACAGGATGGGCTCGAGGATCTCCTGACGGATCTTCTCCTTGGCCTTCTCGTCGAGGATCGGGGCCATGAGCTCGACGCGGCGATAGAAGTTGCGGGGCATCCAGTCGGCGCTCGAGATGAAGATCTCCTCGTCGTCGCCGACGCCGAACGAGAAGGCGCGGGAGTGCTCGAGGAAGCGGCCGACCACGCTCGTGACGCGGATCCCGTCGGAAACCCCGGGCACTCCCGGCCGCAGGCAGCAGATGCCCCGCACCGAAAGAGCGATCGGGACGCCGGCCTGGGAGGCGCGGTAGAGCGCCCGGATCACGGACGCATCGACGAGGGAGTTGAGCTTGGCCACGATGGAGGCGGGCTTGCCCGCCCGGGCCTTCTCGGCCTCGCCGTCGATCAGCGCCAGCACCCGGTCGTGGAGGGCAAACGGCGCGACGGAGAGGCGCTTGTAGCGGGTCTTCTTGGAGAAGCCGGTCAGGTAGTTGAAGAGCTCCGAGGCGTCGTGCCCGAAGTCGGCCCGCGAGGTGAAGAGTCCCGCGTCGGTGTAGATGCGCGCGGTCAAGCGGTTGTAGTTGCCGGTGCCCACGTGCACGTAGCGCCGCATGGTCGTCCCCTCGCGCCGGACGACCAGGGCGATCTTCGCGTGGGTCTTCAGGCCCTCCACGCCGTAGGCCACGTGAACGCCGGCGCGCTCGAGCGAGCGCGCCCACTGGATGTTGTTCTCCTCGTCGAAGCGGGCCTTGAGCTCGACCAGGACCGCGACCTGCTTGCCGTTTTCTGCCGCGCGCGCGAGCGCGGCGACGACCGGCGAATCCGCTCCGACGCGGTAGAGCGTCATCTTGATGGCGAGCACGTCCCGATCGTCGGCGGCCGCGTCGAGGAAGCGCAGGACCGGGTCGAAGGCGTCGTACGGATGATGGAGGAGGATGTCGGCCTTGCGGATCGCGTCGAAGACGTTGGCGGGCGGATCGAAGATCGTCCGCGACGCCGCCAGGAACGGCGCGTCCTTGAGGTTGGGCAGATCGAGCTTCATGATGGACATCAGGTCCGCGGCGCCCAGCGGCCCCGCCACCTCGTAGACGTCGCCGGGCTCGAGCTCGAGTTGCGTGCGCAGGAGCTCGCGGACGTTCTCCGAGCAGCGCTCCTCGACCTCGAGCCGGATTGCGGCGCCGAAGCGGCGCCGGCGGAGGTTGTCCGTCATGCTGCGCAGGAGATCGCCGGCCTCGTCCTCGCGGATCTCGATGTCGGCGTCGCGCGTCACCCGGAAGGCCGAGGCCCCCAGGATCTCCATGCCGGGGAAGAGGCGGTCGAGGTTGGCTTCGATGAGCTTTTCGAGCAGGACGAACTCGAGCGTCTTGCCCGAGGCCCCGGGCACGACGACGAACCGGGAGAGGGAGGCCGGCACCTTGACGCGGGCGAAGGCGGGCGTCTTCTCCTTCTTGTCCTTGAGCTCGACGGCGAGCGACAGGGACAGGTTGGAGACGAACGGAAAGGGATGTGCCGGGTCGAAGGCGAGCGGCGTGAGGACCGGAAAGACGACGCTCTCGAAGTAGGACGAGAGCTCTTTGCGGCGCTCGGGCTCGATCTCTTCCCACGCCAGGATCCGGACCCCCGCGTCGGCGAGCTTCGGCTGGAGGTCTTCCTTGAGCAGCCGCATCGCGGCGCCCGCATCGCGGTCGACGATCTCGCGGATCGCGGCGAGCTGCTCGGGCGCGGAGAGGCCGTCCGCGCTGCGCTCCGCGACCGAGGCCTCGAGCTGCTCGTGGAGGCCCGAGACGCGGATCATGAAGAACTCGTCGAGGTTGGAATGAAAGATCGCCAGGAACTTCACGCGCTCGAAGAGCGGCCAGCTCGGATCGAGCGCCTCCTCGAGCACGCGCCGGTTGAACGCCAGCCAGGAAATCTCGCGATTGAAGTAGAGCGAATGGTCCTGGAGCCGGTCGTCCGGCGTCTGACTCTCACCGATGTAATGGACTTCGCTCATGGAGGTCGAATCGAGGGTGGAGGGTACCACCGCGACGGGAGCGCGGTGTGAAGTCCGTTGCAGGATTACGCGCCGAATAATGTCCAGGTATTTTCAAGGTCGGTTTATCCGTAAGGTCATGAAAACAGGACTTGAATCCGCAGACGTACGGCTCCAGACCGGCGAGGATTCCGTCGCCTTTTGTCGATGTATATAGTTCGACCAATATGGAACGTCGAGTGAACGCGTTCGAACCGAGCCTGACGATCGGCGCGGTCTCGAAAGCCACGGGCTTCTCTCCGGATACCCTCCGCGTGTGGCAGAGGCGCTACGGCTTTCCGGTGCCGCAGCGAAAGCCCTCCGGCCACCGCCTCTACAGCACGGCCGACGTCCGGCGTCTTCGCCGAATATCCGAAGCCCTCGCCCGGGGCCACCGTCCGGGACAGGTCGTGCCGCTCGCCGAGCCGCGTCTCCAGTCGCTCCTGACCGAGGCCGGCGCCCCGACTCGCCCCGGCCCGCGTCCGGTGGCGCCGACATCCGGCCTGATGACGCTCGTGCGGCGGCACGACGCCGCGGGGCTCACCGCTGCGCTGCTGGCGGACGCCGCGACCCTCGGGCCGATCGATTTCCTGAGGTTGGTCGCGGCGCCCATGGTCCAGGATGTCGGCGACGCGTGGTCGCGGGGCGACATCGGGATCCACCACGAGCACTTCTTCTCCGAGCGCCTGAGCGACGTGCTCCGTTCGGTGCGCCTTCCCTTCGAGCGGGGCGCGTCGGGTCCGCGCATCACGCTGGCCACGCTGTCCGGCGAGACCCACGGGCTGGGCCTGCAGATGGCCGCGCTCGTCGCCGCGGTCGGCGGCCTCGAGCCGCACGTGCTCGGCACCGACACCCCGGTCACGGAGATCGCCGCGGCCGCGAAAGCGAGGCGCGCGTCGGGCGTCGGCATCAGCATCTCGGTTTCGACGGCCGGCCCGACCTCGCGCGACCAGCTCGCCGCCCTGCGGCGCGCGGTGCCGGCGCGAACCCCGATCCTCGTCGGCGGCCAGGGCGCGCGACGCAGCCACCCGCCGGGCGGCTGCATCATCGTCGAAGACCTGCAGGGCCTCTTCGATTGGGCGCGCCGCATGGGGGCGCGGAGCGCCTGATCGCGCGGGCCGATACCCTGAGGCTGGCGGGAACGGTTGTTTACAGCGATTTGACCCGGCGTACCCGCGACCTTCACCGTGGGACGAAATGCTCCGCGCATCGCGTCCACGATCCCTCCGCCTCGCCCCGGTCCGTCGGGGCGCTTTTCTGGCCGGGGATAGAATCCGCGACCCATGAAGAACACCACACTCGCGCTGATCTTCGGTTCAGCCCTCTCCGGGTGCGTGTCCTTGACGCCGGGAGGCGCCGCCGTGAAGGTCTACGAGACCGACCGTCCGGCCTCCGACCCCTCGGCGCACCTGCCGCAAGGGTGTCGGCTTCTCGCTTCAGAGGGGCCGATCGACCAGCAGGCGCCGGAGCGCCTCGTGTACGACCCGTACCGCGTTCAGCGCAACGCGACCGCGGCCAAGGGTGGCAACGTTCTTCTGCTTCGGTCGAGGGTCCTCAGGAACCTTCCCAAGACCGATTGTCCGCCGAACGACCGCTCGTACGACTGCCAGAGCACGCTTCAGACGTGGTACCGCGTGGACTTCGAGTCGTACGCCTGCGACGAGCCCGCTCTGCAGGCCCTCGCCCGAACAGGCGCCGAGGCATTGCCGGACAAGGTCGCCTGGTGGTGGCCGTTCGACTCGAAGAAAGTGACGCCGGCTCCCGCGGCGACGCCGGCATCCGCGTCCGCACCGGCGGCCGCGGTCCTTTCGCCCGCGCCGGCCGCGAAGACGACGGCCTCGGGGGTGACGCCCCCGGAATTGAAGGCGAAGATCCTCGACCTCATGCAGGAGAACGTGAGCACCGACATCATCGTCGCGTACGTCAAGAGCCGGCGCGTCGCCGCGCCGCTTTCGGCCGACGAAATCATCGACTGGAAGAAGTCGGGGATCGCGGAACCGGTGATCGAGGCCGCCATCGCGCAGACCTCGCCGTAGACGCCCCCCTTCACGCCAAATTTACCCGGACTTCCTTCCCCGTTGACCGCCGGCGCTCATAACTCCCGGCTCAATAGAGGAGGAGACATGAAGCAACGGCTTGGGTATTTTCCTGCGGCGCTGGCGGCCGCGATCCTGATGATGAGTGCCGAAGCGGCGCGGGCCCAGGTCACGCCGGCGGAAGGCTACCTGCCGCCCGACGACACGCCGACGGTGAAAGTGGGCGGCACGATCTTCGCGGACTACACGTATCAGCAGGAGCCGCAGGCCACCGACGCCGACGGGAACTCGTACCATCCGAACGCCTTCAACATCACGCGCGCCTACATCAACGTCACGGGCAACATCTCCCACCTGGTTTCCTTCCGCATCACGCCGGACGTCGTGCGCGTCGGCGCAGTCCCTACCGCCGGAGGCAACGTCGACGTTCCCGGCGTCAGCGGCACACTGACCTATCGCCTCAAGTACGCCTACGGACAGGTCAACTTCGACGACTTCACGACCAAGGGATCCTGGGTCCGGCTCGGCATGCAGCCGACCCCGTACGTCAACTTCGAGGAAGACATCTACCGGTACCGCTTCGCCGGGACGATCTTCGTGGACCGCGAAGGCTTCTTGAGCTCATCGGACCTGGGAGCCTCGGTGCACTGGAACTTCCCGGGGAACTTCGGCGACGTCCATACGGGCGTCTACAACGGCGAGACCTACACGCGCGCCGAGGTCAACGACCAGAAAGCCTTCATGATCCGAGCCACGCTCCGTCCCGCGCCGATGATCTCGGCCATCAAGGGGCTCCGTCTGACGGCGTTCTGGGACGGCGACCACTACGTGCGTGATGCCAAGCGCGAGCGGTTCGTCGGCTTTCTGTCCTACGAGAGCTCGTGCCTGAACTTCGGGGCGCAGTACTTCAAGGGCAAGGACCAGAACGCATCGGCCACGAAGGCGGTCGTCGAATCCGAGGGTTGGTCCGTCTGGGCGACGCCCCGGACGGCGTTCGGTCTCGAAGCTCTGTTGCGCTGGGACCGGATCACGCCCAGCACGGCCAGCAGCGCCCGGAGACAGCGGATCCTCGCAGGTCCCGCCTACTGGTTCCCGGTCCAGAAGGGCGTCGCCGCGGCCGTCCTCCTCCAGTTCGAGCAGCTCCGGTACATGGGGGCCCCCGGCCAGAAACCCACCGAGGAGCGCTACGGACTTTTCACGCTTTTCAACTTCTAGTTAACGAAGAGTTCACACGCGTTTAACGCGAGAACTTCATCTTGCGGACTGAGGAGAAACGATGAAAGCGATCAAATTCCTGCTCGCCGCCGCCGCCGTCCTAGCGGCGTTGCCCGCGGCTTCGGTCCACGCCCAGACCGTGCAGATCAACGGCGCGGGAGCGACGTTTCCGTATCCGATCTACTCGAAGTGGTTCTCCGAGTACAACAAGCTCCACCCCGAGGTCGAGATCAACTACCAGTCGATCGGCTCGGGAGGAGGCATCCGCCAGCTGTCGAACCAGACGGTCTTCTTCGGGGCGACCGACGGCCCGATGACGTCGGACCAGCAGTACGCCGCCCCCGGGGCGATCCTTCACCTGCCGACCGTTCTCGGCGCGGTCGTGCCGATCTACAACATCCCCGGGGTCGACAAGCAGCTCAGGTTCACGGGGAAAGTCCTCGCCGACATCATCATGGGCAGGGTCACGAAGTGGAACGACTCCGCCATCGCGGGCCTGAACCCGGGCATCCCACTGCCGGGGACCGACATCACGGTCGCTCATCGCTCGGACGGCTCGGGCACGACGTACATCTTCGTCGACTATCTCTCCAAGGTCTCGCCGGATTTCAAGAAGACCGTCGGCGTCGCGACCTCCGTCAACTGGCCGGTCGGCGTGGGCGGGAAAGGCAATGAGGGCGTCGCGGGCCTCGTCAAGCAGACGCCGGGCTCGATCGGCTACGTCGAGCTCGTCTACGCGAAGCAGAACAAGATCGACTACGGCTCGGTCCAGAACTTCGACGGAGAGTTCGTCAACGCCACGCTCGAATCGGTGACGGCGGCGGCGGCGGCGGCGGCGAAAGCCATGCCGAAGGACTTCCGCGTCTCGATCACCAACGCTCCCGGCAAGGGCGCTTACGCGATCTCCTCCTTCACGTGGCTCCTCTTCTACGAGCACCCCGGAGACAAGAAGAAGTCGAGAATCATGGTCGACTTCATGAAGTGGGCGTTGACCGAAGGCCAGAAGTACGCCGCGGACCTCGGATACGCGCCGCTTCCCCCGGAGGTCGTGGCTCTGGAGATGGAAGCGCTCAAGCGCATCTCGATCTGACCGGACGGATCGCGCGCGCCATGAAGACCCCGTCCTCCCGCCGGAGCGCCGACGATCGCGGCTTCCGCCTGGGGACGGGGTTTTTTGCCCTGCTCGTCGTTCTCCTGGTGGCCGGCATCTTCTGGGAGCTCTACCGGACCTCGCACCTCTCGATCGCCAAGTTCGGATTCCGCTTCTGGACCGGAAAGACCTGGGACCCCGTGTCGGGTGAGTTCGGCGCGTTGCCGTTCATCTGGGGCACGCTGTATTCGTCCCTCCTCGCCATGCTGATCTCCACGCCGATCGCCCTCGGGATCGCCGTGTTTCTGTCGGAGCTCTCGCCCCGGCGCCTCCGGACACCGCTCGCGTTCCTCACGGAGCTGCTCGCGGCCATCCCGTCGATCGTCTACGGCCTCTGGGGGGTCTTCGTGCTCGTCCCCATCGTGCGCCAGCTCCAGGTCGCGACCCCTCCCTGGCTGAAGAAGATCCCGCTCTTCTCGGGGCCGCCGCTCGGCGTCGGCATGGGCGCGGCGGCGCTCATCCTCGCCGTCATGGTGATCCCGTTCACGTCGTCGGTGGCGCGCGAGGTCCTCCGCGCGGTGCCCTCCACGCAGCGCGAGGCGGCCTACGCTCTCGGCGCGACCCGCTGGGAAGCGATCCAGGCCGCCCTGCGCTTCGGCCGAACCGGGATCATCGGCGCGGTCATCCTCGGGTTCGGCCGCGCGATCGGCGAGACCATGGCGGTCACGATGGTCATCGGCAACAACCCGCAGGTCTCCGCGTCGCTCTTCGCGCCGCAGTACACGATGGCCGCGGTGATCGCCAACGAGTTCACCGAGGCAGCCGACGATCTCTATCTCTCCGCGCTCATCGAGATCGGCCTGGTGCTCTTCGTGATCACGCTCGTCATCAACGCCCTGTCCCGACTCCTGATCTGGAGCGTGACCCGGGAAGTGAAGGTGCGTACGCCGATGGCGCCCGTCCCCGACGCCTCCGAATCGCCGCGGGCCGCGGCATGAACCGGACCGCGCGCCGCAAGGCGCTCTCGGGGCTCGTGGTCGTCCTCTGCGGCGCGGCCGTGGCCGTGGCGCTCGTGCCCCTCTTCTTCGTCTTCGCCTACGTGTTGCAGAAAGGCTTCTCTTCCCTCAACTGGGATTTCTTCACGAAGATGCCGAAGCCCGTCGGCGAGCCCGGCGGCGGCATGGCCAACGCGATGCTGGGAACGGTGTACCTGATCGGGATCGCATCGGCGGTCGCGGTCCCCGTGGGCGTCATCGCCGGCGTGTATCTCTCCGAGTACGGCAAGAAGAAGTTTGCGTCCCTAGTCCGGTTCACGGCCGACGTCCTGAACGGCGTCCCGTCGATCGTCATCGGCATCTTCGCGTACGGGCTCGCGGTCCTGCCGGTGAAGCACTTCTCGGCGCTCGCGGGGGGCCTGGCTCTCGGCTTCATGATGGTCCCCATCATCACGCGTACGACCGAGGAGCTCCTGAACCTGGTGCCCGGAAGCCTGCGGGAAGGGTCCCTCGCCCTCGGCGCTACGCGCGCCCGCGCCGCGTTCTCGGTGATGGTGCCGGCCGCGCTGCCCGGCATCATGACCGGCATCCTCGTGGCCCTGGCGCGGATCGCCGGCGAGACGGCGCCGTTGCTCTTCACGGCGTTCAACAATCGGTTCTTTTCGACGCGGCTCGACCAGCCGATTTCCTCGCTTCCCGTCCAGGTCTACACCTACGCCGTCTCGCCCTACGACGACTGGCACCGGCAGGCCTGGGCGGGCGCGCTCGTCCTCGTGGCGTTCGTTTTCACCTTCTCCGTCCTGGCGCGCGTCGTCACGCGGCGGCTCGAGAGGATGCATCGCACATGAGCGATACACTGGAGGTCAGCGTGGAAGCTCCGGTCGGCCCGAGCGCCCCGGCCCCGGTCGCCGGGAGGGGAGAGCGTCCCGAAGAGTCCCCCGTGGCGGCGCGGGCGCTGCGAATGGAATCGCGCCGCCTGAGCTTCTCCTACGGCGCGAAGCAGGCCCTCTGGGACATCTCGCTGAAGATCCCCGAGAAGACCGTCACGGCCTTCATCGGGCCCTCCGGTTGCGGCAAGTCGACCTACCTGCGGTGCCTCAATCGAATGAACGACATCATCCCCGACACCGTGGTCGAAGGCGAAGTGCTGCTCGACGGCCGCGACGTCTACGGCCCCGGGACGGACGTGGTCGACCTGCGCCGCCGGGTCGGCATGGTGTTCCAGAAGTCGAACCCGTTCCCCAAATCGATCACCGACAACGTCGCCTACGGCCTTCGGATCAACGGCCTCTGTTCGCGCTCGGAGATCCCCGACCGTGTGGAGAAGGCCCTGCGCCGCTCCGCGCTCTGGGAGGAAGTCAAAGACCGCCTGGACACCTCCGCGATGGGCCTTTCCGGCGGCCAGCAGCAGCGACTCTGCATCGCCCGCGCCCTCGCGGTCGAGCCCGAAGTGCTCCTCATGGACGAGCCCTGCTCGGCGCTCGATCCGATCGCGACGGCCAAGGTCGAGGAGCTGATTTACGAGCTCAAGCGCGACTTCACGATCGTCATCGTCACGCACAACATGCAGCAGGCGGCGCGCGTGTCCGAGTTCACCGCCTTCTTCATGCTCGGCCGGCTCGTCGAGCACGACCGCACCGAGAAGATCTTCACCAATCCCGGCCAGAAGATCACCGAGGACTACATCACGGGCCGGTTCGGTTAGCGAACAGGAGCAAAATGAAACCGGTGGCAGTTCGGGGCAAGGACGGAGCGGCGCAGCGCGGCGAGACGCACACGGGCGCCATGAAGCGCATCGCCTTGATCGAGGACGACGCGGACATCGCGTACACGATCCGCCTCAACTTGCGCAAGGAGAAGAAGTATCAGGTCGAGCACTACGTGTCGGGGCTCGCGGCCCTGGCCGCCGTGCAGGAGAAGCCGTTCGACCTCGTGATCCTCGACCTGAACCTCCCGGACATCGACGGGCTGGCGCTGTGTCGCGAGCTCCGGCGTGCCGACGAGACGCGCAAAGTCCCGATCATCATGCTGACGGCGCGCGTCGAGGAGCGCGACAAGCTGCTCGGGTTCGAGATCGGCGCCGACGACTACATCACCAAGCCCTTCTCGATGCGCGAGCTGCTGGCGCGCGTCAACGCCCACCTGCGCCGCGTCGCGGCCTTCGAGACCTCGGAGGAAGAGGTCTTCAAGGACGGCGAGCTCGTGGTCGACCGCGCCCGGTTCGAAGTCGCGCTCGCGGGCAAGCGAGTCCACCTGACGAAGAAGGAGTTCGATCTGCTCTGGCTCCTCATCCGCAACCGGAACCGCGTCGTCACGCGCGATGCGATTCTCGCGCGGCTCTGGGATTACGACGCGGACGTCGAGACGCGGACCGTCGACGTCCATATCCGCGCTCTGCGCCGCAAGCTCGGCGACCAGCGCATCGAGACGGTCGTGGGCCTCGGCTACCGGTACCGCGAGGGGGCTACCCCGTAGGGCTCGCGGCACGATGAAGCTTCGCGCCCGATTCACCGCGCTCTTCGCGATCCTGGCGGCGGCGACGGTCGCCGTGCTCGTGCTCGTCTCCGACGCCGTCGTCGGCCGCGCGGTGTCCGAGCGGGTGTCCGAGCGGTTCGGGCGCGAGCTCGAGCACCTGGCGGAAGATCTCGCGAGCGGGGACGTGCCGGACGCCGGGCGCGACGACTTCCTCCGCGCGGCCGCGAAGCAGCTCGAGTGTCGCGTGACGTACATCGCGCCGGACGGGCGGGTCCTCGACGACACGGACCTGCTGCCCGCCGACGTGCCGTCGATGGAGAACCACGCCGGGCGCGAGGAAGTGCGCCAGGCGGTCGCGACCGGCACCGGAAGCTCGCGGCGCGTTTCGCCGACCGAGCAGCGGCCCATGCTCTACGTCGCGCGAAGGCTCCCGGACGGCAGCGTGCTGCGGCTGGCGGTCTCCGAGGCCCGCCTGCGCGAGGTCGAGCTCGGCTACCTCTGGGCCATGCGTCTGGCGATCGCCGCGGCGTGCCTGGGACTGTTCCTGATCGGCTCGGCCGCTTCCCGCCGGTTCTCCGAGCCGATCGCCGAGCTCACGAAGAGCGCCGCGGCGATCGCGGCCGGCGACTTCGGACGCGACCTGCCGCGCGCCGGCGGCGAGGAGGTCCAGCTCCTGTCCGGGGCCGTTCAACGGATGAAGGATTCGCTCAACATGGCCCTCGAGCGCGCGGAGGGCGAGCGGCGGCTGACCGCCATGGTCTTCGAGACCCTGCCCGATGGACTCGTGGTCGTGGACGCGAAGCTCCGGGTCCTGGAGTCCAACGAACGCTTCGCCGCCATGACCGGAGTGCCGACGCCGGCCGGCCGCGGCGTCTACGAGCTCCTGCGCGAGAAGCCCCTCTACGATTGCTTCGAGGCGACCGCACGGACCGGCGAACCGACCGACCGGATCGTGCGGCTGCCCGACGACCGCGTCTGGCAGATCACCGTCGTGCCCCTTCCGGACGGCCACCGGGCGGCGGCGGTGGGGGTGCTGCGCGACGTGTCGCGGCTCGAGAAGACCGAATCGATGCGGCGGACGTTCGTCGGCGACGTCTCGCACGAGCTGCGGACGCCGATCGCGTCGATTGCGGCCGCGGCGGAGACGCTCGCCGAGGGCGCGCCGGACGGGGCGGAGACGAGCGGAGCTCCTCGGTCTCATCCGCAGGCAGTCGGACCGCATGCGGGAGCTGATCGACGACCTGATGGACCTGGCCCAGATCGAGAGCGGCGCGGTGCCGCTCGAGCGCGAGGAGATCCCGCTCCTCGAGCTGCTGGCGGAGGTCGCCGAAGATCTCGAACCGGCGGCGCGCGCGCACCAGGTCGAGGTGCGGGTCGTCGGCGACGCCTCGGTGGCGGCGGTCGGCGACCGCCGCCGAATCGGCCAGCTCGCGCGCAACCTCATCGACAACGCGATCAAGTTCTCGCCGGAGAAGGCTCCGGTCGTCGTTCGGGTGGGGCGGCAGGCGGGTCGGGCCGGGTTTTCAGTCGAGGATCTCGGACCGGGAATCCCGAAGGCCGAGCGGGACCGGATCTTCCAGCGTTTTTACCAGGTGGACCGGTCGCGTTCGAAGGTCCGGCCCGGGTCGGGACTGGGGCTGGCGATCGTCAAGCACATCGCGCAGCTCCACGGCGCCAGCGTCGAAGTCGAGGGCGAGGTGGGCGAGGGCAGCACGTTCCACGTGCGATTCCCGGCGGTCGCATGAAGACGGCGCGAAGGGCGCTGTAAGGAGCGCCTGAAGTTCTGCGGTAGGATGGCGCCGCTCTCCGGGGCGCGCATGCTGAACATCCTGCCGAAAGACGAGAGGTACTTCGAGCGGTTCACCGAGCTCGCCGTACGCATCCACGAAGCGGCCAAGATCCACGCCCGTTTCTTCGAAGGCGAGTCCCCGGTCGCGACCGTGGCCGACCAGGTCAAGCGCCTCGAGCACGAGTGCGACGAGATCTCGCACGAGATCCTGCGCGGCATCGACCGGACCTTCATCACTCCGATCGACCGGGAGGACATCCACCAGCTCGCGGTCCGCCTCGACGACGTCATCGACCTCATCGACGGCACGGTCCGCCGGCTGGCCCTCTTCAAGATCGAGAAGCCGACGCCGCTCTCGCAAACGCTGTCGAAGCTGATCGTGTCGACGACCGGCGAGCTCGTCGAGGCCGTTTCCCAGCTGCGCAAGCAGAAGGGCGTGATGGAGCGCTGCATCCGGATCAAGCAGCTCGAGAACGAGGCCGACGTCGTGTACCACGGCGCCATCGCGTCCCTCTTCACCGGGGACCTCCCGGCGATCGAGGTCATCAAGTGGAAGGACGTCTACGACAACATGGAGCGCAGCGTCGACTCCTGCGTCGCCGTCGCGCACGTGTTGGAGAGCGTCGTCCTGAAGCACTCGTAGCGCGCGCCCGCCTCGGCCATGATCTACGTCCTTTTCATCATCGCGATTGCCCTCGTCTTCGACTTCATCAACGGGATGCACGACTCGGCGAACTCGATCGCCACGGTCGTGTCGACGCGGGTGCTGTCCCCGTTCGTCGCCGTCTTCTGGGCCGCGTTCTTCAATTTCGCGGCGGCGTTCTTCTTCGGGACGGCCGTGGCGAAGACGATCGGGTCGGGTCTGATCGACATCACGGTCGTCAACTCCGACGTGGTGCTGGGAGGGCTCCTCGGCGCGATCCTCTGGAACATCATCACGTGGTACTTCGGCCTGCCATCCTCCTCGTCTCACGCCCTGATCGGAGGGTACGCGGGGGCCGCCGTCGCCCGGGTCGGGATCCGGGCGATCGTCCCGGGGATGGCCTGGGTCAAGACGCTGTCCTTCATCGTGCTCTCGCCGCTCCTCGGCATGGCCGTGGGCTGGGCGTTGATGGTCGGCGTGTCCTGGATCTTCCACAGGACACCCTACGGGTCGGTCGACCGGTGGTTCCGCCGGGCGCAGCTGGGGTCGGCGGCCGCGTTCTCGCTCTCGCACGGCACCAACGACGCCCAGAAGACGATGGGGATCATCGGAGGGCTGCTCGTCGCGAACCAGCACCACTTCGCCGATCCGACTTCGCACTTCCACTGGATGCACCTGCCGGACCTGAAGACCGTTCCCTGGTGGATCATCCTGTCGGCGCACGCGGCCATCGGCATCGGCACGTTGACCGGAGGTTGGCGCATCGTGCGCACGATGGGCAGCCGCATCACGAAGCTGAAGCCCTTCTCGGGCTTCTGTGCCGAGACTGGCGCCGCCGCCACCGTGATCGCCGCTTCCGTCTGGGGCATCCCGGTCTCGACGACCCACACGATCACCGGGGCCATCCTCGGCGTCGGGGCGACCCATCGGTTCTCGGCGGTGCGCTGGGGGGTCGCGGGCCGGATCGTCTACGCCTGGGTCCTCACGATCCCGATGGCCGCCGCGATCGGCGCGATCGGGTACGGAATCCTCTCGGCGATCTCGCACTAGGCGCGCGCCGACCCCGTCGGCGGAAGAACCCCGCCCGCGGCCGCCGAATTCCGGAATGTGGCGGTTGCGCCGATCTCGAGGCGAAAAAAAAGCCCCCCGTCTCACTCGGGGGGCTCGAAGGAGGAGATCTGTGTGCCTGCCTGTATTACGGAGAAAGGGGGGCGATTGTTGAGGCCGTCTTTTCGTGCCGGCGCCACCGGGCGGTTGCGTGTATTTTGGACGCCGCGATGACGCTGCCCGCGGGTACACGGCTCGGCTCCTACGAGATCCTCGCGTCCCTCGGCGCCGGCGGAATGGGCGAGGTCTACCGGGCCCGCGACGGCCGCCTCTCCCGGGACGTCGCGGTCAAGGTCCTGCCGGCGGAGCTCGCGGCGGAAGCCGAACGGCTCGCCCGGTTCGAGCAGGAGGCGCGCTCCGCCTCGGCGCTCAACCACCCCAACATCGTGACGATCTACGAAGTCGGTTCCTCCGACGGCGTGTCCTACATCGCGATGGAGCTCGTCGACGGCAGGACCCTGCGCGAACTCGTGGCGTCGGGCCCTCTTCCCGCACGGCGGCTCCTGCCGATCGCGGCCCAGGTCGCCGACGGCCTCGCCAAGGCGCACGAGTCGGGCATCGTTCACCGGGATCTGAAGCCCGAGAACGTCATGGTCAACCGGGACGGGTTCGTGAAGATCCTGGACTTCGGCCTGGCCAAGCTCGCGGCGCCGTTCTCGGAGGCCGGGTCGCAGCTCCAGACGCTCGCCGCCCCCGGCACCCGGCCGGGCATGGTGATGGGCACCGTCGGGTACATGTCCCCGGAACAGGCGAGCGGCGAGGTCGTGGACTTTCGCTCCGACCAGTTCTCGCTCGGCTCGATTCTCTACGAGATGGCCACGGGCAAGCGCGCCTTCCAGAAGAAGACTGCTGTCGAGACGCTCTCGGCGATCATCCGCGAGGACCCGGAGCCCATGGCCGCAGCGAGCCCGCAGGCCCCGGCGCCCCTGCGCTGGATCGTCGAGCGTTGCCTCGCCAAGGAGCCCGAGAACCGGTACGCGGCGACCCGCGACCTCGCGCGGGACCTCAAACAGACGCTCGACCGCCTCTCGGAGACCTCCCTCGAGACGGCGGCCGTGGCGCGCCCGAAGAAGCGCCGGCTCGGGTGGTGGGCGGCGGGTCTCGCGGCGCTTCTCGCCGTCGGCGTCGCCGACGTCCTCGCGCGCCGGCAGGCGGCCGCGGCCCCGAAGGCGCCGCCGGCTCTTCGCCGACTGACGTTCGGTCCGGGACTGGAGGACGAGCCGAGCTTCTCGCCGGACGGAAAGTTTCTCGCCTACACGACCGACGAGCACGGCAGCCTCGACGTGGTCGTGCTGCCGCTCGGCGGGGGCGAGCTGATCCGCATCGCGGCGTCGGACGCCGACGAGGCGCAACCGGCCTGGTCGCCGGACGGCACTCGAATCGCCTTCGTCTCGGCGCGCGACCATGGCGGCCGCCTGGTCCCGGCCCTCAACACCTCGGCGCTGGAGTCGTACCTGCTGTCGACCAACGGCGATCTTTTCCTCGTCCCGGCGCTCGGCGGAACGGCGGCCCGGCTCGTCGAAGACGCGCACTATCCGAGCTGGTCGCCGGACGGGAAGCGCATCGTCTTCATGTCGAACCGGGACGGCCGGGTCAACCTCTGGACCATCGCGAGCGACGGGGGCGTCCCCGTGAGGCTCACGACGAGCGAGACGATCGATTTCCATCCGGCGTGGTCTCCGGACGGCAAGTGGATCGTCTACGGGTCGGGGCGTCCCGCCGACCTGCAGGGAGTCCTCTTCAACCTGCGCGTGGTCGGCGCGGGCGGGGGCGCCTCGAGGCCCCTGACGGAGGACTTCTACTACGTCGCCGATCCCGCGTGGTCCGCCGACGGCCGCGCGGTCGTCTTCTCGGGCGATCGCCAGGGAATCCTGAACCTCTGGCGGTTCCCGTTCCGCGACGGTCGACGGGACGGGCCGATCACGCGCGTCACGCTCGGTCAGGGCCAGGACCTCGGCGCGTCGATCGCGCGCGACGGCCGCGCCCTCGCATTCTCGGCGCTCCGGAGCGAGCCGGACATCTGGGAGCTCGCGCTCGGCGCGGCGACGGCGCGCCCCGTGACGCACGGCGGGGCCCCCGACTACCCGCAGCTCTCGCCCGACGGGAAGACCCTCCTTGTCCAGTCCAACCAGACGGGGCAGCTTTCCGTCTGGACCATGGACCTCGAAGGCCGCTTCCTCTCGCGGCTGTCCCCGGGACTCGAACGGGAGCCGCAGGCTCGCTGGTCGCCCGACGGAACGCGCATCGCATACGTGCGCGACGGCAAGCTCTTTCTTCAACCGGTCGGGAGCATGAGCGGGCTCGACACCGGCGTGCCGTCGGGAACGGTCGATTGGTCGCGCGACGGAAAGCGGATCGTCATCGGCACGCCGGGCGGCCCGAACGAGATCCGCATCTACGACGTCGAAGCGCGGACGGTCCGAGACGTCACGGCGCTCCACAAGGACATGGACTATCCGACCTTCTCGCCGGACGGGAAGACCGTCGCCTTCCAGCTGCAGCGCGGCCCGATTCGCGAGGTCTGGCTCGTGCCCGCCGAGGGCGGCGCGGCGCGGCCGCTGACGAAGGACCTCGAAGATTCGCATCCGACCTGGTCGCCCACGGATCCGGACACGATCCTCTTCCTCCGCGATCACAAGAGGCTGGCAACCGTTTCAGCCTCGACCGGCAAGGTGACGCTGCTGCCCTGGACGCCCGCCGGCAGCTACGTCCTCGACTATCCGAGCTGGTCGCCCGATGGCCGCCGGATCTACTTCTCGGTGAACCGCAAGGTCGGCGACATCTACGCCCTCGAGGGTTTTTGATCCGGCTGCGCCTGAAGGCCGGACGCGAGGCCTCGGTCGCCCGCCGACATCCGTGGCTCTTCTCCGGAGCGGTGGCCTCCGCCGACGGCGACGGGTCGGACGGGCATGCCGAAGTGGTCGACGCCGGGGGCCGCTCGCTCGCTCGCGGAGCGTATTCGCCGGACTCGCAGATCGTGGCGCGCCTCTGGACCTTCGATGCCCGGGTCCCCGACGGGGCGCTCTTCGGGCAGCGCTTCGCCGCCGCGCGGGCGCTTCGCTCGCAGGTTCTGCCGGCCGAGACGACCGGTTACCGCGCCGTCAACTCCGAGGGCGACCTCTGCCCGGGCGTTCTCCTCGACGTCTACGGCGACACGGCGGTCCTGGAGCTGACGACGGCCGGCACGGAGGCGTGGCGGGCAGAGCTCGAAGCGGCGGCGCGTGAGGTCTTCGCCCCGGGGACGCTCATCGTCCGCGGGAGCGGCTCGGCGCGGGACCGGGGAGAGCGCCCCTCACCCCGTCCCTCTCCCGCCGGGAGAGGGGGCCTTGAATTCCCCTCTCCCCCCAGCGGGGGGAGAGGGCGGGGTGAGGGGGGCGATTTGGTTCCCTTCCTCGAGAACGGCCTTCGCTTTCTCGCCGACCTCGGCTCGGGCCAGAAGACCGGCTTCTTTCTGGACCAGCGCGACAACCGCTCGAGGCTGCGTGCTCTCGCGCGAGGACGGGCCGTGCTCAATCTGTTTTCGTATTCGGGCGCCTTCTCGGTGGCTGGCCTCGCGGGGGGCGCGACCCGAGCCGTCGACGTGGACTCCTCCGGGCCCGCCCTCGCGCTCGCGCGCGAGAACCGCCGCGCCAACGGCCTGCCCGCCGAGGACTCGGACTTCGTCGAGGCCGACGTCTTCGAGGACCTGCGCCGACGCGTCGCGGCCGGCGAGCGCTGGGACGCCGTCGTCTGCGACCCGCCGGCCTTCGCGAAGAAGCGTGCGGACGTCGACCGCGCGGCCCGCGGCTACAAGGACATCAACCGCCTGGCCATGGCGCTGGTCGCGCCGGGGGGCTGGCTGCTGACCTGCTCCTGCTCGGGCCTGGTCGACGCGGACCTCTTCCAGAAGATCGTCTTCTCGGCGTCCGTGGACGCGCGAGCGTCGTTTGCGCTCGCCGCCCGGCAGGGTGCGGGTGCCGATCATCCCGTGTCCCTCGACTGCCCGGAAGGCGAGTACCTCAAGGGCCTTTGGCTCCGCCGTCTGCAATAATGACGGACATGATCTTCCCCTTGCTCGCCCTGGCCCTGGCGACGGCCGCACCGGTGTTCGAGACCGGTCCCGCGGTATTTCATTCTCCGACGCCGAAACGCGCCGCCGCGGCACCCGCGATGGCCGCCGGACTCTTGCCCGCCTCGGCCCGCCACGACTTGCCGCCGCTGTCGGCGTCCGAGGCCGCCGCGCTGGATTCGCAGGACTCGCGCTCGGGGCTTCGCCGGAAGGTGCCGGCGGTGAAGATCGGGGTCTCACGAGCGCTTCCCGAACGGGTCGGCTTCTCGGGGCTGCCCTCGGACCTCGCGTCCGGCCAGTCGCGCGTCGAGTCGGGCGGTCTCTTCCAGCGCTCTTCCGACGGCCGACTGATCTGGACCGCGCAGTTCTCCTCGGCCGGCGCGGGCGCCGTGCGCCTCCACATCGCCGGCGCGCAGCTTCCGCCGGGCAGCCGCGCCTGGGTCTATTCCGCCACCGGAGAAGCGCACGGACCCTACGCGTTCGATCGGCCGATGCCGGCGGAAGGCTTCTGGACCAACACGGTCTACGCCCCCGAGGTTCTTCTGGAAGTGCAGTTTCCGGCCGGCGCGGCCGCCGACGCCCCCGCGGCGCGGCTCGCCGTTTCCGCGATCGTCCACATCGATGCCGCCTTCGCGCCCGGCGCGAAGGGTGCCTTTCGAACGAAGGCCGATACGTGTTTCGTCGACGAAGCCTGCGTGACGCCCGCCGATTTTCCCAACGTCGCCGACGCTTCACTCGCGGTCGCGCAGCTGACGTTCGTCGACGGCGGATCGGCGTTCGTGTGCTCGGGCGGCCTGCTCAACACGGAACCCGAGACCTTCGTGCCCTATCTCCTGACGGCCAACCACTGCTTCAGCAACCAGGCGGCCGCCACCTCGCTCGAGGCGGTCTGGCAGTACGTGCGCGCCTCGTGCAACGGGCCGGAGCCCTCGCCCGCCGGGTTCCCGCGCACGCTCGGGTCGACGCTCCTCGCCACCGGCGTCACGAGCGATTTCACGCTCGTGCGGCTTTCCGAAGACCCGCCGGACGGGAGCGTCTTCCTCGGCTGGACGACCCAGGAGGTCGCGTTCACCGGAGGCACGCTGCTGTACCGGCTCAGCTATCCCGACGGGCGGCCCCAGTTCTACACGAAGGAGCAGATCAGCGCGACCCCGACGCCGGTCGCGTGCACGGACGCCGAGCAGGGGAACTTCCTCTATGAGAAGGACCTCGTCGGGGGCACGGGCGGCGGCAGCTCCGGTTCCCCGGTCTACTTCGAGGATCTGCGGGTCGTCGGACAGCTCGGCGGAGCCTGCGAGACCGTCCCGCAAGACAACTGCGCCGTCGTCGCCAACTCCACGCTCGACGGAGCGTTCAGCGTGACCTTCCCGTCGGTGCAGCCGTGGCTGTCGCCCGGCTCGGGCACCTGCACGCCGGACGCGACCACGCTCTGCCTGAACGGCGGGCGCTTCCGCGTGAGCGTGGCGTGGGCGAAAAACACCGGGGAGAGCGGAGCGGGGCAGGGCGTGCCGCTGACCTCCGATTCGGGCTACTTCTGGTTCTTCAACGCCGCCAACATCGAGCTCGTGATCAAGGTCCTGAACGCGTGCCCCGTCAACGACCACTTCTGGGTCTTCGCGGGCGGGCTGACGAACGTGCAGGTGGTCATCACGGTGACCGACACGCAGACGGGCGCGCAGCGGACGTACACCAATCCCCTGGGCACGGCCTTCGTGCCGTTGCAGGACACGTCGGCGTTTGCGTGTCCCTGATCGAGGCGCCGGCGGCGGGGTGACCTCCGCCTCCCGCGTCGCGATCCTCGGTCCGGCGCCTCCGGACCGGGGCGGGATCGCCCGGGAGACCGCGCTCCTCGCGTCGACGCTCCGGGAGCGGGCTCCCGTGTCCTGGTTCACGTACTCACGGAGATACCCGCGCTGGCTCGATCCTCGCCGCTTCGACGTCGATCCGAGCCTGCCTTCCGTGGACGCCGCGCCCATCCTCGACTATCGCTCCCCGCTCTCCTGGAAGCGCACGGCGGAGGCGATCGCCCGCACCTCCGCCGGCGCCCTGATCGTCCCGTGGTGGACGGCGTTCTGGGGATTGCCGGACCGGGTGGTCCTGCGCCGCGTCGCGGCCCTCGCGCCGTCGACGCGTCGCGTGCTGCTGTGCCACAACGTCGACGACCACGAAGGCGGCGCGTTCCGGCGATTCCTGGCGCTCGGCGCATTCTCCGCGGCCGACGCCTTCGTGGTCCACGCCGCCGGCGACCGCGACCGGCTCGAGCGACTGGCGCCCGGCCGGCCGACGCTCGTCCTGCCGCACCCGGCGGCGCCGTCGACCGCGCCCGCACGAGACGAGGCGAGGCGGCGGCTCTCGGTCTCGGGCCCGCTCGTGCTCTTCCTCGGGCTCGTCCGCAGATACAAGGGCGTCGACGTCCTGCTCGACGCCGCGCCCGAGATCGTCCGGAAGACCGGAGCCGCGATCGCCGTCGTCGGCGAGGTGTTTCCCGACGCGGCGGAGCTCGCGCGCCGCGCGGCGGCGAGCCCCGTGCGCGAGCGCATCCTCTGGAAGGACGCCTACGTCTCCGAGGACGACATGGCCCTGTGGCTCGCGGCCTGCGACGTCGTCGCGCTCCCGTATCGCGCGATCTCGGGCAGCGGCATCGCGGCGCGCGCATTCGCCGCCGGCCGGCCCGTGGCGGCCGCCGCGGTCGGCGGTCTCGCGGAAGCCGTGGAGGCGGGCGTCACCGGAGAGCTCTTCCGAGCCGGGGACGCCGCGGGGCTCGCGCGCGCCATCGAAACGGTGATCGCTCGGGGAACCGACGCGTATGCGCCCGGTCTTGCGCGAGCGGCCGAGCGCGCCTCGTGGCCTCGCTACGCGGACGCGCTGCTCGAGTTCCTCGGCGGCCCGTCGAGTCCCGGTATACTCCGCCTCCCATGAACTTCGAGCTCTCCGAGGAGCAGCAGCTCCTCCGCGACTCGGTCCGCGCCTTCGCCGAAGAGGTCATCCGGCCGCGGGCCGCGATCATCGATCAGACGGGAGAGTTTCCGCGGGACCTCTTCCGGGCGGCCGGGGAGCTCGGGCTGGCCGGCGTCGCCGTTCCGGTCGAGCACGGGGGCTCGGGGATGGACGTCGTCTCGTACGCGATCGTCATCGAGGAGATCTCGCGGGTCTGCGCGAACATGGGCGTCATCCTCTCGGTCAACAACTCGCTCGTCTGCGATCCCGTGGAGAAGTTCGGCAACGCCGACCAGAAGAAGCGGTTCCTGACGCCGCTCGCCCGCGGCGAGAAGCTCGGTTGCTTCGCCCTGACCGAGCCGGACGCCGGATCGGACGCCGGGAACCAGAAGACGCGGGCGGTGCGCGAAGGCGACGACCTACCGGATCTCCGGGCAGAAGGTCTTCATCACGTGCGGGCAGGCCGCCGACGTGTGCCTCCTCTTCGCGATGACGAACCCGGAGAAGAAGGTCCGCGGCATCTCCGCGTTTCTGGTCGACGCCTCGACCGCGGGGTTCGACCGGTCGCGCCACCAGGTCAAGCTCGGCGTGAACGCCTCGGGGACCGTGGAGATCTTCCTCACCGACGTGATGGTCCCGGCCGCCGATCGCCTCGGCGAAGAGGGCGAGGGCTTCAAGATCGCCATGTCGACGCTCGATGGCGGACGGATCGGGATCGCCGCGCAGGCCGTCGGCATCGCGCAGGAGGCCTTCGAGGCCGCCGTGTCCTACGCGAAGGCGCGGCGGGCCTTCGGGCGCCCGATCGCGGACTTTCAGGCCCTGCGCTTCTATCTGGCCGACATGGCGACCGACGTCGACGCGGCGCGGCTCCTGACACGGAAAGCCGCCGCGGCCAAGGACGAGGCCCGGACGTCCGGGGGGCGCTACTCGATGGAGGCGGCGATCGCCAAGCTCTTCGCCGCCGAGATGGCGCAGCGGGTGACGACGAAGGCCCTGCAGATCCACGGCGGCTACGGCTATACCAAGGAGTACCCGGTGGAGCGCAACTTTCGCGACGCGCGCATCACCGAGATCTACGAGGGCACCAGCGAGATCCACCGGCTGATCATCGCCCGGGAGATCTTCCGCGACAGCGGCCTCTCGATCGGATAGGACGACATGGGCCAGACACGCATGTTCCGGGACCGCGTGGTCTCGATGGAGCAGACCCTCGAGGGAGGGGAGAAGCACCTGCCGCTCCTGAAGGAGCTCTGCCGCGAGGCGCTCCCGGATTTCGAGTACCGGGAGCATTCGCTCGACCACGAGCGCGACGTCTTCGTCATGGACCTGCAGGGGCCGAACGGCGCCGCCAAGCGGATCTCGTGGACGCGCATGGTGCTCTTCGATGCCGAGCGCATCCCCACCCTGACCGGAGATCCGGCGGCGGAGCTGCGCCGCAAGATCGTGGAATTCCTCCGGACCCGGGCCGAGCGGCCGGAGATCGTCGTGACCTTCCGGCACCTCGAGGAGGGCTGGGTCGACACGCCCGAGCCCCGGCGCGAAGGCGGCGGGCGCCGCCGGCGTCGCGGCGGGCGGGGAGGCCGGGCCGCCGAGCGCGGCGGACCCGATCGGCGGCCGGGCGCTCCTTCCGGCGGTCCGCAGGGGCCGAGGCCGCAACAGGGACCGAGGCCGCAACGCCCGCAGGGTCCGCAGCCTCCCCAGCGCCCGCAGGGTCCTCAGCGCGCACCGTCCGCCCAGCGACCGGTTCGGCCCGCCGTGCCGGGGGCCGGCCCGGGCGCGGCCGCCGGCGCCGGCGATGGCGGAGGCAAGCGCCGCCGCCGCTCTCGCCGGCGGCGTCGGGGCGGGCGAGGCGGTCCGGGAGGCGCAGCGGGAGGACCGGCGCCCTCGGGCGCCGGCCCGGCGGGTCCCCACGCATGAATTTCACCCCGACCGAAGACCAGGCTCGCATCCGCGACGCGGTGCGTGAGTTCGCGGTCGCCGAGATCGCGCCCGGAGTGGCCGAGCGCGAGAAGAAAGAGATCTTCCCCCGCGAGATCCTCGCCCGGCTCGGGGAGATGGGCATCCTCGGGATGATGGTGCCCGAAGCCTACGGCGGCGCGGGCGCCGACGCGCTCTCGTACGTCCTCGCCGTCGAAGAGCTGGCCCGGGTTTGCGCGTCCACCGCGGTCATCGTCTCGGTGAACAACTCGGTGGCCTGCTATCCCGTCTGGAAGTTCGGGAGCGAGCGGCAGAAGTCCACGATCCTGAAGGAGCTCGCCTCCGGCCGCGCCCTCGGAGCCTACGCGCTGTCGGAGCCGCAGTCGGGCTCCGACGCCGCCAACCAGAAGACGCGAGCGGTCCGGGACGGAACGTCCTACGTCCTGAACGGGGCCAAGGCCTGGATCACCAACGCCGGCGAGGCGAAGTGGTACATCGTGATGGCGTTGACGGATCCCTCGGCGGGCACCCGCGGCATCACGGCCTTTCTCGTCTCCGCCGAGGACGAGGGGGTGCGCGTCGGCGCGCCCGAGGACAAGATGGGCCTGCGCGCCTCGAAGACCGCTTCGATCTTCTTCGAGGACGTCCGCGTGCCGGAGGACCGGCGGCTGGGATCGGAAGGCGAAGGTTTCACCATCGCCATGACGACCCTCGACCACTCGCGCATCGGCATCGCCGCGCAGGGCATCGGCATCGGCCAGGCCGCGTACGAGGCGGCGACGGAGTACGCGCGAACGCGCGAGACTTTCGGCAAGAAGCTGGCCGAGCACGAGGCCATCGCGTTCCAGATCGCCGACATGCGCGTCCAGCTCGAGGCGGCCCGCGCCCTGACCTATCGCGCCGCCCTGCGCTCGGAGATGCCCGGTGTGCGCTACTCCAAGGAGTCGTCGATGGCCAAGGTTTTCGCCACCGAAGCCGCCAACGCCATCGCGAACCGGGCCGTCCAGATCTTCGGCGGCTACGGCTACTCGAAGGAATACGCCGTCGAGCGCTACTATCGGGATGCCCGGGTCACGACGATCTACGAAGGCACGAGCGAGATCCAGCGCATCGTGATCGCCAAGAACGTCCTGGCCGGGCGGTGACCATGACGGACCCCGAAGAGCCGATCCTTCCCGAAGACGAGGCCCTCGAGGCCGACGGCGACTTCGAGGCGGCGCCGCCGGTGCCGGCCGCGGAGGCCGTCACCGGCGCCCCGAAACCGTCGGGCCGCAGGCGCCCGCCCGGACCTCATCGACCGGCGCGAGCCGCTCTACCGGGAGTGCCAGGGTTACCGGCTGCGTCTCGATCCTCCGGATCTGGCACGCCTGCGCGAGCTTGCCCGGCTCGCGCGGAAAGTCGGACGACGAGATCGGCGAGGCTTTTTTCGACGGGCAGGCCGAGCGCCTGGCCTCCTCGATCGCCGACGATGTCCCGACGCCCTCCGAGATCCGGGTCGTCGTGGATCCATACTCGCGCCAGGCGTTTCTGGCGCTGGAGAACCAGATCCGGGGGATCCTCAGCTTCTAGCTTCTCGATCCGCCAGACGCTAGATGTCGGCCGTGATGACGATCCTCTGGGCCTTCTTCAGGTGCGCCTTCTTCTGGTGCGGGTCGATCGACACCGCGATCTCGCCCGGCTCGGCCCCGGCCGAGGACAGAACGTCGGCCCAGGCTCTCGGCCCGAAATCGCAGGAAGTCTTCCGCGACGGCGGGCTCCTCGCGGCCTTCGAAGTCGGGCATGGCCTTGAGCTTGTCGACTTCCGGACGATCCAGCACGAAGGCGTAGCCCTCGCGGTCCATGCGATAGGTTTCTCGGCGTTTTGGGGAGTTGATGTCCATGCGGGAATTTTAGGGCATACGATGCGTTTTTTCGCGCGCATGAATCACGATCGCTCGCCCCGGGATCCCTTCGCGTCTCGGGCGGCGGGCTCGTCCTCGCGGGCGGGCTCGCTCTCGCGGCGGCGCTCGCGCCGCCCGCGGCGGCTTCCGCCGAGCAGAGTCGCAATCACTTCGACTCGGATGCGGTGATGCGGGCGCCGGGCTTCTTCGACCTCGTCGTGCTCGGCGACGCCCGGCGAAGGCGCGATGGCTCGTGCTGACGGACCCCAATCCGCCGTCGGCCGCCAACCGTCTCGCGCAGACCGAGCGGAGCCTCCCGGCCGGTGCCGATCGCCGCCGCCCTGCGGCGCAACGTGACGTTCCAGGACGGGACCGTGTCGACCTTCGTGCGCCAGCGGCGCGGGGCGCGCCGGCATGGTGCTGCGGATGACGGACGAGAAGAACTTTCTGCTCGTTCTCGTCGACACGGCGTCGGGAGAGGTCGTCCTGTCGCGCTACGCTCGACGGCAAGGCGTCCGAGCTCGGGCGCGGCCAGGCGAGCGTTCACGCACCCCTGGCAGAAGCTCGCGGTGCGGCTCGCCGGGCCCGACGTGTCGGTGGTCTTCGGCGACCAGACGCTCTTCGACGCGAAGGACCCGAAACCGGCGCCCGGCCGGGCCGGCGTCGCGGCCACGGGCCCGGGCGAGAGCTCGTTCGACGAGTTCAACCTCGACGTTCTAGCAGCCCGCTAGGGCGCGACGGCGGCCGCGAAGCGGAAGCGGCCGTTCTCGACCTTCAGGATCACGGCCGGCTTGACGGGGTTGCGGTCGGCGTCCATCGTGATCGTTCCCGTCACGCCGGCGAAGTCCTTCGTCGACGCGAGGGCGTCGCGGATCCGACTTGCCCTCCGTCGATCCCGCGCGCGCGATCGCGTCGGCCAGCAGGCGCGTCGCGTCGTAGGTCAGCGCCGCGATCGAGTCGGGCTCGCTCCCGTACTTCGTCTTGTACGCCTCGACGAACTTGCGCACCGCCGGCGAAGGATCGTCGACGGAATAGTGGTTCGAGAGATACGAGCCCTCCATCGCCTCGCCGCCGATCTCGACGAGCTTGGGCGAGTCCCAGCCGTCCGCGCCGAGCAGCGTCGCCGTCAGGCCGAGCGACCTCGCCTGGCGGGCGATCAGTCCGGCGTCCGTGTAGTAGCCGGGGACGATGAGGACGTCGGGCTGCAGCGGCCGGATGGCGGTCAGCTGCGCGGAGAAATCGCTGTCGCCCTTCGGAGTACTTGAGCTCGCTGATGACGCGGCCGCCGGCGGCCGTCGAAGGCCTTGCGGAACGCCTCGGCGAGGCCGACGGAGTAGTCGCTGCGGGCGTCCACCAGAATCGCCGCGGTCTGCGCCTTGAGGTCCCGCCGCGCGAAGGTCGCGAGCGCGTGCCCCTGGTAGGGGTCGATGAAGCAGACGCGGAAGATGTAGTCGCCCTTCTTCGTGACCTCGACGTTGGTCGACGACGGCGAGATCATCGGCACCTTGTAGCTCTGGGCGATCGGCGCGGCGGCCAGCGTTCGCGAGGAGGCGTTCTCGCCGATGAGCGCGACCACGTGATCGCGCGTGATGAGCTTGGAGACGGCCGACGCCGCCTCGGACGCCTCCCCCCGGTCGTCCTCGGCGAGGAGCACGATCGGCTTTCCGAGGACTCCTCCCGCGGCGTTGATCTCCGTGACGGCGAGCATCGCGCCGTTCTTCCCGGAGATCGCGAAGGTGGCGGTCGGACCGGTGAGCGCGCCGAAGAAGCCGACCTTGATGCCCTGGCGATTGTCGGCGGACTCTCCGCCGCAGGCGGCAGCGAGGAGGAGGGCGGACGAGGAGGACGGCTCGGAGGCGTTCAGGGCGCACGCCGGCATTCTAGACGCGGGAGCCGTCTGATAGGCTAACGCCCCTTTTCGGAGCAAGGACGCTACATGAGCGCAGACAAGTCCTACGACCTCATCATCATCGGCTCGGGTCCCGGCGGCTACGTCGCCGCGATCCGGGCCTCGCAGCTCGGCCTCTCGGTCCTCATCGTCGAGAAGGAGCCCCGCCTGGGCGGCGTCTGCACGCTGTGGGGCTGCATCCCGACCAAGGCTCTCCTCCACACGGCCGACCTCCTCGAGGAGGCGCGCCACGGCGCCGAGGTCGGCGTGGCCTCCCGCGAGGTCCGGCTGGACATGCCGGCGGCGCTCAAGCACAAGGAGAAGATCGTTCGCCAGTCGACCAACGGCATCACCTACCTGATGAAGAAGAACCGCGTCGACGTGGCCGCCGGGTTCGGCCGCCTGGCCGGCGCGGGCCGCGTGTCCGTGACGGGCGCCGACGGGGCCGAGACCGTCTACACGGGCAAGAACGTGCTGGTCGCCACCGGGCTCGACGCCGCGCGCGCTGCCGGGGATGGACATCGACGAGAAGACCGTTCTCTCCTCGACCGGGATGCTCGAGCTCTCCGAGGTGCCGAAGTCGCTCGTCGTGATCGGCTCGGGAGCCGTCGGCGTCGAGTTCGCGTCGATGTACGCTCGCTTCGGCTCCAAGGTCACGATCGTCGAGGTCCTGCCGCGCATCGTCCCGATCGAGGACGAGGAGATCTCGCGCGAGCTCGCCGCGTCCTTCAAGCGGCAGGGAATCGCGATCTACCCGGACACGCGCGTCGAGCGGATGACCCGGAGCGACGCCGGGGTCGAGATCCTGGCGCGCTCGGCGGGCGACAAGACGGAGACCTTCCGCGCCGAGAAGGTGCTGATGGCCGTCGGGCCGCCGGCCGCTGACCGACGGCATCGGGCTCGAGGCGATGGGGATCGCGACCGAGAAGGGCTACGTCCAGGTCGACGCCTTCATGCGGACGAACGTCCCCGGCGTCTACGCCATCGGCGACGTGCTGCCGACGCCGGCGCTCGCGCACCTCGCTTCCGCCGAGGGCGTGGTCGCCGTCGAGCACATGGCCGGCAAGGAAACGCGCCCGATCAACTACGACCAGGTCCCCGGCTGCACGTACTGTTCACCGGAGGTCGGCTCGATCGGCCTGACCGAGGCCAGGGCGCGCGAGCGCGGCTACGACGTCGTCGTCGGCAAGTTCCCGTTCTCGGCCATCGGCAAGGCGCGCATCCTCAATCAGGCCGTCGGGCTTCGTGAAGATCGTCGCCGAGAAGAAGTACGACGAGGTCCTCGGCGTCCACATCGTCGGGCCCGGCGGCCACCGAGCTGATCGCCGAGGCGGGAGCGGCGCTGAAGCTCGAGGCCACCTCCGAGGAGCTCGTGCGCACCATCCACGCCCACCCGACGCTGTCCGAGGCGATCCACGAAGCCGCCGAAGCCGTCGGCGGCCACGCTATCCATATCTAGACCGTCGCGAACGCTGCGCTCCGGGTCTGCGCCATTCGGCGCACCGGCTCGCGGCTCGCCTGTGGGCTCGACTGCGAGCCTGACCCTGCGCTCCGCGTTCGCTCCCGCGGCGCGAGGCGTCCTCCGCTGCGCTCGCGGAGATTCCTCGCGCCGCGACCTGGATTCTCAGCTGTTCTGAAACTGGAGTTCGCGGCGCGGATAGTCTCCCGACCGAAGGGAGGGAGGAGGTCCGCGCCGCGGGAGCGAAGCGCAGCGGAGGGGGTCAGGCGTGCGGTCGAGCCCCTTTGGGCGAGCCGCGCGCCGGTGCGCCGTCAGGCGCAGACCCCCGCAGCAAGCGGAGCGACGGATTACTGCGGCTTCGTTCCGTCGCTCGTCGAAGACATCGTCGGCGGATTCGCACCGCTCGTCGCCGAAGGCATCGTCGGGGGCGCGCCCGGCGAGGACTGGACCCCCGAGCTCGGAGGCGCCGCATAACTGCGGCCGATCTGATAGTCGCCGGACGCCGCAGCGTCGGGCGCGAGCGTCTGGCCGAACTTCAGGTCGCTGTAGAAGCCCTGGCCGAGCTCGGGGCCGCCTTCTTCGGGGCCACCGCCCTCGCGTTGGTCGGGCCGGCCTGCGCGCCTCCGCCCTGCATCGCGAGGTTGCCGATCCGCACGAGCGTGTCCGCCGGCTGGGTCGCGGCCTCGGGAGCGATCTTCGTGACGCGGACGACATCGGACTTGCGCAAGCTCTGGAGCGTTCCGGACGGGTACGCGTGGAAGAGGTACGTGTTGCCCTTGATCATCGGCACGTCGATCGAGATCATCTTGCCCGTCGGGGCGAGGTCGATCTGGTAGTAGGTCGGGGTCGTCTGCGCGGAGGCCGCGACCGGAACGAGCGCGCCGATCAGGATCAGGATCTTTTTCATCTGCGGCTCCTCTGGGCCGAATTTTGCCCGGTTACGGCTGCGGCTGTTGCGGCGGCGCGCTGCCGTCGGTCGCCGCCGGCATCGTCGGAACGCCGCCCGACATGGTGGCGTTGGCGGGGGCGTACGCGTCCGAGACGCCCGGCGTTCCCTGGTAGAGCCAGTTGCCCTGGGGAGCCCCGCTGATTCCGGAGGACGGCCCGCCGTGGCCGAGGGAGCTTGCGCTGTTGGGGCCGGCCTGCTGGCTGCTGCCGCCCGGGGGCGTGCCGATGGAGACGACCTTGCTCGTTCCCTCCATCGCGAAGTCGCCGACGGCGGCCTCGCCCGTCTGTCTCTGCTCGGCCCAGAAGGCCTGGTCTCCCGTCAGAGGCGTGATCCGGCGGACGTCCGCTTTGCGGACGCTTTGCAGGGTTCCGGCGCGCCACGTGTGGAACACGAACAAGCCGTTCTTCATCATGGGGACGTCGCGGGCGAGAACGAGTCCGCTGGGATTGAGGTCGATCTGGTAGACCGTGTCCGTCGTCTTGCCGGTCAGCTGCGTCATCTTCTTGACGAGCGCCTTCGGTATCTTGACGGACGCGCCGTCCGGCCAGGCTTGGAAGACGTAGGTATCTCCGACGAGCTTCGGCTGGTCGAGCGAGACCGCCGTCGCGGTCGTTCCTTTCCCTTCCAGCTCGAGCTTGTACATGTTCTGCTGGCCGTCGAGGGCGAAGGCGCAAGCGAAGAGAACCGCGCACGCGACCAAGCGGCTGGACATGACCCACCTCCTCGTTGGCTAGAGGCTCAGATTATCACGCGGGGACGCCGCGGCGGCCCCGCCGGCAGGCCCTCCGGCCGGCCCGCGGGCGCGCCAACCCCGCCTGATATGAAGGAGATACGAGCCCCGGGCCGGCGCCGGCCGACATAGAATGGCGGACTCGAAATCGAGTCCATGAGCCAGGAAGCACCGCGCCCGCACGACCTCTCCGCCCTCCGCATCCAGCGCGAGCCCGAGCGCCGGGGCGGACCCAGAGGTTGGCTCCTTCTCGGCGCGATTCTGGTGGTCGCCGCCGGCGCCGCCGCCTACCTGCTGGCCGGCCGCGGGCTGCGGCCGAGGAAGGTCGAGGCCGTGACGGCCTCGATCGTGACCGAAGGGCAGGCCACGACGATCCTGACCGCGACCGGCTACGTCGAGGCCGAACGGAAGGCCGATCTCTCGCCCAAGATCACGTCCCGGATCACGCAGCTGAACGTGACCGAGGGCACTCGCGTGAAAAAGGGCGACATCATCGCGCGACTCGACTCGACCGATCTCGACGCGCAGCTCGCGGAGGCCCAGGCCGCCTGGGTCAACGCCCAGGCGGAGCTCGCCCGCCAGAAGGCGATCTTCGAGCAGGGTCTCTCGACGCGGTCGGCGCTCGATGCGGCGGTCGCCAGCGAGGCGGCCACGCGCGCCCGGGTGCGGTACGTCGAGGCGCTCCTCGACTACACGATCATCCGCGCACCGTTCAGCGGCGTCATCACGGCCAAGCGCGCGTTCGTCGGCGAGGCCGTGTCGCCGTTCGGCTCGTCGCCCTCGGGAGGAGGCTCGGGCGGAGCGATCGCGACCCTCGTCGAGTTCTCGTCGCTCTACGTCGGCGCCGACGTCAACGAGGCCAACCTCTCGAAGCTCTCGAAGAACCAGCCGGCCGAAATCTCCCTCGACGCCGTGCCGGACAAGACGTACCACGGGCGCCTGCGCCAGATCGTCCCCGCCGCCGACCGGCAGAAGGCCACGGTCCGCGTGAAGGTGGCGTTCCTGGACGCCGACGACCGCGTCCTGCCGGACCTGTCCGCCCGGGTCAGCTTCACGGCGGAGCCGACGCAGGGCCGGGAGGCCCGGTCGCGCATCGTCGTGCCGAAGGCCGCGGTCACGCAGGTGGACGGGCGGACGGGGGTCTTCCGGATCGTCGACGGCCGCGCGAAGTTCACGCCGGTCACCGCTGGCGGCGACGTGCAGGGACAGGTGGAGATCACGCAGGGGCTCCAGGGCGGCGAGCGCCTGATCTCGCTCGCCGGGGGCGTGGCGATCAACGACGGGGACAAGGTCCGCGTGGAAGGGCAGGAGAACTGAGATGGCCGAACCTCTGATCCGCATCGAGAACGTCGAGAAGGTCTACCGCCGGGACCAGATCGAGATCCCGGTCCTCATGGGCATCCAGCTCGACATCCCGGAGGGCGAGTACGTCGCTCTGATGGGCCCGTCGGGATCGGGCAAGACGACACTGCTCAACCTGATCGCCGGCATCGATTCGCCGACCCGCGGTCGGATCGTCGTCGGCGGCCGGGACATCGCCACCCTCGGCCAGACGGAGCTCGCCCGGTGGCGCTCCAATACGGTCGGCTTCATCTTCCAGCTCTACAATCTGCTGCCCGTCCTGACCGCGTTCGAAAACGTGGAGCTGCCGCTCCTTCTGACGCCTCTGAAGAAGGCCGAGCGCCGGAAGCACGTGGAGACAGCGCTCTCGATCGTGGATCTCGCCGACCGCATGGACCACTACCCGCGGCAGCTCTCGGGCGGCCAGGAGCAGCGCGTGGCGATCGCCCGTGCGATCGTGTCCGACCCGAAGATCCTGGTGGCCGACGAGCCCACGGGCGACCTCGACGCGAAGTCCGGCGACGAGATTCTGGAGCTGCTGCGGAGGCTCAACGAGGAGTTCGGCAAGACGATCGTGATGGTCACGCACGATCCCAAGGCCGCCGCCCGCGCCCACCGGATGGTCCACCTCGACAAGGGCGTCCTCCACACCGACGAGCGGACGGAGGCGGGCGCGGGGAGGAAGGCATGAAGTACTTCCGGCTGATCTGGAAGAACGTCTTCCGCAAGAAGCTGCGGACGACCCTGACGGCGAGCTCGATCGTCCTGGTGCTCGTCCTGATCGTCATCCTGACCTCCCTGCTCCAGGCCATGCAGGCCGACCCCTCGGGCGGCCGCGGCGCCAATCGCCTCGTCGTCCAGCACGCGACGGGCCTCGGCAATTTCCTGCCCCTCTCGCAGCGGCAGCGAATCGAGCAGATCCCGGGCGTCGTCGCCGTTTCGCCGGAGATCTGGTTCGGCGGCGTCTACAAGGACGACAAGCCCGAGAACTGGATCGGCCAGCTCTCGGCGGACCCGGAGATCTACTTCGACAAGGTCTTCGACGACGCGACGATCGATCCCGCCGTCAACGCCGAGTGGAAGGCGACGCGCAACGGCTTCGTCGCCGGACAGAAGATCGCCGAGAAGTTCAAGTGGAAGAAGGGCGAGCACATCATCCTGCGGGGGACCTACATCCCGATGAACGCGGAGCTCGTCTACGTCGGCCCCTTCAACGCCGGCGACGAGACGAACATCTTCTTCCACAACGAGTACCTGAACCAGGCCGACTGGTTCGGCGCGAACAAGGTCACCGGGATCTACTACCTGAAGGTCGACAGCGGCGAGAATGTGCCGCGAGTCGCGGCGGCGATCGACCAGATGTTCGAGAACAGCGACGCGCCGACGAAGACGCTGACCGAGAAGCAGTTCCAGCTCCAGTTCATGGAGATGATGGGCAACGTCAAGTTCCTCATCAACGGCATCTCGCTCATCATCCTCTTCGCGGTGACGCTGATCGTGGCCAACACGGTGGCGATGTCCGCGCGCGAGCGCGTCACCGAGATCGCCGTGATGCGGACGCTCGGGCTTCGGCCGGGGCCACATCCTCGGCTTCATCCTCTCGGAATCGGTGCTCATGTCGCTTCTCGGCGGCTGTCTCGGCGTGCTGCTCGCGAAGTACTTCTTCATCCCGATGCTTCGTCGCGGCGGGCAACAAGACCTCGATCTCGATCTGGCTGATCGAACTTCCGGGTCTCGCCGGAGACGCTGCTCCTCGCCTTCGTCGTCTCGGTCGGCGTCGGCGTCCTGGCCGGGCTTCGTGCCGGCCATCCGCTCCTCGCGCCTGAACATCGTCGACGGCCTGCGGAAGGTGGTGTAGCCATGGCGATTCCGCTCAAGTACAACTTCCGCAATCTCGTCGCCCGGAAGACCTCCACCGGGATGACGGCGTTCGTCATCGGCCTCGTCGTCGCGGTGTTCCTGTGCGTGCTCGCGCTCGTGCAGGGTGTGACGCGGACCCTCTCGGTGACGGCCTCGAACCGCAACGTCCTGACGATGCGCGTCGGCTCGCAGGCCGAGATGCAGAGCGTCATCACGCGCGACCAGGCCGACCAGATCCAGGCCCTGGCCGGCATCGAGCGCAACGCCGCGGGAAAGCCCTACGTCTCGCCGGAGCTTCTGACGCTGATCAACGTCCCGCGCTCCGACGGCAAGTCGTTTTCGAACGTCCAGGTCCGCGGCATGGCGCCGATCGGCATCGAGATCCGGCCGGCCGTGAAGATCGTCGACGGGCGGATGTTCAACCCGGCCACCAACGAGGCCATCGTCTCGCGCAACCTTTCGAAGCGGTTCGCCGGCATGAAGGTCGGCGATACCATCAAGTCCGGGAGCTTCCGGTGGGTCGTCGTCGGCCTGTTCGACGCCGAGGGCAGCGCCTACGAGTCGGAGATCTGGACCGACGTGACGGACCTGCAGCAGCAGACCAAGCGCAATATCTATTCGTCGGTCTTCGTTCGGACGCCGGACGCCGACGCGGCGGGCCGCTACATCGAGACGGTCAAGGGCGACCAGCGCCTCAAGCTCGAGGGCAAGACCGAGCGCAAGTACTACGACGAGCAGATGATCACGGGTGCGCCGATCAAGGCGCTCGCGTTCATCGTGGGCATCTTCACCGCGATCGGCGCCGCCTTCGGCGCCATGAACACCATGTACGCGCAGGTCTCGGCGCGCACCAGGGAGATCGGGACCCTGCGGGCGATCGGGTTCTCGCGGCGCTCGATCCTGATGTCCTTCGTGATCGAGGCCCTCATGCTCTGCCTCGCCGGCGGCATCCTGGGGATCGTCATGACCTTCCTCGTTTTCAACCTGTTCCTCACCAAGCCGACGGGCACCATGAACTTTCGCACGTTCTCGGAGGTCCTGTTCAACTTCCGGATGACGCCGCAGTTGATCGCGGGCGGCCTCGTCTTCGCCCTCGCCATGGGCGTTCTCGGCGGTCTCTTCCCGGCCGCGCGCGCCGCCCGCCTGAAGATCACGACGGCCCTGCGGGAAGTCTGACCGTCGCGAGCGCGGCGCGAGGGGTCTGCGCCTTGCGGCGCACCGCCCTGCGGCTCGCCCGGTTGCGGGCTCGACCGCTGGGCTGACCCCTCGCTCCGCGCTCGCTCCCGCGGCGCGAGGCGTCCTCCGCTGCGCTCGCGGAGACTCCTCGCGCCGCGAGCGGATGAAGCCGAGTGGCGGAAATGATTCGCAGCTGGCAATCTTGCGAGATCTCAAGAAAGTCTGGACGTTTCGGATTTCCGGCTGGATTGCTTCTAGACTGCGCCGGGTGAGGATCCGGTTCTACGGGACGAAGGGCTACGTCGAGGAGTCCTCGAAGGCGCACGCCGGCCACTCGGCGTTCGTCCTGGAGGACGACGGGTTCCGGCTTCTGTGCGACTTCGGCCAGAACCGCAAGGGGATGCTGGCCAGGATCCGCCCCGACGCGATCTTCGTCTCGCACGCGCACCCCGACCACGGCTGGGGGCTCTGGGAAGGCACCGAGGCGCCCGTGCACGCTTCGGCCGTGACACACGAGCTCCTGCGCGAGCTGCCGATCCTGAACCGCGTGACACTCGAGCCGGAGGCCCCGGTCGACATCGGTCCGTTCCGGTTGAGCGCGCATCCGGTCGTCCACTCCGTACGCTGCCCGTGCGTCGCCGCGCGCATCGAGGCGGGCGGATTCACGCTCGTCTACTCGGGAGACATCGTGGCTTTCGAGCACGCCGAAGCGGCCTTGACGGGAGCGGACCTCTACCTCGGCGACGGCTCGACGCTCCGGGGATCGCTCGTGCGGCGCCATCCCGGGGGGGCGCTCATCGGCCACACGACCGTGCGGGCACAGCTCGGCTGGCTTTCGCGTTTCGGCGTGCTGCGGGCGATCTTCTCCCACTTCGGCAAGGGCCCGATCGAAATGGGAGAGGAGGCGCTCGCGGCGGCCCTCGAGGAGCTGGCGGCCGAGAAGCCGCCGGGCTGCTCCGTGACCGCGGCCCACGACGGCCTCGAACTGGAGCTCGGAACCCCGCCCTGAAGGGTGGCCGTTATCCGAGCGGCGAGCGGGTGTGCACCGGCACGGCGGGGCCGGTGGCGCCGACGGGCGGCTCGGCACGTACCTCGGCCATCGCGTGTCCGGCCTCGACCACCGCGCGGCGCGCCTCGCCCGAGCGCTTGATGAACGCGAGCAGGCCCCCGGCCATCATCACGTAGAAGCCGCCCCAGACGAGGGCGATCAGGGGCTTGCGCGTGACCTCGAGCGAGAGGGACTCGACCGTCGCGGCCTGGAATTCGTCGGCCGGGTTCTTCGACACTCCGGTCAGCCGCACGACCACGGCCCCGTCGTTGGGCGACACTGCCAGGATGCGCAGCTTCCCGCCCGGCACGCCGGGGATCTCGAGCTCCTCCGCCTCGGCCTGGACTCCGTCCAGGTGAAAGACGTACTTGACGGTCAGGTCGTGCTGCGAGCCGTCGGGCGGAGTGATCGTCAGGTCGGTGAGGACCAGGACGGTCTTCTCGCCGCGCATCATGGCCGAGCGGTCGGCATTGAAGTCGCGGAACGTGAAGCCCGTGCCGTCGATGTTGGTGGTCGTTCCCTTCGTCAGACGGACGTCGCGTCCGACCACCTGGGGCTGCCCCGGGTCGTACTGCTGCGGCGCGATGTACAGATCGGTCACGGCGGAGCTGCGGATCGACGGGTTCGCCATGAGCTGCCCGGTCCGGCTGTTCTCGTACATCTTGGGGTAGGCATAGAAGGTCTTGCCGGAAGCCGTCTCGACCCGGACCTCCATGGCCTGTTTGCTGCGGGAGGTTCCGGGGACGACGCGCAGGAACGTCAGCGTCGTGTCTCCGGTCTTGAGCGGCGTGTTGACCCGGAGCGTGAGTCGCTGCGTCTTCGCGTAGGCCCCGGAGATCACGACCCCGGCGAGCATGATCCCGACCCCGACGTGCGCGAGATAGCCGCCCGCTCCGCCGAGCTTGCCGTTGGACGCCTTGCGCAGGACGGCCCGGAGATTCATGTCGGCGGCGAAGGCCGCGGTCGTGAGGAGGACGAGCGGCTCGACGCCCCGGGCGCCGAAGCCCAGGGCGGCGAGGAGAACGACGGCGGCCACCGCGAGGGACCGGCGCGCGCTCGACAGGATCTCGCGGGCCGTCGTGCCCTTCCAGGACACGAAGGCGACGAGCCCGGACAGCAGCAGAAGGAGGAATCCTGCCGGAGCGGTCGTCTTCCCGTAGAACGCGGTCTGGACCTGCGAGGGCGTGCCCGACAGTCTCGTCAGAATGGGGGCCGAGGTCCCGAGCAGGATCACGAGGCCGAGCGCGCAGAAGACGGCGATGCCGAGGATGAACAGGACGCTGCGGGACAGCAGCGGCCCTTCCTCGTCGGAGGCCGTCGGGATCGACCGCCACCGCCAGGCGATCAGGAGGATCGACAGCCCCACGAACGTGCCGAGGATCGCCACCAGCCAGCCCGTGATGCCGAGGTCGATGAAGGAGTGGACGGAGAAGTCCGCGAGCACCCCCGAACGCGTCAGGAACGTGCCGTAGAGGATCGTCGCGTAGGCCGTGCAGGCCAGGATCAGGTTGACCTTGCGATGGCGCTTGCGCGAGCGCTGCAGGAACATCCCGTGCACGAGCGCCGCCGTGAAGAGCCAGGGCACGAGGCTCGTGTTCTCGACCGGGTCCCAGCCCCAGTAGCCGCCCCAGCCGAGCGTCTTGTACGCCCAGTACCCGCCCATCAGGATGGCGGTTCCGAGCGTCAGGAACGTCAGGAGCGCCCAGGGAAGCGTCCGCGCGATCCAGCCGTCCCACCGCTTCTTCCAGAGCGCGGCGATGGCGAAGGAGAAGGGCACGGAGAGGGACGCGAAGCCGATGAACATGACGGGGGGATGGATCACCATCCACGGGTCCTGGAGCAGGGGATTGAGCCCCACGCCGTCCTGCGGCACCGGGGGCGGCAGCAGCTTGAACGGACTCTGCTTGCACAGGATCGCGATGATGCCGAGGAAGGTCGCCAGGTAGACGATCATGACCGGCGCTTCCTGCTCTTTGGCGCTGCGCCAGACGAACAGGCCGATCAGCGAGCCCCAGAAGCACCACAGCAGGAACGAACCCTCCTGGCCCGCCCAGAACGTCGAGATGAGGAAGTGGAGCGGGAGGTCGAGGCTCGAGTAGGAGTTGACGTAGGCGACGTCGAAGCGGTGCTGCAGGAGCAGCGTCATCAGGATCGCCGACGCGACGACGACGCAGGTCGCGAAGGCCGTGTAGATCGTCCGCGCGAGCGGCAGGAGGTCGCGGCGTCCGCGGTCGACGGCGAAGTAAACACCTGCCGACGCGAGGCCCGCAAAGAGCGCGCCCCAGATCGCGACCACTCCGGGCCAGACGTACATCAGCTCGTCGTGGCCGGGGCCGCGGGTTGCGCGGGGTAGGCCTTCTCGACTTCCGCGCCCTGGTACTTGGAGGGACACTTGACGAGCAGCTTCTCGGCCTCGATCCGGCCGTCCTGGAAGCGGCCGATGGCGACGATCGAGATGGCGTCCTTGAAGTTGCCGGGCCGGATGCCGCGGTAGACGACCGGCATCCGATTCCCCGCGGGATCCACGAGCTGGAAGGAAAGTTCCTCGCGGCTCGTGTCGTAGCGGTCGCTTTCCTTGTCGAGGCCGCCCATCACCTGGACGACGCCCCGGGACTTGCGGGCCTCGTCGAAGGACAGATAGGGCGTCAGCGTCTTTTGAAACGCGGTCAGCCCGAAGCCCACGAAGGCGAGCGTGAGCACCGCGGCGATCCAGTAACCCCTCTTCATGGCTTGCGCTCCGATTCGGAGAGGCGCCGGTCCAGGCGCCAGAGGTAGAAATACAACCCGACCCAGATGACCACGTTGACCGCCGCCAGGTAGCCGAGGCTTCTCACAGGTCGAGTCTCTCCCTTCTTCCGGGACAGTTCAACTGTCGCAGGGGACAGGTTGGGGAGGTTGATGCAGATGCACTAGGGGTCCTCGGGAACTCCAGGTCAGCTCCCCGCTCGACCGAGCCGCGCCCGCCGGGCCAGGCGGGCCGCACGGGCCTCGAGCGAGAGCATCCAGAAGAAGAGGCCCGAGAAGCCCGGCGAGCGCGCCGAAGAAGACGGCCCGCGTCGGCGTGTCCATCAGGATCTTGCCCTGCGGGTTGATGACCGTCTGCGGGTGGAGCGAGGCCGTGACCCGGGGCGCGATGAACACCAGGAACGGCATGAGGACGGCGGCGAAGAGGGCGTAGGCCGCGGCGATCCTCGCGCGCCGCTCCGGGTCGTCGACGGCGGCCCGGAGAAACAGGTAGGCGGCATAGAGGAAGACGAGCAGCAGGTAGGACGACTCCCGCGGATCCCAGTTCCACCACGAGCCCCACATGATGTTGGCGAAGAGCGACCCGGTGACGAGCGTGAGCACGCCGAAGAGGAGGCCCAGCTTGACGGCCGCGCAGGCGACCTCGTCGTGCCAGGGGTCGCGCCGCCGCAGGTAGGCGAGCGAATAGCCGGCCGCGAACAGGAAGGCGAGCGTCGAGGTCCAGGCGCAGGGCACGTGGAAGAAGACGATCCGCGACGACTCGCCGATGAAGCCCTCCGAGGGCTTCGGCCACAGGAAGGCCGCCGCGATCACCGCGGCCATGTACGGAAGCAGCAGCATCTTCAGGAACTTCATCGGGTCCGGCCTCCTGACCTCAATCTTCCCACGCGACTTCCGCGAGCAGGTACGCGGCGCAGGACGCGGCTCCGTCGTAGGCGATCAGGACCCGCAGGGGAGTCCACGCGTCGCCGCCCCGCGTGGCCGCGAGCGTGGCGGAGATGGCCGTGAGCAGCAGCGGCAGCACCAGCGGGAAGGCGACGAGCACGAAGAGCACGTTCTTCTGGCCGGCCCGGGCCGTGAGGGCCGACAGAAAAGTCGAGACCACCGCGAGCCCGAAGCCGCCGAAGAGCACGGCGGCCGCGAGAGTGCCGGGCGCCGCCACCTTCCAGTCGAGGAGAACGAAGAACCCGGGGATCACGACCGCGGCGATGGCCAGGAAGAGGCCGAAGTTGAAGAGCGCCTTGCCGGCCAGCACGAGCGAGCCCGACAGCGTCTTGCGCAGCGCGAGGCCGGTCCCGGTCTCTTCCTCCTGGACGAAGGCGCGGGGCAGGCCCGTCGCGGCCGCGAAGAAGAGGATGATCCAGAGGAGGGCCGCCTGCAGAGGAGGCCGGTCGGCCTCGGGCAGGCCGAAGGGGCCGATCGCGTAGGAGGTCAGGGCGAGCGCCGTCGCGGCGAAGAAGAGGACGGCGAGCGTCGCGATCCGCCGGCGGAGCTCCTGCCGGGCGTCCTTGGCGCAGACGGCCCACACGCGCGCGGGCAGGCTCATGCCGTCCGGCCGGCGCGCGCGCCGAGCTCCACGCGCTGGTCGGGCTCGACGAGGTCCCGCTCGTCGTTGGACGCCAGGACGACCGCTCCCCGGCGCCGCGCGGCGGCGACGAGGCCGTGAACGATGTCGCGGCCCTCGACGTCGAGCCCCGAGAAGGGCTCGTCGAGAAGGAGGATCGCCGGATCGAACAACATCGCGAACGCGACGCGCAGCCGCTGCCGCATGCCGGTCGAGTACTCTTCGACGCGCCGGAGCGCGGCGGCGTCGGAGAGCCCGGTCTCGGCGAGCCGGCGCCGGATCTCCGTCTCCGGAAGGGCCTGCCCCGCGGCCTCCCGGAAGAAGCGGAGGTTCTCGACTCCGGTCAGCTCCCCGTAGAAGGCGAGATCCGGGCCCGACCACCCGACCGCCAGGCGCCGCTCGTCGCCCGACAGCGTCCGGCCGTCCCGCTCGATGCGCACCCGGCCCGCGGTGGGCCGCAGCAGGCCCGCGAGGATCTTCAAGAGGGTCGTCTTGCCGCTTCCGTTCCGTCCGGTCACCGCGGTCAGGCCGGATTCGACGCGAATGGAGAAGCCCGAGAAGAGGGGCGGTCCTGCGAACGACTTGTCCAGGTCCTCGGCGAATAGCGTTGTCGAAAGCACTCTGCCGATTGACGATACCATCCCGGCCCGGCTTGAAAACCGTGGAACGGCTTGGGTATGATGCCGGCGCTCTCGGCGGCGCCTTCGCAGAAGCGCGCCGGTCCCGGGAGCATGGTCTGCCGAGATTCACGTTTAAGGAGAGTTCGATGTCCAAGCGCGCTCTATTTCTGCTCCTGGCGGCGGCCGCGTCCCTGCCGATCCTGGCCTGCGGCGGCCAGAAGGACGAGGACGCGCTGATGGAAGACGAGGCCCCCGCGACTTCGACGGCCGCGGCCCCGGCCGGCGCCCCGGCGGCGGCTCCCGCGGGAGCGCCGGCGGCCGGCAGCGCGACCCTGACGGGCAAGGTCAACTTCGAGGGCGCGGCCCCGGCCATGCCGGCGATCAAGATGGATGCCGACGCGTTCTGCAAGTCCGAGCACAAGGAGCCCGTGTACGAGCAGGAGGTCGTGGTCAACCCCAACAAGACGCTCCAGTGGGTGCTCGTGTACGTCAAGGAGGGCGTGACGGGGAACTACCCGGTGCCGACCGAGCCCGTGACGCTGGACCAGCACGGGTGCCAGTACCGCCCGCACGTCTTCGGGATGATGGCCGGTCAGCCCCTCAAGGTGCTCAACAGCGACGGCACGCTCCACAACATCCACGCGCTCCCGAAGAAGAACGCCGAGTTCAACATCGGCCAGCCCTTCAAGGGCATGGAGACGGTGAAGAAGTTCGAGAACCCGGAGCTCGGCATACGGTTCAAGTGCGACGTGCACAAGTGGATGGGGGCGTACACGGGCGTCTTCAACCACCCGTTCTTCGCCGTGACCAACGACCAGGGCGCCTTCGAGATCAAGAACCTTCCGCCGGGCAACTACGTCATCGAGGCGTGGCACGAGAAGTACGGCCCGCAGACGCAGAACGTGACGATCACCGGCGCCGAGTCGAAATCGATCGACTTCAACTTCAAGGGATAGTCCGATAATCTATCCCGCCGTGAACAACACCCTGAGGTTCGCCCGCGCCGCCCGGGCTCTCCGGCCGGCGCTTTTCTTTTTCGGGGCCGCGCTCGCCCCGGCGGCCGCGAGCGCGCTGCCGTTCTGGCTGCACCTGCCGGAGCAGGCCTCGACCTTCGCGAACGAAATCGACTCGATCTTCCACCTCATCATGTGGATCACCGGGATCGTCTTCGTGATCGTCGAGGCTCTCCTGCTCTTCTTCCTCTGGAAGTACCGCCATCGCGAGGGGCGCCAGGCCCACTACACGCACGGGAACAATCGCCTCGAGGTGGTCTGGACGATCGTGCCGGCCCTGATCTGCGTGATGCTGGCGCTGCTGTCGCGGCGGATCTGGGAGGAGATGAAGGAGCGCATGCCCAAGGACGCGCTCGAGGTCCACATCACGGGCGAGCAGTTCGCGTGGAACTTCCGCTACGCCGGGTCCGACGGCAAGTTCGACACTCCCGACGACATCGTGACGCTGAACCAGCTCCACTTCCCGGTGGGCAAGCCCGTCGTCGCGACGCTGACGTCCAAGGACGTCATCCACTCCTTCTTCCTGCCGGAGTTCCGGGTCAAGCAGGACGCGGTGCCGGGCATGAGGACGCGCATCTGGTTCGAAGGCAATCGCGTCGGAAACTGGGAGATCGCGTGCGCCGAGCTGTGCGGGCTCGGTCACTTCCGGATGAAGGGGTTCGTCACCGTGGACACGCCCGAGAATTTCGCGAAGTGGCTGGCCGAACAAGCCGCGGCGCAGGCCGCCGAGCAGCCGCCGCCGGCACAGGCCGTCGCCGTCACCGACAAGGGAGGGAACTCTTGAGCACGGTCGCTCTTCCCCGCGAGGCGCACGCCCACGCGGGCGTCCATCGCGGCGCCGACCTCGTTCTGGCGCAAGTACGTCTTCTCGGTCGATCACAAGGTGATCGGCATCCAGTACCTCATGTACGCGCTGACGATGCTCGTCGTCGGCGGCCTGCTGGCGACGCTCGTGCGGTACCAGCTCGCCTGGCCCGGCCGGCCGCTGCCGTTCATGGGCAAGCTCGCCCCCGAGGGGATGCCGGGCGGGATCATGCTGCCCGAGTTCTACAACTCGCTCTTCACGATGCACGCGACGATCATGATCTTCTTCGCGATCATGCCGATCCTGATCGGCGCGTTCGGCAACTTCGTCGTCCCCATCCAGATCGGCGCCCGCGACATGGCCTTCCCGAGGCTCAACATGATGTCCTTCTGGGTGGCGGTGCCGGCGGCGGTCGTCATCATCTGGTCCTTCTTCGTGACCGGGGGCGCGGCCGCGGGCGGCTGGACGTCCTACGCGCCGCTCTCGGCGATTCAGCCGAGGGGCCAGACGCTCTGGCTGATCTCGCTCCTGATCCTCGGACTCTCGTCGCTCTTGACCGCCGTCAACTTCATCACGACGATCATCAACATGCGCGCGCCCGGGGATGAGCTTCTTCCGGCTGCCGCTGACCGTGTGGGCGCTCTTCATCACGGCGATCCTGCTGCTGCTCGCGCTGCCCGTGCTCTCGGCGGCGCTCATCATGCTGCTCTTCGACCGCACGCTCGGCACGACGTTCTTCCTGCCGGCCGGACTGGTCGTCTCCGGGCCAGGCGCTGTCGAACGCCGGCGGCGGCCAGGTGCTGCTGTGGCAGCACCTCTTCTGGTTCTTCGGGCACCCCGAGGTCTACATCATGATCCTGCCCGCCATGGGCATCACCTCGGAGGTCCTGCCGGTCTTCTGCCGCAAGCCCGTGTTCGGCTACCGCGCGATGGCGTATTCGATGATGGGAATCGCGGGCCTGGGGTTCATCGTCTGGGGACACCACATGTTCCAGAGCGGCATGAATCCCATCCTCGGTACGACGTTCATGATCTCGACGATGGTCATCGCCGTTCCCTCGGCCATCAAGACGTTCAACTGGCTGGGGACGGTGTGGGGCGGCGACGTCCACTTCACGACGCCGATGTTGAACGCCCTGTCGTTCGTGGCGATGTTCGTGATCGGCGGTCTCTCGGGCCTGTTCATGGCCTCGACACCCGTCGACATCTTCATCCACGACACCTACTTCATCGTGGGCCACATCCACTACGTGCTCTTCGGCGGGTCGCTCTTCGGAGCCTTCGCCGGGCTCTATTTCTGGTACCCGAAGATGTTCGGCCGGATGATGAACGAGACGTGGGGCAAGATTCACTGGGCGATCACCTTCGTCACGTTCAACCTGGTGTTCTTTCCGATGCACTTCCTCGGGATGCGGGGCATGCCGCGCCGGATCTACGACTACACGCAGTACTCCCTCTTCAAGAACCTGCAGCCGATGAACCAGTTCATGACGATCTCGCTCTTCGTCCTGGGCGCGGCTCAGTTGATTCTGGTCTTCAACTTCTTCCTGTCGCTGAGGCGCGGCCGGGTCGCGGGCCCCAATCCGTGGCACGCCAACACGCTCGAGTGGCAGACGTCGTCGCCTCCGCCGCACGAGAACTTCACCGGACGCCTGCCGACGGTGCACCGCGGCCCGTACGAGTTCAGCGTCCCCGGCCACGGGTCGGACTACTGGCCGCAGTCGGAAGCTCCCACGGGCCCGACTCCCGCGAAGGCGCATGGCTGATCGGCCCGGACCCCGCGGGCTGCACGCCTACGCGGTCGTCGTCGCCGCGGCGACGCTTCTCCTGATCGTCGCGGGAGGGCTCGTCACGTCGACCGAGTCCGGTCTCTCGGTGCCCGACTGGCCGACGACGTACGGCTGGAACATGTTCACGTTCCCGCTCTCGAAGATGGTCGGTGGGATCCGGTTCGAGCACACCCACCGCCTCATCGCGTCGGCCGTGGGATTCCTCACGATCCTCCTGACGATCGGGCTCGCCCGGCGCGAGGACCGCCGCTGGGTGCGCCGCCTCGGCTACCTCGCGCTCGCGACCGTCGTCACGCAGGGCCTGCTCGGCGGGCTGACGGTCATCTATCTGCTTCCGACGCCGATCTCCGTGGCGCACGGGTGCCTCGCGCAGATCTTCTTCTGCCTGACGGTCACGATCGCCGTCGTGACGTCGCCGCGCTTTCGACAGTTCCCGCCGGCGAGCCTCGCCCGAGCCTTCCGCGGCAGTCCCGTCTCGAGGATCGCGGCGGCGACGGCGGCCACGGTCTTCCTGCAGCTTCTCGTGGGCGCCGTGATGCGCCACACGAAGTCGGGGCTGGCGATCCCGGACTTCCCGCTGTCGCTCGGGCGGATCGTTCCCGCGCTCGATGCGTTTCCCGTCGCGATCGCCTTCGCCCACCGGGTGGGGGCCCTCTGCGTGGCCGGGCTCGTCGTCGCCTCCGCCGTGGTCGCCTGGCGCTCGGGCCGACGGGGCCTCCGCAACACGGCCGCCTGGCTGTGCGCCCTCGTCGCCGTCCAGATCACGCTCGGCGCGCTGACGGTGCTGAGCCGGAAGGACGTCATCCTGACGACCGCGCACGTGGCGACGGGCGCGCTGCTCCTCGGCTCGACGCTGGCCCTCTCCGTCTCGGCGCTCGCCCTGGAGCGCCGCCGCAACAACGTCGTTCCGATCCGGCCGTCGATGCCGGGGAGAGTGGCGGGATGGAAGTAGCGCGCGCCGCCGCGGCGTTGCCGGTCGAGGACGCTTCCTCGCGCGCCTCCGACTACCTGGAGCTCGCGAAGCCCCGGATCACGATGCTCGTCCTCGTGACGGCCGGCGTCGGCTACGCCGTCGGCGGGCAGGGGAGCTTCTCGGGCCTGACGTTTCTGATCTTCATGGCGGGAACGGCCCTGCTGTGCGGGGGGGCCTCGGCGCTCAACAACTACGTCGAGCGGGACACGGACGCCCTCATGCACCGCACGAGCCGCCGCCCGATTCCGTCGGGGCGCCTGAGGCCCGAGGACGCGCGCGCCTTCGGACTCGTCCTCTCCGCGCTCGGGCTCGTGCTCCTCGCCCTCGTCAACCCGCTGACGCTCGCGCTCGGCGCGGCGTCGCTCGCGTCCTACGTGCTCGCCTACACGCCGCTCAAGCGCGTGACCTCGCTCTGCACGGTCGTGGGCGCCGTGCCCGGGGCGCTGCCGCCGCTCATGGGCTGGGCGGCGGCCCGCGGCTCGCTCGGCCCGGCGGGCTGGGGGCTCTTCGCGATTCTGTTTCTCTGGCAGCTCCCGCACTTCCTCGCGATCGGATGGCTCTACCGGGAGGACTACGCCCGCGGCGGGTTCCCCATGCTCGCGGTGACCGACCGCGACGGTTCCTCGACCGGCCGGCAGGCGGTCCTCTACGCCACGGCGCTCCTGCCCGTCACGCTCGCCGCCGGAATGCTCGCCTCGGCGGGCCGGGGCTATCTCTGGGGAGCGCTCCTCCTGGGCCTGGCGTTCCTGGCCTTCACCGTCGTGTTCGCGTGGAAGCGCACGGTGCCGGCGGCGCGGCGCCTCTTCCTGGCGTCGGTGCTGTACCTTCCGGCCCTGCTGGGGCTCATGGTGTTCGACCGATGACGATGACCTCGTCGGACGCGAGCAACCGCCGGCTCCTGTGGGTTCTCGTCAGCCTCGGCGCCGGCCTCTTTCTCGGGTCGATTCTCTTCATCGTCTCGCGAGCGCACTGAGGGGGTAACGATGTCGTCCGACGCACACAGCGATACGCACCAGATTCCCAACTACATGGCGATCTTCTGGTGGCTGCTGGGGCTCACGATCGCCGAGGTCGCCTGGGCGGTCATCCCGCACCGTTCGGAGCTGGTGCTGGCGTCGGGAATCGTGGGGATGGCGATCATCAAGGCGGTGCTCGTGGCCCTCTACTTCATGCACCTGAAGTTCGAGCGCCGCATCATGGGCATCCTGTTCGCGTCGACGCTGATCCTCGGATGCATCCTGGTGTCGGTCGGAATCGGTGAGCTGGTGCTGCCCAGGCCGTAAGTAGAGCAGGAGCGAACAACGACATGGATCACGCCGCCGCGATCACATTCGACCCTCACGCCGAGGAGGACCGGACCTCGACGGGCATTCCCCACGACAAGATGGGGATGTGGGTCTTCCTCTGCTCGGAGGTCATGTTCTTCACGGGCCTGATCGGCTCGTACATCGTCCTGCGTTACGGCTCGACCTGGCCGGATCCCAAGTCCGTCCTCAACATCTGGTTGACGGCCGCCAACACGTTCATCCTGATCTGCTCGTCGGTGACGATGGTCAAGGCGCTCGAGTGGATCCAGCGCGGCAACGTCGCCAAGTCGAAGCTCTTCATGTGCCTGACGCTCCTGGGCGGATCGATCTTCCTCTCCGTCCAGGTGTACGAGTACAGGCACCTGCTCCACGAGGGATTCAATCCCCACGTCTCGCTCTTCGGGTCGACCTTCTACACGATGACGGGCTTCCACGGCTTCCACGTCTTCTGCGGCGTCGTCTGCATCGCGTGGTGCACCGGCAAGCTCTTCCTCGGCAAGTACACGCCCGAGCACCACCTCGGCATCGAGACGCTCGGCCTCTACTGGCACTTCGTCGATCTGGTGTGGATCCTGCTCTTCGCGATCGTGTACCTGATCTAGGGACGTTTGTCATCCCGAGCGCAGCGAGGGATCCCGGACTCGATCCGCTGTCCTGCGAGTAAAGCGCGGGATCCCTCGTCGCTGCGCTCCTCGGGATGACGAAGCCGGACTGAAGACGTGGACGTCACCCAGCTCCCCGCGGTCAACGCCACGCTGAACGCGGCGAGCGCGGTTCTTCTCGTCCTCGGCTACCGGGCGGTCCGGGCGCACCAGATCGAGCGCCACAGGGCTCTGATGCTCTCGGCCGCCGCGACCTCGACGGTCTTTCTGGCCTGCTATCTCGTCTACCACGCCGCTGTCGGCTCGGTGCGCTTCACGGGCCAGGGCCCCGTGCGGATCGTCTATTTCACGATCCTGGCCACGCACACGATCCTCGCCGCCGTCATCGTCCCGATGGTGCTGCGCACGCTCTATCTCGGCCTGAAGCGGCGGGACGAGACACACCGACGCCTCGCGCGCTGGACGTTCCCGCTCTGGGTGTACGTCTCGGTGACGGGAGTGGTGATCTACCTCATGCTCTACCAGCTTTACGATCCCGGCCCGATTCGGGTAAGGTGACGAGGATGAGCCCGGCTGCCAAGAAAGCCCTGCGCGCCGTCGCGATCGCGGCCGTCCTCGCGGTCGTCCTGACCGCCGCGGTCTCCGCCTGCCCGCTCTGCAAGGAAGAGGTCGCGGACAGCGGCCCGGGGATGTGGCGGGGCATGTACTGGTCGATTCTGTTGATGGTCGCGATGCCTTTCGCCGCCGCGGGGACCGTGGTGGTGCTCGTCCTGCGCGCGAAGCGCCGCCAGGCGGCGGCGCAACCGGCCGTGAAGCCCCCCCTCGCGTTCCCGGAATCGCGGGAGGCGCGCTCCTGAGGCGTCCGGCCGGCATGCTCGCCGCCCTCGGCCTGGCGGCGGCACTCTCGGCGGCGGAGACACCCGCGCCGATCTCGAAGCTCGATCCATCGCCGGCCCTCGACGCGGCGCTGGCGAAGATCGCCGCCGAGACCGTCGCGCAGTTCTCCGAGAAGGGCCTGATCGAGGAAGGCCTCTCGATCGCGGTCATCGACATGACGGCGCCGGTCCCGGGCGCGTCGTTCCCGGCCGGCGCCTACCGCGGCGACGCGTCCTACTACCCGTGCTCCGTCGTCAAGATCTGCTTCCTCTCGTACTACGAGGCGCGCAAGCAGGCCGGCAAGCTCGACGACACGCCGGAGCTCGTCCGGGCCGTCAAGGACATGATCACCGTCTCCTCCAACGACGCGACCGGATTCGTGGTCGACTCGATCACGGGCACGACCTCCGGGCCCGAGCTCTCGGGCCTCGAGTGGGAGCGGTGGAAGGGCAAGCGCAACGTCGTCAACGGCTGGTACCGTGGGCGCGGCTACACGAACCTGAACGCCAACCAGAAGACCTTCTGCGAGGACGCCTACGGGCGGGAGCAGGCGTTCCGCGACGGCGGCAAGAACCGCAATCGCATGACCGCGGCCGAGGCCGCCCGGATCTTCAAGGAGATCGTCCGCGGCGAGGTCGCCGGCGAGGCCCTGACCGACGAAATGCTCGCCCTGCTCTCGCGCGACATCACGGCGGCGGAGCCCCTCGAGGACGTCGAGCTCGAGGACGCGCGCCTGGCGGGCCAGAATCTGCCGAAGGGGAGCCGCGTCTGGGCGAAGTCCGGCGACGCGTACGACTTTCATCACCTCGTGGCCCGCGTTGCGCTGCCGAACGGCTCCGACTTCATCGTGGCCGTCTTCACGAAGGGCGTGAAGACGGTGCCCGAGGTCATCCCGAGCGTCTACGAGAAGGTCGCGGCGCACTTCGCGGCGGCCCGCCGCCCCTAGAGACGCCATGCTCGGCGCCCGCGTCACGGCCGGCCTCGTCGGCGCCGGCATCTTCGGCTTGCGCGCCACGCTCCGGATCGAAACCCTTCACCCGGAGCACGAGAAGTCGCTGCTCGCGCGCGGGGATCCGATCATCTACACGATGTGGCACGGCCGGATGGTTCTGCCGGCCCTGGTGCATCGCCACCAGGGCATGGTGGCGATGGCCTCGCGGTCGAAGGACGGGGAGATCATCGCGCGGTGGATGGTCCGAAACGGCTACGCCGCCGCCCGGGGCTCGACAGGAAAGGGCGGAGGCACGGCTCTGCGGGAGATGATCGACCTCGTCCGCGGCGGGCACACCGCCGCCATGACCGTCGACGGACCAAAGGGGCCGCCGCGCGTCGTGCAGCCGGGGGTCCTGCGGCTCGCGCGCAAGACAGCCGGCTGGATCCTCCCCCACGCGGGCTCGAGCGCGCGGCCGATCTTCCTCGATTCCTGGGACCGATACCTCTTGCCCAAACCGTTCTCGCGATGCGTCGTTGGGTACGGCGAGCCGTTTCGGATTCCCGGCGGACCTGCCGGATGCCGAGGCGCTCGCGAAGATCGCGCGCCGCGGTCGACGCGATCACGCTCGAGGTCGACCGGGCCGCGGGCATCCACCCACCGCTGCCCTGGGCTCCGGTCGACTGACGCCCGGTTCCGCGGTCGAAAAGGGCGGGGGCCAGCCGCGCCCCGACGGGAGAGAATGGCGCTCATGCCGGTCAACCTGAAGAACCGCAGCATTCTGGAGCTGTCGGATTTCTCGCGCGAGGAGATCCGCTTCCTCCTCGACCTGTCGAAGGACCTGAAGAGCGCGAAATACGCGGGCACCGAGGTCCGGCGGCTATCGGGCCGCAACCTCTGCCTCATCTTCGAGAAGACCTCGACCCGCACGCGCTGCGCCTTCGAGGTCGCGGCGTACGACCAGGGGATGGGCGTGACCTACCTCGACCCGTCGGGCTCGCAGATCGGCCACAAGGAGTCGATCAAGGACACCGCCCGCGTGCTCGGCCGGATGTACGACGCGATCGAGTACCGGGGCTTCCGGCAGACCGTCGTCGAGGAGCTCGCCCGCAGCGCCGGCGTGCCCGTCTACAACGGGCTGACCGACGAGTCGCACCCGACGCAGATGCTGGCGGACCTCCTGACGATGGAGGAGCACTCCGACAAGCCGCTCCACGAGGTCGCGTACTGCTATCTCGGCGACGCGCGCAACAACATGGGGAACTCGCTGCTGCTCGTCGGCGCGCGGATGGGCATGGACGTGCGCCTGGCGGCCCCGAAGTCTCTCTGGCCCGCCGCCGGAGTCGTCGCCCGCGCCCGGGCCCTCGCGAAGGACTCCGGCGCGAAGCTCACGCTGACCGAGGACCCGAAGAAGGGCGTGAAGGGCTGCGACTTCGTCCACACCGACGTCTGGGTGTCGATGGGGGAGCCCGCCGACGCCTGGGGCAGGAGGATCCGGGCCCTGACGAAGTACCGCGTCACCGCGGCGCTCATGAAGGCGACCGGCAACCCGCGCGCGAAGTTCATGCACTGTCTCCCGGCCTTCCACAACCGGGAGACGACGAAGGGCGAGGAGCTGTACGCGAAGTTCGGCCTCGAGGGACTCGAGGTGGCCGAGGACGTCTTCGAGTCGGAAGCGTCGATCGTGTTCGACCAGGCCGAGAACCGCATGCACACGATCAAGGCCATCCTCGTCGCCACGCTGGCCTAGCCGCATGCGAGCTGCGCGCGCCGGGGTCGCCCTCCTCCTCGCCGCTGTCGCGGCGTTCGCCCAGTCCTCGGCCGCCACGCTCGGTTACGACGTTCCGCGAGGCTGGGTGATGGACGTGCCCGGGGCCCGCAAGGCCAACGTCGAGCTGATGTTCCTTCCCAGGGGAAAGACGCCCGAGAACACCGACCGCGCCATCGCGATCGCCTACCAGGCCAAGGACCCGAAGGTGCCGGCGCTCGCCGACCTCGAGGCGTTCGTCCGCGCCGACATGGCCCTCACGCGCGAGTCGTTTCCCGAGATGCTCGCCGAGCGCTGGCAGCCGAAGGGGCTCGATCCGGCGAAGATCCGGTACCTGAGCGTCGAGCTCTACGGTGCGAAACCGAACCGGCCGCCGCCGCACCGGGTCATCATCATCGACTCGGGCGACGGGTTCTACAGCATCACGTACACGGCGGAGACGCGGGCCATCCTCCACGAGGCCGAGGTCGACGCGTTCTTCGACTCTCTGCGCCTGCGTCCGGAAAAGGAGGCCCGATGAAGCGACTTCTCGCATTCGTGCTGGCCGCGGCGTCCGCGTCCGCGACCGTCAGCCGGACCCCGGCGACCGAGCAGGCCGGCGTGCGCAAGGCCGTCGAAACGTACCTCCACGGGCTCAAGTTCTCGCTTCTTCGTTTCTTCGAGTCCTGTATCGGCGCCGTCATCGCGATGGCCGCCGTGCTGGCTTCGCCGAAGCGCAGGGCGAGCTGTTGAGCAAGCGCCTCTACGACCGCGTCCGCCGGATCTGCCTGGCCCTGCCCGAGGCGCACGAGAAGGTGGCCTGGGGCGAGCCGACTTTCCGGGTGCGCGACCGGCTCTTCGTGATGTTCGCCAACAACCACCACGGCGATGGGCGCATCGCCATCTGGTGCAAGGCTCCCCCCGGCGCCCAGGAGGACCTCGTCCGGGCCGATCCGAAGCACTTCTTCGTCCCGCCCTACGTCGGCACCCAGGGCTGGATCGGCATCCACCTCGACAAGGGCCTCGACTGGGGAGTGCTGGCGGGGCTCGTGAAGGACGGGTACCTCGAGGTCGCGCCGAAACGCCTGGCGGCCACCGTGAGAGGTTGAATCGGCGATGGGGATCGTGCCTCCGTGGCCAGCGCACCCCGGCGCAACACGCCGCGCTCGGCGACGTATGTTCCGGGGGAGGTGTCGATGATCCCCGGTTCAGGTCCGGTCCTGGCGGCCGTCCTTGGTCTCGTGCCGATCTCGAGCGACGCTCCGACCGCGCAAGCGCAGGTCGTCGCCGCCGAGCGGGCCTGGTCCGCGGCGTTCCTCGCCCACGACCGCGAGGCTCTTTCCCGGCTGATCGCCGACGATTTCGTCGGCATCGACGGACGCGGCTGGGTCAGCGACAAGGCGGCGGAGCTCGACGAGGCCGCGCCGCCGGGGCCGGGGGCGACCGCGCCGATCCTGGTCGGGGAGGACCTCTCGGACGTTCGGGTCCGCGTCTACGGCGACACCGCCGTTCTCACCGCGCTCAACACGGCGCGCTTCTCGTCGGCGGGCATGGCCTCGACGATCCGCTATCGCCGAACGACCGTGTGGGTGCGCCGCGAGAATCGCTGGCAGTGCGTGTCGTTTCACGGGAGTCGCGTCCAGGAGTAGCCGATCCGCGAGGACGTCGGAAGGTGGACGCCCTGCGAGGGGGGCAGGTGGAACATACGCAGGAGCAACTCGCGGCGTTCAAGGCCGAGTTCGCGACCCGACGGCGGCGGCAGATTGCCGTGGCCGTCGTCCTCGGGCTGGGGGCCCTTCTCCTCGTGGTGATGCCCGGCCGGCAGTCGCTGGACCGGATGCCGGGCATCCTCCTGCTCTTCGGGGCGATGGCGGCGATTCTCGTATTTACTCTGCAAAACTGGCGCTGTCCGGCTTGCGGCCGCTATCTCGGCCGGGGAGCCAACCCGAGCTTCTGTCCCCGCTGCGGGGTCGCGCTCCGATAGCCGAGCGCTGCCGGGACCTTGACACCGCCGAGGTTAGACTGCCCGCCATGCCCCGTTACGTCGCGTTCCTGCGCGCCATCAATGTCGGCGGGCACGTCGTCAAGATGGACGCGCTCCGCCGGATCTTCGAGAAGGCCGACTGCGCCGAGGTCGAGACGGTGATCGCCAGCGGCAACGTGATCTTTTCCTCGACCTCGAAGAGCGAGAAGGCACTGGCGGCCAGGCTCGCCGCGTGCCTGGAAGACGCCCTCGGCTACGCGGTCGCGACGTTTCTGCGCACGCCCGCGGAGCTCGCGGAGGCCGCTGCGCCGCCGGCCGTTCGGGTCCGACGAAGGCCAGGGGCTCTACGTCGGATTCCTTTCCGGCGAGCCCGCCGCCGGTCCCGTCCAGGCCCTCCGGGCCTCGGCCACGGCGGTGGACGACTTCCGTGTCGTCGGACGCGAGGTCTACTGGCTCTGCCGCACAGGATTTTCCGAGTCGCTCTTCTCGGGCGCGCGCCTCGAGCGGACGCTCGGCATGCCGACGACCATTCGCAACGTCACGACCGTGAGGAAGATCGCCGCGAAGTGCCCGCCATGACGGTCGACGTCCGCATGCTGGAGCGCGGCGACGAAGGGGTGCTGGCGCGCGTCGCGCCGGGCGTCTTCGACCGCGGGATCGACGGTGCGCTCGTCGCGGAGTTCCTCGCCGACCCGCGCCATCACCTGGCGGTCGCGATCGAAGAGGGCGCCGTCGTCGGGTTCGTCTCCGCGGTGCACTACGTTCATCCGGACAAGCCGGCGGAGCTCTGGATCAACGAAGTGGGCGTCGCCCCGACGCACCGGCGGCGGGGGCTCGCCGCGCGGATGCTGCGGGCGATGCTGGGGGAGGGCCGGCGCCTGGGCTGCCGGGAGGCCTGGGTGCTGACGGATCGGGAGAACGCACCGGCGATGAAACTCTACGCGTCGAGCGGCGGAACCGAGGCCCCGCGCGACCAGGTCATGTTCCAGTTTCCGCTGTGACGTGGGACGGGACGAGGCTGTGATAGATCAGGCCCGGGGCCCGGCGGTCCGGGCGGAATAGAGGACCGATGACCGATGTGGACAGTCCCATGAGCGAGGCGCGATGGACTCCCCGGCGCGCCATCCTTCTCGGAGGTCTCGTCGCGGGCCTGCTCGACATCTCCTACGCCTTCCTGCTGTGGGGGCTCCGAGGCGTTCCTCCCGTTCGCATCCTGCAATCGGTCGCGGGCGGCCTTCTCGGAGCCGACACGTACAAGGGCGGGACCGGAACGGCGGTTCTCGGAGCGGCTCTCCACCTGTCGATCGCCTGCGTCATCGCTGCGGTGTACGTACTCGCGAGCCGGCGGCTGCCGGACCTCGCGCGCCGGCCCGCCCTCTGGGGGCCGCTCTACGGTATCGGCGCCTACCTGGTCATGAACTACGTCGTCGTTCCGCTTTCGGCGTTCCCGCGCCGCGGCGGAACGCCCGCGCCGGTCGTCTGGATCACGGGGGTGCTCGCACACATGTTCCTGATCGGCCTGCCGATCGCGCTCGCGGCGCGGCGTGCGGCGCCGGCGGAGCGTTGACGCGTGAGCGGCCCGGAGGTGCGGCGGAGGATCTCGGGAGCCTACGCGCGCATCTACGCGACCGTGTCGCGCGTGCCGCGCGGCCGCGTCGCGACCTATGGGCAGATCGCGAGCGTCGCGGGCCTGCCGGGCCACGCGCGGATGGTCGGCTATGCGCTGTCGGCCCTCGCGGAGGGCAGCCGCGTCCCGTGGCACCGGGTCGTCAACGCGGCCGGCCGGATCAGCCTGAGGTCGGGCGAGCGGCCGATGGACGCCGTGCAGCGTTTCCTCCTCGAGAAGGAGGGCGTGCGCTTCGGAGACAGCGGGGCGATCCGCCTGTCCCGCTTTCGGTGGCGGCCGTCCGACTCGAGGGCTCGATCGGCGGGGTTGCAGTAGGCTCCCGGCGGAGGTATTCGATGACCGGCCAGCGCAGCGCATCGCCCACGGGAATCGGTCTGCTCGTTCTCGTCCTCGCCGCCGGTTTCGGCGCGCCCGCGGCGCTCGCCCAGACCGACGACGAAGCCGCTCTGCGCCACCTCAAGGAAGTCCTGTGGCCCAAGGCCTACTTCGAGCAGGACGCCGCGCTGCTCGACCGGATCCTCGCCGACGAGTTCCAGATGATCGACGACGAGGGGACGTGGTCCACGAAGGCCCAGCAGCTCGACCGCGTCCGCCGGAGCAAGCCCTCCTACGACTCGCTGAAGTTCGTGATCAAGCGCCTGGAGGTCTTCGAGAACGGGACGGCGATCGTCGCGGGCACGGGGATCGTCCGCGGAAAGGACGAGAAGGGACCCTACGTCATGGAGTACCAGTCGACCAACGTGCTGATCAAGCGGGGCGGCGCCTGGAAGGCCGTCGCGTCGCACGTGTCGGGGGTCAAGAGGCAGAGCGCATGACCGGCGCACAGCAAGGATAACGGCAAGGACGGCGGCCCTCGGTCATCGTCAACGCGAACACCGGAGCGGTCGAAGACGTGCTGAGAAAACTGACCGTTCCATGGCAGGGGAGATGGACATGCGGGTCCGCCGCGCTACCGTGATTCTGGGCGTCGCGCTTCTGGCGGCCGCGTGCCGGCGGACGCGACCGCCGCCGCCGAGGCCGAGGTCCGCGCGCGCAGCCGCGGCGTGGCGGAGGCGGAGGCGCGCAAGGACGTTCTCGCCGTGATGTCGTTCTGGGCCGAGGACGCCGTCGTGCACTTCAACGGCGAAGCGGCGCTGAAGGGTAAGGCCGCGATCGAGAGAATGTACGGCGAGCGCCTGCCGCGGCTCGAAACATTCCGGGCGGAGACCGACTCGATCCAGGTCGCACCGGGCGGGGACTTGGCATGGGAGACCGGGTCGACCGCCGTCACCCTGCCGAACGCGACCGGCCCGCCGTCGACGAGCAAGTTCCTGATCGTCTGGAGGAGAGAAGCAGACGGGAACTGGCGGATCGCCGCCTGCGCGCTCACGGCGAACCCGAAGACGTAGCGGGGAAGCTCGCCGTGCGTGTCCGCATCGCCCGCGCCGACGACGTGCGCCGCAATCCTCGACCTGATGCGACCGTACTACGCCGAGGATGGGTATCCCTTCGATCGGTCCGTCGCCGCGAAGGTCCTCCGGACGTTCCTGCGACGGCCCGCGTGGGGGAGGGCCTGGGCCGCCACGGAAGGGAGCCGCATCGTCGGGTACGCCGTCGTGACGCTGGGATACAGCCTCGAATACAGGGGTCGCGACGGATTTCTCGACGAGATCGTCGTGGGGCCGGAGTGGCGCGGCCGAGGCGTCGGCGGGGCGCTGGTGGCGGCGGCCGAGGCGTTCTGCCGGCGTCGCGGCGTGCGTGCGCTGCACCTGGAGGTCGAGAAGCACCGGCGCGCCGCGATCGGCCTCTACCGGAAGGCCGGATTTAGGGGCCGAGGCCGCATGCTGTTGACGAAGGTCCTCGAGCGGCGTCCCGCGGCCGTCGCCCGCCCCGCCGACGCTAGAATGCGCCCCGTGATACGCCGCCTCGCCTTCGGCACGGCCGTTCTCTGCGCGGCGCTCGTCGCGGCCGCCGGCCCGCGGGCCGGGACGGTCGAGGATCCGTACGTCGAGCGCGACGTCATGATCCCGATGCGCGACGGCGTGAGGCTCCACACGAAGATCTTCGCGCCGCGCGGCGACCACGGGCCTCTGCCCATCCTCATGCAGCGGACGCCCTACGGCGTCGCGGAGGCCGGCAAGCGGCTCGACGGCTCCCTGAAGGCGCTCGCCGACGACGGCTACGTCTTCGTCTTCCAGGACCTGCGCGGCAAGTTCGGCTCGGAAGGCGTCTTCGTGATGCAGCGGCCGGCGCGCGACTCCGGGCGACGCGAAGGCGCTCGACGAGGGGACCGACACCTACGACACGATCGCGTGGCTGCTCGAGAACGTCCCGGCCAACAACGGCCGCGTCGGCATGCTCGGCGTCTCCTACGAGGGGTGGACGACGATCATGGGCGCGCTCGAGCCGCACCCGGCGCTCGCGGCGATCTCGCCCCAGGCTTCGCCGCTCGGACATGTGGCTCGGCGACGACTTCCACCACAACGGCGCCTTCCGCCTGAGCTACGGCTTCGAGTACGCCTACTGAGCTCGAAGCCGGCAAGGACCTCGAGCCGTTCGGCTTCGACCGCTACGACACCTATCGCGTGGTACCTCGCGCTCGGGCCGCTCTCGAACGTCAACGCGCGCTTCTTCCACGGGAAAGATCCCGACCTGGAACGACTTCGTCGCTCACCCGGACTACGACGAATTCTGGAAGAAACAGACGATGATTCCGTACCTCCGCGAGGTCAAGGTCCCGACGCTCGAACGTCGCCGGCTGGTGGGACCAGGAGGACTTCTACGGCCCGCTCCAGATCTACGAGGCGCTCGAGAAGAACGACCCGCAGGCACGTCAACCGGCTGGTCGTCGGCCCGTGGAACCACGGCGGCTGGGCCCGCGGCGACGGCGACAAGCTCGGGAGCGATCCCCTTCGACAGCGCGACGGCGAAGTATTTTCGCGAGCAGATCCAGGCGCCCTGGTTCGCGCACTACCTCAAGGGCCGCGGCGCGATGCCGCTGCCCGAGGCGCTGACGCTTCGAGGCCGGCTCGAACCGCTGGCGAGAGCTGGGAGGCCTGGCCGCCCGGTCCCGGACCACCGGAACCGGAATCTCTACTTCGGCCCGGCGGCACGCTCTCGTTCGACCCGCCCGACCGGCGCTCCGGGCCGCGAGGCGTTCGACGCCTACGTCTCCGATCCCGGCGCACCCGGTGCCGTATCGCAAGCGGCCGATCCAGACGACGTACTTTCCGGGCGGCTCGAAGTGGTCGACCTGGCTGGTCGAGGACCAGCGGTTCGTCGACGACCGCCCCGACGTCCTGAGCTTCGAGACGCCGCCGCTCGCGGAGGACGTGACGATCGCCGGCGAGGTCGTCGCGCATCTCTTCGCCTCGACGACCGGGCTCCGACGCCGACTGGATCGTGAAGCTGATCGACGTCTATCCCGGAGCGCCAGCCCGAGAACTGGGACCTCGCGCGGCTACCAGCTCATGGTGTCCAACGAGGTCTTCCGGGCGCGGTACCGCAAGTGCTTCGAGAAGCCCGAGCCGATCGCCGCCGGACACGGTCCTCGAGTACACGCTGGACAGCCTCCACACGCAGAACTACGCGTTCCGCAAGGGCCACCGGATCATGGTGCAGGTGCAGAGCACGCTGGTTCCCGCTGATCGACCGCAACCCGCAGACCTTCGTCCCCAACATCTTCGAGGCGAGGGCGTCCGACTTCAAGGCGGCGACCCAGCGCATCTACCGCTCGCGAAAGCCCCGAGCTCGCACGTCTCGATCCCCGTCGTCGTCGGCGCGAAGTCCTCCCGCGTGGGCCGCCGGCTCGCCGTCGCGCTCCTGTGTCTCGCGGCGGTCACTGCAGTCGCGGGCATCCGGCTTTCGCCCAGGAGCCCTCCGAAGAGGAGGTCGCTCCGCCGCTGCACGTTCTCTTCATCGGGAACAGCCTCACCTACACGAACGATCTGCCGGCGATGTTCACGGGCGCTCGCGGCCGCGGCGGGCAGGCCGCGTCCCTTCGTGCGCGCGGTGACGGCCCCGGGCCTGAGCCTCCAGGACCAGTGGGACCTCGGCGAGGCGCAGAAAGCGATCGCGGTGGGGGGATGGGACTTCGTCGTCCTGCAGCAGGGTCCCTCCGCCTCGCCGGAGGGCACGCTCCTTCTGCGCACGTACTCCGAGGCGCTTCACCGAGCTCATCCGCGCCGGGGGAGGGCGGCCGGTGCTGTACATGGTCTGGCCGTCGACCTCGCGCTCGCAGGACTTCGACGGCGTGGCCCTGTCCTACGCGCGACGCGGCGCGCGACGTCGGCGGGACCTTCTCTGCCCGGCCGGGGATGACCTGGCGCGCGGCCTGGAAACGAGATCCGAAGCTCGCGCTCTATTCGCCCGACGGCCTGCACCCGACTCCGGCGGGGACGTACGCCGCGGCGGTCACGTTCTTCCAGGTGCTCTCTACAAACAGTCTCCGGTCGGGCTCCCGGCGGCTGGCGTCCGGGCGGGGCGTCGACGACTCGCCTGCGGGGGCGGGATGGTCGCAGGAGGCTCCGCCGAGGCGGAAAGCGGCGCCGGATTCTCCAGGAGGCGGTCGTGGGACACGGTCGGGCGAACTTTGGCGATGCCGTCCCGTAATTGAGGGGGTGAGTCCTCGCGCCGGTGCTCCTCGCCGCCGCCTGTGGGGAGCGCCGCCGGCGCGGCTTGCGCGACGACCGACCTGATGCCCCAGTTCTGGAAATACTGGGAGACGGGCGAAAGGGCCTCGGCCCCGCCGAGCAGTACCGCCTCTTCGAGGAGATGGTGCAGAAGCCGAACGCCGCCGTCTATGAAGGCGCGTTTCACGGCGCTTCGAAGCCGCCTTCGGAGTTCGTGCCGAAGACGCTGGCGAAGGTCCCCGCGAGCTCGAACCGCGATGCGCGAGCTCTCGCGCGAAGCTGCGGCCGACCTGCCGGGCCGAGCTGGACGCGTTCCGGAAGGCGTTCCCGCGCTTCCGGTGCTCGCGCCCGTGTATTTCCTCTATCTCCGGCGGCGCCTTCGACGGTGCGACCCGCGACGTGTCGGGAAAGACCGCGCTGATGTTCGGCCTCGACGTCATCGCGCGGCTGAACGAGGAGCTCTCGCCGCTCGTCGTCCACGAGCTCTTCCACGTGTACCACGGGGAGGTCGTCGCCGATGACCCGGAGACCTTCGCGTGGGCGATTGGGCACGAGGGCCTCGCGACCTACGTGAGCCGGAGGCTGAACCCGAACGTCGCCGAGCAGGCGGTCTGCTGCCTGCCGGCGATCGACCCCGCCAAGGCGGCCGTCGACCGGCTCGCGACCGAGCGCTCGCCGTGCTCGACAGCAAGGAGCGGACGACTACGCGCGTTTCTTCCTCGGCGGCCAGGAGCTCGACATCCCGTCCCGGTCGGGCTACTACCTCGGCTACCGCGTCGCGAAAGAGGCGGGGAAGACCCGCTCGCTCGAGGAGCTCGCCGCGATGACTCCCGCCGAAGTCCGCGCGCTCGAGGTCGTCGAGCTGCGGCGGATGGCCGAACGGACGTCGAACCAGGGATCCGAGGACTTCCCGATGAGAATCCGAGGATTCGCCCGGCGATTCGGCCGCGACACCTCGTGGGATCCTCGGAGCCGCGATGCGCACGGCTCGACTCGTCCTGCTCGCAGCCGTGGCCGTCGCGACGGCCTCGCTCGCTTCGATCGCGGCCTCGCCGCCGCAGAGGGATCCTTTCGCCGCGGCGATCCCGCACTGGTCGGAGTACTTGAAGACCAACACCTCGAAGGACGAGATGTGGCTCCAGATCAAGGAGGGCGCGACCCGGCGATGGGCCGGGTCGAGGAGGCGATGCAGGGGGGCCGGCGCCTTCTCGCGCTCCAGCGGCTCGCGGGCGTGCAGCCGAATCTCGAGGCCTCGAAGTACCTCGGCGCTGCCCGCGGCCGAGCGCAACAGCGACACGGCGTTCGAGGCCGCCTGGACGCGCATGGGCAAGGACCTGGCGAAGGAGCTCGGCGGGCCGTCGCCGAAGGCGCTCGACGGCGTGACGCCCGCGGCGGTCCGCGCGGTCGGCGAGGCCTCGGTCCCGGAGGTGCGCGTCTTCTACGACGCGAGCCTCGAGTACGAGCGCAACACGATGCCCGAGGTCGGCTACTACTACCTGGGGGTCGCGCAGGCGCAGCGCGATTTCGCCGGCCTTCTGCCGCACGCTGTCCGAAGCCGTCAGGCCTCCGCCCGCCCCCCGTGCGAAGCCTGCGGGGCGAGCTCGACGCTCTCGAAGGGCAGCTTCTGTCGGCCTACAGGCCTCCGGCCTCGATCGACAAGCACCGCGAGTTCATCACGGCGAGCGCGACGTTGAAGGAGGCGCGCGAGCTCGACGCCGCCGGGCTCGCCTACGGCGCGATGCTGCGATATCTGCAGGCGGTCCTGCGCGCCGCGCCGCTCTCCGGCAACGTCCCGGCGCTCACGTCCGAGCAGGCGAAGCTCCGGCTGGCGGAGTTCCACCCGCGGTTCTCGGACGCCGCCGGGATCGACCAGAGCATCGGACGGATCTTCCTGGAAGCCGGTGAGGCGGACGTCGCGTCCGCGGCTGCGGGGACCTCTCCCGCGCAGGCCTCGGCGGTCGTGGCCGAGGTCCTGCCCCGGTACTTCGCCGCTCTCGAGCCGGCCCGGCCCCGGCCGGCGCCGGCGACCGCGAGCGTCACGGTCACGCTCGTCCGCTGGCCCTACACCTGAAATCTGTCCGACCCGGCAAGTTTGCTGGCTCAAAGCGTGGTCCAGAAGTTCGGCGGCCGAGCGCGGTTCGTCTCGGAGAACTACGGGGACTCCGCGCTGGCCAGGCGCTTCGGCGTGACGCGCTATCCGGCCATCTTCGTGGACGACGTGCTCGTCGCCACGCCCAACGACTTCGGCTTCTACGGGAAAGGGCAGAAGGAAGAGGGAGGACGCTACGCGCCGCTGAAGAGCGCGGCCGCCCACGAGCGGTTCCAGGCCGACCTGACCCGAATGATCGAGCTCCTCCTCGCCGGCCGGAAGGCCGATGCGCGGGCCGCGGCGTCGCCATCGAAGGCGAAGCGAAGTGGCGGCGTTTCCCGCCGTGACGCTGACCGACCTGAACGGGAAGAGCGTCGCGCCCGCGGACCTGAAGGGCCGCGTCGTCCTCGTCGAGTTCTGGGCGACCTGGTGCCCGCCCTGCCGCGGGACGCTCGGCTGGCTCGGGCAGCTCAAGAAGCGCTACGGCGAGAAGCTCGTCGTCGCCGCGGTGGCGATCGAGTCCGAGGAGGCCAGCGTCCGCAAGCTCGTGGGCGAGCTCGAGCTGCCGCTGACCTGGGTTCTCGGCCAGCCGGACCTCGTTCGCGCCTTCGGCGACGTCAGCGCCGTGCCGACGCTCCTGGTCTTCGATCGGGACGGGAAGGCCGCGGGGGCGTTCTACGGCGCTCCGCCCACTCTCCACGCCGAAGCCGAAACGAAGCTCGCCGCGCTCCTGCGCTAGATTCTCTCCGACTTCTGAGGCTGCGCGCCTCAGCCCTTCGGGACGGGCCCGCGCCGGCGGTGGGATTTCTCCAGGCGGCCGAGGGGCCCGAGCACCAGCCAGCCGATCGCCGCGGCGACCAGTGGCAGCCAGAGATGGCCGAGGCCGGCCGCGATGCCGACGCCGGCCGTCAGCCAGATGCTGGCGGCGGTCGTCAGGCCGTGCACCTCGACGCGCTCGCCGATCTTCAGGATCGTGCCGGCGCCCAGGAACCCGATCCCGGCCACGATGCCCTGGATGACGCGGCTCGAATCGGCGTCGCTGAAGCCCGACTGGATGCCGGAGAGCACGATGAGCGCGGCTCCGATCGCGACGAGGATGTGCGTCCGCAGGCCGGCGGCGCTGTGCACCCGCTCGCGCTGGAAGCCGAGCAGCGCGCCGAGCAGGCGCGGCGAGAGGCGAGGCGCGCGGAGGCGAGCAGAAGAAAGTCGAGGTGGAGCGAGTAGAAGACGGGGACGGGCTCGGGCACGCTCAGTCTCCCGGGCCGACCATCTTCTCCGGGCTTGACGTCGCGGTCGAATTCCTCGGCCGTGAGGTAACCGAGGGCGAGCGCCGCCTCTCTGAGCGTCGTCCCGTCCTTGTGCGCCTTCTTGGCGATCGCCGCGGCCTTGTCGTAGCCGATGTGCGGGGTGAGCGCCGTGACCAGCATCAGCGAGCGGCCGAGGTGCTCCCGGATCTTCGCGTGGTCGGGCTCGATGCCGCGGGCGCAGTGCTCGTCGAAGGACTCGCAGGCGTCGGCGAGCAGGCGCACCGACTCGCAGCACGTTGTGCGATGATCAGCGGCTTGTAGACGTTGAGCTCGAAGTTGCCCGGACGCGCCGCCGACCGTGACGGCGACGTCGTTGCCGAAGACCTGCGCGCAGACCATCGTCAGCGCCTCGGACTGCGTCGGGTTGACCTTGCCCGGCATGATCGAGGAGCCGGGCTCGTTCTCCGGGATCCGGATCTCGCCGAGGCCGCGAGCGCGGGCCGGAGGCCAGCCAGCGGACGTCGTTGGCGATCTTCATGAGCGCCGCGGCGAGCGTCCGGAGCGCGCCGTGCGCCGGCGACGAGCGCGTCGTGCGCCGCGAGCGCCTCGAACTTGTTGGGCGCGGAGACGAAGGGAGTGCCGGTCAGCTTCGCGATCTCCGCGGCGACCTTATGGCCGAAGCTCGGCGGGCGCGTTCAGGCCCGTGCCGACCGCGGTGCCGCCGAGCGCGAGCTCGTGGAGGTGCGGCAGCGCGTCCTCGATGTGCGGCGATCGCGTGGTCGAGCTGCGCGACCCAGCCCGAGATCTCCTGGCCGAGCGTCATCGGCGACGGCGTCCTGGAGGTGCGTGCGGCCGATCTTGACGATGCCGGCGAACTCCTTCGCCTTCCGGTCGAGCGTGTCGCGCAGCTCGCGGACCGCCGGGATGAGGCGGAAGCGCGTCTGCTCGACGGCCGCGATGTGCATCGCGGTCGGGAAGGTGTCGTTGGAGGACTGGCTCTTGTTGACGTCGTCGTTGGGGTGGACCGGCTTCTTCGAGCCGAGCTCGCCGCCGAGCGATCTCGATGGCGCGGTTCGAGATCACCTCGTTGGCGTTCATGTTGGTCTGCGTGCCGCTGCCGGTCTGCCAGACCGACGAGCGGGAAGTGGTCGTCGAGCTTGCCGGCGATGACCTCGTCGGCGGCCTGGATGATGGCGTCCGCCTTGTCCGGCGGGCAGGGCGCCGCAGGTCGCGGTTGACGACGGCCGCCGCCTTCTTGAGGATGCCGAAGCGCCCGGATCAGCTCGCGCGGGAAGCGCTCGGCGCCGATCTTGAAGTGGTGGAGGGAGCGCTCGGTCTGCGCGCCCCAGTAGCGGTCGGCGGCGACCTCCACGGGCCCCATCGTGTCGGTCTCGGTGCGGGTCTTCTTCGCCTCCGCCACGGACCTACCCCGAGCCGCCGTCGGACAGGCCGCTCGGGCGCCGCCCCTCGGTGAGCTTCGCCTTGACGTAGTCGGCGTTCATCATCGCGATGAACTGCATGCGGATTCCCTTGGGGCAGGCCGCCTCGCACTCGCCGTGGTTGGTGCAGGTGCCGAAGCCCTCGGCGTCCATCTGCGCGACCATGTTGCGCGCCCGGTCGGCGCGCTCCGGCTGGCCCTGCGGCAGCAGCGCGAGCTGCGAGATCTTGGCGGAGACGAAGAGCATCGCCGAAGCGTTGGGGCAGGCGGCCACGCAGGCGCCGCAGCCGATGCAGGCGGCGGCGTCCATGGCGAGGTCGGCGTTCTCCTTGGGGATCGGGATCGCGTTGCCGTCCGGCGCGCCGCCGATCGCGGCCGAGATGAAGCCGCCGGCCGCGATGATGCGGTCGAAGGCCGTGCGGTCGACGACGAGGTCCTTGATGACCGGGAAGGCCCCGGCGCGCCAGGGCTCGATCGTGAGCGACGTCGCCGTCGGAGAAGCTCCGCATGTGGAGCTGGCAGGCGGTCGTCTGTCGCGCGGGCCCGTGGGCGCGGCCGTTGATCACGACGCCGCAGGTGCCGCAGATGCCCTCGCGGCAGTCGTGGTCGAACGCGATCGGATCCTCGCCCTTCCCGATCAGGCCCTCGTTGACGACGTCGAGCATCTCGAGAAACGACATCTCTTCGTTGACGTCGGACGCCTCGTAGGTCACGAAGCCGCCTTCGGCTTTCGCGTCCTTCTGCCGCCAGACCTTCAGGGTGATCTTCATTTGTAGCTCCGGACGGCGAGCTCGACGTTTTCGAAGGTCAGCGGTTCCACATGACGGTTCGGCTTCGTCCGTTCGCCCGTGTACTCCCAGGCGGCGACGTGGCAGAAGGCCTGGTCGTTGCGCTTCGCCTCGCCGTCCGACATCTGGTGCTCGAGGCGGAAGTGGCTGCCGCAGGACTCGTCGCGCTCGAGCGCGTCCAGGCACATGAGCTCGCCGAGCTCGAGGAAATCGGCGACGCGCCCGGCGGCCTCGAGCGACTGGTTGAGCTCCTGCGCCGGAGCCAGGGACGTTCACGTTCTTCCAGAATTCCTCGCGCCAGGCCGGGGATCTTCCCGAGCGCGTGCTCGAGCCCCTTCTTGTCGCGGGCCATGCCGCAGTGGTCCCACATGAGCTTGCCGAGCTCCCGGTGGAAGGACGTCACGGTCCGCTTGCCCTTCACCCCGAGCAGGCGCTTCGTGCGCGCGGCGACGGCCGCCTCGGCCGACGCCGACCTCGGGGTGGCTCTCGGGGATCTTCTCGAACTTCTCGCGGGCGAGATAGTTGCCGATCGTGTAGGGGATGACGAAGTACCCGTCCGCGAGGCCCTGCATCAGCGCGGAGGCGCCGAGGCGGTTGGCCCCGTGGTCGGAGAAGTTGGCCTCGCCGAGGACGAAGAGCCCGGGGATCGTGCTCATGAGGTTGTAGTCCACCCACAGGCCGCCCATCGTGTAGTGGCTGGCGGGGTAGATCCGCATCGGGACCTCGTACGGGTTCTCGTCGGTGATGCGCTCGTACATCTCGAAGAGGTTGCCGTACTTCTCCTCGATCTTGTTCTTGCCGAGACGGCCGATCGCGTCCTTGAAGTCCAGGTACACGCCGAAACCCGTCGGGCCCGACGCCGCGGCCCTCGTCGCAGACCTTCTTGGCGGCCCGCGAGGAGATGTCGCGCGGCGCGAGGTTCCCGAAGCTCGGGTACATGCGCTCGAGGTAGTAGTCGCGCTCCGCCTCCGGGATTTCCCCCGGCGCGCGCTTGTCGCCCTTGGCCTTCGGGCACCCAGATGCGCCCGTCGTTGCGGAGCGACTCGGACATCAGCGTCAGCTTCGACTGGTATTCGCCGGTGACCGGGATGCAGGTCGGGTGGATCTGCGTGAAGCAGGGGTTGGCGAAGGCCGCGCCCTTCTTGTACGCGCGCCAGATGGCGGTGGCGTTGCAGCCCTTCGCGTAGGTCGCCAGATAGAAGACGTTGCCGTAGCCGCCGGTCGCCAGGCACACGGCGTCGGCCATGTGCGTCTGGATCTCGCCCGTGACCATGTCGCGCACGACGACCCCCCGCGCGCGGCCGTCGACGACGACGAGCTCCAGCATCTCGTGGCGCGAATACATCTCGACCGAGCCCAGGCCGATCTGCCGCTCGAGCGCCTGGTACGCGCCGAGCAGGAGCTGCTGGCCCGTCTGGCCGCGGGCGTAGAAGGTTCGCGAGACCTGGGCCCCGCCGAAGGAGCGGTTGTCGAGAAGTCCGCCGTACTCGCGGGCGAACGGGACGCCGAGCGCCACGCACTGGTCGATGATGTCGACCGAGACCTGGGCGAGCCGGTAGACGTTCGCCTCGCGGGCGCGGAAGTCTCCGCCCTTGATGGTGTCGTAGAACAGGCGCTGAATGCTGTCGCCGTCGTTGTGGTAGTTCTTCGCGGCGTTGATGCCGCCCTGGGCGGCGATCGAGTGCGCCCGCCGGGGCGAGTCCTGATAGCAGAAGCACTTGACGTTGTAGCCGAGCTCGGCCATCGAGGCGGCGCCGCCCGCTCCGGCCAGGCCCGAGCCCACCATGATGACCGTGTACTTGCGCTTGTTGGCCGGATTGACGAGCTTCATTTCGAAGCGGTGCTTGTCCCACTTCTTCTCGAGGGGCCCGGACGGAACGTTCGCTTCGAGCTTCACGGGCTGAGTTCTCCTCCGGTCACCGGATGATCCCGGCCAGCACGGCCAGCGGGAACGAGATGTTGCCGAGCACCACGATGGCCGCGAAGATCCAGGCGCCCGTCTTGGCGGCCGCGATCGCCCGCGGGTGCGAGACGCCGAGCGTCTGGAACATGCTCCAGACGCCGTGCCGGAGATGGAGCCCGAGAAGCACCATCGCGACGATGTAGACGAGCGAGACGGGAACGCTGCGGAAGCCCGCGACGAAGTTGTGGTAGACGTCGCCTTCGATGAAGCTCGGATGGGCGTTGCCGATCGTGAAGTGCATCAGGTGGTACACGATGAAGAAGAAGAGGATGACCCCGCTCCAGCGCATCGTCCGGGAGGCGTAGGTCGACTCCTGCCACTTCTGCTCGCGGTAGGCGATCGGCCGGGCCCGCCGGCTGGTGAGGGTCAGGGAGGTCGCCGACCAGATGTGGAGGACCACGGCCGTCAGCAGCACGGCCCGGAAGATCCAGATCCCGGCCCCGTGGAGGAGATGCCGGAGAAACTCCCCATAGGCGTTCAGCGACTCGGGACCCAGGTAGACCTGGAGGTTGCCCAGCATGTGGACCATGACGAAGCCGACGAGGATCAGGCCGGTGACGGCCATGACGACCTTCCGGCCGATGGACGACCCGATGAATCCTTGCGGCTCAACCATCCGGTCCGGGATTATATGCAGGGCTTCGAGGTTTCCGTGATGCGTTCAGCTCTGACCGGCGGGAATTCGCTGCCGTCGCCCGCCTGTTCCTGAAATTCATGGGGAAGATCCGCGTCCTCGCCGTCCCGGCCCTGTGCGCGTCTTTTGCGCTGTTCGCCCCCGTGTCCGCGGCCCGGGCCCAGGAAGCAGCCTCGGTCCCGGAGCTCCCGGACACCCGCGCTTTTCTGGACGAAGTTCGCCAGAACCTCCGCAGCGACAACGCCCTGCTCGAGCAGTACACCTTCAGCGAGGTCTTCACGGAGAAGAAGCTCGACTCGAAGGGCGCCGTCAAGAAGACGAAGGTCGAGACCTACGAGGTCTACCCGTCCGCCGAGGCCGGCCGCCTCTACCGCCGGCTCGTCGCGCGCGACGGTCGGCAGCTCTCGGAAAAGGAGCTCGCCGACCAGGACCGCAAGCAGGAGGAGAAGACGGAAAGGCGCGAGCGCCGGCGGGCCCAGGAGGACGAAGCCGCCCGCGCGCGTCGCCGCGCGAAAGAGGAAGAGAAGCGGCGAGAAGAGCAGGCGGTCGTCGATGAGGTCTTCCAGATGAACGCGATCCGGATCGTCGGCCGCGAGATCGTCGACGGCCGGCCGACGATCGTCCTCCGGTTCGATCCGAAGCCGGGATTCAAGGCGGTCACCGAGGGAGCCAAGGTGATCCAGAAGCTCGCGGGCCGGGCCTGGATCGACGAGGAAGACCGCCAGCTCGTCCGGCTGGAGGCGCGCCTGCTCGACACCCTCGGCGTAGGCCCGGTGCGGGTCGCCCGCCTGCAGGAAGGGGCCAGCGCCTCCTTCCAGCGCCGCAAGATCAACAGCGAGATCTGGCTGCCGTCCGAGGCGCGCTTCACCGGCGAGGCCAGGGTGCTCCTCGTCTTCGGCACCCGTGTCGACATTTTTTCGCAGTACTCCGACTATAAGAAGTTCTCCGTCGGCACCGAGGAGGAGATCGTGCCGGAGGCGCAGCCGGGAGACTGACCGCCCGAACCGCCCTATGGCGCGGGGGGCCCCAGGGTCTGGACCGCCGGGAACTGCTCGAGGAGCGCGAACCAGTAGATCGGCACCACGGGAACTTCCACGCGCGCCTCGGCGACCCGATGCCACGCGCGGGGCGCACGCACGGCGCCGTCCCACTCGATCGTCAGGGCGGAGCCGTCGAGCGTGGAGGCGATGCTCTTCTTCTCGCGGACATGCGTCGCGGCGAATGCGAGCGTCGTGTTCCGTCCGGCGACGAAGAGCACCGTCGCCTTCGGAGCGAATCGCGAGTCCTTCGTTTTCCCGGCGGAGTGACCTTCCCGGCCCGAGACCGCATAGAGCCGGAGGCGGAGCGACACCGCCGTCAGCTCTCCGGTCTCCAGGCACAGCGTCGACGGGTACAGCTCCCGCCAGGCTTCGGCCGTCGTGACTGCGGCCGGAATCACGGCCAGCGCCTCTCCCGCGAGTGTCCCCGAAAGCGCACGGCCGCTCGCCGGCGCCCAGTAGGTCCCGGTTTCGCGATCCCTGAGGACCAGGACGCCTCGCCAGATCGCCCCCGAGCTCTCGAAGGTGAGCGTGCGCCCGGCGGCGCGGCGGTCGAGAACGGTCGAGAGGTTCGTCATCGGGTCGCGGACCACGACGTAGGGCACGCCTCCCGCCTCGTCGTTGACTGCCGCGTACCCGTCGAGCAGGCCGATCGGGTACATCCGCGCGGGCTCGCCGAGCGTGACGCCCAGGATCCTCTCGTTGCGGAACGGCGGGTCGGTGTGCTGCGAGAGCGGGACGAGGCGGGGCGCATCGAGGCTTTTCGACTTGCCCGGCTTTTCCATTTGGACGATGGGATCGCCGTCGACGACGGCGACGCGCGGCTTCGTCGCGTCGGCGTGGCCGGAACAGGAAAGCGTCAGCGCGGCGGCGAGCGCGCCGGCGGCGGCCCGGGGGCGCCCCGGGATCACGCCAGGGCCGGCACCGGCTCCGCGCGCGGCCCGCGCCGCTGGATGCGTCGGTACTCCGAGTCGCGTTCGTACGGCTCGCGGCCCGACTCCCGGATGATGCGCTCGAAATCGGCGCGCGTCAGGCCCGAGGCCGTGGTCGCGCCGGCGGCGTGCGTGATGATCTCGTCGACCACGGTGCCGACGAGGTCGTCGGCGCCGAAGAAGAGCGCCACCTGAGCGAGCTTCGTCCCGATCTGGATCCAGTAGGCCTTGATGTGCGGGATGTTGTCGAGCAGCAGGCGCGAGACGGCGATCACACGCAGGTCGAGCTGGCCGGTCGAGGGGGGCAGATGGGAGAGCGGCGTGTTCTCGGGATGAAACGCCAGGGGGATGAGCCCGGGAATCCCGCCCGTCTCGTCCTGGAGCCCGCGCAGGCGCAGCAGATGGTCGACCCGCTCTTCGACGGTCTCGACGTGTCCGTAGAGCATCGTGGCGTTGGTCTTGACGCCCTGCCGGTGGCACTCGCGGGCGACCTCGAGCCAGCGCTCGCCCGAGATCTTGTTGGTGCAGATGATGTCGCGGACCCGCTTCGCGAAGATCTCGGCGCCGCCGCCCGGGCAGGAGTCCATGCCGGCGTCCTTCAGCTCGCGGATCGCGTCGGGCAGCGTCCGGTGGCCGACTTTCGCGATCCAATCGACCTCCACCATGGTCCACGCCTTCCGGTGGACATTCGGGAAGCGCTTCTTGAGGGCCCGCAGGAGGCCCGTGTAGTACTCGAAGGGCCAGGTGGGGTGGAGGCCGCCGACGATGTGGAACTCCGTGACCGCTTCGCTGTAGCCCTTGCCGGCTTCCGCCACGCACTCGTCGATCGCCATTTCGTAACCGCCGGGCTCGTTGACCTTCTTCGCCCAGGCGCACAGCGCGCAGTCGACCCAGCAGAGGTTCGTCGGGTTCAGGTAGCGGTTGACGTTGTAGAACGCGAGGTTCCCGTGGCGCGCCTCCCGGACGTGGTTGGCGAGGCGCCCGAGCCCGAGGAAGTCCCGCGTCTGGAAGAGGCGGACGCCGTCCTCGAACGAGAGGCGCTCTCCCGAGAGCGTCTTCTCGGCCAGGGGGAGAAGATCGGATCGCCGGTACGAGGAGAGGAGATCCGTCACGGAATCGCCGGTTTCGTGACCGGCTGGAAGGGATCCTGGGACACCGGGGCGACGTCGTCGACGAAGGGCGTCAGGTACCGATAGCAGTCCCAGCAGTACTTCTCTTCCGGCCGGAACTGGAAGTCGACCACGCGCCCGACGGCGGGGAAGTCGACGATCTCCCGGCCGCAGCGGTGGCACATGTCCTTCTGTCCCTTGATGAGGCGCCAGACCGGGCCCATGTGGTTACCCCCGGCCGGAAATGCTATCAGGCTCCGGCGCCGGGCGGAGGCCTCCGCCGCGCCGGCGGAAGGCGAGAAGCGCGGCCGTGGCGGCGACGGCGATGCCGGCGCCGATCAGGAACGCCCCCCGGGGGCCGAAAATCTTCCACCACACGCCGAAGAGAAGGGAAGCGGGCAGCGACGCGAGGCCGATGGCGGCGTGGAAAGCGCCGAAGGCCTTCCCGCGCAGGTGCGCCGGCGCGAGATCCGCCACGAGAGCGCGTTCCGCGCCTTCGGTCATCGCATAGAACAGGGCGTAGAAGCCGAGCAGCGCCCACATCGGCCCGGGCGCCGACACCAGGGCGAATCCCACGTAGGCCACCGCGTACACGCCCCAGCCGGCCACGATCGCGGGCACGCGCCCGAGGCGGTCGGCGAGAGCGCCTCCCGGGACGCCGGCGACGGCCTTCACGCCGTTGAAGAACGCCCACAGCAGGGGCAGTTGCCAGACCGCCACGCCGACGTCGCTGGCGCGCAGGATGAGGAAGGCGTCGGTCGAGCTCGCGAGCGTGAAGAGGACGAAAATGCCGATCGCCGTCCACAGCCGGCGCGGCAGGGGGCCGGCAGCCGGTCGTGCGGCCACGGCGGCCGGATTCGATTTCGGCGGCTCTTTCACGGCGAAAACGAGCAGGGCCACGGCGGCCAGCCCCGGGATCGCCGCGAGCAGGAAGACGGAACGCTCCTCCTCGAAGACGAACTTCAGCAGGAACGCCGCCAGCAGGGGCCCGACGACGGCGCCGGCATTGTCCATCGCGCGCTGGAGCCCGAAGGCGCGGCCGCGCTTCTCGGGCGGCACCAGGTCCGCGAGCAGCGCGTCTCGTGGCGACGTGCGGATGCCCTTGCCCACCCTGTCCGTGAAGCGGATCGCGAGCACCTGGGTCCAGCTCGCCGCCAGCCCGATGAGCGGCCGGGCGACGGCGGCGATCGAGTAGCCGGCGACGATGAGGGGCTTGCGCCGGCGCAGCCGGTCGGACCATCCGCCCGAGAGCATCTTCATCCAGGACGCGGTGGCCTCGGCGACGCCCTCGATCAGGCCGACGGCTTCGGGGCCGGCCTTGAGCGTGCGAGTCAGGAAGTCGGGCAGGAGCGGGAAGATCATGTCCGAAGCGACGTCGGACAGAAACGAGATCCAGCCCAGCGTGACGACGCCGGAGTCGAGTTTCCCGGGCGAGACCTTGGCCATATGAAATAAGGAAAAGTTGCTATTGAGCCTACAATTATTAGGCAGGCTTCCCTTCGCATCGTCATCATAATCGCTGCCCGTGAAGCTCCACAGCTCCGAGTCCTTCATCCTCGGGACCTACGCCCTGCGCGAGACCGATCGCATCGTCTCGTTTCTGACGCGGGACTCGGGCAAGAAGCGAGGAGTGGCTCGCGGCGCGCGCCGGGCGAAGAGCGCGTTCTCCGGGGCTCTGGAACCGATGACCGAGGCCCGCATCGTCTACTTCGAGAAGGAGGGCCGGGAGCTCGTCTCGATCAACGCCGTGGATCCCATCCGACCGTCCTTTTCTCTGTCGAAGGAGCTCGAGAAGGCGCTTCTCCTCTCGACCCTGGCCGAGAGCTTCGAGACGTTCGTCTCGGAGTCGGATCCGGCGGAGCCGTTCTACCGCCTCGGCCGCCACGTCATGGACGCCCTCTTCGCCGGAGCGCCGGCCCCGCTCGCGGCCGCCTACTTCGACGTCTGGATCCTCCGCCTCTCGGGCCTCTTTCCCTCGCCGCGCGAATGCGCCGGCTGCGGCCGCGTCCTCGAGGACGCCGAGCCGCTGCTCTTCGACGAGCGCCGTCCCGGTTTCGTGGGCGAGGAGTGCCGCCAGGGCGACACGCTGCGGGCGACGGCGGAGGCCCACCGCACTCTCGCCGGCTTCCTCTCGGCGCCGCTCGATCCCGCCGCGCGTCCCCGGGGCTTGAACGAAATCGCCCGCATCGCCCGGCTCGCGCGCCGGCACTTCCTGGGCTACGAGCTCAAGAGCCAGCGCGTGCTGGCGGATATCCTGGGCTGACGGCCACTGGACGGGATTCAGAGGTCGGGGCGCCCCTTGCGGAGGCCCCTTCGGATCCGGGTCGCATGCGGTAAGCTGTAGCCAGTGTTCACCTTGCAGCGACTCATCGCGGAGCTGACCGCGTTCTGGGAAGGCGAGGGTTGCCTGATCGAGCAGCCCTACGACCTGCCGGTCGGCGCCGGGACCATGCACCCGGCCACCTTTCTGAAGGTGCTCACGCCCGAGCCCTGGAAGTGCGCCTACGTGCAGCCGTCCCGCCGGCCGGCCGACGGGCGGTACGGCGAGAACCCTTTCCGCCTCGGCAAGCACCTGCAGTTCCAGGTGGTCCTGAAACCCTCGCCGGAAGACGTCCAGCGGACCTATCTGCGGAGCCTCGAACGGCTGGGCGTCGTCCTCGCGGAGCACGACGTTCGCTTCGAGGAGGACAACTGGGAGTCGCCCACCCTCGGCGCCTGGGGGGTCGGCTGGCAGGTCGTGATGGACGGGATGGAGATCACGCAGTTCACGTACTTCCAGCAGGCCGGTGGAATCGACCTGTCCCCGGTCACGGCGGAGATCACCTACGGCCTCGAGCGCATCGCGATGTTCCTCAACAAGCTCGACTCGGTCTACGACGTGATGTGGAACGAGACGCTTTCCTACGGCCAGGTGCGCCGGCGCGACGAGATCGAGATGTCGAAGTACGACTTCGAGGTCGCCGACGCGGAGCTCGCGCAGCTCATGCTCGACCGGCACGAGCGGGAAGCGCGGCGGTGCCTCGACGCCGGTCTCGTGATCCCGGCGTACGAGGCCACTCTCGTCTGCTCTCACCAGTTCAACGTTCTCGACGCCCGGGGCGCGGTGTCCGCGACCGACCGGGTCGGGATCATCCGGCGGATTCGCGACCTCGCCTGCGCGTGCGCGCGGGCCTACGTTTCGGGGAAGGAAGGAGAGCGGGCGCCGGTCGCGCAGCCGGAGCCAGCCGCAGTCTAGAAAACATCGGGCCGCCGCCGGCGCGTGGCCGGGGCGATAAGACTCCAGAGTGAAAACGCAAGACTTCCTGTTGGAGATCCGGACGGAGGAGATCCCGGCGCCGGCGCTGCTGCCGGCGCGCATGGACCTTGCCCGGGCGGCGGGCGAGGCGCTCGCCGGAGAAGGGCTCGCGCCGGCGAAAATCGAGACGTACGCGACGCTGAGGCGCCTCGTCCTCGTCCTGCGGGGACTCTCCGAGCGGCAGGAAGACCGGTACGCCGAGGTCCTCGGTCCCCCCGAGGCGAGCGCGTTCGACAAAGGCGGAAAACCCACCCGCGCGGCGGAGGGATTCGCGCGGGCTCAGAAGGTCGACGTGGCCGACCTCGTGGTGGTCGACTCCCCGCGGGGCCGCACGGTGGCCGCCCGCAAGACGGTGCCAGGCCGCGACGCGGCGGAGGTCCTCGCCGAGGTCCTGCCGCGGGTCGTCGGCGGCCTGACGTTCCCCAAGACGATGCGCTGGGGCTCCGGCGACCGTTCGTTCGTGCGGCCGGTGCGCGGCATCGTCGCGCTCCTGGGCGGCCGGGTCGTCCCGCTCGAGCTCTACGGCATGGCGGCGGGGGACCGGACGGCGGGTCACCGGGTGCTCGCCGACGGGGAGCTCGTCGTGACGGGCCCCGACGACTACCTCGCGAAGCTGCGAAAGGCGTTCGTGGAGCCGGACCCCGAGGTTCGCCGGATCGCGATTCTCGAGAAGGCCCGCGCGCTCGCCTCCGGCGTCGGCGGCCAGATCGAGGCCCACGCCGACCTGGCGAACACGCTGGCGGACCTCGTCGAGTGGCCGGGGCTCGTGCGCGGCGCCTTCGCGCCGGAGTTTCTCGAGCTGCCGGAGGAGATCACCGTCACCGTGATGCGCACGCACCAGAAGTTCCTGCCGATTCGCGGCCCCGCCGGGCTGCTGCCGCACTTCGTCGCGGTGATGGACAACGACGCGGACCGCAAGGGCTTCATCGCCAAGGGCTGCGAATGGGTGCTGAACGCGCGTCTGGCGGACGCCCGCTTCTTCTACGAGGAAGACGCGAAGGAGACGCTCGAGTCGCAGCTTCCGAAGCTCTCGCGCCTCACGTTCCAGGAAAAGCTCGGCGACTACCGGCAGAAAACCACTCGCATCCAGGAGCTGGCGGAGGCGATCGCGATCCAGGTGGGGCGCTCCGACCTCGTCGAAGCCTCGCGCACGGCGGCCCTGCTCTCCAAGGCCGACCTGACGAGCCACGTCGTCCGGGAGTTCACGGATCTCCAGGGCGTGATCGGCGGGCTCTATGCGCGCCGCGAGCGGTACCCGGACTCGGTGTGGAAGGCCATTTACGACCAGTACCGCCCGGCCTCGGGCTCCGACGATCCGCCGCGGGAGGCCTCCGGCGCGATCCTCTCTCTCGCCGACCGGTTCGACTCGCTCTGCGGTCTCTTCCGCGCCGGCCTCATCCCGACCGGATCGAAGGACCCCTACGGCCTTCGCCGGGCGGCGCTCGGCATCGTCTCGATCACGATCGCCCGCAACTGGCGGACCGACTGGCGCCCGATCGTGCGCAAGGCCATGTCGCTCCATCCGCCGGGCCTCGCGGGCCTCGAGCCCGACAAGGTCGTCGAGGAGCTCGAGCGCTTCTTCGCGGATCGTCTCCGGAGCCTGCTCGAGCGACGCGGCTCGAGCTACGACGAGATCTCCGCCGTGCTGAACGTCGGTGTCTGGGACTTCGCGGACGCGGCCGACCGGGCGCGGGCGCTCTCGGATGCCCGGCGGTCCGTGGACTTCAAGTCCCTGGTTCTCGCCTCCAAGCGGATCCGCAACATCGTCGGCGACGCGCAGCCCGGCTCGCCGTCGCCCGAGCTCTACCGGGAGCCGGCCGAGCGAACCCTGGCCTCGGACTTCCTGCAGGCGAAGCAGGCGATCGCGGGCTTCGCGGCCGAGCGGCACTATCGGGAGGCGATGGAGACGATCGCGTCGATCGCTCCCTCGCTCGACAAGTTCTTCGTCGACGTCCTGGTCAACGCGCCGGAAGAAGACCTGCGCCGGAACCGGCTGGCGCTACTTTCGTCGATTCAGCAGGAGTTCTCGCGGCTGGCGGACTTTTCCGAAATCGTGGTGGAAAAATGAAACGCGTTTTCTCGTTCGGCAACGGTGTGGCCGAGGGGGCCGGGCTCGGCAAGGAGACCCTCGGGGGCAAGGGCGCGGGCCTGGCGGAGATGACCGCCCTCGGGATCCCCGTGCCCCCGGGATTCACGATCGAGACCTCCGTCTGCGCGGACTTCTCGCGCGGCGCCTCGCTCGACGCGATCCGGGGCGAGGTCGAGTCGGCGCTGCTCAAGCTCGAGCACGACGCCGAAAAACGATTCGGCGACGTCGAGAATCCCCTCCTCGTTTCCGTGCGGTCGGGCGCCCGCTCCTCGATGCCCGGGCATGATGGACACGATCCTGAACCTGGGCCTGACCTCCCGCACCGTGGCCGGCCTCGCCCGCCGCTCGGGAGACCGCTTCGCCTTCGACTGCCGCCGCCGATTCCTCGAGATGTACGGCGACGTGGTCCTCCGCGTCCCGCGGCACGAGTTCGAGAAGGCGATGAAGGAGGTCAAGGCCGCGCGGGGAATAACGGCCGACACGGACCTCTCGGCCGAGGACCTGGCCGAGATCGTGCGGCGGGGCGAGCAGATCGTCCGCCAGCGCACGGGCCACGATTTTCCCGACGACCCGCGCGAACAGCTCTGGGGGGCGATCGGCGCGGTCTTCCGCTCGTGGGACAACGAGCGGGCGAAGACCTACCGCAAGCTGCACCACATCCCCGACGACTGGGGAACGGCCGTCAACGTCCAGGCGATGGTCTTCGGCAACCGGGGCGACACGTCGGCGACCGGCGTGGCCTTCACGCGCGATCCCTCCTCGGGCGAGAAGATGTTCTACGGCGAGTTCCTGCCGAACGCGCAGGGCGAGGACGTCGTCGCCGGCATCCGCACGCCGCGGCCGTTGAACGCCAACGGATCGGGCCAGTCCCTCCAGGAGACGATGCCGAAGGCCTACGACGAGCTCCAGCGGGTGCGCGAGCTCCTCGAGAAGCGTTTCCGGGACATGCAGGACCTCGAGTTCACGATCGAGGAGAACAAGCTCTACCTTCTCCAGACGCGCAACGGCAAGCGGACGGGCTTCGCCGCGGTTCGCGTGGCGACCGACATGGTCGACGAGGGCCTGATCAACGCGGACGAGGCCGTCGCGCGCGTGGAGCCGGAGCAGCTCGTCCAGCTTCTGGCGCCGATCTTCCCGACGAAGGAGAAGGCGGCCGCCGTCAAGGAGGGCCGGCTCCTCGGCCATGGCCTGCCCGCCGGCCCCGGTGCGGCCTGCGGCCGCGTCGCGCTGACCGCGCCCCACGCCGTCGCGATGGCGGCGAAGGGCGAGACGGTGATCCTGGTGCGCGAGGAGACGTCTCCCGAGGACATCGCCGGCATGAACGCCGCCGTCGGGATCCTGACGACCCGCGGGGGCATGACGTCGCATGCCGCGGTCGTCGCGCGCGGCATGGGGAAGACGTGCATCGTCGGCGCCGGCGAGATCACGGTCGACCACGCGCATGGAGAAGTGCGCTCGGGACGCCTGAAGGTCGCCGAGGGCGACTGGCTGTCGATCGACGGAACGGCCGGCGAGATCATCGTCGGCAAGCTCCCCACGCAGCCCTCCGAAGTGCTCCAGGTCCTGATCGAGGGCACGATGAAGCCGGAGCAGTCGTCCGTGACGCGCGCGTTCACGCGCATCCTCAAGTGGGCCGACGAGCGCCGGCGCCTCGGCGTCCGGGCCAATGCCGACACGCCGAAGGACGCCCGGGTGGCGCGGCTCTTCGGCGCCGAAGGGATCGGCCTCTGCCGGACCGAGCACATGTTCTTCGAGGAGAAGCGCATCGTCGCGGTCCGGGAGATGATCCTCGCCGAGACGGCCGAGGAGCGGCGGGCGGCCCTCGCGAAGATCCTGCCGATGCAGCGCGAGGACTTCGCCGGCATCTTCCGCGAAATGGGCGGGCGTCCCGTGACGATCCGCCTCCTCGATCCGCCGCTCCACGAATTCCTGCCGCACGACGAGGACACGATTCAGCGCACCGCCGCCGACCTGAAGGTCCCCGTCGAGAAGGTGCGCGAGCGGACCCATGCCCTCAAGGAAGCCAATCCGATGCTCGGCCACCGCGGCTGCCGCCTGGGCATCACGAATCCCGAGATCTACGAGATGCAGGTGCGCGCGATCTTCGAGGCCGCCGCGCAGGTGATCGCGGAGGGCGTCAAGGCGCAGCCGGAGATCATGATCCCGCTCGTCGGCGCGCGCGGCGAGTTCGAGCGGCTGCGGATCGTCGTCGAAGGGGCGGCCGAGCGCGTCGTCGCGGAGACGGGCAAGCACATCCCCTACAAGATCGGGACGATGATCGAGGTGCCGCGGGCGGCGCTGCGCGCCAACCGCATCGCGCTGAACTGCGACTTCTTCTCGTTCGGCACCAACGACCTGACGCAGATGACCTACGGCTACTCCCGCGACGACATGGGGACCTTCCTGCCCGTCTACATCGCCGAGGGCATCCTGCCCGAGGATCCCGTTCGCGAGCCTCGACCAGTACGGCGTGGGCGAGCTCGTCGCGATCGGCACGCGCCGCGGCCGCGAGGTCAAGCCCAAGCTGAAGGTCGGAGTCTGCGGCGAGCACGGCGGCGACCCGCGCTCGATCGAGTTCTTCAATCACGTCGGCCTCGACTACGTCTCCTGCTCGCCCTTCCGCGTGCCGATCGCGCGCCTGGCGGCCGCGCGGGCCTCGCTCGCCGAGCAGAGCGTCGGTGTATCGTCGACGGCATGAGCACTCTCTTGGCCGCCGCCTCCGTCGTCATGGGTCTCGCCGCGGCCGGCGCTGCGCCGCCCGACATGATTCTCGTCTCGGCGAAGATCTGGACGGGCGACCCGGCCCGCCCCGAGGCGGAGGCGCTCGCCGTGCACGGCGGGCGCATCGTCGCCGTCGGAACGAACGCGGAGATCGAGAAGCTCAAGGGGGCCGCCACGGTCGTCGTGGACGGGAAGGGCCGGCGCGTCGTCCCCGGCATGATCGACTGCCACACGCACATGTCGATGGGCGGGCTCGACCTGCTCGCGATGGATCTGCGCAAGACGAAGGACCCGGCCGAGTTCACCCGCATCGTCGCGGAGTACGCGAAGACCCGGCCCGCCGGCGTGTGGCTGACGGACGGCGCCTGGGATCACGAGCAGTGGACGCCGCCGCAGCTCCCGACGAAGGCCCTCCTCGATCCGGCCACGGGCGACCATCCGACCTGCCTCTCGCGTCAGGACGGCCACATGATGGTCTGCAACAGCCTCGCGCTGAAGCTCGGCGGGGTCACGAAGGACACGCCGAACCCGCCGGGAGGCGTCATCGTGAAGGACGCCTCCGGCGAGCCGACGGGCGTTCTCAAGGACGGGGCCATGGACCTCGTCTGGAAGGTCCGGCCGCCCCGCACGAAGGCCGAGATCGTCGAAGGGCTGCGCGCCGCCGTCAGGCACGCGGCCAAGAGCGGCGTGACGTCCGTCCAGGACCTGCCGGGCGACCGCCTCGATCTCGAGGCGTGGGACGAGATCCGCCGGTCGGGCGGGCTGACGGTGAGGGTGAACTACCGGCCGTCGCTGACGCGCTGGCAGGACGCGAAGAAGGCCCAGTCCTCGATGAAGCAGGACGAATGGCTCAAGGTCGGCGGCGTCAAGGGCTTCATGGACGGCGCGCTCGGAGCGGGGACCGCCGTGATGTTCGAGGCCTTCTCCGACGATCCGGGCAACACGGGCGTCTACGCCGCCGAGGCGATTCCGCTCTCCGCGATCGAGGAGCGGATCGCCGGGGCCGACGCCGCGGGCCTCCAGGTCGAGGTCCACGCGATCGGCGACAAGGCCATCGCCGAGCTCTTCGACATCTACGCCCGCGTCGCGAAGAAGAACGGGCCGAGGGACCGCCGATTCCGCATCGAGCACGCGCAGCACATGCGGCGCGCGGAGATCCCGCGCTTTGCCGCGCAGGGAGTCATCCCCTCGATGCAGCCCTACCACGCCGTCGACGACGGCCGCTGGGCCGACCGGCGGCTGGGCGGGGGCGAGCGCAGCCTCGGCACCTACGCGTTCCGCTGGCTCCTCGACGCGAAGGCGAAGCTCGCCTTCGGCTCCGACTGGGACGTCGCGCCGCTCTCGCCGATCCTCGGGATCGCCGCGGCCGTCACGCGGGCGACGATCGACGGCAAGCAGCCGGGCGGCTGGGTGCCCGAGCAGAAGATCCGGCCCGAGGAGGCCCTCCGGGCCTACACGGTCACGGCCGCCTACGCCGCGTTCGAGGAGAAGGAAAAGGGGTCTCTGGAGATCGGAAAGCTCGCGGATTTCGTAGTCCTTTCGGATGACCCCCTGTCCGTGCGGCCCGAGGCCATCGACAAGATCCAGGTCGACGCGACGGTCGTCGGCGGGCGCGTCGTCTACACGCGCTAGCTTCCGCGCGTCGGTGCGGCGCGTTTTCGCGCTGGCCCTGCTGCTCGCCGCTGCAGCGGACGGGGCCCTGGCTCACGAGCTCGGCACGATCCGCGTCTTCGCCCGGTTCGAGAAGGGCGGCACCTACGAGATCGATGCCGTCGTCGACCGCGCAGCACCTGCCGCCGGGATTCGGAACGGAGATCTCGGCCCGCCCCTACGAGCGCATCGAGAACCTGACCCCGGAGCTCGAGGCGAAGGTCGGCGCCCTGATCGCCGGCGCGATCAACGGCGCGCAGATCGCCTTCGACGGCACGGCGGTCAAGCCGGCGGTGACGCTCGTCCTTCCGGAGGGCGGTACGTCCGCCGTCCCCGAAGCCCCGGAGCTGACGCTACGCCTCACAGGCGAGGTCCCCGCCGGCGCGAAGGCGTTCACGTGGAGAAACGCGGGCGCCCCGGGCGCCTACATGCTGACGATCCGCACCGAGGGCGACGAGAAGGCCGCGCGCCAGTGGCTCGAGGGCGCGGCGGAGAGCCAGCCGTTCGTCCTGAAGGCCGAGATCGTGCCGATGACGCGAGGCGACGTCGTCCGGACGTACCTCGAGCTCGGCTTCACCCACATCCTCCCGAAGGGGACCGACCACATCCTCTTCGTGCTCGGGATCTTCCTGCTCTCGATCCGCCTGAAGCCGATCCTCCTGCAGGTCACGGCGTTCACGATCGCCCACACGATCTCGCTCGCCCTGACGATCTACGGCGTCGTGTCGCTCTCGCCGCGGATCGTCGAGCCCCTGATCGCGCTCTCGATCGTCTACGTCGCCGTCGAGAACATCGTCAGCCCGAACCTCTCGCCGTGGCGAATCGCGCTCGTCTTCGCCTTCGGCCTCCTCCACGGGATGGGTTTCGCCGGCGTCCTGTCGCAGCTCGGCCTGCCGCGCTCGGAGTTCCTGACGGCGCTCCTGTGCTTCAACGTCGGCGTCGAGCTCGGCCAGCTGACCGTCATCGCCGCGGCGTTCCTCCTGATCGGCCTCGCCTTCCGCAACGAGCCCTGGTACCGCCGGCGGATCGTGATCCCGTGCTCCATCGCCATCGCGGCGGTCGGGCTGTTCTGGTTCGTGCAGCGGGTGATCGGGTGAGAGGACGGCTCAGGCCGGCAGGAGAGGCACGTCGTATATCACGAAAGGCATGGTCGTGCGTGACGATCGTGAGCTCCTCGAGCGCCGCCTGCGCGACGAGAAGCCGATCGAAGGGGTCGTCGTGATGGCGCGGCAGGGTGCCCGCACGCCAGGCGTGGCGAGCGGCTATCGGTAGGTCGATGAACCCGCTCGCCGGGATCGCCGCCGGCAGGTCCGCCGCGATCCGCAGCTTTCCCAGCGACACCTTGATCGCGGCCTCCCATAGGCAAGGCTAGGCCGCAGCCCGGTAATCGCCACTCCTTTTCACGGGAGCTCGCCGGCGAATCTCTCGCCATACTCATTGTCGCGAGCGGGGCAGTGGCGGGCGTCCGGGCGGTGGCGCGGGGACCGGCTCTCAGGGAGTCGCGCCGGAATCGCGGACCGCGGCGACGAGCTCGTCGTAAGTCGCGATCCGGCCGTGCGAGCCGGCGATTGTTCGGACCTCCAGGCGAAGCTCCTGGATCGAGCGAAGCAGGAGGGCCATGCTCTCCGGGTCGATGCCGTGGAACGGGGCGTCGTGCTCGATGGGGTCGGGGCCGCCCGGAACGACCGGATTGAACAGATCGCTCTGGAAGAGGACCTTTTCGTTCGGGAGGTACGCCACGATCATCTCTCGGCAGTGGGGCAGAGGTCCGATGTCGTAAAGCTCGACTGGCCGGGTGGCGTCGGCGATGACGCGCTTGCGGTTGACGAGCGGTTCGATGACGGTCGGCTTCGGGTTTCGGGCGAGGGCGTCGGGCGTCCATCCGGTGGGGCGCCGCGGCGAGACGCTCGACGTACTTCACGTTGCCGGGCGTGGTCACGATCGCGGCGCCCTCGGCCATGTAGGCCCTGGCGCCGGCGCTGTGGTCGCCGTGGTGGTGGGTGAGGACGAGGTAGCGGATCGGTTTGCCGGGGATCGTTTTCTTCGCCAGCGCCACGGCCTGCTCGGAGATGCCGCTGAAGGTGTTCTCCTCGCACGCCTCGACGACGAGGATGGAATCCTCGAGCTCGACGAAGAGCGCGTTGTAGCCGCCGGGCAGGCCGTGGAGGAAGTGGACGCCCTTTGCGAGCTCGGTGACTTCTGGTTGGGCGTCGTATACGTCGAGCTTCACGAAGGTCGGCGGCACGGAGAAGAGGGAGTCCGCGGGTGCGCGGTCGAGCTCGATCTTCGTGTACTTCGCGTCCGTCGCCAGCGTGCCCGCGCTGTACTGGACGAACCGCGACGGGACGGGGATCCCGTCCTGCTTCCGGTAGCCGAGGAACCGGAACTCGGCGATCGTGTCGCCGATCGTGTTGCGCGTGTAGAGGGACTCGTACTTCGTCAGGAGGCGGGTCTCGCGGTCGAAGTAGAGGTCGAGCCGCTGTCCGCCCTCGGCCGTGAAGCCGACGACGTCCTGCGGGCGGCCCTCGAAGGTGTCCGAACCCACCGAGCGAAGCGTCGGCGCCTGGCTGAGCGCTTCGGCCAGGAGCGACTGGGGCAGGAGTCGCAGCCACTCGCGCATCGCACCGACCGACGGGCCCGGCATCGGGACGGCCCACTTCTTCGTCATGATGAGCTCCCAGCCGTCGTTGCCCTGCACGAACTCGCGCGTCCACCAGAAGTAGCTCGAGTCGGGCTTTGCGACCCGGTACTCGCCGTAGAGGCGGCCGCGGTCGAGGTCCACCGCCGCCGTGCGATCGAGGCCCCACCCGTCGAACGGGAGCTCGGGATCGGCGTTCTGGAAGAGCTGGTACCGCAGGCCCGTCTGCACGACCGTGAAGCGGCGCGCCGCGCGAAGGCCGGCCGCTCCGCCGTGAGCGGCGACCGCCTCGTCGAGGATCCGGCGCGCGTCCCGGTAGGAACGCTCCGAGAGCGTGGCGCCGGGGCCGGGCGCGGCGGATGACGGAGGGGCCAGCACCGCCCAGAGCGCGAGTCCGAGTGCGAGCGTGATCGGCATGCCCGGAGGCTAGACCCGGGCCGGCCCGGCGCGGTCGCGGTTTTCGACGAGCCGGTGCGCTCGTGCGACGAAGCGCGGCGGGCTGCGAGCCGCCCGACCCTGCGCGATAGGATGAGGGACGCTTGCCTCGCATCCACCTTCTCGACAGCACCGTGATCGACCGCATCGCCGCGGGCGAGGTCGTGGAGCGGCCGGCCTCGGCGGTCAAGGAGCTCATCGAGAACGCGCTCGACGCGGGCGCCTCGCGGATCGACATCGAGATCGACGGAGGCGGCGGGGACCGGATCCTGGTCCGCGACGACGGCTCGGGCATGGGGCGCGAGGACGCGCGGCTGGCGCTCGAGCGGCACGCCACCTCCAAGATCTCCTCCGACGAGGACCTCGTCAGCGTCGCGACCTACGGGTTCCGCGGCGAGGCGCTGCCCTCGATCGCCTCGGTGGCCCGGTTGATGCTGACGAGCTCGGACGGGTCGAGCCCGGAGGCGGTGCGGCTGCGGATCGAGTACGGGGGCGGCGCCTCCGAGGAGCCGGCGGCGCGTCCGCGCGGCACGGACGTTCTCGTCGAGGGCCTGTTCGCCAGGACGCCGGCGCGCCGCAAGTTCCTGTCCTCGCCGGAGGCGGAGGCGCGCGCGGTGGCCGCGGCCGTCACGAAGGCGGCGCTGTCCAACCCCGCGGTGGCCTTCACGCTGACCTCCAACGGCCGCCAGACGCTCGATGCCCCGGCGGCCGTCGACCGAGCCTCCCGAATCCTGCAGATCTTCGGCCGCGCGACCCTCGGCGAGCTCGAGCCCTTCGAGGCGAAGTCGGGGCCGCTGCGCCTGGCCGGCTACACGACGCGAGGCTCGGTGACGTTTCCCAGCCGCCGGTACCAGTACCTCTTCGTCAACGGCCGTCCGGTCGAGGACCGCGCACTCTCGCGCGCGATCAGCCAGGCGTCGAAGGACGCGATCCGGACCGACCGGCATCCGGCCGTTTTTCTGTACCTCACGGCCGACCCCGGGGCGGTCGACGTCAACGTATCGCCCTCGAAGACGCAGGTCCGGTTCGCCGACGCGGCCACGGCGTTCCGCCTCGTCTACCACTCCCTCCAATCGGCGCTGCTGGCCGGCAAGGAGGAGAGGAAGCTGCGCTCCGTGCCCGCCGGGGACGTCGTGGCCGAAGGCGCCGCTCCTTACCGGGACCCGTTTGCGGCGCCCCCCGGGGCGCCGGTCGGCGTTCCGCCGACCGCGCCCCGAGCCTCCCGCCGCCGCCGAACCCCCGGCCGCGCGCCGCGTTCCGGAGATCCTCCCGATCGGCCAGCACCGGGAGTCGTACATCCTCGCCTCCGGGGAGGACGGCCTCCTCATCATCGACCAGCACGCGGCCCACGAGCGCACGCTCTACGAACGGATCCGCGACCGCGTCGCCTCGGGACGGATGCTGGCCCAGCGGCTGCTCCTTCGGGTCCTCTTCGAGGCCACGCCGGAGGAGGCCGAGACGCTGGCCGCGCGGTTCGCCGACCTGTCGGCGGCAGGCTTCGAGATCGAGCCGATGTCGGGCCGGTCCTACGCGATCGCGGCGCTCCCGGCCGAGGCGACCGACCGTGATCCCGGCGAGACGCTGCGCGCGGCTCTCGCCGCGCTCGCCGACACGGGGCCGGGCGACGAGGCCGTTCGCCGCGATCGCCTGGCGGCGAGCGTGGCGTGTCGCTCGGCGGTCACGATCCGCTACCATCTCGCGCCGGAGGAGATCCGGCGCCTGATCGCCGACTGGTCGAAGACCCAGGACCGGTTCACCTGCCCGCACGGGAGGCCCGTCGTCCTCGCGATGACCGAGGACGAGCTCGAGAAGTACTTCAAGCGCCGCTAGGGCGCGCCGGGGGATCAGCGATGGATCGACGCACTTTTCTCCACGACGTGGCGGCCGGCGCCGCGGCCCTGGCCCTTGCCCCCGCCGCCGGCGCGCGGCCGGAGCCGGCGGGGCTCGACCGGGTCCGCGCGGAGGTCGGCAAGCGCAACGCGGAGGCGATCCGGCGCCTGCAGGACTGGATCCGGCAGCCGTCGATCGCGGCCGAGAACCGCGGGATGACGGAGGGCTGCGAGCTCCTCATCCGGATGCTCACCGACGCCGGCTTCCAGCACGCGGTGAAGGTCCCGACCGACGGCCAGCCCGGCGTCTTCGCGACGCTCGACGCCGGAGCGCCGCGCACGGTCGGCGTGTACTTCATGTACGACGTCAAGCAGGTCGACCCGTCCGAGTGGACCTCGCCGCCCTTCGAGGCCGCGATCGTGGAGAAGCCGGAGCTCGGGCGAGCCGTCGTCGGGCGCGGGGCCGTCAATCAGAAGGGCCCCGAGTCGGCGCTTCTCGCGGCGATCCACGCCTACCGGGGCGCGGGCGTGAAGCTCCCGGTCAACCTGGTGCTCGTGGCGGAGGGCGAGGAGGAGATCGGCTCGCCGCACTTCCCGCAGGTCGTGCGCCAGGCGGACGTGGCGAAGGCGCTCGCGCGGTGCTCGGGCGTCTTCATGCCCTCGGCCGCGCAGGGCCCGGACGGCGTCGTGACGGTCAGTCTCGGCGCCAAGGGCGTCATCGAGTGCGAGCTGACCTCGAGCGGGGAGCTCTGGGGCCGCGGTCCGACGAAGGACATTCACTCGAGCAACAAGGCGCGTGTCGACAGCCCGGCGTGGCACCTGGTCCAGGCGCTCCACACGCTCGTCGGGCCCGACGGCAACACGCCGGCTATCGAGGGGCTCGCCGACCGGGCCCGGCCGACATCTCCCGCCGAGAAGGCCATGATCGCCGAAGCGGCGCGCCGGCTCGACGAAGCCGCCGCGAAGAAGCAGCTCGGCGTCTCGCGCTGGATCGGCGACGCGAGCTGGCCCGAGGCGCTCGAGATGCTGGCCTCGCGTCCGACCGTCAACATCGAAGGGCTCGTGGGCGGCTACACGGGGCCCGGCGGCAAGACCGTGCTCCCGCACAAGGCGGTCGCCAAGCTCGATCTCCGGCTCGTGCCCGACATGAAGGCGTCCGAGGCGCTGGCGGCGCTCAAGGCGCATCTGGCGAAACAGGGCTTCGGCGACATCCAGGTGAACATGACGGGCGGGTACGATCCCACGAGCACCGCCGCGGACGCCGCGATCATTCGCGCGCAGCAGGCCGTGTACGGGCGGGCGGGCCTCCAGCCGATCCTGTGGCCGCGCAATGCGGGCTCCTGGCCCGGCTTCGTCTTCACCGGCGAGCCGCTCAGGCTGCCGGCCGGGCACTTCGGACTCGGCCACGGCGGCGGCGCCCACGCTCCCGACGAGTTCTACGTCCTCGAGTCGTCGAACCCGAAGATCCAGGGATACGAGGGCGCGACGCGCTCCTTCGTCGAGTACCTGGCGGAGCTGGCTCGAGCGTAGCGAGAGCCATCCTGAGGCGCGTGAGCGCCGAAGGATCCCGGGCTCGAACGGCCGGACCGCGAGTCGAGTCCGGGATCCCTCGCTTCGCTCGGGATGACAGGGCAAGGCTCTGAAAACGCGACGGGCGGCCAGGACGGCCGCCCGTTCATTCGAGTTCCGACGGTTGCCTACGAGCTCCGCGGCGGCATGCCGACCTGCCGCTCGTTCTCCTGCCGCCGCTTGCGGACGTGACTCACGATCAGGATGAGTCCCAGGAGGATGAAGGCCGCCGGGCCGCCCCACTCTTCCATGAAGGACCAGTCGATTTCGAAGTAGCGGTCGATCAGCCAGAGGCCGCCGAGGCCCACGAGGATGACGCCCCACGTCAGGCCGCCCGAGCCCGCGGCCGCCTTGAGCTGCTGCTCCGCCGGCGAAGCCCGCCTCGGCGAGCTGTCCGCGGTTGATCGCCTTGGCCTGACGGACCGCGTCGATGATCGCGAAGAACCAGACGAAGGCGATCAGCGGACCGAAGAACTCCCCGGCGTTGCCGTGCGACGTCATCGAGATCCCCAGGATGAACGCGCCGCCGATCGCGAACGCGCGCTGGTAGAGCCCCAGGTAGACGTGGCCGAGGCCGGGGAAGCAGGACAGGAAGCCCGCCAGGCCCGGCGACTTGCGGTCCACGATCACAGGCTGGACCAACGTCGTGGTCGCGGGCGGCGGCGGCATGGCCGTCGGAGCCGCGGGCGTCGCCTGCGGGGCCGAAGGTTGCGGGTTGGCGTATTCGTTCATGGTTTTCTCCTCGTCGACTTTCTATCTTCGTCCTTAGACACGAAATCGGGAGGGCAAAGGTTCCCTCCGCGCGGCGTGAGCCGTCACAAAACCGTCGGAGCCCGTCGCGTTGCCGCCGTCCTTGCCGAGGCGCGGGCGGCTCGGCGTCTTCTTCGGCTCCGGCCGCGACACGATCGCGATCGCGTTGGAGACCGCCGCGCGGCCGTAACCGCCGATGTGGCCCTTCCACACCGCGAACGTGCGGGCGGCCCTCTCCTGCAGCGCGCCGACCCGGTCCGTCAGCGAGCTCTGCGCGACCGTCACGGCGTTGCGCGTGCTGACGCCGAGGCTCGCGAAGCTGGCCTTCTTCACGACGGCCGTCGGGTTCCAGCCCATCACCATGACGAGGATCGCGGCCGCGTACGCGTAGGCCACGACGGCCCGGCCGGAGAAGAAGCCGCGCCACCGGGAGACGGGCTTCGCCGGCCGCGCCGCCGCCAGCCGCGTCGCGAGCCACGGCGGGGGCGCCGGCGCTTCGAGGTCGCGAACCGAGAGCAGGACGTTGGCGGCGGAGGTGCAGGCGGCGCAGCGCGACAGGTGGCCGTCGAGGCGCTTGCGGTCGGCGGCGGCGACCTCGTCGTCCACGGCCGCGGCGAGGAGCATCTCCGCGCCTTCGCACGTGACGGTCTGGCGCGGGATCTCGAGGAGCGCCGAGCGCAGCGCCGGGGTCCACCGCGGCGGCACGAGCCCCTCGGTCATCAGGCGGGCCTCGTCGAGGTCCCAGCCCAGGCGCGCGCACTCGCCGCAGGTCTTGCGGTGGGCGGCGATGTCCGCCTCGGAGGCGCCGGAGACGAAGAGGCGCTCGTGTTCGCGGCAGCTCATACGATCCCCGCCGCCGCGATCGCGATCGAGGCGAACGCGTTCGCGGAGCCCCTCGACTCGTGGCGCTCGCGGACCTTGCGCGCGACTTCAGCGCGCGCCCGGAAGAGCCGGGACTTGACGGTGCCGTCCGGAAGGTCGAGCGCCTTGCCGATCTCGTCGTAGGCGAGGCCGTTCAGGTCCCGGAGGACCAGGATCTCGGCGAGGTCCTCGGGGATCTCGGCGAGCGCCGAGAAGAGGAGCTTGGTGCGCTCCTTCTTCAGCGCCAGGTTCGCCGGATCGTCGTCGGACCGGAGCAGCGAGGAGACCGCCTCGTCGGAGACGAAGCGGAAGGACTTCTCGCGCTTCTTGCGCCGGTAGCGGTCGATGCAGAGGTTGCGGGAAAGCGACAGGATCCAGGCCACCAGGGGGAAGCCGCCGTCGTAGCGGTGCAGGTTCTCGAAGATCTTCAGGAAGATCTCCTGCGACAGCTCCTCCGCGTCCTCCCGCTTCATCGTGAAGTGGTAAGCGATCGCGAAGACCTTGGGCCCGAACCGATCCACGAGCTCCCTCCAGGCGTCGTCGTTTCCGTCCCGACAGCGGGAGACCAGGTCCTTTTCGTCGGTGTCGCTCAATCTGGCCTCACCTCACAAAACGCAGCTTCGGGCGGAAAGTTCGCCCCCGGGAGGGGAAACCGAACCGTGCAAAGCATTGTATCGCCGGGCCTTATCGGGGCGACAGGATCGGGTTTCGGGCCTTTTCGGGAAAGGAGGCGTAGCCGAGCAGCTTGTAGCAGAGCTTGGCGATCATGAAATCGGGCGCCCGGTTGCCGGGCAGCGGCGCGTGCTCCACGACGTCGGCCCCGATGATCTTCCGCTCCGAGGCCACCCGGCGCAGGATCGAGAGCGCCTGGTCGTAGGTCCCCCCGCCCGGCTCGGGCGTGCCGGTGCCCGGGACGAGCGAGCCGTCGAAGAAGTCGACGTCGAAGGTCACGTAGACCTCGCCGGTCAGCTTCGCCAGGGCCTTTTCCATCCAGGCGTCGGAGCGGTGCATCTCGCGGTTGGAGACGATGAGCGTCCCGGTCTTCCGGACGTAGGCGACCTCCTCTTTCGAGATCGAACGGATTCCGACGTGGACGGACGGGATGCCGAGCTCGACCCAGCGGTGCGCCGCGCAGGCATGCGAGTTCTTCTGCCCCTCGTACTCGTCGCGCAGGTCGCCGTGCGCATCGAAGTGGAGCACCGACATCTTCGGGTGGAGAGCGTGGTGCGCCCGGATGGGGGCGGGCGCGATCGAATGCTCGCCTCCGAGCGTCAGGACGAAGCGCGAGGGCGACAGGAGCCCGGCCACGACCTTCTCGAGGCCGGCCACGCAGGCGGCCGGCTCCATGTCCTCCGGCAGCCAGGACGGAAGCGTGTGGATTCCGATCCGGTAGACCTCTTCGTCGAGCTCGTCGTCGTACAGCTCCACGTAGTGCGACGCTTCGAGGATCGCACCCGGGCCGTTGCGCGTGCCGGGTCCGTAGGAAACGGTTCGCTCGTAGGGCACCGGAAGGATGACGACGCGGCTCTTCTCGAGCGTGCTGTCTTCGGGAGGAATGCCGAGGAAGTTGTCGTAGAGGAGCATGCCGCGGATGATATTAGACGCGCCGTCGGGGCCCGCGCCGTCGCCGGCGCCGCGGCGGAGGAGCCGGAGGAGCGGGGATCTCGCCGCTCGCCCGCCCGCGCTCGATGCGCGTCTGGAGGCTCCGCCACTCGCGCACGATCTCCTGGCCGAGCCCGGTCGCCATCGCCGTCAGCTCGAAGAGGTCGAGGGCCATCGGGAACGCCTCCCGGAACGCGACGCGGCGAGTCGCGACCTTCGAGTCGGGCCGGTGGGACAGCTTGCCCACGATCGACAGGGCCTGCTTGATGCGGTCGGTCGACGCGCGCGGCAGCGACATCCGCAGCGCCAGCGGAGAGACGACGTCCTCGATGATCACCGAGAGACGCCCCGGGTCCGGTTCCGCGCCCGGCGACACCTCCCGAACGCGGGCCCGCACGATGGGGACGAAGAGGAGCGCGTAGAGCAGCGCATCGTCGTAGCTCCGTCCGCGGCGGCGCTCGGCGTCGAGGACCTCGAGCAGGGCCCAGAACAGGTGCCCGGTCCCCCGCAGATGGTCCGGATCGAGCTCCCGCAGGACCGACGCGAGCTCCGGCATGAGCGCGTCGAGGAGCCCCACCTCGCGCATCAGCAGGAGGGTCGGCAGGGCGTGGCCGCCCCGCAGCGCCTGGGCGAGCTCCTCCGTGACCCGCGGCGGGGCCGACTTCACGATCTCCTTGCGGTGCCGGAGGATCGCCTCGTAGGCGTCCGGCGTAATCGCGAACCCCAGGCGGCTCGCGAACTCGACGGCGCGCATCATCCGCACCGGGTCTTCCTGGAACCGGATGTCCGGGTCTCCGATCGTCCGGACGAGGCCCGCCTCCAGGTCGTCGAGGCCGCCGACGTAGTCGATCACCGAGAAGTCCGAGATGTCGTAGAAGAGGCCGTTGATCGTGAAGTCGCGGCGCAGCGCGTCTTCGCGCGGCGTGCCGAAGGTGTTGTCGGACGTCTGCAGCAGCTCCTGGCCCTTCTCGGCCGCCGCCGGGTCGGGTCGCGCGCGAAACGTGGCGACCTCGACGACCTTCCCGTTGGCGAAGAGGATGTGCGCCAGCCGGAAGCGGCGCCCGATCATGCGGCAGTTGCGAAAGAGCTTTCGCAGCGCCTGGGGATGGGCGTCGGTGCCGATGTCGAAGTCCTTCGGGACGCGGCCGAGGAGCAGGTCGCGCACGCTGCCGCCGACGAGGTACGCCTTGTACCCGGCGCCCCGCAGCCGGTAGAGCACTTTCAGGGCGTCCGGGTCGATTCGCGAGCGGGAGATCGCGTGCTCGGCGCGGGGCCGGATGCGGGGAGCGGGCTCGGGTGAGCTTGCGGCGGGGGAGTCCGTTTCGGGAACGGGGGAATGCGTGTCGCTGATGAAGTTCGGCCTCTCTTGTCCTCGACCGACAATTCTAGCTTAAGCCATTGAAAGAAAGGATGTTTTGACTTCCCACCCCCGGTGCGAAACAATACGCCGTCTTTCGGGCGACCCGGAGACGAGGAGGTTCGAAGTCATGAGATTCCGTTTGCTTGCCGCCGTGTGTCTGGCGGCGTTTGCGGCCGTCACGGTCTCCTGCGAGTCGAAGGGCTCGAACAAGGAGATTCTGGTTGGCGAGTACGGCTCGCTGACGGGCGGAATCGCCACCTTCGGCATCTCGACCCGGGACGGCTCGCAGCTCGCCTTCGACGACATCAACTCCCGCGGCGGCGTGCTCGGCCAGAAGATCAAGCTCCTCGTCGAAGACGACCAGTCCAAGCCCGAGGAGGCCGGGACGGTCGTGAACAAGCTCATCCACCAGGACCACGTGGTCGCGATGATCGGCCACGTCGCCTCGTCCCACTCGCTGGCCGCGGCGCCGATCTGCCAGGCGGAGAAGATCCCGATGATCTCGCCCTCCTCGACGAACCCGCGCGTGACCCAGGTCGGCAACTACATCTTCCGCGTCTGCTTCCTCGACACGTTCCAGGGCGCCGTCATGGCCAAGTTCGCCCACGACACCCTCAAGGTCCAGGACGTCGCGATCCTCGTCGACGTGCGCAGCGACTACTCCGTCGGGCTCCAGACCTTCTTCGGCCAGGCCTTCAAGAAGCTCGGCGGCAAGATCGTCTCGGAGCAATCGTTCAGCCAGGGCGATTCCGACTTCCGGGCGCAGCTGACCGCGATCAAGGCCGCCAACCCGCAGGCGATCTACGTTCCGGGCTACTACACGGAGGTCGGGACGATCGTGCATCAGGCCCGCGAGCTCGGAATCACGGTGCCTTTCCTCGGAAGCGACGGCTGGGACTCCCCGAAGCTCTGGGAGATCGGCGGCACGGCCCTGAACGGCTGCTACTTCTCCAACCACTACGCCACCGACGATCCCAGCCCGGTCGTCCAGAAGTTCGTCACCGACTACAAGGCCAAGTACAAGCAGCTTCCGGACGCGCTGGCGGCCCTCGCCTACGACGCCGCGCGGATCCTGGCCGACGCGATGACGCGCGCCGGCTCGAGCGACGGCGAGAAGGTCCGCGACGCCATCGCGTCGACCAAGGACTTCCCGGGAGTCACCGGGAACATCTCGATCAACCAGGATCGCAACGCGGTCAAGAGCGCCGTCATCGTCAAGGTCGAGAACGGGAAGTACCTGCTGACGGAAACGATCCCGCCGGAGTCGGTGCAATAGGAGGCTTGACGGCCAGGATCACGGAGGACGGCGGCACCTCCGCATGACCACCTTCCTCCAGCAGCTCGTCAACGGCCTGTCGCTCGGATCGATCTACGCCCTGATCGCCCTGGGGTACACGATGGTGTACGGGGTGCTGCGCCTGATCAACTTCGCCCACGGCGACGTCTACATGGTCGGCGCCTACGTGGGCTACTACCTGTCGCGCAAGCTCCAGGGCGAAGAGCCCTCGATCGTCTCGGCTCTTCTGGTGATGGCGGGTTCGATGATCGCGTGCGCGCTGCTCGGCATGCTGATCGAGCGCCTGGCCTACCGCCCCGTGCGGCGCGAGGCGCGCCTGACGCTCCTGATCACCGCGATCGGCGTGTCGCTCTTCATCGAGAACCTCGCCCAGCTCGTCTTCGGACCGGACCCGAAGTTCTTCCCGTCGCTCGCGCCCCACGCGGACATCCTGCTCGGCGGCGTGCGCCTGACGAGCGAGCAGATCACGGTCATCGCGGTCTCGGTTCTGCTCATGCTGGCCCTGCGCTTCTTCATCCTGAAGACCCGCACCGGGAAGGCCATGCGCGCGGTCTCCTTCAGCCTCGACGCCTCGCGCCTGATGGGGATCTCGACGGACCGGATCATCGCCATCACCTTCGCGCTCGGGTCCGCGCTCGCGGCGGCGGCGGGCGTCTTGATCGGGATGCAGATCCCCAAGGTCGACCCCCTCATGGGGATCATGTACGGGCTCAAGGCCTTCGTGGCCGCCGTGCTCGGCGGGATCGGGAGCATCCCGGGCGCCGTCCTCGGGGGCCTCCTCATCGGGATCTCGGAGGTCATGGTCGTCGGGTACCTGTCGTCGACCTACCGCGAGGCGATCGCTTTCGGAATCCTGATCCTCGTCCTGATCCTGCGGCCGCAGGGCCTTCTCGGGCGGGTCCAGAAGGAGAAGGTGTGAAGGGGCTCGCCGCCGCCCTCGGCCTCGTGGCGGTCCTGTTCGTCGCCAACGGGCTCCTGTCGGGCTCCCTCGTTTCCGGGGTGTCGATTTCGCCGTACTTCCTGCAGGTCATCTCGCTCGCCGGGATCAACATCGTCCTGGCGGTCAGCCTGAACCTCATCAACGGGTTCACCGGGCAGTTCTCGATCGGACACGCGGGGTTCATGGCGATCGGCGCCTATTCCTCGGCCTACTTCACGGTGACCTTCGGCGAGAAGCTGCGCGCCCCGCTGACTTTCCTGCCCGAGTTCGGCCAGCAGGGCGTGCTGCTCCTGGTGAGCCTGTCGATCGCCGCGGTGCTCGCCGCGATCGCGGGGTTCTTCGTCGGGGTGCCGTCGCTTCGCCTGCGCGGCGACTACCTGGCGATCGTCACGCTCGGTTTCGGCGAGATCATCCGGGTCTCGATCCTCAACATCGACGCCGTGGGCGGCGCCCGCGGGTTCTCCGGCATCCCGCGCCTGGCGAACTTCTTCTGGATCTATCTGTTCGCGGCGGCGACGATCCTCGTCGTCTACCGGATCGTTCACTCCTCCTTCGGGCGGACGCTCGTCGCGATCCGCGAGGACGAGATCGCCGCGGAGGCGATGGGCGTGCACACGACGCGCGCGAAGGTCATCTCCTTCGTCGTGTCCTCGGCCATGGCGGGTGTGGCCGGCGGCCTCTTCGCTCACTACCTCATGTACATCAACCCGAACTCGTTCACGTTCCTGAAGTCGTTCGAGATCATCATCATGATCGTCATCGGCGGCCTCGGGTCCATCTCGGGCTCGGTCCTCGGCGCCGTGCTCTTCATCAGCCTCACGGAAGGCCTGCGGGAGTTCGCGCAGTACCGGATGATCCTCTTCTCGCTCCTTCTGATCATCATCATGATCGTGCGGCCGCAGGGCATTCTCGGCCACCGCGAGTTCGTCACGTTTCTGACGCGGCGGCGCCGCTCGATCGGCGGGGCGCCGGGCACGACGGGGAGCAACTGAGGCGGCCGTGACGATCCTGAAGCTCTCCCGGGTCACGATGCGGTTCGGCGGGCTCGTCGCCGTCAACGAGCTCGACCTGGCGATCGAGCCGTCTCAGCTCTACGGCCTGATCGGCCCCAATGGGGCCGGCAAGACCACGGTCTTCAACGTGATCACGGGCGTCTACACTCCGACCTCCGGCGGCATCGCGTTCGAGGGCGCCTCGATCCAGGGAGAGCGGTGCGGCCGGATCACCCGCCGCGGAATCGCCCGCACGTTCCAGAACATCCGGCTCTTCTCCGAGATGTCGGTTCTCGACAACGTCAAGGTCGCCTTCGACTGCCGGCAGGCGACGACGCTGACGACCGCGATGCTCCGAACGCGGCGGCATCGGATCGAGGAGGCGCGCGTCGACGTCGAGAGCCGCGAGCTGCTGAAGATCTTCAAGCTCGATCACCTGGCCGAGGAGAAGGCCAAGAACCTGCCCTACGGCAGCCAGCGGCGCCTCGAGATCGCGCGGGCGATGGCGACGGCGCCGCGCCTGCTGCTCCTGGACGAGCCGGCCGCCGGGATGAACCCGCACGAGTCCAACGAGCTCATGGACCTGATCCGCTGGGTTCGCGATCGCTTCGGCATGGCGGTCCTCCTCGTCGAGCACAACATGAAGGTCGTCATGGGCATCTGCGAGAAGGTCCACGTGCTCGACTACGGCTCCACGATCGCGATCGGCCCGCCCGCCGAGATCCAGAGAAACCCGAAGGTCATCGAGGCCTACCTGGGGGGCGCTTGACGGAGCCCGCCATCCTCGAGGTCCGGGACCTGTCGGTCGCCTACGGCGCGATCAAGGCCCTGAAGGGCGTCTCGCTGACGCTCGCGCGAGGCGAGATCGTCACGCTCATCGGGGCCAACGGCGCCGGCAAGACGACGACGCTGCGGGCGATCATGGGCCTCGTCCCGGCGGCCGGAGGCGAGGTGCGCTACGACGGCGCGCCGACGCGCTCGCGCCCGACGCACCGCCTCGTCCGGGAGGGCCTCGTTCTCGTTCCGGAGGGGCGCATCGTCTTCGCCAACCTGTCCGTGCGCGAGAACCTCGAGATGGGGGCGTACTCGCGCCGTGACCGCGGCATCGCTTCCGACTACGAGAAGGTCTACGCGCTCTTTCCGCGGCTGAAGGAGCGGCTCCTCCAGACCGCCGGCACGCTCTCCGGCGGCGAGCAGCAGATGCTGGCGATCGGGCGGGCCATCATGTCGAAGCCGAAGGTGCTGCTCCTGGACGAGCCGTCGCTCGGCCTCGCGCCGATCGTCGTCCACGCGATCTTCGAGGCGATCGAGCAGATCCACCGCGCCGGCACGCCGGTCCTCCTCGTCGAGCAGAACGCCAACGCGGCCCTGCGCCATTCGAACCGGGCCTACGTCCTGGAGACGGGCCAGGTCGCCCTCGAGGGCACCTCGGCCGAGGTGGCCGCGAACCCGAAGGTGAAGGAAGCGTACCTGGGAGAGTGACGGGCGTCGTGAAGCCGGCGCCCGTCATCCTGAGGCGCGAAGCCCGAACTCGACACGCAAGACCCGTTCGAGCACGGGATCCCTCGCTTCGCTCGGGATGACGCGCTGAGCTGGCCCTCTCGCGTCGCTTACTGCTTACCGCTACGTCTCTCGATCGCCTTCGGAATCACTTCGTCGAGACCCGGGAACTTCGCGAGCCACTCCCTCCGCTCCGCGCGGAGCTTGTCGACGAGCGCGGCGTACTCCTCGCTCGGAGTAGTGCCGCCGCGGGTCGTACTTCGCGAGGTCGACTCCGGGAACCTCGGACGGCACGTCGTAGCCCCAGTCCGGGTCCTTCTGCCAGCGGATCCCTTCCTTGGCGATCTGCTTCATGATCTCGGTCGACACCTTGATCGTGATCTTTTCCCCGGCGCTCCCGGCCTTCGCCCCGATCGAGCCCGTGTTCAGGATGTACGCCTGCATGTCCGGATTCTCGCGGAGGATCTGGAGGACCCGGTTGCCCTCCTCGGCCTCGGGCCCGACGATGAAGGGGTTCGTTCCGACCTCGCGCTTGGCCTGCCCGGCCTTCGTCGGGTCGCCGGCCGAGGTCTCGATCGACTCGCCGAGCATGAAGTACGCGGCCGCCTGCTCCGAGGAGAGACGCGCGCAGACGGGCACGACGTCGTTGCGCCGCGTGATGAAGACGATCTTGTTGGCCTTCGCCAGGTCGATCCCGTCCGAGGTTCCCTGGATGTAGCGCCTCAGGACGACGCCTCGGCCGTTCGACGTGATCGAGGTGTCGAGGAAATCGACCTTGCCGTTCTCGCCGACGGAGATGTTTTCGTAGGCCGCGGTCGGGTGGGTGGCCGCGCCCCAGAGGACCGTCTGGGACGGCTCGAGGCCCTCGGTCTTGATGTAGAAGCCGTCCTCGGTGCCGAAGGCGCGGCCGTCGCGCGTCAGCAGGACGACGTCGTCCTGCTTGATGATCGCCCGCTCCGGCTCCTTCAGGCCGTGGTCGTGCAGGGTCAGCGTCGTCTTGCCGGTGCCCGACAGGCCGAAGAGCAGGAACCCGACGTCCCGCAGCTCGTGGTCCGGACCGAGAACGCGGAGGATCTTCGATCCCGCGTGCAGCCCCAGCCCGCCCCGGCGCTTGATCCAGTACATGGCCTGCCGGAGCATCGACTTCTTCGCCTCGCCGGGGTAGTCCGTCCCGAGGATGTAGGTGTAGCCCTGGTTGACGTCGAGGAAGATCAGCGTCTCCGGCCAGTCCGGCACGTAGACCGAGATGAAGTCCGGCTCCTTCGAGGAGTCGGAGGGAAAGAGCATGTTGTTCCACATGTACGCGATCCGCGCGTACTCCTTCGGCACGTAGAGGCGGCAGTGGATCGGAGCCTCGGGGCTCATCCCCATGCGCCGATCGACCTGGATCAGGTCCATCTTCGAGAGCGCCTCCTGGACCTCGCGGATCTTCTCGGCGGCTCGGCTGCCCTCGATCGACTGCTGCATCACGCCGACCTTCACGCCGTCGGCGACGACATAGGTCTTCTTGGCCGAGCGGTTCTTGATCCGGGTGGCGTAGACGGGGGAGCCGTACTCGGTCGTCTTCTCGCCCGAGCGCGCCAGGGCGCGGAGCTCTTCGCCGGAGAGATCCTTGGCGATCGATCGGGCCCGTATGAGCCGGGGAGAGACGGTCTCGACGGAGCTCATGTGCAAGTCCTTTTGCGGCAGTGGCTTTGCGTTCACAGGGAATCGATATTTATAGCAGATTTCGTGCCGGGCTCTAAGCTCAGAGCCCGATCTCGTCGGCAATCGGTTTGAGGGCCTCGATGACGAAGGCGATGTGCTCTTCCAGGGGCAGCCCGACGGCCTCGGCGCCGCCGTACACGTAGGAACGGTCGACGGAGCGCGCAAAGGCCTTGTCCTTCAGTCGTTTCACGACGGAGGAGGCCGGAAGATCGGCGATCTTCTTCGTCGGCCGGACCTTCACGCAGGCGCCGATGAAGCCGACGAGCTCGTCGCAGGCGTAGATCGCCTTCTTCATGGGCGTGTCGCGGGGGATCTTCATGTAGTCGGCGTGGGACTCGATCGTCGCGACCATCTCCTCGGCGTAGCCGCGCTCCCGCAGGATCCGTCCCACCGACGTGCAGGTGCGTGTCTTCGGTCGGGTTCTGCTCGTAGTCGAAGTCGTGGAGCATCCCGACGATTCCCCAGCGCTCGATCTCCGCCTCGTCGGTCACTCCCGCGCGCCGCGCGCAGGCCCGCATGGCCTCCTCGACGGCGCGGCCGTGCTTGCGCAGGGCGTCGGACTGCGTGAACTCGAAGAGGAGGGCGCGGGCTTCGTCGCGGGTGGGCCAGCGGTCGTCGGCGGTCACGCCGGGGATTCTATCCGGAGGGAAGCCGGTCAGTCGGCGGAGAGAAGGACGATGTCGCTTCTGGCCCGCTCGAGACCCAGGACGATCGTGGAACCGTCGGCGGCCCAGGCCGCGCCGCGGATCTGCTCTCCCACGGCCGCGCGGAAGACCAGGCGATACGGGTCCGGGCTCCGAGGATCGACGACGTACAGCTCCGCCGGCAGGGCCGCGGCCTGCCTCGAACGGCGAGCAGCCGCTCTCCGTCCGGCGCCCACGCGAGGGCTCCGTTCGCGAAATTCGGACCCGGCGGAATCTCCGTCGAGCCGGGGCCGGCCGGAAAGGTCGACGAAGGCGAGGCGATTGCGCCTGGGCTTCGGCTCGTCGCTCGCGGGCTCCTGGATGAGGTACGCGATCAGCGGCTTCTTCGGATTCCACGCCCCCGCCAGGGCGCCGGTGGCGGTCTCGACCGGGCTCGACGCGACCATCCGCGCCGGACACTCGGAAGAGCCGGGAGAGCTCGCGATCGCGGGCGCCGATCAGGATTTCCGTTCCGTCGGGCGACCAGGATGGAGCGCCGGTCACCTCGCCCCGGTAGATCTCACGCGCAGCGCCTCCTTCGGAAGGGATGACCCAGACTCCCCGTCCTTCCTTCCGGGAAGAAATGAATGCGACCTGCGTCCCGTCGGGCGAGAAGACCGGGTGATCGTCGAGGGAGTTCCCGTTGGTCAGAGGGCGGGCGCCGGATCCATCGGTGGCGCCGATCCACAGGTTGCGGTTGCCGGAGCGCGACGAGCTCCAGACGAGGCGGTCCCCCGCTGCCGCGAGATTCGGGTCGCGGTCGCCGTACTCGCCCCCGGTGAGGTCTCGCGGCGCCGCGGCCAGCTCCTCCAGCCGCAGCGCCGCCAGCGCCTGCCTCGAGTCCGAACGGGTCGCGACGATCGAGCGCCCGTCGCGCGAAGATCGAGCTCCGAGGAACTCACCGAGCCCGGTCGTCAGGCGGATCGGAGAGCGGCCCGGGGACGCGAGCCACCAGAGTGCGAGCTCCGCGGAGTCGGGATCGGCCGAGAAAATGACGCCGCGGCCTCCCGGCAGCGGCTCGGCGAAGATCGCGCGGCGCGAGGTCGCGACGACCCGCTCCTCCGGACCGCCGTCCGATGGCGTGCGCCACAGCTCGGCGGGGGCCTCGTTGTACGCCATCAGGCACTTGAGGTAGTAGAGAAACCGCCCGTCCGAGGACCATGCCGGCGCGTGCAGGTGGACATCGGTCTTCTGAATCTTCTTCGCGTTGCCCCCGTCCGCATCGGCGACGAGCAGCGTGTCGCCGCCACCGCCGCCAGGACTGATGTAGGCGATTCGCCGCCCGTCCGGCGACCAGCGCGCGCCCAGTCCCCGCCGGAGGAGCCGCCGCGGCACTCCTCCGAGCGGCGCCGGGATGACCCAGGTCGTGAAGTCCGTGATCCCGCTCTTCGGGGATTCGGCGGCGCCGAAGGAGATGAGGCTGCCGTCCGGAGAAACGTCCAGACCGCCGATGTCCGAGCGGGACTCCACGACGAGGCCCGACTTCTCCGTCAGGTTGACCGCCTCTCCTCCTGCGACGAACTTCACCCAGACGTCCGTCGGGCCGCGAGCGTCCGACACGTAGGCGATCCACTTTCCGTCGGGCGAGATCGCGGGAGCGAAGGCACGGGAGGGACCGTACGTCAGGCGGACGACACGGCCGAAGGAGGCGAGGGCCCGGGCGGGCGAACGCGGGGCGCAGCAGCCAGCCGGCGGCGAGCGAGGCCAGGACGAGACCCGCTGCGGGAAGGAGGCGAAGTCCCCTCGCCGGCGGAGCGGGCCGCAGCGGCGCCGCCGCGAGGGAACGCGGCCGGATCCGGATTCCCGCAACGCGAAGGCGAGGTCCCGGGCCGACTGGAAACGCTCGTCGGGGCTCTTCTGCAGGCAGCGGGAGACGAGCCGATCGACCGCGGGCGAGACGGCCGGGACTTTCGCCGAGACGTCGGGCGGCTCGTCCCGCAGGATCGCGGCGAGAGACTCCCCGGTCGTGGCGCCGGCGAAGGCCCGCTCTCCCGTGAGCATCTCGTAGAGCACCGCGCCGAAGGCGAAGATGTCGCTTCGCGCGTCGGCCGGCCGCCCGCGGATCTGCTCCGGGCGAGATGTATCCCGCCGTGCCCATGACGACCCCGGGCTCCGTGGGCGGCGGCGTCGTGGGCGCCGAGGTCGCCGAGGCCGCGTCGCTCGTTCCGTCGACGCGGGCGAGGCCGAAGTCGAGGATCTTGACCCGTCCGTCCGAGGTGAGAAACACGTTCTCGGGCTTCAGGTCGCGATGGACGATGCCGGCGGCGTGGGCGGCCGCGAGCCCGTCGGCGATCGCGGCGGCGATCTCGATCGCCTTGCGCTCGCCCAGCCGCTCGCGGGACAGGCGCTCCCGGAGCGTCTCTCCCTGCAGGAGCTCGGTGACGGCGTACGCGATCTCGTCCTCGCGGCCGAAGTCGAAGAGGGAAAGGATGTTGGGATGCGAGAGGGCCGCCACGGCGCGGGCCTCGCGGTCGAAGCGCGCGAGCGCCTCGGGCGAGCCGGCGAATCGCTCCGGCAGGACCTTGACGGCGACCTCCCGGTCGAGCCGCGTGTCCCGCGCGCGGTAAACCTCGCCCATCCCGCCCGCGCCGAGCGGGGCCACGATCGCGTAGGGTCCGAGCCGCCGGCCGGGCAGAAGGGCCATGGAACTGGCCGGATTCTATCGTTCCGGGGTCGGCGGGCCTCCGGAGGGCGCCTCGGGCCGCGTTGCGGGCTGCACACGAAAATGTGCATTTGCGGCAGATTTCTGACGTCATTCAGCCAGATTTGGCTTGCAATTCTCCGGATTGCTTCTAAAATCCTGCTCCAACGTCAAAAAAAAGGGGGCGGCATGGCAAAGGCGAAGGTCCTGAAATTCGACGCGGCGGGCGGGGGTCTTTCCAAGGCCGAGATCCTGAAGGTGTGCGAGGCGGAGAACGTCCGCTTCATGCGCCTGCAGTTCACCGACATCTTCGGCGTGATCAAGAACGTCGAGCTGCCGAGCTCGCAGTTCTCCAAGGCGCTCGACGGAGAGATCCAGTTCGACGGCTCGTCGATCGAGGGCTTCACGCGGATCGAAGAGTCCGACATGAACCTGGTGCCGGACCTCGACTCCTTCGCGATCTATCCCTGGGCGCACCGCAACGGGGAGAAGGTCGGCCGCCTGATCTGCGACGTCTACAACCCGGACGGGAAGCCCCTTCGCCGGCTGCCCCCGCATGACGCTGAAGAAGCAGATGGACAAGGCCTCGGCCATGGGCTACACGCTGGTCACGGGCCCGGAGGCGGAGTTCTTCCTCTTCCGCCGCGACGCCAACGGCGATCCCGATCGTCGACACGCACGACGAGGGCGCCTACTTCGACCTGACCCCCGTCGACCGCGGCGAAGAGGCGCGGCGCGACATCGTCCTCGCGCTCGAGCAGATGGGCTTCGAGGTCGAGGCGGCGCACCACGAGGTCGCCGCCGGCCAGCACGAGATCGACTTCAAGTACGCCGACGCCGTCACGACCGCCGACCGCGTCTCGACCTTCCGCTTCATCGTCAAGAAGGTCGCGATGGACCACGGCCTGCACGCCACCTTCATGCCCAAGCCCATCTACGGCATCAACGGCTCGGGCATGCACGTCCACCAGTCCTTCCTCGACAAGAAGGGCAACAACGTCTTCTACGACGCGAAGGCCAAGTACCAGCTCTCCAAGACCGCCATGAACTACACGGGCGGCATCCTGCGCCACGCCCGCGCCTTCGTCGCGATCACCAACCCGCTCGTCAACTCGTACAAGCGGCTCGTGCCGGGCTACGAGGCCCCGATCAACGTGGCCTGGTCCATGCGCAACCGCTCGCCCCTCGTCCGCGTGCCGGCCCGCCGCGGTATGGGGACCCGCATCGAGGTCCGCATGCCGGACCCGTCCTGCAACCCGTATCTCGCCTTCGGCGTCATGCTCGCCTCGGGCCTCGACGGCGTGAAGAACCGGATGGATCCGGGCGAGCCGGTCGACCGGAACATCTTCAAGATGAGCGAGCGCGAGAAGCGGCGCCTGCGGATCGACCAGCTCCCGGCCAACCTGTCCGAGGCCCTCGACAACCTCGAGAAAGACAGCGTCGTCACCGAGGCCCTGGGCGAGCACATCCTCACGCACTTCCTCGAGGCCAAGCGCGGCGAATGGGCCGAGTACATCTCGCGCGTGCAGCCGTGGGAGACGGAGAAGTACCTCGAGACGTACTGAAGCTGTCTGTCCGAATAGAATAAGGCCGGAGATGACTCCGGCCTTATTTTTTTAGCATCATTGCCTCGCATAGACTCGTAAACGATGGGTGTTCTGTCGAGTCGATTCCGGGAGCGGCTGGACGCGCCCCGCCCGCTCCTGCTCGATGCGGCGATGGGAACCGAGCTCCAGCGCCGGGACGCCGACACGACGCTGCCGCTCTGGAGCGCGAAGACCCTGATCCGGGATCCCGAGCTCGTCTGGACCATCCACGGGGACGAGATCGCAGCCGGAGCCGACATCCTGACGGCGAACACGTTCCGCACGCACGCGCGAACGCTCGGAAAGGCCGGCCTCGCCGCGCGCTCGAGCGAGCTGACCGTCCGGGCCGTGCAGCTCGCCCACCAGGCCGCGGCGGCGCCCGGGAGGGAGGTCTTCGTCGCGGGGTCTCTCTCGCCCCTCGAAGACTGCTATCGGCCGGATCTCGCTCCCGACGTCGTCTCCCTCGCGCGCGAGCACGCGGCGCAGGCCCGTTTCCTCGCCGAGGCCGGCGTCGACCTGATCCTCGCGGAAACGCACAACTCGATTCGCGAGGCGGTGGGAGCGCTCTTGGCGGCGAAGGCGACCGGCCTTCCCGTGGTCGTTTCGCTCGTGACCGACGGCGGCGGGAAGCTCCTGTCGGGCGAGCCGATCGGAGACGCCGCGCGCGCTCTGCTGCCTCTGGGTCCCGACGCGCTCGGGATCAACTGCGTGCCGGCGGCGAAGCTCTCGCGCGATCTCGAGATCCTCGCGGGCGCCGCGCCGGGATTGCCGCTGTGCGCCTATGGCAACCTGGGGCTTCCCGACGAGAGCCGTGGATGGGCCTTCACCGAGGATCTCGCGCCGGACGACTACGCGTCCCATGCCCGCCGGTGGCTCGAGCTCGGCGCGCGGATCGTCGGCGGCTGCTGCGGCACGACGCCCGACCACACCCGGGCGCTGCGGACGCTCCTCGACGAGCAGGGGAGCGCCGGCTCCGAGCCGGCCGCCTCCCTGTCCTAGCTCTCGGTTTCGATCTCGTACACGTCGACGCCGGATCCGACGCCTGCGAAGGTGGCGATCGGGCTTTTCTTGAAGGGCCGCAGCCAGCCTGGCCGGCGAGACTTGCCGAAGATCGCGAGGGTCACGCCGTGCTCGCGGGCAAACCGCGAGAGCTCGCGCGCCACGTCCTCGCCGGAGAGCCAGACGACTTTGGCGCCGAGCTCCATGGCCAGGGTGACGTTCTCCGACAGGAGGCGGTGCTCGCGCGCCGACATCCGCTGGGGGCTGTCCCGGGGCGTGCGCACGTAGACGGCGAACCAGTTGGTGTTGAGCTTTCCCGCAAGCGCCGAGGCGCGCCGCAGGAGGAGACGTGTCGTGTCGGGGTTGGAGGACATCGCGACCATCGCCTTGGTGCCCACGGGCTCGGTCGCGGCGGTTGCGTGCGGTCCGCGGCGCTCGGCCTCGAGCCGGTCGGCGATCTGCCGCATCGCGAGCTCGCGGAGCGACGCCAGATTCTCCTCGGTGAAGAAGTTCTCGAGCGCGGGCCCGATCCGTTCCGGCGGGTAGATCTTGCCGGCGCGCAGGCGCTCCTGGAGCTCCGCCGAGGGCAGGTCCACGTTGACGATCGTGTCGGCCTGGCGGAGGACCCGGTCCGGCACGCGCTCCTGGACGTCGACGCCGGTCACGCGCGAGACGATGTCCTGGAGCGACTCGAAGTGCTGGATGTTGACGGCCGTCATCACCGAGATCCCGGCGTCGAGGAGATCCTCCACGTCCTGGTAGCGCTTGGCGTTTTCGGTTCCGGGCACGTTCGAGTGGGCGAGCTCGTCGACGATCACGACCTCGGGCCTGCGGCGCAGGATCGCCGGCAGGTCCATCTCCTCGAGCGTCTTGCCCTTGTAGGCGAGGGCGCGGCGAGGAATGACCTCGAGGTCGCCGACGCGCTCGGCGGTCTCCGCCCGCCCGTGCGTCTCGACCAGGCCGACGACGACGTCGACCCTCTGCTTCTTGAGGAGGTGGGCGTCCTCCAGCATCTGGTAGGTCTTGCCCACGCCGGCGGCGTGGCCGATGTAGATCTTGA